>NZ_CP107929.1:0-1200000 GCF_036017915.1 Micromonospora sp. NBC_00421
GTGTGGTTGTTCTTTGAGAACTCAACAGGGTGCTTGATAAGCCAGTGCCAATGATGATTTATACCCCGCGCTGGGCAGACTTTCGGGTTTGTTCGGTGGGGATTCCTTTGGCAACATTTGTTTGTTGTCGGGATGGATTGTTCAACAAGTTTTTGTTGGAGAGTTTGATCCTGGCTCAGGACGAACGCTGGCGGCGTGCTTAACACATGCAAGTCGAGCGGAAAGGCCCTTCGGGGTACTCGAGCGGCGAACGGGTGAGTAACACGTGAGTAACCTGCCCTAGGCTTTGGGATAACCCTCGGAAACGGGGGCTAATACCGAATATGACCTCCTTCCGCATGGTGGGTGGTGGAAAGTTTTTCGGCCTGGGATGGGCTCGCGGCCTATCAGCTTGTTGGTGGGGTGATGGCCTACCAAGGCGACGACGGGTAGCCGGCCTGAGAGGGCGACCGGCCACACTGGGACTGAGACACGGCCCAGACTCCTACGGGAGGCAGCAGTGGGGAATATTGCACAATGGGCGGAAGCCTGATGCAGCGACGCCGCGTGAGGGATGACGGCCTTCGGGTTGTAAACCTCTTTCAGCAGGGACGAAGCGTAAGTGACGGTACCTGCAGAAGAAGCACCGGCCAACTACGTGCCAGCAGCCGCGGTAAGACGTAGGGTGCGAGCGTTGTCCGGATTTATTGGGCGTAAAGAGCTCGTAGGCGGCTTGTCGCGTCGACCGTGAAAACTTGGGGCTCAACCCCAAGCCTGCGGTCGATACGGGCAGGCTAGAGTTCGGTAGGGGAGACTGGAATTCCTGGTGTAGCGGTGAAATGCGCAGATATCAGGAGGAACACCGGTGGCGAAGGCGGGTCTCTGGGCCGATACTGACGCTGAGGAGCGAAAGCGTGGGGAGCGAACAGGATTAGATACCCTGGTAGTCCACGCTGTAAACGTTGGGCGCTAGGTGTGGGGGGCCTCTCCGGTTTCCTGTGCCGCAGCTAACGCATTAAGCGCCCCGCCTGGGGAGTACGGCCGCAAGGCTAAAACTCAAAGGAATTGACGGGGGCCCGCACAAGCGGCGGAGCATGCGGATTAATTCGATGCAACGCGAAGAACCTTACCTGGGTTTGACATGGCCGCAAAACTGTCAGAGATGGCAGGTCCTTCGGGGGCGGTCACAGGTGGTGCATGGCTGTCGTCAGCTCGTGTCGTGAGATGTTGGGTTAAGTCCCGCAACGAGCGCAACCCTCGTTCGATGTTGCCAGCGCGTTATGGCGGGGACTCATCGAAGACTGCCGGGGTCAACTCGGAGGAAGGTGGGGATGACGTCAAGTCATCATGCCCCTTATGTCCAGGGCTTCACGCATGCTACAATGGCCGGTACAATGGGTTGCGATACCGTGAGGTGGAGCGAATCCCAAAAAGCCGGTCTCAGTTCGGATCGGGGTCTGCAACTCGACCCCGTGAAGTCGGAGTCGCTAGTAATCGCAGATCAGCAACGCTGCGGTGAATACGTTCCCGGGCCTTGTACACACCGCCCGTCACGTCACGAAAGTCGGCAACACCCGAAGCCGGTGGCCCAACCCTTGTGGAGGGAGCCGTCGAAGGTGGGGCTGGCGATTGGGACGAAGTCGTAACAAGGTAGCCGTACCGGAAGGTGCGGCTGGATCACCTCCTTTCTAAGGAGCACCATCCAGTGAAAGCTGGTATGGAGCCCGCGACCTGCACATGTTGGGTTGGGGTGCTCGAATGGCGGAGACACTGGTGAGTTCGTTCCTGGCAACGGCCGTGATGATCTAGTACAGCTGCTCTTCGGGGTGGTGGGAACGGTCGGGTTGGTGCGGCTGGGGAGGGATGTAGAGCACCCTGTTGGGTCCTGAAGGAACAACTCTCGGGTTGTTGTTTCGGAGCCTCGTTGACGGGCGTGATGCTTGTCGGGGGGGTGCCAGGCATGGCCTGGTCTCGCATACCGGGTTCCCTGTGGGGGGCTGTTTGGTGTGGGGCTGTGGGTTGTGGGTTGGTTGTTTGTTGAGAATTGCACAGTGGACGCGAGCATCTTTGTGGTCAAGTTGTCAAGGGCGAACGGTGGATGCCTTGGCACCAGGAGCCGATGAAGGACGTGGGAGGCCGCGATAGGCCTGGGGGAGCTGTCAACCAAGCTGTGATCCCAGGGTGTCCGAATGGGGAAACCTGGCACCAGTCATGTGGTGTCACCTGCACCTGAACACATAGGGTGTATGGGGGGAACGCGGGGAAGTGAAACATCTCAGTACCCGTAGGAAGAGAAAACAAATAGTGATTCCGTGAGTAGTGGCGAGCGAAAGCGGATTGAGGCTAAACCGGTTGCGTGTGATACCTGTCAGGGGTTGCGTAGTCGGGGTTGTGGGACCCTGCTGAACAGGCTGACACTTGTTCGAGGAGTTATCAAGTCAGTGGCTAGCCGAACAGTCTGGAATGGCTGACCGTAGTCGGTGAGAGTCCGGTAGGTGAAAGTTGCTGACCTTCTGTGGGTGTTCCCGAGTAGCGGCGGACCCCTGAAATCTGCCGTGAATCTGCCAGGACCACCTGGTAAGCCTAAATACTTCCTGGTGACCGATAGCGGACGAGTACCGTGAGGGAATGGTGAAAAGTACCCCGGGAGGGGAGTGAAATAGTACCTGAAACCGTTCGCCTACAATCCGTCGGAGCCTTGCGGGGTGACGGCGTGCCTTTTGAAGAATGAGCCTGCGAGTTAGTGGCATGTGGCGAGGTTAACCCGTGTGGGGGAGCCGTAGCGAAAGCGAGTCTGAATAGGGCGTCGTAGTCGCATGTTCTAGACCCGAAGCGGAGTGATCTAGCCATGGGCAGGCTGAAGCGCGGGTAAGACCGCGTGGAGGGCCGAACCCACCAACGTTGAAAAGTTGGGGGATGACCTGTGGTTAGGGGTGAAAGGCCAATCAAACTCCGTGATAGCTGGTTCTCCCCGAAATGCATTTAGGTGCAGCGTCGCGTGTTTCTTGCCGGAGGTAGAGCACTGGATGGTCTAGGGGGCCCACAAGCTTACCGAAATCAGCCAAACTCCGAATGCCGGTAAGTGAGAGCGCGGCAGTGAGACTGCGGGGGATAAGCTTCGTAGTCGAGAGGGAAACAGCCCAGATCACCAGCTAAGGCCCCTAAGCGTGTGCTAAGTGGAAAAGGATGTGGGGTCGCATAGACAACCAGGAGGTTGGCTTAGAAGCAGCCATCCTTTAAAGAGTGCGTAATAGCTCACTGGTCAAGTGGTTCCGCGCCGACAATGTAGCGGGGCTCAAGCACACCGCCGAAGCTGTGGCATTCACATGATACTTCGCCAGGTCTTGATATCTGGTGCAGGTGTGTGGATGGGTAGGGGAGCGTCGTGCCGGGGGTGAAGCAGCGGGGTGACCCAGTTGTGGACGCGGCACGAGTGAGAATGCAGGCATGAGTAGCGAAAGAAGGGTGAGAAACCCTTCCGCCGGATGACCAAGGGTTCCAGGGCCAGGCTAATCCGCCCTGGGTGAGTCGGGACCTAAGGCGAGGCCGAGAGGCGTAGTCGATGGACAACGGGTTGATATTCCCGTACCCGCGAAAGAGCGCCCGTGATGAACCTTATTGTGCTAACTGCCCGAACTGTTGGCGGTCTTCGGACCAAGAACGGGGAGCGTGGGAACCTGGTAGGTAGTAGTCAAGCGATGGGGTGACGCAGGAAGGTAGCTGAGCCCGGCCGGTGGTTGTGCCGGGGTAAGCGTGTAGGCCGTGCCGTAGGCAAATCCGCGGTGCACAGGGCTGAGACGTGATGCCGAGCCGATTCAGGTGAAGTCAGTGATCCTATGCTGCCGAGAAAAGCCTCTAGCGAGTTCTTAGCGGCCCGTACCCCAAACCGACACAGGTGGTCAGGTAGAGAATACCGAGGCGATCGGGCGAACTGTGGTTAAGGAACTCGGCAAATTGCCCCCGTAACTTAGGGAGAAGGGGGGCCGGAGACGTGAAGCCCCATGCGGGTGGAGCGTTGTATGGCCGCAGAGAGCAGGGGGAAGCGACTGTTTACTAAAAACACAGGTCCATGCGAAGAAGTAATTCGATGTATATGGACTGACGCCTGCCCGGTGCTGGAACGTTAAGGGGACCTGTTAGCCTTTCGGGGCGAGGCGGAGAACTTAAGCGCCAGTAAACGGCGGTGGTAACTATAACCATCCTAAGGTAGCGAAATTCCTTGTCGGGTAAGTTCCGACCTGCACGAATGGCGTAACGACTTCCCCACTGTCTCAACCACAGGCCCGGCGAAATTGCAGTACGAGTAAAGATGCTCGTTACGCGCGGCAGGACGGAAAGACCCCGGGACCTTTACTATAGCTTGACATTGGTATCTGAATGGGCTTGTGTAGGATAGGTGGGAGCCAGTGAAACCTGTACGCCAGTATGGGTGGAGGCAATCTTGAAATACCACTCTGGTTGATTTGGGTATCTAACTTCGGACCGTTATCCGGTTCAGGGACAGTGTCTGGTGGGTAGTTTAACTGGGGCGGTTGCCTCCTAAAGGGTAACGGAGGCGCCCAAAGGTTCCCTCAGCCTGGTTGGCAATCAGGTGTTGAGTGCAAGTACACAAGGGAGCTTGACTGTGAGACTGACAGGTCGAGCAGGGACGAAAGTCGGGACTAGTGATCCGGCACTTGCGAGTGGAAGCGGTGTCGCTCAACGGATAAAAGGTACCCCGGGGATAACAGGCTGATCTTCCCCAAGAGTCCATATCGACGGGATGGTTTGGCACCTCGATGTCGGCTCGTCGCATCCTGGGGCTGTAGCAGGTCCCAAGGGTTGGGCTGTTCGCCCATTAAAGCGGTACGCGAGCTGGGTTTAGAACGTCGTGAGACAGTTCGGTCCCTATCCGCCGTGCGCGTAGGATACTTGAGAAGGGCTGTCCCTAGTACGAGAGGACCGGGACGGACGAACCTCTGGTGTGCCAGTTGTCCCGCCAGGGGCACGGCTGGTTAGCTACGTTCGGAAGGGATAACCGCTGAAAGCATCTAAGCGGGAAGCCTGCTTCAAGATGAGGTATCCCACCCACCTATGGTGGGGTAAGGCCCCCAGCTAGACGACTGGGTTGATAGGCCGGAAATGTAAGCCCGGTAACGGGTTCAGTTGACCGGTACTAATAGGCCGAGGACTTGACTACGAAGCTGCTACGCGTCCACTGTGCAACTCTGAACAAGCAAACACCCCGACTGGTCACACGACCAGCCCGCGCGTGTGTTGATATGTTCATAGAGTTACGGCGGTCATGGCGGAGGGGAAACGCCCGGTCACATTCCGAACCCGGAAGCTAAGCCCTCCAGCGCCGATGGTACTGCACTCGGGAGGGTGTGGGAGAGTAGGACACCGCCGGACAACCATTACGAGTAGGCCCACCCCGTACGGGGTGGGCCTACTCGCATATTACCCGTGCCGTTGCCACCCCCGGTGGGTGAGCGGGAAGAAGGGTCTCAGTTCCGGGTCTGGACGCCGTCGCGGAGTTGACGGAAGAGGCCAGCCGACTCGTCGACGGAACGGTTGGCGAACATACCCATCGCCACACTGCCGTGATCGGCCCACCCGCAGACCGCGAAGTCGCCACCGTCGCCACTGGTCCGGCCGCACTTCATCACGCCGCCGTACCTTCCGGCGGGCACCTCACGCAGGTCGGTCACCCGACCGGTCTCGTCGGCCATCAGACCGAAGAGGCTGTCCAGGTCACGTTCCGGCTGCCAGAGCAGGGTGGTGCCGCCGAAGAACAGCACCGCCCGCTTCTCGTCGGCCGGGTCGCGGTAGACCGTACCGATGCTGCGGTCCAGCTCGATGTCGGCGGCGAAGCCGCTGCGCAGGTAGTCGGCGGTGCTGCGGGCCCGGTCCGAGTCGTCACGGGTGAGACCGGCCACCTGCTCCGGTGTGCCGAGCCGGACGTCCTTCTCCTGGGCGATACGCCAGCCGGCGGTGCCGAGTGCCCCGGCGCCGGCCAGGCCGACGACGAGGGCGACCGTCAGCACGATCCGGCGGCGTCGGGACACCGGGGCCCCGGTCTGCGGACCGTGCTGCGGGTCGTGGTTGCTCAACCGGATGGGTTCGTCGGTCAGTTCGACCGGCTCCGGCCCCTCGATGAGCTGACGCTCGGTGAGATGTGCGTCGGACATGTTCGCCACCGTACGCGAATGACAGGTGGCGCACGTCAGGTCCGCGGAAGCGCTCCGTAGACTTTCGCAGGTGACCGAGAGACTCGATGCCCGACGCCCCGACGCCCCGACCCTAGCCGGCCAGTACCAGCCCGGCGAGGTAGAGCAGCGACGGTACGAGCAGTGGGTAGCCGCCGGCCACTTCCGGGCGTCGGCACAGAGCGACAAGCCGCCCTTCACCATCGTCATCCCCCCGCCGAACGTCACAGGCGTGCTGCACATGGGCCATGCCCTGGACCACACCGTCCAGGACGCCCTGGTGCGCCGCAAGCGGATGCAGGGGTACGAGGCTCTCTGGCTGCCCGGGATGGACCACGCCGGCATCGCCACCCAGAACGTGGTGGAGCGGCAACTCGCCGGTCAGGGGCTGTCCCGGCACGATCTCGGCCGGGAGAAGTTCGTCGAGCGGGTCTGGCAGTGGAAGGCCGAGTCCGGTGGCGCGATCCTCGGCCAGATGCGCCGGCTCGGCGACTCGGTCGACTGGGACCGCGAGCGCTTCACCATGGACGAGGGCCTGTCCCGGGCCGTGCAGACCATGTTCAAGAAGCTCTACGACGACGGGTTGATCTACCGGGCCAACCGGATCATCAACTGGTGTCCGCGCTGCCTGACCGCGCTGTCCGACATCGAGGTGGAGCACACCGACGACGAGGGCGAGCTGGTCTCGATCCGGTACAGCGACGACGTGGTGGTCGCCACCACCCGGGCCGAGACGATGCTGGGCGACACCGCCGTGGCCGTGCACCCCGACGACGAGCGGTACCGGCACCTGATCGGCACCGAGGTCGAGGTGCCGCTGACCGGCCGGCGCATCCCGATCGTCGCCGACGAGCACGTCGACCCGACGTTCGGCACCGGCATGGTCAAGGTGACCCCGGCGCACGACCCGAACGACTTCGAGATCGGCCAGCGGCACGACCTGCCCGCCCTGACGATCATGGACGAGCGGGGCGTCGTCACCGCGCCCGGCCCGTTCCAGGGCCTGGACCGGTACGAGGCCCGCCCGGCGATCGTCGCCGCGCTGCGCGAGCAGGGCCGGATCGTGGCCGAGAAGCGGCCGTACCTGCACGCGGTGGGGCACTGCTCGCGGTGCGGCACCACTGTCGAGCCCCGGCTGTCGTTGCAGTGGTTCGTCGACACCACCCCGCTGGCCAAGGCGGCCGGCGACGCGGTGCGTGACGGCCGGGTGAAGATCGAGCCGGCCGAGCTGGCCAAGCGCTACTTCGCCTGGGTCGACAACATGCACGACTGGTGCATCTCCCGGCAGCTCTGGTGGGGCCACCGGATCCCGGTCTGGTACGGCCCGGCGGGCGAGATCGTCTGCGTCGGCCCGGACGAGACGCCGCCCACCGGCGAGGGCTGGCGGCAGGACGAGGACGTCCTGGACACCTGGTTCTCCAGCGGCCTGTGGCCGTTCTCCACCCTCGGCTGGCCGGAGCAGACCCCGGACCTGGCGAAGTTCTACCCGACCAGCGTGCTGGTCACCGGCTACGACATCCTCTTCTTCTGGGTCGCCCGGATGATGATGTTCGGCCTGTACGCGATGGACGGCCGGCAGCCGTTCGACACGGTCGCCCTGCACGGCATGGTCCGCGACCAGCACGGCAAGAAGATGTCGAAATCGTTCGGCAACGTGGTCGACCCGCTGGACTGGGTCGACAGGTACGGCGCCGACGCCACCCGGTTCACCCTGGCCCGGGGCGCGAACCCGGGCGGGGACGTCCCGGTCAGCGAGGACTGGTGCCAGGGCTCCCGCAACTTCTGCAACAAGCTCTGGAACGCCACCCGGTTCGCCCTGCTCAACGGCGCGCACACCACCGGCCCGCTGCCGGCCGCCGACCAGCTCTCCACCGTCGACCGGTGGATCCTGTCCCGGCTCGCGCACGTCACCGCCGAGGTCGACGAGCAGTTCGAGGCGTACGAGTTCGCGAAGGTGTGTGATCTGCTCTACCACTTCGCCTGGGACGACGTCTGCGACTGGTACGTGGAGCTGGCCAAGCCGGTGCTCGCCGAGGGTGGGCCGGCCGCCGACGCCACCCGCCGGGTCCTCGGGTACGTGCTGGACCAGTTGCTGCGGCTGCTGCACCCGGTGATCCCGTTCGTCACCGAGGAGCTGTGGACCGCGCTCACCGGCGGCGGGACGGTCGTGACGGCGGCCTGGCCGGTCGCCGACCGTACGCTTGTGGACGACGCCGCGGAGCGTGAGGTCGGCACCGTCCAGGGGGTGGTGACCGAGATCCGGCGGTTCCGCTCCGACCAGGGGCTGCGGCCGACCCAGCGGGTGGCCGCCCGGCTGGACGGGCTCGCCGGGGCGGGGATCTCGGCGCACGAGCCGCTTGTCCGATCCCTGGTCCGACTGGACGCCCCGGCCGACGACTTCCAGGCCAGCGCCACCCTCGCCATGCCCGGTGAGGTAAGCGTGGCGCTCGACACCCGGGGGTCGATCGACGTGGCCGCCGAGCGGGCCCGGCTCACCAAGGACCGGGCGACCGCCGAGAAGGAGGTCGCGCAGGCCCGCGCGAAGCTCGACAACCCGGCGTTCGTCGGGAAGGCGCCCGAGCCGGTGGTCGCCAAGATCCGTGACCGGCTGGCGGTGGCCGAGGCCGACCTGATCCGCATCGACGCCGCTCTGGAGGCGCTTCCCTCGTGACCGACCGTACCGACCAGACCAGCCGGCCCGGGGCCGGGCGGGGCGAGTTCGCCGCCGTCGACGCCGAGCTGGCCGCACGCGGGTTCACCCGGATGCACTTCGAGCTGGACCGCATCGAGATGCTGCTCGACCTGCTGGGCAGCCCGCAGCGGGCGTACCCGTCGATCCATCTCACCGGGACCAACGGCAAGACGTCCACGGCCCGAATGATCGACTCGCTGCTGCGGGCCTTCGGCCTGCACACCGGCCGCTACACCAGCCCGCACCTGGAGACCGTCCGGGAGCGGATCAGCCTGGACGGGGAACCGGTCGGCGAGGAACGCTTCGTCGCCACGTACCGCGAGGTGAAGCCGCTGGCCGACCTGGTCGACCAGCGGTCCGCCGAGCCGCTCACCTACTTCGACCTGACCACGGCGCTGGCCTTCGCCACGTTCGCCGACGCGCCTGTCGACGTGGCCGTGGTGGAGGTGGGGCTGGGCGGTGCCGAGGACGCCACCAACGTGCTCCAGGCCGGGGTGGCGGTGCTCACCCCGATCGGGTTGGACCACACCGAGTGGCTCGGCGACACCCTGGAGGACATCGCCCTGCACAAGGCCGGCATCATCCACCCCGGCGCGACGGTGATCGCCGCCGCGCAGGAGGAGGAGGCGGCCCGGCCGATCCTGGAGCGGTGCGCCGAGGTCGGCGCCACCGTCGCCCGGGAGGGCGCGGAGTTCGGGGTGCTGCGCCGGGCGGTCGCCGTCGGCGGCCAGGTGCTGACCATCCAGGGCCTCGGCGGCGTGTACGAGGAGGTGTTCGTGCCGCTGCACGGCGCGCACCAGGCGCAGAACGCGGCGGTGGCGCTGGCCGCCGTCGAGGCGTTCCTCGGGGCCGGGGCGAAGCGGCAGCTCGACATCGACGCCGTGCGGGAGGGCTTCGCCTCGACCAGTTCCCCGGGGCGGCTGGAGAAGGTCCGCAACGCCCCGACGGTGCTGCTGGACGGGGCGCACAACCCGCACGGGATGGCCGCCACGGTCACCGCGCTCCAGGAGGAGTTCGCGTTCAGCAAGCTGGTCGGGGTGCTCGCCGTGCTCGGCGACAAGGACGCCGCCGGTCTGCTGGAGCTGCTGGAGCCGGTGCTCGACTCGCTGGTCGTCACCCGCGCCAGCTCGCCCCGGGCGATGCCCGTCGACGAGCTGGCCGAGCTGGCCCGGGAGGTCTTCGGACCGGACCGGGTCCAGGTCGCCGCCGACATGCCGGACGCCATCGAGGCGGCCGTCGCCGAGGCCGAGTACGACGTCCCGGGGGAGTTGTCCGGGGTGGGGGTGCTGGTCACCGGGTCGGTGGTGACGGTGGCCGACGCCCGACGGCTGCTGAAGCGATGACCGGGCCGGTCCCGGACCGCCCGGACCCGGCCACCCGGGGTTCCGGGCTGCGCAACCCCGAGGCGGCCGTCCGGGGCCTCGGTGCCGGGACGCTCGGGTTGGAGGCGCTGGTCCTGCTGCTCGCCATCCAGCCGATCCGGGTGGTCGGTGGGCACTTCGGCGGAGCGGCGATCGCGGCCACCGTGACGCTGGCCGTGGCGGCGGTGGTGCTGGCCGGCCTGATGCGCCGCCGGTGGGCCTGGTCGGCGGGCACCGTGCTCCAGGGGCTGCTGCTGCTCGCCGGCCTGCTGCACTGGTCGCTGTTCGGGCTCGGGGTCATCTTCGCCCTGGTGTGGGCGTACGCGCTGCACGTGCGGCGGGTCATCCTCGGCTGAGCGGGGTCAGGCGTCGGCGCGTTCCCGCCACTGGGTAAGTGCGATGCCGTGCCCGTCCGGGTCACGGAAGGCGGCGGCCCACACCTCCACCCTGGTGCCCCGGTTGACCACCCGGGGCGCGTAGGTGAACCGAAGGCCGGTGTCCTTGAGCCGCCGGTAGGCCGCCTCGATGTCGTCCACCTCCAGGTTGACGTGGACCAGCCGGCGGCTCATCGGGGCCGCCCCGGTCACCTCGCGCAGCACCAGCCGGGTCGCCCCGGAGGCGAGCACCGCGTTGCCGGTGCCCCTGTCGAACTCCTCGAAGCCGAGCTTGTCACGGTAGAACTCCAGGGACCGGGACAGGTCGGTGACCAGCAGGGTCAGCCCGACGCCGCTGATCGGGGCGGCCAGGTCGTCCTGGTCCTCCGGCGCGGTGGTCGGGTCGTACCCGAAGATCGCCTCGTCCAGCTCCGGGTCGAGCCGGTCCTCGGTGGTGGGGGGAGCGTCCAGCGGGACGTCGACCGGGTCGAGGATCGGCTCGTCGAACCGTTCCTCGGCGGGTGGGCGGGGGGTGGGCGCGGCGGTGACCGTGGCCCGACGGGGCAGTCCACCGGCGGTCGGCTGCTCGACCACGGTGCCCTCCAGCACCACCGGGCGGCCGGGCCGCTGGTGTACCACAAGCGGCTTCCGCTCGTCGGTCAGCACCTCGACGTCGTCGCGCAGTGGCTCGGCCCGTGCCGGCTCGGGATGGGGCGACTCCGGCCGCCGGGGGTCGTCGGGCAGCGGGTCGGTGGGCGGCGGATCGCGCAGGTCGTCCCGGAACTCGTCGTCGGCCGTCCGGCCCGCCCACGGCGGGGCCTCCTGCTGGATCAGCAGGTCGTCGAGGGGCTCGGCCCCACCGTACTCGGGTGGCAGGTCGGCCATGCTCGTGGCGGACTCGGTGTGGGTCGGCACCTCGTCCCAGAGGACCCGGACGTGCCGCTGGTCGTCCAGGGCCACCCGGATCGGCAGGGTCTGCCCCAGCGACGGCCACTTCGCCACCGGCACCCGGGGCTCGATGATCTTCTTGGACCGGGGCGGCAGACCCGGCGCGTCGATCACCAGTTGCAGCTCGCAGCGGCCGAAGGCGTACTGGGTGGGTGGCTCGGAGGCGCTGTGCACGTGGCCGACGCCGACCACCCAGGTGCGCCCGCCGCCGCGCACGGTGGCCAGGGCGATGGCGAGCACCACCAGGGCCACGCCCAGCGCGACGATGGCCCAGCTGGTCATGCCCAGCCCGAACAGGACGACGAAGGTGGCCACGGTGCCGAGCACCGCGGCGATCAGCTTGCGTACCGGCGCGATGGTGCGGTTCCCGCCATTCGCCACAGTGGACCTCCCAGGGGTCAGAGCCAGGCTAGGCCGGACGGCGACCGAGGGAAAGAGCAGCCGCCGCGCCGGTGCCGGTACCGGGTCGCTAGGCTGACCGTACCCAGCCGAACCGCCTTGTGCGCACAGGAGGAACCCAGCGTGTCCAGCAGCAGCCCGGATGAGCGCACTCTCGTACTGATCAAGCCGGACGCGGTGCGCCGTGGCCTGGTCGGCGAGATCATCTCCCGCTTCGAGCGCAAGGGCCTGCGGATCGACGCGCTGGAGACCCGGACGCTGGACGGCGGGTTCGCCGACCAGCACTACGCCGAGCACGTGGACAAGCCGTTCTACCCGCCGCTGAAGACGTTCATGACGAGCGGGCCGCTGGTGTCGCTGGTGCTCTCCGGCGACCAGGTGATCGAGGTGGTCCGCGCGATGATCGGTAGCACCGACGGCCGTAAGGCCGCCGCCGGCACGATCCGGGGCGACCTGTCGCTGTCCAACCGGGAGAACCTGGTGCACGCCTCGGACTCCACCGACAGCGCCAAGCGCGAGATCGCCCTCTGGTTCCCCACCCTGGACTGACTCCGCCGGAGGCGCTACCGGGTGGGGCGGTCGCGGAAGGGGCGGCCCCGGCCGAGGGCGTCGGCGTACCCCCAGCGGCCCCTGATGTCGAGCAGTTCGATCTGCCCCAGCTCCTCCGGCACGGCGGCGTCGACGGCGAGATGGTCCTCGTACGGTTCGAGGCCGAGCAGCGTACGGAGCAGCATCAGGGGCGCTCCGGCCGACGGCGCGTACGGGCTGTCGGTGAAGCCGTGCGGGACGGGGACGTGGGTGATGGCCCGGTCGTAGCCGGTGAGGTACGCCGGCAGCCGGCCCTGGAAGTGCCGGGCGGCGTCGAGCAGCCCGGTGGCGACCCGGGCGGCATGGGTCCGGAAACCGGCCCGGCGCAGCCCCCAGGCGATAAGCGAGTTCTCCCAGGGCCAGATCGCGCCGGTGTGGTGGCCGAGCGGGTTGTACTCGGCCGCCGTGCTGGCCAGGGTGCGGATGCCCCAGCCGGAGTACAGCGCCGGTGAGAACAGGTGCGCCACCATCTGTTCGGCGCGGTGGGGGGCGACTATGCCGGTGCAGAACAACTGTCCGATGTTGGACGTCAGCGAGTCCAGTGGGGTGCCGTCGAGCTGCACCGCCACCGCGTAGTGGCCGCGTTCGGGCAGCCAGAAATCCCTGTCGAACCGCTCCCGCAGCCCGGCGGCGTCGCGTTCCAGCCGGTCGGCCCAGGCCGGATCGGCCCAGAAGCGGCGGGCCATCCGGGCGGCCCGTCGGCGGGCTTCGTAGGCGTATCCCTGGATCTCGCAGATCGCCAGCGGGAAGGTGGGCGAACGGCCGTCGTGGAAGCAGACCGCGTCGGCGGAGTTGCGCCAGCTCTCGTTCTGCAGCCCGGTCCGGGTCGGGTGGCGGGTGGACCAGACGTAGCCGGTGCCGGTCGGGTCGGCGTCGGAGCCGAGCCAGCCGATGGCGGCCCGGACCTCGAACTCGAACCGGCGTACCAGTTCCTCGTCGCCGGTCCAGCGTTCGTACTCGTCGAGCAGGATGACGAAGAGGGCGGTGGTGTCGGCCGCGGTGAAGCTGGCGGCCTCCGGGGTGTCGTTGAACGCGCCGGAGTCGCCGTACCGGCTCTCCTGGACGATCTTGCCGGGTTGTTCGCCCCGGAACGGGTCCTGCCGGACGCCCTGGCTCAGCGCCAGGATGCGCAGCGTGTTGACCGCCCGGTCGGGCATGAAGGGCAGCGCCTGGAAGCTGCTGACCAGGCTCTCCCGGCCGAGTAGGGCCATCGACCAGGGCAGCCCGGTGGCGGGCAGGGCGGCCTGGAAGTTCAGCCCGGGGTAGTGCAACGCGGCCAGGTCCCGGATGCCGTACTCGTACGCCTGCTGTAACGGTTTGTGGTCGGCGCGCAGCCGGGGCACCCCGGCGGTCCGGGCGGCGATGTCCCGGCCCCGCCGGTGGTGGCTGCGGCCGGCCGAGCTGGTCAGCCGTTCCCGCAGGTCGCGGCGGTGCAGGTCGCGCAGGAGGGCGAGCACCCGCAGCCGGGTGGACCAGGTGCCGTGCGACGCCACGGTGAACGTCCAGGTCAGCCCGTGCTCGTCGAACTCGGCAGGTGTGCTGGAGGTGATCACCGTCTCGCGGTGCAGGCTGCTCCGCTTGTAGTGCAGCCGGAGCGCGTTCTCGGCGATGGTGGCCGTCACCGGCCGGGCCCGGCGGAAGCCGTCGCGGACCTCCAGTACCTCGGCGAAGTCCGCTCCCGCGTCGAGCCGGACGACGTACCGCACCGGCTCCGGCGCGTAGTTGAACAGGGTGATCTCCTCTTCGAACTCCGGCCCCACCCAGCGGTGGCGCAGCACGGAGGTGGTGGCGTTGACGTAGTGGGTGGGTTCCCCGGGGACCAGCCCGAACTTGGCCTCGTAGGTGGCGACGTCGTCGACGGAGAGCACCGAGAGGGATTCGGAGTTGACGGTCAGCCGCCAGGTCGACAGGAACCGGGTGTCGAAGGAGAAGAGCCCGAGCGGGGTGGTCGGCGCCGCCGACACGTCCCCGTTCTGGGCGCTGATCATGAATATGTTGCCGGCGAATACGCTTGTGACCTCGTCCAGTCCGATGAAGCTGGGGGTGGTGTCCCGGACCAGTTCGGGGGCCGGTTCGGTGCCGGCGCTGTCGGCGGGCACCGGCAGCAGCCGCCGGAAGGTGAACAGCAGGGCCAGGTCGCCGGCGACCGAGACGTCGCCGCGTAGCAGCATCGCCACCGTGTTGTCCCGGCCGGCCAGCAGCCGGACGAACGCCTCCGGCCGGATCTCCACCGTGCAGTCGGGGTGGTCCCCGGTCCGGGTGACCCGGGCCCGCCCGTCGGCGAACCGGACGAACCAGGTGGCGGTCTCCCCGTCGTCGGCGACGACGTCGAAGCGGAGCAGTCCGGTGGGTGCGGTGGGCAACCGCCCCGGACGGTCCGCAGTGAGGCCGACGAAGAACTCCTCGATCCGCCCGTCCACCGTCGGCTCCCGTCCCCCTGCTGGCCGTACCCACGAAAAGGTCCAGGCGTGCCAAAAGGAACAATACGCCGCGTCGAAACCGGGTGGGCGCGCTTAAGTGGAAGAACGCCATTACGCTGCGCACACGCCGGGGAGGTTCGACGATGGACGGGCAGACGGCCGCCGGGATGCGGTACCGGACGTACGGGCAGGGTCGGTGCGGCACCTTCCTGCTGGTGCACGGCTGGTGCTGCGACCACGAGTTCATGGCGCCGCCGGCCCGGCACCTGGCCGCCCGGCAGGCCCGGGTGATCGCCGTGGACATGCCCGGTCACGGGGCCAGTCCACCCCCGGCCGACGGCTACGGGGTCGCCGAGATGGCGGGTCACCTGCGGTCCTTCGCCGCCGCCCTCGACCTGCGTCGGGTCTTCGTGCTCGGGCACAGCCTGGGCGGGGTGTGGTCGCTGGTGGCCGCCGCCGGTGACCGGGACCGGTTCACCGGGCTGGGGCTGCTCGACTCCGCGGTGGCCGGGCCGCCCGGTGCCGCCGCCGCGATCGCCCAGGTCGCCGCCTCGCTGCGGGACGACACCTCGGGTGCGGTCCGGGAGTCGATCGTCAGGTCGTACTTCCCGCCGTACTCCGACCCGCGGCTGGTGGAGCGGGTGGTGGCGGCGACGGCCCGACCGTCCACCGAGGTGGCGTACGCGCCGATCGCCGGGCTGGCCGAGTGGACCGCCGCCGAGGGGGACGTGGCCGCCCTGCGTCGCTGGGACCGCCGGCTGCTCTTCGTGGGCAGCAACGCCCCGTTCGCCGACTACGCCCGGCTGGCCCAGCTCGCGCCGCAGGCGGTCATCGGGCAGACCGTCGGCTCCGGGCACTTCGTCCAGCTCCAGGTGCCGACCCAGGTCGACGCGATGCTCGACCGCTACCTGGAGATCACCGACTGACCCGGGTGGTGGGCCGGCGGACGCGACGACCGCGCGGTCCCCGACAGCCGCGGGGGAGGGGACGCCGTCAGAGGGTGTCCAGCGAGGCGCGGCGACGGGACTCCGCCTCGAACACCTTGAGCAACCCGGCCGCCAGCACGGCGTAGCCGACCCCGACGGCCAGTTCGACGCCGATCGCCGGCAGGGCGTCGCCCAGGGTGGCCCCGCCGGCCAGCCGCCGGGCCGCCTCGGCGGCGTGGGTCACCGGCAGCACGCCGCCGACCGCGCGGATGCCGGCCGGCAGACCCTCGGCCGGCACGTTCACCCCGGTGAACAGCAACAGCAGCGCCGCCGCCACGTTCGAGATCAGGAAGACGTCCCGGAAGCGCAGCCCCAGCGCCCCCAGGGTCAGCCCGAAGAAGCCGCAGGTCAGCGAAGCCGAAGCCAGGGCCAGCAGCAGACCGGGCAGGGCGGTGACCGGAATCCGTAGGCCGAGCAGGAACGCGGCCACGGTGAGCGTGCTCGCCGCGATCAGCAGGCCGTTGCCGGCGTACGGCAGCACCCGGCCGAGGAAGATCGCGGTGCGGCTGCGCGGGGAGAGCAGCACGTGCCCGAGGGTGCCGAAGCGTCGCTCGTTGGCCACCGCCATGGTGCCGCCGTAGACGCAGGCCAACGAGGTGCTGAGCACCGCGTTGCCGACGATGTAGAACCTGTCGTCGGCTACCCCGAGCTCCCGCCCCAGGTAGGCGAAGAAGAAGAGCTGGAACAGCGGGCCCACCAGCAGGGTACCCACGAAGATCGACGGGGTGGTCCAGTTGAACAGGGCCCGGTAGGCGATCACCCCACCCACGCCCACCAGCCGCAACAGTGCGCTCATCGGTGACCCCCTCAGGCCAGGGCCAGGGTCGCGGCGACCCGGGCCCGGCGCTCGACGTACGTCATCAGCAGCCAGCCGGCGGCCAGGCAGGCCAGGCTGATCGCCAGGCAGATGCCCAGCGCCGGCCAGACCGACCCACCGACGGTGGCCTCGTGCACCGCGCGGGCACCCCAGGTGGTCGGCAGCACCGCGGCGACCGGCCCGGTCCAGCCGGGCAGCGCGGTGACCGGCACGAGCATCCCGGAGACCAGCCAGATCGGGTACTCCAGCGTGTTCGCCAGGGCGTTCGCGTGCCGCAGCAGCACGAAGCTGGACGCCAGCAGCAGACCGAACATGCCCAACCCGGCGATGCAGCCGACCACGGCGACCGGGAAGGCCAGCGGGTGGGCGAAGTCGAGCGGGATGCCGTAGAGCAACCGTCCCCAGGCCAGGGTGGCGAGCATCGCGTACGTGCCGGTGACGCCGGTGGCCAGGGTGATCGGCAGCAGCACCAGCGCCGGCGGTCGGGGCGCCAACATGATCATTTCCAGGGTGCCCTGCCAACGCTGGCTCTGGATCGCCCCGCCGGAACCGAACAGCACAGTCGACCAGACCCCCATCAGGCCCGCGCCCACCGCCGCCTCGAGCAACCGGTCCGGCTCACCGCCGGCCCGGAACAGGTAGACCGCCAGGGTCGCCTGCACCACCGGGACGAGCAGCGCGATGGCGATCTCGAAGGGGGAGCGGCTGAGCTGCTTGACGTGCAGCAGCGCGCCGACCGCGATCATCCGTGCGGTGCTCACGCCGGCACCGGATCGGCCACCGACGTCGGCTGCGCCGCCCGGTTGACGATCGCCACGTACGCGTCCTCCAGGGTGGGTTGCCGGGCGGTGACCCGGCCCAGCCGTACCCCGCTCAGCTCGCGCAGCACGTCGGCCTGCACGTCCACCCCCGCGTCGGACTGCACCCCGAGCACCTGCGCCGCCCCGTGCACCGCCAGGCTCACCTCGCGTACGCCGGGCCGGGCCCGGATCGCGGCCACCTGCTCGTCGGTGACCCCGTAGGCCTCGACCTCCAGCACCCGCCGGCCGTCGGCGTGGTGACGCAGCTCGGCGGGGGTGCCCAGGGCCTGGATCCGGCCGCCCGCGATCACCGCCATCCGGCCGCACAACTCGTCGGCCTCGGCCATGTAGTGCGTGGTCAGCAGCACCGTCGTGCCGGTGGCGGCCAGCTCGGCGACGGTCTGCCGCAGCTCCCGGGCGGCCACCGGGTCGACCCCGATCGACGGCTCGTCGAGGAAGAGCACCCGGGGCCGGTGCAGCAGCCCCCGGGCGATGTGCAGCCGCTGCCGCATGCCCCGGGAGTAACCCTCGACCCGGTCGTCCTCCCGGCCGGTCAGCCGGACCAGCGCGAACAGCTCGGCGATCCGGCGCTTCTGCTCCCGACCCGGTACGCCGTACAGCTCGGCGAAGTAGCGCAGGTTGTCCCGGGCGGAGAGCCGGTCGTACAGGCCCCGGTCGCCGCCGAAGACGTAACCGATCCGCCGGCGTACCTCCCGGGTCTGCCGGACCACGTCGAAGCCGCAGATCCGGGCCTCGCCCGCGGTCGGGATCAGCAGGGTGTTGAGCAGCTTGATGGTGGTGGTCTTGCCGGCGCCGTTCGGGCCGAGCAGGCCGAACAGCTCACCGTGGCCCACCGTGAGGTCGACCCCGGCGACGGCGTGCACCTCCCGGCGCTGTGGTCGTAACCAGCCGGTCCTGGTGCGGTAGCTGCGGTGCAGTCCCACCGCCTCGATCGCGTGCCCACCCATGGCCGTGAATCTATGGGTTGCCCGGGGACGCCCGCACGCCCATTACCCGCCGACCGGCACCGCCCCCGGCCCTCGCCCCGGCCGGTTACTCGGCGGCGGACGCCCCAGTCGGTCGAGTATCCTTGCCGGTACAGGCGACGACCCGGCCATCACCGGCGAGCCTCCGGAAGAAACGGTGGCGACACCGGAGTAGAACCGGACGGGGCGGCCCGTCACAGCCGACCGACGAGCGGGTGGTCGATTCCTGACCGCCAAGCGGGGTGGTACCGCGGGCCCGGCCCGGGGCGTCGACGACGGCGTACCGGCGAAGGCTCGTCCTCGCAGACCACGAGATCAGTGAGCTGCCAGAGGAGAGCGACCCCCGATGGGCTATCCGTTGCACGACCCGGCCGCCGGCGTCCCGGCGAGCCCGGACCTGCCCGCGGTCGAACGCCGCGTCCTGGAGCACTGGACCGCCGACCGGACCTTCGAGGCCTCGGTGGCGGCCCGGCCGGCCGGCGACGACGGCAAGAACGAGTACGTCTTCTACGACGGCCCGCCGTTCGCCAACGGCCTGCCGCACTACGGCCACCTGTTCACCGGGTACGTCAAGGACGTGGTGCCGCGTTACCAGACCATGCGCGGCCGGCACGTCGAGCGGCGTTTCGGCTGGGACTGCCACGGCCTGCCCGCCGAGGTGGTGGCCGAGAAGCAGCTCGGCATCACCAGCAAGGCGGAGATCCTCGACCTCGGGGTGGCCCGGTTCAACGAGGCGTGCCGCTCCTCGGTGCTGGAGTTCACCCAGGACTGGGAGCGGTACGTCACCCGGCAGGCCCGCTGGGTCGACTTCACCGACGACTACAAGACCCTCGACCTGGACTACATGGAAAGCGTCATGTGGGCCTTCAAGACCCTGCACGACAAGGGCCTGGTCTACGAGGGCTTCCGGGTGCTGGCGTACTGCTGGCGGTGCGAGACGCCGCTGTCGAACACCGAGACCCGGATGGACGACGTCTACCGTGACCGGCACGACCCCACGCTGACCGTGTGGTTCGAGCTGACCCCGGACGAGCGTGCCCCGGAGCTGGTCCGCGGGCCGGTCAAGCTCGGCGTCTGGACGACCACGCCGTGGACCCTGCCGTCCAACCTCGCGCTCGCCGTCGGCCCGGACATCCGGTACGCGGTGCTGGAGCGCGACGGCCAGCGGTACGTGGTCGGGGAGTCCCGGCTCGGGGCGTACGCCAAGGAGTTGGAGGGGTACGAGCAGGTCGGCTGGGTGACCGGCGAGGCTCTGGCCGGACGCCGCTACACCCCGCTGTTCGACTTCCTGGTCGAGCGGGCCGGGGAGAACGCCTACCAGGTGCTCGGCGCGGAGTTCGTCACCACCGAGGACGGCACCGGGATCGTGCACCTCGCCCCGGCCTTCGGTGAGGACGACCAGAACGTCTGCAACGCCGCCGGCATCCCCACCATCGTCACGGTCGACGACCACACCCGGTTCACCGCGCTGGTCCCGCCGTACCAGGGTGAGCAGGTCTTCGACGTCAACAAGCCGGTGATCCGGGAGCTGAAGGAGCGGGGGGTGGTGCTGCGGCAGGACACCTACACCCACTCGTACCCGCACTGCTGGCGCTGCGACACCCCGCTGGTCTACAAGGCGGTGTCGTCGTGGTTTGTCGCGGTGACGCGGTTCCGGGACCGGATGGTCGAGCTGAACCAGCAGATCAACTGGACGCCCGGCCACATCAAGGACGGTTCGTTCGGCAAGTGGCTGGCCAACGCCCGGGACTGGTCGATCAGCCGCAACCGGTTCTGGGGCTCACCCATCCCGGCCTGGAAGTCCGACGACCCGAACTACCCCCGGCTGGACGTCTACGGCTCGCTGGACGAGATCGAACGGGACTTCGGCGTACGCCTGACCGACCTGCACCGGCCGGCGGTGGACGACCTGGTCCGCCCCAACCCGGACGACCCGACCGGGCGCTCGATGATGCGTCGGGTGCCGGAGGTGCTGGACTGCTGGTTCGAGTCCGGCTCGATGCCCTTCGCCCAGGTGCACTACCCGTTCGAGAACGCGGACTGGTTCGAGCACCACTACCCGGGTGACTTCATCGTCGAGTACATCGGGCAGACCCGGGGCTGGTTCTACACCATGCACGTGCTGGCCACCGCGCTGTTCGACAGGCCGGCGTTCCGCAACTGCCTGAGTCACGGCATCCTGCTCGGCTCGGACGGGCGCAAGATGTCCAAGAGCCTGCGCAACTACCCGGACGTCTACCACGTCTTCGACGCGTACGGCTCGGACGCGATGCGCTGGATGCTGATGTCCTCGCCGGTGCTGCGGGGCGGGGACATGCCGGTCACCGAGCCGGCGATCCGCGACGCCGTCCGGCAGGTGCTGCTGCCGCTGTGGAACGTCTGGTACTTCTTCTCGCTCTACGCCAACGCCGCCGGGCACACCGCCCGTCGCCGGACCGACTCGACGCACCTGCTCGACCGGTACGTGCTGGCCAAGACCCGGGAACTTGTGGAGACCGTCGGCGCGCAGATGGACGCGTACGACATCTCCGGGGCCTGCGCCACAGTCCGGTCCTACCTCGACGCGCTGACCAACTGGTATGTGCGGCGGTCCCGGGACCGGTTCTGGTCGGGTGACGCCGACGCGTTCGACACCCTGTGGACGGTGCTGGAGACGCTCTGCCGGGTGGTCGCGCCGCTGGCCCCGCTGACCGCCGAGGAGATCTGGCGCGGGCTGACCGGCGAGCGGTCGGTGCACCTGACCGACTGGCCGTCGGCGCAGGACCTCCCCGCCGACCACGACCTGGTCGCGGCGATGGACGCCACCCGGGACGTCTGCTCGGCGGCGCTGTCGCTGCGCAAGGCCAAGGGGCTGCGGGTCCGGCTGCCGCTGCCCAGGCTGACCGTGGCCTCCCCGGTCGCCGACCAGCTGCGGCCCTTCGCCGACCTGGTCGCCGACGAGGTAAACGTCAAGGCGGTGGAGTTCTCCGCGCAGGTCGCCGACTACTGCCAGCAGGTGCTGACCGTGGTGCCCCGGGCGCTCGGCCCCCGGGTCGGCAAGCAGGTGCAGCAGGTGATCAGGGCGGTCAAGGCGGGGGAGTGGGAGCTTCACGACGGCGCTCCCGTCGCCGCCGGGGTCACCCTCGCCGAGGGCGAGTACGAGCTGCGCCTGGTCGCCGCCGACGCCGCGCACTCCGCCCCGCTGCCCGGCGGTGAGGGGGTGGTGGTGCTCGACACCGCTGTCACCCCGGAGTTGGCCGCCGAGGGGCTGGCCCGGGACGTGGTCCGGGTGGTGCAGCAGGCCCGCCGGGACGCCGACCTGGACATCTCCGACCGGATCGTGCTGTCGGTGTCGGCCTCCGAGGAGGTCCGGGCGGCGGTGTCGGCGTACACCGGGTTCGTCGCCCGGGAGGTGCTGGCCGACACGGTGGACTTCGCCGACGGCCTGGCCGGGTTCACCGGTGAGGTCGGCGACGGCGAGCCGGTGACGGTGACCGTCCGACCGGTGTGAGCGGTGTGGGAGGGGCCCCTGCCGTCGCCTGCGCGGCGGTCGGGGCCCGTCCCCGCGCCCGC
The DNA here is from genome assembly GCF_036017915.1 of Micromonospora sp. NBC_00421. NCBI lineage: Bacteria > Bacillati > Actinomycetota > Actinomycetes > Micromonosporales > Micromonosporaceae > Micromonospora > Micromonospora sp. NBC_00421. The sequence goes on from NZ_CP107929.1 coordinate 22,091, forward strand.
CCATCCAGTGGGCGGACGCGCGTGCACCAGTTGGGTCGTGCGGGCGTCCGTCCGCTACCGTGACACCGCCTGTTCAACGTACGACCGCCGGAGGACCAGTGCCGCTGCTCTACACCATCGGCAAGCTCACCGTGGGACCCGCGATCCGGCTGGCCTTCCGCCCGGTCGTCGAGGGGCTGGAGCACATCCCGGCGAGCGGCGGTGCGATCTTCGCGGGCAACCACCTCTCCGTCGCCGACGAGCTGCTGCTGGGCACCGTCGTCCCCCGGCACCTCGCCTTCTGGGCCAAGTCGGAGTACTTCACCGGCCCCGGTCCGAAGGGCGCACTGTCCAAGTTCGTGCTCACCGGTCTGGGTGCCATCCCGGTCGAGCGGGCCGGTGGGCGGGCCGCGCTGTCCGCGTTCGACGCGGCCATCCCGGCGTTGCGCGGCGGAGACCTGGTCGCCGTCTACCCGGAGGGGACCCGCTCGCCCGACGGGCGGCTCTACCGGGGACGGACGGGCACCGCCCGGCTGGCGGTGGCGGCCGGCGTGCCGATCATCCCGGTGGGGGTGCTCGGCACCGACAAGGCCCAGCCGATCGGCACCCGGGTCCCCCGCCCCGGCAAGGCGAAGATCATCATCAAGTTCGGCAAGCCGCTGGACTTCACCGGCCGCTCCGACGACCGCACCTCGCTGCGGGAGATGACCGACGAGCTGATGGCCGAGATCCAGAAGCTCACCGGCCAGGAGTACGTCCCCCGCTACGCCCCCCGCCGGGCCGAGCCCACCGCCGGTGGCACGCCGGCCTGAACACCGCCTGTACACGGCGGAGCGTCGGCTGCTCGGGCCGGCCCCCGCTCAGCCCTGCTTCGGAGTGACGATCTGGGCGCGCATCGTGGCGAGCAGCCGGGCGCTGTCGTCCACCGAGAGTCGGGTGAAGACCCCGGTGGCGCTGCTGCCGTGGTCCACCGACGTGCAGACCACCACGTCGGCGCCGTTGGATGACCCGGTCGCGCAGCGCTCGTACCGGCCCCGGACGCCGGTGTCCACCGGTTGGGGCGTACCGAGCCCGAAAGTGTCGGTCAGCCGCACCATGGCGTCGTCCGCGTCGGACTCCGGGCTGAACCGGAAGCCGGTGTCACCGAAGACGATCACCCGCTTGCCGTCGGACGTGCCGTAGACGCCGGCGTAGACGTCCTCGGCGAGCAGGTTCGCCTTGCGTACCTCGGTCTTGAGCTTCTCGACCTCGCTGCCCGAGTCCTCCCGCAGGGTCAGGTCCGCGACCTGGCCGGGCAGGGTGGCATCGGCGGGGTACTGCTGCCAGGCCGGTCGGCCGAACCAGGCGGGGCAGCCGCAGCAGCAGGCCAGGCTGAGCAGCAGCACCCAGGGCCAGCGCCGACGCTTGCGGCGGACGTACCCCTTGGGAGGTCTCCTGGGGTCCACCGGCGGTGGGGCGGCCGGTTCCGGACGGGCCCGGCGCTGCTTCGGCGGCCGGGGTGGCGCGGGCGGCGGCGGGGGTGGCAGCGCCGGGCGGGCTGGTGGCGGGGACACCGGCCGCGCAGCGGGCACCGGCGCGACCGGGTAGGGCCTGGTCGGCGAGGGCGCGGCCGGAGCCGGCGACGACACCGGCGGGTACGGCGGGGTCGGGGTGTTCTGGTGGGGCGGGGTGTTCTGGTACGGCGGGGCCGGTGGGGTCGGGGTGTGCTGGTGGGGCGTCGACTGCGCCGGTGGGGTGGAGTCGGGCCGGTGGGGTGGGGCCGGGCCGGTGGCCGGTGGGTAGGGGCGGGTCGGCGGCGACGCCGGATAGGGCACCGCCGGCGGCAGTGCAGCCAGCTCGGGGTGGTGCAGGTCCCAACCGCCGGTGTCCGCGCCCGCCCACGGGTCCACCGGGGCACGGTGCTCCGGCAGCTCCGGCGGGGGCGGCGGCGGGAGTGGCGGCGGTGCCGGGGTGAACTCGGCCGACTCACCCCACCCGCGGCGACGCGGCGGCGGTGCGGGTACGGCGGCGGAACCACTCCACCGGGGCGCCGCCGGCTCCTCAAGCGTCGCGTCGGGGCGCTGTTCCAGCCGGGTGGCGTCGGGGCGTTGCTCCAGCCTGGTCGGGTCGGGGCGCTGTTCCTGCCGGGTCGGGTCGGGGCCCTGCTCCTGTCGGGCCAGGTCGGGCTGGGCTGGCGTCGTCGGCTCGGGCGGTGTGACCCGCGCCGGAACGGCGGCCGACCCCCGGGCCGGGGTGACCGGGCCGGGCGCGACCCCCCGCGCCGGGCCGACCGGCTCCACCGGACTGCTCTGCTCGGTCGGGCCGGTGGACTCCATAAGACCGGCCTGTCCGTCGGGGCCGGCCTGCTCGCTCGGGCCGGCGGACTCCGGCGTGCCGGCCTGCTCGGCCTGCTCGGTCGTGCCGGCCTGCTCGGTCGTGCCGGCCTGTTCCGGTGGGGTGGGGGGCTCGGTCGGGCCGGCCTGTTCCGGCGCGGGGGTGGGTCGGGGTGGGGTGGCGACGTCGACGGGTGACGCGGAAGGAGGGGCGTCACCAGCCGGATTCCCCAAGTCGCCCTGCGTGACCGCGATGGGCTCACCCGCCGACGCTGCGTGGTCACCAGGCGGTGGTGTGGGGAGGTCGACCGGCTCGGCGGTGACCACTGGATCCTGCTGCCGACCCGGGACCGGGTCGCCCCCGTCGGCCGGCCGGTCTGCTCCCGGCTGCGGCTCCGGCATCGCGGCAATCTCCTCTCGCGCCGGTTGCGAGGTTAGTACCGGGGTGCCACCTCGACCAATCGGCGGTGCGGCGAGTGGTTCGCCGGCGGACGCGTACCCTTGGGCTCCATGAGTGCTCCGTCCACGACGCCGCGCCCCGCCGCGGCCATGACCGACGACGGCTCCGGCACGGCGGGTCCTTCGCCGCGCCACGACGGCGAGCTGTCGGTCTGGCCCCGGCTGGAGGCGCTGCTGCCCCAGGTGACCAAGCCCATCCAGTACGTCGGTGGCGAGCTGGGCGCGGTGGTCAAGGACTGGGACGCGGCGACCGTACGCTGGGCGCTGATGTACCCCGACGCGTACGAGGTGGGCCTGCCCAACCAGGGCGTGCAGATCCTCTACGAGGTGCTCAACGAGCAGCCCGACGTGCTGGCCGAGCGGACGTACGCGGTCTGGCCGGACCTGGAACAGCTGATGCGTACCCACGGCGTGCCGCAGTTCACCGTCGACGCGCACCGTTCGGTGCGCCGCTTCGACGTGTTCGGGGTCTCGTTCTCGACCGAGTTGGGCTACACCAACCTGCTCACCGCGATCGACCTCGCCGGTATCCCGATGCGCGCCGCCGACCGTACCGAGGCCGATCCGGTGATCGTGGCCGGTGGGCACGCCGCGTTCAACCCGGAGCCGATCGCCGACTTCGTCGACGCCGCCGTGCTCGGCGACGGCGAGGAGGCGGTCCTGGAGATCACCGCGATCGTCCGGGAGTGGAAGGCGGAGGGCTCCCCGGGCGGCCGGGACGAGCTGCTGCTGCGGCTGGCCCGCACCGAGAGCGTCTACGTGCCGCGCTTCTACGACGTGGACTACCTGCCCGACGGCCGGATCCAGCGGGTCGTGCCGAACCGCCCGGACGTGCCGTTCCGGGTGCACAAGCGCACCACCATGGACCTGGACGCCTGGCCGTACCCGAAGAAGCCGCTCGTGCCGCTGGCCGAGACGGTGCACGAGCGGTACGCGGTGGAGATCTTCCGGGGCTGCACCAGGGGTTGCCGGTTCTGCCAGGCCGGCATGATCACCCGCCCGGTCCGGGAACGCTCGATCACCACCGTCGGGCAGATGGTCCAGCAGGGGTTGGAGTTCTCCGGCTTCCACGAGGTGGGCCTGCTGTCGCTGTCGTCGGCCGACCACTCCGAGATCGGCGACATGTGCTCCGGCCTGGCCGAGCAGTACGCCGGCACCAACGTGTCGCTGTCGTTGCCGTCGACCCGGGTGGACGCGTTCAACATCGACCTGGCGCAGGAGCTGTCCCGCAACGGTCGGCGGACCGGGCTGACCTTCGCCCCGGAGGGCGGGTCGGAGCGGATCCGCAAGGTCATCAACAAGATGGTGTCGAAGGAAGACCTGATCCGCACGGTGGTCACCGCGTACACCAACGGTTGGCGGCAGGTGAAGCTCTACTTCATGTGCGGCCTGCCCACCGAGACCGACGAGGACGTCCTGGAGATCGCCGACATGGCGCACGAGGTGATCCGGGCCGGGCGGGCGGCCACCGGGTCCAAGGACATCCGCTGCACCGTCTCCATCGGCGGTTTCGTGCCGAAGCCGCACACCCCGTTCCAGTGGGCACCGATCTGCCCGCCGGAGGTCATCGACCACCGGCTCAGGCTGCTCAAGCAGGCGATCAATTCGGACCGCTCGCTCGGTCGGGCGATCGGCTACCGCTATCACGACGGCGAGCCGTCGCTGATCGAGGGCCTGCTCAGCCGGGGTGACCGCCGGGTAGGCGCGGTGATCCACGAGGTGTGGCGCAACGGCGGCCGGTTCGACGGGTGGAGCGAGCACTTCTCGTACCAGCGCTGGGTGGACGCCGCCGCCGAGGTGCTTCCGGGCTTCGGCGTCGACCTGGACTGGTACACCACCCGCCAGCGCGACGAGCTGGAGGTGCTGCCCTGGGACCACCTCGACTCCGGCCTGGACAAGGACTGGCTCTGGCAGGACTGGCAGGATTCCCTGGGCGAGTACGAGCAGGACGACTGCCGGTGGACCCCGTGCTTCGACTGCGGTGTCTGCCCGTCGATGGACACCGAGATCCAGATCGGTCCCACCGGCCGTAAGCTCCTGCCGCTCACCCCGGTCACCGGCCTGAAGGTGCCCACCGGCGCCCAGCAGTGACAGTCGCCGGGGCGGGGGTGGCGTGCCCCGGCGGGCCACCCGTCCCGCGAAGACGCGCATGACGCTATCGTCACCGCCGGCCCGGGGCACGGGGACGACCGGCCGGTTCTAGACCGAGGAGTACGACGATCAGCAGGAAACCACAGCCGGAGGGCGGGCAGGCGCCCATCGTCCAGCGGGTCCGGATCCGGTACGCGAAGCGCGGACCGTTGCGGTTCACCTCCCACCGGGACTTCGCCCGCGCCTTCGAGCGCGCCCTGCGCCGGGCCGCCGTACCGGTGGCCTTCTCCCAGGGCTTCACCCCGCACCCGAAGATCTCCTACGCCAGCGCCGCCCCCACCGGCGTCGCCAGCGAGGCGGAGTACCTGGAGGTCGGCCTCCAGGCGGTGGTCGACCCGGAGCAGTTGCGCGCCGCGCTCGACGCGGCCCTCTCACCCGGCCTCGACGTGCTGGACGTGGTGGTCGCCACCGGGGGGAGCCTGCCCGAGCGGATCGAGGCGTCGCACTGGCGGATCGAGCTGCCCGACGTCGACCCGGCGGTGGCACAACGGGCGGTTTCCGCCTTCGTGGCCGCCGACGAGGTGCAGGTCGAGCGGATGACCAAGCAGGGCCGACGGACGTTCGACGCGCGGAGCGCGGTGACCCGCATCGATGTGCTGCCCCCGGTGGAGACGCCTTCCGGGGCAGCGGACTCGTCGTGTGCGATACTCGAACTGGTCGTACGGCAGGTCACCCCGTCCGTGCGACCCGATGACGTCCTTTCCGGCCTCCGCGTGGTGGCCGCCCTGGAGCCGCCGGTCTCCCCGAGGGTGATCCGGCTGGCGCAGGGCACGTTGACCGCGCAGGGCGCGATCGTGGATCCGTTGGAAGCGGACCGCGACTGGGCAGCCATCGGAGGACGCTGACCGTCGGTCAGGGTTCTGGCAGGCAGACTTCGGCGGTCGTGCACGTCGCGCGCCCGGCGGAAACACTTTTGCGGCAGTCCTGCGTGGCAGCGCTCACCCGCGCCCGGGGCCGCCAGAACTGGAGAACGTCCATGCTCGAGAACGAGCCCGAGGGCGGCGAACGGACCGGTTCCCAGCCGGCCGGCGACACCGCCGACACCACCATCGGCGGCGGCACCGGTGCCGCCTCCTCCGACGGCACGCCCGGCGCCGCGCCACCGGAGGCCGCCGCGACGCCCCCGGAGGGTGCCGCGACGACCACCGAGGGTGCCGCGACGGCTGTGGACGGTGCACCGCCGACCCGGCGACGGACCACCCGACGGCGGGCCGCGCCACTGAGCCAGCCGGAGCCGACCGGGGCGCCCGCCGAGGCGTCCGACACCGCCGCCTCGGCCACCGACGAGTCGCAGCAGGCCGAGGTGATCGTCCCGGTCGCCGGTGAACTCGACTCCGCGCCGAAGCCCACCCGACGCCGCCGCAAGGCCACCCCGGCCAAGGCGGTCGAGGATCCGCTCGTCGCCGACGGGGTGGAAGAGGGCAGCGCGGAACTCGTACCACCGGTGAAGGTGACCCGTACCCGGCGGAAGAAGGCTGTCGCCCCGGCGGCCGCCGAGCCGCTGCCGGCCGCCGAGGTCGCCGCCGGCCAGGTGCCGGCCGCCGAGGTGGAGGAGCCGGCCGTGGAGGCGGCTGCCCCGACCGAACCGACCGTCGCCGACGAGGTCGAGGAGACCGAGGAGACCGCGGCCGAGGAAGCCGCGGTGCCTGTCGACCAGCCGTCCGCCGGGGCGGCGCAGCCGGACACCGGTGCGCGGCCGGGCAGGACGTCCGGCCCGGCCGGTGCCGGGACGGGAGCCGGTGAGGTGTCGCCCGGCGTCGCCGTGCCGGCCGCCGGTGAGCCGGTGGAGCCGGCCGAGCCGCAGCTGCGTACCCGCCGGCGGCGGGCCGCGATCGCCGCGCCGACGGTGCTCTTCATGGCCCCGCAGCCGGAGGAGCTGCCCACCTTCCGGGTGGTCGAGCCCGGACCGGTCGCCGAGGAGCCCGCCGAGGAGCCCGCCGAGACCGGGCGGCGGCGTCGCCGTGGTCGCCGTGAGGCCGAGCCGGTCGAGGCCGTCGAGCCGGTCGAGGTCGTCGAGGAGGAGCCCACCGGCGAGGCCGAGGAGGGCACCGAGGACGACAGTGACGACGAGGAGGACGACGACGAGTCGGCCGCCGCGCGTCGCCGCCGTCGCCGGGGCCGCCGGGGCCGGGGCCGGGGCAAGGGCGGCGCGGACGACACCGACGAGGACGAGACCGAGGAGCCGGCCCAGGCCGAGGCCGAGAGCGAGGGCGACGAGGCCGAGGACGAGGGTGACGGGGACGGACTGACCCGCCGTCGTCGGCGGCGTCGCCGCCGGGGCGCCGGGGACGTCGAGGGGAGCGCCGACGACGGCGTACCCACGGTGGTGAAGATCCGTGAGCCCCGCAAGGCCGTCGACGAGGTGCAGGGCGTCTCCGGCTCGACCCGGCTGGAGGCCAAGCGGCAGCGTCGGCGGGACGGCCGGGAGCAGCGCCGCACCCGCCCGCCGATCCTGAGCGAGTCGGAGTTCCTGGCCCGCCGGGAGGCGGTCGACCGGGTGATGGCGGTCCGCCAGCGCGGCGACCGGACCCAGATCGCGGTCCTCGAGGACGGCGTCCTGGTCGAGCACTACGTCACCCGCAACTCGTCCGGCACCATGGCCGGCAACGTCTACCTGGGCAAGGTGCAGAACGTCCTGCCCAGCATGGAGGCGGCCTTCGTCGACGTCGGGCGGGGTCGCAACGCCGTGCTGTACGCCGGCGAGGTCAACTGGGACACCAGCGGCCTGGAGGGGCGCTCCCGCTCGATCGAGCAGGCGTTGCGCTCCGGCGATTCGGTGCTGGTCCAGGTCACCAAGGACCCGATCGGGCACAAGGGCGCCCGGCTGACCAGCCACGTGGCGCTCTCCGGCCGGCACCTGGTCTACGTGCCCAACGGCAACGCCTCCGGGATCAGCCGCAAGCTGCCCGACAACGAGCGCAAGCGGCTGCGTGACGTGCTCAAGAAGCTGGTCCCGGACGGCGCGGGCGTGATCGTCCGGACCGCCGCCGAGGGAGCCAGCGAAGACGAGCTGGCCCGGGACGTCAAGCGGCTGCAGGCCCAGTGGGAGGACATCCAGGCCAAGGCGACCGCCGGTGGCGCCCCGGTGCTGCTCTACGAGGAGCCCGACCTGGTCATCCGGGTGGTCCGGGACCTGTTCAACGAGGACTTCCGCGAGTTGGTCATCGAGGGCGAGCAGTCGTACGGCATGGTCGAGTCGTACCTGTCGCACGTCTCGCCGGACCTGGTCGACCGGGTACGCCGGTACGTCGGCACCGCCGACGTGTTCACCGAGTACCGGATCGACGAGCAGATCATCAAGGGGCTGGACCGCAAGGTCTTCCTGCCCTCCGGTGGTTCGCTGGTGATCGACCGGACCGAGGCGATGACCGTCGTCGACGTCAACACCGGCAAGTACACCGGCTCCGGGGGCAACCTGGAGGAGACGGTCACCCGCAACAACCTGGAGGCGGCCGAGGAGATCGTCCGTCAGCTGCGGTTGCGCGACATCGGTGGCATCGTGGTCATCGACTTCATCGACATGGTGCTGGAGTCCAACCGTGAGCTGGTGTTGCGTCGGCTCACCGAGTGCCTGGGGCGCGACCGGACCAAGCACCAGGTGACCGAGATCACTTCGCTCGGCCTGGTGCAGATGACCCGGAAGCGGATCGGCGCCGGCCTGCTGGAGGCGTTCAGCGAGCCCTGCGAGTGCTGCAAGGGCCGGGGCCTGGTCATCCACACCGAGCCGGTGGCGGAGAAGCCGCGTGCGGGTGCCGGTGCGGGTGCGGGTGCGGGCGACCGGGTCAAGGCGGTCGCCTCGGCGGTCACCGCCCCGGCGGCCGAACCGCCCGCCAGCGCGTCCTCGCGGCGGCGGGCCCGCAAGGCGGCCACGGCGGAGCGGACCGTTGTCGAGACCACCGAGGCCACCGACGTCGAGGTCGCCGCCCCGGCGGCCGACACCGGTTACGACGACACCATGGGCTACGACCTGTCCCGGTACGAGACGCAGACGCCGGCCGCGCCGGCTGTGGCCGACGCCCAGACCGGTGAGTCGGCCCGGCTCGCCGGGGTGGACGACCCGGACGCGCTGGGTGAGGCCGACGGCGACGACGACGGTGGTGAGGCCGGCACCGGTCGGCGGCGGTCCCGCCGGGGTGGTGCCCGTCGGCGGACCCGTCCGTGACGGGCTGACCCGCACCAACGTGCCCCAGGACCCCTCCTCCGGCGTCCCGCTGGTGGGAGGGGTCCTGCCGGGCCGGCGGCCGGCGATACGATCGGTCACCCCCGGCTAGGAGAAGACCATGCGCCGCCTGCCCGCCGCCATCGTGGTGACCACCGTCCTGCTGACCGGCGTCGGCTGTTCCGGCGACCGGACCGACGGGTCGGCCCCCGCCGACCGGTCGAGTGCCACGGTGGCCCCCGCCACGGTGGTCCCGTCCGCCGTGGTGAGCGGTTCCCCGGCGGGCGGCAACGGACCGCAGGTGTGCGCCGACGCCGAGGCCGCCTCGACCACGGCGGTGCGTACCTACGTCGAGGAACTGGGCAAGATGATCGCGGCGGTCGGTGCGAACGACAGTACGGCGGCGGACACCGCCCGCAAGCGGGCGGAGGTGGCGCTGACCACCTGGCGGACGGTGCTGCGGCAGCAGTCCGGCCGGGCCACCGACCCCCAGTTGAAGACCCTGCTCACCGAGTTGGCCACCGAGATCGGCCGGCTCGGCACCGACGTCGACTCGATCGACGAGACCGAACTGGACCGGCTCCAGCAGCGCCTGGACCAGCTCTGCGCCCGCTGACGGCGGGCCGGTTCCGGCGCGGCCGGCCGACCGGCGGGGGGCCGGTTTGGGTGGCGGGCGGGGGATGGCGTAGTCTTTCCTGCGGCGCACTTTGGTGTGCCGAGTTCCCGCGTGCCCGCGCTGCCGGTGTCACAGCTACCCGGCAAGTTGCCATGGGAACGACCGCCAGCAGCCTCAACGACAGGGAGTCCGCCTCCGATGTACGCGATCGTCAAGACCGGCGGCAAGCAGTACAAGGTCGCCGAGGGCGACGTGATCGAGGTCGAGAAGCTCACCGGTGCCCCCGGTGACGCGGTGAAGCTCACCGCGGTGCTCCTCGTCGACGGTGACGACCTGGTGACCGAAGCGGCAAAGCTTGCCAAGGTCGCGGTGTCCGGCGAGATCGCCGCGCACACCAAGGGCCCGAAGATCCGGATCCACAAGTTCAAGAACAAGACCGGCTACCACAAGCGCCAGGGTCACCGCCAGCCGTTGACCCAGGTCAAGGTGACCGGCATCTCCAGCGGGAAGTAGGTCGTCCTCCAATGGCTCATAAAAAGGGTGCGTCCAGCTCGCGTAACGGTCGTGACTCCGCGGCCCAGCGACTCGGCGTGAAGCGCTTCGGTGGTCAGGTCGTCAGCGCGGGTGAGATCCTCATCCGTCAGCGTGGCACCAAGTTCCACCCCGGTGACCTGGTCGGCCGCGGTGGCGACGACACGCTCTTCGCGCTGGCCGCCGGTTCGGTCCTGTTCGGCACCAAGCGGGGTCGTAAGACCGTCAGCATCGTGCCGCAGTAGCTCGAAGGCGAAGCGGGCCGCGGACCTCGGGGTCGCGGCCCGCTTCGCCGTTTCAGGTGCGGGGTGCTCCCGCCGGTGGGTGCTCCTGCCCGCCGGTGGCCCCGGTGGGGTGCTTTTCAGGTGCGGGGCGTGACTCCGCTGGAAGGATTGGCGTCGTGACGACGTTCGTTGACCGGGTCGTCCTGCACATGCAGGCCGGCGACGGCGGGCACGGCTGTGTCTCCATCCACCGGGAGAAGTTCAAGCCCTTCGGCGGCCCGGACGGGGGCGACGGCGGGCACGGCGGCAGCGTCTCGCTGGTTGTCGACCCGCAGGTGACCACGCTGCTTGACTTCCACTTCCGCCCGCACCTGAAGGCCGAGAACGGCAAGGGCGGCGCGGGTTCGAACCGGGACGGCGCCAAGGGCCACGACCTGCTGATCAAGGTGCCCAACGGCACCGTCGTGCAGACCCTCGACGGTACGGTGCTTGCCGATCTGGTCGGTGCGGGCACCACCTTCGAGGCGGCCCGGGGTGGGCGCGGCGGGCGGGGCAACGCCTCGCTGGCCAACGCCCGGCGCAAGGCGCCCGGCTTCGCCGAGCTGGGCGAGCCCGGTGACAAGCTCGACGTGGTGCTCGAGCTCAAGAGCGTCGCCGACGTCGGCCTGGTCGGTTTCCCGTCGGCGGGCAAGTCCTCGCTGATCTCGGTGATCTCCGCCGCCAAGCCGAAGATCGCCGACTACCCGTTCACCACCCTGGTCCCCAACCTGGGCGTGGTCCGGGTGGACAACCACACCTTCACCGTCGCCGACGTGCCGGGTCTGATCCCGGGCGCCGCCACCGGTAAGGGGCTGGGCCTGGAGTTCCTCCGCCACGTCGAGCGGTGCGCCGTGCTGGTGCACGTGGTCGACACGGCGACCCTGGAGCCGGGCCGGGACCCACTTGCCGACATCGACACCATCGAGGCGGAGCTGGCCGAGTACGGCGGACTGGCCGACCGGCCCCGGCTGGTGGCGCTGAACAAGGTCGACGTGCCGGACGGTCAGGATCTCGCCGACATCGTCCGACCCGACCTCCAGGCGCGTGGTTTCCAGGTGTTCGACGTCTCCGCGGCCACCCGTGAAGGGCTCAAGGAGCTCACGTACGCGATGGCGGAGCTGGTCGACCAGGCCCGCCGCGCCGCGCCGCCGGCCGAGCCGACCCGGGTGGTGATCCGTCCCAAGGCGGTCGACGACGCCGGCTTCACCATCGAGGCGGCGGCCGACGGCTCGTTCACCGTGCGGGGCGTCCGACCCGAGCGTTGGGTACGCCAGACGAACTTCGACAACGACGAGGCGGTCGGCTTCCTCGCCGACCGGCTGGCCCGGCTGGGGGTGGAGGAGAAGCTGGCCAAGGCCGGCGCGAACCCCGGTGACCTGGTCCGGATCGGTGAGCGGGAGTTCGACTGGCAGCCGACCCTCTACGCCGGCGTCGACTTCGTCCCCGGCAACCGGGGCACCGACGTACGGCTGGAGGAGAAGTCGTCGCGCCCGGCGGCGGCCGAGCGGTTGGCCGCCCGCAAGGCACGGCGGCAGCGCCCCGAGGACGAGCTGGCGACGGCCTCGCCGGAGTCGGCGGCCGACGACCAGGACTACGACGAAGACGAGGAATAGCCCGTTACCGGTCGGGTCCGGGTCGTTTCCCGGAAACCTTCGTGAAACGGACCCGTCCTACCGTGGGGTGATGCTGATCGAGTCCCGTCCCGCCACCGATCCGCAGGTCGACGCGCTGGTCGCCGCCCAGCAGCGGGAGCTACGCGAGGCCGACGGTGGGCTGGGCGGACAGGTCACCCTGGTCCACGACGGCATCCGCTACCTGGTGGTGGTGGACGGTGGCCGGGTGGTCGCCTGCGGTGGCCTCCAGTCCCTCGATGCGGACACCGGCGAGCTGAAGCGGATGTACGTCCGGCCGGCGTACCGGGGGCGGGGGATCGCCCGGCAGTTGCTCTGTGCGCTGGAGGAGTTGGCCTTCCAGCAGGGCCACTCGATGCTCTGCCTGGAGACGGGCACCTATCTACCTGCCGCGATCGGCCTCTACACCTCCTGCGGCTACCAGCCGATCCCGGTCTACGGCGAGTACGTCGGCAACCCGTACAGCGTGTGTTTCGCCAAGCGGCTGCCGGTGGCGGCCTGAACAGCCCCGCCCGGTCAGGCGCCGGTCTGGGCGTGCGCGGCGGTCACCGGCTTCGACTCCGGCGAGGACGCCTGGCGCAGGAAGATGCTCAGCAGGACCAGTGCCCCCACGGCGAGGAACTCGCTCTGCCAGTTCTGCATCGACTGGAACCAGAAGTCGCTGGTGCCGAGGAACTGCCAGGCGCTGATCGGGGCCGCGCCGCTCTGGAGCGCCTGCTCCTCGTTGTAGGCGGCAACCCCGCCGAACAGATGCCCGACGAAGGACCCCGCGAAGATCAGTAACAGGGCCGACGAGAGGCTGTGCCGGTAGACGGCCAGTGGCAGTCCACCGACCCGGACCGGCCAGGGCGCGTCCGGGCCGGCCCGCCGTTCGTCGTCGGTGGGCCGGTCGGTGCTGTCCTCGGGCTTCGACTCGGCAGAGCCCCGCTGTACCAGGTAGGTGGTGAGCAGCACGTAGCCGCCCATCTGGAGGAACTCCGACTCCCAGTTCTCGAAGACCGCCTCGGCGAAGTGCCCGCTGCCCAGGTACGCCCACCAGCTCAGCGGGGCGACGCCGTACTCGGCGAGCTCCTCGTTGTGGGTCTGCCAGCCGAACAGGCTCTGCAATCCCAGGAAGAGTGCGAACGCGCCCAACAGGGCCAGGCTCAGGGCGTTCCTGCGCAACCATCGTGACATCGCGGCCTCCTCGTCCTCCCGGTGGCTGCCCGAGCCGGGACGCGGGCAAACGCCGGCGCGGCGTGTCGGGGCACGGACCACCCGCCCGGGTGACGGGGCGGCGGCTCCGCGGAAACGACGGATCGTGCATGGACCCGAAAGGCGAGGGTAGGTCCGAAGGTGCGGCCGACGTGATCGGCGAATCCCCCGCACATCACCGCGACGAGTATCCGAGCGGAAGGACCATCATGACGCACGATCTTTCCTCCACCACTTCCTACGGGCAGCAGAGCAACGGCACCGGCGTCCGGGACCAGGCACGCCAGGTCGGCGCCGACGCCGCCAACGCCGGTGGGGCGGTCGCCCAGACCGCCCGGGAGCAGGGCCACGAGGTGGTCGGCGAGGCCCGCCGTCAGGTGCGCAACCTCTACGGCGAGGCCCGTGACCAGCTCACCACCCACGGCGGCGAGCAGCAGCGCAGGGCCGCCGGTGGCCTGCGGTCGCTGGCCGAGGAGATGCGCTCGATGGCGCAGAACGGCGGGCAGGGCGGCCCGGTGACCGAGCTCGCCCACCAGGCGGCCGACCGGGTCCACGGCGTGGCCGGCTGGCTGGAGGAGCGCGAGCCGGGCGACCTGCTCCACGAGGTGAAGACCTATGCCCGCCGCAACCCGGGCACCTTCCTGCTCGGCGCGGCCGTGCTCGGCGTGGTCGCCGGCAGGCTCGCCAAGGGTCTCACCGCCGGTTCCGACGACGCCACCAGCCCCCGCGGCTACGGCACGGCGGGCGGCTACGACCCGGAGCAGACCGCGGTCATCCCGACCCAGGCGGCCCCGACCCCGCCGGCCGGCTACCTGGACCCGACCCCCGGCACCTACGCCGAGCCCGACCCGGGCTACTCCGGCCAGGGCGCGGCCCACCCCGACAACGGGACCGGCGCCAGCTACGCCGACCCGGCCGGCGGCACCGGCCAGCCCCTACCGCCGGTGACCCAGACCGACCCGCTGCCCGGCGTGCCGTCCAGCGGCGTCACCCGCCCGTGAGCCGAGCGATCATCCGAAGGGAGGCAACGGCATGACCATGCCGACGCAGGGGTCCGGACCGGACTCCGGATACCACCCCGCGGGTGCGCCGCACTCCGCGGACGAGGTCAGGGGCAGTTCGCTCGGTGACCTGATGAGGTCGGTCACCGCCGACCTGTCCACCCTGATGCGCCAGGAGGTGGAGCTGGCCAAGGCCGAGATCCGCCAGGAGGGCAAGAAGGCGGGCAAGGCCGCCGGGCTCTATGGCGGTGCCGGTTTCGGCGGCTACATGGTCGCGCTCTTCCTCTCCATCGCCCTGTGGGCCGGACTGTCCAACGTGTTGGACGCCGGTTGGGCGGGCCTGATCGTCGCCGTGATCTGGGCGGCCATCGCCGCCGTCCTCTACTCGATGGCCAAGAAGAACGCCGCACACGTGCGCGGCCTCAAGCAGACCAACGACAGCGTGCAGCGCATCCCGGATGCGCTCAAGCCGCACCCGGAGGGAGTCACCCGATGAGCACCGATCCCGACCAGATCCGCCGGGAGATCGAGGCGACCCGCAACAGCCTCAGCTCGGACGTGGACGCGCTGGCGTACAAGGTCAGTCCCGGCCGCATCGTCGACTACCGCAAGCAGCGGGCGCGCAGCGCGCTGCAGAATGTGAGGGACAGGGTCATGGGCACCGCTTCCGACCTCGGCCACGGCACCGGTCACGCCGCCCACTCGGTAGGCGACCGCGCCTCCTCGGCGATCTCCGCCGTCGGTGGAAGCGCCCACGCGGCGGCCTCGACCGTCGGTGACGCCGCCCAGCGCGCCCCGCAGGTGATCCGGCGCAAGTCCGAGGGCAACCCGATCGCCGCCGGCCTGATCGCCTTCGGTGTCGGCATGCTGGTCTCCTCCCTGATCCCGGCCAGCCGCCGCGAGCAGGAGCTGGCCGCCCAGGTCAAGGAGAAGGCCGGCGAGCACAGCGGGGCCGTCAAGGAGAAGCTGGGCGAGGTGGCCGGCGAACTCAGGGAAGAGCTGCGCGAGCCGGCCCAGCAGGCCACCGAGTCGCTGCGCAGCACCGCCCAGGACGCCGTGCACGCGGTCAGGGACGACACCCGCACCGCCGCCCACGACGTGAAGGACTCCGCGCAGCAGTCCCGCGAACAGGTCCGCCACTGAGCGGACCCGGTACGACTCGCGGCCACCTCCGGCACCCGCCGGGGCGTGGCCGCGAGCCGCGTCCGGCCGGCGGGGTCAGGGCCGGCCCGCGTGCGGCCGGTGGCCGGTGACGTTCTCGCTGGTCAGCGGCCCCGGGAGGCCGGGTCGGCCCGGATCCAGCGGGTGAGGTCGCTCGGCTCGGCCGGGGTCAGCCGGCGGCGGAGCACCCGCACCGAGTGGGCCGGCCGGCGTACCCGCCGACCCGCGTGACGCACCCCGCCGCGACCTACCCGGCGGGCCAGCGCGAGCCAGCTGCAGGCTCCGCGTTCGAGCAGCCAGAGCGGTGCGGCCAGCACGGTGGTCGGGGGGAACACCGCCGTCCCCCCGGCCCGCCGTCGGCCGACCTCGGCCAGCGCCACCGTGCCGGCCGCCCCGACGGCCAGCAGCCCCGGCCGGCGGGCCACCGCCGCGGCCACCACCCCGGGCAGCACCGCCAGCGCGACCAGCAGCCGCACCGGTCGGGCCAGTTCGTCGTACGCCTGGCGGAACCGCTGGCTCTGGAAGTGCGCGGCGGTCGGTGGCAGCCTCCGGACGTACAGCCCGGCGGGGCTCGCCTCGGTGCCGCCGTACGCCCGCACCGTGCGGACCAGCTCCAGGTTCCCGAAGAGCACGTCCGGGTCGTAACCGCCCATCGCCCGGAAGGTGCTGCGACGCACCGCCAGGGTGCCCGGCCCGTCGGCGCCGAACGCCCGGTTGAGCAGCGTCCGGCCGGTGTCCCACCAGGCGTGCCAGGGCAGCGGATCGAAGTAGTTCTGCGGGCGGACCAGGTCGACGGTGTCCAGCAACCGGTGTACCGCGCGCAGCCCCGCCTCGTCGTACCGGACGTCGTCGTCGGCGATCACCACGTGTTCGTGCCGTGCCGCCGCCACCCCGGTCAGCACCCCGCACACCTTGCCGTTGACCCCGTGCACCGTCGGGTCGGGCGGCAGGTGCCGGAGCAGGCCGTCCCAGCGGGCGGCGTGCCGGACGAACACCTGTGGTGGGGAGCTGTCGACCACTGTCACGTCGACCAGTTGGCCCAGCTCCCGCAGGTAGCCGGTCAGCTCGTCCAGGCCGGTGTCGTCGGCCTGCCGCAGCGGTAGGACGTACTCGACGGGGAGCCGGATCGGGCCCGGGCGGCCAGCGGGGTGGTGGTCCCGGGCGGTGGTGTGGCGGTCCCGGGTCGCGGCGGTGTCGGGCAACGGTCCTCCCGGTGACGATGGTCCCCGAACATCCCCCACCGAAGGCCGACCAAACCGCGCAGTTTCCACAGGTCCGCGCCGGGTGGCACACCGGGCCCCGGTGGCGGAGCGGTCAGCCGGTCGGGTGGACGCCGGTGAGCACGAGGCCGCTGGGCGGCAGGGTCGGCACCCGGGTCAGGTCCAGGGCCAGGTCCTGCGGCGGCACCCGGTAGTCCATCGCCCCGGTCAGCACCCCGACCGCCTGCTTCATCAGCTCGATCGTGATCCACTCCCCGGCGCAGCGGTGCCCGCCCAGGTGGTACCCCCCGCCCTGCGGCACGAAGCCGTACGGGTCGTCGCGCCAGCCGGCGAACCGCTCCGGGCGGAACCGCTCGGGCTCGGGCCAGAGCCGCGGGTGGTGGTTGGTGCCGTACAGGTCGAGCAGTACCCGGCGACCCTGCGGGAAGTGGTGGCCCTGCCAGTCGAAGGAGTGCCGGACCCGGGCCATGGCCACCGGGAAGAACGGGTAGTAGCGGCGCACCTCCTGGACGAACCACTCGGTCGGCTCGTCACCGGTACGGACCCGTTCCCGCCAGCCCGGATGGTCGTGCAGGGCCAGGGCGGCGAAGACCACGTACCTGTCGACGGCCACCGTGGGGCGCAGCACGTTGAGCAGTTCCACCGCGGCGACCCGGCGGGGGAGCAGCCGGCCGTCGGCAGCCCGGTGCTCGGCGATCACCGCGAGCGCGCTGTCCGCCGGTGCGGGCAGGGTGCCGATCCGGACCCGCTCCACCAGGTCGGCGAGCCAGCGCTCCGCCCGCCGCCGGGCGAGCAGGCCACGCCAGTGCCGAGGCCCCAGCGCGGCCGGTCCGTCGATCATGGCGTGCATCTGCGCGGTACGTCGGCCCACCTCGCTGGTGGGCAACGGCACCCCGGCCCAGGCGCAGACGGCCCGCATGAGCAGCGGACCGACCTCGTCGCCGAGCACCGTCGGCCCGGACCCTGCCCAGCCGGCCAGCCGGGTGTGCCACTCGTCGGCGAAGAGCCGGCCGAGCCGTTGGACGGCCGAGGGCGTCATGATCGACATGAACATGGCCTTGCGGTCGGCGTGGGCCGCCCCGTCCAACCCCTGCACGCCGCCCTGCCCGGTCAGCGTCCGCTGGCCCCGCTTCGGGGCCGCCCCCGCCCGCAGGAAGCGCTCCTGGTCGTAGAAGAGCTCCGCCGCTTCCCGCCCGCGTAGGAAGATCGTCGGTTCCAGCATCAGCCGGGCGGTGAAGATGTCGCTGTCGTAGCGCTCGCAGCGGGTGCTGATGAACCGGTAACCCTCGCGCAGGTACGCCAGCGTGCTCTCCGGGCTGCGGTCGGCCGGGGTGGTGGCCATCTGGCTCTCCTGACGCGGGCTACGGTGGGCGGACCGGCCGACGGGTCGGCCGTGGGTGGTCTACCCGGGTATGGGGGACTGAATCGCTCGCGGCACCCCCGACCGGGGGTTGCCGGCCACCCACCGACCCACCTGCCCGCCGGCACCCCCGGGCGCGGGCGGGTCCCCCGCCCGGGGGCGGCGTCCGACGCTCAGTCCAGGTCGAACTCGCCGTCCTGGGCGCCCGCGACGAACGCGTCCCACTCGGCCTGGGTGAAGACCAGCACCGGGCCGTCCGGCTCGGCCGAGTTGCGCATCCCGATCAGGTCGTCCACGAAAGCCACCTCGACCGCACTGTCGGAGGTGTCCCCCTCGGCTCGCTGCCAGACCGCCCGGGACAGGTCGAAGTCGCCCTTGGGGTGCTGACCCATTGTTGATCCTCCATCGCGACGCGTAAGGGAAGCCCGGCCGGCTCCCCCGTCGGGCAGGATAAGCGGATGCCGAGCCTGACCCGTGTAGAGGCGACCGCGCGTCGCGCACTGATCGATGTCGAGTCCTATCAGGTGGACCTCGATCTGACCGGTGGCGACGACCACTTCCGCTCCACGACCACCATCCGGTTCCGGGCCACCGCAGGCGCCGAGACCTTCGTCGAGGTCAAACCCGCGACGCTCGAGTCCGTCCTGCTCGACGGCCGGGAGCTGGACCCGGGGGCGCTCGCCGACGGCCGGTTCCCGCTCACCGGGCTGGCGGCGGAGAACACCCTCACGGTCACCGCCGAGATGGCGTACTCCAACACCGGTGAGGGGATGCACCGTTTCGTCGACCCGGCCGACGGCGAGACGTACCTCTATGCGATGTCCTTCCTGGACGAGGCCCCACGCGTCTTCGCCGCCTTCGACCAGCCCGACCTCAAGGCCCCGGTGACCCTTTCGGTGACCGCGCCGCCGCAGTGGACGGTCGCCGGCAACGGCCCGCTCGTCGCCAACCCGGCCCCGGGCCGCTGGGAGTTCGCCCCCACCGCTCCGCTGGCGAGCTACCTCGTCTCGCTGATCGCCGGCCCCTGGCACGTCCGGCGGGACAGCCATGACGGCATCCCGCTCGGCGTCTACTGCCGGCAGTCGCTGGCCGCGCACCTCGACGCCGACCTCGACGAGATCCTCACCGTCACCAGGCAGTGCCTGGACCGCTTCCACCAGCTCTTCGCCGAGCGTTACCCGTTCGCCAAGTACGACCAGGCGTTCGTGCCGGAGTTCAACGCCGGCGCGATGGAGAACCCGGGCCTGGTCACCATCCGCGACGACGCCGTCTTCCGGTCGGCGGTCACCGACACCGAGCGGGAGCAGCGGGCCACCACGATCGCCCACGAGATGGCCCACATGTGGTTCGGTGACCTGGTCACCATGCGCTGGTGGGACGACCTGTGGCTGAACGAGTCCTTCGCCGAGTACCTGGGCACCCGGGTCACGGCCGAGGCGACCCGGTTCGACCGGGCCTGGACGACCTTCGCGATCCGCCGCAAGGCCTGGGGGTACGCCGCCGACCAGCGCCCGTCCACCCACCCGGTCGCCCCGGAGGAGGTCGCCGACGCCGCCCGCGCCCTGCTCAACTTCGACGGCATCTCGTACGCCAAGGGCGCCGCCGTGCTCCGTCAGCTCGTCGCCTGGCTCGGCGACGACGCCTTCCTGGCCGGGCTCAACCGGCACTTCGCCGCCCACCGCTTCGGCAACGCCACCCTTGCCGACCTGCTCGCCAGCCTCAGTGCCGCCAGCGGGCGGGACCTCACCGACTGGGCCGCCCGCTGGCTGCGCCAACCGCAGGTCAACACGCTGCGGACGGAGACCTCGGTGGACGCCGACGGCCGCTGGACCTCGGTGGCGGTGGTGCAGACCGCGCCGCAGGCGTACCCGGTGCTGCGCCCGCACCGGATCGCCGTCGGCAGGTACACCCCCGACGGCGCGGCCGAACGGATCGAGGTCGACCTCGACCCGGACAACGACCGGGGCCGCACCGCGCTGCCCGGCCTGACCGGTCAGGCCGCCGACGGTCTGCTGCTGCCCAACGACGGTGACCTGACGTACGCCAAGATCCGGCTCGATCCGGCCTCGGCGGAAGCGGTCGCCACCGTGCTGCCCGGACTCACCGACCCGCTGGCGCGTGCGCTGCTCTGGGAGGAGTCGCTGGACGCCGCGACCGACGGCGAGCGGCCGGTGTCGGCGGTGGTGTCGCTGTTGACGGCGGCCCTGCCCACCGAGACCGAGGTGGCCGTGGCGGAGAGCGTGCTCGCCCGCACCCGCAACCTGGTCGACCGCTACCTCGACCCGCTGGCCCGGGACGCCGCGCTGCTGCGGATCGCCGAGGCCTGCGCCGCGCTGCTCGCCGCCGCTGCGGCCGGTGGTTCGCTGCAACTGGCCGCCGTGCGCGGGTTGCTCTCCGCCACCGCCGACGCCGACCTGCTCACCGGGTGGCTCGCCGGCCGGGACGTGCCCGACGGGCTGGCCGTCGACGCCGAGCTGCGCTGGGCGCTGCTGCGCCGGCTGGTGGTGCTGGGCGCGGCCGGCGAGACCGAGATCGCCGACGAGGCGTCCGCCGACCGCAGCGCCACCGGCGCCGAGCGGGCCACCCTGTGCCGGGCGGCCCGACCCGAGGTGGCGGCGAAGGACGCCGCATGGGAGATCGTCATCCGGGACACCGGCCGGTCCAACCGTCTCGTCGAGGCGGCGGCCGAAGGATTCTGGCAACCGGAGCAGGCCGAGTTGACCGCCGCGTACGTCGACAGGTACTTCACGGAGATGCCGGCGGCGGCGCTTCGGCGTACCCCGTGGGTGGCCGAACAGGTCGCCCGGCTGGCCTTCCCCCGCTACGCCGTGGCGCAGCCCACCCTGGACTCGGCCGCGGCCCTGCTCGGCCGCGACGACCTCACCCCGGGACTTCGCCGGAGCGTCGTCGACGCCGCCGACGACCTGCGCCGGGCGTTGGTCGCCCGGACGGCGGTCGCCGCTGCCGCCGCCTGACCGGCGTGGCCGGGCCGGGTCGGCGGTCGTGGTCCGGCAGCCGGTCGTGGTCCGGCAGCCGGTCGTGGCCGCCGCCGGTCGTGGTCGGGCCTGCTCCGGCCCGGTACCGACCGGCCCGGTCCGGCGGCCTGCGGTGGCGGTACGCCCGGCCCGGGGCGGGACGGGCGAGGGGCGGCCTACGATCATCGGGTGGAGGACGACATCCGGCGGATCGGCATCATGGGCGGCACCTTCGACCCGATCCATCACGGCCACCTGGTGGCGGCCAGCGAGGTGGCGGACCGGTTCGGCCTGGACGAGGTGGTCTTCGTGCCGACCGGTGAGCCGTGGCAGAAGGCGGACACCCCGGTCAGCCCGGCCGAGGACCGTTACCTGATGACGGTGATCGCCACCGCCTCCAACCCCCGGTTCCAGGTCAGTCGGGTCGACATCGACCGCGGCGGCCCCACCTACACCGTCGACACCCTGCGTGACCTGCACCACGAGTACGGCCCAAAGGCGCAGCTGCACTTCATCACCGGCGCCGACGCGCTGGAGCGGATCCTCTCCTGGAAGGACCTGGACGAGATCTTCGCGCTTGCCCACTTCATCGGGGTGACCCGGCCCGGCTTCGCGCTGACCGACGAGCACCTGCCCGCCGACACGGTCAGCCTGGTGCAGGTGCCGGCGATGGCGATCTCCTCGACCAACTGTCGCGACCGGGTGGGCCGCGGCGAGCCGGTCTGGTACCTGGTGCCCGACGGTGTGGTGCAGTACATCGCGAAACGCCGGCTCTACCAGCAGGGATAGTGCCCGGTAGTAGCCATTTCGTCCCGGAAACCGGCCAGAACTGACAAGTCGTCTGTCCGCCGGATGTGAGACGCTTGGAGGGTCGCACGGTTGATCGAAGGAGAACGGTGACAGTTTCCGAACGCGCTCACGAGCTGGCGATGGCCGCCGCCCAGGCTGCGGCCGACAAGAAGGCGCAGGACATCGTCCTCATCGACGTGGGTGAGCAGCTTGCCATCACCGACGTGTTCCTGGTCGCCTCGGCGCCGAACGAGCGTCAGGTGATGGCCATCGTCGATGCCATCGAGGAGCGTCTGCTGGAGCTGCCCGAGAAGGCCAAGCCGCTGCGCCGCGAGGGCGAGCGGGGTGGCCGCTGGGTGCTGCTCGACTACGTCGACATGGTGGTCCACGTCCAGCACACCGAGGAGCGCGAGTTCTACGCCCTCGACCGGCTCTGGAAGGACTGCCCCCAGCTCCCGTTCGTCGACCGTGACCTGGTCGACGCCGACGCCGCCGGTTCCGCCGCCGAATGACCCGCCTGATCGTCTGGCGGCACGGCAACACCGACTGGAACGCCACCGGCCGGGTCCAGGGACAGACCGACGTACCCCTCAACGACCTCGGTCGGGATCAAGCCCGGGTTGCCGCGCCGCTGCTCGCGGCGCTGCGTCCGGACGTCGTCGTCGCCTCCGACCTCCGCCGCGCCGCCGACACCGCCGCCGCGCTCGCCCAGCTCACCGGTCATCCGGTACGTTCCGACGCCCGGCTGCGGGAACGGCACTTCGGGCAGTGGCAGGGCCTGGCCCTGACCGATGCCGCCGACCGGTTCCCCGGCGAGTACGCCCGCTGGCGGGCCGGCGACCCGGACCCGGGAGCGGGCATCGAACCCCTCGACGACCTCGGCAAGCGCGTCGGCGAGGCGCTGCTGGCCGCCGCCGAGCTGGCCGACGGTGGCACCGTCGTGGTCGCCACCCACGGCGGCGCGGGCCGGCAGGGCGTCGGTCACCTGCTCGACTGGGACCACTCCGTGCTGCGCAGCATCGGTTCGCTGGCCAACTGCCACTGGACCGAACTGCGGCGCAACGACGTCCGGGGTTGGCACCTGCGCGCCCACAACGTCGGCCCGATCACCCGGCCGGCGCAGACTTAACCGGTCTGAGTCGGCTGCCCGAACGCCGGACTGCAGGTGCCGGCGCGACCGGGACCTGCCAGCACTGCCGGTGCCGGCGCGGGCGGGCGGTCCCGGCATCGGCTAGCGTGCCGGGCATGCCCGTCGCGGTCGTCACCGACTCCACCGCCTACCTTCCACCCGGGCCGGTGCGGGCGCACCGGCTGACCGTGGTGCCGTTGACCGTCGTGCTCAACGGTGCGGAGGGGTTGGAGGGGGTGGAGACCTTCCCCGCCGACGCCACCCGGGTGCTCGGCGGCCGGCGGGTCTCGGTGAGCACGTCCCGGCCGTCCCCGGCGCAGTTCGTCACGTCGTACCGGCGGCTGCTGGCCGAGGGCGCGGACGGGGTGCTGTCGGTGCACCTGTCGGCCGAGCTGTCCGGCACGGTGGAGGCGGCCCGGCTCGCCGCCGCCGAGGTCGGTGACCGCGTCGAGGTGGTCGACAGCCGGGCCACCGGCATGGGGCTCGGGTTCCCGGTGCTCGCCGCCGCCGCGGCCGCCGAGGCCGGTGCCGACCTGACCGGGGTACGCGCCGCGGCGCTGGCCGCCGTCGACCGGACCACCATCTTCTTCTACGTCGACACGCTGGAGTTCCTGCGCCGGGGCGGTCGGATCAACGCGGCGGAGGCGCTGCTCGGCACCGCCCTG
Organism: Micromonospora sp. NBC_00421; assembly: GCF_036017915.1. NCBI lineage: Bacteria > Bacillati > Actinomycetota > Actinomycetes > Micromonosporales > Micromonosporaceae > Micromonospora > Micromonospora sp. NBC_00421. The sequence continues at coordinate 45,686 of NZ_CP107929.1, forward strand.
TCGGTGAAGCCGATCATGCACATGCGGGACGGCACGATCGTGGTACGCGACAAGGTGCGCACCGCCAGTCGGGGAGTGGCCCGCCTGGTCGACCTGGCGGTCGAGGCCGCCGCCGACGCCGACGTGGACCTCGGGGTGCACCACCTCGCCGCCCCGCAACGCGCGGAGCAGTTGGTCGAGGTGCTCACCGCCCGGCTCGGTGACCGCCTGCACGACACGTACGTCTCCGAGGCCGGCGCGGTGGTCGCCGCCCACGCCGGACCGGGCCTGGCCAGCGTCGTGGTCCACCGCCGGCCGGACTGAGGCGGGACGGGCGGCGGGCGGCCTTCCTCAACGGGGTCACCCTGCCGGTCGACGGCGGCCGGTCGGCGCTCGGCCTCGACCCGGAATCCTCCTGACGCTTCCTTCCGGCCTGCTGTCGCGAGTGGTGACCCGGGCCGGGTGACCGGGCGGTGTCCGCCATAGCAGATCGGGGCATGATCAGGCGGTTGTCCACAACGGGCGCCGTTGTCCACAGCCGACCTCCCGACGACTGAAGGGGAGCCGTCCGCCGTCCTAGCCTCACGCCGTGTCAGAGGACGAGGAGACCGTGGTGCGGCGACGGCTGCACCGGCTGACGGACGGGTTGTCGACGGCGGAGTGGCCGACGGGGTCCCCAACCCCGCCAGCCCACCCACAGCGTCCGGCGGGCCGGCGGGCCGGGCACCGCGCACCACCGCAGGACCGGGCGGGTGACGTGCCGCCCCTCCGCCCGCCCGCTGACCCCGGCCTTCGTGATCCCGGTTCTCTCGACGCCGACCGGCCGCGTGACGTCGAGGCCGTCCACCCCGCTCGGGCCGGGCAACCCGGCCTCGACCGGGCGTACCACCCCGATGGGGACGACACGCTCGCCGGCGGCCACCTGTCCGGGCCCGGTGTCTTCGACCCCGGCCGGCGCGGCGTCCGGGCGTTGGCCGCCGTGGCGGTGGTCGTGGTGCTCGGCGCGGGGTTCTGGGCCTGGCGGTCCCGCCCGCAGGCCGAGCCGGTGCGCTCGGCGCCGACGGTGGCCGGGCCGGAGTCCTCCGGCGGGCCTGCATCGGGTCCGGCCCCGAAGCCGACCGGTGAGCTGGTGGTGGCGGTGGCCGGCAAGGTACGCCGTCCCGGGCTCGTCCGGGTGCCGGCGGGGGCGCGGGTCGCCGACGCGGTCGAAGCGGCCGGCGGTGCCCTGCCCGGGGTGGACGTGGCGCTGCTCAACCCGGCCCGGAAGGTGGCCGACGGGGAGTTGGTCCTGGTCGGGGTCACCGCACCACCCGGTGCCGCCGGGGAAGGTGGTGCCCCGGCCGGGCCGGCGGCGGGCGGGGTGGTGCCGGGTGGCCGGGTCAACCTCAACACCGCCACGTTGGCGCAGCTCGACGCGTTGCCCGGGGTCGGCCCGGTGCTCGCCCAACGCATCCTCACCCACCGCGACCAGCAGGGCGGCTTCCGCAGCGTAGGCGACCTGCGCCAGGTCGACGGCATCGGCGACGCCCGGTACGAACAGCTCAAGGACCTGGTGACGGTGTGACCGGCGGCCCGATCCTGGACGGCGCGGTCGCCGCTGACCGGGCTCCCGACCTGCGCCTGGCCGGGCTGGCGGTGGCCGCCTGGTTGGCGGCGCTGACCTGCCTGCACCTCACCGCCCGGACGGCGGTCCTGCTCGCCGTCAGCGCCGCTGTCCTCGCCGCCCTGCTCGCCGCGCATCTCCTCGCGATGCTGGGCAACCCGACCACGCCGGTCCGACGGCACGGCTGGATCGCCGTCGCCGTACTGCTCGGGGTGGTCTGTGGCAGCACCGCCACCGCGGCCCGCCTGCACGTCCGCGATGCCGCCCCGCTGCGCGCCCTGGTCGACGACCGGGCCCGGGTCACCGCCGGCCTGGTGCTCCGCGACGATCCCCGTCCGGTACGCGGGGCACCCGGCCGACCGGCGACCCTGCTCGTCACGGCGGAACTGACCGCGCTCACCGACCCCGAGGGCCACCGCCTGCGGGTTCCGGTACGCCTGCTCGTGCTCGCCACCGACCCGGCCTGGCGGGGACTGCTGCCCGGGCAGCGGCTGACCGCCCAGGGCCGGTTGGCCACCCCCCGGGGCGGCGATCTCACCGCGGCCGTGCTGACCGTGACCGGTCCGCCGGTCCGGCACGGGCCCCCGCCGTGGCTCCAACGCGCCGCCGGCACCCTGCGGGCAGGTCTGCACCGGGCGTGCGCACCGCTCCCACCCGAGCAGGGCGGCCTGCTGCCCGGCCTGGTCGTCGGCGACACCAGTCGACTGCCGGCCACCGTGGAGGAAGACTTCCGGGCCACCGGGATGACCCATCTCAACGCGGTGTCCGGCTCGAACGTGGCGATCGTGGTCGGTGCGGTGCTGTTGCTGGCCCGCTGGGCCCGGGCGGGCCCCCGGCTGGCGGCGGTTCTCTGTGGGCTGGCACTGATCGGCTTCGTCGTCCTGGTCCGCCCCTCGCCCAGCGTGGTGCGGGCGGCCACCATGGGGGCGATCGGGCTGGCCGCGTTGGCCGTCGGGCGTCCCCGGGCGACGCTGCCGGCGTTGGCCGCGGCGGTGGCCGTGCTGGTGCTTGTCGACCCGGAGTTGGCCGGGGACGCCGGTTTCGCGCTGTCCGTCCTGGCCACCGGTGGGTTGCTGCTGCTCGCCCCCGGCTGGCGGGACGGGCTGCGCCGCCGGGGCGTACCGGCGGGGTTGGCCGAGGCACTGGCCGTCCCGGCGGCGGCCCAGCTCGCCTGCGGGCCGGTGGTGGCAGGCATCTCCGGCACGGTGAGCCTGGTGGCGGTGCCGGCCAACCTGCTGGTGGTGCCGGCGATCGCCCCGGCCACCGTGCTCGGGGTGGCGGCGGCCGTCGTCTCGCCGGTGTGGCCGGCCGGGGCCGGATTCGCCGCCTGGTTGGCGAGCTGGCCGGCCTGGTGGCTGGTCACCGTGGCCCGGGTCGGGGCCCGGCTACCGGCGGGCACCCTGCTCTGGCCGGGTGGGGTCCCGGGCGCGATGCTGCTGGCCGGGCTGACGCTGGGGCTGCTGCTGGCGGTCCGCCGTCCGCTGGTTCGTCGGCTGGTGGCGGTCGGCGCGGTGGCGGTGGTGCTGGGCGCCCTCCCGGTCCGGCTGATCGCCAGCGGGTGGCCGCCGGAGGGCTGGGTGGTGGTGGCCTGTGCCGTCGGCCAGGGCGATGCCATCGTGCTACCGGTGACGTCCGGCCGGGCGGTGGTGGTGGATGCCGGCCCGGAACCATCGGCGGTGGACGGCTGCCTGCGCCGGCTCGGGGTACGAGAGGTGTCGTTGCTGGTGGTGAGCCACTTCCACGCTGACCATGTGGGTGGTGTCGCCGGGGTGTCGCGGGGCCGGCGGGTGGCCATGGTGCTCACCCCGGCGATGGCCGAGCCGGCGGCGGGTCTGGAACTGGTGACGGCCGCCGTCGGGACCGCCAGGCGGGTGGTGCCGGCGGCCGGTTGGTCGTACCGGTCCGCGGGGGTCGACCTTGTCGTTCTCGGGCCGCCCCATCCCATGCGGGGCACCCGGTCCGACCCGAACAACAACTCGCTGGTGCTACGGGCCTCGGTGGCCGGCGTACGCATCGTGCTGCCGGGGGATGCGGAGACGGAGGAGCAGCGGGCACTGCTGGACCGGGTTCCGCCGGAGACGCTGCGGGCCGAGGTGCTCAAGGTGGCCCACCACGGCAGCGCGTACCAGGATCCGGGTTTCCTCGACGCGGTACGGCCGGCCGTGGCGCTGGTGCCGGTGGGGGTCGACAACGACTACGGGCATCCCAGCCCGGTGATCCTCGACCGGCTCGTCCGGTCCGGCACACGGGTGCTGCGTACCGACACCGACGGCGACGTGGCGGTGGTGGTCCGGGCCGGCGGTCGACTGGCGGTGGTCGAGCGAGGCCTGCCACCCGGCCGCAGGTGACCGACGGCGCACTGCACCCTGCGATGCATCGCGACCTTAGTCCAATAAAAATGGTAAATGTCCATATTTGCGCTGAGTGCGGGGTGGGCCGTCGCGGTCGCCGACGAGCAGACCCGATCCCCTGCCGGCCGTGCCAAGATGAGCGACGTGACCGGCGTCGACCTTGCTCCTATTCTGCTCGTCCTCGGCGACGAGGAGTTGCTCGCCACGCGCGCGGTGACCGACGCCGTGACGAAAGCCCGTGGCGTCGACCCGGACGTCGACGTCCGGGAGTACCAGGCCGGGGCGTTGGCGGTGGGCGAGATCGACGAGATGCTCAGCCCGTCGCTGTTCGGTGGGCGGCGGGTGCTGGTGCTCCGGTCCGCCCAGGACGCCCGTAAAGACCTGGTCACCGCGCTGCTCGGCTACGCGAAGAACCCCGATCCGGACGTCCAGCTGGTGGTGCTGCACCTGGGCGGGGGCAAGGGCAAGGCGTTCGCGGACGGGCTGCGCGCCGCCGGTGCGACGGTCGTCCCGGCAGCGAAGTTCAAGGGGCACCGTGAGCGGGTGGCATTCGTCCGCGACGAGATCCGCAGGGGCGGCGGAAAGTGCACCGACGACGCGGCCGATGCGCTGATCGCTGCCGTCGGGACCGACCTGCGGGAGCTCGCTGCCGCCTGTTCGCAGCTGATCGCGGACACCGACGGGCGGATCGGCGCGGAGACGGTGGCCCGCTACTACCGGGGCAGAGTCGAGGTGAGCGGCTTCACGGTCGCCGACGCCACGATGATCGGCGATGTCCCCGCCGCCCTGGAGGCACTGCGCTGGGCGCTACACGTCGGGGTCGATCCGGTGCCGATCGCCGACGCCCTCGCCGACGGGGTCCGGACGGTGGCGCGGGTCGCCGCCGCCGGCCGGGGCGATCCGTACCAGCTGGCCAGCACCCTCGGCATGCCCGCCTGGAAGATCAAGAATGCCCAGCAGCGGGCCCGGGGGTGGACGCCGGAGGGCCTGGTCGAGGCGATGCGGGCGGCAGCGGAATGCAACGCGGCGGTCAAGGGCGGCGCCGACGATCGGGGGTACGCGCTGGAGAAGGCGGTCTTCTCGGTCGCCGCCGCCCGGCGAGGCCGCACCAGGTGACCGGCGCGGCCCGTCCGGTGGCTGACCCGGCCCGTCGGGTGGCTGACCCGGCCCGTCCGGTGACCGGGCATAGCCGGAGGGGGTGGTCCACCATGCCGACAGATGATCAACGGTATCGGCCGCTCTACGCCCGGCTGCTCGGCCTGCGCTTCGTCAACCCCGGTGGGGTGCTCTGCTTCGTCTTCTTCGAAGGAGCGGTGGCGCTCGCGGTGCTGCTCGCCCTGGCCGAGTTGGTGAGCTGGTGGGCGGTCCCGGTGCTGCCGCTGGCGGTGGCCGTCATGGTGAAACTCAACGACGTGGTTGCCGAGCGGGTGGTCCACTCGGCGGCGCTGGTACCGGAGCAGGAACGGGACCGGTTTCGGCGGCAGGTCGAGCCGGTGGTCGGGCGGGCCCAGGTGCCGAGCGTCCCGTCCGGCGTGGTGGTCGCCACTCCGTGTCCACCGTGGGAGCCGGCTGATCTCCCACCCCCGGGTACCTCCCGGCACCCACTGTGAAGTAGGCCGCCTCCGCCGTGATCAGGGCCGTTCCGTGGACGGGGACAGAGCCTGGGCCGCACCAGATCGCGCTCGATCCTGGTTGTAGTGGCATCCAAGGTGCAACGAGGCCACTACAACCAGGAAACAGGCGATCCTGAGGCGGGGCGTTTGCTGGGTGCGGACATGATGTCCGAGACGAGACGGGTGGGATATCGGCGTCCGAGCGGTGGACAGCCGTAAGCCCCGGGGGCGCTGCCCCGGGGCTTACGGTCAGGTTTGGGTCGCTCGGTCAGGCCGAGAGCGAGCCGACGCGCTTCGAGATGGCCGACTTCCGGTTGGCCGCCTGGTTGGCGTGAATGACGCCCTTGCTGGCGGCCTTGTCAAGCTTACGGGCGGCGTCACGCATCAGGACGGTGGCCTTCTCGGCGTCACCGGCCTCCGCAGCCTCGTGGAACTTCCGGATGGCGGTCTTCAGCGACGACTTGACCGACTTGTTACGCAGCCGGCGCTTCTCGTTCTGCCGGTTGCGCTTGATCTGGGACTTGATGTTCGCCACGCGACAGCCTCGTCTTGATAGCTCGGTTTGGTCTGCACTTCCGCGCGCGACGAGCATGCGTCATCGCCACGCGAAAACCCAGGCTACCAGGTCCGCGGGGAGGAACCAAAGCGCCCACCCCCACCTCACCGGGCGGCGACCAGACCGTGACGCGGCGGGTGCGGAAACGGCAGGGCCCGGGAAGTGGCATGGCAGAGAGGCAGCGGGCGGGGAGGCGGGGGCTCCGGGACGCGGCGGGTCAGCGCCAGCCCTGGCGGGCGGCGAGCCAGCTGAGCGCCTGTTCCCCGCTGAACCGACGGTGCGCCCACAACAGCGGAGACGCCCCTGCCGAATCTGGCCCGGCGGCATCGTCACCAGACGACGTGTCGACCGTCGGTGCCGGGCTGAGGGCCGGTGGCAGGTCGGAGACGGGGGGTCGGCCGGCGGCCGGTGACAGGCCGGCGGCTGGTGGTCGGTCAGCGGTCGGTGGTGGTCCGGCGGCGGTGAGGTAGTAGCCGGAGAGGGCCGCCAGCGTCACGTCCAGGGCGTCGGGTGGGGCACCGACCGCTGCCGGATGACCGGCGAAGATCGCGTCCAGGTCCCCCTCGTCGGCGTACCCGGTGATCAGGAGCCCGGCCAGGTCGAACCAGGCCGGGCCGTGGCAGAGCCAGTTCCAATCGCAGAACCAGGCCCGCCCGGCCGGGTCCAGCAGCACGTTGTCCACCCGCAGATCGCCGTGGACCAGGCCGGGCGCGGTCGCCGCGTACCCGGGCAGCCGGGATTCCAGCGCGACGAGGTCGGGCAGCCGGTGGCGGGCCTGCGGGGGAAGCGGGGGTGTCGGCTCGCGCCCGGCGGCCACCTCACCCCACCAGAGGATGTCGGAGCGGGCCAGGTCGGCCAGCCGGGGCAGGCCGAGCGCGGCCAGCGCGGGCGGCGGGTCGGCCAGCGCGGCGGCGACCTCGGCGTACCCGTCGAGCACGGCGGTCAGCTCGGTCGGATCCCAGGGCAGTCGGGGTGTCCGCCCGTCGAGGGCGTCCAGGCCGACCGCGTACCAGCCGGCCGCGTCGAGCGCCCAGCGAGGGCGGGGGACCGGCAGGCCGGCCGGCAACCGGTCGAGGACGGCCAGCTCCCGGGCGTACCAGTCGGCCAGATGCCGTTGGCGGGTCAGGTCGGCGGCCTTGACGAAGACCCGGCTGCCGGCGGCCGTCTCCAGCACGGCGGCGAAGCCGCCGGTGAAACCCGCGGTGGCGGTCCGGGCCGTGACCACCGTCGCGCCGAGTCGGGCGGTGACTGCTTCCCGCAGGCCGTCGGGCAGGTCACGCCAGTCGGGTCGCACGGCGGTCTCGTGGTACGGCGGCAGCGTCGCGGACACCCCCTCATCGTGCCCGGTCCGGCCCGAGATCGGCTCGCCCGGTCCGGCCCGAGATCGGCTCGCCCGGTCCGACCCGAGGTCGGGAACGTCCCGAGGTCGGGAACGTCCCGAGGGTCGGACCGGTTCGGCCCGAGGTGGGCGGGGGACGGGTTCGGCCCGAGCCGGGCCGGGGTCTGGGAGACTGCGGGGCCATGAGGACCGATGAGTTCTGGCAGTTGATCGACCAGGCCCGGAGCGGGGCCGGGGGAGAGGCGGACGCGGTCGCCGCCCGGGCGGTCGCGCTGCTCGCCGAGCGCACCCCGGAGGACATCGTCGGGTACGCACACCATCAGCAACGGGTGTTGGCGGCCTCCTACCGGGTGGACCTGTGGGGAGCGGCGTACCTCATCAACGGGGGTGCCTCCGACGACGGGTTCGAGTATTTCCGGGGCTGGCTGATGACCCAGGGCCGGGCGGTCTTCGCCGCGGCGGTGGCGGCTCCGGACTCGCTGGCCGAGCTGCCCCGGGTCCGGTCGGCCGCGCTCAGCGGCGAGGAGTTCGAGTGCGAGGACATGCTGGCGGTGCCGTGGGACGCGTACCGGAAGGCGACCGCCAGCGACCTGCCGGCGGAGCGCGACAGGGTGCCGGTGCCCGACCTGAACGACTTCTGGGACTTCGACGACGAGGAGGAGGCCCGCCGTCGGCTCCCGAAGCTCGCGGCCCTCTTCGTCGAGCCACCCGAGGAGTGACCGGACCGGGTTCGGAGCGACGTGGGAACATAGAGGGGGCCGGCGGCGCGTCGGCCCGCTCACGTCAGCCGACCAGAACGGACCGCTGTGCCACCGACGCTCGATCCCGGCGCGAACGCTCCTGGTGCCACCGACCCGGCGCGCATCCGGAACTTCTGCATCATCGCCCACATCGACCACGGGAAGTCGACTCTGGCCGACCGGATGTTGCAGCTCACCGGCGTGGTCGACCCCCGGCAGATGCGCGCGCAGTACCTCGACCGGATGGACATCGAGCGTGAACGCGGCATCACCATCAAGAGCCAGGCCGTCCGGATGCCGTGGACCATCCGGGAGGGCGAGCGGGTCGGTGAGCAGGCCGTCCTGAACATGATCGACACCCCGGGTCACGTGGACTTCACCTACGAGGTGTCCCGGTCGCTGGCCGCCTGCGAGGGCGCGCTGCTGCTTGTCGACGCCGCGCAGGGCATCGAGGCGCAGACGCTGGCCAACCTCTACCTGGCGCTCGAGAACGACATGCGGATCATCCCGGTGCTCAACAAGATCGACCTGCCGGCCGCCCAGCCCGAGAAGTACGCCGAGGAGCTGGCCCACCTGATCGGCGGTGATCCGGCCGACTGCATCAGGGTCTCCGGCAAGACCGGGGTCGGGGTGCCGCACCTGCTCGACGAGATCGTCCGGCAGTTCGCCGCGCCGGTCGGCGACGCCGACGCCCCCGCCCGCGCAATGATCTTCGACTCGGTCTACGACGTGTACCGGGGCGTGGTCACCTACGTCCGGGTGATCGACGGCCGGATCAGCGCCCGGGACCGGATCAAGATGATGTCCACCGCCGCGGTGCACGAGCTGCTGGAGATCGGCGTCATCTCGCCCGAGATGGTCAAGGCCGACGCGCTCGGCGTCGGCGAGGTGGGCTACCTGATCACCGGGGTGAAGGACGTCCGGCAGTCCCGGGTCGGTGACACCGTCACCATCAACTCCCGGCCGGCGACCGAGGCCCTCGGCGGCTACAAGGACCCGAGGCCGATGGTCTACTCCGGCCTCTACCCGATCGACGGTTCGGACTACCCCAACCTGCGTGAGGCGCTGGACAAGCTCAAGCTCAACGACGCCGCCCTCGACTACGAGCCGGAGACGTCCGGGGCGCTGGGCTTCGGCTTCCGCTGCGGCTTCCTCGGCCTGCTGCACCTGGAGATCATCCGGGAGCGGCTGGAACGGGAGTACAACCTCGACCTGATCTCCACCGCCCCGAACGTGGTCTACCGGGCCATCACCGACGACGGCCAGGAGATCGTGGTGACCAACCCGAGCGAGTACCCCACCGGCAAGATCGCCGAGGTGTACGAGCCGGTCGTGCGGGCCACCGTGCTCACCCCGAACGACTACGTCGGTGCGGTGATGGAGCTGTGCCAGGGCCGGCGGGGCAGCCTGCTCGGCATGGACTACCTCTCCGCCGACCGGGTGGAGCTGCGCTACACCCTCCCGCTCGCCGAGATCATCTACGACTTCTTCGACCAGTTGAAGAGCCGCACCAAGGGCTACGCCTCGCTTGACTACGAGCCCTCCGACGAGCAGGCGTCCGACCTGGTCAAGGTGGACATCCTGCTGCACGGTGAGCCGGTGGACGCGTTCAGCGCCATCGTGCACAAGGACAAGGCCTACAACTACGGCACGTCGATCGCGGCGAAGCTGCGCAACCTGATCCCGCGCCAGCAGTTCGAGGTGCCGATCCAGGCGGCGATCGGCAGCCGGGTGATCGCCCGGGAGACCATCCGCGCCATCCGCAAGGACGTGCTCGCCAAGTGCTACGGCGGTGACATCAGCCGTAAGCGCAAGCTGCTGGAGAAGCAGAAGGAGGGCAAGAAGCGGATGAAGATGGTGGGCCGGGTGGAGGTCCCCCAGGAGGCCTTCATCGCCGCGCTCTCCTCGGATTCCGGCGACGCCAAGCCGGCCGGCAAGAAGTAGGCGGGGCCCTGCCTCCCTGGCGTACGGGTGAATTTTTTGTGTCCCGGTGTTGCTCGCACGGGCCGATGCACCCCCGCTGAGCTGGGCGGACATCGACGGTCGGTAAACCGACGCACCGTCGTCGCATCGACGTTCGGCGACAAGTGTGGCGGTGAGTCGGTTTGGGTTTCCGGCCGGTCGGGAACCTAGCTCTCACGACAGGAACCACACATACCGTGTGACTCAATCTTGAGGAGGAGGGCGACCGTGGAGTTCACCGTCTGGGGCATCATCACCGCGCTCGTTGTTGGTCTCATCGTCGGCGCTCTGGGCCGTCTGGTCGTGCCGGGCCGCCAGAACATGCCGATCTGGCTGCACCTGCTGATCGGCGTGGGCGCCGCGCTGCTGGGCACCGTGCTGGCCCGGGCGATGGGCATCGCCACGGAGACCGCCGGTATCGACTGGACCGAGCTGCTGGTGCAGGTCGTCGTCGCCGCCATCGCCGTGGCCCTGGTGGCCGGCGTGGGTCGTCGCCGCGGCGTCTCCCACCGGTAACAGCCGTACCGCTCAGCGGGCGCCCGCACCCCTCGGGGTCGGGCGCCCGCTCGCGTCTGTCCCGACCGTGGTCGCCACCGGCCTTCCCGCCGTGCAGCTCGTCCCGCGTCGCCGCAGCTGACCGGAGGGGGCTCGTCCCGCGCCGCCGCAGCCGGCCGGAGGGATCGACCGCCGGTAGTGGGATCTAGACCGGATCGTTACCGGAACCGGTTTCGCGATTCTCCGCTTCGGGAACCTTATCGATCACCACAGCAACAACAACTCATCGAATGACATATCGACAGAAGAAGGAGGACGGTCGTGGAGTTCACCGTCTGGGGCATCATCACCGCGCTCGTCGTCGGCCTCATCGTCGGCGCGCTGGGCCGCCTGGTCGTGCCGGGTCGTCAGAACATGCCGATCTGGATGCACCTGCTGATCGGTGTCGGCGCCGCGCTGCTGGGCACCGTGCTGGCCCGGGCGATGGGCATCGCCACGGAGACCGCCGGTATCGACTGGACCGAGCTGCTGGTGCAGGTCGTCGTCGCCGCCATCGCCGTGGCCCTGGTGGCCGGTGTTGGCCGGCGTCGGGGCGTCAGCCACCGCTGACCCGTCCGCCGGTCGGTGACCGGTCGGCACGTACCACCAAGCGGATGCCCGCTCCCCGGTTCGGGGGGTGGGCATCCGCTTGTCCTCGTGTCCACGGCTCGAGCCCGACAGGGCCGTCGTAGGCCCTCCTCAGGGGCCTCCGCCTGCGATACGGTCGCCTCGCCGGGCATCCGCGGCGGCCGCCGTCGGCACCCTCGCGGCACCCGCCGTCACCATCGGCGACGGTCTGCCGGCCGGGACGGGAACCGCCCCCTGTCGTAAAGGAAATTTTCCTACTAGGGTGCGGCTAAGAAGGTAAGTGCCGGACGGCGCGAGGGAGAAGTGGCGTGAACAGGTGGAAACGGCTGGCTCCGGTCACCGCCGTCGTGGCCTCGGCCGCGATGGTGCTCGCCGGCTGCGGTGGTTCAGGCGACGACGAAGCCGCCGACGACAGCAAGCTGACGGTCTGGATGATGGGCGAGGGCAGCGCCGCCCAGACGGCGTTCCTCGACGGCGTCGAGACCGAGTTCCAACAGCGGCACCCCGACACCGACGTGGTGGTCCAGTACGTCCCCTGGCTGGAGGCGCCGAAGAAGTTCCAGGCGGCGCTCGCCGGCGGCGAGGGCCCGGACGTCACCGAGCTGGGCAACACCGAGACCCAGGGCTGGGCGGCCCAGGAGGCCCTCGCCGACGTCTCCGGCCGGTTCGGCGACTGGGCCGACGGCAAGGACGTCCTGCCGGACCTGGTGCGCAACGCCCAACTCGACGGCAAGCAGTACGGCGTCCCCTGGTACGCCGGCGTGCGCGCCATCTACTACCGCACCGACTGGTTCGCCGAGGCGGGCGTGCAGCCGCCGAAGAACTGGGACGAACTGGTCTCGGTCGCCAAGGCGGTGCAGGCCAAGAAGCCCGGCACCTACGGCATCGCCCTGCCCGGCAACTCCGAGCTGCCCTTCTACTCCTTCCTCTGGGGTGCCGGGGGCGAGATCGCCACCGACCAGGGCGGCACCTGGAAGTCCGGTTACACCAGCCCCCAGGCACAGCAGGCGGTGAAGTTCTGGACCGACCTGGTGACCGTACACAAGGTCGCCCCGCCCGCCGCCGCCGCCTGGAACGAGATCGACGCCCGCACCCAGTTCGCCACCGGCAAGGCGGCGATGGCCTTCGCCGGAAGCTGGCAGGCCGGCGCGATCAAGAAGGACAACCCCGAGATCGAGAAGGTCTGGGGCACGTTCCCGATCCCCGGCCCGGACGGCAGGCCGGCCCCGGCCTTCGCCGGCGGCTCCGACCTCGCCCTCTGGCGCGACAGCGAGCGGCAGGACCTGGCCTGGGACTACCTGACCGTGCTGCTGAACAAGAAGAACGCGCAGACCTTCGCCGGCAGTCTCGGCTTCTTCCCGGTCTACGCCGACCTCGTCCGGGGCGGCGACTACGCCGACGACAAGCTGATGGCGGCGTTCGCCAGCACCATGCAACGCACCCGGGTGACCCCGTTGACTCCGAAGTGGGTGGAGGTCAGCCGGACCCGAACGGTCACCCAGGCGATGAACAGCTCGGTCATCAAGGGTCAGAAGTCGGTCGAGCAGGCCACCGCCGACGCCGCCGCCGAGATGGAAAGCATCCTCAACGCCAAGTGAGCACTCTGACCGAGCGCACCGGGGCGGCCGCCGCGCGGGAGACCCCCGTACGGCGGCGACGCCGGGTGGACCGCCTGCCGTACCTGCTCCTGCTGCCCTGCCTGGTGGTCATCGGGGTGCTGCTGCTCTGGCCGCTGGGCCAGGTGGTGGCGATGTCGTTCTTCAAGCTGGACAACGTCCGGCAGTTGCGCGGCGACCGCGAATGGCCGTTCGTCGGGTGGGCCAACTACACCCAGATCCTCGGCGACCCGTTCTTCCGTACGGTGCTGCGCAACACGGTGCTCTTCGCGGCGGCGAACGTGCTGCTGACGATGGTGCTGGGCACCCTGGTCGGGCTGCTGCTGCACCGGCTCGGCCGCAGGATGGCCACCTTCGTGGCCAGCTGCGTGATGCTGGCCTGGGCCACCCCGGCGCTGACCGGCACGATCGTCTGGAAGTGGATCTTCGATGACACCTCCGGCCTGGTCACCTGGGCGTTCAACGCCCTGCCGGACGGGCTGTCGCAGGCGCTCTTCGGGCGCACCGACTGGTCCGGCTACGGCTGGTTCAACTCGCCGCTGCTGTTCTTGGCGATCCTGACCCTGGTGGTGGTCTGGCACTCGTTCCCGTTCATCGCGGTGAGTGTGCTCGCCGGGCTCAAGAGTGTGCCGAGCGAGCTGCACGAGGCGGCCCGGGTGGACGGGGCCGGCCCGTGGACGGTGTTCTGGAAGATCACCTTCCCGCTGCTGCGGCCGGTCTTCGGCATCCTGGTGGTGCTCTCCACCATCTGGGACTTCAAGGTGTTCACCCAACAGTTCGTGCTGGCCGGCGGCACCCAGGACCGGCCGACGTTCATGCTCGCCATCTACTCGTACGCCGAGGCGTTCTCGCCGCCGCCGAAGTACGGCGTGGGTTCGGCCGTCGCGGTCATCCTCACGCTGATCCTGCTGCTGGTGACCGGCCTGTACGTCCGGATGGTGCTCAGGCAGGAGGACGGGTCGTGAAGAAGGTCGCCCTCAACGGCGCGGGCCTGCTGGTGGCGCTCTTCGCCGCGTTCCCGGTCTACTGGATGGTCGCCACCTCGCTGAAGCCGAACCGGGAGATCTTCTCGGCCACCCCCCGGCCGGTGCCGGCCCACCCGACCCTGGAGCACTACCGGGAGATCCTCACCGGCAACCTGATCCCGGGGGTGACCTTCGGCGACTTCCTGCTCAACAGCGTGCTTGTCGCGGGGAGCACGGTCGTGCTCAGCGGCCTGGTGGCGCTGCTGGCCGCGACGGCGGTGGCCCGGTTCCGGTTCCGGCTGCGGACCACCTTCCTGATCATGCTGCTGGTGGTCCAGATGATCCCGCTGGAGGCGCTGGTCATCCCGCTGTTCCTGATGATCCAGCGGCTCGGCCTCTACAACACCCTGCCCAGCCTGATCCTGACCTACCTGGGCTTCTCGCTGCCGTTCGCGGTGTGGATGCTGCGCGGCTTCGTCGCGGCGGTGCCGAAGGAACTGGAGGAGGCCGCCGCGATCGACGGGGCGAGCCGGTCGCAGATCTTCCGGAAGGTCCTCTTTCCGCTTGTCGCGCCAGGCCTGGTGGCGACCAGCATCTTCTCCTTCATCACCGCCTGGAACGAGCTGATCTTCGCGCTGACCTTCGTCAACGACCAGAGCCGGTACACCCTGCCGGTGGCGATGACCTTCTTCTTCGGTCGGGACGACACCGCCTGGGGTTCGGTGATGGCGGCCTCCACGCTCTTCACCCTGCCGGTGATCGTCTTCTTCCTGCTGGTGCAGCGGCGGATGGTCTCCGGCCTGGTGGCCGGCGCGGTCAAGGGCTGAGGCGCGGGGCCGTCGTCGGCGGGTGGTCGTCGTAGGCTGGGCCGATGACGGGCAGGGTGACGGCGGTGAATCTCGGCGTGGTGACCGAGGCGCAGTGGGCGGGCGGCGCGAGCGGGCGCAGCGGCATCGACAAGCGGCCGGCCGACGGCCCGGTGCCGCTGCGTACCGGCGGGGTGGCCGGCGACTTCATCGGCGAACGGGCCCACCACGGCGGCCCCGACCAGGCGGTCTACGCCTACGCGCAGGAGGACGCCGAATGGTGGGCGGCCGAGCTGGGCCGGGACGTCCGCCCCGGCGGCTTCGGCGAGAACCTGACCACCTGGGCGGTGGACGTGACCGGCGCGGTGGTCGGCGAACGCTGGGCGGTCGGCTCGGCGCTGCTCCAGGTCACCAAACCGCGCACCCCGTGCATGACCTTCGCCGGCTTCTGGGGGGTGCCCGACCTGATCAAGCGGTTCACCGTCCGGGCCGCGCCCGGGGCGTACCTGCGGGTGCTGCGCGAAGGTGAGGTCGGCGCCGGCGACCCGGTCGAGGTGGTGGACCGGCCGGCGCACGGGGTCACCATCGGCGAGGTGTTCCGGGCCATGAGCCTGGAACCGGAGCTGCTGCCCCGGCTGCTCACCGCCTCCGAACTGCCCGCGCCGACGATGGAGAAGGTCCGTCGCCGGTTGAACGTCGCCGGCTGACCGCACCGGCCCGCCGACCGGGCGGTCAGGTGCGGTCGGCGAAGACCTCGGCCAGCACCCGGGGCTCGGCGGCCCGGCCGTCGGCGACCTTCGCCCACCGGCCGTTGTCGGCGGTCCACTCCAGGCCGCCGAAGCGGACCCGCTTCACCCCGTGGTCGGGGGCGTGCGAGACCAGCCAGTGCGCGTACCGCCAGCCGTCGCGGGCGTCCGCGGCGGGCACCGTCACGTCGGTCAGTTCGGCCACCGCGCCGGCACCGGGCAACCCCCAGTCCAGGGTCAGGCCGCGGGTCAGCTCGGCGGTCGCCGCCTGCCCGCGCATCACCGGGGTACGCCCGACCGTGCAGGCCACCGCGCCGGTCGCCTCACCGAACAGGGCCCGCGCCAGCACCTGCGACTCGTCCGCCCACTTCTGGTAGGCCTGCGGGTACGCCGACCGCTGCACCGCCTGGGCGGCGTCGGTGACCTCCATCCGTTCCCAGCCACGGACCTTCTTCAGCGCCTTGTAGAACCGGTTGGCCGCGTACCGTTCGTCGCGGATCTGGTCCGGGGTGCCCCAGCCCTGGCTGGGTCGCTGCTGGAACAGGCCGAGCGAGTCCCGGTCACCGTGGGCGAGGTTGCGCAGCCCCGACTCCTGGTACGCGGTGGCCAGCGCGACCACCACGGCCCGCTCGGGCATCTGCCGCTGCATGCCGATCGCGGCGATGGTGGCCGCGTTGGCCATCTGGTCGGCGTCCAACTTCACGGTGCCGTCGGCCTGCACGGTGCAGGTGCGGCTGGCGGTGGGCAGCCGAAGCTGACCGCCGAGCTGACGGACTCCCCAGACCCCGAGCATGGCGAGCACCGCCACCACCACACCGGCTGCCACGAATGTCCGTGTTCGCACCCGCACCTCCTGTTTCAGGGTCGGAGCCAGCCTACGTCGTCATTCTGGGAGCCCGGGTCGGTCGACTGGTTCACGTTCCCGCGCGTAATCAGAAGAAACCAGCTCAATCCGTCGGTACCCAGGCCGCGTCCCGCCGCTCGCGGAAGGCAGTCACGCCCTCACGGCCCTCGGCGGACAGGAAGTAGCCGGTGGACCGGGCGGACAGTTCGGCGATCTCCGCCCGCAGGTCGGGGGCCGCCGGCCGGCGCAACAGCTCCTTCGTCCCGGCCAGTGCGCCAGGCGCTCCCCGGACCAGCGAGGCGCAGTACCGGGCCACCGCCGCGTCCAGCCCGTCGGCCGGCACGGCGGCGGTCACCAGACCCACCTCGGCGGCCCGCCGGCCGTCGAAGGTGTCCCCGGTCAGGTACAGCTCGGCGGCGGCCCGGGGGTGCAGCCGGGGCAGCACGGTCGCCGAGATGACCGCCGGGATCACCCCGATCCGCACCTCGGTGAAGGCGAACGTCGCCTCCTGCGCGCAGACCGCCAGGTCGGCCGCCGCGATCAGGCCGAGCCCACCGGCCCGCGCCGGCCCGGCCACCTTCGCCAGCACCGGCTTCGGGCACTCCCGGACCGCCACCAGCACGTCGCCGAGCATCCCGGCCGGCACCGACCCGCTGGCGTACGCCGCCGCCGTCTCCTTCAGGTCCGCCCCGGAGCAGAAGACCGGGCCGGTGTGGTCCAGCACGACCACCCGGACCGCCTCGTCGGCGACCGCCGCGGCGATCCCGGCCAGCAACCCGGTCATCAGCGCGGTGGACAGCGCGTTGCGGTTGTGCGGGCTGTCCAGGGTGAGGGTGGTCACCCCACGGGCCGTGGCGACCCGCACGAGTCGGTCGGGAGAGGTCATGCCGGGCACACTAGTGGCCATGCCCGGCGTCCTTCCAGATGGTGAGACCGTTCCCGTCGACGGTGCGCTGCCCGCCACCGCGCTGCGTGCCGTCGGCGCGCGCGGGTTCGGCGTGTACCTGCACGTGCCGTTCTGCGCCAGCCGGTGCGGTTACTGCGACTTCAACACATACACCGCCGCCGAGTTGGGCGGGGGTGCCGACCGCGAGTCGTACGCCGACACCGTGCTCGCCGAGTTGGCGCTCGCCGCCCGGGTGCTCGGCGACGCCCGACCGCCGAGGGTGGACACGGTCTTCGTCGGCGGCGGCACGCCGACCCTGCTGCCCGCCGACGACCTGGCCCGCCTGCTGGACGGCATCGACCGCACCTGGGGGCTGGCCGCCGACGCCGAGGTGACCACCGAGGCCAACCCCGAGTCGGTCACCCCGGAGTCGCTGAAGACCCTGCGGGCCGCCGGCTACACCCGGATCTCGCTGGGCATGCAGTCCGCCGCCCCCGGGGTGCTGGCGATCCTCGACCGCACCCACCGCCCCGGCCGGGCCGCCGAGGCCGCCCGGGAGGCCCGCGACGCCGGGTTCGACCACGTCAACCTGGACCTGATCTACGGTACGCCGGGGGAGCGCGCCGAGGACTTCGCCGCCTCACTGGAGCAGGTGGTGGCCGCCGGGGTCGACCACGTCAGCGCGTACGCCCTGATCGTGGAGGACGGCACCCGGCTGGCCGCCCGGATGCGGCGCGGCGAGCTGCCGTACCCCTCCGACGACGTGGCGGCGGACCGTTACCTGGCCGCGGAGGCAGCCCTCGACGCGGCCGGTTTCTCCTGGTACGAGGTCTCCAACTGGGCCCGCACCGAGGCCGCCCGGTGCCGGCACAACCTGCTCTACTGGACCGGCGCCGACTGGTGGGGCCTCGGCCCGGGGGCACACAGCCACGTCGGCGGGGTGCGTTGGTGGAACGTCAAACACCCCACGACGTACGCGCAGCGGCTCGCCGCCGGGCACTCACCCGGCCTGGCCCGGGAGGTCCTCACCCCGGCCGAGGCGCACATGGAGGACGTGATGCTGCGGCTGCGGCTGGCCTCCGGGTTGCCGCTTGCCGCGCTTGACGACGCCGGCCGGGCCGGTGCCGCCCGGGCGCGCGACGCCGGGCTGCTGGACCCCTCGGCCTATCCGCAGGGGCGGGCAGTGCTCACCCTGCGCGGCCGGCTGCTGGCCGACGCGGTGGTCCGCGACCTGCTGCCCTGAGCGCGCGACCCGGGCCGGTCCGTGGCGGTGCCGGGCCGGCGCACGACGGTGCCCGGCCCGGGGTGGTTCCCGGCCGGCCGGGGGAGCGGCCGACCGGGGCTCACTTGATGAAGCTGGTGGACATCGGGTAGCGGTAGGCCTGCCCCTCGTTGGCCTTCATGCCGGCGATGATCCCGAACAGGATCTGGATCACCACGACCGCGATGCTGGGCAGGAAGAGCAGGCACCAGCTCACGAAGAGCAGCACGAACGCGATGATCGACCAGAGGATCTGGAAGTTCAGCGCGGCCAGCGCCTGGGCCCGGACGGCCGGCGACTGCTGACCGCGTACCAGGTAGGCGATCAGCGGGGCGACGAAGCCGAGCGGACCGAAGCTGATCAGCGCACCGGCGGCACCGCCGAAGTGCGCGACAAGTGCCCAGGTCTTGTCCTCGTTGTTGGCGTAGCCACCGGCCGGGGCGCCGTACGCGCCGGCGGTCGGATATCCGCCACCGGCCGGGGGGTAGCCGCCCGGCGGCGGGTAGCCACCGGACGGACCGTAGCCGCCCGACGGCGGCTGGTCACCGGTGGGCGGCGGATACCCGCCGGGCGGGGGATACCCGCCCGACCCCGGGGCACCGGACAGTGGTGCGGTGGGTGGCTCGTATGGCGAGCCCTGGCCAGCGTTCGGGTCCGGCGGGTAGCCGTCCCCCGCGCCGGGCGGGCGAGGTGGTTCAGTCATGCCGCCACGGTAGGGGCTGCCGGCAAGGGCGCACCAGAGCGACACTGGTGAGGTTGGCCTCGACGTTCGGTCAGCGACCGCGCCGGCCGCCCGCCGGGGGCGGCCACACCGACGGTCCGTCGTTGATCATCGCGGCGGCGGTACTGCCGTCGTAGACTGGCACTCGCTACAGTCGAGTGCCAGAGCGGTTGCCGGGCGCAGCGGCTGCCCCGGTCGACGTGCATCAGGAGGTGGGAGATGGGTCTCGACGACCGCAAGCTCGCCGTGCTGCGGGCGATCGTC
The DNA here is from genome assembly GCF_036017915.1 of Micromonospora sp. NBC_00421. Lineage (NCBI taxonomy): Bacteria > Bacillati > Actinomycetota > Actinomycetes > Micromonosporales > Micromonosporaceae > Micromonospora > Micromonospora sp. NBC_00421. The sequence goes on from NZ_CP107929.1 coordinate 65,060, forward strand.
GAGGACTACGTCGCCACGCAGGAACCCGTCGGCAGCAAGACGCTCGTCGAGCGGCACCAGCTCGGGGTCTCCCCGGCCACCGTCCGCAACGACATGGCGGTGCTGGAGGAGGAGGGCTACATCCGGCAGCCGCACACCAGCGCCGGCCGGGTGCCCACCGACCGCGGCTACCGCCTCTTCGTCGACCGGCTCTCCCGGGTCAAGCCGCTCAGCCCGGCCGAGCGCCGGGCCATCGAGCGCTTCCTGGTCGGCGCGGTCGACCTGGACGACGTCGTGCACCGCACCGTGCGCCTGCTGGCGCAGCTCACCCGGCAGGTCGCCGTGGTGCAGTACCCGTCGCTGGCCCGCTCGTCGGTGCGGCACCTGGAGCTGGTGCCGATCTCCACCACCCGGCTGATGCTGGTCATGATCGCCGACACCGGGCGGGTGGAGCAGCGGCTGGTCGAGCTGCCCGCGCCGGTGCCCGCCGACGACGTCACCGACCTGCGCCGGTTGGTCAACGAGAAGCTGGTCGGCAGCCGGTTGTCCGACACCCCGCCGTTGGTCCAGGCGCTTGTCGAGGAGTCCGCGCCGCACCTGCGCGGTGCCATGACCACCCTCTCCACCGTGCTGCTGGAGACCCTCGTCGAGCGCACCGAGGAGCGGCTGGCGCTGGCCGGCACCGCCAACCTCACCCGGGGCGGCCTGCTCGACTTCCAGGGTTCGCTGCGTCCCATCCTGGAGGCGCTCGAAGAGGAGGTGGTCCTGCTCAAGCTGATCGGCGAGGCCGAGCCGAGCACCACCCGGGTGCTGATCGGCGACGAGAACGAGATCGACAACCTCCGCGCCGCCTCGGTGGTCAGCACCGGGTACGGCCCGGGCAGCACCATCGTCGGCGGGTTGGGTGTGCTCGGCCCGACCCGGATGGACTACCCCGGCACCATCGCCACGGTGCGGGCCGTGGCACGCTACGTGGGCGAGCTGCTGGCCCAGAACTGACCAGTCAGGGCCGACGGCCGGCTCCGGCCGCCGACCGGCGCAACGCGAGACGAACATGAGGACACGGAACGCAGTGGCCAGGGACTACTACGGCATCCTCGGCGTGAGCCGGGAAGCCTCCGACGACGAGATCAAGCGCGCCTACCGCAAGCTGGCGCGGCAGTTCCACCCGGACGTCAATCCGGACCCGGAGGCACAGGAGAAGTTCAAGGACATCAACGCCGCGTACGAGGTCCTGTCGGACGATCGGAAGCGGCAGATCGTCGACCTGGGCGGCGACCCGCTCGCCCCGGGCGGCGGGGGTGCCGGCGGCCCGGGTGGCCCCGGTGGGGCGGGCCCGTTCGTCGGTTTCCAGGACATCATGGACGCCTTCTTCGGCGGCGCCGCCGGTGGCGCACGCGGACCGCGCCCGCGTACCCGGCCGGGTGCCGACGCGATCCTGCGGCTGGAGCTGGACCTGCACGAGACCGCCTTCGGCGTCGAGGCCCCGATCACCGTCGACACCGCCGTGCTCTGCACCACCTGCTCCGGGGCGGGCACCGCAGCCGGCACCCACCTGGCGACCTGCGAGGCGTGCGGGGGCCGGGGCGAGGTGCAGTCGGTGCAGCGGACCTTCCTCGGCCAGGTGGTCTCGGCCCGCCCGTGCACCGTCTGCCAGGGCTACGGCACCACCATCCCGCACCCCTGTCCCACCTGCGCCGGCGACGGCCGGGTGCGGACCCGCCGCTCGCTGACCGTGAAGATCCCCGCCGGGGTCGAGGACGGCATGCGCATCCGGCTGGCCCAGCAGGGCGAGGTCGGCCCGGGTGGTGGCACCGCCGGTGACCTCTACGTCGAGATCCACGAGCGCCCGCACGACGTCTACTCCCGCAAGGGCGACGACCTGCACTGCCGGGTCACCGTCCCGATGACCGCCGCCGCGCTGGGCACCCGGCTGACCATCAAGACGCTGGACAGCGAGGAGACCGTCGACGTCAAGGCCGGCACCCAGCCGGGCAGCACGCTGCGGCTACGCGCCCGGGGCGTACCGCACCTGCGCGGCACCGGCCGGGGCGACCTCTACGTCCACCTCGACGTGCGTACCCCCACCAAGCTCGACGCCGACCAGGAGAAGATGCTGCGGGACTTCGCCAAGACCCGGGGCGAGGAGGTCGCCGAGCTGAGCAAGCAGGGCGGTTTCTTCTCCCGGATGCGCGACGCCTTCAACGGCCACGCCTGACCGGCCCGTTCGGGCTCGCGCCTGATCGTTCCGGTCGGGGTCGGGCTGTCGGGGTCGGGCCGGCGCTGCCGCGTCGCTCCGGTCGGGGTCGGGCCGGCGCTGCCGCGTCGCTCCGGTCGGGGTCGGGCCGGCGCTCCCGCTCCCGCTCCCGCTCGGGGTCGGGGTCGGGGTCGGGGTCGGGGTCGGGTGATCGTGGGACCAGCCCCGACCGGCTCAGGCTCGGCCGGTTAGCCTGATTGTCGTGTCCGCGTCGCTGTTCCTGGTCGAATCGCTGCCCACCGCCGACCAGTTCACCCTGGACGGCCCCGAGGGGCACCACGCCGCCACCGTGCAACGGGTACGCGTCGGCGAGGAGCTGCTGCTCGCCGACGGCCGGGGTGGCACCGCCGGCGCCGTGGTCACCGCCGTCGCCCGGGGCACCCTCGACCTCACCATCACCTCCCGGGGGTACGTCGACGCGGACGTCCCCCGGCTGGTCGTGGCGCAGGGCATCGCCAAGGGGGACCGGGGCGAGCTGGCAGTGCAGGCGATGACCGAGGTCGGGGTGGACGAGATCGTGCCCTGGGCGGCGTCCCGCTCGGTGGTGCAGTGGCGCGGTGACCGGGGCGTACGGGCCCGGGCGAAGTGGGCGGCGACGGCCCGGGAGGCGGCCAAGCAGGCCCGCCGGGCGCGGCTGCCGGTGGTGGCCGGAGCGCCTGACGAGTCGACCGCCACGGTGGCCAGACGGATCGCCGGGGCGGCAGCGGCGTTCGTGCTGCACGAGGAGGCCGACGAGCGCCTCACCGCGGCGGAGCTGCCGGCCACCGGCGAGATCGTCCTGGTCGTCGGGCCCGAGGGCGGCATCGCCCCGACAGAGCTGACCACCTTCACCGAGGCCGGCGCCCACCAGGTACGCCTCGGCCCCTCGGTCCTACGTACCTCCACCGCCGGCGTGGCCGCCCTCACCGTCCTAGCCACCCGCCTCTCCCGCTGGTAAATCCCCCACCCCCACCCCCACCCCGGTGATCAAGAGGTTTACGTCACCCTGAAGCACATCCCCACCCCCAAACCTCTTGATCACCAACCGCCAACGCCGGCTCCGGCGTGGTAGGTCCGGTGATCAAGAGGTTTGCGTCATCGGTGGGCTTGAAATTGACGTAAACCTCTTGATCACCGGGGCGGGGGTGAGGGGGGTGGGTGAGGGAGTGGGGGGAGGGAGGTGAGGGGGAGGGGGAGGGAAGGCGGGGCGGGCGGGTGAGGGCGGGAGGGGTGGGGTGGGCGGGGGGCGGGGGTGGGCGGGGGTGGTCTTTAGACTTGTGGGATGGGAGACGACTGTCTGTTCTGCCGCATCGTCGCCGGGGAGATCCCGGCCACCATCGTCCGGGAGACCGGCACCACCCTCGCCTTCCGCGACATCGGTCCGAAAGCGCCGGTGCACGTGCTGGTCATCCCCAAGGAGCACTACGCGGATGTGGCGACGCTCGCCCAGGGTGACCCGGGGCTGGCCGGTGAGGTGCTGGCCACGGCCGCCGCGGTGGCTGAGGACGAGGGACTGACCGGCGACGGGTTCCGGCTGATGTTCAACACCGGCCCGTACGCTGGCCAGGAGGTCTTCCACGTGCACGCCCACCTGCTCGGCGGCGCACCCCTCGGCCCGATGCTGGCCCGGGACCTGGCATGACGCCCGTGGATGGGGGGCACGTGACGGTCGAGGGTCGGGACGCGTGACGCCTGACGGCCCGGGGCCGGGGGTGTCGCCCGAGGCGGGGACGGGCGTCGACGGGGCGGGGGTGCACCACCGGCTGGAGCGGATGGTCCAGCAGGTCCAGGCGCAGGCCCGGGTGCCCGCCCTGGCGGTGGCGCTGCACCGGGCCGACCGTGCGCTCTGGACCTACCAGGTCGGCGGCACCGGCAACGGCACCGTGCTCGGCCCGGCGACCCGCTTCCGGATCGGCTCGGTCACCAAGACCTTCACCTCGGTGCTGGTGATGCAGTGCCGCGACGACGGGCTGCTCGACCTCGACGACCCGCTGAGCCGGCACCTGGAGCTGCCGGCGCACGGCGAGCTGACCGTACGCCGGTTGCTCTCGCACACCGCCGGGCTGCAACGCGAGCCGTACGGGGACGTCTGGGACACGCTGCGCGCGCCGCAGGTGGACGACCTGGTCGCCGACCTGATCCGGGTCGAGCGGGTGCTGCCCACCGGTCGCCGCTACCACTACTCCAACCTGGGGATGGCGCTGCTCGGTCGGCTGGTCGGCGTGCTGCGGGGCAGCACCTGGGCGGAGGTGCTCGCCGCACGGGTGCTCACCCCGCTGGGGCTGGCCGACACCTCGGTCGACCCGGGGCCGTCGGCGGCGACCGGGTTCCTGGTCGACGCGTACTCCGACGAGGCGCATCCGGAACCGCCGACCGACTTCGGGGCGGTCGGCCCGGCCGCCCAGCTGTGGAGCACCGCGACGGACATGGCCCGTTGGGCGGCGTTCCTGGCCGACCCGACGGCGCTGGATCCGACCGGGGCGGTGCTCGCCGCGACCACCCTGGACGAGATGCGCTGGCCGGTGACCACCACCGACGAGACCGCCTGGTCGGCGGGGTTCGGGCTGGGACTGATCCTGGTCACGTACCCGGACCGGGTGGTGCACGTGGGGCACGACGGGGCGATGCCCGGTTTCCTGGCCGGCGTGTACGGCCGGCGCGGCGGTGCCGGTACGGCGGGCGCGATGGGCTGCGCGGTGCTCGCCTCCTCGGGCACGGCGAGCGAGGTACTGGAGCTCCCGCACCGGTTGCTCGTCGCCTCGGCCGAGCACGCCCCGGCGGACATCGAGCCGTGGGAGCCCGGTCCGGGTGCGCCCGGACCGTGGCGCGGGCTGCTCGGCCGCTGGTGGGGCGAGGGTTTCGAGTACGTCTTCTTCTGGCACGACGGGGCGCTGCGGGCCCGGGGTGCGGACGACCCGGCGGGGAGGCCGCCGGCGGTCTTCGCGCCGATGCCCGAATCCCCGGACGTGTTCCGGACCGTCGCCGGGCGGGAGATCGGGGAGCTGCTGCGGCTCACCCGGGACGCCGACGGGAAGGTGGTCGGGATGCACTGGGCCACCTACCGTTTCACCCGCCACCAGGAGACCTTCGACAGGTACGACTTCCGTGCCTGACGGGTCGGCCGGAAGGGGCGGGGAAATGGACGCGGTGCCGCCGGTGCGGAGCGGATACGATGGGAGTATCGTCCGCACGCCGCGCCGGCAGGGCACGGCGCGAGATGGAAGCAGGTGGCGCAGGGCCCCACGGCCCGATCTATGACCGGCACCCCACCTCCCGGCCCGCCCCGGGTGCAGACCAGGATCACGGTTCCCGATGCCAAGATCATGGTCAACCTGCTCGGCGCGGGCGACGAGATCCTGCGACTCGTCGAACGTTCGGTCACCAGTGACGTGCACGTACGCGGCAACGAGATCACCATCACCGGTGCGCCCGCGGACAACGCTCTCGCCGAGCGTCTCTTCAGCGAGCTGCTCGAACTGATCGAGAAGGGCGAGACCCTGACCACTGACGCTGTCCGGCGTACCGTCGGCATGCTCGAGCAGGGCGGCACCGAGCGGCCCGCCGAGGTGCTCACCCTCAACATCCTCTCCCGGCGCGGGCGCACCATCCGCCCCAAGACGCTGGGCCAGAAGACCTACGTCGACTCGATCGACGCCAACACGATCGTGTTCGGCATCGGCCCGGCCGGCACCGGCAAGACCTACCTGGCGATGGCGAAGGCCGTCCAGGCACTTCAGGCCAAGCAGGTCAGCCGGATCATCCTGACCCGGCCGGCGGTCGAGGCGGGCGAGCGGCTGGGCTTCCTGCCGGGCACCCTGAACGAGAAGATCGACCCCTACCTGCGCCCGCTCTACGACGCGCTGCACGACATGCTCGACCCGGAGACCATCCCGAAGCTGATGGCCGCCGGCACCATCGAGGTCGCGCCGCTGGCGTATATGCGGGGTCGCGCACAGCCGTACGACGCACAGGTGCTGACTCCGGAGGGTTTCCGACCGTTCGGGTCGCTGCGGGTCGGTGACCTGGTCATCGGCGCGAACGGGACGCCCACGCCGGTGATCGGCATCTACCCGCAGGGCCCCAAGCAGGTCTACCGGGTCACCACGCAGGACGGGGCCTCCACCCTCTGCTGCGGTGAACACCTCTGGACGGTGGCCACCCCGGAGGACAAGCGGCGCGGCGGTCGGCGCACCCTCGAGACGCACGAGATGATCGGCAAGGAACGGCGGGGTCACATCCGCCGGTACGAGCTTCCGGTCGTGGCACCGGTGCAGCTCGAGTCGCAGGACGTTCCGCTCGACCCGTACGCCCTCGGTCTGCTGCTCGGAGACGGCAGCATCTCGTCGCGGACCACCCCGGCCTTCAGCACCGCCGACCCGGAGCTGGCCGACGCGCTCGACGCAGCGCTGCCCGACATCGAGCTGGTGCGCAGGAACAACTACGACTACGTGCTCCGGCACGTCAACGGTCACCGGGGCGGGGTGATCGTCGCCAATCCGATGACGCTCGCGCTCCGCGAACTGGGCCTCGCCGGTGCGAAGTCGGGGACCAAGTTCGTGCCCGACGTCTATTTGCAGAACAGTCTCGACGTCCGGCTGGCCGTCCTGCAGGGGCTGCTGGACACCGACGGGGGGCCGGTCGTCCAGGCGGGGCGCACCTGTCGGGTGCAGTACTCGACGACGTCGGCCCGGCTGCGGGACGACGTCGTCCACCTGGTCCAGTCGCTCGGTGGGGTGGCGACCTGGCGGGTACGGGAGGCCGAGGGACGCAAGCCCGGTCTGGCCAACGGGCGTCCGGTCCCGTGTCGTGCCGACGCCTACGTCGTGGAGATCCGGCTACCGGCCGGTGTCCCGCCGTTCCGACTGGCCCGCAAGCGCCAGCAGTACGACGAGCACGGTGGCGGACGGCCGATGCGGTTCATCGACTCGATCATCCCGGCCGGGGTGCAGGAGACGATGTGCATCCAGGTCGCGGCGGAGGACTCGTTGTACGTGACCGACGACTTCCTGGTCACCCACAACACCCTGAACGACGCTTTCATCATCCTGGACGAGGCGCAGAACACCACGCCCGAGCAGATGAAGATGTTCCTCACCCGGCTCGGCTTCGGTTCCAAGATCGTGGTGACCGGTGACGTCACCCAGGTGGACCTTCCCGGTGGGACGGCCAGCGGGCTGCGGGTGGTCCGGGAGATCCTGGAGAACGTCGAGGACGTGCACTTCGCCCAGCTCTCCAGCTCGGACGTGGTCCGGCACCGGCTGGTCGGGGAGATCGTCGACGCGTACGCCCGCTGGGACGAGCGGGAGAACCAGCAGGCGCAGGGCGTGCACGCCGTGCCGGGGCGGACCGCCCAGGGCGGCCGGGCCGGCCGGCGCCGCTAACCAATCAGAGGAAGACAGTTGTCCATCGAGATCGCCAACGAGTCCGGTGCCGAGGTCGACACCGACTCCGTGCTCGCCGTGGCCCGGCACGCCCTCGACGAGATGGGGGTCAACCCGCTCGCCGAGCTGTCCGTGCTGCTTGTCGACATCGGCTACATGACCGAGCTGAACCATCGCTGGATGGGCGGCGACGGCCCGACCGACGTGCTCGCCTTCCCCATGGACGAGGGCAGCGTCGACCACGGTCCGGGGGAGAGCGCCCCGGCCGGCGGTGAACCGGCCCTGCTCGGCGACATCGTGCTCTGCCCGGAGGTGGCGGCCAAGCAGGCAGCCACCGCCGGGCACGCCGCCGCCGACGAGCTGCACCTGCTGACCGTGCACGGCGTGCTGCACCTGCTCGGCTACGACCATGCCGAGCCGGAGGAGGAGCGGGAGATGTTCGCCCTCCAGGCCCGGCTGCTGGCCAGCTGGCGGTCGACCCGGTCCCGGTGATGGACATATTCGCGGCCGGTCCGACCGCCGGCCTTCCCGATCTCCAGTTGATCTTCTTCGCGGCCGGGCTGGTGGTACTCGCCGGCCTGATCGCGATGACCGAGGCCGCGTTGGCCGCGGTCTCCCCGGCCCGCGCCGCCGAACTGGCCCGGGACGGGGCGCGCGGCGCGCGTACCCTCCAGGCGGTCGCCGGTGACGTGGTCCGCCACCTCAACCTGTTGCTGCTGCTCCGGCTGCTCGCCGAGTTGACCGCCACCACCCTGGTCGCCCTGGTGGCGGTGGACAGCTTCGGCGCGGGTTGGCGGGCGGCGCTGGTGACCGCCGGGGCGATGACAGTGGTCAGCTTCGTGGTGGTCGGGGTGGCCCCGCGCACCCTGGGCCGGCAGCACGCGTACGCGGTGGGTCGGGCGGTGGCGCCGCTGGTCAGGTGGCTGGGTCGGGCGCTCAACCCGCTCGCCTCGCTGCTGATCCTGATCGGCAACGCGGTCACCCCGGGGCGCGGTTTCCGGGAGGGGCCGTTCGCCACCCAGGTCGAGCTGCGGGAACTGGTCGACCTGGCCGAGCAGCGCGGGGTGGTGGAGCACGGCGAACGCCAGATGATCCACTCGGTCTTCGCGCTCGGCGACACCATCGCCCGGGAGGTGATGGTGCCGCGTACCGAGATGGTGTGGATAGAGGAGGGCAAGACGCTCTCCCAGGCGCTGGCGCTCTTCCTGCGGTCCGGCTTCTCCCGCATTCCGGTGATCGGCGAGAGCGTCGACGACGTGCTCGGCGTGCTCTATCTCAAGGACCTCATCCGGCGTACCCGGGGTGGTGACCTGCGGGCCCACCAGACCCCGGTGGCCGAGCTGATGCGGCCGGCCACCTTCGTGCCGGAGTCCAAGCCGGTCGACGACCTGCTGTCGGAGATGCAGGCCGCCCGCAACCATCTGGTCATCGTCGTCGACGAGTACGGCGGCACCGGCGGTCTGGTCACCATCGAGGACATCCTGGAGGAGATCGTCGGCGAGATCACCGACGAGTACGATGTCGAGCGCCCGCCGGTGGAGCACCTGGCCGACGGTGCGGTGCGGGTCACCGCCCGACTGCCGGTGGAGAACCTGGGCGAGTTGTTCGACACCGAGCTGCCCACCGACGAGGTGGAGACGGTCGGTGGGCTGCTGGCGCAGGCCCTCGGTCGGGTGCCGATCCCGGGTGCCGACGCCGAGGTGGCCGGCCTCAAGCTGGTCGCCGAGGGCACCACCGGCCGGCGTAACCGGATAGACAGCGTGCTGGTCAGCCGGGCCCCGTCGACCGGCGTGCCCGATTCCCGTGACAACCAGAACAGCACCGAGGAGAGGCAACCCGCCGATGCCTGAGACACCTGCCGTGCCGGCCGCCCGGCCCACCCCGTCCGACCCGGCCGAGTTGAGCGCCGAGGACGGCAAGCTGGTCGTGCTGGCCCGGGGCGCCCGGGCCCGGGTGGCTGCCGTGGAGGGCGCGGCGGTCCGCGACCAGGACGGCCGGACGTACGCCGCGGCGAGCGTCTCGCTGCCCTCGTTGACAGTCACGGCGCTCCAGCTCGCGGTCGCCTCGGCGGCGGCGGCGGGGGCGAGCCGGCTGGAGGCGGCGGTGGTGGTGACCGAGGCGTCGACGCTTGACGGCGCCGGGCACGCCGCGGTGCGGGACCTGGCCGCCGACGCGCCGATCCACGTGGCCGCGCCGGACGGGACCGTCCTCGGCACGGTGGTCGAGTGACGGGCGTGGAGCAGCGACCGTACCGGGCGGGTTTCGGGTGTTTCGTCGGGCGGCCGAATGCCGGCAAGTCGACGTTGACCAACGCGATCGTCGGCACCAAGATCGCGATCACCTCGAACAAGCCGCAGACCACCCGGCACGTGATCCGGGCGGTGCTGCACCGGCCGGAGTCGCAGCTGGTGCTGGTGGACACCCCGGGCCTGCACCGGCCCCGGACGCTGCTCGGCGAGCGCCTCAACGACCTGGTCCGCACCACCTGGACGGAGGTCGACGTGATCGGCCTCTGCATCCCGGCGGACGAGCCGGTGGGCCGGGGGGACCGGTTCATCAGCGGCGAGCTGAGCGAGCTGAAGGCCACAGTGCTCGCCGTGGTCACCAAGACCGACCTGGTCGACAAGCGACGGTTGGCCGAGCAGCTGCTCGCGGTCAGCAAGCTGGCCGAGTTCGCGGCCGTGGTCCCGGTCAGCGCGGTCTCCGGGCACCAGGTGGACACCCTGGTCGACGTGATGACCGGTTACCTGCCGCCGTCACCGCAGCTCTACCCGGACGACATGCTCACCGACGAGCCGGAGCAGGTGCTTGTCGCCGAGCTGATCCGGGAGGCCGCCCTGGAGGGGGTCCGCGACGAGCTGCCGCACTCCATCGCCGTGGTGGTGGAGGAGATGATCCCCGAGGGGCAGCTCATGAAGATCTACGCCGACGTCTACGTCGAGCGGCCCAGCCAGAAGGCGATCGTGCTCGGCCACAAGGCCAGCCGGCTCAAGGAGGTCGGCACCACCGCCCGCAAGCAGATCGAGGAACTGCTCGGCACCCGCGTCTATCTGGACCTGCACGTGCGGGTGGCGAAGGAGTGGCAGCGCGACCCGAAGCAGCTGCGCAAGCTGGGTTTCTGACCCGGCCGACATCGGGCACTGATATGGGAATTTTCACGTCAGGCCCGAATTAGCAGCTGTTTCACAGGCTGGCTTTGCAGGGTAGGGGACATCCATCCCGCCCCCCCACATAGATGCAGTCTGATGCGCAATCGATATCTGGATCTGCTCCGTTTCCTGGCCATCGTCCGGGTCGTGGTCTACCACGTCACCGGGCTGGCCGGCCTGACGCTCGTCTTCCCGGCCATGGCGGTCATGTTCGCCCTGGCCGGGTCGCTGATGGCGGGGTCGCTGGACCGGTCCGGCGGTGCCGCACTGGGGCGTCGGCTGCGCCGCCTGCTGCCCTCGCTCTGGGTGCTGGCGGTGATCTTCGTGCCGGCCATGCTGCTCACCGGGCTGGAGTTCACCCCCCGGGTGCTGATCTGGCTGTTCCCGATCACCGACCCGCCGGCCAACTACTGGGGTGCGCTCGCGCTCAGCCCGATCTGGTACCTGCGGGACTACCTGTGGTTCGTGCTCGCCTCCCCGGTGGCGCTCTGGCTCTTCCGCCGGGCCCCGCTGCCCACCCTGGCCGCCCCCTACCTGCTGATTGTCGCGATCGAGGTGGGGATCCTGCCGACCACCTCGGCGGTGTTGCGCGACTTCGGCCTCTACTTCGGCGCCTGGCTGCTCGGCTTCGCCCACCACGACGGTCTGCTGCGTCGCCTGGCCGGCCGGGTGCTGGTGGCGGTGGCGCTGCTGCTGGCCGGGGCCGGCGGGGCGTGGATCCTCACCCACCCCGGGCCACGCGGCTACGACCTCAACGACATACCGCTGGGTAACGCCCTGTGGTCGGCGGCGTTCATCCTGGTCGTCATCGGGCGGGCCCCGGCCGCCGCCGCCTGGGTCGATCGCAACCGGATCTTCGGCCGGCTGGTGACGGTGGCGAACCGGCGCGCGCTGACCGTCTACCTGTGGCACATGCCCTTCGTGGTGGCGCTGACCCCGCTGGTGGGTCTGGTCGGCTGGTCGCCCCGGGACCCGTGGGGGCTGGCGATCCGGGTGGTGCTGGTCTTCCTGCTGGTCGGAGTGGTGACCCTGCTGGTCGGCTGGGTGGAGGACGTGGCCGCCGGCCGCCGTCCCGAACTGGTCCCCGGCCGCCGGCCGTCCCGACCGGCGACGGCGTCGCCCGGCACCGGGCCGGTCGGCGTCCCGGCCCCCCGGGTGGCCGAGGCCGACACCGTCGAGATCAGGGGCCGGTGAGGTACGCCGGCCGGTCACCGCTGCGCGACTGTCACGTTCCCGCTGCCGGCGTCCAGGTCCAGCAACAGCGGTGCGGCCGGATCGTTGGTGACCCCGATCTCGGCATCCCCCGAGTCGACGTTCGACTTCACCCGGTACCGGCCGGCCGGCACCGTCAGCTCGACGTCCCCGCTGCCGGCGTGGGCCCGCGTCGAGGCCGGTTTGTCCAGGATGAGCGTGATGTTGCCGGAACCGGTCTCGGCGGAGACGTCGCCGCCGAGGCGGGTGCCGGTGACGTCGCCGGAGGCCGCCCGCAGGTCGACCGGGCCGGCGACGTTGACCACCTCGATGTTGCCCGACCCGGTCTCCGCCCGCACCGTGCCGCTGGCGTCGGCGATCCGGATGTTGCCCGAGCCGAGGGTGAAGTCGACCGATCCGATCCTGGCCAGCTCCACGTCGCCGGAGCCGGCCTCGCCCTGCACCCGCACCCCGGGCGGGGCGGTCACGTCGTACGACACCGAGCAGCGGGAACCGCAGTCGGTGTCCAGCACCAACTCGTCCCCGGTGATCTCGTACGTGGTGTCGGGCTGGTCACCCTGGTAACGGACCACCCGCTTGACGCGTACGCCGGTGGCCGGGCCGGTCGCCCGGACCACCACGTCCCCGGATCCGGGCCGTACGGTGATCCGGGCGATCTTCGCCGCCTCGGTGGTGTCGAAGTCCAGCCGCCGGAACGCCAGCGTGTCGCACCCGGTGGCGAGGATGAGGGCGGCGGTCGCGCCCAGGGCGACCGTGCTGCGGGGAAGAGCCATGCCGAGCAACCTACGACCGTCCCCACCTGCGGCACATCCGGGGCGAAGCACCGACCCACCCCGAGCCGACCCTGATTTCCCACCCCGAGGGAGAATGACCCGATGGCCGGGTACCGCCGACAGCTCTACCGCGACGACGCGGTGGTGCTGCGCGTGCAGAAGCTGGGCGAGTCCGACCGGATCATCACCCTGCTGACCCGCCGGCACGGCCGGCTACGCGCGGTGGCCCGGGGGGTACGCCGCACCACGAGCAAGTTCGGCGCCCGGTTGGAGCCGTTCGGCCACGTCGACCTCCAGCTCGCCGGCGACCCGAAGGGCAACACCGGCAGCTCGCTGCACAGCGTCAGCCAGGTCGAGGGCATCGACCTGTACGGCAAGCGCTTCCTCGGGGACTACCCCCGGTACACGGCGGCCAGCGCGATCGCGGAGACCGCCGAACGCCTTACCCCCGTCGAGCGGGAGCCGTCGCTGCGGCTGTTCCAGCTCACCCTCGGCGCGCTGAAGGCGTTGTCCCGGGGGGAGCACGCCACCACGCTGGTGCTCGACGCCTACCTGCTGCGCGGGATGAGCCTGGCCGGCTGGGCGCCGGCGCTTACCGCCTGCGCCGTCTGCGGCACGCCGGGGCGGCACCGGGCGTTCTCCGTACCGGCCGGGGGTGCGGTCTGCCCGGACTGCCGGCCGCCCGGCGCGGCCCACCCGGCACCGGCCACCATCGACCTGATGTCCGCCCTCACCAGCGGCGACTGGCAGGTCGCCGACGCCACCGAGACCGGGGTACGCCGGGAGTGCAGCGGCCTGGTCGCGGCGCATCTGCAGTGGCACCTGGAACGCGCGTTACGCTCGCTGCCGCTGGTCGACCGGGGTGGGTCGCCGGGTGGCGCGGGGAGCGGTCCGGTGCCGCCGCCCCGGGTCGGCGTGGAGGGCGTGGACAGGGGGATGACCGAGTGATCCGATCGTTGAGGGCCGGCCGGCGGGCGCCGACGCCGCCGACACCGCACCCGTCGGGTGCCCGGCCGCCGGCGTTGCCCGTCGAGGCGCTGCCGAAGCACATCGCGGTGGTGATGGACGGCAACGGCCGATGGGCCAAGGAACGCGGCCTGCCCCGCACCAGGGGCCACGAGCAGGGCGAGCACAGCCTCTTCGACACCGTCGAGGGGGCGATCGAGCTGGGCGTGCCCTACCTGTCGGCGTACGCCTTCTCCACCGAGAACTGGCGGCGCTCGCCGGACGAGGTCCGGTTCCTGATGGGCTTCAACCGGGACGTCATCCGCCGCCGCCGCGACCAGCTGGTCGACCTGGGGGTGCGGGTGGTCTGGTCGGGGCGGGCCGGCCGGCTCTGGAAGAGCGTCATCTCCGAGTTGCAGACCGCCGAGGAGATGTCCCGGGGCAACTCGACGCTTACCCTCCAGTTCTGCGTCAACTACGGCGGCCAGGCCGAGATCGCCGACGCCGCCGCCGCGATCGCCCGGGAGGTGGCCGCCGGCCGGCTCGACCCGGCCAAGGTCACCGAGAAGACCGTGGCGAAGTACCTCTACCACCCGGAGGTCCCCGAGGTCGACCTCTTCCTGCGCCCCTCCGGTGAGGAACGGATCTCCAACTTCATGCTCTGGCAGTCGGCGTACGCGGAGCTGGTGTTCCTGGACACCCTCTGGCCGGACTTCGACCGTCGCCACCTCTGGTACGCCTGCGAGCTGTACGCCCAGCGGGACCGTCGCTTCGGCGGGGCGCTGCCCAACCCGGTCGCCCCGACTGTCTGACCGTCGCCCCGCCTTGCGATTGGTGATCTCGCCGGCGGGGTACCACCTCCGCAGGCAGCCAGATCGCGGAGGTGAGCACACATGATTCAGAAGCGGATCGCGCAGTGGGCGGTCATGGCGGTCGCCGTGCCGCTGGCCGCGGCCGGCGCCCGTCGGCTGAGCCACACCCTGGAGTCCCGTCGGGGGCCCAGCGGGGTGAGCCGGCTGCTGTCCAAGGGTGCCGACGTGCTGCGCCCCCAGAAGGCCGCCCGGCGTCGTCGGTTCTGGTGACCACCCGCCACCGGCTTCCCCGGTGACCAGCGGTCACCACCGACCTCACGGCGAACGCCCCGCCACCCCGTTTCACCGGGGCGGCGGGGCGTTCGCGTGGCACTGGTGCCGGTCCGGTGAGCGCGGTGCCCCCGCTGGGGGGAGACCGCGGCACGCCGGGGACGACGGGCTGGTCAGCCGGCCACTTCGGAGCGGTCGGCGGTCGCCCACAGGGTGTGGAACGCGCCCTCCCGGTCGACCCGGTGGTAGGTGTGCGCGCCGAAGTTGTCCCGCAGGCCCTGGATCAGGGCCGCCGGCAGCCGCTCCGCGCGCAGCGCGTCGAAGTAGGCGAGCGACGAGGAGAAGGCCGGGGTGGGCACGCCGGCCCGCGCCGAGTCGGCCACCACCCGACGCCAGCTCGGCACGCCGTCGCTCACCGCGTCGGCGAAGTACGGCGCGACCAGCAGGGTGGGCAGCTCCGGCTGCGAGTCGTACGCCTCCCGGATCCGGTCCAGGAAGCGGGCCCGGATGATGCAGCCGCCCCGCCAGATGGTGGCGGTGCCACCCAGGTCGATGTCCCAGTGGTACTCGCGGCTGCCGGCCCGGATCTGGTCGAAGCCCTGCGCGTACGCGACGATCTTGCTGGCCAGCAGCGCCCGCCGGACGTCCTCGACGAAGGCGTCCCGGTCGTCGACCTGCCACTTCTCGCCCGCGTCGCCGAAGGTGCGGCGGGCGGCCTCACGCTGGCCGGCGTGGCCGGACAGCGACCGGGCGAAGGTCGCCTCGGCGATACCGGTGATCGGGATGCCCAGGTCGAGGGCGATCTGCACCGTCCAGCGGCCGGTGCCTTTCTGCTCGGCCTGGTCGAGCACCACGTCGACGAAGGACTTGCCGGTGGCGGCGTCCGTGTGCGCCAGCACGTCGGCGGTGATCTCGATGAGGAACGACTCCAGCTCGCCGGTGTTCCACTCCCGGAAGATCTCCGCGATCTCCGCCGGGCTCGCACCCAACCCGGCCCGCAGCAGGTCGTACGCCTCGGCGATGAGCTGCATGTCGGCGTACTCGATGCCGTTGTGCACCATCTTGACGAAGTGACCGGCACCGTCGGGGCCGACGTGCTGGCAGCACGCGACGCCGTCCACCTGTGCGGCGATCTTCTCGAAGATCGGCCCGAGCTTCTGGTAGGACTCCGCCGAACCGCCCGGCATGATGCTCGGCCCGAGCAGCGCGCCCTCCTCGCCGCCGGAGACGCCGGTGCCGACGAAGTGCAGCCCGTGCTCGCGCAGCGTCTCCTCCCGGCGGCGGGTGTCGGCGAAGTGCGCGTTGCCGGCGTCGACGACGATGTCGCCCTCCTCCAGCAGCGGCACCAACTCGTCGATGACCGCGTCGGTGGGGCCGCCCGCCTTGACCATGACGATCACCGCGCGGGGCCGCTCCAGCGAGCCGACGAAGTCCGCCAGGGACTCGGACGGCACGAAGGTGCCCTCGTCACCGTGGTCGGCGACCAGGCTGCGGGTGCGCTCCGGGGAGCGGTTGTGCACCGCCACGGTGAACCCGTTCCGGGCCAGGTTCCGGGCCAGGTTGCGACCCATCACCGCCAGCCCGGTCACGCCGATCTGCGCCGTCGCCTGTTGCGTCATCTCGTACCCGCCACCTCTCACGTCACCTGTGTGCTGCGACGGTATCGCGTGCCCCCTACGCCCGGCAGCCGCCGTCCACCCAGTGTCACAGGGTGGTCGCGTCCGCGCGGCAGGGGCCGCCCGCCGCCGGGCCGGGATGACCGTCTGGTGTCCGCCGTGGGGCGGCGCGGTCGTCGGGGTGTCCGCCGTCGGGCCCTGGAACGGTCGTCGGGCCGGGAACGGCCGTCGGGAAAAACGGATGCGTCGGGCGCGGGGGCCGGCTAACGTGACGGCATGCGCATCTGACGCCCTTTCTCCAGAGCCGACCCGCCGCCGTGGCCGCGGGTCCGCGTGCTCGGGCGTCCGCGTCTCCCACCCCTCCTGGCAGGGGATGACTCGTGGCCGGTCGTCCGGAGCCGATCCCGTCCGTCGACCGCCCGCCCGCCGTTTGCTGGCGGTGTGGTCCTCCGCACGTACAGGAGGCAGCGTATGCCCGCCAAACGCAGTCCGAAGAGGTCCCGTCGTCCCGTGCCGAAGCCGGTGGAGGTGGACCCGGCGGCGCTCGCGGCACTCACCGTGACGCCCGCGCACCCGGTCCCCCTCGCCTTCGCATCGGCCCACCCGGACGCTGTCGTCCGGTCGCCCCCGCCCCCGCCGCCGTCGCGGTCGGGCCGGTCGGTCCGGTCCGGCTCCACCACCGCCCAGGGCCAGAACCGCCGGTACGCCTTCCGGCGCAGCTGATCCGCCCCCGGCGGGGACGTCCCGCACCAGATCGCCGAAACAGCGGTGTCCGGACCCCGGACACCGCTGTTTCGGCACAGTGGTGCCGGCGTGTCCCGGCGGTCCGGGTGCCTGGCCGCCCGGCATGCCCGGTGGGGCGATGGACCGGGTGGGAGTGGATCAGCCGATCAGGGGGCGGAAGGTGCCGAGCGCCACGCTGACCGCGAGCGCGCCGCCGGCCAGCGCCGCCGCGCCGACGACCAGCAGCCAGTCGGCCGGGCGGAACACCTGCCGGCGGGCCACCGTGCGCGGGGTGCCGGCGTCGAAGCCCCGGGCGTCCATCGCCACCGCCAGCCTGGTGCCGCGTCGGATCGCGCCCACCAGCAGGGCGAACGCCGTGGAGACGAAGAGTCGCAGCCGGGCCAGCGGGTTGCGGCCGGCGTCCACGCCCCGGGCCCGGCGGGCCATGGTCAACATCTGCCACTCCTGACCGAGCAGCGGCACCAGCCGGAAGGCGGCAAGCGCGCCGATGGCGAACCGGGCCGGGGCCTTCGCGTTCTGGACAAGCGCGTCGGCCAGGTCGGTCGGATCGGTGGTGGCGAAGACGATCACCCCGGGCAGGGCGACCGCGAACATCCGCAGCACCAGCCCGAGCGCGGTGACCACCACCCCCGAGGTGACAAGCAGCGGCCCGGCCTCCCACAGCACCCGGCCGGACCGGTCGGCGGCGAACAGGACCAGCGTGACCAGGATGCCGGCGGCCCCGGCCAGCAGCGGCAGTGCGCGGCGGGCCAGCACCCGGTAGCGGATGCCGAACAGCGGCAGCAACGCCAGCTCGACGGCGATCGCCACCGCCGGTGCGACCGGGTCGAGGCTGGCCACCAGCAGGAACGAGAAGACCAGCCCGGCCGCCAGCTTCGCCACCGGGTTGCGCCGGGCCAGCGGCGCACCGGGCCGGGCGACAGGTGCGAAACCGATCACGGTCCCTCCCGGGTGGGGCACAGGGTGACCGTCCGGTCGGCGAGCGCGGCGACGAAGTCCGTGTCGTGGGTGACGGTGACCACGCCGTGCCCTGCGTCGCGCAGGTCGGCGAAGAGGTCGACCAGCTCACCCCAGGTCCGCCGGTCCTGGCCGAAGGTGGGTTCGTCGCAGATCAGCAGCCGGGGCGCGGTGGCCAGGGCGGTCGCCACGCTGAGCCGCCGGGCCTCCCCACCGGAGAGGGTGTACGGGTTGGCACCGGCGAGCCGGGTCAGCCGCAGCCGGTCCAGCAACTCGTCCACGGTGGCCCGGACGGCGGGCTCGGGGCGGCCCGTCCGGCGGGGGCCGAGGGCCAGCTCGTCGTGGACGGTGCCGGTGACGAACTGGTGCTCCGGGTTCTGGAACACCGAGCCGATCCGGCCGGCCAGGGCGGGGGCCCGCCAGCGGTGCGGTGGGAGGCGGGTGTCCCCGTCGGCCAGCGCGGAGGTGCCGGCCAGCCGGCCGACGCCGGGGCGGAGCAAGCCGCCGAGCAGCAGCGCGAGGGTGGACTTGCCGGCCCCGTTGGGGCCCCGGACGGCGAGCGCCTCGCCGGCACGTACCGCCAGGTCGGTGGGGGCCAGCCGGGGTGGCAGGCCGAGCCGGTCGGCGGTGAGCAACTCCCCGCCCGGCGGCCCGGCGGCCGGGCGGGACGCGGTGGGGTGTCCGGGCACCCAGACCCCCTCGGCGGCGAGCGCGGCACCGTGTGCGGCGAAGACCGTCTCCGGTGGCCCGTCCGCCCGGACCCCGCCACCGGGTGCCAGCACCACCACCCGGTCGACCAGGGCGAGGGCGTCGGCGACCCGGTGCTCGACCAGGACCAGGGTGGTGTCGGGGTCCAGCGCGCCGGCCACCGCCCCGCGCACCAGCTCCGCGCCGGCCGGGTCGAGGTTGGCGGTCGGCTCGTCGAGCAGCAGCAGCCCGGGGCGCAGTGCCAGCACGCCGGCCAGGGCGAGTCGCTGCTGTTCGCCGCCGGACAGCGCCGCGGTGGGCCGGTCCCGGTGGTACGGGAAACCGACCCGGCGCAGCGCCTCGTCCACCCGGGGCCAGATCTCGTCGCCGGGCACCCCCCGGTTCTCCAGGCCGAACGCGACGTCGTCGCCGCTGCGGGCCATCACCAACTGGGACTGCGGGTCCTGGAAGACGGTGCCGACCCGCTCGCGGGCCTTGGCCGGGTCGAGGCCGTCGATCTCGACGGTGCCCTCCTGCTCGCCGGAGTCCGCCGGCAGCAGCCCGGCCAGCGCGGCCAGCAGGGTGCTCTTGCCGGCCCCGGACGGCCCGAGCAGCAGCACCCGTTCCCCGTGGTCGATCCGCAGGTCCACCCCGCGTACCGCCCAGGCCCGCCGACCGGCGTGCCGCCAGCCGAAGCCGACCAGCCTCACACTCGCCACGTCGCCGGCACCTCCATGATCGCCAGGGAAGGTCAGACCAGGGTGCGGTCACGGCCGGAGGGGAACCGGTCCAGCACGCCGGTCTCGGCCAGCGCGCGGGTCAGGTACCAGCCGCCGACCCCGGCGACGACGGCGGCGCTGAGCACCGTCAGCGCCGCGTACGGCAGCCGGTAGCTGGTCAGGGCGTACTCGGCGTTCCAGACGAAGAAGTCGAACAGGGCGGCGCTCAGCCCGGTCAGCGCGCCGGCCAGCACCGCCACCGGCAGCCGGAACGACCGGTAGCGGAACGCGGCGAAGGCCAACTCCGCGCCGAGACCCTGGATCAGCCCCTGCACGATGGTGATGCCGCCCCACTCCGCGCCGAGCAGCGCGGAGACGGTGGCGGCGACGGCCTCGCAGAACAGGGCCGCCCCGGGCTTGCGGATCACCAGGCCGCCGAGCACCGCCGGGACCAGCCAGACGCCGTACATCACCGCCTGGCTGGCCGGGGCGGCGGCGAACGCCGGGTCGGCGGCCTTCCAGACCAGGCCCCAGGCCCAGAAGATGACGCCGAAGGCCACGGCGATCACGGCGGCGACCACGATGTCGATGGTGCGCCACCGGTTGCTGTCGGTGTGTTTCATGTCGGTGCTCCCAGTCCAGTGATCGAACCAGGAGAAGACGCACGCCGCGCCCGGCGGCTGCCGGACGGCGGCGCGGCTGGAGGTCGACCGAACTCCCTGCGCTGGCATTACCCAGATCAGGTTCGAGGGTCTGCGGGCGATGCCCGCACTCTCAGCGCTGTGCGCTCCCCTGTCGGATGTGAAGTTGTCTCGGCAGACGCTAGCACCGACCTGCGGCAACGACCCAGCAGGCCACGGTTCCCGGCAGTCGACGCCGGTCCGCCGGGCGTCCGGGTCGCGACCACCGCCGGGCGTCCGCCCGGGGTGCGGCGCCGTCGGGGCTGGGTAGGCTGCCGGTCATGCGGGTACCGGCGCGAGGGCTCACGTTCGACGTACGGGCCGGTGGCCCCGAGGGCGGCGCGGTCGTGCTGCTGCTGCACGGCTTCCCCCAGCACGGCGGGGAGTGGGACGATGTGGTGCCCGCCCTGCACGCCGCGGGGCTGCGCACCTACGCCCCGGACCAGCGGGGCTACTCGCCCGACGCCCGGCCCGCCGGGGTGGCCGCTTACCGGTTGCCGGAGCTGGTCGCCGACGCGGTGGCGCTGCTCGACGAGTTGGGCGTCGACGCCGCGCACGTGGTGGGGCACGACTGGGGCGCGATCGTCGCCTGGGCGCTGGCCGCCCGGCATCCGGAGCGGGTGCGCACCCTCACCGCGGTCTCGGTGCCCCATCCGGCCGCCTTCGGCTACGCGCTCTCCGCCGACCGGGGGCAGCGGGCGCGCTCGTCGTACATGGCGTTGTTCCGCCGCGCGGGGCTGGCGGAGCGGGTGCTGCTGGCCTGGCGGGCGGCGGTGCTGCGCCGGATGCTGGCCGGCGTCGGTGACCCCGCCCGGGTGGCCCGGTACGCCGGGCCGATGCGGGTGCCGGGGGCGTTGACCGGCGCGTTGAACTGGTACCGGGCGATGTCGGGACGGGACCTGAAGGCGGTCGGCCCGGTGACCGTGCCGACCAGTTACGTGTGGAGCGACCGGGACGTGGCCGTGGGGCGTACCGCCGCGCAGGCGTGCGCCCGGCACGTGTCGGGGGACTACCGCTTCGTGGTGCTGCCCGGGGTCACCCACTGGATCCCGGACGAGGCCCCGGGCCCGCTGGCCGAGGCGATCCTGGCCCGGGTGCGCGGGGCGGTCTGAGCGTTGCCGGGGAGCCGGGTCACGCTCGATCCTGGTGGTAGTGGTACTCGATCCTGGTTGTCGTGGTACTCGATTCCTGGCTGTCGTGGTACTCGATCCTGGTTGTCGTGGTATCCGTGCGGCGGGAGGCCACTACAACATGGATCGAGCGCGATCTTGCGGGGCCGGGGTCGTGAATCGGTTTCGGGCAGGTATCGATGGGGCACAGGCGTTGCTGCCGACGGGGACGCCCCCGCCGGCCGCACGTCTCACCCCGGAGGTCGCCCGTGTCGAAGGAATCCGAGAAGCAGCGCTGGCAGCGCAACTTCGCCGATCTGCTCCAGGAGTTGCGGGTCGCCCAGACCGGCGTGCAGATCCTCTTCGCCTTCCTGCTGACCCTGCCGTTCAGCAACGGGTTCACCCGGACCAGCGAGTTCCAGCGGGACGTCTACATCCTCGCGTTGTTGTCCGCCGCCGCGGCCACCGCGATGATCATTTCGCCGGTCGCCTTCCACCGGGCGCTGTTCCGGCAGGGTCGCAAGCCGGAGCTGGTCCGCTTCGCCCACCGGATGGCCACCGGTGGTCTGGCCTTCATGCTTGTCGCCATGGTGAGCGCGGTCCTGCTGATCGCCGACTTCGTGCTGGACACCGGCATCGCCGTGGTGCTCACCGTGATCACCGGCCTGTGGTTCCTGACGTTCTGGGTGGTCCTACCGTTCGTCCGGCGCAACTGGGGTGACGACGACATCGACGACGACGATGACGAGCCGATCGTGCTGACCGGCGACTGACCCCGCCCGCCGCGCGGAACGGGTGCGGCGGGCGGGATGGCGTGGCGGTCCACCGGCTCCTCGGCCGGTCGCCGTCCGTTCGTCAGCGGGCGACGGCCCAGGCCAGCACGGCCGCCAGGATGAGCCCGTTGAGCAGCGCCAGCACCAGGTACGCCTGCGGCGGGATCTTGCGCCCGCGCCTGACGAAGCTGACCAGCACGGCGGCGTACGCCAGCAGCAGCACGGCGACGACGATCAGGAAGTAGAGCACCGCCCCACCCTAGACGAGGGGTGGGGCGGTGCTCGTCGTACGACGGTGGACATCGTGGAACCGGGGCGACTGATATCGAGTAACATCGATAACTGTCACGCCTCGTCCCGGGCGTGTGGCCGACTCCGCCCCGTCGAAGGGGCGCGTGCGGTGGCCCACACGGGCAGCCGACGCCGGCCCGGCACCACCGACGAGGAGCGGACGATGAGAGCAGCGCGGCGGCGTACCGCCGGACTTGGCGTGATCACTCTGGCGGTCCTCGCGGGCGGGGTGGCCGTGGCGAGCGGGGCCGCCACCGCCGCCGCGACCGGCTGCCGGGTCGACTACAAGGTCACCAGCGAGTGGCAGGGCGGCTTCGGTGCGGACGTCACGGTCACCAACCTCGGCGACCCGGTCTCCGGCTGGACGCTCACCTGGGCCTTCGCCACCGGCCAGCAGGTCAGCCAGGCGTGGAACGCCACGGTCACCCAGAACGGGACGGCGGTCAGCGCGAAGGACGCCGGTTACAACGCCGCCATCGCGACCGGGGCAGGCGTCAGCTTCGGCTTCAACGGCGCGTGGACCACCGCCAACCCGGTGCCCACCGCGTTCGCGCTCAACGGGGTCTCCTGCACCGGCGCGACGCCGACCGCCACCCCCTGCCCGCCGCCGTCCACCCCGCCGACCCCGACGCCCACCCCGACCCCGACCCCGACCCGGACGCCCACGCCCACTCCGACGCCCAGCCCGACCCCCTCGGCGCAGCGGCCGGTCACCGTGTGGCTGGCCGGCGACTCCACGGTCGCCAACCCGTCCTCCGGCACCGTCTGCCCGGTCGGCTGGGGCAACCAGTTCGGCCAGTACTTCAACGGCAACGCCACGGTGGTCAACAGCGCGGTCGGCGGGCGCAGCATCCAGACCTGGCTGTACGACCCGAACGTCACCACCACGATGAACTCGGCCGGCGAGTGCGTGGTCAACCCGCAGACCTACTCGACCCGCTGGCAGGCCATGCTCAACGCCAACGGCGGGATGAAGGCAGGCGACTACCTGTTCATCCAGTTCGGCATCAACGACGGCAGCGCCACCTGCAACCGGCACGTCGGCTCCGCGCGCTACAAGGAACTGCTCGGCGTGATGGCCCGCGCGGCCCAGCAGCGCGGCGCGTACCCGGTCTTCCTCACCCCGGCCGCCGCGATCACCTGTTCGGGCAGCACCGCCGTCGGCAACCGGGGCTTCCTCACCGAGACGTTCGACGCGGGCCGGGCCAACAACGTCCCCGTCATCGACCTGCACAAACTGAGCTACACGCTCTACAACACGCTGCGGCTCTGCCCGAACAACGGCGACTACAACTCGGGCGCGGTGGGGGCGTTCTTCTGCGCCGACCACACCCACTTCGAGACGGCCGGAGCCCGGCAGATCGCCGGTGTGGTCGCCACCGCCCTCCGCAACCAGCAGCTCGGCCTCTCGGCCTACCTGCGGTGACGCGTCCCGGCCCGGCCGGGCGGATGGTAGCGCCCCGGCCGGGCGGGTGGGAACTGCCCCGGCCGGGGTGCGGTCGGCACTGCGCAGCGGGCGGCCCCGGCCGCCGTGGTCCGGGTGGCGGGGTCACCCGGACCACGGCGGACCGTCAGGAGACCGCGCAGGCGGTGCCGTCGAGGGCGAACCCGGTGGGTCGGCTGTTCGCGCCGGTGGCGTCGGCCAGGAATCCGAAGCTCACCGTCGCCCCGGCCGCGATCGTGCTGTTCCAGCTGACGTTGGTCGCCCGGACGGTGCCGCCGCTCTGCGTGTAGCTGGCGTTCCACGCCTGGCTGACCCGCTGGCCGTCGGCGAACGTCCACTGGAGCGTCCAGCCGGCGATCGGGGTGGTGCCGGTGTTGCGGATCGTCACCTCGCCCTGGAAACCGCCCTGCCACTGCCCGGTGACCGCGTAACCGACGCCGCACCCGGTCCCGCCGGCCGGCGGGGTGGTGACGGGCGGGGTGGTGGGCGGTGCGGTGGTGACCGGCGGCGTGGTCACGGGCGGCGTGGTCGTGGGCGGGGTGGTCGTGGGCGGTGCGGTGGTGGGGGTCGGCGTCGGCGTCGGAGTGGTGGTCAGCTTCGCGGCGACGATCGGGGCGAGCCGGGCGGTGATCGCCCGGTGACCGGCGTCGTTCGGGTGCACCGAGTCGCTCAACCCGTCGGCGGGCAGCCAGCCGGTGGTGTCCACGTAGAACACGTTGCGGTCCCCGCCACCGGTGACCGCCGTGACGGCGGCGGCGGTCTCCGCGGCGTACCGGCCGCTGAAGGTGCGCAGCGCGAAGATCGCCGCGCGCGGGTACTTGCCCCGCACGGTACGGATGAACGTGGCGTACTGGTTCTGGAAGTCCGCACCGCTCACCCCGTGGCT
Source organism: Micromonospora sp. NBC_00421 (assembly GCF_036017915.1). NCBI lineage: Bacteria > Bacillati > Actinomycetota > Actinomycetes > Micromonosporales > Micromonosporaceae > Micromonospora > Micromonospora sp. NBC_00421. The sequence goes on from NZ_CP107929.1 coordinate 89,723, forward strand.
GCGGTCGTTGGTGCCCAGGTTGATCACCACGGCGTCGGCCTGGTAGCGGCTGAAGTCCCAGTTCGGGCTGTTCGCCGCATACCCGGTCCGGAGGAACTGGGTGGCCACGCTGACGCAGCCGTCGGCGGTCGCCACCAGGCAGCCCCCGCCGTAGCCGAGCTGGGTGTGCTCGGTGCCGAGCTGCTCACCGGTCAGCCAGCCGTACGCGGTCAGCGCCGTCCGCGAGGAGGTGGTGCCGAGGGTGATGGAGTCGCCGACGAACTCGATCAGCCGGGGCCGCACCGCCGCCGGCAGGGTACGCGCGCCCGAGTCGAGGGTCAGCCCCTGGAACACCGCGTCCCCGGTGTACGAGCCGGCGACCACCCGGTACGACACCAGCAGCGTGTGGTTGCCGGCGGGCAGCGGGCTCGGGGTCAGGTTCACCGTGCCGCTGACGTTGGTCAGATACCTGAAGTCGGCCCCGTCGATGCTGTAGTAGAGGTCGATGGTGCGCCGCTGCCGCAGCTTGACGGTGGTGCCGGTGAACCCGGTCTTCAGGTAGGCACCGGCCCAGTTCGGCACGTACGCGGTGCTGTTGCTCCGGTCCCAGCGGCCGACGAACGCGATGTTCGCATCAGTGGGTGTGCCGTCACCGGCCGCCGCCTGCGCCGGTGGCAGCCCGGTGAGTGTGGCGGCCAGCATCGCCACCAGGCCGGCTGCCCCGGCCGCGACGATCGACCGACTGCGAATCAAAGGCATGGATCGCTCCCGTTCCGGGCCGCCCGCGCCGACGCACGCAGACCGGTCCCTACCGCAATATATTTATCATCATCTAATCCTCTCGGGCGGGAAGGCACAACTCGCCGCAGCTGCGGCATGGTGACCGGCCGCGCCGGGGGACCCGTTGCGGAGGGGGAGGGCGGGCGGGGCGGTGACCGGCCAGCCGCAGGGCCGGTCACCGCCCGGCCCCGGGCCTAGCGGCCGGCGCGTAGGCCGAGTCGGCGCAGCTCCAGGGCGGCGAGCGCGTCGACGGTGGCGTCGTCACCGCGCCGCCACGCCTGGGCCACGTCCGGGTCGATCCTGGTCAGCCGGCGCAGCGGCTGGCTGGTCAGCGCGCGCAGGGCCAGCAGGTCCCGGCCGGCCGGGACGGCGGCGAGGGCCTTCGCCGAGGCGGCCCGGCGCATCCAGCGCAGCCGCAGCGGCAGCCAGCCGAACAGCACCAGCCCGAGCGGGAAGACCAGCACCGCGAGGCTCAACGCCAACGCGAGCTGACCGACCAGCTCCTGCTGGTCGCGGCCCGCCTCGGCCATCGCCCGCGCGGCGTCGGCGGCCTTGGTGAACGGCCCGGTCAGCTCGTCGCCGACCAGCGGCACCCGGCCCACCTTGCCACCGGCGTCGGCCAGGTTGTCGGCGAGGCCACCGCCGGCCCCCTCCAGCTTCTGCCCGGGTACGGCTAGCTTCTCCACCAGGTCGTACAACCACAGCGCGAAGCGGACCGCCGCGTAGACCCAGGCGACGACGAGGAGGTCGGTGAGGAACTGACGGAGGGCGACCGGAGAACGGTCAGCGTAGATCTTCACGGCCGACAGCGTGCCACGACGCGGGCCGCCCGGCACCCCCCGCATGCCCGGCCGACGGCTCACCGGCGGACGACGGACCCTCCCCGGCGTGGCTGACCGCGTCGGCGACGATGTGCGCGACGTGCTCGTCGACCAGCGCGTATGCGATCTCCCGGCCGCGTCGGGAGCCCCGCACCACCCCCGCCCCCCGCAGCACCCGCAGGTGCTGGGAGACCAGCGGCTGCGGGGCGCCGAGCTGCTCGACCAGCTCGTGCACGCACCGCTCGCCCTGGGCGAGCTCGCTGACGATCGCCAGCCGGATCGGGGCGGACAGCGCCCGGAGCAGCTCGCCCGCGCCCTCGAAGGCGTCGTAGCCGTGGGTGCCGGTCACCCCGTAACGGTAACCAACACCGGTGACGGTCCGCCGGTCGGCGTCACCGGAGCACCACCTCGTGCGGCTCCTGGACGGTGGCGGCGGCCGGGGCGGCCCGGCGGCGCAGCACCCGCCACGCGGCGGCGGCCAGCGCCACCACGAGGAAGGACGTGATCGCCAGCAGCACCACCGAGGCGCCGGGGGCGGTGTCGGCGGTGGCCGCCACCCAGACCCCCGCCCCGGCGGCGAACAGGCCGAGCGCCATGGCCGCCGTCATGGTGCTGCGGAACCCCCTGGTGACCTGCTGCGCGGTGGCCACCGGCACCACCATGAGGGCGCTGATCAGCAGGACGCCGACCGCCCGCATGGCGATCGTGACGGTGACCGCGGTGGCGACCGCCAGCAGCAGGTTCAGCGCCCGGACGGGCAGCCCGGCGACCCGGGCGTACTCCTCGTCGTGGCAGACCGCGAAGAGTGCCGGGCGCAGCGCCAGCATGAGCACCGCGATCGTCGCCCCGAGCACCGCGATGGTGGTCAGGTCGGCGGGGGAGGTGGTGGTGAGCGAGCCGAACAGGTAGGCGTTGAGGTTGGCGCTGCTGGCGTCGGAGAGGCCGACCAGCATCACCCCACCGGCGATGCCGCCGTAGAACAGCAGCGCCAGCGCCAGGTCGCCGGAGGTGCGGCCCCGGGCCCGGACCAGCTCGATGGTGACCGCGCCGAGGATGGCCGCGACCACCGCCACCAGCACCGGTGAGCGGTTGAGCAGCAGGCCGGCGCCGACACCGGTGAGCGCGACGTGGCCGATGCCGTCACCGATCAGGGCCAGCCGCCGCTGCACCAGATAGATGCCGAGGGCCGGGGCGGTCAGCCCGATCACCAGGGCGCCGAGCAGCGCCCGCTGCATGAAGTCGTACTGGAAGAGGTCCATTGCTCAGCTGCTCCACAGCCCGGCGGGCTCCTCGGGACCGTGCGGGTGCACGTGGTCGTGGTCGGGCTCGGCGTGGTGCCCGGCCGGTTCCGGGACCGCGCCGTCGTGGCAGATTCCGCCCTGGTGCACCACCACGGCCCGGCTGATCAGCGGACGCAGCGGGCCCAGCTCGTGGGCGACGAGCAGGACGGTGCCCCCGGTGCCGACGAAGTCGTGCAGCGCCCCGGCGAACGCCTCCTGGCTGGCCGCGTCGACCCCGGCGGTCGGCTCGTCGAGCACCAGCAGCTCCGGCTCGCCGGCCAGCGCGCGGGCGATCAGGGTGCGCTGCTGCTGACCGCCGGAGAGGGTGGACACCGGGTCACCGGCCCGGTCGGCGAGCCCGACCGCGTGCAGCGCCGCGGCGACCGCCGCCCGGTCGGCCCGTCCCGGTGGACGCAGCACACCCCGGCGGGCCAGCCGCCCGGAGGCCACCACCTCGCGGACGGTGGCCGGCACGCCGCTTCCCGCGCCGAGCCGCTGCGGGACGTACCCGATCCGGTGCCACTGCCGGAACCGGCGCTGCGCGACGCCGAACAGCGCGACCGACCCGCTGCCCAGCGGGACCAGCCCGAGCACGGCGCGGATCAGTGTCGACTTGCCGGAGCCGTTGGCCCCGAGCACGGCGACCACCTCGCCGGCGGTGACGGTCAGCGACACGTCGCGCAGCACCGGCCGGCCGTCGTAGCCGGCGGTGGCGTGCCCGACCTGGATCACGGGTGTGGTCACGAGCACCCCAGGGCGGTACGGAGCGTGGTCAGGTTGGTGCGCATCACCGAAAGGTAGTCCTCCCCGCCCCCGTCGGCGGAGAGCCCTTCGATCGGGTCGAGCACCGCGGTCTTCGCCCCGACCTCGGCGGCGATGGTCTCGGCCACCTTCGGGCTGACCAGCGTCTCGAAGAAGATCGTGGTGGCGCCGTGCTCACGGGCCTCCCGGGCGACCTCGGCCAGCCGCTGCGGGGCGGGCTCGGTGTCCGGGGTGAGCCCGGTGAGGCCGACCTGCTCCAGCCGGTAACGCTCGGCGAGGTAGCCGAAGGCGGTGTGGCTGACCACGATCTCCCGGCGCTGGCAGGTCTTCAGGCCGGCGGCGTACTCGGCGTCGAGCTTCTCCAGCTCGCCACGGAGCGTCCGGGCCCGGGTGGTGAAGTCGGCCGCCCGGTCCGGGGCGAGGGCACCGAGCCGCTCGGCGAGCTTGTCGGCGACGGTGGCCAGCCGGGTCGGGTCGAGCCAGAGATGCGGGTCCTTGCCGCCGCCCTCCTCCTCGGCGTGACCTGCCTCACCCTCGTGTTCGTGGCCGCCGGCTGTGGCGTCGCGCAGCGGCGCGACGGTCGTCACGTCGAACGCCCGGTCGGCGGCGTTCTGCGCCACGGCCTCGTCCACCGCCGGCTGGAAGCCCTTGAGGTAGAAGACCAGCTCGGCCTCGCTGACCTGGCCCACCTGCCGGGGGTTGAGTTCCAGGTCGTGCGGCTCGGCGCCCGGCTTGGCGAGGTTGGTGACGGTGACCGCGTCCCCGCCGACCCGCTCGGCGACGAACTGGAGAGGGTAGAAGGCGGCGACCACGTCCACCCGGTCCGGATCGGCCCCGGCCCGGTCGGTCGAGCAGGCAGTGCCGCAGGCCAGGACGAGCAGGGCGGTGGTGGCGGCGGTCAGGGCGCGGGGCAGGGTACGGGCGGTCATGTCGGCAACTGTCCGTGAAAACGAGAATGATTGTCAAAAACGCATGAGTGCATGTCAGAAGAGCTTGACCAGGGCCACCGTGACCAGCAGCGTCAACATCACCAACCGGATCAGCCGGGTCTGCGGCGCCTGCACCGGCCACGTGACGGTCAGCAGGTAGGCCAGCCCGGCGGCCAGCGCCAACAGCAGCAGCCCGCCCACCGGGCCGGGCGCGAAGAGCGCCACCAGCACCAGCACCAGGGCGGCGAGGAACACCGACGTCGGGTTCACCCGGGCCAACCGGGCCAGCAGAGGACGCTGCGTAGGCTGCATCCCACAGACTCTACGAGGAGGAACCCGGTGCTTGTCACCAACCGGTTCGTGGTCGCCGTCGAGGCGGCGGACGAGTTCACCGCCCGGGCGCACGCCGCACTGGCCGCGCTCGCCGCCCGCCCCGGCTACCTGCGCGGCGAGCTGCTGCGTGCCCTCGACGACCCCCGGCACTGGTGCCTGCTCACCGAGTGGGAGTCGGTCGGGACGTACCGGCGGGCGCTGGGCGGGTTCGATGTCAAGATCACCGCCGTGCCGCTGCTTGCCGAGTCGATCGACGAGCCCTCGGCGTACGAGACGCTGGCCGGCGCCGCCCCCGACGGCGAGGTGGTGGTCGTCGACAGCGATCGGGCCGCACGTCCGCACCGCTGAGCCCGATCGGGCTGCGCGCCCGCAGCGTTGAGCCCGATCGGGCTGCGCGCCCGCAGCGTTGAGCCCGTGGGCACTACCCTGCTCCTATGACCGCTCCCGGCCCGGCAGCCCCACCGCCGTACCCCCCGACACCCGGCCCGGACGGCACCCCGCCCCCCGCCGCCCCGGGTCACCCGGGTGTGCCGGCTCCGCCCCCGGGTGATCCGGGTGTGCCGGCTCCGCCCCCGGGGCCCGGGGTGGCCCCGCCGTTCGCCGCCCCGCCCACCGAGGGCAGCCGCAGGCGGCTCTGGCTGGGGCTCGGCGTCGGGGCACTCGCCCTGGTGATCTGCTGCGGAGGCGGTGGCGCGGCGGCCGTCGGGCTGGTGGTCAGCAACGTGCAGGCGATCGAGGAGCAGGGCCAGTCGGTCACCGACGACTACTACCGTGCACTGGTCGACAAGCAGTACGGCAAGGCGTACGAGAAGCTCTGCGACGACGCGCGACGGCGGGAGTCCCGGGGCGAGTTCACCCGCCGGGTCGCCGCGGAGCCGGCCGTGGCCAGTTACCGGGTGGGCGACGTCGACCCGCAGACCCTGACCGTGCCGGTCGACGTGACCTTCAGCGGCGGCGGGCGGGACACCCAGCAGGTCACCCTCGCCGCCGACCAGCAGTCCGGCGGCATGGAGGTCTGCGGGGTCAGCTGAGCCGTCCCCGGTATTCTGCTGGGCCCGGGGCGCTGCTGGTCGTACCGTTGTCCCGGGCCGTCCGGTCCCACCCGTCTTCATGGCCACGCCGACCGCCAGCCGGCGTAGGAGGAAACATGCCAGCCGACCGTATCGACGCCGTCGTCAGCCTCGCCAAGCGCCGAGGCTTCGTCTTCCCCTCCAGCGAGATCTACGGAGGCACCCGATCGGCGTGGGACTACGGTCCGCTCGGCGTGGAGCTGAAGGAGAACGTCCGGCGGCAGTGGTGGAAGGCCATGGTCCAGCAGCGCGACGACGTCGTCGGCCTCGACTCGGCGGTCATCCTGTCCCGCCGGGTCTGGGAGGCCAGCGGGCACCTCGCCGAGTTCGTCGACCCGCTGACCGAGTGCCAGTCGTGCCACAAGCGGTTCCGCGCCGACCACCTGGAGGAGGCGTACGCCGAGAAGCACGGCAAGCCGCTGACCTCGTTGCAGGAGCTGAACTGCCCCAACTGCGGCAACAAGGGCACCTTCACCGAGCCCAAGATGTTCAACGGCCTGATGAAGACCTACCTCGGCCCGGTGGAGAGCGACGAGGGCCTGCACTACCTGCGCCCGGAGACCGCCCAGGGCATCTTCGTCAACTACAACAACGTGGCGACCGCGGCCCGCAAGAAGCCGCCGTTCGGCATCGCGCAGACCGGCAAGTCGTTCCGCAACGAGATCACCCCGGGCAACTTCATCTTCCGGACCCGCGAGTTCGAGCAGATGGAGATGGAGTTCTTCGTCGAGCCCGGCTCCGACGAGCAGTGGCACGAGTACTGGCTCCAGGAGCGCTGGAACTGGTACCTCGACCTGGGGCTCTCCGAGGAGAACCTGCGCTTCTACGAGCACCCCAAGGAGAAGCTCTCCCACTACTCGAAGCGCACCGTCGACATCGAGTACCGGTTCCGGTTCGGCGGCACCGAGTTCGCCGAGCTGGAGGGCGTCGCCAACCGCACCGACTTCGACCTGTCCACGCACAGTAAGCACTCCGGCGTCGACCTGTCGTACTTCGACCAGACCCGCAACGAGCGCTGGATGCCGTACGTCATCGAGCCGGCCGCCGGCCTGACCCGCGCGGTGCTGGCGTTCCTGCTCGAGGCGTACGACGAGGACGAGGCCCCGAACACCAAGGGTGGCGTCGACAAGCGCACCGTGATGCGGTTCGACCCCCGGCTGGCCCCGGTCAAGGTGGCGGTGCTGCCGCTGTCCCGCAACGAGGCGCTCTCGCCGAAGGCCAAGGGCCTGGCCGCCCAGCTCCGTAAGCGCTGGGTGGTGGAGTTCGACGACTCGCAGGCGATCGGCCGCCGCTACCGCCGGCAGGACGAGATCGGCACCCCGTTCTGCGTCACCGTCGACTTCGACACCCTCGACGACGACGCGGTGACCGTGCGGAACCGGGACACCATGGCCCAGGAGCGGGTCGCCCTCGACCAGGTCGAGCGCTACCTGATCGAGCGGCTGCCCGGCTGCTGACCACGACCGCCGTCGTACCGGCCCCGCCCCGCTGACCGGGGGCGGGGCCGGCGCGTTGCCGGGCGGAGGCCGGGTGGGCCGCGTCGCCGGGCGGGGTCGGGTTCCGGGCCGGGCATCGGTCGGTATCTGTGTCCGTTCGGTCCTTGAGTCGGGCGGTGGGCCGTGTCAGCGTTTGCGGTGCTGAATCTCTACACGGGGGTTGGAAATGACGCGTGCGTCGCAACCTGGGCACGACCACGACGGGGATCGTCGTCGCCTGCTGCGTCGGGCCGCCACGGTCGCCGCCGGGACGGCCGGCGCGGGTGTCGCCGCCACGGTCGGCGTGCCCGGCACGGCCCTGGCCGCCCCGGGCGACAACCTCACCATGGGTACGACAAACGACGCCGGCCCGGTCACCACCACGGTGAACGCCACGAACGGTTACGGCACGCTGCTGTTGGAGAACACCGCCGGTGCCCCGCTGCGGTTGGTGCCCGGCGAGAGCATCTACCCGCAGGTGCTGGACGCCGAACTCGGCACGCTGGCCGTCGACGAGCAGGGTGACCTGTTCGTCAAGGCCGGGGCGGACGACGCCGACCACGCCACCGTCGGCTGGGCCTGGACCTCGGAGTGGGCGACCACCTCGGTGGCGGTCGCGCCGACCCGGGTGCTCGACACCCGGGATCCGAACCTGCGCCGGGCCATCGTCTCCGGCAAGGGCGACCTGGACGCCACCGGCAGGCTGGTCCCCGGCAAGCCGATCGTGCTCAGCCTGGACGGCTACGTCCGGGACGGCTACGCGCTCAAGGGCAACGTGACGGTGACCGGGATGACAGGTGGTGGCGTGCTGACCGTGTGGGGCAGCGGCCCCCGGCCGGTCACGTCCACGGTGAACTGGTGGACCAGCGGCCAGGTCCTGTCGAACTTCCTCTTCACCGAGTTCGGTGCCGTGGGGGCGTACCGCAGCGTGTTGACGCTCCAGGCCACCAGTTCACCGACCCACGTGATCCTCGACCTGACCAGCCTGCTGGTCGGCCACCCGAGCCAGGTGCTCGTCAGTCGTGCCTAGCCGCCCGGAGGCGCGCCGAACGTCGCTCATCCATCCAGCCGACGGGGGAACGAAGAATGACGTCGTCCGAACCTGACCGCTCCGCGTCCCGGCGTGCGCTGCTGCGCCGGGCCGCCGTCACCGGCGGTGCCGCGGTAGCGGCCACCGCGGTGGCCGCGGTCAACGCCGCGCCGGCCACCGCCGCGACCGGCGATCCGGTCGTCCTCGGTGGGACGACCACCGGCACCCTGCACACCGTCGTGACCGGCGCCGCCGACGGCGGGGCCGCCACGCTGGCCCTGAAGAACAGCACCGGCGCGACCCTCCGGCTGACCCGCAGGCCGCCCAGCTACGGGTGGGGCGGCGGATTGCTCTCCACCGCCGACGGCCTGGGCGTGCAGCGGGTGGTCGACGGCGCGGTGGTGCAGCACGAGACGCTGACCACGGCGAACGCCACCATGCTGGTGCCGATCCCGCCGACCCGGGTGCTCGACAGCCGCAGCGCGACCGGTCGCGCCCGGCTCCTGGAGGGTGCTGGCCGGGTCGATCCGCAGGGCCGGGTACTCGCCGACACCCTGCTGGTCGTGCACCTGCGCGACATCGTCGACTACGGCGACGGCCTGATGGGCAACGTCACCGTGGCCAACACCGCGCGGAGCGGGTTCGCCACGGTCTGGGGTCGTGGCCAGCTGCCCACCGCCTCCACGATCAACTGGTGGGAGGCCGGCCAACTGCTCTCCAACGGCGTCATCTCCCAGCTCGGCGGCTACGAGACCGCCGGTGGGGACTACTACCCCGACGTGGTGGCCGTCTGGGTGGCCGCCGGTGCGACGGCGGTGATCCTCGACGTCACCGGCCTGCTGGTGTTCCACCCGGAGTCGGCGGTGATCAACGCGAAGTCCGCCCAGGGCGGTCGCGTCGGTGCCGGCGGAGTCCGGGCCCGGGTGATCAGGGAGGCCGCCGAGCGCGGTGACCGCGAGGTGCGGGCCGATGCGTGACCACGGAGACCCGGTGCGCGCCGGGCTGAGCAACGATGCCGGTACGACCGAGACGCTGCTGACCGGGGGCTCGTCGGCCGTCCCGACGCTGGCCCTCACCCACGCCGACGGGCGTCCGCCGTTGATCCTCGCGCCCACGCCGGAAGCGTCGATCCCGGCTGACCTGCCCACCGGTTCGTTGGCGATCAACGAGTCGGGCGACCTGGTCATCGGCGGTCGGGACGGGACGAAGCAGTACGTCAACACCTCCCGCTGGGCGAACCGGACGCTGGCGGTCGCGCCGACGCGCATCCTGGACACCCGGGCGATGGGCACCTACAGCGGCAACGTGGTGGCCGGTGCGGGGAACGTGCTCGCCGGAAAGCTCGGCGCTGGCAAGATCCTCCACGTGACGGTGAGGAACGTGCCGCCGGCGCTGGCCGAGAAGGCCACCGCCGCGTACGTCAACGTCACCGTGGCCGGGACCGTCTCCGGCGGCTTCCTCACCGCGTACAGCTCGTCGACCGCCCGGCCGGGCACGTCCTCGCTGAACTGGTGGGGGCCCAACCAGGTGCTGTCGAACCTGGTCGAGGTGCAGTTGGGCAGCCACGACGGCACCCCGCTGTCGTTCGGCGTCTACGTCAACGCGGCCACCTCGGTCATCGTGGACGTCTGCGGGTTGATCCTCGCCGACCCCGGCACGTACTGAAGCCGTACGCCGGTCGTCGTCGCGGTGCGGGTTCGCCCACCGTCGCGGAGGCGGCCGGACACCGGCCGTCGGCGGATCACCGCCGGCATGGGATTCTTGGGTACGTGACCAGTCCCGCTCCGGTCCTGCGCCCGCTCACCATCGGCCCCCACCAGGTGTGGCCGCCGGTGGTGCTCGCGCCGATGGCCGGCATCACCAACGTCGGCTTCCGACAGCTCTGCCGGGAGCAGGGCGGTGGCATCTACGTCTGCGAGATGATCACCACGATCGCGCTGGTCCAGCGGAACCCGAAGACCCTGCGCATGATCGCCTTCGGTGCCGAGGAGCAGCCGCGCAGCCTCCAGCTCTACGGCACCGACCCGGAGGTCACCGCCGCCGCGGTGCGGATCGTGGTGGAGCGGGATCTCGCCGACCACATCGACCTGAACTTCGGCTGCCCGGTGCCGAAGGTGACCCGTCGGGGTGGCGGCTCGGCCCTGCCCTGGCGGCGTCGGCTCTTCGCCCGGCTGGTGCGGGCCGCTGTGGACGCCGCGTCACCCGCCGGGGTGCCGGTCACCGTGAAGATGCGCAAGGGCATCGACGACGACCACCTGACGTACGTCGAGGCGGGGCTGGCCGCCCAGGACGCCGGGGTCGCGGCGGTAGCCCTGCACGGGCGGACGGCCGCGCAGCGGTACTCCGGCACCGCCGACTGGGACGCCATCGCCACCCTCAAGCAGGCGCTCGACGTGCCGGTGCTCGGCAACGGCGACATCTGGGAGGCCGACGACGCGCTGCGGATGGTGGCCCACACCGGGGTGGACGGGGTGGTGGTGGGACGGGGCTGCCTGGGGCGGCCGTGGCTCTTCGCCGACCTGGAGGCCGCGTTCGACGGCCGTCCGGAGCGTCGGTTGCCGACCCTGGGCGAGGTCGCGGTGACCATGCGACGGCACGCCGAACTGCTTGTGGACCAGTTCACCGCCGGCTCGCGCACCCCGTCGCGGGGTGAGCGGGACGGCTGCACCGACTTCCGCAAGCACGTCGCCTGGTACCTGAAGGGCTTCCCGGTGGGTAGTGGGCTGCGTCGGGAGCTCGCCATGATCGAGAGCCTGGCCCAGCTGGACGACCTGCTCGGCAAGCTGGATGCCACCGAACCGTTCCCGGTGGCCGCGCTCGGCCAACCACGGGGCCGGACGAACTCTCCCGGCAAGGTCTTCCTGCCCGAGGGCTGGCTGGCCAGCCGGGACGACGACACCGTCCCCGAGGGCGCCGAGCTGGACGACTCGGGCGGCTGACGCCCGTAGCCGCGCCGTCTTCCGTTCGCGCCGCCTTCCGGCTGTGCGGTCTGCCGGCCGGGCTGTCTTCGGGCCGTGCCGACGGCGAAGGGCCGACCCCTCCAGGGGGTCGGCCCTTCGCACGATCGGTGGGACGGGTCAGGAGGCGTAGCCGCGGCTGGCGATCCAGTGGGCCAGCTCGTCGACGTCGATCCGGTAGGAGGCGGTGTCCGGGTTGGCGGAGTCCGCGATCGTCACGACCCGACCACCGTCGCGGTAGCCGACGACGCTGATGTAGTGCCCGCCCTCGAAGGAGTGCGTGTTGCCGTCGGTGTCGGTGGCGGTGCCGGCGATGTTGGCGACCACGGCGCGGCCGTCGTCCACCGCCCGGACGACGTCGGCGCGCAGCTGCGCGATGCGCTTACCGTCGACCTTGCCGGCCGGGATCTCGGTGCTGCGGTAGGCGTCCTTGCGGCCGGTCTCCTTGTTCAGGATCGGGGTGATGTCGTTGATGCTGTCGGTGCCGTTCTCGGTGGTGCCCATCTCCTTGGCGATGGCGTCGACGTCGATGCTCTTGCCCTGGACGCTCAGGGCGTTGCGGGCGGCGGCGGGGCCGCAGTAGTAGAAGTTCGGCTGGGCGGCGTAGTCGACCTTCAGCTCCCGCTCACCGGCGGGCTTGCGGTCGGCCTGCACCACGGCGGCGGGCCGGGTGGTCTCGGCGGCGTGCGCGGCCAGCGCGGGGCCGGCGATGCCACCGGCGGTGGCGGCCAGGCCGGCAGCGGTCAGCACGGTCTTACGCAGGATGTCGGTACGCATGATGGAGGTGCTCCTCTGCATCTCGGGGGTCCCCGCACGGTCCCGCGGGGGCGCGGGATGGCGCGGTCGTGCCGCAACGGCAGGTGAAGAGGAAGATCGGACCGGCGATCGTGGGGATGCCGGACGGGTGCCGGGGTGACGCGTCGCTGGCCCGCCGGGCGGACCGGGGGCCGAGCCCGAGGACTTGGCCGGGGCGATCGCGGCTACCAGGTGTAACGACCCCGACCGGCCGACGATTCCGCCCTGCGGGTGACCCCCGCCACCCGTCTGTGGGCCGATCCGTCATCGGGTGTCGCCACTGACGACACCCGTCGGCAACCCCCGAATTCGGTCACCCAGTGTGATACACAAGCCGCCCGCACCCTCACCCTCCACCCACTTTGCTCTGCTGCCCTCCCCGCGACGGTCACCTGGTGTGCCTGGTGCGTATGTGGCGGCAGAGCAAAGTGTCCGAGGGAGGTATGTGGTGGTCGGCCGGAGAGCAGTCACTCTATGTGATCTATGGGCCCTGTGTGCCCGAAGTGACCGGCTGTGGTCGGAGGGGCGGAGGGGTGGCAGGTCGGAGTGGCGGCGGGTTCGGGGGTTCTGCGGTGCCGGGGAGGTGCCCGCCGGCTGACCTGGTGGGCCAGGGGATCTCCGGGGACGGGTGGAAGGTGATGCCGGCGGCGCGCCAGCGCGGGCCGTGGCCGGCGAGCCGCTCCCGGAAGCCGGCCCAACTCCGGGTCGACGGCGCGGACCAGGCCAGTTCGGCGAGGGCGGGCAGGCGTGGGAAGAACAGGAACTCGATCTCGGCCAGCGAGGTAACCGACTCCGTCCAGAGCGGGGCCTCCAGGCCGAGCACCGCCTCGGCGGGGACGTCGGTCAGGTGGGTCGCCGGGTCCCAGTGGTAGGCCCGGTGCACGTCGATCAGACCGGCCCAGTCGTGTCCGATGGGGGTGTCCGGGGCGTACTTCATGTCCAGGTACGCGTGGTTGCCGGGGGAGAGGATCAACCGGGCGCCCCGGCGTACCGCCTCGGCCACCGCCGGGTCGTCGCCGTTGGTGCCCCACCACTGGAGGACCCGGCCCTCGACGTGGTCGGCGGGGGCGATCTGGTGCCAACCGACCACGGTCCGGCCGAGCCCGGCGACGACGCGCTGCGCCCGCTGCACGAAACCGGTGTACGCCGCACCCTTCACCTTGTACGCCTCGTCGCCGCCGAGGTGCAGCCACGGCCCGGGGGTCAGCGCGGCGACCTCACCGAGCACGTCGGAGACGAAGTCGTACGTCCGCTCGCTGGTGGGGTCGACGTAGCTGAAGCCGACCTCGGTGCCGGTGTACGGCGGCGGCGCGGCCTTGTCCGGCGCGAGTTCGGGGTACGCGACAAGTGCCGCGTTGGTGTGGCCGGGCAGATCCACCTCGGGTACGACGGTGACGTGCCGACGGGCGGCGTACCCGACGATGCGCCGGTAGTCGGCGGCGGTGTACCAGCCACCGGGGCCACCACCCACCTCGGTGCGCCCGCCGACGGCGGCCAGCCGGGGCCAGGAGTCCACGGCGATCCGCCACCCCTGGTCGTCGGTGAGGTGCAGGTGCAGGTGGTTGAGCTTGTACCGGGCCAGGTGGTCGATCACCCGGAGCACGTCGTCGACGGCGAAGAAGTGCCGGGCCACGTCGAGCATCGCGCCCCGGTAGGGGAAGCGGGGCCGGTCGACGATGGTGCCGCCGGCCACCACCCAGCGTTCGGTCACCGGCGTCCTGCTCTCCACCGCCACCGGCAGCAGCTGCCGCAGTGTCTGTACGCCGTGGAAGAGGCCGGTCGCGGTGTCGGCGGTGATCCGTACCCCGTCGACGTCGACGTCGAGCCGGTATCCCTCGTCACCCCCGGACGTAGCCTCCGCCGCGCCGTGCGGTGCGACGGCGGACAGGGTGAGCTGAAGCGCGCCCGGTGCGGTCGGCAGGTCGGTGACCGGTAGCGGGTAACCGGTGGCCGGGCGGAGCAGCTCCGCGAGGTGCTCGGCGACCTCCCGGGCGGCCGGGTCGGCGCTCACCCGTACCGCCGCGTCGGCCGGTAGGACGAAGTCGGCGGTCGGCTGCGGCCGGACCGACCCGGGCGCCGGCACCACGTCGCCCAGGCCGATCGTCGGCCGGGCGAGTTGCCGACCGGCAGCCTCGGCGGCACTGCGCGCCAGCTCGGTCGCGGACGGTGAAACCGTGGGCGGCCCGTGCGGCGCGACAGTGGGCGGCTCGCCGGGGGCGGCGGGCGCGACAGTGGGCGGCTCGTCCGGGGTCGGGCCGGCGTCGGGCCGTTGCGGCTGCTCGGGGACGGGGACGACGCCGGTACGTGGGGTGAGCGACACGGGGCAGCTCCGAGGGGTGTATCCGCGAGGGATATGGCAAAGGTCAGGTTTGGCGGAACCGGTGACGTCAAGGGTACGAGGAGGAACCGTAATTGCGTGATCGTGCGCATGGAAGCGTTCCCAGAAACCGGTGCGAACGCGGATAGTCGTGATGGCTGTGCCTATTGTCACCGAACGGCCCCAGCCCGCCCGATGTTCGCTTAACCTTCGCCCACCGAACGCTGACCAGGCCGGATTGCCGGAGGCCAGCCCCGGGGTAGCTCAGAACTAAACCTTCGTTAAGTGTCAATTCCGGCGCGCGTGGGAGGCTTCTGGTGACAGCGCAAGAGAAGGCTGACGACAAGTACGTCTACGACTTCGCCGAGGGCAACAAGGAGCTCCGGGACCTGCTCGGTGGCAAGGGCGCCAACCTCGCCGAGATGACCAATCTCGGCCTGCCGGTGCCCCCCGGTTTCACCATCACCACCGAGGCCTGCAAGGCGTACCTGGCGACCGGGCGGGAGCCGGACGGGCTGGCCGGGCAGATCGAGGCCCACCTGGAGGCGCTGGAACGCGAGATGGGCCGTCGCCTCGGTGACCCGCAGGACCCGCTGCTGGTCTCGGTACGCTCCGGCGCCCGGTTCTCGATGCCCGGCATGATGGAGACCGTCCTCAACGTCGGCCTCAACGACCGCAGCGTGCAGGGGCTCGCCCGGCAGGCGAGCGGCAGCGCCGACCCCGCCGGCTCCGACGGGGCGGACCGGTTCGCCTGGGACTCCTACCGCCGGCTGATCCAGATGTTCGGCAAGACCGTCTGCGAGGTGCCGGGCGAGGAGTTCGAGCACGCCCTCGACGAGGTCAAGCGGGCCAAGGGTACGCACGACGACCTCGACCTGGACGCCGACGACCTGCGCGGGCTGGTCGAGGCGTACAAGAAGATCTTCGTCAAGCACACCGGGCGGGAGTTCCCGCAGGAGCCGCGCGAACAGCTCGACCTGGCCATCCGGGCGGTCTTCGAGTCGTGGAACGCCGAGCGGGCGATCCTCTACCGCCGCCAGGAGCGCATCCCGGCCGACCTGGGCACCGCGGTCAACGTGGTGACCATGGTCTTCGGCAATCTCGGCCCCGACTCCGGCACCGGGGTCGCCTTCACCCGTGACCCGGGCAGCGGCGCGCAGGGCATCTACGGCGACTACCTGGCCAACGCCCAGGGCGAGGACGTCGTCGCCGGCATCCGCAACACCGTGCCGTTGCAGGAGCTGGAACGGCTGGACAGCCGGTCCTACCACGAGCTGCTCGACATCATGGCCCGGCTGGAGGGGCACTACCAGGATCTCTGCGACATCGAGTTCACCATCGAGCGGGGCAAGCTCTGGATGCTCCAGACCCGGGTGGGCAAGCGCACCGCCGCCGCCGCGTTCGTCATCGCCGGCCAGCTCGTCGACGAGGGCCTGATCGACCTGGACGAGGCGCTGCACCGGGTCAACGGGGCGCAGCTCGCCCAGCTGATGTTCCCCCGCTTCCAGCTCGACCACGACTTCGCGCCGGTCGCCACGGGCATCGGCGCCTCCCCGGGGGCCGCCTCCGGCGCGGTGGTCTTCACCTCCGCCCGCGCGGTCGAACTGGCCGCCGAGGGCAGGTCGGTGATCCTGGTCCGTCGGGAGACCAACCCGGACGACCTCAACGGCATGATCGCCGCCCAGGGCATCCTCACCTCGCGCGGCGGCAAGACCAGCCACGCCGCCGTGGTGGCCCGGGGGATGGGCAAGACCTGCGTCTCCGGGGCCGACGAGATCGAGGTCAACGTGCCGGCGAAGCGGTTCACCGTCGGCGGGCACACAGTCGGTGAGGGGGACGTCGTCTCCATCGACGGCACCACCGGCAAGGTCTACCTGGGTGAGGTGCCGGTCATGCCGTCCGAGGTGGTGCAGTACTTCGAGGGCAGCCTCGACCCGGCGCACGTCGACAACGCGCTGGTCCGGGCCGTACACCGGATCATGACGCACGCCGACGACAGGCGGCGGCTGGCCGTCCGGACGAACGCCGACACCGGGGCGGACGCGGCGCGGGCCCGGCGCTTCGGGGCCGAGGGCATCGGCCTGTGCCGCACCGAGCACATGTTCCTCGGCGACCGCCGGGAACTTGTCGAACGGCTGATCCTCGCGGCCACCGACGCGGACCGCACCGACGCCCTCGCCGCTCTGCTGCCCCTGCAGCGCCAGGACTTCGTGGAGATCTTCCGCGAGATGGACGGCCTGCCCGTCACCGTCCGGCTGATCGACCCGCCGCTGCACGAGTTCCTGCCCCCGCTGGAGCAGCTCGCGGTCAACGTCGCGGTCGCCCAGGAACGCGGCGAGGACGTCGCCAAGGAGGAGGCGCTGCTCGCCGCCGTCCGGCGGATGCACGAGGAGAACCCGATGCTCGGCCTGCGCGGTGTGCGCCTCGGCCTGGTCATCCCCGGCCTGTTCGCGATGCAGGTGCGGGCGATCGCCGAGGCTGCCGTCGCGGTCACCCGCGACGGCGGCGCGGCCCGCCCGGAGATCATGGTGCCGCTGGTCGGCGCGGTCCAGGAACTGGAGACGGTACGCGCCGAGGCCGAGAAGATCATCGCCGAGGTGGTCGGGGACAGCGGGGTCGAGGTGCTGATCGGCACCATGATCGAGGTACCCCGGGCGGCGCTGACCGCCGGGCAGATCGCCGAGGCGGCGCAGTTCTTCTCCTTCGGCACCAACGACCTGACGCAGATGGCCTGGGGTTTCTCCCGCGACGACGTCGAGGGCGCGTTCTTCTGGCGCTACCTGGAGCTGGGCATCTTCGGCATCTCCCCGTTCGAGTCGATCGACCGCGACGGGGTCGGCCGGCTGATCCGGATCGCCGCCGAGGAGGGCCGGGCCGCCCGCCCCGGGCTGAAGCTCGGCATCTGCGGCGAACACGGCGGCGACCCCGACTCGGTGCACTTCTTCCACGAGGTGGGGCTGGATTACGTCTCCTGCTCGCCGTTCCGGGTGCCGGTCGCCCGGCTGGAGGCCGGTCGGGCCGCCATCGAGACCACCGGCTCCGACAGCCGCTGACCGCCGCGACGTCCACCGGCGGCGGCCCTGCCCGTCGCCGGTGGGCGTCGTCCCGGCGTCTCGGCACGTGCGTGGTCCGGCGTGGCGCGGCGTAACCTGGTCTCCCGCGACCATGGGGTACGACCGTGAGGGGTGGCCGGATGGCTGAGGTGCCCGTCCCACCAGCCGCCGGGCAGTCGTTCGACGCGCAGCGGTGGGTCGAGGAGACGCCGAAGGACACCGGCCACGGCCGGTCCCCGTACGAGCGGGACCGGGCCCGGGTGCTGCACTCGGCCGCGTTCCGTCGGCTCGCCGCGAAGACCCAGGTGCACGTCGCCGGCACCGACGACTTCCTGCGTACCCGGCTGACCCACTCGCTGGAGGTGGCCCAGATCGCCCGGGAGATGGGTGCCCGGCTCGGGTGCGATCCGGATCTGGTGGACACCGCCGGGCTGGCCCACGACCTCGGGCACCCGCCGTTCGGCCACAACGGCGAGGACACCCTGGACGCACTCGCCGCGCCCTGCGGCGGCTTCGAGGGCAACGCGCAGACCCTGCGGGTGCTCACCCGGCTGGAGGCCAAGGTGCTGGCCCCGGACGGCAGCCCCGCCGGGCTCAACCTCACCCGGGCCGCGCTCGACGCGGTCAGCAAGTACCCCTGGCCCCGCCGCCCGGGGCTGCGCAAGTTCGGCGTCTACGGCGACGACCGCCCGGTCTTCGACTGGCTCCGCACCGGCACCCCCTCCACCACCGCCCCGTCCGCCGTCGACCCGTTCGGTGGGGCCCGTCGGTGCCTGGAGGCGCAGGTGATGGACTGGGCCGACGACGTGGCGTACTCGGTGCACGACGTCGAGGACGGCATCCACGGCGGCTACGTCTCACTGCGCCCACTCCTCGCCGACCCGGACGAGCGGGCCGCCCTCTGCGCCGACGTGGCAGCCACCTATTCCACCGAGTCGCCTGACCACCTCGGCGAGGCACTGCGGGAACTGCTCGCCGATCCGCTGCTCGTCCCGCTGGCCGGCTACGACGGTAGCCATCGCGCCCAGGTCGCGCTCAAGGCCACCACCAGCGCGTTGACCGGCCGTTTCGTGGCGAGCGCCGTGGCCGCCACCACGGCCCGGTTCGGTCCCGGGCCGCACCGTCGCTACGCCGCCGACCTCGTCGTACCCGGGCCGCTGCGGGTACGGTGCGCGCTGCTCAAGGGCATCGCCCTGCGGTACGTGATGCGCCGCCCTGACGCGCAGGGCCGCTACGAGCGACAGCGGGAGATCCTCACCGAGTTGGTCGGGGTGCTGGCACAGCGGGCGCCGGACGTGCTCGACCCGGTCTTCGCCCCGCTGTGGCGGGCCGCCCCCGACGACGCGGCCCGGCTGCGGGTGGTGGTGGACCAGGTTGCCTCGCTGACCGACCCGGCCGCGCTCGCCTGGCACGCCCGCCCAACCTGACCCCACCCCACCCCACCCCGCCACCGCCCTGCCCCGCCCTTTCGCCCCGGTGATCAAGAAGTTTGCGTCATTGTTGATCTTCAAATTGACCTAAACCTCTTGATCACCGGGGCGGGGGCGGGGCGGGGGCGGGGCGGGGCGGGGCGCGGGGCGGGGTGGGGGGCGCGGGGTGGGGTGGGAGGGTGGGGTGGGGTGGGGAGTTAGGGTAGCCTTAGTGCATGGCGGAACGGGTTAGGGCGGTTACTTCGGCGCGGGTGGTGCGGGTGGGGCGGCCCACGCCGCATCTGGTGCGGCTCGTTCTCGGTGGGGAGGAGTTGGCGGGGCTGCCGGTGGGTGAGTTCACCGACCACTACATCAAGATCGTATTTCCGGTCGCCGGGGTCGACTATCCGCGCCCGATGGACTACGCGGCGATCCGTCGTGAGCTGCCACGCGAGCAGTGGCCGAGGCTGCGGGCGTACACCGTGCGGGCCTGGGACGCCTCGGCCGGAGAGTTGACCGTCGACGTGGTGCACCACGGGGACGAGGGGTTGGCCGGTCCGTGGGCGGCCGGGCTGCGGCCCGGCGACGAGGTGCTGTTCACCGGCCCGGGTGGGGCGTACGCGCCGGATCCGACGGCGGACTGGCACCTGCTGGTGGGCGACGAGAGCGCCCTGCCGGCGATCGCCGCCGCGCTGGAGCGGCTGCCCGAGGGTGCCCCGGCGGTCGTCCTGGTCGAGATCGCCGACCGGGCCGAGGAACAGCCGTTGCGCAGCCCCGGCGCGGTGGCGCTGACCTGGCTGCACCGGGGCGACAGGCCGGTCGGGGAGGCGCTGGTCGAGGCGGTGCGTGCGCTGGAGTTCCCGCCCGGTCGGGTGCACGCGTTCGTGCACGGCGAGGCCACCTTCGTCAAGGAACTGCGTCGGCTGCTGCGGGTCGAGCGGTCGGTGCCCCGGGAGGCGCTGTCCATCTCCGGCTACTGGCGGCAGGGCCTGGACGACGAGGGTTGGCGCTCCACCAAGCCGGACTGGAACCGTCAGGTCGAGGCCGAGGAGGCCGCCGCCGTCGGCTGACCTGGCCGCCGGCGGTGTGGGTCACCCGGCGTCCCCCCGGCGGCGGATCGTCGGTGCGGCAGGGCAGGATGTAGCCCGAGGGGGTGGCGTCGGTGGCTGGCCGGATCCGGGACGAGGACATCGCGTTGGTCCGCGAGCGCACCTCCATCGCCGAGGTCATCTCGGACACGGTGACCCTCAAGTCGGCAGGCGGCGGCAACCTCAAGGGCCTCTGCCCGTTCCACGACGAGAAGAGCCCGTCGTTCAACGTCTCGCCGGCCCGCAACGTCTTCTACTGCTTCGGCTGCGGGGTCGGCGGCGACGCGATCAAGTTCCTGATGGACGCCGAGCATCTCACCTTCGTCGAGTCCGTCGAGCGGCTCGCCGACCGGGTGGGCATCCAGCTCCGCTACGTCGAGGGTGACCAGGCCGCCCCCCGGGCCCGCCCGCAGCAGGGGCAGAAGCAGCGGCTGGTGGCCGCGCACGCCGCCGCCGTGGAGTTCTACCAGTCGCAGCTCACCACGGCCGGCGCCCGTCCGGCCCGGGAGTTCCTGGCCCGGCGCGGCTTCGACCGCGCCGCCGCGCAGCGGTACGGCTGCGGCTTCGCCCCGGACGCCTGGGACCTGCTCACCAAGCACCTGCGCCAGCAGGGGTTCAGCCATGACGAGCTGGTCACCGGTGGGTTGTCCCGGCCGTCCCGTTCGGGCACCCTGATCGACAGGTTCCGCCGCCGGCTGATGTGGCCGATCCGGGACATCGCCGGTGACGTGATCGGCTTCGGGGCGCGGAAGCTCTTCGACGACGACGACGGCCCGAAATACCTGAACACCCCCGAGACGCCGATCTACAAGAAGTCGCACGTCCTCTACGGCATCGACCAGGCCAAGCGGGAGATCGCCAAGCAGGGCCGGGTGGTGGTCGTCGAGGGCTACACCGACGTGATGGCGTGCCACCTGGCCGGGGTCCCCACCGCCGTGGCGACCTGCGGCACCGCCTTCGGCGCCGACCACATCTCCGTGCTGCGCCGGCTGCTGCTCGACACCGACGCGGTGGCCGGCGAGGTCATCTTCACCTTCGACGGGGACGCCGCCGGTCAGAAGGCCGCGCTGCGCGCCTTCGAGGACGACCAGCGCTTCGTCGGGCGTACCTTCATCGCGGTCAGCCCGGACAACATGGACCCGTGCGACCTGCGGCTGGCAAAGGGTGACCTGGCGATCCGCGACCTGGTGGCCCGCCGCGAGCCGCTTGTCGACTTCGCCCTCCGGCACGTGATCAACCGCTACGACCTGGACACGGTGGACGGCCGGGTGGAGGCGATGCGCCGGGCCGCCCCGCTGGTCGCCAAGATCAAAGACCTGGAGAAACGCCCCGAGTACGTCCGCAAGCTCGCCGGTGACCTCGGCATGGAGATAGAGCCGGTGCAGCGGGCGGTGCTGGCCGCCGCCCACGCTCCCGGTGAGCGGGAGGCCGCCGCCCCGCCCCGGGGCCGGACCCGCCCGGCCACGCCCGCAGTGGACAGTCCGGAGTCGATGGTCGAGCGGGAGGCGTTGAAGCTCGCCCTGCAGGAGCCGGTCCTCGCCGGGCCGATGTTCGACGCGGTCGAGGCTGTGGAATACCGGCACCCGGTGCACGTCGCCGTCCGTACGGCGATAGCGGCGGCCGGCGGGGTGGCGACGGCGGCCGGCGGCGCGGTGTGGATCGAGGCGGTCCGCGACGCCTGCGAGGACCTGGCCGCCCAGGCGCTCGTCGGTGAGCTGGCCGTGGAGCCCTTGCGGCTCGACGGCGAACCCGACCCGAGGTACGTCTCCAGTACCCTCGCCCAGTTGCAGTGGGGCTCGGTGACCGCCCGGATCCGGGACCTCAAGTCCAAGATCCAGCGGATCAACCCGGTCAACCAGAAAGACGAGTACTTCGCCCTGTTCGGGGAACTGCTCTCGCTGGAACAGCACGCGCGGGCCCTGCGCGAGCAGGCCGCAGGAGGACTCTGATGGGACTGTTCGGCCGCAAACCCAAGCTGCCGCCCGCCGCCCGCCCCGCGCTGGCCGCCGGTGAACGGGTGCTGGCCTGGGCCGCCGCCGGCACACCGACCGCCGCCGGCAGCGCCGGCACACCGACCGGCGCTCCTGCCCGCGCGTCGGCAGGGGGCGACGACGAGGGTACGGCCACCCGTGCCGGCGCGGCGGCAGCTGCCAGCAGCAGCGAGGACGCCCCGGACGCTGTCGGCGACGGTGCCTCGGCAGGCGTGGGCGACGGTGCTTCGGCAGGCGTGGGCGACGGTGCTTCGGCAGGCGTCGACGGCGGGGGGAGCACCTCAGCGCCGGCGGGTGCCGGTGGCGGGGTGCTGGTGGCCACCAACCTCGGGCTCTGGCTGCCCGGCCGGGGAGAGCGGCTGGGCTGGCACGACATCCTCAAGGCCGTCTGGTCCGGGCGGGAGCTGACCGTCACGGTGGCGGAGACGGTCGCCGAGCGGGACGGCTACCAGGTGGTCGCCGACCGTCCCGTCGAGACGTACCTGCTGCTCGATCCGGGGGACCTGCCGCATCAGGTGCGCGCGCGGGTGACCCGCTCGGTGGCGTACACCCAGCAGCACGCGGTGCCCGGCGGCTCGGGCCGGATCGCGGCCCGGCGGGTGGCCGGGGCGGACGGTCTGACCTGGACGGTCCGCTACGACCCCGGCACCCCGGTCGACGCCGACGGGGTACGCGCCGAGACCGACCAACTCGTCGCCGCCGCCCGCGCCGCCACCGCCCCCGCCGACCTCTGACCCGGAACGGGTGCCGCCCCGCGCGGTCGCTGGACGCGTTTGCACCTGCGACGACAGGGCGGGTATCAAAGCGAAGCCGACACCGTTCCACCGACCCCACTGAGTTGATCACGGGGCTGCGAACCCGGACCCGGGTAGATCTTGGTAGTAAACGGCCCCCAGAGGGGCCGAAATCCTCCAAGATCTCAGTCGCTCGGCCTCGAACCGGTCAGGTCATCGGGCTCGCGCCCAGGTGACGATGCGTGCGGTCAGGTCGGGTGGCGTGACGCCGTCGTGCAGGGTGGCGAGGTCGCTCATCGCCTCGCCCAACATGGTGCCCAGGTAGAACAACAGGGCGGTGCGATCCTCGCGGTACTCCCCGAGCAGCGCCAGTCGGGCCGGCGAGCAAGGCCAGGCTGCCCCGCACACCCGGCAACGCCAGGAGGGGCGGGCAGCTACGTGCGGGCGGTAGCGGGGCATTGGTGTCTATCCCTTCCGCCGCTGCGCGGTGTGGGGTACCGCGAGAGCCTGCGAATGCCGCCGGGACATGGATCGCCGCTGTGCGGCCGGCGGTACCGCGATGACATGCGGGTGTCGCCGGGGAACGGGTCGCATGGTCGAGCCTCCGTCAACGGTGGAGGGGAGCGCCCGCCGACATCGTCGTCAGCGGACGCTCCCGGCCTGGTTCCGCCCACCGTCCGATCCCGGGAGCGGTTCCGCTGCGTGACAGTCTGTTGATGTTCCGGCTACGGTGGGAGGTCTGACCCGCCGACGGCCGGGGCGTGGTTCGGCCGATTCCGACTGGTACGACGATGTATGGAGGCTGTCCGTGGAAAGCTCGTCCATGCTGGACTACTTCGCGGAGGAGTTGCGGCTGGCTCGGGCCGCCACCGGGATGTCCCAGGCGACGCTGGCCGAGGCGCTGAGCTATTCGGGCGCGCTGGTGGCCAAGGTGGAGACCTGCGAGCGTCGACCGAGCCTGGACTTCGCGCGCCGCTGCGACGCGGTGCTCGCCACCGACGGCCGGTTCGAGCGCATCCAACGCCGAATCAGTCGCGAAACCGTGGTGCCCTGGGCGCGTGATTGGACCGGCATCGAGTACGAGGCAACCGCGCTGCGCTGGTTCGAGCCGATCTGTGTGCCGGGGCTTCTGCAGACCGAGGCATACGCTCACGCATTGTTGTCCGGCGGCGGGTTGTTCGCGTCTGACGAGATCGAGCAGCAGGTGGCGGCGCGGCTGGATCGTCAGGCGGTGCTCCCCCGCGACCGGCCGCCGCTGCTCACCGCCGTCATTGACGAGTACGTGCTGCGTCGCCGGATCGGCGGCTCGGAGGTGATGCACGAACAGTTGCGCCACCTGGTGAAGCTCGGCTCGACGCTGCCCCGGGTCCGAATCCAGGTCGTGCCGCTATCTGCCGGCGCGTACCCTGGGATCAATGGCCCCTTCGTGATCGCCACCTCACCCCAGGGGGAGGACGTCGTCTACCAGGAGGGTCAGCTCCACGGACAGGTGATCGACCGTTCCGACTTTCTGCGGCAGATGGTCGAGGTTTGGGAGTCGATCCGGGGCGAGGCACTATCGCAGCAGCAGTCTCTTGAGTTGATAGCGGAAGTGGCGGAGACATGGATCTGAGTGGTGCCCGGTGGCGCAAGAGCAGCCGCAGCAACGGCCAGGGTGGGGCGTGCGTCGAGGTGGCGGACAACCTACCCGGCGTGGTGGTGGTGCGTGATTCCAAGGACCCGGGCGGGCCGGTGCTGGCTTTCGGCCCGTCGGCCTGGTGCGCGTTCGTCGTCGGGGTCGTCGGGGTCGTCGGGCGCTCGTAGCCTCCGCGCCGGCCCGCCAGGAGGCGGTGCTGCCAGGAAGTGGTGGCCGTGTAGCCCGCTACTTTCACCGCGACCCGTGCTGAGGCTGAATGGCATGCGTTTGCTGAAATTTCTGGACGAGTTGGCGGACCATGTCCGGGCTCAGGTCAATGATGAGACCCAGGTGCGGGTCGTGGGGAGTGGTGTCAGGAGGGCGGTCGAGGTCGCGCCGGGTAATGCGAAGGCTTGTGGCTTCACCGTCTTTCCGCAGGACGCGGATGAGCTGACGATCGAGTTCGGCGAGATGTCCATCCTCGATTTCGTTGACGAGTCGCCCGAGGAGTTGTTCCTTGCCTGTCGAGAAGTGGTAGATGCGATTATTGCCGGCAAGGTGTCGGAGGTGGTCTACCTGAAAGGCGTGGTGCCGGTGCGGGCGGTGGCCCGCCTGGGACTGCCGGATCGAGTGATGACCGCGCATACTTTGCAGGGCTTTTCAGTCTTTTCCCGTAGCGGAAGAACCGTCCAGTACGAGCCGTATCCGGCCGCGACCACATAGCCCCTGGCGAGTCGGGTCAGCCGGTGACGCGGGCATCTCCCTCCGCAGTTGGGTCCGGCTGGTGGTGCTGTGGGTGGCGCTTGTGGCTTCGGCGTACCCGGAGGGTCGTCCCGCCGGTCGTAGTGGATGGGGTCTGCGCTGCCGGTGAGGGGTTAGCCGGCGGCTCCGACGGGGCATGTCGGAGGGCGACATCCGCAGATCAGGAGGAGGGGCGATGGCCTCGGACGGTCCCACCGACCTGCCCCGCGCGGACTGGAAGGCGGCGCTCAAGCGCACCGGACGGGAGTTCCAGGAGGACAGCCTGACCGACTGGGCCGCCGCGCTGACCTACTACGGGGTGCTGTCGATCTTCCCCGGGATGCTGGTGCTGATCTCGATCCTCGGCCTGCTCGGCGAGCGGGCCACCAGCGGGGTCCGGGACACTGTCGGCCAGGTGGTGCCGGAGGAGAGCATCCGCACCATCATCCAGACCGCGATCGACCAGGCCGGCGAGTCCGGCGGGCTGGCGAGCATCGCCGCGGTCGTCGGTCTGGTCGCCGCCTTCTGGTCGGCCTCCGGCTACGTGGGTGCGTTCATGCGCGCCTCGAACAGCATCTACGACGTGCCCGAGGGGCGGCCGGTCTGGAAGACGCTGCCGATCCGGCTCGGGGTGACCGCCCTGGTCGGGGTGCTGCTGCTCGCCGCCGCGGTGATCGTGGTCTTCACCGGCGGGCTCGCCGAGCAGGTCGGCAGCGCCATCGGGCTCGGCTCCACGGCGGTGACGGTGTGGAACATCGCCAAGTGGCCGGTGCTGCTGGTGCTGGTCAGCCTGATGTTCGCCATCCTCTACTGGGCCTCGCCCAACGCCCGGCACGGCGGTTTCCGCTGGGTCAGCCCGGGTGGGGTGCTGGCGGTGCTGCTCTGGCTGCTCGTCTCCGGCCTCTTCGCCGCGTACGTGAGCAACTTCGGGTCCTACAACAAGACCTACGGCGCGCTGGCCGGCGTGATCATCTTCCTGGTCTGGCTCTGGCTGAGCAACATCGCCATCCTCCTCGGTGCCGAGTTCGACGCCGAGCTGGAGCGGGGCCGGGCCATCTCCGCCGGCCACGACCCCGACGAGGAGCCGTACGTCGAGCTGCGCGACGACCGCAAGCTGCGCAAGAAGCGCAACGCCGCCCCCGGCCGCTGACGGCCGGCCGACCTGCCGCCCGCCCGTCTCCATCCCGCCCAGCCCCGCCCCGCCGCGTCTGACGCGGCGGGGCGGCGGCTTGTCACGGCACGCCCTGCTCTGGTAAAGGTTCCGCCGCACGTCACGGGCCTGGTATGCGAGGGTCGCCACCGTGGTGGTAGCAGGTCGTTGCGGATGTTTCTCGGTCTGTCAACCTTTTCTTGATCGACTGGTAGCTTTTGTTCGTTCGGACAAAAGTTGCCATCGGAACGACTGAAGGTATGGACAGGTGCCTCGGAAGTCTCTTACTGTGTCGACCACAACACAACGGCGTGACGTGAATGTGAACCCTGAGGCGGAGGTGAGACCCGTGCGGACGGCAGATCCCCTGCACGTGCAGCTCCTGCGGCTGCTCCGTGACGAGGGGCCCGCGTCCCGGGCCGAGCTGGGTGACCGGTTGCAGATGCCCCGGCCCCGGCTCCTCGCCGAGTTGGAGCGTCTGGTCGGGCTGGGCCTGGTGGCCGAGGCCGGACTGGCCGCCTCCCGTGGCGGACGCCGCTCCACCCTGGTCGAGTTGAACCCCGACCTCCGGTTCGCCGCCGTCGACATGGGCGCCAGCTCGATCGACGTCGAGGTGGTCAACGGCCGGCTGGAGCCGGTCGCCGCGTACGCCGAGGTCGCCGACATCCGCTCCGGCCCGAAGGCCATCCTGCACCGGGTCAACGACCTGCTGCACAAGGCCCGGGTGGACGGGGCGTACGAGCGGCTCAACGGCGTCGGCGTCGGCGTACCCGGGCCGGTGAGCTTCCGCGACGGGCTGCCGGTGTCACCGCCGATCATGCCCGGCTGGGACCGCTACCCGGTGCGCGAACTGCTCAGCCGGGAGCACGGCTGCCCGGCGGTGGTCGACAACGACGTGAACATCATGGCGATCGGCGAGCGGCACGGGGGGGTGGCGCACTCGGTCGACGACTTCCTCTTCATCAAGATCGGCACCGGAATAGGGTGTGGGATCTACCTCAGCGGCGAGGTCTACCGGGGCACCGACGGCTGCGCCGGGGACATCGGGCACATCCAGGTCGACGCCGGTGGTCCCACCTGCTCCTGCGGCAACGCCGGCTGCCTGGAGGCCGTGTTCAGCGGGGCGGCCCTGGCCCGGGAGGCCGGCGTGGCCGCCCGTACCGGCGCGTCGCCGGCGCTGGCCGAGCGGCTCGCCGAGCGGGGCGCGGTCTCGGCCCGCGACGTCGCCGAGGCGGCGATCGAGGGCGACGTGGTCTGCATCCAGCTCATCCGCGACGGGGGCCGCCGGGTCGGGCAGGTGCTGGCCGGCCTGGTCAGCTTCACCAACCCGTCGATGATCGTCATCGGCGGCGGGCTGGCCCACCTCGGGCACATCCTGCTCGCCGAGATCCGCAGCGTGGTCTACCGGCGGTCGCTGCCGCTGGCCACCGGCAACCTGCCGGTCGTCCTGTCCGAGCTGGGACCGCGCGCCGGCGTCGCCGGCGCGGCCGTCCTCGCCAGCGACGTCGCCTTCGGGGAGGCATCATGAGCAACGCACCGACCTCCGCCGCCGGGGACAGCCCGCTGGTCGAGGCACCCGCCGACACCGTCGCCGGTGAGGTGGTGCTCCGGCTGACCGACGTGGTCAAGACCTTCCCCGGGGTACGCGCCCTCGACGGCGTGCAGCTCGAGGTGCGGGCCGGCGAGGTGCACTGCCTGCTCGGGCAGAACGGCGCCGGCAAGTCCACCCTGATCAAGGTGCTCGCCGGGGTGCACCGGCCGGACTCCGGCCAGGTGGAATGGCGCGGCGAACCGGCTCACTTCGCCAACCCGCAGGCCGCCATGCGCGCCGGCATCGCCACCATCTACCAGGAGCTCGACCTGGTCGAGGACCTCTCCGTCGCCGAGAACGCCTTCCTCGGCCACGAGCCGAAGGTCGCCGGGTTCGTCCGGCGCGGGCTGATGGCCCGGCGTACCCGGGAGATCCTGAGCCGGCTCGGCCACGGCGAGATCCCGCCCGGCCGGATGGTCCGGGCGCTGCCGGCCGCCGGCAAGCAGGTGGTCAGCATGGCCCGCGCGCTCTCCCACGAGGCCCGACTGATCATCATGGACGAGCCGAGCGCGGTGCTCGCCCACGACGAGGTGGACAACCTCTTCCGGATCATCAGGGAACTCACCGCCCAGGGCATCGCGGTCATCTACATCTCGCACCGGATGGAGGAGATCCGCGAGATCGGCGACCGGGTCACCGTGCTCAAGGACGGCCGGACCACCGCGGCGAACCTGCCGGCCCGGGAGACCCCGACCCGCGACCTGGTGGCCCGGATGACCGGTCGGAACATCGAGTACGTCTTCCCGGACCGCCCGACCGCGCCGGCCGCCGGCGACGAGCTGCTGCGGGTGGAGGGGCTGAGCCGGACCGGCGAGTTCGCCGACGTCTCGCTCAGCGTCCGTCCCGGCGAGATCGTCGGCATCGCCGGGCTGGTCGGCTCCGGCCGCTCGGAACTGCTGGAGACGATCTACGGCGCCCGCCGCGCCGAGTCCGGCAGCGTCCGGATGGGCGGCCGGGCCCTGCGTCCGGGCAGCGTCGGCGCGGCCGTGCGGGCCGGCATGGGGATGGCCCCGGAGGAGCGCAAGAGCCAGGCGCTGCTGCTCGGCGAGCCGATCCACCGCAACGTCACCCTGGCCACCTTCACCCGGTACGCCCGCCTCGGCTTCACCAACGCCGGGCGCGAGCGGGCCGAGGCGGAACGGATCGCCGACGACCTCCAGCTCCGGCCCAACGACGTGCGCCGGGCGGTACGCACCCTGTCCGGCGGCAACCAGCAGAAGGTGGTGGTCGGGCGCTGGCTGCTCGGCGACACCCGGCTGCTGCTGCTCGACGAGCCGACCCGGGGGGTGGACGTGGGGGCCCGTGCCGAGCTGTACCGGGTGATCCGCGGCCTGGCCGCGCAGGGGGTCGGCGTGCTGCTGGTCTCCAGCGAGGTACCCGAGGTGCTCGGTCTGGCCGACCGGGTGCTGGTGATGCGCGAGGGCCGGATGGTGCGCGAGGCGCCCGCCGGCGAACTGGACGAGAACACCGTGCTCGACCTCGTCATGGCGGGGTCTCTGATGGAAGGCGCGCCGGCATGAGCGAGCGCAGTGCACATAACGAGGTGACAGCATGAGTGAGTCGACCGGGACCGCGACGCCGGACCGGCCGGCGGACCTGCCGGCCCAGTCCCCGCCTGTCGACCCGGCGGTGACGGCGGAGGTCAAGGAGAAGCCCAGGTCGGGCGGGTTGTCCTTCTGGCAGGGCGACGGGGGTGAGGGCGCGAAGCGTAACCTCGGCCTGATCGCCGTGCTGGTGGTGCTCGTCGTGATCGGGGCGGCCACCCGCTGGGACCTCTACTCCAACCCGGACTGGGTGTGGGGCAACACGCTGACCATCCTCAAGCTCGCCTCGGTGGTCGGGGTGGTCACCGTCGGGATGACCTTCGTGATCATCGGCGGCGGCATCGACCTGTCGGTCGGCGCGATCGTCGCCCTCGCCGGGGTGTGGGCGACCACGCTCGCCACCCAGAGCTACGGCGCCGGCGGCATGATCTTCACGGCGATCGTGGTCGGCACGGCGGTCGGCGTGGTCAACGGGATCCTCATCTCCTACGGGCGGTTGGTGGCGTTCATCGCCACGCTGGCCATGATGGTCGCCGCCCGGGGCCTGGCCGCCCAGATCTCCGGCAAGCAGACCCAGGTGTCGAACAACAGCTTCATCAACGGCATCGCCAGCACCGAACTGCTCGGCATCCCGCTGCTCGTCTACATCCTGGCCGCCGTGGTGGCCGCCGGTTGGGTGCTGCTCAACCGGACCACCTTCGGCCGGCGTACGGTCGCCGTGGGTGGCAACCCGGAGGCGGCCCGGCT
The DNA here is from genome assembly GCF_036017915.1 of Micromonospora sp. NBC_00421. NCBI lineage: Bacteria > Bacillati > Actinomycetota > Actinomycetes > Micromonosporales > Micromonosporaceae > Micromonospora > Micromonospora sp. NBC_00421. Next base: position 119,914 of record NZ_CP107929.1, read on the forward strand.
CGCCGGCATCAACGTCCGGCGGCACACCCTGCTGCTCTACGCGCTCTCCGGCCTCTGCTGCGGCATCGCCGCGATCATGCTGACCGCGCAGGCCAACTCCGCCCAGGCGGCCATGGCCAACCTCTACGAGCTGGACGCGATCGCCGCGGCCATCATCGGCGGCACGCTGCTCAGCGGCGGCCGGGGCACCATCATCGGTTCCCTGCTCGGGGTGCTGATCTTCTCCACCATCACCAACCTCTTCGCCATCAACGGCCTCTCCACCGAGGCGCAGAACATGGTCAAGGGCGGCATCATCGTCGGCGCCGTCCTGATCCAGCAGGTGCAGTTCCGCAGCGTCAGCCAGTTCTTCAGCCGTAACCGGACCACCACCGCCTGACGGACCGCGTCGCCCGACCGGGCGCGGCCCCACCCTTCGCACCATCGCATCGCTCGACGGCCACCGACGGTGGCCGGGATCAGTACGCCCTTTTCACCCCCACCATCCGTCATTTCAGGAGGTCGTCATGACCCACCCCCGTGACCTGTCCCGTCGCCGGTTGCTCTTCGGCGGCGCGGCGGTCGGCGCCGGCGTGCTCCTCGCCGGCTGCACCAGCAACGAGGCCACACCGACCGCGGCCCAGACCAAGGCGGCCGACAACGCCGAGGGCGGCAACAGCGCCCCCGGCAAGAAGGTCACCATCGGCTTCTCCGCCCCGGCCGCCGACCACGGCTGGATCGCCGCCATCACCAACAACGCCAAGGCGCAGGCCGGGGCGTACTCGGACGTGGACTTCAAGACCGTCGAGGCGGGCGCGGACGCGGCTGCCCAGCGGGCCGCGCTGTCCACCCTGGTCGCCCAGAAGCCGGACGTCATCGTGGTGCTGCCGCACGACGGCAAGGAGCTCAACGCCTTCGGCCTGGAGGCGATGAAGGCCGGCATCCCGGTGGTCAACCTGGACCGGGCCTTCCCGGACGCGCTGGCCTACCGGCTGCAGATCATGGGCGACAACTACGGCATGGGCGTGGCCGCCGCGAACTACATCGTGGCGCAGCTCAAGGCCAAGGGCGTCAGCGCCCCGGTCATCGGCGAGATCCCCGGCATCGACTCGCTGGAGCTGACCCAGCAGCGCTCGAAGGGCTTCGCCGAGACCCTCGCCGTGGCCGGCTTCAAGGTGGCCAACCGGCGGCCGGCGGAGTTCACCGCCGACTCCGGCCAGCAGGCCGCGACCGGCCTGTTCCAGGCGCTGCCGAAGATCGACGCGATCTGGAACCACGACGACGACCAGGGCATCGGTGTCCTGGCCGCGGTCAACCAGGCCAACCGCAAGGAGTTCTTCATGGTCGGCGGCGCCGGCTCGAAGAAGGCCATGGAGGACATCCAGGCCGACAACACGGTGCTCAAGGCGACCGTGACCTACAGCCCGTCGATGGCCTCCTCGGCCATCTCCCTGGCCCGCCTGATCGCCCAGGGTAAGGGCATGTCCGACCTGGTGGAACTCCAGGTGCCCAAGGAGATCGTGCTCGCCTCGGAGACGATCACCAAGGAGAACGCGAGCAACTACCTCAAGCTCGGGTTCTGATACACGGGGGGAGACCCACCTTGTCCACTCACCACAGCGAACTCCGGGTCGGCATGATCGGCTACTCGTTCATGGGCGCCGCGCACTCACAGGCGTGGCGCACCGTGAACCGGGTGTACGACCTGCCCGCCCGGGTGCGGATGGCACAGATCTGCGGCCGGGACGCCGCGAAGGTCGCCGAGGCAGCCGACCGGCTGGGCTGGGACACGCACACCACAGACTGGCGTGCCCTGGTCGCCTCGGACGACATCGACGTGGTCGACATCTGCACACCAGGTGACAGCCACGCCGAGATCGCGCTCGCCGCGCTCGCCGCCGGTAAGCACGTGATCTGCGAGAAACCGCTGGCCAACACGGTGGACGAGGCGCGGGAGATGACCGCCGCCGCAGCCACCGCCGGGGCCGCCGGGGTCCGGTCGATGTGCGGGTTCAACTACCGCCGGGTGCCCGCCGTCGCCCTGATGCGACAGCTGGTCGCCGAAGGCCGGCTCGGGACGATCCGCCACGTCCGCGCGACGTACCTGCAGGACTGGATCGTCGATCCGCAGTTCCCGCTGGTCTGGAGGTTGCAGAAGGACAAGGCGGGCTCCGGTGCGCTCGGCGACATCGGGGCGCACATCATCGACCTGACCCAGTACGTGACCGGGCAACTGATCACCGGGGTCAGCGCGGTGACCGAGACGTTCGTCAAGGAGCGTCCCCTGCCGGGTGAGTCGAGCGGCCTGGCCGCGCAGGTCGACGGCAGCGCGACGGCGACCGGCACGGTCACCGTCGACGACGCCGCGATCTTCGTGGCCAGGCTCGACGACGGCGCGCTCGCCACGTACGAGGCGACCCGGTTCGCCACCGGCCGCAAGAACGCCCTCCGGGTGGAGATCAACGGTTCGCTCGGTTCGGTGGTGTTCGACCTGGAACGCCTCAACGAACTGGAGTTCTACGACGCCTCCCGGCCGGCGACCGAGCAGGGATTCGCCCGGATCCTGGTCACCGAGGCGGAGCACCCGTACATGTCGGCGTGGTGGCCGCCGGGCCACATCATCGGCTACGAGCACTCCTTCACCCACGAGATGCGCGACTTCGTCGAGGCGGTCGCCACCGGCGTCGACCCGACCCCGTCGTTCGCCGACGCGTTGCAGGTCCAGTTGGTGCTGGACGCGGTGACCCGCTCGGCGGAACTCGGTTCGCAGTGGACCGACGTCGAGCCGGCCCTGGCCGCGCTCGCCGTCTGACCAGCCACCTCCGCCGCCGACCGGCGAGGGACCGGCCGCGGTTGCGCCCCGCGGCCGGGCCGGGGTCGGTGACGGAGGGCGTGCACCAGGGCCACCCGGCCCGGGACACGCAACCGATGGCCGTCCGGTGCGGCCGGACCGGGATTCCCCGGTCGCACCGGAGGGCCGCCATGATAGATAGATGAAGGTGATTCTGGGTACCACTGTGGAACCCGGGTCGCCACCACCATTCGTCCGGTCGAGGGCGCGCCGCCGCCGTCGGCCGGATGCGGGGAGACAGGGCCGAGACGCCGAACCGGCCCTGCCTGCCGGCCCCGTCCGCACGCCGTACGGGAGCCGGGTACGGCGTCGACGCCGCCGACGTCGACGCCGTACCCGGCACCACCCCGGACGACCGGGCGGGCGGGGCCACCCGTGCCCACCCGTACGACTCGACCGACAGGACGTTCCACCCGACGGAAGGAGCACCATGCGTACGGGTGTCTGGCTGGTGGGAGCGCGCGGTTCCGTCGCGACCACCGGCATCGTCGGGGGGCTCGCCCTACGGGCCGGCCTCACCGGCCCCACGGGCTGCGTCACCGAACTGCCCGACCTGCGTGGGCCGGCCCTGCCCGGCTTCGCCGACCTGGTCTTCGGCGGCCACGACGTGGCCACCACCCCGCTGACCAAGCGGGCCGAGGCGCTCGCCGCCGCCGGGGTCCTGCCCGGGCGACTGGCCACCGCGCTCGCCGCCGACCTGGCCGCCGTCGAGGACGACCTGCGGCCCGCGCCGACCGGCGGCAGTCAGGCCGAACGGGCCGCCGCGATCACCGCCGACCTGACCGCGTTCCGCGAGCGGCACCGGCTGGACCGGGTGGTGGTGGTCAACGTCTCGGCCACCGAACCGGCCCCGCCGCCGCACCCCGGCCACGCCGACCCGGACGCCCTGCGCGCCGCGCTCGCCGGCCCCGACGAGGTGCTGCCGCCCAGCTCGCTGTACGCGTACGCGGCCGTCGAGGCGGGCTGCCCGTACGTCGACTTCACCCCGTCCACCGGGCTGCGCCTGCCGGCGCTCGCGGCGCTTGCCGCCCAGCGCGGCCTGCCGTACGCCGGGCACGACGGCAAGACCGGGGAGACCCTGGTCAAGTCGGTGCTCGCCCCGATGTTCGCGATGCGTCACCTCGCGGTGCGCTCCTGGTCCGGGGTCAACCTGCTCGGCGGCGGCGACGGGGCGACCCTGGCCGAGCCGGGCGCCAACGCCGCCAAGGTGGACAGCAAGCAGCGGGTGCTCGGCGAGACGCTCGGCTACGTGCCGCAGGGCGGCACCCGGATCGAGTACGTCGAGGACCTGGGCGACTTCAAGACCGCCTGGGATCTGATCACCTTCGCCGGGTTCCTCGGCACCGGGATGCGGATGGAGTTCACCTGGCACGGCTGCGACTCCGCGCTGGCCGCCCCACTGGTGCTCGACCTGGCCCGGCTCGCCGCCGCCGCGCACGCCGCCGGGCGCGTCGGACCCCTGCCCGAGCTGGCGTTCTTCTTCAAGGACCCGATCGACTCGCCCACCCACTCGCTGAGCGAGCAGTGGCAGCGGCTCGTCGACTTCACCCGGGAGTTGCACGCCTTCACCCGGGAACTGCACGCCGGGGGTGCCGGGTGACCAGCCTGGCCGACCTGGCCGAGCTGGTCCGGGCACCGGCCGCGCTCTCCGTACCCGGGGATCTGGTGGCCGGGGCGGCGGCGGCCGGAGTGCTCGGTCCGCGTACCGCCGGGTTGGCCGGGGCGTCGGTGCTGCTCTACTGGGCCGGGATGGCCGCCAACGACTGGGCCGACCGTGGGCTGGACGCCGAGGAACGACCGGAACGACCGATCCCCAGCGGCCGGGTCAGCCCGAGCGCCGCCGCCGGGATCGCCGCCGGGCTCACCGTGGCCGGCCTGGGCCTGGCCGCCGCCGTGGGCGGCCGGCGGGCCACCGCCGTCGCGCTCCCGCTCGCCGCCACCATCTGGGGGTACGACGTGGTGGCCAAGAACACCGCCGCCGGCCCCGCCGTGATGGCCGCCTGCCGAGGGCTGGACGTGCTGCTCGGCGCGTCGCCGGGTCGACCGGTCCGGGCGCTGCCGGCGGCGTTGACAGTCGCCGCGCACACCTGGACGGTCACCGCCCTGTCCCGACGCGAGGTGACCGGCGCCGACGCCGCCCTGCCCCGGCGTACCCTCGCCGGCACCGCGCTCGTCGCGTTGGCCGCCACCACCCTGCCCCGCCCCACCGGTCGACCGTCCCCGGGGGACGACGCGGTGCCGGCGTCGACCGGCGCGGCCGGTGTCGGCCGCTCGCTCGCCGCCGCGCTGCCGGTCGGCCTGGCCGGCTGGTACGTCGCCCGCTACGGCGGCGCGCAGGTCCGGGTGGCCGCAGACCCCACCGCCGGCCGGGTCCGGGCGGCCGTCGGGGCCGGGATCACCGGCCTGCCGTCGTTGCAGGGCGCGCTCACCGCCCGGGCCGGCGCCGGCCTGCTCGGTGCGCTTGTCGCCCTCGCCGCGCCGCTCGGCGGCCGGTTGGCCCGGAAGCTCTCCCCGACATGACCGTCCCGCAGCCCACTGGCCCGGCCGGCAGCTCGCAGCGCGGCCCGACCACGGGCGACGGTGTGCCCGCCGGCGGGGTGGACCGGCTCCGGTTCGGCTACGGCACCAACGGGTTCGCCAACCACCGGCTCGACGACGCCCTGACGGTGCTGGCCGACCTCGGCTACGAGGGGATCGCGCTCACCCTGGACCACGACCACCTCGACCCGTACGCGCCGGGGCTGGCCCGCCGGGTCGACGCGGTGGCGCGGCGGCTGGCCGCGCTCGGCCTCGGCGTGGTGGTCGAGACCGGCGCCCGGTTCCTGCTCGACCCGTGGCGTAAACACGCCCCGACGCTGCTGCACGACGACCCGGCCGGTCGGGTCGACTTCCTGGAACGGGCGGTACGGGTCGGCGCGGACCTCGGCGCGGAGGCGGTCTCCTTCTGGGCCGGGGTCCGGCCCGGCCACGTCACCCCGGAGGTCGCCCGCGACCGGCTGGTCGCCGGGTGCGCCACGGTGGTCGCCGCCGCCGACCGGGCCGGGGTGACCCTGGGCTTCGAGCCGGAGCCCGGGATGCTCGTCGAGGACATCGCCGGCTGGCGGTGGCTGCGCCACGCCCTCGGCGAGCCGGCGTGCTTCGGCATCACCCTCGACATCGGACACTGCCGGTGCCTGGAGTCGGCGACCGTGCCCGACTGCGTGCACCAGGTGGCCGAACACCTGGTCAACGTGCAGATCGACGACATGCGCCGGGGGGTGCACGAGCACCTGGAGTTCGGCACCGGCGAGATCGACTTCCCGCCGGTGCTGCGCGCCCTGGCCGACGGCGGCTACCGGGGGCTGGTCGCCGTGGAACTGCCCCGGCACTCGCACGCCGCGCCCACCGTGGCGGCCCGGTCGCTGGACTTCCTGCGGACCGCCGCCCGGCAGGCCGGCCTCACCCCGGACACGCGACCCGCGCCGGTCGGGGCCGACCGCACCACCGGGGTGGACTGACCACCGCCGACCGCACACCTGGGGAGGGGAGACGGATGACACCGGATCGACTGCGGGCCGCGCTGGAGGGCGTACCCGATCCCGACTGGCTGGAGACCGCGCTGCGCCGCGTCGCGGCCGAGCCCGGCACGGTGGCGCGGTACTTCCCGGCCGCCGCCCGGCGGTGCGGCCGGCACGAGCTGCCTGCCGCACCCGGCTGGACCGCCGACGAGGCGGCCCGGACGCTGCTGCTTGTCGCGCTCCCCGCCGACCTGGCCGCCGGGCAGGCCGAGGAGGTGTACCGGTACGGCGACGCCGCCGAGAAGCGGGCCGTGCTCAAGGCCCTGCCGCTGCTGCCGATCGGGACGGCCGGGGTGTCGCTGCTGCACGACGCGATCCGCACCAACGACACCCGGCTGGTCGCCGCCGCGCTCGGCCCGTACGCCCGGCACCTGGCACCGGAGGCCTGGCGGCAGGCGGTGCTCAAGTGCGTCTTCATCGGGGTGCCGCTGGCCGCCGTCGCCGACCTGGACACCCGCGCCGACGGGGAGCTGGCCGCGATGCTCGCCGCGCTCGCCGCGGAACGGCACGCCGCCGGCCGGCAGCTCCCCGCCGACGCCACCGCACTGCTCGACCGGCTCACCATCAGGGAGGCGTGAATGCGCATCTTCGACCCGCACATCCACATGACGTCGCGGACCACCGACGACTACGAGCGGATGGCCGCCGCCGGGGTCCGCGCCGTGGTCGAGCCGGCCTTCTGGCTGGGGCAGCCGCGCACCAGCGCCGCCTCCTTCGCCGACTACTTCGACTCGCTGATCGGCTGGGAGCCGTTCCGGGCCGCACAGTTCGGGGTCCGGCACCACGCCACCGTGGCGCTGAACCCCAAGGAGTCCAACGACCCGCGCTGCCGCCCGGTGCTCGACCTGCTGCCCCGCTACCTGGAGAAGGACGCCGTGGTCGCGGTCGGCGAGATCGGCTACGACGACATGACGCCGGCCGAGGACGAGGCGTTCGCCACCCAGCTCGCCCTGGCCGTCGACCACGACCTGCCCGCCCTGGTGCACACCCCGCACCGGGACAAGGCGCGCGGCGTCGAGCGCAGCCTCGCGGTGGTCGCCGAGAGCGGCATCGCGCCCGGCCGGGTGGCGTTGGACCACCTCAACGAGGTGACCGTGAAGCTGGCCCGGGACAGCGGCTGCTGGCTGGGCTTCTCGATCTACCCGGACACCAAGATGTCGCCGCCGCGGATGGTGGAGCTGCTGCGCACGTACGGCACCGAGCGGATGCTCGTCAACTCGGCCGCCGACTGGGGCCGCTCCGACCCGCTGCTGACCCGGGCCACCGGCGAGGCGATGCTGGCCGCCGGGTTCACCGACGACGACGTCGACCTGGTGCTCTGGCGCAACCCGGTGGAGTTCTACGGGCAGTCCGGTCGGCTCGACCTGACCGACCTGGACGCCCCGGCCACCGGCACCTTCGAGGGCAACTCCATCCTGCGCGGCGGCGACTGATGCGGCTGCGGCACGCCGACGGCAGCACCGTCCACCTCGGCTACTGCACCAACGTGCACCCCGCCGAGGACACCGCCGGCGTCCTCGCCCAACTCGACACGTACGCGCTGCCGGTGCGCGAGGCGCTCGGCTCGGACCTGCTCGGCCTGGGGCTGTGGCTGGCCGCCCCGGTCGCCGCCGAGCTGGCCGCCGACCCGGCCGCCCGGCGTCGGCTGCGCGCCGAGCTGACCCACCGGGGACTGGAGGTGGTCACCCTCAACGGCTTCCCGTACGCGGCCTTCCAGGCCCCGGTGGTCAAGGGCGCGGTCTACCACCCGGACTGGACCACCGGGCAGCGACTGCGATACACCCTCGACCTGGCCCGGGTGCTTGCCGACCTGCTACCCGACGACGCCGCCCGGGGATCGATCTCCACCCTGCCACTGGCCTGGCGGCAGCCCTGGGACGCGGCCCACGCCGACACTGCCCGCCGCCGGCTCGCCGCGCTCACCGCGGGGTTGGCCGAGGTGGAACGGGACACCGGCCGCCCGGTGCGGGTGGGCTTCGAGCCGGAACCGGGCTGCGTGGTGGAGAGCAGCGGGCAGGCCGCCGCGCTGCTGTCCGGTCTGGACCCGGACCGGCTCGGCATCTGTCTCGACCTGGCCCATCTCGCCTGCGCCTGGGAGGAGCCCGTCGAGGCGCTGGCCCGGTTGCGCGCCGCCGGCCTGCCGGTGGTCAAGGTGCAGGTCTCCGCCGCCCTGGAGTCGGCCGACCCGGTCGCCGACGCCGAGGCGCTGGGCCGCTGGGTCGAGCCACGCTTCCTGCACCAGACCCGGACCGCCGGCTGCGCCCACGCCGTCGACCCGGCTGACCCGGCGTACGCGGCCGACGACCTGGACGCCGCGCTGGCCGCGCGGTTGCCGGGGGCCTGGCGGGTGCACTACCACGTGCCGCTGCACGCCCCGCCCGAGCCGCCGCTGACCTCGACCCTGCCGGTGTTGCGCACCGCGCTGGGCGCGCTGCTCGGCGGCCCGACCGCCGGCTGCGACCACCTGGACGTCGAGACGTACACGTGGGGGGTGCTGCCGGCGGCACGGCGTCCACGCACCGACGCGGAGCTGGCCGTCGGGATCGCCGCCGAGCTGGCCTTCGCCCGCGACGAACTGGTCACCCTCGGCCTTAGCCCGGTCGACCGAGCCACCCCCGACCGGGCGACCAACGGCCTTAGCCCGGTCGACCGAGCCATCCCGACGATCCTGGGAGCACGACGATGAACGAGCGCCACCGACCCGGCACGACGAGGTGCCACCGCCGCGCCGGGCGCAGCGAGGTGTCGGCGTGAGCCGCCGGCTGGTGGTGCTGGACGTGGTCGGGCTGACCCCCCGGCTGCTGGCCCACATGCCCCGGCTGCGTGCCGTCGCCGAGCAGGGTTTCTCGGCCGAGCTGGGTACAGTGCTGCCGGCGGTGACCTGCTCGGCGCAGGCCACCCTGCTGACCGGCGAGCCGCCGGCCGGGCACGGCATCGTCGGCAACGGCTGGTACTTCCGCGACCTCGGCGAGGTGCTGCTGTGGCGGCAGCACCACGCGCTGGTCGGCGGGGAGAAGGTCTGGCAGGCGGCCCGCCGGGTCGAGCCCGGCTACACGGTGGCCAACGTCTGCTGGTGGTACGCGATGGGCGCGGACGTCGACTGGACCGTCACGCCCCGGCCGATCTACTACGCCGACGGGCGCAAGGAACCGGACTGCTGGACCGATCCGCCGGAGCTGCACGACACGCTCACCGACGCCCTGGGCACCTTCCCCCTGTTCACCTACTGGGGCCCGGGGGCCGGGCTGCCCTCGTCCCGGTGGATCTGCCGGGCGGCCGAGCGGATCCTCGCCGACCAGGCCCCCGACCTGACCCTGGTGTACGTACCGCACCTCGACTACGACCTGCAACGCTTCGGCCCGTCCTCGCCCCGGGCGGCCGCCGCGGCGGCGGAGCTGGACGCGGTGCTCGCCCCACTGCTGGACGCCGCGCGGGCCGCCGACGCGACAGTGGTGGCGCTATCCGAGTACGGCATCACCGAGGTCTCCCGCCCGGTGGACGTCAACCGGCTGCTACGCGCCGAGGGGCTGCTGCGGGTCTACACCCAGGACGGCATGGAATACCTGGACCCGTGGACGTCCCGGGCGTTCGCCGTCGCCGACCACCAGATCGCCCACGTCTACGTGAAGGACCCGGCGGACGTGGCGGCGGTGGCGAAGCTCTGCGCCGGGCTGCCCGGGGTGGCCGAGGTGCTCGACGCCGAGGGCAAGGCGGCGGCCGGGCTGGACCACGAGCGGGCCGGCGAACTGGTGCTGGTGGCCGAGCCGGACTCCTGGTTCACCTACTACTACTGGCTGGACGACGACCGCGCCCCGGACTTCGCCCGCAACGTCGAGATCCACCGCAAGCCCGGGTACGACCCGGCGGAGCTGTTCTTCGACCCGGCCGCACCGGGGGCGGCGAAACGGCGGGCGGGGATCGCCCTGGCCCGCAAGAAGCTCGGCATGCGGTACCTGATGAGCGTGGTCGGTCTGGACGCGGGGGCGCGGGCGGTCCGTGGCTCGCACGGCCGGTTGCCGGCCGACCCGGCGGACGGGCCGGTGCTGATCTGCTCCGACCCGTCCGCCGCCCGGGACACCTTCGCCGCCACCGAGGTCAAGGCGTTGCTGCTGGACCTGGCCGGTCTGGGCCCGGCCACCGCGCCGACGGCTGCGGCCGGCGCTGGTGCCGTACCGACGGCTGCGGCGGGTGCGGATGCCGTACCGACGGGTGCGGTGCCGGCCGGGGCGGATGCCGGCGCGGTGTCGGCGGACCCGACCGGTCCGCCGGGCACGGGGGAGCGGCGGTGACTGTCACCGCCACCGCGGCCGATGCCAGCGAGCTGCGGACCCGCTTCGACGCCGAACTGGTGGCCTTTCTCGACCGGCAGGGGCCGGACTGGCCGGACGGCGCGCCGCGCGGCATCTTCACCGCGCTGCACCGGTTCGTGCTGGCCGGGGGGAAGCGGTTGCGTCCGCTGTTCTGCTACTGGGGCTGGCGGGGGGCCGGGGGCGCGGACGACCGGCCGATCGTGGTGGCCGCGGCGGCGTTGGAGCTGTTCCACGCGTTCGCGCTGATCCACGACGACATCCTGGACGGCAGCGACCACCGCCGGGGCGCCCCCTCGGTGCACCGGGTCTTCGCCGAGCTGCACACCCGGTCGGCGTGGCGCGGCGACCCGGAGACCTACGGCCGGAACACCGCCCTGCTCTGCGGGGATCTCTGCGCGGCCTGGTCGGATCAGATGTTCCACGAGTGCGGGCTGACCTCCGCGCAGATCTGGCAGGGTTACCGGGTCTTCGCCCGGATGCGGACCGAGGTGATCGCGGGCGAGTACCTGGACCTGGTCTCGGGGGTCGGGGACGGCTCGGTGGCCAGCGCGCTCACCGTGATCCGGATGAAGGCGGCCCGGTACACGGTGACCCGGCCGTTGCAGATCGGTGCGGCGCTGGCCGGGGCCCCGGCGGAGCTGATCGCCGCGCTCGTCGACTTCGGCGACCCGCTGGGGGACGCGTTCCAGCTCCGCGACGACGTGCTCGGGGTCTTCGGCGATCCGGCGGTGACCGGTAAATCCATCCTGGACGACCTGCGGGAGGGCAAGCCGACGGTGATGATGGCACTGGCCCGTGACGCCGCCGACCGGGTGCAGGCCGCCCGGCTGCGCGACCTGTTCGGCAATCCCGAGCTGGACGCGGCGGGTGCCGCCGAGCTGCGGGCGATCATCGAGACCACCGGGGCGCGGGAAAAGATCGAGCGGTTGATCCGGGTCCGCGCGGACGCGGCGCGGGTCGCGCTCGCCCAGGTGCCGCTGGCGGAGCCGGCGCGTACCGCCCTGGCCGGGCTGGCCGACCAGGCCGTGCACCGCCAGCACTGACCCGCGCCGGTCCGGGCCCTTCGTCGCTCCGGGGCGCGGACCTCCGTGCGGTGAGCGGAGGTCCGTGGTGTTCCGACCGGCCGGAGCGTCTGTCCGTCTGGTGCGGGTGGCAGGCTTTCATCAGATGAATGTGGATTCCCGTACGGGCGGGTCGCCCCGGCGTTGCGGGCGAGCGTCCCCGCGTTGCGGGCGAGCCTCGCTCAGGCTGGGGCACGTCCCGGCGTCAGGGGTGAACCGGGGGGGCGTTACTGCTCGGCACCGAGCGGTGACCCGCAGGTGTCCACCAGGCCAGCCGGCCCGCTGCCGCTCGGCGCGGAACCGGGGATGACAGCTGATGCGCATGCTTCATCTGATGAAAACCCACATCGGTGGGCGGAAGGTATGGACATCGATATAGGTCGCCATTAATGTTCGTGGCATCACGAGTGTGTTTCGTCATGGTGAACCGGCGGCGCGGTGACCTATCGACGAGAGTGACCCTACGGCGGCGGCTCCGCGCCCCCGACCGAGGGGAGACCCGGCCGACCGGCACTCGGCCGACTGGCATTCGACCGACTGGCACCCGGTCGACCCTGCCGTGTGTCCACCACCACCCACCACCACCCCCGGCATCCGGCGCGGCGGCGCGGGCTCCGCCCTGGCCGTGATCCGTCAGGAGAGGACAGCCCAGCAATGTCCACAAAGGACCAAAATATCCATCGTCGCCGACGGTGGCTCTCCTCCGCCGCGGTGCTGCTCCTGGCCGCGACGGCCGGCACGGTCACCGCCACCACCGGCCCGACCGCCCTCGGCGGTCCCGCCCCGGCCGCCGCGCACACCATCAACGCCAGCGACTTCCAGCAGGTCGAGTTGGCCCGCGGCGTCGGCGAGATGGGCGAGCCGATGTCGCTCGCCGTGCTGCCGGACCGCTCCGTGCTGCACACCGCCCGCAACGGCACCGTACGTCGCACCGACTCCGCCGGCGTCACCCGTGTGGTCGGCACCATCCCCGTCTACACCCACGACGAGGAGGGGTTGCAGAGCCTCGGGGTCGACCCGAACTTCGCCACCAACCGGTACATCTACCTCTACTACGCGCCGCCGCTGTCCACCCCCGGCGGCGACGCGCCCGCCACCGGCACCAACTGGTCCGCCTGGCAGGGCGTGAACCGGCTGTCCCGCTTCACCCTGAACGCCGACTTCACCCTCAACCAGGCCAGCAAGGTCGACGTGCTGGACGTCGGGACGGACCGGGGTATCTGCTGCCACGTCGGCAGCGACATGGACTTCGACGCCGCCGGGAACCTCTACCTGTCCACCGGCGACGACTCCAACCCCTTCGACTCCGCCGGCTACTCGCCCCTCGACGAACGGACCAACCGCAACCCGGCGTACGACTCCCAGCGCGGTGCCGGCAACACCAACGACCTGCGTGGCAAGCTCCTGCGGATCAAGGTGAACGCCGACGGGTCGTACTCCATCCCGAGTGGGAACCTGTTCCCCCCCGGCACCGCGAAGACCCGCCCCGAGATCTACGCGATGGGCTTCCGCAACCCGTTCCGGATCAGCGTCGACAAGCCCACCGGCATCGTCTACGTCGGCGACTACGGCCCGGACGCCGGCAGCACCAACGCCAACCGGGGGCCCTCCGGCCAGGTCGAGTTCAACCGGGTCACCGGCCCGGGCAACTACGGCTGGCCGTACTGCACCGGCACCAACACCACGTCCGAGACGTACAACGAGTGGAACTTCGCCACCAACTCCACCGGCCCCAAGTACAACTGCACCGGCGGGCCGACAAACAACTCGTTCCGCAACACCGGCCTGGGCACCCTCCCGCCGGCCAAGCCCTCCTGGATCAAGTACGGCGGCGACTCCGGCAGCCCGCCCGCCTTCGGCGGCGGCTCCGAGTCCCCGGCGGCCGGCCCGGTCTACCGGTACGACCCGAACAACCCCTCGGCGACGAAGTTCCCGCAGACCTTCGACGGGCAGTTCTTCGCCACCGAGTTCGGCCGGGGCTGGATCAAGCCGATCCACCTCAACGCCGACGGGTCGCCCGGCACCATCGACAGCTTCCCCTGGGTGGGCAAGCAGGTGATGGACTCCGCGTTCGGCCCCGACGGGGCGTACTACGTGCTGGACTACGGCACCGGCTACTACAACGGTGACGCCAACTCCGCCCTGTACCGCTTCGACTACGTCGGGGTCGGCAACCGGGCGCCGGCCGCCCGGGCGAGCGCCGACCGGACCTCCGGTCCCGCGCCGCTGACCGTGAACTTCTCCTCGGCCGGATCCGCCGACCCCGAGGGTGGGGCGCTTACCTACTCGTGGGCGTTCGGCGACGGCACCACCTCCACGGCGGCCAACCCGACCAAGACGTACACCGCGGACGGCTCGTACACCGCGACGCTCACCGTACGGGACCCGCAGGGGGCGACCGGCACGAACAGCGTGACGGTCAGCGTCGGCAACACCGCCCCGACTGTCACGATCAACAGCCCCGGCGACGGCTCGCTGTTCTCCTTCGGTGACACCGTGCCGTTCAACATCACCGTCACCGACCCCGAGGACGGCACTGTCGACTGCACCAAGGTCAAGATGACCTACGTGCTCGGCCACGACCAGCACGGTCACCAGATCACCTCGGTCAACGGCTGCTCCGGCTCGATCACCATCCCGGTCGACGGCGAGCACGACGACGCGGCGAACATCTTCGCCATCTTCGACGCCGAGTACACCGACGCCGGTGGGCTCACCACGCACACCCAGCACACCCTCCAGCCCCGGCACCGGCAGGCCGAGCACTACAAGACCTCGTCCGGCATCGCCACCTTCGACAAGACCCCCGCCGAGGGTGGGAAGACCGTCGGGAACATCGAGAACGGGGACTGGATCGGGTTCACGCCGTACCGGGTGGGCAACGTCACCTCGTTCACCGCCCGGGTCTCCTCGGCCGGCGCCGGCGGCACCATCCAGCTCCGCGCCGGCTCGGCCACCGGCACCGTCCTCGGGCAGGCCAACGTGCCGGTCACCGGCGGTTGGGACGTCTTCACCACGGTCACCGGCACGGTCTCCGGCGCACCCACCGGCACCACCACGCTCTACGTGACCTTCGCCGGTGGCACCGGGTTGCTCTACGACCTGGACGCGTTCACCCTGAACACCGGCACCGTCACGCCGGGCAACGGCACCGGGCCGATCAAGGGCCTGGCCGGCAAGTGTCTGGACGTGCGCAACGCGGCCACCGCCGACGGCACCCAGGTCCAGATCCTCACCTGCAACGGTGGGGCCGGGCAGACCTGGACGGTGACTCCGAACGGCCCGATCAAGGCGCTCGGCAAGTGCCTGGACGTCAACGGCGGCGGCACCGCCGACGGTACGAAGATCCAGCTCTGGACCTGTACCGGTGGCACCCCGCAGGTCTGGTCGGCGCAGGCCGACGGCACCCTGCGCAACCCCGCCTCCGGCAAGTGCCTCGACGTCTCCGGCAACAGCTCCGCCGACAGCACGGTGGTCCTGCTGTGGACCTGTAGCGGCGCCGCGAACCAGAAGTGGACCCTGCCCTGACCTGACGGGCGCGGGACCGGCCCGTCCGGTCCCGCGCCCCCGGCGTACTGGAGCACTACATGAGACTCTTCCGACCCATCCTCGGCGCGGCCGCAGCCGTCCTCGCCGCTATCGCCTGCACCACCCCGGCCACCCCGGCGTCGGCCGCCGACGCCGCCTACGACGTGCTGGTCTTCTCCAAGACCGCAGGCTTCCGGCACGACTCCATCGCGGTCGGCACGCAGGCCATCCGCGAGCTGGGCGCGGCGAACAACTTCACCGTCACCGCCACCGAGGACGGCAACCAGTTCACCACCGCCAACCTCTCCCGGTTCGAGGCGGTGATCTTCCTCAACACCACGGGTGACGTGCTCAACGCCAGCCAGCAGACCGCCTTCGAGTCGTACATCGGCGCCGGTGGCGGGTACGTCGGTGTGCACTCCGCCGCCGACACCGAGTACGACTGGCCGTTCTACGGCAACCTGGTCGGCGCGTGGTTCGCCTCCCACCCGGCGATCCAACAGGCCACCGTACGGGTGGAGGACCGGGCGCACGCGGCCACCGCCCACCTCGGCCCGACCTGGCAGCGCACCGACGAGTGGTACAACTTCCGCACCAACGCCCGCTCCACCGCGCACGTGCTGGCCAACCTCGACGAGTCGTCGTACTCGGGCGGTGGGATGGGGGCCGACCACCCGCACGTCTGGTGCAAGACGTACAGCGGTGGCCGGTCCTTCTACACCGGCGCCGGGCACAACCAGTCGGCGTACTCCGAACCGGCCTTCCGGGCCCACCTGCTCGGCGGCATCCGGTACGCGGCCGGCCGGACGAAGGCCGACTGCCGGCCGGAGACCGGCTACACCGCCCTCTACAACGGCTCGACCAACGGCTGGTCGCAGGCCGGGCCGGGGAGCTTCACCAACTCCAACGCCACCCTCAGCTCGGTCGGCGGGCTGGGCATGCTCTGGTACAGCGCGAAGCAGTTCACCAACTACTCGCTGAAGCTGGACTGGAAGGTGGACGGGGACGACAACTCCGGGGTCCTCATCGGCTTCCCGCCGTCGAGCGACCCGAACTCGGCGATGGACAACGGCTACGAGGTGCAGATCGACGCCACCGACACCGTCGACCGGACCACCGGCTCGGTCTACTCGTTCCAGGCCGCCGACCAGGCGGCCCGGGACGCGGCGCTGAACCCGCCGGGGGAGTGGAACACCTACGAGCTGCTGGTCGAGGGGGAACGGCTCCAGGTCTTCCTCAACGGGTCGAAGATCAACGATTTCACCAACACCAACCCGGTCCGCTCGCTCGCCGGCCACATCGGCATCCAGAACCACGGCACCGGTGACGACGCCTCGTTCCGCAACATCCGGATCAAGGAGTTGGGCGGCACCACGCCGACCAACGGCACCGGCCCGATCAAGGGGCTGGGCGGCAAGTGCCTGGACGTCCGCAACGGCGCCACCGCCGACGGCACCCAGATCCAGATCTTCACCTGCAACGGCAGCGCCCGGCAGACCTGGACGGTGACCCCGAACGGCCCGATCAAGGCGCTCGGCAAGTGCCTCGACGTCTCCGGTGGCGGCACCGCCAACGGCACCAAGATCCAGCTCTGGACCTGCACCGGCGGCACCCCGCAGGTCTGGTCGGCCCAGTCCGACGGCACCCTGCGCAACCCCGCCTCCGGCAAGTGCCTGGACGTGTCCGGCAACAGCTCCGCCGACAGCACCGTGGTCCTCCTCTGGACCTGCAACTCCTCCGCCGCCAACCAGAAATGGACCCTCCCCCAGTAACCCACCCCAACCCCAACCCCACCCGGGCTCCCGCCCGTGGTTCGCATCGGTGATCAAGAGGTTTGCGTCACGACGGTCGGCCCGACATGACGCAAACCTCTTGATCACCGGGGGCAGGGTGGGGGTTGGGCGGTTGGGGGGTGGGGGCTGCCGTACGTTGGCGGGATGGAAGGCATCGTGCGGTGGCGGCGGGCCGTACGGGGACACCCGGCGGTCGCCGACGTGCTGCTGGCGGCGCTGTTGTTCGTGGTCAGCCTGCTGCCGGTGAACCCGCCGGGCGGCGCGTCCCGCGCCCCGCTCGCCGTCGGCACGGTGCTCTTCGCCCTGGCCGGCTGCGGTGCCCTGGCGTTGCGTCGCCGTCGTCCCCTGGCGGTGCTGGGCACGGTCACGGTGCTGGTGGTGGCCGCCCTGCTGCTCGGCTTCGTCCGCGGCCCCTTCATGATCATCGTGGCCATCGCCGCGTACACCGTGGCCTCCCGGACGGATCGGTGGACCGCCTGGGTGACCGGGACCGGTGCCGCACTCGCCATCGGCGCGACCGCGGTGTTCGTCCTGGGTGTCTCCTGGGTCCGGCCGGAGATCGTGGTGCTGCTGCTCTGGTTCGGCTTCGCGGTGGCCGGCGGCGACGCGGTGCGCAGCCGTCGGGCGTACGTGGCGGTGCTGGAGGAACGGGCCCGTCGTGCGGAGCAGACCCGCGAGGAGGAGGCGCTGCGCCGGGTGGCGGAGGAACGGCTGCGCATCGCCCGGGAGCTGCACGACGTGGTCGCCCACCACATCGCCCTGATCAACGTGCAGGCCGGGGTCGCCGGGCACCTGCTGTCCGGGCAGCCCGAAGCGGCCCAGGAGGCGCTCGGGCACGTCCGCGCCGCCAGCCGGACCGTCCTCGACGAGTTGGCGACCCTGCTCGGGGTGCTGCGCGGTGCCGGGGAGAACGACAGCCCCACCGAGCCGGCCCCCAGCCTGAACCGCCTCGACGCGCTGGTCGAGGGCTTCAGCACCGGTCAGCCGGTGCGTTGGACGGTCGCCGGGCAACCCCGGCCGCTGCCCACCGCCGTGGACGTCGCGGCGTACCGGATCGTGCAGGAGTCGTTGACCAACGCCTACCGGCACGCCCCCCGGGCGGCCGTCGCCGTCCGCCTGGGCTACGGACCGGCCGGGGTCACCGTCGAGGTACGCGACGACGGAACCCCCCGGCCGGAGGGTGGGCCGACGGGTGGTGAGCCGGTGACCGGGGCGACCGGACGGTCCCGCGGAGCGGGCACCGGGCTCGGGCTGATCGGGATGCGGGAACGGGCCGAGACCGTCGGTGGCACCTTCTCCGCCGGCCCTCTTCCGGACGGTGGCTGGCAGGTCCGTGCCGAACTGCCCGCCCCCGAGGAGCTGGCCGAGTGACGATCAGGGTCCTCCTGGCCGACGACCAGACGCTGCTGCGGGCCGGATTCCGGGTACTGGTCGAATCCGCTGCGGACCTGAGCGTGGTCGGCGAGGCGGCCTCCGGGCGGGAGGCCGTCGACCTGACCAGGCAGACCCGGCCCGACGTGGTGCTGATGGACATCCGGATGCCCGGACTGGACGGCATCGCCGCCACCCGGGAGATCAGCGGTGACGACGACCTGGTCGGCGTACGGGTGTTGATCCTGACCACCTTCGAAATGGACGAGTACGTCTTCGAGGCGCTCCGCGCCGGGGCGAGCGGGTTCCTCGGCAAGGGGGTGGAGCCCACCGAGTTGCTGGACGCGATCCGGACCGTGGCGGCCGGCGAGGCGCTGCTGTCGCCGCGAGCGACCCGGGGACTGATCGCCCGGTTCCTGTCCCAGCCGCAGCCGGACCCACGGGTCGACCCGGTGCGGCTGCGGGTGCTCACCGAGCGGGAGCGGGAGGTGGTGACCCTGGTCGCCGGTGGGTTGTCCAACGAGCAGATCGCCGCTCACCTGGTGGTGTCGCCGCTGACCGCGAAGACCCACGTCAACCGGGCGATGACGAAGCTGGGCGCGCGGGACCGTGCGCAACTCGTCGTGCTCGCGTACCAGAGTGGTCTGGTGCGGGTCGCGGACCCGCCGACCCGCTGATCCCCCGGCCCGTGGTGCGTCCGCTGCGGTAGCCGGGGCGGCCGGCTACCACCATGGTGGTACGCACAGGTGTCTGCCGACAGCCGACGCCACGAGCGGGGTGCCCGAGCCATCGTTGGTCACATGATCGAAGTGACCGACCTCAGCAAGCGTTACGGCGACAAGGTCGCCGTCGACTCCCTGACCTTCCAGGTCAAGCCGGGGATCGTCACCGGCTTCCTCGGCCCCAACGGTGCCGGTAAGTCCACCACCATGCGGATGATCCTCGGCCTGGACGCCCCGACCACCGGCACGGTCACCGTCAACGGCCGGCGGTACGCCGACCACCCCGCCCCCCTGCGCGAGATCGGCGCGCTGCTGGAGGCGAAGGCGGTGCACACCGGCCGGTCCGCCCGCAACCACCTGCTCGCGATGGGGGCCACCACGGGCATCGGCCGACGCCGGGTCGACGAGGTGATCGACCTGGTGGGCCTGCACGAGGTGGCCGGCAAGCGGGCCGGCGGCTTCTCGCTCGGCATGGGCCAGCGGCTCGGCATCGCCGCTGCGCTGCTCGGCGACCCGAAGGTGGTGATGCTGGACGAGCCGGTCAACGGCCTCGACCCGGAGGGCATCCGGTGGATCCGCGATCTGCTGAAGGGCCTCGCCGCCGAGGGCCGGACGGTCTTCGTCAGCTCGCATCTGATGAGTGAGATGGCCCAGACCGCCGAACATCTGATCGTCGTCGGCCGGGGACGGCTGATCGCCGACATCTCGGTCGAGGAGTTCACCCGGCAGGGCACCCGCAACGCGGTGCGGGTCCGCTCACCGCAGGCCAGCGTGCTGCGTGAGCTGCTCGTCGGCCCGGATGTGACGGTGACCGCAGGCGAGCCCGGACTGCTGGAGGTGACCGGCCTGGGCCGGGAGCAGATCGGCGACCTGGCCGCCACGGCCGGTCTCACCCTGCACGAACTCGCTGCCGTCGAGGCGTCCCTGGAAGAGGCGTTCATGACGATGACCCGGGACGCCGTCGAGTACCCCACCGAACCCGTCGTCGCCGTGCCGGTGGCGGCCGGAAGGAGCAACTGATGACCAGCGCCACGCTCACCCGGGCGTCCGTGCCCACCGACGCCCGGGTCACCTGGTGGCGGGTGGTCCACGCAGAGTGGATCAAGTTCCGTTCGCTCCGGTCGTCCCTGATCATGCTGGCCGCCACCGTGGCCGTCCTGGTGGGTCTGGGCCTGGCGTTCTCCGCTGTGCTGGCGAACAACCCGCCCACCCCCGGCGCCCCGCCTCCGCCCGGGCCGCCGGGGACGTCCCTGCTCGAGCCGCTCGGGGTCAGCCTCGGCGGGGTCAACCTGGCGCAACTGCTCATCGGCACGCTCGGCGTGCTGCTGGTGGCGGGGGAGTACGGCACCGGCATGATCCGGTCGTCACTGGCCGCCGTGCCGAAGCGCTGGCCGGTGCTCGGTGCGAAGGTGGTCGTGCTGGCCGGTGTCTCGCTGGCGGCGCTGGTGCCGGCCGTGCTGCTCACCTTCCTCGGCGGGCAGCACATCCTCGGCACGGACGGGATCTCCCTCGGCGACGACGGGGTGCTGCGTGCGGTCCTCGGCGCGGCCGGCTACCTGGCCGGGGTGGGGGTGCTCGGCGTGGCGCTCGGTGCCCTGCTGCGCAACACCGCCGGTGGGATCACCAGCGTGGTGGCCCTGCTGCTCGTGGTGCCCGGACTCACCTCGCTCCTGCCGGACAGTTGGTCGGACGCCGTCACGCCCTACCTGCCGTCGAACGCCGGGCAGGCGTTGATGTCGATCGGATCGAACCCGGACCTGCTCTCCCCGGGCGCAGGGCTGGCCGTGTTCGTGGGCTGGTTGGCGGTCCTGGCCAGCGCGGCGGCGATCCTGCTGCGGAGGCGGGACGCCTGATCCGACGGCTCGGCTGGACGCCGTCCCGACGGGTTCCCGACGGCGTCGGCCGGGCCGTCGGGCACCCGCCCGCCGAGGCCGCGTTCCGAGCGACGGCCGGACCCGGGCCTCTTCCCTGTCCGGTCCGGCGGCCCTAGAGTGGGTTCGGCGACCGTACGGTGGCCGGTGACCCGACGGGAGGCGCAACCCGTTGGGCCCAGGTGCGCGTGCATCCACCGGTGATCCGGCACGGCCGCCGACGTACCGGCCCGGCCCGGTCCCCTCGCCCCGGTCCCGCCCAGGAATCCCCACCACAACAGGGGAGAGACAGACGATGGCGCGACCGATCACGCTCTTCACCGGCCAGTGGGCCGATCTGCCGTTCGAGGAGGTCTGTCGGCTCGCCTCCGAATGGGGCTACGACGGCCTGGAGATCGCCTGCTGGGGCGACCACTTCGAGGTCGACAAGGCGCTCGCCGACGACTCGTACGTCGAGCGCAAGCGGGAGACGCTGGCCAAGTACAACCTGAAGGTCTTCACGATCTCCAACCACCTGGTGGGCCAGGCCGTCTGCGACCATCCGATCGACGAGCGGCACCAGGACATCCTGCCCGCCCGGATCTGGGGCGACGGCGAAGCCGAGGGGGTACGCCAGCGGGCCGCCGAGGAGATCAAGGACACCGCCCGTGCGGCGGCGAAGCTCGGCGTGGACACCGTGGTCGGCTTCACCGGCTCGTCCATCTGGCACACCCTGGCGATGTTCCCGCCGGTGCCGCCGGCGATGATCGAACGCGGCTACCAGGACTTCGCCGACCGGTGGAACCCGATCCTCGACGTCTTCGACGAGGTGGGGGTGCGGTTCGCCCACGAGGTGCACCCCAGTGAGATCGCGTACGACTACTGGACCACCAAGCGGACCCTGGAGGCGATCGGCCACCGGCCCGCGTTCGGGCTCAACTGGGACCCGTCGCACTTCGTGTGGCAGGAACTGGACCCGGTGAACTTCATCTTCGACTTCGCCGACCGGATCTACCACGTCGACTGCAAGGACGCGAAGGTGCGTACCGGGGACGGGCGGCGGGGTCGGCTCGCCTCCCACCTGCCCTGGGCGGACCTGCGGCGTGGTTGGGACTTCGTCTCCACCGGTCACGGCGACGTGCCGTGGGAGGACTGCTTCCGGGCGTTGAACGCCATCGGGTACACCGGGCCCATCTCCGTGGAGTGGGAGGACGCCGGGATGGACCGGCTGGTCGGTGCGCCCGAGGCGCTGGAGTTCGTCCGTCGGCTGGCCTTCGACGCGCCGACGGCGGCGTTCGACGCGGCGTTCAGCAGCGGCAAGGACTGAGGCACGCGTGGGGCCGGTCGCCACCTGGCGACCGGCCCCACGACGTACGGACGATCAGATCGTGCTGCCGTTGGTGCCGGTACCCGGCGCCTTGGGCTTCGGGGTGGTCGCCGACGAACTGGTCGGGTTGATGCCCGACTTGGCCCCGACCGTGGCCGGGGTGCCCGCGAAGGTGTCGTCCGCCGGGGTCAGCTCCGGCCGGCTGCCGTTGCCCGTGTTGAGCTTCTCGCCGAGCCTGGACTGGCCGAGCTTGTCCTTGCCCTCGCTGTAAAGGCGGGTCGCCTGGGCCTGCGCGACCCCGGCCGCCTCCTGGACGGTCGGGTGGTCGAGCACCTTGCGGCCCCGCACGACCAGCTCCTCGTACTTCTCCCGGCCGGCACGGGCGCCCAGGACGAAGCCCGCAGCCAGCCCGCCAAGAAACATGATCTTTCCGCGCATGGCGGCTCCTTCCGTACCTGACGCTCCCGTCGCTCCCGCCCGGTGGTTTCCGGCCGGGACCGACCATCGTCGCGCCCCACGTCTTCCTCGGTCGACAGCTAACTACCCATCCTGCTCCGCGCTCATGCCTGGTTGTACCAGGATGACGATTTGTCCGCATTATTGGCGTCGGCTGTCCCGATTCGTGGCGGCGCGGTCGAATGCGGCAACCCCCTGGACCGAACCCCCCCGAAGTCCTGTACTCTTGTGCCGTCCCCGAGCGCCGGAGAGATCCGGCACGACGTGACGACGCAGTCCCCCGTAGCTCAATTGGCAGAGCAGCCGGCTGTTAACCGGCAGGTTTTTGGTTCGAGTCCAAACGGGGGAGCTCAGCCTCCACTTCACGCCCGTCGGCAGTGCCGGCGGGCGTTTCCGTATGTCCGGTGCCTCAGTTGCCCGGTGCCCTTACTTGATCATCTCCGCCGCCCGCGCTCCCGCCCACTGCCCGCCCTGCTGCCCGTCGCCTGCTCTGCTGCCCGTCGCCTGCTCTGCGGCCCTTGCCTGCCGCCTGACCGCTGTCTGGTGCCCGCCGCCTGTCTCCTGCCCGCTGTCTCCTGCGCGCTGTGCTGCCCGCTTTGCTCGTCGTTGCCCGCGCTGTAGCCCGCCGGTTATGGCTCTGCTGCCCGTCGAGCTCTACCGATGTCGATGCTGCTCGTGCCCTTTGTGGAGATCTGTTGCTGCTCTGGCTGCTCTGGCGACAACAGATCTCCACAAAACTTGGGCGCCATGGCGGCGTGCGGCTCGTCGATGCCCCCGGTTGTCCGTTCGCCACTTCCGCGCGATCCGGCCTTGCTCATGGCAGCGAACCGTCTGCGTCATCAGATCGACAGGGTCCGCGACGGGCCTGACCGGTGGTGCCGAGGGCGAAGGGTGGCAGGTGGCGGTGCTGATCAGGGCGAGGGTGGGACGCCTGCCCAGGCCGGGAAGGACGCCCGTCCAAGCCGGGAAGGACGGCGGCGCAGGTAGGTGGCTTGGGCGGCGGTGGCGCGCCGATCGGGTGGGGCAGGACAGGGTGCGGCAGGCAGCAGAGCGGGCGGCGGCGCAGGGGGCAGTCAGACCGGCCAGTGGTGGCGGGGTGGAGATGGCGCAATGGGAGGGATGGGGTGGATGGTCGGTTTCGGCCCCGGATGACGTACCCGGGCGGCAGGATGGCAGATGTCGACTTAGACTCCCGCTGCGTCGATTGGTGCGTCGATTTGAGGGGTGACCGAGAAGATGGTCGGTGGACGGGGCCGGGGTGCGGCCACGCTGATCGCCGTGGCGGTCGTCCTGGCCTGGCTGGTCGTCGGCGGGGTCGCCGGGCCGTACGCCGGCAAGCTGGGCGACGTCGCGACGAACGACAACGCCTCCTTTCTGCCCGCCGACGCCGAGGCGACCCGGGCGCAGGACCTGGCCGCCGGCTTCGTCGCGCAGCCGACCACCCCCGCCCTGGTGGTGTACGCGCGCAGCACCGGCATCACCGCCGCCGACAAGCAGCGGGCCGTCGCCGACAGCGCCCGGTTCGCCCAGCTCAAAGGTGTGCTGGGGCCGCTGCCCCCGCCGATCGCCAGCCAGGACGGGCAGGCCCTCCAGGTGGTGGTGCCGATCGACGACTCCGAAGGGGAGCAGATCGGCCAGGTGGTGGACGAACTCCGCACGATCGCAGGGGGCGACCGGAACGGGCTCACCGTCGACGTCGCCGGCCCGGCCGGGCTGCTCGCCGACCTGATCGAGGTCTTCTCCGCGATCGACGGGCCCCTGCTGCTTGTCACCCTGGTGGTGGTGCTGGTCATCCTGCTGATCGTCTACCGCAGCCCGGTGCTCTGGATCTTCCCGCTGCTGGCGGCGGGGATGTCGTACTCGCTGGCGTCGGTCTTCGTCTACTACCTGGCGAAGAACGACGTGATCAAGCTGAACGGGCAGGCGCAGGGCATCCTCACCGTGCTCGTCTTCGGTGCCGGGACCGACTACGCGCTGCTGCTGATCGCCCGCTACCGGGAGGAGTTGCACCGGCACGAGCGCCCCTGGGATGCCATGCGCACCGCCTGGCGTGGTGCCGCCCCGGCCATCGCCGCCTCCGGTGCCACCGTCATCGTCAGCCTGCTCTGCCTGCTGCTGTCCAGCCTGAACTCCAACCGGGCGCTCGGCCCGGTCGCCGCCATCGGCATCGCCGCCACCCTGCTGGTGATGCTGACCTTCCTGCCCGCCCTGCTGGTGCTCGGCGGCCGGCGGGCGTTCTGGCCGCGTACCCCCAGGGTCGATCTTGCCGATGCGCAGGCCGAACACGGGCTGTGGGCCCGGATCGCCCGCTTCGTCGCCCGCCGGGCCCGGGTGGTCTGGTTGACCACCGCCGGGGTGCTGGCCCTGCTCGTGCTCGGCCTCACCCAGCTCGGCGCCACCACGCTGGGCCAGTCCGAGCTGTTCACCAACCGCACCGACTCGGTCGCCGGGCAGGAGGTGATCGCCCGGCACTACCCGGCCGGCACCGGCAGCCCGGCGACCATCTTCACCCGGGAGCAGACCGCCCAGCAGGTCGCCCGGGTCGCGCAGGGCGTCGCCGGGGTGGCCGCCGTCCGCCCGGTGACCCGGCGGGACCAGGCCGGCCCACCGGATCCGAACGCCCCGCCCCTGGTCGTCGACGGGCGGGCGCAGCTGGAGGCGACCCTTACCGACCCGCCGGACAGCGACGCCGCCGAGCGGACGATCCGTGACCTACGCGAGGCGGTGCACCGGGTGCCGGCCGCCGACGCCGTGGTCGGCGGGTTCACCGCGATCGACGTGGACACCTCCGACGCGTCGACCCGGGACCGCAACGTGATCATCCCGGTCGTCCTGGTGGTGATCGCGGTGATCCTGGCCCTGCTGTTGCGGGCGCTGGTCGCGCCGGTGCTGCTGATCGCGACGGTGGTGCTGTCGTTCCTGGCCACCCTCGGGCTCTGCGCGATGATCTTCACCTACCTGCTGGACTTCCCCGGCGTCGACGCGTCCTTCCCGCTCTTCGCCTTCGTCTTCCTGGTCGCCCTGGGCATCGACTACAACATCTTCCTGATGAGCCGGGTACGCGAGGAGTCGGTCCGCCGGGGCACCCGGGCCGGGGTGCTGGCCGGGCTGACCGTCACCGGCGGCGTGATCACCTCGGCCGGCATCGTGCTCGCCGCCACCTTCTCCGCACTGGCCGTACTCCCGCTGGTGGTGCTCGTGGAGCTGGGCGTGGCGGTCGCGGTCGGCGTACTGCTGGACACCATCGTGGTCCGCTCGCTGCTGGTGCCCGCGCTGTCGTACGACATCGGGCCGAAGGTCTGGTGGCCGAGCCGGTTGTCCCGGTCGGTGCGCGACGACGCGGAGGTGGAACGTGCCCGCTGAGACGGACGTGGTGATCGTCGGCGGTGGCCTGGCCGGGCTGGCGGTCGCCCGCCGGCTGCACCGGGCCGGGGTGCCCTGGCGGCTGCTGGAGGCCGGCGACCGGCTCGGCGGCCGGGTCGCCACCGACGCCGTCGACGGATACCTGCTCGACCGGGGTTTTCAGGTGCTCAACACCGCGTACCCGAGGCTCGGCACCCTGCTCGACCTGGGCACCCTCGACCTCGGGTGGTTCACCTCCGGGGTGCTGGTCCGCCGGGGCGACCGCCTCGACCGGCTGGTCCACCCGGTCCGCGAACCCGGCGGCGCACCGGCCACCGCGCTCGCCGGCATCGGCTCGCTGCTCGACCGGCTGCGCTTCGCCGCCCTCGCCACCGGCTGCGCCACCCTGCCGGCGCACCGGCTGCTCACCGCGCCGGAGACCACGAGCGAGGCGGCCCTGCGCCGGGCCGGGCTCTCCGACACCATCATCGAGGAGCTGATCCGGCCGTTCCTGTCCGGCGTGCTCATCGACCGGGAGCTGGAGACCTCCAGCCATGTGCTGGCGATGATCCTGCGCTCCTTCGCCCGGGGTCGGATCGGGCTGCCCGCCCGGGGGATGGCCGCGCTGCCGCAGGCCGTGGCCGCCCCGCTCCCCGTCGACCTGGTCACCTGCGACACCCCGGTCACCGAGGTCGCGCCCGGCCGGGTCCGCACCCCGGCCGGTGAGATCGAGTGCCGCGCCGTCGTGGTCGCGGTCGACCCGACCGCGGCGAGCACGCTGCTGCCCACCCTGCCGCGGGTACGTACGCACAGCTACACCACCTACTACCACAGCGCCCCCGAAGCGCCGCTCGACGAACCGATCCTGCTCGTCGACGGCGACCGGCGGGAACTCGTAGCCAACACGGTGGTCGTCAGCCGGGCCGCGCCGTCGTACGCCCCACCGGGCCGGCACCTGGTGGCCACCTCCGTGGTCGGCCCCGACGCCCCGCCCGAGCCGACGATCCGGGCCGAACTGGACCGGTTGTACGGACGCTCGACAGCCGACTGGACCCACCTGACCACTGTCTCGATCCCGCACGCGTTGCCCGCCGCGCCACCGCCGCAGGGGCGGCTGCGCAAGCCGGTGGCCCTCGGCGACGGGCTCTTCGTGGCCGGCGACCACCGGGACAGCCCCTCCATCCAGGGGGCCCTCGCCAGCGGGTGGCGGACGGCCGGCGCGGTGCTCGCGGAACTCCGCGCGGCGGGCTGATTCGAGTGCCTCCGGGGTGACTGCTGACTGTTATTCTCGCGTAGCCCATCGTGGCCACCGGTTCGCCGGGCGCACCGGTTCGGTGGTGGCCGGTGGTCCGCCGGGCGGGTTACGATCCGGCGCGGCATCGGGGGCGGTAGCTCAGCCGGTTAGAGCAGGGGACTCATAATCCCTCGGTCGCGGGTTCGAACCCCGCCCGCCCCACCAGCCAAAACGCAGGCCGACTGGTCCTCCCGTTCGGCTGCTCATGGTGCGACGAGCTTGTGTCCTGTCCCCATGGGGACAGTAGGCACGGGCCGGCGGGCGAAATCCAGCAACTGCCCACGGTGTGCGCCACGTCCCACGGTTACCTCGTTGCCTTGTGCCGTCGCTCGCGTTCTGAGCTGTGGGAGGCGCGTCCTTGGCCGTCCCGATGGTCTTGACTCGCAAGACATGAAAGGGTGTTCCGATGAGCGTCACGTTAGCTGTGAGTCACCAGCCCGGCATCCTGGGTGTCGGTTACGAAGGTCGCTCCATCGACGAGTTCGTCAGCGGACTGGTGAGCGCGGGCGTCACGCGACTGGTCGATGTCCGGATGACGCCGATCTCCCGGAAGCGTGGCTTCAGCAAGTCGGCGCTCGGTCACGCGCTCGCCGCGCAGGGGATCACGTACGAGCACCGTCGCGAGCTCGGCAACCCCAAGGAGAATCGCCCCGGGTTCGGTGGCACGCCTGAGGAATTGGAGTTGGCGCGTGCCGTGTACGCCACCCGGCTTAGCCAGGGTGAGTCACTGGCAGCCCTCGACGCGCTCGCTGAGACGGCCCAGCGCGAGCTGATTGCACTGCTCTGCTTCGAGGCGGATGAGAGCCGGTGCCACCGCCAGGTCGTGATGCGTGCGCTCGAAGACCGGACATCTATCGCTGTGGCCAGTACACCCCCAGCACGCTGAAGACGTGGACCCGCTTGGCCTGGTTGCCGACGTAGAAGGCGACGTCACGGTTCGGCGCGCACATCTCTCCGAGAAACTTGGTCTCCAGCGCTTCCCGTAGCGCAGCGTCCGAGTAGCCGACGAGCCGGCGTTGCAGCGCTACCAGTTCCCAGTCGATGACGTGCTGCTTGTGTCCGTTGCATCCATGTTCGTGGCAGCGGTAGTGGTATGCGGCTTTGAAGCGGGGTGCCTGTAGCGGAGATCTGCTCCGGCCGCTGAAGAGGTCCGGTTGGCTTGCGTATGCCTCAATCTTGCGTTGCTCGTCAGGAGTCCAGCCGTCGTGCGGCGTGACCTTGAGCGTGTGAACTTCCTTGGGACGTACCAGGGCCAGTGATTTGGCGTCCGCGTGATCTCGGGCTTCGCGGTTGAGTCGGCACATCGAATCCTCGACGGCCGGGTCAAGCAGCGGCTGTCGCGACCTCCAGCCGTCGAGATGGCGCTCCTTCTGAATCCGGTCCATGATCGGCTTCCAGCTTTCGCGCCGCTGATCCTGCCGTGCCGGCTTGGCATCGACGGAGATGATGTCGTACTTCTTGAACGCCTCGTCGCTGTCGAGGTGCCGGAAATTGATCGGGTAGAGGCGCACCCACGTGGGCTTGAGCACGTCCGTCCGCAGGCCGGCTACGCAGACGGTTTCCCCGTACCTCTCCGACGGGTTCGGTGCCGCCTTCACTGTGATCAGTAGCTGTAGCCGAACGACGCGATCGTCGGCGGGCTTCGGGTCGGGGTCGGCCTCACCACTACCGAAGAGCGACATCTGGGCCACGCGCGCCTCCAGCTTAGATAGCCCTAGGTAGTCGTGCGATCACACGATCATTCAGGTTCTCATGAGATTGACGGATTCGTATAGAGCGTGATGCTGCTCGTGGTCGAAGCGCCTCCGTCCGCCCCCGCCCCATCCTCCGAAAGTGGCGTTTGAACTGCTGTTTCTTGCAGCCCTGGGCAAGGTCCAATGCGCAACGGGGTGCTGGAGCCAGCGGTAGCCGGAGCGCCGGTGGGTGGGCTGATGTCGGTCGGGCACGCTGTTCGTCGCGCGTGCTCGCGGATCCGGGGAGCCTCAGGTGCGGCAGTGTGGCCTACGCTGCCGGGATGAAAGCGGGCACGGGTGCTGGCCGAGTCGACGGCGGGCATCAGGAGGAGGCCGGTACGAGCAGGGGGAGGACCGTGCTTGTGGTCGCCGGCATCCTGGTGACGCTGCTCGTGGGCGGCTTTGCCTGGCGCGCACTGTGGCCGGTTCGCATCGACGCCTTGTGTGGGGTCTTTCAGTCCCGCCAGGGTGGGGTCATCCAGATCACGGCAGAGCGCGCCTTCACGGTGTCTGGGGCCATCTTCGGTGCCAACATGGACGGATCGGACACGGTCTCCGGGAGTGGTCAGCTGCGACCGGGTGACCTGGCAGCGGATGGGCGGCTGGTCCTGAGGATGACGGATGTCAGATCGACCCTGGAATTGAACACTCAGCGCAGTTGGCGGGGCGAGGTGAGCCTGTGGCAGTGGGCCGATGACCCGGATACCGGGGAGCGTGAGACCTTCGTCCGGCAGTCTGCCTGCTGATCGCGTCTACGGTCGGCATCTGGCCACCGATGGCAGGGGTGTGCAAGGTGGAGGCATGGCGCTTCGTGGCCTCTGTCATGACGAGTCTGGCCATGAGCCTCCTCGGTCTTGCGCTGGCGGCCACCTTTCGGGGCGTGTCCGAGTGGCACATGCAGCGATCGATGGCCTCCATGAGCGCAGCAGGGTCGTTCGGGGATTCACCCGTTGCGGCCGGCAGGGCCGGCGTCGGGGTGCGTCGTACCGTCGTGGCTGTGCTGCCCGGCGGCCCGCAGTTCGGCGTGCATCTCCCAGGGTGCCTGCGGCAGCGCGTGTCCGGTTTCGAGCAGTGACTTCAGGTTGGCCATGACCGCGGGCCAGCCGGCGGAGACGGCTTCGAGATCCTCGTCGGACGGCAGGTTCACGTGCGTGACGGTCAGCCGGACGATGTCCTGGTGCGGTTCGATGAGGAAGGTGACAGTGGAGGCGTCCGGCCCCGCTTCGGCGTCGACGTCGCCGAAGGTCATGACCAGGCGGGTCGGCGGGGTCGCTTCGAGGACCGTGCCGCCGCCGTCGGCGATGCCCGAGCCGTCGGTGCGTCGGTGTTCCCATCGGGAGCCGGGTTGCCAGTCGGAGACGTTGCGGTGGCCCCAGTAGGTGCGGGTCAGGTCGGCATCGGTGAGCGCCTCCCAGACCCGTTCCGGGGCGGCGTGGATGTAGGTCACGTACACGAAGGTCGGTCTGGTGACGCTCATCTGCGGCTCCTCTGCCTGTCGGCGGATCGCGTCGAGCACCCGTAGCCGGGGTTCCTCGAACGCGGCGATCCAGCGTTGCGGCAACTCGTGGATGGGGACGGGGTTGAGGTAGTGCCACTTCTCCCGGCCGTGCCGGACGGCCAGGCTGGCTATGGCAGGGGGCAGCGGTCCGCTGGCGATCCTGTGACACTGTCCCCGGATCGGCGGCCGTCATTCCTGTTCGGTCGCGCTGACGAGTTTCACGGGGGAAGGTTCGATGATCGACGACACTGCTGTCTTTCGCTCTGCCTGGAGTTCGACCGGCAGGGCCACCCTGAGCCTGGCCACGATCGTCGCCGCCACGCTGCTGCCCCTCGGCGTGGCGACCGAGGCGGATGCCGGTCCCCGCGTCACCATCCTCGATCGGCCGTCCCCGGCGACGGCGATGTGGGGGCTGGAGGCGCTCCCCGGCGTGACCCGGGAGCAGGCGCTCGCCGACAGGCAGCCTGCGTCGGGCGGCGACAGCCCGCTGACCGGCACCAGCATCAGCTGGCAGGACGACGCCCGGCTGCTCGGCGTTCAGACGGTCGCCTTCGACGGCGCGTCGTCCTCCCTGTCCGCGTCGCCGTCGACTCTGGACACCGCCGGGACGTTCTCCCTCGCCACCTGGGTGCGGCTCACCGACACCTCGGTCAGCCGGGTATTCGCCAGCAAGGCCGGCACCCACGGGGCCACCTTCTCGGTCGGCTACGACAAGGCGAGCAACCGGTGGCAGGTGCGGATGCCGTCGAAGAGCGGCAACCGCGGCAGGCTGGCGGTCGCCCGGTCGACGTCGACGCCGGCGATCGGGCTCTGGACCCACCTGGCGGTGGTGCACGACGCCGCCGCGCACACCCTCACCCTTCGGGTGGACGGGGTGGCCGAATCGGTGGCAGGCAACGTGACAGGCGTCAACGACCCGGCCGGGGAGTTCCGGTTGGGCCGTGGCGACACCGCCTGGTGGCAGGGAAACCTGGCCGAGGCCCGGGTGTACGATCGGGCGCTGGTGGGGCAGGACTTCACCGGCTGGTTCGCCGCCGACCCGGCCTCCGGCGGGTTCTCGGAGCCGGGTCTGCTGCGGGCACCGCTGGTCGGGTGGTGGTACTTCGGGGGTGGCACCTCGTGCTACGAGGAGGACCTCGATCCGACCCTCTGCTCCGTGCCGGACAGCAGCGCCTTCGGGCGCCAGCTCGCCCTGACCAAGGGCAGTTTCATCACCGACTCGGCTCGGGGCCCGGCTCTCGATCTCGACGACCGGCACTGGATCGACGACCCGTCCGATCCGCACTTCGGTGAGGCGACCCAGGAGTACGGGCGTACCCAGATCAACCTCGGTGAGCCGCAGAATCCGGTCTGGCAGGACGGGCCGGTGCTCCGCACCGACCAGTCGTTCACGGTCTCGACCTGGGTGCGGCTCGACCCGGCGCGGGGTGCTCAGTCGGTCCTCTCCCAGGACGACGGGGACCGCAGCGTGTTCCGGCTGGCGTACGAACCGGCCGACGGCGGGCGGTGGGTGTTCCGGGTGAGCGCCGGAGCCGATGACTCCGCGACCACCACGGCGACCGCGCCGGCAACCGGGGTCGACCAGTGGCACCAGCTCGTCGCGGTCCTCGATGCCACCCACCGGCAGGTGCGGCTGTACGTCGACGGGACGTCGGCCGGCGCGGTGGGCCTGCATCCCGCCTGGCAGCTCCACCAGGCGACCGGTTCCCTGCTGGTGGGTCGGTCGACCGCCTCGGCGGGACCGGACGGATGGCTGTACGGGCAGCTCAGCGATCTCGGTGTCTACCAGGGCGTGTTCAGTGACGCCGACGTCCAGCGCCACTACGCCGAACAGCAGATCCGGGAGCCGGGCCTGAGCTGATCCGCTCGGAGAGCTCCCCCGCCCGGCACCGGGCGGGGGAGCTCTTGTTCAGCTGGCCGGCCACGGGGTCGGGCCGGATGGCGGTCCACCTCCGGAGGTGGACCGTGTCGGTCAGGCGACCGTGCAGGCAGCGCCGTTGAGGGCGAACGAGGTGGGCTTGGCGGTGTTGCCTGTGTGGTTGGCCTGGAACCCGATGTCGATCGACCCGCCTGCCGGGATGGCGGCGTTGTAGCTGGCGTTGCGGGCCGTCACCTGCCCCGACGAGGGCGAGTAGCTGGCGTTCCAGCCGGAGGTGATGGTCTGCCCGCCGGGCAGGGTGAAGACCAGGGACCAGCCGCTGACGGCACTGACGCCGGTGTTGGTGATGGTCAGGTTCTCGGTCAGGCCGGAGTTCCAGGCGTTGACGGTCGCGGTGACCCGGCAGGCCCCGGAGCTGGGCGGCGTGGTCGGCGGGGGAGTGGTCGGGACGGGCGGGGTGGTCGCCGGCGGGGTGGTAGCGGGCGGAGTGGTGGCCGGCGGGGTGGTCGGCACCGGCGGGGTGGTCACCGGCGGCGTGGTCGGGTTCGGGTTGGTCAGGCCGAAGAACTGCAGGGCGACGGCGGCCATCCCGCCGGAGGGGAGGCTGTGCCCCGCCCCCTGGACGCTGTACGCCTCGACCAGGACGTTACCGCTGGCGTCGGCGTACCGGCGGCGGTTCCAGTTGGTCTGCGGGGTGTCGGTGGAGGTGGGGGTCTGGCTGAGCCCGAACACGTTG
This sequence comes from Micromonospora sp. NBC_00421, assembly GCF_036017915.1. Classification (NCBI taxonomy): domain Bacteria; kingdom Bacillati; phylum Actinomycetota; class Actinomycetes; order Micromonosporales; family Micromonosporaceae; genus Micromonospora; species Micromonospora sp. NBC_00421. The sequence goes on from NZ_CP107929.1 coordinate 153,201, forward strand.
GTCCACTGCTCGATGGTCTCCTGGAGCAGCGAGTACGGCACCAGGGTGTCGGCGGTGCCGTGCCACAGCTGCACCTTCGGGCGCGGACCGGAGTAACCGGGGTACGCCTGCTGGCGGACCGCGTCGCCCCACTGCTGCGGGGTGCGGTTCATGTTCCCGCCGGTGCACTGGCTGGCACCGGGCGGGTAGTCGGCAGCGTTGGCGAAGCAGTTGTAGGGCACCCCCATGAACGCGGCCCCGGCGGCGAACACGTCGGGGTAGAGCGCCAGCATGTGGTTGGTCATCATGCCGCCGGACGAGCTGCCGGTGGCGTACACCCGACGGGGGTCGCCGCCGTACTGCCGCTCGGTGTAGTTGATCATCGAGACGATCGACACCGGGTCGCTGCCGCCGCCCCGGCGCTTCGCGGCGTCCGACCAGGTGTCGAAGCAGTTGCCGAAGCCGGCCTGCTGGGTGGCGGACGGGTAGATCACGATGTAGCCGTACCGGTCGGCCAGCGAGGCGAACTCGCTGCTGGAGTAGAAGCCGGGGCCGGTGCCGCCGCAGCCGTGCATGGCCACCACGATCGCCGGGTTGGTCGGGCGGGTGTTCGGCACGTAGATGTGCATCCGCATCCGGCCGGGGTTGTCGCCGAAGCTGGTCACCTCGACCAACGACGCGGCGTACGCCGGTTGGAGCGTCGGTATCACCAGGGCGGCTGCCGCCAGCGTCGCCACCAGTGGCGCCGCCAGGGCGAGCAGCATCTTCCGTCTGATTCTCATGGGTGTGACTCCCTCACAGATCGAGATCGGCCGCGCGTCCGTGCGGCACGGGTGCGCCCGGTTGCCCGTGTCGTCCGCGCCGGCCCACTACTGCTGGTATGCCCTGCTCCGGCCCAGGTGGCATTGCATGGCACTTAGTGTTCTCCTCGGTCAGACAAGTGTCAATCGAATGACCTCGATACAATATGCGGTCGCCGGTTTCGGTCCCGGCCCACACCGGATCCGTGCCCCGGTAGGCGGGCCCGATGCTGCCGTCTACAGTCGATGCCACCGTCACCGAGCCGAGCCCGGAGCGTCCCCTGTGCCACACCCGTTCGACATCGAGGAGATCTTTCCCGACGACGGGGACCACCAGGTTCGGCTGCCCCGGCGGCAGGCCGGCAACTCGCCCCAGGGCGTCGCGGTGACCCTGCTGGCCGACTACACCCTGCGGACCCGGGCATGGCTGCCGTCCGCCGCCATCGTCGCGCTGCTCGCCGAGTCCGACGTCAGCCCGGCCGGTGCGCGGACCGTGATCAGCCGGCTGGCCCGCCGGGGCGTACTGGAAGGAAGCCGGCAGGGGCGGCGCAGCTCGTACCGGCTCAGCCGGTCCGCCGCCGTCAGCCTCTCCGTCGGCGGCAGCTGGGTCATGGCCGCCACCACCACTACCCAACCGTGGGACGAGTGCTGGACGCTCGTCGCCTTCTCCCTGCCCCAGGAGCGCAGCGCGCAGCGGCGGGCGCTGCGCGGGCGGCTCCGGTGGCTGGGTTACGCGCCGCTGTACGACGGGCTGTGGATCTCGCCGCACGAGTTGACCCCGAAGGCGCGCGCCCAGCTCACCCAGCTCCACCTCGGCGCGGTCACCGTGTTCCGGGGCCGCCGGGTCGACCTCGACGCGGTCGCCGGCCGCGACCCGCTCGACGCCTGGGACGTCGCCGCGGTCGCCGCACAGTACGAGAGCTTCCTGCGGCGGTGGCGGCCGATCCTGCCCCGGATCACCGCCGGTCAGGTCGACGGCGCGGAGGCGGTCCGGGCCCGGACCGAGGTGATGGACACCTTCCGGCGCTTCCCCACCCTCGATCCCCAGCTACCGCTGCGGCTGCTTCCCACCGGTTGGCTGCGCGGCCCCGCCCGGGAGACCTTCGCCGCCGTCTACGACGGGCTCGCCGACACCGCCGAGCGGCACGTCCGGGCCGTCGTGGCGCGGTTCACCGACGGCACGTACGCCGACGTCCGGGCACACACCACCGCCGACCTCCTCGCCGGGGTGTGCCCCACCGAACCCGGAAGCCCCGCCCCACGCGTGGCCGCCACCGACCTGGCGGAGTCGTCCCCCGCGCACTGACCCGACCATCGTCGGTCACCCGGTGCGGACCACGGTCGGGCTCACCGGCGGCGGGCCCGGTCCAGCACCTCCTCGGCGGTGAGCGGGCTGCGTGGATGGTGGCTGAGCGACAGCGGGGTACGGATCTTCACCGGTGCGGCACCCTCGGCGGCGAGGTAGAACTCGCCGGTGGTGAGCCGGGAGATGTCGGCGACGTCGCCGCCCTTGGCCTTCGCCATCTCCCGGGCGGCCTCCATCTGGATCGGGCTGTTCAGCCGGCCGTAGAGCTGGGTCGCCGCGTTGCCCGGGATCCGGTTGTGCAGCCCCTTGGGTGACTGGGTGGCGAAGACCAGGCCCAGGCCGTACTTGCGGGCCTGCGCGGCCAGCGCCAGCGTGCTCTGGGTGCAGGCGGTCATCGCGCCGGACGGGGCGAACGTCTGTGCCTCGTCCATCACGAGCAGCCCGAGCAGCGGCCGGTCGTTCGCCGGGTGCTTCTTGATCCAGGCGAAGAGCGCCATCTGCAACTGGTTGACGAAGCCCTGCCGGGCCTCGTCGGACGGCAGCCCGACCAGGCTGATGACGGAGATCCTGGCCCGCCGGCCCGGCTCGGGGGTGAGCAGCAGCCCCGGGTCCACCGGGCTGCCCTCGCCGCCGAACAGCGGATCGTTGACCATAGCCGCCGCCAACGACTGCGCGAGCCCGACGCCGATCTTGTCCGCCCCGTCGATGTCCAGCAACCCGTCCGGCAGGTCGGCGAGGGTGTCGATCAGCCCCTGCACCCGGGTGCCGCCCCGCCGGCCGTAGTGCTCGACGGCCTTGCGCAACACGGCGAGACCGAGGTGGACCTTGCTGGTACGACCGGTGAGCTGGGCGCGGGGCGCGAGCGACGCGACAGCGGCCTCCACGGCCTCGTGGAACTCGTCCGGGTCGTCGAGCACGCTGCGGAAATCCGGCAGCGGCTGGAAGCTCAGCGGGCGTCCCGACGACCGGCGCGGCGTCCACACCCGGATGTCGGTCCCGGCGAGGTACTCCCGGGCCTTCTCCGCGTCCCCGGCCCGCCAGTCCGGCGGCGGCTCCGGCCACTCGTCACCGAGCCGGGCCAGGTCGTTGTTGGGATCGAGGACGATGGCGGAGACCCCGGCGAGGGCACACTCCTCCAGGATCCGCCGGATCAGCACGGTCTTGCCGGAGCCGGAGCCGGCGAAGATGGTGGTGTGCTTGCGGAGGGCTTCCAGGGAGAGCGGCACGGGCTCACCGGTGCGGTGGTCGTACCCCACGGTGAGCTGCGGACCGGCCTCCCGACCGTCGGCCGGCTGCGGCCCGACCCGCCCCGCGCCGGGCCGTCCGCCGGGTGACCCGACGTCGACCGGGTCCGTCTCGGGGTCTGCCTCCACCGGTCCTGCACTGACCGGTCCGGCCCGGTCCGGCCGTGCCGTCGCACCGGCCTGGGCATCGCCGGGAGCATCGGGGAGCCAGTCGGCGACGGAGGCGAGGGCCTGCCGCAACACGGCGATGTCCCGGGTCGGCCGGCGGACGGTCAGCCAGCCCCTGATGTCGCCGGGTGACTCCGCGAGCATGATCCGGAGGGCACCGAGGATACGCAGATCCTCGTGCCCCAGGGGGAGGACCGTCCCGCCGGCCTGGGTGAAGGCGGCGATCGCCTGCCGGGTCTTGGCCCCGCCGGACCAGGCGCCGTTGCGGAGCAGGAAGAGCTTGCGTCGGGGCACCCGGGCGTCGAGCCCCGCCACCGTGCAGGCCTTGCGGAGCCGGGCGAGGGCGGCGATCGCGTGGTGTTCCTCGCTGACCGCCCGGAAACACCAGTGGACCTGGTCCTCGGTGGCCTCGTCGAGGGTGAGTCGGAGCCGGGCGTGCAGCGGCGGCTGGGCGCTCGGGGGCGGGTCCACGCTGAACGCTCCGCCGTCCTCGCCACGCTCCATCACCCAGGCGGTGAGACCCGCGGCGAGCACCCCGGGGGCCAGGCTGTCCTCGCTGTCCCGGCGCAGTGCGCCGGAGACGTCGACCTCGCTCTTGAGCTGGGCGAACCTCGTGTCGAAGCGCCCCAGATCTGCGCCGGGAGCGGCGCGCGGGCCGGGGGGCTGCGGCTCCGCCGGGTCACCGAGCCGGGTCAGCTCCCGTACCTCGCCGGCCGCGAGACAGGCCCGGATGTGCCGGTCGATGTCGATCAGCAACTGCCGGGGGGTCATCCCCTCGGCCTGCGCGAAGGCGTCGGGCTGCACCGGCCACGAGGGATGCGGGGGTACGAAGCCGACGTCGGCGAACCGGGCGGCGAGCCGGCGCTCGACGATCTCCCGGGCCAGGGTGGCGTCGTGGATGGTGGTGAGCCGGGGAGGGGTGCGGAACCGGTCGCTCACCGTCCCCACCGTCCGGCTCCTGATGATCGTCCACGAGGTCGGCAGGCAGGCCACCAGGGTGAGCGTGCGGCGGGTCAGCTGGCGTAGCGACATCAGGCCGTCGGCGATCCGGGCGTGCACGGCGGCCTGCTCCGGGTCGTCCGGTGCTCCCGGCCGGGCGTGCAGGACGTCACCGGTGGCCACGGACTGCGCGATGAGGGTGTCGATCTGGTCGACGGCGACCACGGCAGGGCCGGTGAGCGCCAGCAGCCAGGAGAGTTCCTGGACGATCTGCTGCGCGCTGCGCGGTGCCCGCCGCATGCCCCAGGCGCTGCGTTCCCCCGGTTCCCCCTCCTCGCCGGAGGCGAAGTAGTTCTCCGCGATGTCCCGGTGCGTGACGTCCTCCGAGGCGCTCAGCGCGAGCGCCCGGGCGGTTTCCCGGCAGGCGCGGGCCACGTGCGGCTCGTGCCCGACCAGCCCCTCGACGAACGCGTCCAGGGCCGCCCGGGTCAGCTCGGTGTCACCCATCACCGCCCGCCGGGCCGATCGGGGCGCCCCGACCAGCGAGGAGAGCCGCCGCAGCAGCAGCCGGAGCTGGCTCTCGCTGCCGGGCGCCGGCCGGGCCAGCCCGTCGAGCATCGAGGCGAGCACACTGTCCCAGAAGCCGTGCGCGTCGAGCAGGCCCACCAGGAAGAAGTAGCCGCCCTGCCGCTGGACCTGCTGTCGGACCCAGCCCAGCAGGTGGGTCTTGCCCGAGCCGCGCTGCCCCTGCAACACCAACCCGATCGGGCTGCTGTCGGCGCTGTCCCGGGCGTCGGCGACACCAAGGAGGATGTCGCGGACCACTGTGGTGTGCAGGCCCTCCACGTGGAACGGCGAGGGCCGCCAGACGTCGTCGGGCACCGGTGCCCAGTCGAACCTGAGCGCCGCCAGGGCAGCGTGCTCCGCCTCGGTCATCCCACCCCGATTGCCAGCAGGTGCTTGTCCTGACCGCCGAGCCGCAGGGCCGCCGCGACGTCCTGCGGGGTCAGCTGCTTCTGGTTCTCCTCCGGGACGATGTCCACGTCCGGCTCGCGTTCCAGTTCCCGGAGCGCCTCGTCGAGGTCGGCGGTGCCGACGTCGCCGAAGAAGGGCCGCAGCCGGGTAAGGCTGACCCAGGCCCCCGGCTCGGCGGCCAACGCGGCGTACGCCTGCCGGATCCGGGTACGCAGGACGCCACGCCGGTCCGACCGGGGTGCGGCGGCCCGCACGTCGGTCAGCGCGAACATCTCACCGAACGACTGGTAGTCGCTGCGCCCCATGACCCGGTCGCGCAGGTTCACCTGCAACGCCGTCAGCGCCCCGCCGAGGATCCGGCCGACCGACGACTGGAAGTTCAGATCCGCCTGCACCCGGATCCAGCCCTTGTCGCCGAGCTGGTGCAGGAAGGTGTTGCCCTCCCGGCGGCTGTCCAGGTAGCCGAGCCGGTTGAGCTTGTCCCGGTACGACTTGCGGACGTCGACGCCGTACCGCTTCTTCAGGTCGGTGTTGGGCACCTCCCGCGCCTCTGCCATCAACACGATCAGGATCGCGGCCTCGGAGGGGGTGAGGTCATCGCCGGGCATGGAGTGTTCCTTCCGCCATGGCACGTCGCCGGGCACGGATCAGGGTGCCGATCTGGTGCACCACCGCGCCGACGTCGTGGTTGATTCGGGCATTGGTGAAGCGCAGGACGGCGTACCCGTCCAGCTGCAACTGCACGTCGCGCTGCCGGTCCGCCTCGAACCGCGCCGGCCGGCAGTGCTCCGGCCCGTCGATCTCGACGACACACCGTACGTCGGGCCAGAGCAGGTCGAGGCAGACCGGGGGCGCGAGGGGATGTGACTGGTGGTACTGGTTCCAGACCCGGCCCGCCGCCCAGCTCTCGGCGGCCAGGGCGGCCTCCAGCGCCGCCTCTGTCGCACTGCCGGGGTGCGGTCGCCCCACCACCTGCGGTGGCGTGCCCGGTGTCGGTGTCGGTGCCGGTGGGGCGTCCGCCGCCGGGGTGAGCCGGACGCAGAGCACCCGGTCCTCGTGCCGCAACACCGTGCCGACCAGCCACACCCCGACCCGACCGTGGTGGCACAGCCATTCCGCGCCCGCCACGACGGCCCGTTCCCCGTCCGCGTCGAGGCCGGCGGGCACCTCGATCAACAGGTTCGCCCGGGGACGACCGAATCCCTCCGCCACCACCCGGGTCAGCCCGGGGCAGCGGATCTCCAGGGCGAACGGGTCGACCGGCGGCCGCCGGCCGGACAGTGCCACGGTGGCGAGGTGTGCCAGGAACGGGGCGAAGTGCGCCGAACCCTGCGCCCGGCCGACCGCGGCGGCCCGGACGGCGGCCAGGCCGAACGGGTCGGCGCGGGGGATCTCCGCAGCCTCGGGAAGCCACCCGGGCAGCAGCGCGACCGCCACCCGCTCCAGTTCGCCCAGGACGGCGTGGACGAAGGAACCGGGCGTACGGGCCCGACCAGGGCACAGTACGACGGCAGCCGGGCCGGCCGGATCGCCGGTGGCGGTCGCCGCGATCGTGTCGGCGGGCACCCCTGCGAGTTGGACGACGCGATCCGCCGGCAGCGCGGCGAGTTGGCGGACGAGGCTCATGGCAGGTCACCGGCGCGGACCGCGACCGCCTTGGCCAGAGGGAGATCGGATCGGGCGCAGCTCAGCGGTCTTCATCCTCCCGGGTGGCCAACGGACGAACCCGAACACACTACGAAGCGGTTCGCCACCGACGCCATAGCCGTCCTCCGCCAGTCGTGCTTCGGACACCTGACGACGCTGGGAGAACATGGCGACCGCCCGGTTCGCCGTCGTCCGGCGGTTACGAGGAGTCCGGGTCCGGTCGGCCGTCGGCGAGCGCCTGCGCCCGCCGGCTCAGCGACTCGACCCGCCCGGTCAGCGCCCGCACCGCCGCCCCGTCGGTGTCGTCCAGCACCGCCAACCGGTCGAGCAGCGCCGCATGGTCCGAGGTCAACTGCCGGTAGCGCCGGCCGAAGCCGCTGTCGCCGCCCCGACGGCCACTCAGCAGGGCGTACATCGGGTCGAGGTCGATGATCTGCTGGGCCAGGCCGGCGGTGGCGGCGCCGAGCGCGCTGCGGCTGTCGGTCAGCTCGTCGCGGCGGACCCGCCGGGCCGCCGCGAGCCGGCCCGCCCGCCGGCCGCCGAGGTAGAGCGCCGTCGCGGCGGCGACGACGCCCGCCACGGCGGCGACGGCGAGCAGGAAGCGGGGCAGCGACGGGCTGATCGTCCGGGCGCCGTCGGGTACGGTGCCCGCCCTGACCAGCCGGTCGTAGTTGACGGCGATGACCTTCACGGCCTCCAGTGGACGGTCGGCGAAGGTGTCGATGCCCCGACCGATGACCATCTCGGCGGCGGCGGCCTTGCCCAGGTTCTTCTTGTCGTATCCGGGCACCAGGGCGCAGCCGTAGGTGTCGTAGTCGTCCCCGTCCCGGCTGAGCACCAGCACGACCGTCCCGTCGGCGGCCTGTCTCACCTGCGTGCAGGTGCCTCGCAGGTCGGCGTCGGGGGAGCGCAGCACCACCACCAGCCGGCGGTTGCCGATGATCCGTTCCGCCGCCGCCCGGTCCACGTCGAGCCCCGGGTCGGCGTAGAACGACGAGGTGCGCACCTGCCTGGCGATCGGGCCGTCCAGTGCCCCACCGCTCCACGCCGCCCAGCCGGCCAGCACCAGGCAGGCCAGCACGGCGAGGCCGAAGGGGGTGCCGAGCAGGCCGGTGACGCGCTGCCGCCGGGAGCGCCGGGATCCGGAAGGGGTCATGACAGTCTGCCCCGCAGGTAGTTGTCCGGGCGGTAACTGGCGATGCCCACCTGGCGCGCGGTGTCGTCCAGCTCGGCCGTCGCCTCGTCGAGCAGCGTGCGCACGTGCCGGGCGGGCAGCTTCTCCTCCCAGGCCGACCGGGCCGCCCGGAGCTTGACGATGCCCCGGGTCAGCGCCGGGTTGCTGCGGGCGTCGGTCAGCAGGGACACCTCGACGGCCAGCGCGGTCAACCCGGCCAGCCGGACCGGGGCGGCGTCCCGCCGACGGCCCGGCCCCCGGTCGGGGCGGCGCAGCGACCGGGCCGACAGGATCAGGAACGCCGCCACGCAGCCCGCGAAGAGCCACGGCAGCGCCGGCAGCGCCACCCGCAGCGGATCGACCGGCCGGTACGGCAGAGGCCGCTCGAACAGCCCGGCGTACCGGATGTCGGTGACCCGGTTGAGGTAGACGCCCAGCACATTGCGCTGCGGGTAGTCGGCGCGGCTGAGCACGCCGGCGAACTGGCCGTAGAAGCTCGCCCCGGCCAGCTCGGCGAAATCCGCCGCGCCCGGGCCGTGGTATTCGATCCACAGGCCGTACATCACCACGACCGGCTGGTCGGGGAAACGCGCGTGCAGGGTCGGTCCGTACCGGGGCAGCGGGTCGCCGAACCGCTGCGGGGGCAGCGCGACGTACCACGCGCCGTCCGGGAAGGCGTTGCGCGCGGCCGTCTCGGGTACGTCGGTCAGGGTCGCGCCGGGGGCCACGTGCCGCCCGGTCGCCCGCAGGTCGGTCAGCACGGCGGTCAGCTCCGGCCCGCTCGGCTCGCGCCAGCGCAACTCGTCCCGGTCGGCCGGGGCGGGCTCCTTGCGCAGCCCGGTGATCAGGGTGAGCAGCAGGTCGGTCACGTCCCCGGTGGCGAACTGGGCCCGCCAGCCGGGCAGCGTGTCGGCGCTGGCCTGGTAGAGGCCGCCGGAGACCTCGGTGCCGATCACCCGGATCGTCGCGTTCTCCACGTCCCGGACCCGGGCGCGTTCGTCGGAGTCCAGTCCGGGCGGGGCGACCAGGATCCGGGTGTCGCCGGCCACCTCCCGGACCCGCTGCTCGTTCCAGTACGCCACCGAGCCCGGCAGGCGTACCACCGGTGCGGCGGCGACCAGCGCGGTCATCTCGTCCACCGACGGCACGGTGGCCCGGTCGACGCTGCCGGCGGTGTCCGCGTCGACCCCCGCCGACGACGACGGCGATCGTCCGTAGCTGACGTCGACGCTCTGCCGCTGGGCGAGCAGGAACACCACCAGGACGAGCACGGCGACCCCGAGCAGCGTCCAGCGCAACGGCTCCGACCAGCGACGGTACCCACGGGCGATCACCGGTGCCCCCGCCACAGCCGATCGGCCCGCCGGGCGTGCTCCGCCGCCGCCCGGGCCGCGTCCGTCCCGCCGCGCCCGCCCGCGAGCGACTCGGCGCGGGCGAACAACCGCTCCGCCTCGGGTACCGGAACCGGGGCCGCGTCCCGGCTGACGGCCGCGCTGTCGATCGCCGCCCGGGCAGCCGACCAGGCGGTACGTCGCTGCTCGGCCCGGACCCGTCGCCGGGGCAGCAGGGTGGTGGCGATACCCGCACCCACCAGCAACACCGCGCCGACCAGCCAGAGCAGGTAGGGGTGTGCCATGGGCTCCCACCGTCCGAGGGGTCCCCGGGAGCAGCCCCGGGGCGGTCCCGACCGAGTCTCGCTGATCGGGTCAACCCGGCTCGCACCGGCCCCGACCAGGGCGGTTGCAGCCCGCACCGGCAGATAGCCGACAGGACGCCGAGAGGTGGCAGGGAGCATTGTTTATGCAGGTGGATGGGGGGTGTGGCCGACGAGTGAGGCGCACCCTTCCGGCCGGTCGGACGACAATCGCGTCCGCGTCGGCCGCCATCGCCTCGACCCGACGACGACGTCACCACCTCCGGCCGGAGTACGTCGTGACCGTCGTGCGTCCGGCCGGGCGAGCAGGAGAGGAGGGGCCGGGATGGCCACTCCCACCACGGTCGTGGACCACACCGTCGCCCCGCCGGTACGGGGTGGCTACTACCTCGCCGGCAACGCCGACCCGACGGCGGACCTGGTGGGCGGGAACTTCCGCTCGCTGACCCAGTACCGCAGCCTCGCCGACGGTTACGTCTTTCCCGGCTACGACAAGGCCTGGCTGCTCAAGCTCGGGCGGGCCGGGATCGCGCTGAACATGGTGCTGGAGCTGAAGCACTACGGCACCACCAACCCCGGTGCGCAGACGTTCACCGTCGACGGGGTGACCTGGTCAGTGCCCGCGCCGTCGATGACCATCCAGCAACGTCCCGGCACCACCTGGCCCCGGGCGTACGGGTACGGCCAGGTGCTCGCCGGCCAGTGCGACGGGCTGCTCGCCCGTGCCCTGTCGCAGTACCGGACGATGGGCTTCGGGGTGAACATCCAGCTCGCCTCCGAACTCGACACCGATCACGAGTTCGGCACCACCGAGTCCGGGGTGTCGTACCCCTGGGCCGGGTCGGACGCCCGCGCGGTGCAGGCCCTGACCTACGTGGTGAACTGGTTCCGGTCCCGTGGCCTGCCGGCCGGCACCACCTTCTCGGTCGGTGCGGGCGGTTTCGACCGGGCCTGCTACCGGCGTACCCACCCGGAGGCGCTGATGTCCCGGCTGGATTTCCTCCAGTGGAACGTCTACGCGACCGACCCCGGCCACACCGCGCTGGGCCGGTTCCGCCGGACGAAGGACTGGGCGGTGGCCGACCTCGGGCCGGTGGCGCTGTCCCGACCGGTGCTCGTCGCGGAGTGGGGGGTGCAGGTCGCCGCCTTCCCCGACCAGGCGGCCTGGATCGCCACCGTGCCCCCGGCCCTGGCCCAGCTCAACGCGGAACGGGGGCCCCGGATCGTCCGGGCGAACTACTTCAACTCCGGTTGGGGCACCCTGTCGCCGAAGCCGGCGGGGCTGGCCGCCCTGCGCGCCGCGTACGCGACCAGGCCGTTCGGGTGACCCGCCGGCCCGGGTCCGGCCGGGCCCAGGTCCGAGCGGGTGGCCGACCGGCTCCCTATGCTCGGGGAATGGAACTGCGGATCTTCACCGAGCCCCAGCAGGGTGCCACCTACGACCAGCTGCTCACCGTGGCCCGCGCCGCCGAGGATGCCGGCTACGGGGCGTTCTTCCGGTCCGACCACTACCTGGCGATGGGATCGTCGAGCGGTGAACCCGGCCCCACCGACGCCTGGACCACCCTGGCCGGGCTGGCCCGGGACACCTCCCGGATCCGGCTCGGCACGCTGGTGACGGCGGCAACCTTCCGGCTGCCCGGCCCGCTCGCGATCACCGTCGCCCAGGTCGACCAGATGAGCGGCGGCCGGGTCGAGCTGGGCATCGGTGCCGGCTGGTACGCCGACGAGCACACCGCCTACGGCATCCCGTTCCCGTCGCTGGGGGAGCGCTTCGACCGGTTGGAGGAGCAGCTCGCCGTCATCACTGGACTGTGGGCGACCCCGGCCGGCGGGACGTTCGACTTCGCCGGGAAGTACTACCCGGTCGGCAACTCCCCGGCGCTGCCCAAGCCGGTGCAGCAGCCCCGCCCGCCGATCCTGCTCGGCGGCAAGGGACCCCGGCGCACCCCACGCCTGGCCGCCCGGTACGCCGACGAGTTCAACCTGCCCTTCGTCTCGCTCGACGAGACGGTGGCCCAGTTCGGCCGGGTCCGCGCGGCCTGCGCCGAGGTGGGCCGCGACCCGGGCACCCTGCGCTGGTCCAACGCGCTGGTGCTCTGCTGCGGCCGGGACGACGCCGAGGTGGCCCGCCGGGCCGCGGTGCTCGGTCGGGAACCGGCCGAGCTGCGGGAGAACGGCCTCGCCGGCACCCCCGCCGAGGTGGTCGACAAGATCGGCCGGTACGCCGAGGCCGGCAGCGAGCGGATCTACCTCCAGGTGCTCGACCTGGCCGACCTGGACCAGGTGGAGCTGGTCGCCGCCGAGGTGATGCCGCAGCTGTGACCCCGGCCGGGGCGCGCCCGGCCGGGGGTGGGCACGTGCTCGGGCGCGGCCGGGAGGTCGGCCCGCCGGCGCGGTCAGCGGGGGCGGGTCATCCCGCCGGGCTCGCGCAGCACCGTGTCCAGCCGGCCGTCCCGGTCGCTGTCCAGGTAGGTGATGTCCGGCACGCCGTCGCCGTCCAGGTCGAACTGGACCACGTCGGCGATCCCGTCCCCGTCCAGGTCGGTCACCACCTGCGTCGACCCGTCCAGGTGGTGGGTGACGATCGAGTGCGCCCCGGACTCCGCCACCCGGGGTGCCGGCGCGGGCTCCGGCGCGGTCCGGTCCGGGTACGCCGCCGGCGGGGCGCTCGCCGGATCCAGGCCGACCCCGGTCGGGTCGATCTCCTCCTCCGACGGGTAGACGTCACCGTGCAGGATGGGGTCGCGGTAGCTGCTCATCGGGTCCTGATTCCCCGTGGGCGCCACCGACAACCGTGCCGACCCTGGTCGGGACGGTCCGTCCGTCGGCGGGCGGTCCGCTCCAGGCTTCACCGTCGGTCGGCGCGGGTACAGTTCCGACGTGATCGACAGACTGGTGGGACGCGCCCTGGCGGCGCTCGACCCGGACGACCCGGCGCGGCGGCGGGTCGCCGGGTGCCGAGACGTCACCCGGCTCGTGGGCGGTTCGTCGTGAGCGGGGTGGCGCGGCGCAACTGGGCCGGCAACGTCCACTACGCCGCCCGTGCCTTCCACGAGCCGACCTCGCTGGACGAGCTGCGTCGACTGGTCGCCGGCAGCGACCGGCTCCGGGCGGTCGGCAGCGGTCACTCCTTCAACCGGATCGGCGACACCACAGGTGACCTGGTCTCGCTGGCCGGGCTGCCGCCCACCGTCGAGATCGACAGGGAGCGCGGCACGGTCACCGTCGCCGCCGGGCTGCGCTACGGGGACGTGGCGACCCGGCTGCACGAGCGGGGGCTGGCCCTGGCCAACCTCGCCTCGCTGCCGCACATCTCGGTGGCGGGTGCGATCGCCACCGGCACCCACGGCTCCGGCGACGGCAACCGCAACCTGGCCGCCGCCGTGGCCGGGCTGGAACTGGTCACCGCAGACGGGGACGTGCTCACCGTCGACCGCTCCGCCGGCGACCGGTTCGCCGGCATGGTGGTCTCGCTCGGCGCGCTGGGCGTCGTCACCCGGGTCACCCTGGACGTGCTGCCCACCTTCACCGTCCGCCAGTACGTCCACGCGGGCCTGCCGGTCGGGGCGCTGGACGCGGCGTTCGCCTCGGCGTACAGCGTCAGTGGGTTCACCTCCTGGCGCTCGACGGACATCGACCAGGTCTGGCGCAAGCAGCTCGCCGACGCCCCGCCGCCGGAGCCGGACTGGCTCGGCACCACAGCGGCCGACCGGCCGGCGCACCCGGTGCCCGGCATGGATCCGGTCAGCTGCACCCCGCAGTTCGGCGAGCCCGGCCCGTGGCACGAGCGGCTGCCCCACTTCCGGCTGGGTTTCATGCCGAGCAGCGGCGACGAGCTCCAGTCCGAATACCACCTGCCCCGCTCGGCGGGGGCCGAGGCGCTTGCCGCGTTGGACGGGATGCGGGACCGGATCGCCCCCGTGTTGCAGATCTGCGAGCTGCGTACCGTCGCCGCAGACGAGCTGTGGCTCAGCCCCAACCAGGGGCGCGACACGCTGGCCGTGCACTTCACCTGGGTCGACGACCCGGCGGCGGTGCTGCCGGTGCTGGCCGAGATCGAGGCCCGGCTGGCCCCGTTCGCGCCCCGCCCGCACTGGGGCAAGGTCTTCACCCTCGACCCGGCCGTGGTCGCCGCCACCTACCCCCGGTACGCCGATTTCGCCACGCTGCTCACCGAGCTGGACCCGGCCGGGGTGTTCCGCACCGAGCTGCTCGACCGCTACTTCCCGCGCGACTGACGGATCGGCTGCCGCAGGGCCCCATGCCGGGCCGGGTGGCTGGCTGTCCGGGCTGTGGGAGTGTCCCGCACCCACCCCCGTCGGGGCACGGGACACTCCTACACCCCGGACAGCACCACCGGTTGACGTGCCGCTCAGACGACAGCCGCGTAGACCCCCGTCGCGAGAACCGCGCCGGTGGCCGCACCGGCGACCACCTGGGCGACGGTGTGCGCACCGAGATGCACCCGGGACCAGCCGATCAGGGCCACGACCGGCACCCCGACGGCCAACGCCGGCCCGACCAGCAGGACCAGGACGGTGAGCGCACCGGCGGAGACGCCCGTGTGGGCGCTCATCTTCCACACCTGGTTGACGGCGGTGGTGCCGGCCAGCACGGCCAGCATGACGGCGATCATGGCGATCAACGCCCGGGGCGCACCCAGGATCACGAACACGACCAGCCCGGCGGTGACCGACGCGATGCCGACCAGCAGCACGCCTCTGCGCTGCTCCCGGCGGCTGATGTGATGGTCGGTGACCCGGCCGGTGTGCTTGGCGTAGAGGATCGCCCCGAACGGCACCACGGCGGTGAACAGCGCCGCGAACGCACCCCAACCGATGCCGGCGACGACGGTGCGGGCGGCGATCACCGCGACGACGACCGGCATGACAGCCGCCCACACGGCAGGCTGGAACACCTCGGTGATGACGTGGGCGACCCGGGTCGGGGTGCGGGTGACGCCGGCGGTGGCCTGTTCGGTCACGTTTCTGTCCAATCTCGTGCTGACGTCGTCGACGGGGCCGGAGAGCCGGTGGAGGCGGCGCGGGCGTGGGCGCGTTCGGCGCGGACGCCCGCCACGACCGGGGACCGTGCCAGGGCCTGAGACACCCGGCCCAGCCAGACCACCTCGCTGGTGAGGTCTGTTCCTCCGGCCTCGACGCGGCCGGTGTCGACCGGATCGTCACCGGCGGTCTTGGCGTCGAGGGCCACCACGACGACCGCCGCCTCCACGGTCGCCATCAGGTCGGGTCCGTCCATGCCGGCCCGGCGCCCGAGCTGGATCGCCCGGTCCCGTACCGCGCAGTCGAACCACGGGGTGAGCTGGAGGTAACCGTCGCGGATCTCCAGGACCCGGCGGGACAGGCTGCGGCCGTCCCCCAGCCAACTGGTCGTCCAGGCCATCGCGCGCCCCCACCGGTGCATCGGGCGGGGCTGCCGGCGGGGGATGGCCGGGTGGGTCTGGACGATCGCGGCTCCATCCGCTCGCACTGGTGTGCGTCGTGGGCGCGACGCAGGGCGGCCGAGGCCGCTGCGGCGGTGCCGGGTACGGCGGAGCCGCTGGCGATGAGCCCGATGCCGGTCAGTTGACTGGTCATGGTGACGTACGTCCAGGCGGTGCCGGCGTCGACGCCGAGTTGCCCGGCGACAGCCACCGCCACGACCGTGACCGAATAGCCGAGGCTGATCAGCCCCCCGACGGCGAACATGCGGAGACCGACGCGGGTGACCGGTCGGGTGGTGACACGGGTGGCGTAGCGCAGCGACAGGCGGGCGAGATCGATCAGCGCGTAGGTGAGGATGCCGCCGAACACCGCCATATAGATAGCGATCGATGCCCGTCGATGATAGGCCGCGAACCAGTCACCCTCCGCAGCGGGTGTCCGGGCGATCAGGAACAACGCCGTGAGGACGACGGTGGCCGTGCAGGCGAGGAACTGCCACCCCCGGACGGCCCGTCGGGTGGTTTCGGGGCTACGCGTCCAGTACGCCAGCATGCACAGCACGGCGACGGCTGCCCATATCGTGAGGGTGTGGGCGATGAGCCTGCTGACGTGGGGAAGCCCGATCAGGTCGTCGATCGCGTCGTTGACGCCGGGGGCGACGGCGGTGAGGGCGAGGGCGAGACAGAACAGGCTGCCGCCCATCCAGGTGCGTGCGGGGACGTGCTCACGGCCACCGTGCAGGGTGGAGGCGGTGTATGCGGCGGCGCACAGCGCCACGGAGGCCACGAGGGCGGTGAAGATCATCGGTGGGGGTGCCCGTTCCGAAGGTGTTGATGACGCGGAGTACGTCGTCCGGCTCCAGGGGTGGTGGTGTCGGAGGTGACGCCGCGCGGCGGAGGATCATCTCGGCGAACTCGTCGGCCTCGAACTCGTGCCGCTGGTCGTAGGGGCGGTGGCTGACGCGTCCGTCGAGCTCGGCGAGGTCCCGCGAAGGATGGCCGAGCCACATGTGGGCGACCTCGTGCAACACGATCGCGGTCTGCTTGAACGGGCCGCTGCGCGCCGGGTAGGCGATGTAGTCCGCCCGGGACGTGGCGACCCACAGGCCGTGTAGGACGCTGCCGTGCATCTCGACGGGCATGAGGTGGATGGGGCGGTCCCGCTCCCTGGCGATCTGCCCGACGAGGGCCGTGAGGTCCCAGGGGGTGGGCAGGGTCAGCCCGGAGATCAGTAGTGCTGCTCGGTGGTCCATCGCTCCCCGTCGACTCTGTCGGCATCCCCGGTCACGGCGGGACTCCCGATCTGGTCCTCGATCCGCTGAATCTGGGCCAGTACCGCGATAACAGTGGCCTTGACCTGGGCGAGATCCTCGCCGACGGTGTTCGCTGCCAGGTGCTGCACCCCGAGATCGGCCATCCGGCGGCCCACCTCACCCTGCGTCGCGTGGGCGGCGGGTAGGAAGAAGTAGTTCGGCTCGACCTCGAAGAACGATGCGAGTGCATTGATCGTCTCCCAGGTCGGCCCGCGACTGCGGCTGCCGCTCTGTTTGGGATTGCGGAGGTTGTGCAGCTGCGCGCGGGACAGCCCGCACCGGGCCCCTACCTCGGAGTTCTCCCAACGCGAACCACCCGGCCGGCGTACGACCTCGAACAGGTGATTGAGTCGCGCAGCGAAAAGTTCGGCAGGATGTTCCTCGACCACCTGACGGATCATTCCCGCTTCCACGCGGTGCGTCAAACCCATTGGACGCATTGCCGGAGATCCGTCCAACCTACTTGACGGGCGGCTGTCCGGAGACCATGTCCTCCGCCCCGGTATCCGACCGCAGCGGGCACCGGAAGTCGGGTTCGGCCGTTTCCGGCTGCCTACCGTGGATCATGCAAGCGGAAGGAGACCAGGTGCTGGAGCGGCTGAACGAGGCCTTGGCGCACGTGGAGCGGCACCTCGACGCACCGATCGAGGTGGCGGACCTGGCGCGGATCACGCTCACCTCGGAGTACCACTTCCGGCGGATGTTCTCGGCGTTGGCCGGGATGCCGCTGTCGGAGTACGTCCGCAGGCGGCGGCTCACCGTCGCGGCGGCCGAGGTGCTGGCGGGTGAGCGGACGTTGCTGGACGTCGCGATCCGCCACGGGTACGGCTCGACGGAGGCGTTCACCCGGGCGTTCCGGGCGATGCACGGGGTCGGACCCGGTGAGGCGCGGCGCACGGGGGCCGCGCTGCGCTCCCAGCAACGGTTGTCCTTCCGACTCGTCGTCGAAGGGAGTGCCAGCATGCGGTACCGGGTGGTGGAGAAGCCGGCGTTCCGCCTGGTGGGTAAGCGGGCCCGGGTGCCCCTGGTGCACCAGGGGATGAACCCGGCGATCGTGGCGTTCGTCAGGGGCATCCCGCCCGGGACGACGGCCCGGATCGAGGCCCTGTCGGACCAGGAACCGGCGGGCATCGTCAACGTCAGCGACCAGCTCGGCGAGGACCGGTCCGAGGGCGTCGAGCTGGACTACTGGTACGGCGCGGTGACCGGCGCGGACGTGCCGGACGACCTGGAGGCGCTCGACGTGCCGGCGGGGACCTGGGCGGTCTTCGACACCTCGGGCGAGTTTCCGGCCGCCGTGCAGAACCTGTGGCGGGACGTGTTCACCCAGTGGTTCCCGTCCAATCCGTACCGGAGCCGGCCGGGGCCGGAGATCTCCCGTACCCGCATCTCCTCCGACGGCACCCACGCCGACGCCGAGCTGTGGATCCCGGTGGAGCGGGCCGCCGCCTAACGGCGGTCGCGGAGGCTGGCCCGCTGTACGGCGCGGCTGATGTCGCTGGGGGAGACGATGCCGACGAGCTGGTCACCGGTCACCACCAGGGCCCGGCCGTCGGCGCACCCGGTGAGCCGGGGGAGCAGGTCGTTGAGCTGTTCCTCCGGCCGGGCCAGCACCAGGTCGTCGGCCCGGCAGGCCACCTCGGCCAGCGTGGTGGCGGCCCGCCGGTCGGCCGGGATGCCGCGTACCCGGTCCAGGGTGACCAGGCCGACCGGCCGGCCGTCCTCGGTCAGTGGCAACGCGGTGTGCCGGTAGGCGAAGAGGTAGTTGTCGACGAAGTCGGCGACGGTCATCTCCGCCGAGGCGGTCTGCGGTTGCGGGGTCATCACCTCACCGACCCGGACGCCGGACAGCGCGCTGCCCAGCCTGGCCTGGCGCTCCTCCACCCCGGCCGCGCCGATCAGGAACCAGCCGATCAACGCCAGCCAGATCCCGCCCACCCCGTAGCCGGCCAGGAACTGCCAGATGCCCAGGCCGATCAGGAGCACGCCGAGCACCCAACCGGCGCGGGCGGCCACCACCGACGCCCTGGCCCGGTCACCAGTGGCCTTCCAGACGGCGGCGCGCAGCAGCCGGCCGCCGTCCAGCGGGGCGGCCGGCAGGATGTTGAAGACCGCCAGCAGCACGTTGATCCCGGCCAGCCAGGACAGCGAGCCGAGCAGCAGCCCCTCCTGCCCGGCCAGCGCCAGCAGCACCGCGATCGCACCGAAGAAGAACCCGAGGACCAGGCTTACCAGCGGTCCGATCCCGGCGATGCGCAGCTCCGCGCCCGGGTCGGGGGCCTCGCCGCGCAGCTCGGCGACGCCGCCGAAGAGCCACAGCGTGATCCCCTCCACCTGGAGGCCGTTGCGTTTAGCCACCACCGCGTGCGACACCTCGTGGGCCAGCAGCCCGACGAAGAAGACCACCGCCGCCGCCAGCCCGGCCAGCGCGTACGCCCAGCCGGGCCGGTCGGGGTACGAGCGGGGGAACTGGTTGGCCGACAGCAACCACGCGATCAGCACGAAGATGACCAGGACGCTCCAGTTGACCCCGACGGGTACCCCCGCGATCCGGCCAAGCCGGAAGCTCGCCCTCATGTTCCCGTCATACCCGGCGACGCCGCGCCCATGCCAGGGCAGCAGGTCCAGGGACGGTTGATATCGGGCCGGTGCGGGTTGACCTTGTCGGGAATAGTGGCAGGGGTGACGCTGATCGATGAGGGTGACGACCCGTACCGCTGGTTGGAGGAGCTGGACGGGGCGGACGCCGCCGGCTGGGTCCGCGAGCGCAACGCGGCGACCGTCGCGGCGCTGGCCGGCGACGACGCGTTCGCCGAGTTGCAGGCCGGGATCCGGCAGGTGCTCGACGCCGACGACCGCATCCCCTACCCCGGCTGGCGCGGCGACGGGTTCTACTACGGCTTCTGGCGGGACGCGACGCACCCCCGGGGGCTGTGGCGGCGCACCACCCTGGCGGAGTACCGGCGGCCCGAGCCGGCCTGGGACGTGCTGCTCGACCTCGACGCGCTGGCCGCCGCCGAGGACGAGAACTGGGTCTGGGGCGGGGTGACCGTGCTGAAGCCCGGCCACCGCCGCTGCCTGGTCAGCCTGTCCCGGGGCGGCAAGGACGCGGTGGTGGTCCGCGAGTACGACCTGGAGACCCGGGCCTTCGTCGCCGACGGGTTCACCCTCGCCGAGGCCAAGAGCGACGTCACCTGGATCGACACCGACCGGATCTACGTCGGCACCGACCTCGGCCCCGGCTCGCTGACCACCTCCGGCTACCCGAGGGTGATCCGCCGGTGGCGGCGGGGCACCCCGCTGACCGAGGCCGAGATCGTGTACGAGGGCCAGACCGACGACGTCTCCGCGTACGCCTCGCACGACCCGACACCCGGCTTCGAGCGCGACTTCGTGGGCCGCAGCCTGGACTTCTACCGGACCCGGAGCTTCCTGCTGGCCCCCGACGGTGGGCAGGTCCCGATCCCGGTGCCCGACGACGCCCGATGGGACGTGCACCGGGAGTGGCTGCTGATCCGGCCGCGCTCGCCGTGGGAGGTCGCCGGGGTCACCCACCCGGCCGGGGCGCTGCTGGCGGCCCGGTTCGACGACTTCCTCGCCGGGGACCGCGCGCTGACGGTGCTGTTCCGGCCCGACGAGCGGACCGCGCTGAGCTACCACGTCTGGACCCGGCACCATCTGATCCTGGCCACCCTGGTCGACGTACGCCGGCGGTTGGAGGTGCTGACCCCCGACGGCCCGGAGTCTGCCGACGGTGCGGGGTGGCGGCGGGAGCCGTTGGCCGGGGTGGCGGAGGAGGACGACAACTGGATCGTCGACACCGATCCGGATCTGGGCGACGACTACCTGATCGCCTCGACCGGCTACCTGCGGCCGGCGACGCTGCGGCTGGGCCGGGTCGGCGGCCCGGTCGAGATCCTCAAGCGGGAGCCGGCGTTCTTCGACGTCACCGGCCTGACCGTGCGCCAGTTCTTCGCCACCTCCGCCGACGGGACCCGGGTGCCGTACTCCGTGGTGGGCGACCCGGCGGCGTCCGCCGGGCCGACCCTGCTCACCGGGTACGGCGGGTTCGAGATCTCGCTGACGCCGCGCTACGACGGGGCGGTCGGCCGGGGCTGGCTGGCCCGGGGCGGCAGCTACGTGGTGGCGAACATCCGCGGCGGCGGGGAGTACGGCCCACTGTGGCACCGGGCGGCGCTGCGCGAGAACCGCCCCCGGGCGTACCAGGACTTCGCGGCCGTCGCCGCCGACCTGGTGGCCCGGGGGATCACCACCCCGGACCGGCTCGGCATCGAGGGCGGCAGCAACGGTGGGCTGCTGATGGGGGCGATGTTGACCCGCTACCCCACGCTTGTCGGCGCGGTGGTGGCGAACGTGCCGCTGCTGGACATGCGGCGCTACCACCTGCTGCTCGCCGGGGCCTCCTGGATGGCCGAGTACGGTGACCCGGACGATCCGGCCGACTGGGCGTTCCTGCGGGAGTACTCGCCTTACCACAACGTGCGGCCCGGGGTGCGGTACCCGCCGGTCCTGTTCGTCACCTCGACCCGGGACGACCGGGTGCACCCGGGGCACGCCCGCAAGATGGCCGCCCTGCTGCGCGAGCACGGTCACGACGTGTCGTACTACGAGAACGTGGAGGGCGGGCACGGCGCGGCGAGCAACAACGAACAGCGGGCGTTCCTGACGGCGTTGACGTTGCGCTTCCTGTGGCGACGACTGGGTGATCGGTGACCACTGTGGCGACGGGCCGGTCCCCTGCGGGCGCCCGTGCCGTCGCCGCCATCCGGTCGGCGGCCGACAGCGCGGTGTAGTACGGGAACAAAGGTCGTCGATATCGGCGAGTACGGGATTTCTGAGATCGAAGTGAATTGGTTCCCCATATTATTCATGTTTGTCGGCGTGGCGACTCAGTGGGCGGACTCCCATTGAGTTGCGGTACTCGATTGACTACTATCTGTAGTTGCCGACTTCAGGGGGGCCATGAAACTCCGCTTTCTCACCACGTCCAGCAATTCTGGGTCGTGCCCGAGCCTGTACGAGACCGACAACGGCGACATCGTGGTGCGGGGCTACCGGTTGACCGACCCGGAGGCGCTCGCCCAGCTACGCGACGCAGTGGGGTGAGGAGCGCGGAACCGGCCTGGCCCTGATGAGCCTCGGCAACGCGGCGCTGGCCGCTTCGCTGAGGCGCTCGTGTCGTACGACGACGCGATGACGGTGTTCGAGCGGCTGCGAAACCGGTGGAGTCAGGGGCTCGTCGCCCTCCACCGTGGGCAGACACTGCTGCACACCGGTGAGCACGCTCAGGCGTTGGCGGCGGTGACCTCGGCCGCCGAGCTGACGCCTCAACTGACCAGGGGAAGCAAGATGGATGACCCGATTCCCACGGCGATCGCCGTGACGCTGTCGACCCGGGCGGTCGAGGGCCTGACCGATGCGGCAAGGGAAGCCCTCGCGTCGTTGATGCACCTCGTTCGGCGTAAGGCAACGGACCATCGAGCGCTTCGGGCCTCGCTCGCCGCCGAGCCCGCATCCGCCGAGGGCGACGACCGGGCGGCCGGGTTGCGCCTGGCACTTGCCGACGCCGCCGCCCAGGATCCGAACTTCGACCAGGAACTACGCCGCCGCTGGGAGATCTTCCACCAGACGACAGTACGGTCCGACGCGGTCACCAACGCGCTGCACCGGCCCAGCCACGACAGCGAGTAGTCGCCGGCGGTGGCGTTGTGTGCCGGCCTTCCCGGCGGGTAGGCCGGCACGGTCGAAACGGTCGGCCTGCGTTGGTGCAGCCGGGGCCGTCCGGTCACTTTCAGCGCTGGGGCGGCTGCTGCTTGATGCTCGTCAGGAATCGCGTCCACACCCGGGGTGCGAAGGTGAGAGCGGGGCCGGACGGGTCCTTGCTGTCGCGGAGCCCGACGACGGCGGGAAGGTTGTCGGCGACCTCGACGCAGTCGCCGCCGTTGTTGCTGCGGGTGGACTTGCGCCAGACGGCACCGGTCAGGTCAGGCACGGGCGTACTCCTCTGCGATCTGTTGGATCAAGCTCTTGGACTGGGACTCGTTCAGCGCTCGGTCTGTCATGTTGGCCCAGATGCTGTTGTAGGCGGAGATCTCATGCGGCTTATCGAGATAGACAGCCCCGGTTGCGGCCTCAAGGTAGGTCACCGGTGGCTCCACCTCCTTGCCGTCTCCGTCGAGGGGAAAGTCCATGATCGAAAATGCGCCGGTCATCGCCCCGGCATGCAATCCCGCAGAAAATTCCAGCACATGGACGGTTACGTTCGGTAGCTCCGCAGCCTTCAGGATCTGGTGTAGCTGCTCGACCATGATCGTGGCGCTGCCAACCGGACGACGCAACACTGCCTCGTTCATGACTACGCTGAGTTGCGGGGCGGCGAAGCGGGTGAGCAGCCCCTGCCGTTCCACCCGTAGTTGGAGGGCGCGCTGTTGTTCGTCACGGTCCCCGGCGTCGATTGACCCCCCGGGCATCTGGAAGACCTGCTCCGCGTAGGCGCGCGTCTGGAACAGGCCGGGCACCAGTTCGGGCTGGTATTTCCGGATGCTGGATGCGGCAGCTTCGAGTCCGATGTAAAGCTGGAACCAGCGCGGCAGGCCAGAGCCGATGTAGTCGTGCCACCAGTTCTTGTTCTCCCGGGTGGCTGCTGCCATCGCAAGCACCAGTTCGGCGCTTTCGTCACTCGCGTTGTAGAGCGTGAGCATCTCCCTCACGTCGGCAGCGCGAAAGCGGACGTTCTCGGCGCCGTTTTCGATCCGGTAGAGGGTCGCTCGCGCTCGGTCCAGTTGCTCGGCCGCTTGCTCCATCGTCAACCCGGCCGCCTTGCGGAGGGCTTCGAGCTTTCTTCCGAGTTGTCGTCGGAGCATCGTCGACCCCGCTACCGCCTGTGACACCGATGCCTCCGTGTTCAGTCATGGCTGACGTCTGTCCGTCCAATTAGACGCTGATCGTGTATCAGAAACAATAGACACGTGACCGAGAGTGTGCTTTCGAGTGTCAGCTCTCCAGAATGAGAGTTCCGTTAGACGTTGCATTTCGGTTCGACGTGCTTGACTGCTTCGGCGGTCGCTGCGGAGTTTCTGCTGCTCAGTGGCCGTGTGGGCCCTGCTGTCGTACTGCTGATCGGAGCTGCGGCGGTGGGTGCCGGGGTGGGTCCGCCGGTGCGCGGCGGGCCGGTGGACCCACCCCCTCCATGCGTCGATCTCGAGGAGAGGCAGGTTCCTCATGCGTGACTTCTTCCGCCGGATGCCGGAGGACCGACGACAGGTGCCGGCGTCGGTGGGGCGTCGTCCGGCCGTACCTCATCGGTTGTTGCCCTGGCAGGTGCGTGCGTGGCGGTTCCGGCCGGCGCGGTTCGGGCAGCGCGGGCTCGACCCGCAGGAGGTACGGGAGTTCCTTGACCAGGTCGCCGGGGAACTGGCGGCCGTCTACGACGCGTTGCGGCAGAGCCGGCGGGAGGCCGGTCGGGTCAGGATCGCGCTGTGCCGCCTGCAAGCCGAGCGGGCGCACGCCCGCAACGAGCGGGAGTGGGACCGGTGACCGAACGTTTCGTCATCCACCTGCCGGTGGTCGCCAACGACCTGCCCTCCGGGCAGCGGCTGGCCCGGGTGGTGGCGCACTGGACGCACGTCCTGCCGCAGACCGACCCGGGCGGCACCACCGTCTCCGTCGAGGACGACCAGAACGTACGCCACTGGGTGTTCTGCGACCGGCTGCTCTCCGGTGGCCGGCGCTGCCTGCTCCGTCCCGACCACGACGGCGAATGTTCCCGGCGGCGCGGGTGGCGGTGAGCGGGCATCCGGTGCGGGCGGTGCCACGCTCCCGGGCCGGGCCGGGCCGGGCCGGCGACCGTGCCGGGCCGGCGACCGGTCGCCGTGGTGCTACGTCGCCGCCCGGCTCAACGGCGGGGCGCGTCGCCCGCTGTCGCCGGGATCTGCGCCATCCGGGTCGCCCAGTCCAGGGCGTAGTCGGCGACCGCCTCCCAGCCCGGCTCACCCACCGTGAAGTGGGAGCGCCCGGGGAACTCGTGGTACGCGGTCACCGCCCGCGACTTCTGGTAGAGCCCGGCGTTCGCCTTGACCAGCGACGGCGGGGCCACGTGGTCCTCGCCTCCGGCGATCAGCAGCAACGGTGGCCGGTCGTCGCGGCCGGTGTCGACCGTCGCGGCGGAGTGCGGGTCGAGGTTGGCGAACGCCCCCTCGAAGAGCACGTGACCGGCGGCCGGGACGGCGTAGCGTCGCCAGGCCCGGTCGGAGTCGTCCGGTTGGAGGGTGTTGCCGAAGGCGTACCGGAACTCGTCCGGGCTGATCTGCACCCCCCGGTGCCGGTTGACCGGGCTGTGCAACACCGGGTACGACGCCCGCAGCGTGCTGATCGGCAGCCGGAGCACCCCCTTGACCGGTGCGGACGCGATCGCCACTACGGCTGCACCGAGACGCCGGTCGGCGAGCACCTGGGCGACCAGCCCGCCGAACGAGTGGCCGATCACGATCGGCGGGCTCGGCAGTTCGCGGATCACCTCCGCGTAGTGGTCGATCACCTGGCGCAGGGTCGTTCCGGCGATCGTGCCCGGGTCGGCGCGCAGCGCGGTCACCTCCCGGTCGAAGCCCGGCCAGGCCGGCGCGAGCACCCGGAACCCGCGTGCCGCGTACCGCTCGGCCCACCCCTCCCAGCTGCGCGACGTCATCCACAGCCCGTGCACGAACACCACCGTGTCGACCCGCCCACCCGACCCGTTCCCCATGCCGTCCCCCCGACCTCACCCACCCCGACCCCGGCGGCATACCCACCTTCCACCTCCCGATGCCCCACCCGGGCGGACAGCACCTGGTCCCGCTCCTGCCCTGCTTCGCGCCCCACCCCGTGCTCCCGGCTTGGCGCCCCACCCCGTGCCGCTCCTAGCTTCGCGCCCCTGCTTCGCGCCGCTCCTGCTTGGTGCTCCTGCCCTGCCCACCGCGCTGCGCCCCTGTCTCGCGGTCCCACCTTCGCGCCCGGCTCAAGGTCGTGCTGGAACCAGGTTGTAGTGGCCTCGGAATCGCAGGAAGCCCCTACAACGTTGTTCCAGCACGATCTTGGGTGAAGCGGCTCACGACTTCCGCCGGCGTGTGTCGGTGCGGGGCGCGCATCGGCGGTAGCCGCGTAGAGCGGGTGGTTCCGGCGGCGGTGATCAAGAGGTTCGCGTCAGAATCCGGCTGGGAGATGACGTAAACCTCTTGATCACCGAGGCGGGCCGGGCCGAGGCGGGCCGGGCCGAGGCGGGGCGGGGCGGGCCGAGGCGGGGCCTCGCCGGGCGGGGCGGGGCGGGGTCAGGTGGTGGGGAGGGTGTCGACGACGGTGAGGGGGGTGCCGGGGCGTAGCTCGTCGAGGAGGGTCTGCTGGGCGGCGCGGGGTAGGCGGATGCAGCCGTTGGTGACGTTCTCGCCGAGGGTGTCGTCGTCCTGCCAGGTGTGCAGGCCGATGTGCGCGCCCCTGAGGCCGGTGGGCACCGCGTCCGGGTCGTCCGGGACCGCGCCGAGGGCGAAGACGTCCACCCCGCCGTAGACCGGTTCGGGCGGGGGCGTGACGCCGAGGATGAAGGTCCGGCCGAGCGGGGTCTCCTGGCCGGGCAGGCCGAGGCTGACCTGCCAGGTGTGCACCGGCTTGCCGTGCCGGTACCAGGTGAGCTGGTGGGTGCGCCGCTGCACCACGAGCTGGTCGCGTAGGGCGACCGGGGTCCAGCCGCCTGCGGGCAGCCAGGCCAGTCGGCGGCTCGCCGAGGGCAGCAGAACGGCCGTCCAGCCGGTGCGGCGTTCCACCACCGGCATGGTCAGCTCGACGCCGTTGATGGTGGGCGCGAGCAGGGCGCGGGGGCGTCCGCCGGGTGCGTCGTACGCGGCGATGTTCCGGGTCGGGGTGAGGCCCTCGGTCAGCGGGGTGACGTCGAGCGGGCGGGGGTCGGCCGGGAAACCGGCGGGGGCCGGATCGTAGTCGACCACCGGCAGCCCGGCGGGGGCCGGCGCAGCGGGCGGCACGGTCCCGTCCTCCGCCGGGACGGTCACTGTGGGCGGCGGAGCGGCCCGGTGGGTCGGCGCGGGTGCGTCGTACCGTAGCGCCGCGCCGACCAGCAGGGCCAGCACCAACAGCGCCGGCACGCCCACGGCGGCGGCGAGCGGGCCGCGCCCCCACCGGTCGATTATCCGATCAAAAAGCACAAAAACACTCTAACGGGTACGAGGCTCCCACCGGTGGCGAACCACCCGGCCGGGAGCCCCGCAGACCCGGTCTCGCCTCTCCCGATAAGAGCCCGGGGGCCCTGCGCGGGAGCCCCCGGGGAGCTCCGCGCAGAGCTCGGGAGCGGGCAGTCAGGAGAGTTTGGCGCCGACGTGGAGGGCGACCGCGTCGTGTGCTGGGACGGTGGCCGCGAACCAGCCGGAGGCGTCGACCGTGATCACCGGTCCGCTGCACGAGCCGTTGGCGAAGTCGCCGTGGATCACGTCGCAGTACCGGCCGGCGGGCAGCCCCGTGTAGTACGACCGGCCGGCGACCGCCGAATCCTCGTCGTTGATGGTCAGGTAGCCCTTGCCGGCCCGGCTGAACGCTATGTGCTGGTAGCCGTTGTCGTACCAGTTGGCGACCGCCGCGCCCTGGGTGGCGTTGCGGAAGCCGACCATGTTCTGCACGACCCGCCAGCGGTGCTCGCACTCCCAGCCCGAGTAGCAGGTGGTGTCGCGGGTCTTGTTGCCGGCGTCCGACGGGGGGCCGGCGTCCTTGTTGCTGAAGGTGTAGCTCGACATCACCGTCGGCGAGCCGTACGGCCAGGCCAGCATGAACGCGTTCGCCAGTGCGTACGCGGCCCCGTCCCGGTAGGTGAGCACCCCGCCCTCGCGCTGGGTGTCGTGGTTGTCCACGAAGACCGCCGCCGAACCGCTCGGCAGGTAGCCCCACGCCTCACCGAAGTTGCGCAGGTACGCCAGCCGCTCGCTGGTGAACATCCGGGCGAGATCCCGGCCGTACCGGAACTCGTGCACGTCGCCGTTGCCTGTGTACTCGCCCGGCTGGACCGGCTCGCCCGCACCGTAGATGACCTCCTGCACCAGGTACGCCGAGCGGGACAGCTTTCCCCTGATGGCGGCGATGTCGGCGGCCGGCATGTGCTTGCTGGCGTCGAGGCGGAACCCGTCCACGCCCAGCGACAGCAGGTCGTTGAGGTAGCCGGCGATCTTCGACCGCACGTAGTCCGACTCGGTCTTCAGGTCGGACAGGTTGACCAGCTCGCAGTTCTGCACCTCGTACCGGTCGTTGTAGTTGGCGATGTCGTCGCCGCCGTTGCGCCCGCAGTGGTGGAAGTCCTGGGTCTGGTAGACGCCCGGGTAGTCGTAGTGCCCGTACGACGAGCCGGCCCAGCCGGTGCCGCCGTTCGCCTGGCCGGACATGTGGTTGATCACCGCGTCGACGATCACCTTGACCCCGGCGGTGTGACAGGCGCTCACCATGGTCTGGAACTGCGCGCGGGTGCCCTTGCGGGACTCGATCCGGTAGCTGACCGGCTGGTACGCCACCCACCACTGGTTGCCGGTGACGTGTTCCTGCGGCGGGGAGACCTGGACGTAGCCGTAGCCCTTCGGACCGAGCGTGGTGCGGCACTCGTCGGCCACCGAGGGCCAGTTCCACTCGAAGAGGTTGGCGATGACGTTCCTGGTGCCGGCGGGTGCGGCGGCGGCCGGGGGTGCCGCCACGGCGATGGGTGCGAGCAGGCTGGCGAGCGTGCCGAGGGCGAGGATCGCCGAGCGGCATCGACGTCGATGCATCGGTACTCCTGGGTTCGGGGGTGGTGACCGCGGGTTCGCGGGCGGTGGCGGAGCGTGGGGGAGGATGCCGACTGTCCACTTCTTGCAACAGCGGCTGAAATTTGCGGAAAGGTTACAAGCGTGTTGCAGAGCCTGTCAACGGATGGACGACCGTCGTTGCATCGGGCGTCAGGTTCGCGCTGCGGTGGGTCCCGGCGGCACGGTGCGCCGGGCGCTACACGCGCCCCGGACCGGGGTGGTTCGACAATCCGCCGAGAATTTTCGGCACCGGCACTGATCCGTACGCGCCGGAGGTCCGTACTGGAGGTGGGAGCAAGGTCGGCCGGTGGTGGCGCCGCCGTTAGACGATCGAGGAGCAGATGGCCCGGGCAAAGCAGAACGAGCAGGCCGCGACGGTCCGGACCTCCACCAGTAGCCGTGGTGTCCGGACCGTGTCGAAATCCACGATGGCGTTGATGGTGGCGTCCGCCCTGGGCGTGTTCTGGGCCGGCGTCGAGATGACCGGCAACGGCACGGCGATGTACGCGTACGGCTTCTTCTTCACCGAGTTCTTCGCCGGGGTGGTCACCCTGGTGTCGCTCAGCCTCACCGTGATGATGGGTCTGCTCGCCACCGACCGGCTGGTCCTCATGATCCGGCACCGGGTGCTGCTCCAGTCCGCGCACCGGGCCACCGGCGTCCTCGCCGTCGCCGGCCTGGTGTTCCACGTCATCACCAAGATCGCGATCGGCCGGGCCGGGCCCAGCGACGCCGTGGTCCCGTTCATCGGTGGCAGCGGGCTCTACGTCGGCCTCGGCACGGTGGCCGCGTTCCTCATGGTGAGCGTGTTCTGGACCGGCATCGTCCGGGTCCGCTTCGCCGGCGTCGGCCCCAAGTGGTTCTGGCGCAGCCTGCACTCCCTGGCGTACCTCTCCTGGCCGTTCGCCCTGTTCCACGGGCTCAACGCCGGCCGCGCCGCCAAGTCCTGGGTGGTGCTGAGCTACCTGGCCTGCGTCCTGCTGGTGGTGGTGGCGCTGATGGTGCGGCTCTCGGTCTACCTCGGCAAGCGCACCCGCGAGCAGCAGCAGGCCGCCGCGCTGAACAAGGCGATGACCGCCAAGGCGACCGACGAGGGCAAGGGTCGGACGCTGCTCAGCGGGATCGGTCGCAAGAAGGAGGAGGAGACCAGGGACAGCCGGACCAGTTGGGCCGAGACCACCCTGGCCCCGTCCTGGAACGCCCAGACCGGCAGCGCCCGGCGTCGTGACCCCGACCGGTTCACCGTTCCGGTGGTGCCCGAGCCGGGCACCCTGCGGGAACCGGTGCGCGGTGGCCGGTCCACCCGGGAGGCGGAGCCGACCCCCCGCCGCGAGCGCGACCTGGAACCGGCCGCCCGCCGCCGGACCGCCGAGCGCGACGAGCGTCGCGACGAACGACCCCGCCGTCGCGACGAGGACGTCGCCCCGGTGTCGGGCAGCCGCCGGTCCCGCTACGAGGAGGACGTGGCCCCGGTCTCCGGTGGTCGCCGGTCCCGCTACGAGGAGGACGTGGCCCCGGTGTCGGGCACCCGTCGGTCCCGGTACGAGGAGGAGGTGGCCCCGGTCTCCGGCAGCCGCCGCCGTGACGAGGACGTCGCCCCGGTCTCCGGTGGTCGCCGCTCCCGCTACGAGGAGGACGTCGCCCCGGTCTCCGGTGGTCGCCGGTCCCGGTACGAGGAGGACATCGCGCCGGTCTCCACCGGTCGGCGGGCCCGACGTGACGACGACGACCTGGCTGCCCGCTACTCGGCACCGCCCCGGCGGCGCACCGAGGAGCCCGAGGAGCCGTGGGACAGCCCGAGCCGGTGGCAGGAGTCCAACCGGCCCGTCTCGGCCGAGCCGATCTCGGCCGCCCCGCGCAGCGGCTCCGGCCGGCACAGCGTCGAGCCGGACGTGCCGGAGGAGCCCGACTACTGGCGTCCGCCGGCCCGCTACGTCGCCGACGACATCCCCGTCGACGACACCCCGACCCTTGTCGACCTGGCCTCCCGCCGGGCCCGCAAGGCCACCGGCGACACCCGGGGCCGGCGCAAGGGCAAGGCCAACGCGGACGCCGTCGACGGGGCGTACTGGGCCGGGCTGCGCGGTGAAGCCAAGTGATGCGCACCAAGGTGCCCCCGGTCGCCTGCATCGGCGAGCCCCGGCTCACCGCCGGCTTCGCCGAGTACGGCCGGCTCGACCTGATGGCACACGAGATGGAGCACGGCCCGATCGGCCCGATGGAACCCGCCAACCTGCTCCGGCTGGCCGAGGCCATCCAGCTCAAGGGCAAGGGCGGGGCCGGCTTCCCGTTCTACCGCAAGTTCAAGGCGGTGCTGGAGTCCTGCGAACGGCAGGACCTGCCCGCCGTGGTGGTGGTCAACGCCACCGAGGGGGAACCGGCGAGTTGGAAGGACAAGGTGCTGCTCACCCGGGCCCCGCACCTGATCCTCGACGGTGCCGCGCTGTCCGCCTACGCGTTGGACGCCGAGGAGATCGTGCTCTGCGTCGCCGACGACCTGATCGGCCGGGACTCGCTCACCGAGGCCCTCGCCGAACGCCGGATGCCGGTGCCCACCACCATCGTCACCGTGCCGCACCGGTTCATCTCCGGTGAGGGTGGCGCGCTGGTCAACGGCATCAACGGGCTGCCGCACATCCCGCCGGGCACCAAGAAGCGGTCCAGCGATTCGGGCGTACGCAACCTGCCCACCCTGCTCTCCAACGCCGAGACGTACGCCCAGGTGGCCATCGCCGCCCGGCTCGGCCCGTACGAGTACGCGGCGCTCGGCACCGACGACGAGCCGGGCACCGTGCTGCTCACCGTGACCGGCCAGGCCAAGCGCGCCGCCGTGGTGGAGTGCGCCGCCGGTACCCCGCTGCGGGACATCCTCGAACTGTGCGAGGTGCCGGAGGGGCCGGGCATCCTGATGGGCGGCTACCACGGTCGCTGGATCACCTGGGAGGCGGCGCAGCGGGCCGAGATCACCCGCAAGAGCCTCACCAGCGTCGGCGGCACCCTGGGCGCGGGCATCATCATCCCGCTCGGCCGGGACACCTGCCCGCTCGGCGAGGCCGCCCAGGTGGTCCGCTACCTGGCCGGGGAGTCCGCCGGTCAGTGCGGGCCGTGCAAGCGGGGCCTGCCCGACCTGGCCCGCGCCGTCGACCTGGCGGTCTCCGGCAGCGCCCCGGTGGAGGTCGTCCGGGCCGCCGCCGGCGACGTGAAGGGCCGGGGCGCGTGCAGCCACCCCGACGGCACCTCCCGCTTCGCGCTCTCCGCGATGGAGGTGTTCGCCGACGACCTGCGGCAGCACACCACAGGTGAGGGGTGCGGCAAACGGGTCAAGGGCGTGATGGGGCTGCCCGGCGCCCCCGACGCCAACCCCCGGATGCTCACCCTGGACTGGTCCCGCTGTGACGGGCACGGGCTCTGCGCCCACGTCGTGCCGGACTTCATCCGGCTCGACGCCAACGGATACCCCGCCTTTCCGCCCACCCCCGTGCCGACCTGGCTGAAGGAGGGGGCGATGAAGGCCGTCAAGGTCTGCCCCGAACTCGCGCTGCGGCTGGTCGAGGTCAAGTAGCACCGTCGAGGCCACCGAGCACCACCGAGAGGAGAATCGGATGCGGTCGTCGTACCCCAGGAACCGGCCGGGAGGCCGCCCGGCCGCCCGGCTCGCCGTCGCCGCCACCCTGGCCGGCACCCTGCTGGCCGCCTCGGCGTGCGCCGTCGGGCCGACGTCGGCGCAACCCGCCGCCGAGGTCGCCGTGCCGGTCGCCACCTCGTCGCCGTTGTCCGCCGAGCCGACCCCGACCGGCGTACCCGGCACGACCGGCGCACCCGCCCCGGTGCCCGACGCGCTGCGCTTCACCGCAAAGACCCTCCACGGTACGGCGTTCTCCGCCGCCACCCTGGCCGGCCGCCCGGTGGTGCTCTGGTTCTGGGCGCCGTGGTGCGCCACCTGCGCCAGCCAGGCGTGGACGGTCGCCGAGATCGCCCCGAAGTACCGGGACACCGTGCCGATCGTCGGGGTGGCCGGCCTCGGCGAGCAGAAGGCCATGCGCAGCTTCGTCACCGAGTTCGACCTTGCCGGAACCACCCAGATCGACGACCGGGCCGGCGCGCTGTGGCGGCGCTTCGAGGTCGTCGAACAGAGCACCTTCCTGATCATCGATCGGGACGGGAAGGTCGTCCACCAGGGCTTCCTCGACGGTGAGGACCTGACCCGCCGGGTCGCCGCGCTGGCCGGCTGATGACCGGGCCGCTGCTGCTCGCGCTGACCGCCGGGATGCTCGGCGCGGTCAACCCGTGCGGCTTCGCCATGCTGCCGGCGTACCTGTCGCTGCTGGTCGCCGGGCCGGCGGACGGCCGGGGCGCGATCGGCCGGGCACTCACCGCGGCAGCCGGCCTGACCTGTGGGTACGTCGTGGTGTTCGGAGCCTTCGGGCTGGCCGTCGCACCGCTTGCCGACTGGCTGCGCCCCCGGCTGCCGTGGCTGACCGTGACGCTGGGGCTCGGCCTGCTGGCGCTCGGGTTGTGGCTGCTCGCCGGTCGCCGGCTGCCCACCCCGGGCCCGTCGACCCGCGCCCCCCGACTGACCCGCTCGCTGCCGTCCATGGCGCTGTTCGGGATGGCGTACGCGCTGGCGTCGCTGAGCTGCGCGATCGCGCCGTTCCTGGCGATCGTGGTGACCAGCCTCCAGGCCGGCTCGACCCTGCGCGGGCTGGCGCTCTTCGTCGCGTACGCGATCGGGATGGGGTTGGTGGTGACGGTGGCGGCGCTCGGCGTGGCGCTGCTCCGCGGCCGTGTGGTACGCGGACTGCGCGGCGCCGGTGCCTGGGTGCCCCGGCTCAGCGGCCTGGTGCTGCTCGTCGCCGGCGGCTACGTCGCCTGGTACGGCTGGTACGAGGTCCGGCTCGCCCAGGGCCGGCACGACGCGTTCGGCGACCCGGTGGTCGTCGGCGCGGCCCGGGTCCAGCGGATGCTGGTGACGGCGCTGGACACGGCCGGGCCGGTGGTGCTCGCCGGGCTGCTGGTCGGGCTGCTCGCGGTGGCGGCGCTGCTGCACCGCAACCGCACCCGGGACGGTGCCACCGAACGGGTGTGAACGCGGCGGGTCGGTCGTCGCCGGGGTGGTGTGTGCGGTGAGGGGCGGGAGCCCGGAGGCCCCGCCCCTCACCGGAAGCCTCAGCGCAGCGGGGTGAGCCGGTCGGTGCCGAGCCGGTCGCGGAGCACCTCGGGCACCAGCACCGAGCCGTCGGGCTGCTGGAACTGCTCCAGGATGGCCGGGAAGAGCCGGCTGGTGGCAAGCGCCGAGCCGTTGAGCGTGTGCACGAAGCGGGTCTGCTTGCCGCCCGGCTCGCGGTAGCGGATGGCCGCCCGGCGGGCCTGGTAGTCACCGGCCCAGGAGACCGACGAGACCTCCTTGTACTTGCCGGTGCTCGGCATCCACACCTCGATGTCGAGGGTCTTCTTCATCGACGCGCTGGCGTCGCCGGCGGAGAGCAGGCTGCGCTGGTAGTGCAGGCCCAGCTTCTCGACCAGGCTCTCCGCGTGGCCGAGCATCTCCTCCAGCGCCGCGTCGGCCTGCTCGGGCAGGGTGAACTGGAAGATCTCCACCTTGTTGAACTGGTGCCCCCGCACGGTGCCGCGCTCGTCGGAGTGCGAACCGGCGGCCTCCCGTCGGTAACAGGGGGTGTAGGCGAACGCCTTCAGCGGGAGCTTCGACGTCTCCAGGATCTCGTCCTGGTAGGCGCCGAGGATGGCCGTCTCCGAGGTGGGCAGCAGGAACTGCCCGCGCGGGGCGGACTCCCGGTCCAGGTGGTAGACGTCGTCGTAGAACTTGGGGAACTGGCCGGCGGCGAAACCGGCGGTGTCCAGCAGCAGGTGCGGCGGGAGCAGGAACTCGTAGCCGGCCCGCACGTGCTCGTCGATGAACCAGTTGATCAGCGCCCACTCCAGCCGGGCACCCAGGCCGGTGTACATCCAGAAGCCGGACCCACCGAGCTTGACACCCCGCTCGTGGTCGACCAGGCCGAGCGCGCGGCTCAGCTCCACGTGGTCGCGGATCTTCTCGATGACCGGGGGCTCGCCGAAGGTCTTCACCACCCGGTTGGCCTCCTTGCCGCCGGGCACGACGTCGTCGGCGGGCAGGTTGGGCAGCTCGCTCATCGTGCCGCGCAGCCGGGACTGCACCTCGTCCAGCTGGGACTCCAGCTCGGCGAGCTGCTTACGCTCGGCGTCCGGCGCGACGGGCTCCGGCGTGGTGCCGGCCCGCTTCGCCTGCGCGTACGCCCGAGCCTCGGCCTTGCGGCGCTGCCGCTCGGCGTCGATCTCCGTGATCAGGGCACGACGCTCCTGGTCGAGCCGCTGGATCTCGTCCAGGACCCGGTTGACCTCGGCGGGATCCAGCCGCTTCGCCAGCGCGGTCGCCACCGCCTCGCGATCCTTCCGGATCAACTCCATGTCGAGCATGCTGCTCCGTACGCTCCGTCCAGGCAGTCGGGTGGGACCCCCAGATGCTACCGTCGCGCCCCCCGGCCCCCGGCCCCGGCTTCGGCGACCCCCATGCCCCCGCCGCTCATGTCCGGGCCGGTCATATGCGTGCCGGCGCCGGTCGCGGGCGGTGCCGGTGACCGCCGGCGGGGTGGAGACCCGGCCGGCGGGGGCGGCACCGTCAGAGACGGATCGGCATCAGGATCGAGAAGGTGTCCTCGTCGTCCGGGCGGCGGACGGCCAGCGGGGCGATCGGGCCGTCGAGTTCCAGCACCAGTTGCGCGCCACCGGCGGCGTCCAGCGCGTCGAGCAGGAAGTCGCCGTTCACCCCGACCAGCAGGTCGGGCTGGCCCGGGCGGGCCAGTTCGGTCGCGTCGACCAGGCGCAGCCCGTTGCGTTCGTCCACGCCGAGCACGGTCACCGGCAGCGACACCCCTTCGTGTTCCCGGGTGACCGTGGGGGTGCTGGCCCGCAGCGCGGCGCGTAGGGCCGCCACGTCGACCGGGACCCGCCGGGCCGGGGCGTCGGCCGGTCGGTGCAGCAGCCGCCGGTAGTCGGTGAACTCGTACGGCAGGACCGCCGAGCGGGCTTCGGCACCGGCGACGGCGACGGTGACCTGCCCCTCGGCGACAGTCAGGTGTGCCTCCGATTCGGTGGCGGTGTCGAGCAGCGCCCGGAACTCGTCGACGGCCGCCGTCGGGAGCAACGCCCGCACCGGCGGGCCGTCCACCCCACCACCGGCCCGGGCCAGCGCCATCCGGTACCTGTCGGTCGCGACCAGGCGTACGCCGTCGGGCTCCACGTCCAGCAGCACGCCGGCGAGCACCGGCAGTTCGGGGTCGCTGCCGACGGCGAACCGGACGGCGTCGACGGCGGCGGCCAGGTCGGCACGGGACAGCACGATGCGGGTGGTCATCTGGTACTCCTCGGGATCGATCAGGGCACGGACCCGGGAGAGTTCGCGGCGGGCATCGGCGAGACCGTCCTCCAGCCGACGCAGGTGCGCGTCGAGCAGCCGCCCGACCCGCTCCGGTTCGTCCCGCAGCCGCAGCACGGCGGCGATCTCGGCCAACGGCATGCCGACCCGGCGCAGACCGGCCACCAGCCGGGCCGGCGCCACCTGCGCGTCGGTGTACCAGCGGTAACCGTTCACCGGGTCGACGAGCGTCGGGGTCAGCACCCCGCACCCGTCGTAGAACCGCAGCGCGCTGACCGTCAGGCCGCTGGCCCGGGCCAGCTCGCCGATACTCCGCAACTCGCTCTCCACGCCCATGATGCTGTCGCCTCAACCAGGTAGAGGGTCAAGCCGCGACCGCCGTCGACCCGCCGACCGCCCCGGTCAGCTCCGCGCCTGGAGGACCCGGAACGTCATCCCCGCCTTCACCAACCGGTCCAGCAGCGCATCGCCCATCGCCGTCACCGGGGTCACCTGACCGGATGTGCCGGGCAGTTCGTCGTACGCCAGGCAGAGGGCCGACTCGGCGAGCATCTTGGCGGTCTCGTCGTAGCCGGGATCGCCGCCGGAGACCTCGGTGCGGACCGTGCTGCCCCCGCCCTCACCGACGAACCGCACCCGGAACCACGACCTGGCCCGCTGCGCCGCACTCGGGCCCTGCCCGGACGCGAGCCGGCCGAGCAGCCAGCGCCGGGTCGGCGGCAACTTGACCAACCCGACCAGGCCGGCCATCCCCACCCCGGCCAGCAGCACCGTCGGTAGCCGCTTGACGGCGGCGAAGTGCCGGTAGCGGAAGTCCGGGCCGTACTCCGGGCGGGCGGCTGCGGACCGGCGTACCACCTGCGGGTCGATGGTGGGCAGCGGCACCGCCCACCCGCCGGCCGTCGCCGAGCGGCCCACCTTGCCGGGCACCGCGCGGACCCGGCGGCCGTCAGGTCGGGGCTCGACCGCCCGGCGGGCCCGCGCCGCCCGCTTCGCCTCGGCGGTACGGGAGAACGCGGTGAGCGCCGAGTGGTACGTGCCGGCGGAGAACTTCCCCCCGGCCCGGACGAACCCGTCCACGGTGATCGGCCCGTCCGCCGGCAGCTGCCGGACCGTGTACCAGACGCCCAGGTCGTGCGGGATCGAGTCGAAACCGCAGGCGTGCACCAGCCGGGCCCCGGTGCGCACCGCCTCGGCGTGATGCCGCACGTACATCAGGTCCACGAACTCCGGCTCGCCGGTGATGTCGAGATAGTCGGTGCCGGCGGCGGCGCACGCGGCGACCAGCGGCTCCCCGTGGTGCACGTACGGCCCGACAGTGGTGGCGAGCACCCGGGTGGCCTGCGCCACCACGCGCAGCGATCCGGCGTCGGTGACGTCGGCGGTGAGCAGCGGCAGCTCCGCCAGGGTCGGGTCGATGCCGACGAGCCGGTCCCGGACCGCCGCCAGCTTCGCCGGGTTGCGCCCGGCCAGCGCCCAGCGCAACCCGGCCGGGGCGTGCCGGGCCAGGTACTCGGCGGTCAGCCCGCCGGTGAAGCCGGTCGCGCCGAACAGGACGATGTCGTACGCGCGGTCGTGGGGCATCCGCCGAGTGTGCCACCCGTGCCCGCCCCTCACCCGTGCGGCGTGAAGACCGACCGGACACAGCCGTCGGCCCGGTCCCGGAACAGCGCGTACCCGGTCGGACCCTGGTCCAGGTCGAACCGGTGCGTCGCCAGGTGTTCGGTACGCAGCTCGTCCCGGGCCATCCGGTCCAGCAGCATCGGAATCCACCGCTGACCGTGCTGCCGGGCGCTGCGCAGGGTGAGCCCCTTGTGCATCACCGCGCCCAGCGGAAAGGCGTCCACGAAACCGGTGAAGGTGCCCGAGACGAAGACCGTGCCACCCTTGCGGCAGGCGTGCACCGCCTCCCGGACCGCCAACGGGTCCTCGGCCGGGCCGCCCCGACCGGTGAAGCGGTCGGCGAGCGAGACCGGCCGGCCACCGCCGTCGGCCACCCCGACCGCCTCCACGCAGACGTCGGGGCCCCGGCCGCCACTGCGTTCCCGCAGTTCGGCGGGGACGTCGGTGTGCTCGTAGTGCAGCGTCTCGGCGCCCGCGTGCCGTTCGGCCATCCGCAGCCGCTCCGGATACCTGTCGATCACGATCACCCGGTCCGCGCCGAGCGCCGTCGCCGCCTGCGCGGTGAGCTGACCCACCGCCCCCGCCCCCCAGACCGCGACCACGTCACCGGGGCGGACCGCACCCAGCTCGGCCCCCATCCACCCGGCGGGGGCGGCGTCCGAGGCGAAGACCGCCCGGTCGTCGCTGACCGGGTCGGGCACGGCGAACGCCCCGACGTCGGCGTACGGCACCCGGACGTACTCGGCGTGGCTGCCGGCGAACCCGCCCGTCCGCCGGGGGTGGCCGTAGCAGCCGCCGGTGGGCTGACCCCAGGCCGCCTCGGTGACCGTCCCGGTGGTCGCGCCGTTGTCGCAGCAGGAGTAGAGGCCCTGCCGGCAGTACCAGCAGTTCCCGCAGGCCACGGCGGCGCAGACCACCACCCGGTCGCCGACGCGGTGTCGGCGTACCGCCGGGCCGATCTCGGCCACCTCGCCGAGGAACTCGTGCCCGAGCACGTCCCCGGCGGCGAGGCCCGGCACCCGACCGGCGAGCAACGGCAGGTCGGCCCCGCAGGTGGCACTGCGCCGGACCCGGACGATCATGTCGTGGGCGTTGCGCAGCTCCGGGTCGGGCACCTGGCGTACCGCGAGCCGGTCGACGCCCTCCCAGCACAGCGCCCTCATCCGGGCTCCACCGGGCGGGCCACGGCGGGCCGGTCGTCGGCGGGCCGCTCGACGACGGGCCGGTCGGCGCGCAGCTCCTCGCCGGTCTCGACGAGCTGCCGGACCGCGCGCAACACCTGCCGCAGGTAGCCGTCGGGGTCGTCGCCGACCAGGTGGGCGGACATCCCGGGCAGGGTGTCGACCCCGCCGAGGGGCCGGACCGCCAGCTCGGTGCCCCGCCCGCCGGGGGCCGGCCGTAGGTCGACCTCCACCGCGCCGGCCAGGGGCCGCAGCGGCTCCGGCCACCGCCCGTCGGGCAGCAGCTCCGCCGCCGGCACCCCGACCGTCACCACCTGCCAGCGACCTGACCGTACGCCGGCCACCTGCCGCCGCGGCCACCACCGTGGTACGCCCAGCCGTCCCATCCGTACCACCCGCCTCTCCCGCCGGGACCGGGGTGGGCGGCCGGCCCTGCCCGGCCAGCCGTCCGGTCCGCCCATGGTCGGTCGGCCCCGGGTGAACCGGGCTCGTCCCGAAGGGGTGAACCGGGCCGGGCCGGGTAACCGCCGTCGACCGGGGGAGGAACGCGTCGACGGGGGGAGGGGTGGATGCCGCGACAGCGCCGCAGCACCGCAAGCGCCGAGGTGTCCGCCGGCCCGCCGCTCCTGGCATCCCGGCTCACTCCGCCCGCCCTGCCGGAGCCGGTGCTGCTGCGACCCCGGCTGCTGGGCTGCCTCGACGGCGGGGTCACCGGCGCCCTCACCCTGGTCCGCGCGCCGGCCGGCTGGGGCAAGACGACACTGCTGACCGCCTGGGCGCGAGCGTCGGACCAGGGCCAGGGCCGGGACCAGGGCCGGGACCAGGGCCGGGACCAGGGCCGGGACCAGGGCCGGGACCAGGGCCGGGACCAGGGCCGGGACCAGGGCCGGGACCAGGGCCGGGACCAGGGCCGGGACCAGGGCCGGGACCAGGGCCGGGACCAGGGCCGGGACCAGGGCCGGGACCAGGGCCGGGACCAGGGCCGGGACCAGGGCCGGGACCAGGGCCGGGACCAGGGCCAGGACCCGCCGGCCTGGGTGCAGGTCGAGGCGGGCGACAGTGGGGAGCGGCTGTGGGCGTACCTCACGACGGCCCTGCGCGGCGCGCTGCGGGCCGAGCCGACCGCCGTACCGCCGACCCCCCCACCGTCGGTCACCCCGCTGCGCCCCGACCAGCTGGAGCCGCTCGCCGCCGCGCTGGCGGCCCGGGAGGATCCTGTTCGGTTGGTCCTCGACGACCTGCACCGGGTGACCGACCCGGCCGTACTCACCGGTCTGGATTTCCTGTTACGGCACGCCGACGGGCGGCTGCGGCTGGTAGCCGCCGCCCGGACCGGTCTGCCACCCGCCCTGCACCGGCTGCGGCTGGCCGGTGAACTGACCGAGATCGGCCCCGACGACCTGGCCTTCACCACCGACGAGGTGGCCGACCTGCTGGTGGCGCACGGGGTGCCGTTGCCGGCCGCTGCGGTCGCCCGGTTGCGGGAACGCACAGGCGGTTGGCCGGCAGGTCTGCGGTTCGCCGCCCTGGCCGCCCGGGGGCAGCCCGACCCGTGCCGGTGGGCGGAGCGGTTCGGCGGTGATCACCCGGACGTGGCCGCGTACCTGCGCGCCGAGGTGCTGGCACAGTTGCCGCCGCCGACCCGGGAACTGCTGCGTCGCGGCGCCCTCGGCGGGGCGGTCCGCGCCGACCTGGCCGACGCGCTGACCGGCCGCACCGACTCCGGTCAGCTGCTGACCGGGCTGGCCCGGGACGGCGGCTTCCTGCACCGCGACGACAGTGAACCGCCCTGGTTCCGGCCACACCCGCTGCTTGCCGACGTACTCCGCGAGGAACTGGCCGGTCTCGACGAGGCCGAACGTGGTGAGCTGCACCGGCGGGCCGCCGACTGGCATGCCGACCACGACCGGCCGGCCGACGCGCTGCGCCATGCGCTCACCGCCGGGCAGTGGGACCGGGCCACCGGGCTGCTGTTGACCCACTGGCCGGAACTGGTGCCGTACGAGGGGGAGGCGCCGGACGTACCGCCGCCCCCGCCGCCGCCCGCCGAGGCGGTGCGGCGGGATCCGGAGCTGGCGTTGGCGGCCGGCACCGAACGGGCGTACGCGGGGGACACCGGGGCGGCGACCGCCCGGCTGCGGGACGCGGTGGCGGCTGCCCACGCGCTGCCGGCCCCACGCCGGGACCGGTTCCGTCGGTTGGCCGTGGCGTTGGAACTCACCCTGGCCCGGTTGGCCGGCGACCACCCGGAGGTACGCCGGGCCGCCGCCCGACTCCTCGCCACCGGCGTACCGGCCGGGGTCGACCTTTCCGGCGTGCCCGCCGGGGCCGGTCTCGTGGTGGCAGCGGTGCCGACGGACGAGGACCCCCGGACCGGGGAGGACGCGGACGTGCGGGCGGTGGTCGGCACCGCGCTCGGCCTGACCGACCTGGCCGAGGGGGACCTGGGGACGGCCGGGGCGCGGTTCACCGAAGCGCTGGCGGCGGCCCGGCAGGCCGGTCGGCACCGGACCGAGCTGGTCGGCGCGACCCGGTCGGCCCTGCTGCTCGCTCTCGCCGGTGAGCTGTCACCGGCCGAGCAGACGGCCCGCGCGGCCCTGGCCATGCCTCCCTGCCAGGGTTGGTCGAGTCGGGTCGACTGCGGCTACGCACATCTGGCATTGGCCCTGGTGGCGTTGCAGCGGGGCCAGCCCGCAGAGGCTACCGCCGAGCTGACGGCGGCTGTCGCCGTGACAGGTGTGACAGGCGGCGTGCCGACCAGCCTGTTCGGTGACGGGACGACCGGACCGCCGGACGTGACAGGTCCGGCCGGTGCCGTGGTGGGCCCCTCGGCCCGCATGGTGACCGGTCTGACCGGTGGCATGGTGACCGGTCTGACCGGTGGCACGGTGGTGGGTACGGCCGGTGGCGCGGTGGGCCGTCCGCTCGGTGAGGTGATCGGTGGTGCGGTGCCCCGTTCCCTGGACGGGGCGGTGAACGGGGCGGCCACGGTCGGGGCGGTGGTGGCACTGTGCCGGGCGGCGTTGTTGCGCGATGCCGGCGAGCCGGCGGCGGCCATCGAGGTGGTGCTGCGAGCCCGGGACGGGCTCACCGGTGCCGGGCGGCTGGCGGATGGTGGTGTGCTTGCCGGTGCCGGGGAGTTGGTCGACCGGCTACTCGCACTGGAGGCGGACCTGCGTGGTGAGCAGGGCGATCTGGACACCGCCCGGCGGTTGCTCGCCGGGCGGGTCCGGGAGCCGGAACCGGTGCCCGTGCTGGCGCTGGCGCTGGCCCGGGTGGAGTTCCGAGCCGGTGACGTCCGGGCCGCCGCTCAGGCGCTGCCGGACTGGGACGCCCCCGGCGCTGCCGACTGGCCGCTGTCGGTACGCCTCGCCGCCGGTGTGTTGGACGCGGTGCTGGCCCGGCGGGCCGGTGACGAGCGTCGGGCCGGCCGGCTGTTGGAGCGGGTGCTGGACCTGGCCGGCCGGCACGGTCACCGGCGGGTCTTCACCCGGGCCGAACCAGCCGTCCGGGACCTGCTCGCCGCTCACCTCGACTCCGGTACGGCACACTGGCCCCAGGTCAGCGAACTCCTGCGTGACGCCGAGCAGCCGGTCGAGCGGGTGTCGGGCGGTCCACAGCGGGCGCTGGAGGAGCCGCTCACCGATCGGGAGCTGACCATCCTGCGCTACCTCCAGAGCATCCTGTCCAACGTGGAGATCGCCAGCGAGTTGTCCCTGTCGGTCAACACCGTCAAGACGCACGTACGCAACATCTACCGCAAGCTGGACGCCACCCGCCGCCGCGAAGCCGTCCACCGAGCCCGCACCCTCCACCTCCTCTAACCCCCCACCCACCCCACCCCACCCCACCCACCCCACCCCACCCACCCACCCCGCCCCGGCCCGCCCCGGCCCGGCCCGCCCCGGCCCGGCCCACCCCGCCCCGGCCCACCCCGCCCCGGCCCACCCCGCCCCGGTGATCAAGAGGTTTGCGTCAACTTCGATCTTTGAAATGACGCAAACCTCTTGATCACCGGGGCGCGGGGACGAGGGGCGAGGGACGAGGGACGAGGGGCGAGGGGGCGAGGCGGGGGGTGGGGTGGGGGTGGGGGTGGGAGGGGTTAGGGGGTGGGGGTGGTGTCTACTGCGGTGAGGAGGGTGGGGAGGTCGAATCCGGCCTCGTGGCGGTGATCGTCGACGAACAGGGTGGGAGTGCCGTTCACCCCGCTGCGGATGCCGCCGGTGAAGTCGTGCCGTACCCGGTCGCCGTAGGCGTGCCGGTCGATCTCCGTGCCGATCTCGTCCGGCGGCAGACCCACCTGCTCGACGCCGAGCGACAGGTGCACCGGGTCCAGTTGGTCCTGGTGTTCGTAGAGCCAGTCGTGCATCTCCCAGAATCGGCCCCGGTGGCCCGCCGCCTCGGCCACCTCGGCCGCCTGCTCGGCGTACGGGTGGAGGTTGGTGATCGGGAAGTGCCGGTAGACCAGCCGGACCGTGTCCCGGCGCTGACGTAGCAGTTCCACCAGATTCAGGTACGCCGCCCCGCAGAACGGGCACTGGAAGTCGCCGTACTGCACGATGGTGACCGGTGCGTCGGCCGGCCCGCGGATGTGGTCGATCTCGGTCACCGGCACCCGGAGTCGGGCGGTGACCTGCAACGGGGTGCTCATCGGGTCATCACCTGCCGTTCGGTGCCGAGGCGGTCCAATGCGTCGAGGATGCCGTCGGCCCCCGGGTTCACCTCGGCGGGGGAGAGGTAGCTCCAGGCCACCGTCCCGGCCGGGTCGACCACCACCAGGGCCCGAGCGGCCTGCCCCTGCGGGGTGTACGCCCCGTAGACACGGGTCACCTCGCCCTTGGGCTCGAAATCGGCCAGCAACGGGAACCGGACCCCCTTGGCCTCCGCGAAGGCCCGGTGTGACCAGAGGCTGTCCACGGAGATGCCCAGCACCGCCGCGTCGTACCGCTCGAACTCCGGCATCGCGGCCTGGTACAACGCCATCTGGTCGCCGCAGACCGGGGACCAGTCGGCGGGGTAGAAGGCGAGCACCACCGGCCGACCACGGAACTGGCCGGGTCCGGTCCGTCGCCCGTCCGGGGTGGCCGGCAGGGTGAATTCGGGGGCCGGGCTCCCGGGTTGGATCAGCCCATCGGATCCAGTCATGCCGCCCACCTTCCCGCCGGACCGGGTGAGGGCGGCTCACCCGGCCCGGATGGTCCCGGGCCGTCCGCCGCCGGATCGGATTCGGACCGCCGGATCGGACCCGGTGTCGATATTCGGGCGCGGTCCGGTGTCGACAACGGGATCGGAGTCGGGCAGTCTGACGGACGGCAAAGGACGGGGTGGAGAGATGGACGTCGATCGGATGCGGATCTTCGGCCGCCGGCTGGCGGGTGTGTCGTGGCGGCTGGCCCGGCACGAGTGGACCCTGGCGGCGCTCGCCGCGCTGCTGTTGGCCGTGGCGTTGACCTGGCCGACCCTGCGCGACCCGGCGAGCACCATCCCGCAGGACACCGGTGACCCGACGCTCCAGGCGTGGCAGGTGGCCTGGGGTGGGCACGCACTGCTCACCAACCCGTTCCAGGTCTGGCACTCCAACACGTTCTATCCCGAGCCCTACACCTACGCCTACTCCGACACCCTGCTCGGGTACGCCCCG
Source organism: Micromonospora sp. NBC_00421 (assembly GCF_036017915.1). Classification (NCBI taxonomy): domain Bacteria; kingdom Bacillati; phylum Actinomycetota; class Actinomycetes; order Micromonosporales; family Micromonosporaceae; genus Micromonospora; species Micromonospora sp. NBC_00421. The sequence continues at coordinate 197,524 of NZ_CP107929.1, forward strand.
TTCGGGATGATCGGGGACGGTCCGGTGGCCGCCGTGGTGCGCTACAACCTGCTCTACGTGCTGACCCACGCGCTGGCCCTGTTCGGGGCGTACGCGCTGGCCCGGCAGGTGGGGGCAGGCCGGGCCGGTGCGGCGGTCGCCGGGGTGTCCTTCGCGTACGCCCCGTGGAAGCTCGCCCAGGCCGGGCACCTGCACGTGCTCAGCATCGGCGGGATCGCCCTCGCACTGGCCATGCTGGCCCGGGGGCACGGCTGGTCGCTGCGGCACGGCCACCGACCCGACCGGGTCCGTCCCGGCTGGGTGGTCGCCGGGTGGGCGGTCGCCGCCTGGCAGGTCACCCTCGGCTTCGGCATCGGCCTGCCCTTCGCGTACGTGCTGGGACTGCTCTGCCTCGGCGGCGCGGTGACGTACGGCGTGGTGTGGTGGCGGCGGCGGGTCCGGCCGGCGGTGCCGCGCGGCCTGCTCCTGGCCGACCTGGCCGGCGGGATCGGGTTCGCCGGGGTGACCCTGGCGATGGCCGCGCCGTACTTCGAGGTGGTGGCCCGCAACCCGTCCGGTCGGCGGACGGTGGCCCAGATCGAGATGTTCTCCCCACCGTGGCGGGGCTTCGTCACCGCGCCGCCGGAGTCCTGGCTGTGGGGCGAGCGGCACGAGGCGGCGCGCGCCACCCTCGGTTTTCCCGGTGAGATGACGCTGCTGCCCGGGGTGGTGCTGTTGTCGCTGGCGATGGCCGGGATCTTCTTCTCCGCGTGGCGGCTGCGGCACCGGCTGATGCTGGCCGGTGCGGCGCTGGTCAGCGTGGCGCTCGCGGCGGGCACCACGTTCGGTGGTGACGGCGACCCCGGTTACGTGACGCTTGTCGAGCACGCCCCCGGCTGGGACGGGGTGCGCACCCCGGGCCGGTTGGTGCTGTGGACGACCCTGCTGCTCGGCCTGCTCGCCGCCGGCGCGCTGACGGTACGCGAGCCGGCGACCGGGGCCGAGCGTGACCCGGAACCGGCACCGGGGTCGGGGTCGGGGCCGACCGGGGAACAGGTGGCGGAGCCGGGGCCGACCGGGGAGCCGGCCGTGCCGGTGGAGCCGGCCGTGCCTGCGAGGTCGGCCGTGCCGGAGGAGTCGGCCGTGCCGGTGGAGGTGGGGTCGGCATCGCGGCCGGTGCTGCGGTCGGCGGCGTGGTCCGAGCCGGCGGCAGAGCCGGAGGTGGTCCGGAAGCCGGCCGTGGACCAGGGCGGTAGGCCGTTCCGACTGGCCCGGTTGGCGTTGGTGGTGCCGCTGGTGCTGGTCCTGCTGGAGGGGGTCAACCGCACCCCGCACGTGCCGACACCGGAGCAGCCGGCCGCGCTGCGCGGGCTGACCGGCCCGGCGTTGGTGCTGCCCAGCGACGGCATCCGGGAGCTGCACGTGATGCTCTGGTCCACTGACGGGTTCCCCAAGGTGGTCAACGGGCTCGCCTCGTTCACCCCGCAGTCCCAGGAGCGGATCCGGGCGGTGAGCATGACCTTCCCGGACGTCACCTCGGTGGCGTACCTGCGGGAGATCGGGGTGCGCACGGTGGTGCTGCTGCCCGGCTGGGCGCCCGGCACCCCGTGGGCGGACGTGGCGGCCCGACCGGTGGACGGGCTGGGGATCAGTCGCGAGATGGTCGGTGAGGACGTCGTCTACCGGCTCTGATGGCCGAGTTAGTTGGGAGCGCTTCCTAATTCGGCGGCGCAGCGGTTACTGTTGAACTCTTCTTCGGCAGCGGGAGCCAAGCGTGCCGGCGGGGAGCCAGGGCAGCTCTTCGCACCCGTCGACGTCCCTCCTGGGGCGTCGCACCCTCACCCTGGCATTCCCGAGAGGAACCGCAGATGCGGAGAAGTCTCGTCGGCGCGGTAACCACCGTGCTGGCCGCCGCCACGGCAGTCGTGGCCGTGCAGTTCACCGTCGCACCGACCATCCCGGCCGCCGCAGCGGCGGCCGACCCGTACAGCTGGAAGAACGTCCGGATCGACGGCGGCGGCTTCGTCCCCGGCATCGTCTTCAATCCGACCGAGAAGAACCTGATCTACGCGCGCACCGACATCGGCGGCGCGTACCGCTGGGAGCAGGCCAGCCAGTCCTGGACGCCGCTGCTCGACTGGGTCGGCGCGGACAAGTGGGGCTACAACGGCGTGGTCAGCCTGGCCACCGACCCGGTGCAGACCAACCGGGTGTACGCGGCCGTCGGCATGTACACAAACGACTGGGACCCGAACAACGGCGCGATCCTGCGCTCGGCCGACAAGGGCGCCACCTGGCAGGCCACCGCGCTGCCGTTCAAGAACGGCGGCAACATGCCCGGCCGGGGCATGGGCGAGCGGCTCGCCGTCGACCCCAACAAGAACAGCGTCCTCTACTACGGCGCCGAGGGCGGCAACGGCCTGTGGCGCAGCACCGACTTCGGGGCCACCTGGGCCAAGGTGGCGAACTTCCCCAACGTCGGCAACTACCGGGCCGACCCCAACGACACCACCGGCTACCAGAGCCAGAACCAGGGTCTGACCTGGGTCACCTTCGACAAGAGCACAGGTACGGCCGGCAACGCCACCCAGACCATCTACGTCGGCGTGGCGGACAAGGCCAACCCGGTGTACCGCTCCACCAACGGCGGCACCACGTGGGAGCGGATCGCCGGCCAGCCCACCGGCTACCTGGCCCACAAGGGCGTGGTCGACCCGGTCGGCGGCTTCCTCTACATCGCCACCAGCGACACCGGCGGCCCGTACGACGGGGGCAAGGGTGACGTGTGGAAGTTCAACCGGGCCACCGGCACGTGGACGCAGATCAGCCCGATCCCGTCGTCAAGCAGCGACGCCTACTTCGGCTACTCCGGGCTGACCATCGACAGGCAGAAGCCGAACACCCTGATGGTCGCCACCCAGATCTCCTGGTGGCCGGACGCGATCTTCTGGCGCAGCACCGACGGCGGGGCGACCTGGACCCGGATCTGGGAGTTCGGCAGCTACCCGGACCGCACCAAGAAATTCAAGATGGACATCAGCTCGGTGCCGTGGCTGACCTTCGGCGCCAACCCGGCCCCGCCCGAGGAGACCCCGAAGCTGGGCTGGATGAACGAGTCGGTGGAGATCGACCCGTTCGACTCGAACCGCTTCATGTACGGCACCGGCGCGACCATCTACGGCAGCACCGACCTCACCAAGTGGGACACCGGCAGCCAGTTCACCATCAAGCCGATGGTGAAGGGGCTGGAGGAGACCGCCGTGCTCGACCTGATCAGCCCGCCCACCGGGGCGCCGCTGATCAGCGGGCTCGGCGACATCGGCGGATTCCGGCACACCGACCTCGACGCGGTGCCGCCGATGCTGTTCACCCAGCCGGTCTTCACCAGCACCACCAGCCTCGACTATGCCGAGTCCACCCCGGCGACGATGGTCCGGGCCGGGAACTTCACCGACGCCGACCGCCCCAACGACAGCCACATCGCGTTCTCCACCGACGGCGGGGCGAACTGGTTCCAGGGCAGCGAGCCGGGCGGGGTCAACAACGGCGGCACGGTCGCCGCCGCCGCCGACGGCAGCCAGTTCGTCTGGGCCCCCGGTGATGCCGGGCAGCAGGTGATCCGCTCGGTCGGGTTCGGCAACTCGTGGACCGCCGCCACCGGCATCCCGGCCAACGCGGTGGTCGAGTCCGACCGGGTCAACAAGAACAAGTTCTACGGCTTCAGCGGCGGGAAGTTCTACGTCAGCAGCAACGGCGGGGCCAGCTTCACCGCCTCCGCCGCCACCGGCCTGCCCACCACCGGCACCGTCAAGTTCAAGGCGGTACCCGGCAAGGAGGGGGACATCTGGCTGGCCGGCGAGGGTGGGCTGTGGCACTCCACCGACTCCGGGGCCACCTTCACCAAGCTGGCCGGCGTGACGGCGGCGGTGAACGTCGGCTTCGGCAAGGCCGCCCCCGGGCAGACGTACCCGGCGGTGTTCACCTTCGGCACCGTCGACGGCAAGGCCGGTGTCTACCGTTCCGACAACGCCGGCGCGGCCTGGGTGCGGATCAACGACGACCAGCACCAGTACGGCAACGCGGGCGAGGCGCTGACCGGCGACCCGAGGGTCTACGGCCGGGTCTACCTGGGCACCAACGGCCGGGGCATCCTGGTCGCCGACCGGCTCGGCGGCACCCCCACCCCGACCACCCCCACCACGCCCCCGCCGACGACCCCTCCGCCCACCACGCCGCCGCCCACCACGCCCCCGCCCACCACGCCCCCGCCCACCACGCCGCCCCCGCCCACCACGCCGCCGCCGACGACCGGTGGGTGCGCGGCGACGTACAAGGTGACCGGGTCGTGGCCCGGTGGCTTCCAGGGTGAGGTGACGGTACGCAACGCCGGCACCAGCGCGATCGCCGGCTGGACGTTGGGCTGGACGTTCGCCAACGGGCAGACGATCAACTCGCTCTGGGGCGGCACCTACACCCAGACCGGAGCGACCGTCTCGGTACGCGACGCCGGGTGGAACGGTGCGCTCGGTGCCGGTGCGACCGCCAGCATCGGCTTCACCGCCAACGTCACCGGCAGCAACACCGTTCCGGCGTTGACCTGCACCAGTCGCTGACGACGTACCCCCACCTGCCCCACCCGCCGGCTCCCCCGATCCTCCGGGGGAGCCGGCGGCATGTTCGCCGGTACGCCCTGTCGCGGCCCTTGATCAACTCGCTTGAGGTGATGTTGCGGTGTCGGGCGCGGGCTCCGCCCTCGCCCTAGCCCTCGCTCCTTCTCCTCGCTCCTGCTCCTGCCCGCGCAACACGGCCCAAGATCGTGCTCGATCCATGTTGTCAACACCGTTGCGTTAGGGGGAACGGCTGTTCGTCAACCGCCGCTGCCTCGCCGATCATGGAGTTGTGGTGGGTGACAGAACGCCCGTAAAGCCCCAAGGTCGGCACCACCACTCCATGATCGCCGAGCGGGCCCACCCCGCTCCCCGATCGGGCACTTCCTGTCCCGGGTTGACCAGCCGCCCATGGCGTTAACGCAACGGTGTTGTCCGTGTTGTAGTGGCTTCGTGGCTGGGGGATGCCACTACAACATGGATGTTGTGGGGGCACCAGCGAGGGTGCTCGGGTGGGGAGCGCCAAGCGCGGGTGGGTGTGGTCGCGCGCGGGCCGGGTGGTGGGGTGGGGAACGAGGCAGGCCCCGGTCGACGCCGAGGGGCGTGACCGGGGCCTGCGGGAATGCGTCAGTCGTCCAGGCCGACCGGGGAGTTGGGCCGGTCCACGTCGACGAACTCGATGTCGTCGGCGGCACGGTCACCCCCACTGCCGGCGGCCCGTGCGGCGGTGCCGGCGGCCCAGCCGATCGCTGCACCGACCAGCGCCGCGCTGATCAGCAGGGTCCAGGGCAGGGCCGGACGACGACCGGCGAGCGCGTCGAAGGCGAGCGTCGCCCGACGGCGTGCCTCGTCGGCGGTCGAGCCGACCATGTCGCCGGCGTCGGCCAGGCCCGAGCTGCGGACCGACCTGGCGGCGTCACGAACGCTGTCGCCGGCGGAGTCGACCGCCGAGAGCAGGTGCTGCCAGGCCTGGTCGGCGATCCGCTCGGGCTTGCTGCGGCGCTCCAGAAGGTTGCTGCCATACATCGTGTCCTACCTCCTCGGGTGCCGAAGTCTGCGGCCACTTCGGACTTTTCGTCTCTACGGCGCGGGACGGTCCTCGGACCGGCCGGTGTCCGGCCGGTCATCGAGCGGTGCCGCCTCGTCACCGAGCGGTTCCGCCTTGTCCATCGAGCAGTGCCCCGGCCGGTCGGATCGCAAACCCCGGTTCGGGCAGCGCGTAGAGCCGGTTTCTAGCGGACCATGACGACGGACGTCGCGCGGGCGAAATCGTCACCGTCGTCGTCGTCATCGTCGTCGCCCCCGCCCCCGCCGCCGAAGCCGCAGGCGAGTACGAGAGCGAGCAGCGCGCCGACCCCGGCCAGGCCGAGCAGTCTCTTGATCATGGATCCGTCCCTCCGTCGTGGTGACCCATCTCTCGCCCAGGTTAGGCACCGGCCACAACCTGCACCGCCATGCCGGGCGAGGCTCGCCCGAGCTGCCGGATTCGGCCCGGGGTGGACCCGGACCGCTACTCTGGGACGGTTGGAACGGCCGAGCTGCGCCGTCCGTCGGAAAGAACGGGACCAGCAAAGGTACGGGGAAGGACGGTCCGGTCCGTCCGGATCCGCGAATTGCTCATCCCGAGGGGTGGCGACCGAGGCCATCGGAGGAATACTCTCGGTCGCGGCCCGCGTACTGATGAGGCGCCCGGGGACGGGCGAGTGGAGGTGCTCGCGTGAGCCTGTCGATCGTGAAGTCGGTTCTGCCGGCCGGTGTCATCGAGATCGCCCCGCGGGGCGAGATCGACGTCGACACCGCCTACGAGGTACGTGAGTCGATCGCCGAGGTGCTGGCCAAGGGCCGGCCCGCGCGGATCGAGCTCAACATGCGACTTGTCACCTTCATCGACTCCGTCGGGATCAGCGCGATGGTCGCCGGGTTCCAGACCGCCGAGGTCAGTGGCGTCAAGCTGATCGTCACCGAGCCGAGCCGGTTCGTACACCGGCAGCTCTGGGTCACCGGCCTGCTCGGTCTCTTCGGTGCCCCGGAGCCGTACTTCGCCGGTGCCGCCACCCCCGAGGTGCTGCCGGGCGCCTGACCCGGGCAGCGGGTAGGCCGACCGTCCGCTGCCGGGCGAGCTGGGACGTTGCCAGTCCGTCTCCGGTACGGCACGATCGGGCGACCGACGACGGTCAGGAGGCCCGGTGGTCCGGCGGGAGAGCTTCAGCTACACGGTGCAGGCGCGCTGCTCACAGGCGGATGCGATGGCGCTGCTGAGCGACCTGTCCCGGCAGGAGGAGCTGCATCCCCTGATCGTCCGGGTGCGTCGGCTACCGGCCCGGCCGGGTGCCCTGGCCAGCTATGCGATCACCGACCGGCTGGAGTTGGGGCCGCTGCGATTCCCGGTCACCTACCAGGCCGATGTCCTGCTGGTCGGCGCGGACGAGGTCGTGACGGTGGCCCGGCAGCAGCCCGGCACCACGGTCCGTAACCACACCCGGCTCCGGGTGGAGGGTGACCTGCTGCGCATCGACGTCGAGATCACCCTGGCCGCGCCGGCGCCGTTGTTCGGCTACGCCTTCCGACAGGCCCGCGCCGCCCACCTGGGGCTGGCCAGCCGGCTCGGGGCGGCGCTGGACGGCCGCCCCGGCGATGCGCCGACGGTCGGCTGAGCGGGCCGGCAACCTGCGCCGGCGGTCGGCTGGGCGGGCCGGTGACCTGGGGGCGGCGATCCCAGGGCGGGACAGTTCCGGTGGCCCGCCGTTGCCGACGGGCCACCGGGACAGCTCAGATCATCGACAGGTGCACGTGGTTGGTGTGGTCGCTGGACGGGTCGCCGTTGCCCCCGCTGTACGACTTCCATCCGCTGCTCGGCAGCCAGATCCGCTTGAACCAGATCACGTAGAGCACGCCGAGCCGGTCGGCGTTGCGGATGAAGTACGCGGCCAGGTTGTTGCCGTACGTCCGGTCGCCGCCACTGGCCACCCCGCCGAACCCGTTCTTCTGGGCGGCGAAGTCGCACGCCCGGCCCTTGGGGTGCTCACCGGAACCGCTGGGCCGGTGGCAGGAGACGTACCTGGTGAAACCGGCCGCCTTGGCCTGGTGGAGGGCGTTGAGCGTACGCGGGGTGATGCAGCCGTTGGCCGGGGTCGGGTCGTTGACGCTGCACGACTCGGACGGCCAGGAACCGTCGGAGTTGCGGGCTGCTCCCTTGGCGTTGCTGTTGGACGTGCCGTCCGAGCTGCCGGAGTCCCGGGAGGTGGGGGTCGGCTTGTCGGCGGCGGCCACCGCCAGCGCGCGTTCGGCCTGCTCCTTGCGCTTGCCCATGGTGGCGACCTGCTTGCGCTGTTCGGTGATCTCCCGGCTCACGGCGGCCCGGGTCCGGGTGGCCTGGTCCCGGGTCTCGATCATCGTGCGTAGTTCCTGGTCCTCCCGGGCCGCGACGGTCTCCAGCGCCGCCGCGCGGTCCAGGAAGCCACCCGGGCTGTTGCTGTTGAGCAGGGCGGACATTGGTCCGAGACGGCCGGTGCGGTAGGCCGCGCCGGCGATCTCGCCGACCTTGCCGGTCTGCACGACCAGCTGTGCCTCGATGGACTTGAGCTGGCCGTCCAACTCCTGCTGGCGCTTGGTGGAGCGTTCCAGCGCGGCCTTCGCGTCGACCCAGCCCTTGCTCGCCGCGTCCAGCTGGTCCCGCAGTGCCGGGGTGCCGCCCTCGTCGTCGCCGGGAGCGGCGAGCCGGGTGACGGGCGCGGCGACGGCCGGGGTGAACGGCGCGGACGACACGCCCAGGGCGAGTGCCGTGACGACTGCGGCCAGTAGCCGCGTGGTGGTGCGTACGTGCATGCGAATGTCCTTCCGTCAGCCGCCGACCGGGTTAGCTGACGGGTTCGGGACGGAAGATCCCTACCGCTGACGCGGATGCACCCCAGGAACATGGTTCCCCGGTTCGCCCTGGTGGGCGATTAGGCGGCGGCCACCGCCGGCGCCGGTGGGCGCCGCCTGGCGGAGGCCGGAGCCGAGCCTACCGGTACGCGTGTGACACTTGCCTACCTCGTGACTGAGGGTACGAGAGTGAATACTGCTAAAAGGTTTGAATGGGATAAAAAGCTAATCACCAGTGGGTCGGGCCGCAGGCGCCGGGGGCCGCGCCGGGCTCGATCTGCAGGGTGGCGTGCTCGATGTGGAAATCCTCCCGCAGGGCTTCCCGGGCGGCGGCCAGCACGGTGCCGACCTCGGCGTCGGGGGCCATGGTCAGGTGCGCCGAGGCGACGTCCATCCCGGAGGTGAGCGTCCAGACGTGCAGGTCGTGCACCTCGGCGACGCCGGGTACGGCGGTCAGCCGGTCGTGCACGGCAGTCACCTGGAGGTGTTCCGGGGCGGCCTGCACCAGGATGCGCACCGCCGCCCGCCCGAGTCGCCAGGTGCGGGGCAGGATGAACACGCCGATCGCCACGGCGACCACCGGGTCCGCCCACCACCAGCCGGTGCCGGCGATCAACAGGGCCGCGACGATCACCCCTAGGGAGCCGAGCAGGTCGCCGACCACCTCCAGGTACGCCCCGCGCAGGTTGAGGCTCTCCTTGGCGCCCTCGCGCAGCAGGCCGAACGCGACGAGGTTGGCCAGCAGGCCGAGCACCGCCACCACCAGCATCGGGCCGGCCAGCACCTCGGCCGGTTCGCCGAACCGGCGTACCGCCTCGATCAGTACATAGACGGCGACGCCGCTGAGCAGGACGGCGTTGGCCAGCGCGGCGAGCACCTCCAACCGGTAGAGCCCGAAGGTGCGCTGCGGATCCCGCTCGGCCCGCCGGGTGGCGGTGATCGCCGCCAGCGCCATCCCGATGCCGAGCACGTCGGTGAACATGTGCCCGGCGTCGGAGAGCAGCGCCAGTGAGCCGGTGCCGAAGGCGGCCACCGCCTCCACCAGCATGAGCACGGTGAGCAGCCCGAACGCCGCCCAGAGCCGGCCGCGGTGCCGGTGTGCGGCGTTGCTGATCGTCGCGCTGTGGTCATGACCTGCGCCCACGTCCACACCTTCCGTCGCCGCCGCGAACCCGATCCAATCTATGCTCACATCGCTATGTGTGCAAGTGACAGCCCGGCAGCCGGCCAGGTGGGGGCCAGGCGTGGGCGGCCCGGGCCGGGCCGGTCGCGGACAGGGCGGGCCGGTCCCGGGCCGCGTCGAGAGGTCGGGACCGGCTGCCGGCGGGTCAGCCCGTGGATCAGCCCGTCGGCTCGACGGTGGTGAGGCGCTGGGTGGCCCGGGAAAGTGCCACGTAGAGCGTCCGTACCCCGGAGCCCGGATCGGCCCGGATCTCGCCGGGGCAGACCAGCACCACCCCGTCGTACTCCATGCCCTTGGCCTGGAGACTGTTCACCACCTGGAGCCGCGCCCCGCCCCGGTCGCCCAACCAGCCGGCGACCTCGTCCCGGCGGGGCACCGGCGTGATCACGCCGACCGTCCCCGCCACCTCGGCGAGCAACGCGTCCACCGCGTCGAGCGTCGCCGGGGCCAGCTCCGTCGCCGGGACGTTCAGCGCCACCGGGTCCACCCCGGTGGACCGCACCGCGCTCGGCAGCTCCAGGTCGGGGTAGAGCCGGCGGATCTCCGCCGCCGCCACCGCGAAGATCTCCGCGGAGTTGCGGTAGTTGGTGGAGAGCGTGAACCGGTGCCGACGGCGCCGGCCCAGCGCCTGGTCCCGGGCCCGGTCCAGCTCCTCCTGGTCGCCCGTCCAGGCGGTCTGCGCCGGGTCGCCCACCACCGTCCAGGAGGCGAGCCGACCGCGCCGGCCGACCATCCGCCACTGCATCGGCGAGACGTCCTGCGACTCGTCGACCACCACGTGCGCGTAGTCGCGGTAGTCCTCCGGTCGCTCCCGGTCCGCTGCCCGGGCGGCGCGTTGCCGTTCACCGAAGGTGCTCAGCTCCCGCACCCCGCCGGCCAGCTGGAACGGATCCCGGTTGGCCTTCCTCGGGCGTACCGGCTTGCCCAGCAGGGCGTCCAGCTCGTCGAGGAGGGCGACGTCGGCCACCGTCAACCCCTCGGTGTCCAACGACCGGTACGCCCTCACCAGCAACGCGATCTCCGCCCGGGAGAGGATGCCTGTCGCGTACCGGTGCAGTCGATCCGGGTGGGCCAGCCAACCCAGCACGTGCCGGGGATGCAACCGGGGCCACCACGCCTTGAGGAACTCCCGGAACTCCGGCCGGTCGATGATCTCGTCCTCGAAGGCGCGTTGCTCGGGCAGGCCGGTGACGGCCAGCCGGCGGGCCTGCGTGTACAGCGCGGCGAGTACCCCGTCGAAGCCGGCGCGGCGCACCTCGTTACGGCGGGCGCCCCGGTGCAACGCCCGGTCCCGGATGCGGTCCAGCTCCTGCCGTTCCAACCGCAGCAACGCACCCCGGTAGAGCAGGCGCAGCTGCTGAGGGCTGTCCGGCACCGCGTCCCGGGCCGCCCGTTCCAGCACCCGCCGCATCCGCAGCGAACCCTTCACCGCCGCCACCTCGGGCTCGTCGGTACGGGTCGACGACATCCCGGGGAACAGCGAACCCAGGGAGTGCAGGGTGGCGGTCTCCTCGCCCAACGAGGGCAGCACCGAGGCGATGTACTCCACGAAGACCGCCGACGGACCCACCACCAGGATGCCGCCGCCGGCGTACCGGCTGCGGTCGGCATAGAGCAGGTACGCCGCCCGGTGCAGGGCCACCGCCGTCTTCCCGGTGCCCGGCCCACCCGAGACGATCGTGACACCCGCCGCGGGGGAGCGGATCACCTCGTCCTGCTCCCGCTGGATGGTGGCGATGATGTCCCGCATGCCCCGCCCGGTCGCCCTGGACAGGGTGGCCAGCAACGCCCCGTCGCCGACCACCGGCATGTCCGGCGGCGCGGCCTCCGGGTCGAGCAGTTCGTCCTCGATCCGGGTGACCTTCTCCGCCGACGAGCTGATGGTGCGCCGCCGCACCACCCCCAGCGGGTCGGCCGGGGTGGCCCGGTAGAAGGCGGCGGCGGCCGGAGCACGCCAGTCGACCACAAGCGTCTCGGCGTTCTCCCCGCGCACCCCGAGCCGGCCGACGTGCAGCACCTGCCGGTCCCGCAGATCCAGCCGGCCGAAGACCAGCCCCTCGTGTTCCGCGTCCAACATGTGCCGGCGCTGGGCGGCGTGGAAGACCATGGCGTCCCGCTCCACCAGTGCGCCGAAGTTGCCGACCCGGGCCAGCCGGTAACCGTCCCGCTCGGCGCGGACTGCCGCGCGGCGCAGTTCGGCGAGCCGGGCGTACACCCGGTCGAGATGCCGTTGCTCGGCGGCGATCTCCTGTTCCAGGGTGATCTGGTCGGTCAACGTACGGGCTCCTGTGCGACGGCGACGCCGGGCACGGGTGCGTGCCAGGCGGAATGAGGGTACGGGCAGCCGCCCGCCCGCGTCGGGCCGATACCCGCCCCGCGACCTCCGCCACCCCTGGCGACCTCCACGCCTCGCCGGTCGAGCGACCTCCGCACCTCGTCCGGTCCGGCCAGGTTGCTCGGTCGACCGGCCGGCGGCGTCGGTGCCGGCGGGATGCCTGAGCGCGTCGGTTGGGCGATCGGGGCGGACCGGTGTGCCGCCGGCGGGGCGGCTCAGCCCGCCGGTTGGGGGACCGGGGCGGACCGCCTCGGCGTGCGGGCGGCGCGGCGCGGGCGGGGCGGTCGGCCGGCGCGGAGGTGACCGAGCACCCGGTGGAGCACCCCGGCGAGGGCGGCGTTCACCTCGTCCGGGCGCTCCATCATCAGCATGTGCCCGGCCCCCGGGCAGACCGTCAGCTCGGTGGCCGGCAGCGCCGCCGCTATCGACTCCGCGCACGGCGGTGGGGTGAGCCGGTCCCGGTCGCCGACCAACGCCGCCGCCGGCAGGTGCGCCAACGCGGCCAGGGTGTCGAGTCGGTGCTGGGCACCGATCGAGGCGCGGAAACCGCCGATCGAGCGCAGCGACGCGCGGGCCACCGCCGAGGTGACCAGGCGGATGTCCGAGGCGGAGCAGTGGTCGCCGAAGAGCATCCACCGGATGCTCGGGGCCAGGGCGCGCAGCAGCGCTCGGGGCGGCCGCCAGGCGCCGCACCGGGCCAGCACCCCCGCGCCGGTGGTCTCGGCGATCCGGATCAACCGGGCGATCCGCGGCGACAGGCCGTACGCGGTGTGGGTGTGTCCCTCGGCGGTGGTGGAGACGAAGACCAGGCCGGCCGTCCGGGCGGCGAAGTGGGCCGGGTGCCGGTGGGCGTACTCCATCACCGTCATCCCGCCCATCGAGTGGCCGACGAGCACCACCGGCCCGGTCGGGGCCACCTCGTCCACCACTGCCGCCAGGTCGTCGCCGAGCTGGGCCAGGGTCGCCGTACGCAGCGCCATGCAGCTCGACCGGCCGTGCCCGCGTGCGTCGTACGTGACCACCCGGACCCGGTCGCCGGACCGGCTCCGTAGGTCGGCGAGCTGCCTGTGCCAGGCCCGGCCGTCCAGCGTCCAGCCGTGCAGCAGGATCACGGTGACCTCGGCGTCGGCCGGGCCACTCACCTCGACGTGCAGTCGTACCTCGTCGGGCAGCCGCAACTCCCGCTGATCCGGCATCGCCACCTCCCCAGCCACCCGGTACCCATTCACCGGCGTCATCCGGCTACCCGAGCCGGGTCCGCGCCAATCGTGCTGGTGGGAAGAATCCCGACCCGGCTGCGCAGGCTCGGCGCGGCGACCAGTCTGGGGGCATGCCGACTTCGTCTGCCGGAGCTGCCCGGACACCCCGGGCGGCGTTGGCCGAGTTGCTCGCCGGCAACCGGCGCTTCGTCAGCGGCCGTCCCGTCCACGGGCACGACATCACCGCCGCCGCGGCCGTGGCCTCCGGCGACCAGCAGCCGTACGCGGTGCTGCTCGGCTGCATCGACTCGCGGGTGCCGCTGGAGGCGATCTTCGACCAGACCTTCGGCTCGATCTGCGTCATCCGCACCGGGGCACACGTGCTGGACCGGGCCGTCCGGGGCTCGATCGAGTACGTGGTGGACCAGCTCGGCGTGACGTTGGTGATGGTGCTCGGGCACGAGCGGTGCGGGGCGGTCGCCTCGACGGTGGAGAGCCTGCGCACGGGACGGCGACCCGGTGGGGACCTGGACTACGTCGTCGACCGGATCGCCCCGGCGGTGACCGAGGTGGGTCTGCACGACCCGGCCGTCCACTCGCTGGCGGCACGTCGGCACGTACGACGAACGGTGCGAACGCTGCGCACCGAGGCACTGCTGTCCGGCCCGGTCGTACAGGGTGCCGTGGACGTCGTCGGCGCCCTGTACGACCTGGACACCGGCGAGGTCACCCTGCTCGCCCCCTGACCATCACCACCCACCTGACCCACCCCACCCCACCGCTCTGCTCTGCCGCCACCGACGCGCCGCTGGCGAACCGCGTTGAGGCCGGACCCTTCATGCTCGCGCTGGATCCATGAAGTAGTCCCCTCCACCCGGCCGGATGCCACTACTTCATGGATCCAGCGCGAGCATGGGGGCAGGGAGGGCGGAGACGGAGCGCAGAAGAGGATGGGCAGGGGTGTCGGGCACCCATCCCGGGAAGGGGAACCCCTCTCCTGCGTGGCCGCGCTCATCCGGACCCGCCCCGAGGGGCGGGGCCACGTGGCACCCGACCCGGGAATGAGGAAACCGCCCGCCGGGGTGACCCGACGGGCGGTTCCAGGTGAGGCTGGGGAGTGCTCAGCCCTCGAAGACGCCTGCCTCGACGAGGCGCTTCTCGGTCTTGTCCCAGCCGTCGCCCGGGTGGGCGGCGGCGAGGTTGTTGATCTCGGCGCGGATCTTGGCGGCGTGGCCGGCGGTGGCCAGCACCCGGATCTCCTCGACGAAGGCGTCGGAGTCGGTACGCAGGTGCGCGGTCTTGCCGTTGGTCAGGTTCCGCACGTAGGCGTGCTTGCCGCCGTTGAGCGGGATGAGGTACTTGAACTCGCCCAGCACGCTGAGGGCGCCACCCTGGCCAGCCTGGCCGGCCCGGACTGACGCGCGCGCGGTCTTAGAGGTGTTGCTCGCCACGGAGATGCTCCTTGCAAGACGTACGGGAGGACGGGAACGTCCGGGGGCTGTAGCGGGTGACGCCCGGGTGAGCCTCGGCCCGCGAAGTTGTGCGACGGCGCAGAACCGCCCAGAGAAATATACACGACCACGATGCCTGGCAGCTCACCGTGCCCGTCGGAGTGCACAACCGAGGTCACCGGTCCGGGTATTTCCCGGCGGCGAATTTTCCGATTCTCTGGCGCACCATCCGTCACAGCAGTCATCATGTGTGGCAACAGCCACTCGGGTGGTCGAGGTCGTAGGGGAAGACGCACCTCGCTCTCCGGGAGGTCACCGTGCCAACGCGTGGCGTCGTATACGTCCACTCGACCCCGCTCGCCGTGTGCTCGCACGTCGAGTGGGCGATCGCGCGCGTCCTCGCCGCGCCGGTCAACCTGCACTGGACGGCCCAGCCCGTCGATCCCGGCGCCCGTCGGGCCGAGTGCGGATGGACCGGTCGGCCGGGGACGGGTGCCGAGCTGGCTGCTGCCCTGAGGCAGTGGCCCATGATCCGTTTCGAGGTGACCGAGGAACCCAGCGCGGGCGCGGACGGTGAACGTTTCATGCACGTTCCGGGCCGTGGCCTGTTCCGGGCCGCGGTGGGCGCGGCCGGCGACATCCAGCTCGGCGAGGACCGGCTGCGCAGCATCATGGCCTCGGTACGCCCCGAGGCGCTGGCACACGCCCTTGACAAGGCGATGGGCACCGCCTGGGACGCGGAGTTGGAGCCCTACCGGTATGCCGGCGACGGCGCACCGGTGACCCTGCTCACCCGGGTCGGCTGACCACAGCGGCGCCGGTGGCCGTGCTGACCGGCCGCCGGCGGCGCGAGCCCTCACCGCCCCGTTTTCGCGTCTCCGCCCACACCCACCGCCCCGTCTCCCGCTTGCCGTGCACCCCGCGCCCACCGGTGTGCCCTCACCCGTGCCGTGTGCCCGCACCCTCCGCTCCGTCTCCCACTCGCGCGCCCGCACCCTCCGCTCCGTCTCCCACTCGCGCGCCCGCACGCTCCGGCTCGACTCCCGATCCTGCCGTGCTCCTGCGCCCACCGGCGCGCCTCCACATCTATGACCCTGGGAGGTCTATGCCTGTCAGTCATATTTATGACCGGCAGGCATAGACCTCCCAGGGAGGTGGTACTCACCTGCGGCGCATGCCTGGCCGTTCGGCCGGCGGTGGCGCTCGATGGGGCCTGCGGCGCATGCCTGGCCGTTCGGTCGGCGGTGGCGCTCGATGGGGCCTGCGCGCACGCCTGGCCGACTCGGCCCGCGGTCGCGTTGATGGAACCCGAGGCGAGAGACACGGGCCATGCCGCGTCCCGGACGACAGGGGGAGGAAGCCACCGGGCCGGGCGACCGAGTGTCCCGACCGGGACGATCACCCAGGTCAGACGATCACCCAGGTATTGGACCAAGCGCGCGATGGTCACTGGTGATGGGCCACGCGCGAGGGGTCGGCCGTTCACCCGGGTCGGTGGTTGCCCCGGCGCTGCGCGGCCGGTTGCGGAGACCTTCGCGCTGCGCTCGGTCAGCGTCCCGGAGCTCGGTCAGTGTCCCGGAGTTGGGTGAGCCTGCTCACCCGGACCGGCCACCCAGCAGCCAGAAGGGCCGGGTCAGCCGGACAACCGGTCGGGGACGGGCACCCTCCACCCACGGCGTGACCTGGTCGGGTTGCCGCTGATCTTCGGCGCGGGTTGGATGGGCCGGGTGCCGATCTCCCCACGACGTGCCGGCGTCGCCGTCGCCGCCCTGACCGCGCTGCTCGCCTCCGGATGCGCGGGGGAGGGGCAGGCTCCGTCGCCGGCCCTCTCCGGGGCCGCCCCGACAGCCACGCCGACCGTCGCCGCGTCCACCGCCTCCGACCCGGCCGCGCGGGCCGCCGCGCTGGCCGGCACGCTCGGCGACGAGGACCTGGTCGGCCAGGTGCTGATGCCCTATGCGTACGGCAGCTCGGCGACGAAGGTGACGCCCGGCTCGGCCACCGGCAACCAGGCCCTCGGCGGGGTCGACACGCCCGCCGAGATGATCGCGAAGTACCGGCTCGGTGGGCTGATCCTGGTCGGCTTCAGCGCCGACGACCCCACCTCCGGCAACCAGTCCACCACCAACGTCGACAATCCCGCCCAGGTGCGGGAGCTGACCACCGGGCTACGCGCCGCCGCCGGGAAGCTCGCCACCGCGCCGGCGCCGTTCCTGGTCGGCACCGACCAGGAGTACGGGGTGGTCACCCGGATCACCGACGGGGTGACCACGCTGCCCAGCGCGCTCGCCGCCGGGGCGGCAGACGAACCGACCCGGACCGAGGCCGCCTGGAAGGCCGCCGGCACCGAGTTGGCGGCGATGGGGGTGAACCTGGACTTCGCGCCGGTCGCCGACGTCCTCGCCACCCGCAGCACGGTGATCGGCTCGCGTTCCTTCGGTGCCGACCCGCAGCGGGCCGGCGCGCAGGTCGCGGGCGCGGTCCGGGGGTTGCAGAGCGCCGGGGTGGCGGCCAGCGTCAAGCACTTCCCCGGGCACGGGCTCAGCGCCGCCGACTCGCACCAGGAGGTCCCGGTGGTCGGCCAGCCCCGGGCCGAGCTGGAGGGCACCGCCTTCCCGCCGTTCCGGGCCGGCATCGACGCCGGGGCGATGGCGGTGATGTCAGCGCACCTCGACGTCACCGCCGTGGACCCGGGCACCCCGGCCACCTTCTCCCGCAAGCTGCTCACCGACGTGCTGCGAGGCCAGCTCGGCTTCCAGGGGGTGGTGATCACCGACGGGATGAACATGCCGCCGGCCAAGCGCTACCCGCCGGGCGAGGCGGCGGTGAAGGCCCTGCTCGCCGGCAACGACCTGATCCTGATGACCCCGAACGTCGGCCAGGCGTACGACGGGCTGCTGGCCGCGCTGCGCGACGGCTCGCTGCCCCGGGACCGGCTGGTGGCGGCGGTCACCCGGGTGCTGACCATGAAGTTCCGGCTCGCCGACCGGCCGACGCCGGCGATGTCCACGCTCGGCAGCGCCCCGCACCGGGCCGCCGCCGCCGAGCTGGCCGCCGCGGCGGTCACCCAGCTCCGGGGGGAATGTGGCGCGAAGGTGTCCGGCCCGGTCACCGTCACCACCTCCGCCGGCCGGGACCGGACCCGGGCGGCGCTCACCGAGGCGCTGACCGCGGCGGGCGTACGGGTGGTGCCGAAGGGGGGAACCCGGGTCCACTTGGTCGGCTACGGCGACGGCCCGAAGGACCTTGCCGCAGGCGCGGCGGTGACCGTGGCGATGGACACCCCGTACGTGCTGGAGAAGTCGACCTCACCGGCCCTGCTGGCCACCTACTCGTCCAGCGGGGCCTCGATGACCGCGCTCGCCGAGGTGCTGGCCGGCAAGGCCCGGCCCACCGGCCGCTCCCCGGTGCCGCTGACCGGACTGCCCGCCACCAGCTGCACCGGCTGATCCCGGGGCGTCCGGGTGAGCCGGGCCGCGCGACGCCGGCGTGGCCGGCCGTCGACGGAGGTCGACGGCCGGCCACGGGTCACGCGGTGGCGGGTCAGCCCAGCGGAACCTGCTGGGCCACGGCGGCGCCGCCGGCCTCGAACGCGGCCAACAGGGACGTCGGGGTGCCTCCGCTGACCGGGACCGTCACGGTGACCCGGTCACCGGCGGCCATCCGTACGGTGCGATCGCCCCGGGCCGTGTCGCCGTCCCAGGCGTACAGGTAGGCGGTGCCGGCCCGGTCGGAGCGCAGGGTGACCTGCACTCCGTCGGTGACCCGCTGGGCCGAGGTCAGTCGCAGCGCCGAGTTCTTCAGCCGCGGCACGGCGGCCGGGGCCACCCCGTCCACGGCCGACTGGGCGATGGTCTGCGGGCTGAGCACGCTGCGGGCGGAGGTGTCCGGGAAGACCGGCGCGCTGGGCTGCCGGGCCGCCGGCTGGTAACCGGGCAGGGTGGCCAGACCGTAGCGGTACGGGTCGGCCCGGACGCCGGTGAAGGTGGACCAGCCCAGTCGGGACTGCGAGCTGAGGTCCTGGGTGTCCGAGTCGTAGACCAGCACGTTGAGGCCCATCCGGGCCGGGTCCACCGCGTCGGGCAGCACCGCGAACGGGATGCTCGTCTCGATGGTGTACCCGGTGTAGGGGGAGCTGACCTTGCTGACCACTGTCATCCCGGGTGCGGTGGTCGCCCCCGGGCCCTGCCGGTTGTCGGCGTCGCGCTGCCAGCAGGGCGGGTTGCCGTTGGCCGGGTCGTCGGTGATCGGGAAGATGCCCGCCTTGAACGCCGTGGAGGTGTCCGCCGAGTTCCCCTTCGGGTCGACGATGATCTCCACGCTGTCGGTGCGGCGCTGCCGCTTGCAGTCCTGCGGCACCACCTTCTTGCCGAGCACGTCGTCGGTGACCTGCACGAACACCTTCAGGGCGTCGGGGGTCCAGGCGATCCGGCCGGTGGCCGAGGCGTCCTGCGGGGTGGTGGCCTGCCCCTCCCAGATGCGGGAGAGGTCCAGCTCCGGGCCGGGGTACTCGCCGGGCGAGGCGACCCCGTCGACGGTGCCGTTGCCGGCGGCCGGGACCTCGGTGGTCGGCACGATCTCCAGCGCGCCGGTCTCCACGGTGCTGCCGGCGGCGCTGGTGGTGGTGATGGTGATGCCGTAGTCGCCGTCCGTGCCGCCCTCGTTGGCGGTCGGCAGGGTGGCGTCGGTGTTGGTGACGGTGAAGGTGACCGCCCCGGTCGCGCCGGGTGCCAGTTCGGGGTAGCTCTTGGTGGCCGCGTCGGCGGTGAAGCCGGCGGGCAGGCCGAGGGTGACGGTGCCGCTGCGGCTGACCCGACCGTGGTTACGCAGGTCGATGCGGACCGAGCGCTGCTGGCCGGAGCCGATGGTGAGCACCGGCTTGATCAGGGTGTCCAGCTGCGGGTATCCGCCGTCGCCGGCCCAGTCACGGAAGATGCCGACCTCGGGCAGTGGCTCCAGCGTGCCGCGCACGTCGGCGACCACCCGGACGGCCCGGTCGGTGCGCCCGACACCCTGGCGGGTGGTCAGGGTGGCACCGATGAGCTGCTGCTGGTTGGTGTCGGCGTCGGCCGGGACGGTGACGGTGAACGTCCTGGTCCGCTCCTTGCCGGCCGGCACGTCGTTGTTCAGCACGCCGGAGCCCTTGGCCTTCCAGCCGGCCGGCAGTCGCAGGTCGATCCGGGGCTTGGCCAGGAGTCGGTTGGCGGGCGCGCGCAGGTGCGCGGTGACCTCGACGGTCGCGCCGGGGGCCAGGTCGAACCGGTCGGTGGTGAGGTACAGCTCGGTGCCCTTCGGCAGGCCACCGGTCACCGGCGGCAGCACCGAGCCGCGCAGGATCGCCTCCGGCGAGGTGTCCGCCGGGTCGTACGGGACGCGGCTGTCGATCAGGGTGTAGAAGTCACAGCGGATCTTCGTCGGGTCGGTGGGGGCGGCGGCGGTGCCGGCCCAGCCCTGGGTGACGTACTCCCGGCGGGCGTCGACCTCGACCTCGGCCCAGGTCTTCCCGCTGGCGCTGGGGGTGCCCTCCCAGACGCCGAAGACCTGGTCGGTGGGGACGGTCGGGGTGAAGCCGGTCGCGCACTGCGGCCCGGCGGCGGAGGTGCCGGTGCCGCCGGTACGCAGGAACTTCGCGGCCCGGAACGGGGTCAGCCCCTCGGCGCTGAGCTGCTCGGGGAAGGCGGCCGGGTCGGCGGCGGCGGCGAACGCCTCGGCGGCGAACCGGGCGGCCTGCTGGTGGTTGCCGTGGTTACCCGGGGTCGGCGACGGGTTCATCGTCATGATGATCTCGGGCCGGGTGGTCCGGATGACCCGGACGATCTGGCCCAGGGTGTCGTCGTGCCCCCAGATCTGCTCGGACAGCGGGGCGGACGCGGTGTACCAGAAGTCGACCCGGTCGAGGTTGTAGAGGTTCTCCACGCCGGCCTTGCCGATCGCGGTGCGTTCCTCGCGTTCGCGGATGATGCCCAGCGGCGGGCCCTCTTCCAGACCGACGGCGTTGCCGCCGCCCTCGCCCCGGGTGATGGTGACGACGCCGGCCTTGGCGCCGTACTTCTCCTTCCACTGGCCGAGGGTGGCGAGGCTGCCGGCCTCGTCGTCGGGGTGGGCGCTGACGAAGAGCACGTCGAGGTCGACGGCCTTGGGTGGGCGGACCTCGGCCGGGGCGGCGACGGCGGTGGCAGGTGCCCCGGCCACGGCCAGGGCGAGTGCGGTGGGTAGCAGGAAACCCTTGATGCGCATGCAGATCCTTCCGGAACCACGACGTCCGGGCGGCGACCGTCGTCGTCGGACGCGGTGCGCCGGACGCGGGGTCGTCGGTGGACGGTGAGGCGGTGGGAACGGGGAACGGTGGGCGTCGTCGGACGCGGTGCACCGGGTACGGCAGCGGTACGGGTTCCGTACACACTGGAAGGCCTTCGTCCGGTGACGCTAGGGACCGGCGCGGTGGTACGTCAATGCTTTGGAAGGTATTTCTTTCTTTGCAGAAGAAATAAAGTAGGGCATGTCCCGGATGTCCTCTGGTGCGCCGGAACGGCCATCCGAACCGGCCATCGACCCTCTTGGTGGACGTTATTGCTGCTCCAGTGCCTGCCGACGGCCGATCCGAGACGGACTTGTTACTTGACTCTTTAATTCGTTCGCCGTAGGAAGGAAGTGTGACAGACGTGGTGACGCCACCAACGAGCCCGGTGAGCCGGGAGCGGTCGAAGGAGATCAAGCGGCTTTCCGTGATCTCCACCGCCCGCCAGGTCCGGGTGCTCTCCCGGGCCGAGCTGACCGAGCTCACCGGCCTGAGTCCCGCCACGCTCACCCCGCTCGTGCGTGACCTGATCGCCGAGGGCTACCTCATCGAACGCGGGCCGGGTGCCTCACGGGCCGGCCGACCCCGGGCGATGCTGGAGTTCAACCCCCGGGCCGAACTGGTCGCCGCCGTCTCGCTGGAGCCGTCCCGGATCAGCTGCGAGATCGCCGACAGCGACGGCGCGGTGGTCGCCCACCGTGCGATCCGGCTGACCGGCGACATCGTCGACACCATCTGCCGATCGGTGCCGGAACTGGCCGGGGAGGGGCTGCCCGCGCTGCGCGGGGTGGCCATCGCCGCGCCCGGCGTCATCTCCGGTGGCGCGGTCCGGCTCGCCCCCTCGGTCGGCCTGATCGAGGGCCGCCCGATAGGGGAGTCGGTCCAGCGGACGCTCGGCGTACCGGTGGTGGTGGACAACGACGTCAACCTGATGGCGGCCGGCGAACACTCCGCCGGCGCCGGCATGGACGTCGCCGACCTGCTGCTGCTGCACGTCCGCGACGGCATCGGCGCGGGCCTGGTGCTCGACGGCCAGGTCCGGCGGGGTGCCCGGGGTGCGGCCGGCGAGGTCGGCTTCCTGCCGCTGGACCCGGCCGGCCGGGGACACGACGGGATCGGTCCGTTCGAGGCGCGCTGGTCGGAGAACGCGATCGCCGAGCGGGTGGTCGCGCTGGCCCCCGGCCGCCGCCCCGACTCGCCGGTACGCGCGCTCGTCGAACTGGCCGGCACCGACCCGCGCGCCGCCGGCTACCTCGACGAGGTGCTGCACGCCTGGTCCCGGCTGATCGTCTCCTGCGTCTGCGTGATCGACCCGGGCCGGGTGCTGCTCAGCGGTGCCGCCGCCGAACTCGACGACGCCGCCGTCGACCGGCTCCAGGGCCTGGTCACCGCCGCCGCACCCAGCACCACCGAGGTACGCCGGGCCGTGCTCGGCGACCGGGCCGTGCTGCACGGCGCGGTCAGCTACGCCCTGTCCGCTGCCGCCGCCGGAACGCCCACCCTGTTACCGGCCCCCTGACCTGCCCGAACCGCTGATTTCTTCGCCCACACCCCTCGGAGGTACCCCATGAGACGTCGACTTCTGCTAGCCGGAGCGCTCGCCACCGTCCTCGCCGCCGGCACCGCCTGTGGCGGTGGCGGCTCGGACGACACCGCAGCCGGTGAGACCGAGAAGCTGACGATCTACACCGCCCGCGACAAGAAGGTCTCCACCTTCGTCGTGGACAAGTTCACCGCCAAGTACCCCGAGTACAAGGGGAAGGTGGAGATCCTCAACCTGGGCGCCCAGGAGATCCTGGAGCGGGTCCGGGCCGAGAAGGCCAACCCGCAGGCCGACGTCTGGTGGGGCGGCACCCAGCAGGGGCTGGCCGCCGGTGCCGGCGAGGACCTGCTCACCGCCTGGCAGCCCGCGTTCGCCGGCAAGATGGACGCCAAGTACAAGGACGCCGAGGGACGCTGGTTCGGTGAGATCCTGCTGCCCGAGGTCATCATGTACAACAACAAGGCGCTCACCCCGGAGCAGGCCCCGAAGGACTGGGACGACCTGCTGAAGCCGGAGTGGAAGGACAAGATCGTCATCCGGGACGTGGCCGCCTCGGGCACCATGCGGTCGATCTACGCCGCGATGATCATGCGGCAGTCGCCGGACGGCAGCAACCCGCAGCCCGGCTACGACTGGCTCAAGAAGCTGGACGCCAACACCGGCTCGTACGCGGCCAACCCGGCCGACCTCTACCTCAAGCTCTCCCGCCAGCAGGGCACCCTCAGCGCCTGGAACCTCCAGGACATCCTGCTCCAGGCCAACCAGTCCAACATGCCGTTCGGCTACGTGATGCCGGCGTCCGGTGCCCCGGTGCTGGTCGACGGGCTGGCCGCGGTCAAGGGCGGCAACAGCGCCGGCGCGCAGAAGTTCATCGAGTTCCTCTTCGACGACACCCTGCGTGCCGACCTGGCCAAGGACTACTACCAGATCCCGGCCGTGGAGATCGCCCAGCAGCCGGAGTGGCTGGCCCAGCTCAACCTCAAGCCGCTCGACGTCAACTGGGACATCATCGGCAAGAACGAGACCGAGTGGATCAACAACTGGAACAGCCAGATCAAGAACAAGGGCTGACCGCACGGGTGCCGGGGGCACGTCCCGCCCCCGGCACCGCCGCCCGTCCGCGCCGTGACGGCCCGACCGGAACTCGCTCCGACCGCTGCGGCGACGGCCCGACGGCGTCCCGCGACCCGTACCCCGTGCCCACCGGCCCGGTCCCCGCACCCCCGCCCGCCCGGCCAGGCCGGTACCGCATGAAGGAGAGGACATCATGATCGATGTCACGCTGGAGTCGGTGAGCAAGCGCTTCGCGCGTGCCGGCGACACCGCTGCCGTCGACGACGTCGACATCAGCATCGCCGCCGGGGAGTTCTTCACCCTGCTCGGCCCGAGCGGCTGCGGCAAGACCACCACCCTGCGGATGGTTGCCGGGTTCTACTTCCCCACCTCGGGGCGGATCCGGTTCGGCACCGAGGACGTCACCCACCGGCCGCCGAACAAGCGCGACACCGGCATGGTGTTCCAGAACTACGCCCTCTTCCCGCACATGTCCGTCGCGCAGAACGTCGCGTACGGGCTGAAGATCCGCAAGGTGGGGCGGGCCGAGTCCGCCCGGCGGATCGAGGAGGCGCTCGGCCAGGTCCACCTCGCCGGCTACGGCGACCGCCGGATCGACCAGCTCTCCGGCGGCCAGCAGCAGCGGGTGGCGCTGGCCCGCGCGCTGGTCATCCGGCCGCGTACCCTGCTGCTCGACGAGCCGCTGTCCAACCTCGACGCCAAGCTGCGCGAGGAGACCCGGGTGGAGATCCGGCGGATCCAGCAGGAGGCCGGCACCACCGCCATCTACGTCACCCACGACCAGGCCGAGGCGATGGCGATGTCCGACCGGATCGCCGTGATGGAGTCCGGCCGGGTCCGGCAGATCGGTGCCCCGCAGGAGATCTACCACCGGCCGGCGACCGCCTTCGTGGCCCGTTTCATCGGCCGCAGCAACGTGCTCGAGCTGCCGGTGGTCACCGCCACCGCCGGGACGGTCACCGTGGGACTGCCCGACGGCAGCGAGACCGCCGTCACCGCCCCCACCGACCACGGCCTGCGCGCCGGGGACACCGCCCTGGTCTCGGTACGCCCCGAGCACCTCGGGCTCACCTCGGCCACCGAGCCCGGCGCGCTCACCGGCCGGGTGACCGAGGTGGAGTTCACCGGCATGGCCACCAACCTCGTGGTCGAGGTGGCCGGCGAACCGGTGCAGGTCGCCGCGATCGACGTCCCGGCCGGGACCGCCGTCGGTGACCAGGTCGGGCTGCGGCTGAACCGGGAACGGATGTGGGTGGTGCAGCCGTGAGCGCGAGGAGTGAGCCGGTTTTGCGAGCCCCGCAGTCGCGAACCGAGGTGACACTGTGAGCACCATTCCCGCCACGCCGAGCCCGGCCACCGTGCCGCCGGTCACCACGGACCCCGCCCCACCGAAGGCCGGCCGGCCCCGGCGCGGCCTCAACGCCAACTCGCCCTGGTTCCCGTACCTGCTGGTCTTCCCGCTGGTGCTGATCCTCTTCGGCTACGTGGTGCAGCCGATGTTCGCCACCTTCGCCGAGAGCGTCGGGGTGGACGGGGTGGCCAACTACTCCGAGTTCCTCACCGGCACCGGGGTGGCCCGCTCGGCGCTGCTCACCTCACTGATGATCTCGGCGGCCAGCGTGCTGCTCTGCGGGATCGTCGGGGTGGCGATGGCCTTCCTGCTCAAACGCTTCTCGTTCCCCGGCCGACGGCTGATCGAGGCGATCATCCTGGTGCCGGCGGCGCTGCCGCCGCTGATCGGGGCGATCTCGTTCCAGCTGCTCTACAGCGAGACCGGCATCCTGCCGCGCGGCCTGCAACACCTGCTCGGCACCGAGAACCCGGTGCTCCCGTTCACCGGCATCGCCGGGGTGCTGGTGGTGCACACCTTCACCATGTACCCGTTCTTCTACCTCGCCGCGTCCGCCGCCCTGGTCGGGATGGACCCGTCGGTGGAGGAGGCGGCCTACAACCTGGGCGCCAGCCGGGTCCGGGTCTGGCGCACCGTGCTGCTGCCGATGCTCACCCCGGCCCTGGTCTCCGCCTCGTTGCTGGTCTTCATGACGTCGCTGGCGTCGTACACCGCGCCGTTGCTGTTCGGGGTGGACCGCACGATGACCATGCAGATCTACATCAACCGCACCAACGGCGACCTGCCGATGGCCTCCACCTACGCCTCGGTGCTGGCGGTGTCCTCGGTGCTGTTCCTGCTCGGCATGCGCTGGTACGAGGGCCGGCGCAGCTACCGCTCCCAGTCCAAGGGCGTCGCCTCGCACCGCCGGGAGATCAGCAACCCGTTCGGCAGGTGGCTGGCCCTGCTCGCCTCGGTGCTGGCCACCATGGTGCTGCTCGCCCCGGTGGCGACCATCGCCCTGGTCGCGTTCTCGCAGGACGGCTCGTGGACCACCGAGGTGATCCCGTCGTCGTACACCATGCAGAACTTCGTCACGATCTTCTCCGACCCGGGGGCGTACCGGCCGATCCTCAACTCGTTGCAGATGAGCCTGCTCGCCACGGTCGGCTGCGTGCTGGTGGGCGTGCTGATCGCGTACGCGGTGCGTCGGCTCGACTTCCGGGGCCGGGGGCTGCTCGACGTGGCGGTCATGCTGGCCTGGGCGCTGCCCGGCACGGTGGTGGCGATCAACCTGATCTCCGCGTTCAGCACCGGCAACGCGTTCAGCTTCGGCCAGGTGCTGATCGGCACTTTCTGGATCATGCCGCTGGCGTACTTCGTGCGGTTCCTGCCGCTGGTGTTCCGGTCGAGCTCGGCGACGCTGGCCCAGATCGACCCGTCGCTGGAGGAGGCCGCCCGCAACCTCGGCGCGCCCTGGTGGCGGGCGTTCGGCACGGTCACCCTGCGGCTGATGCTGCCCGGTGTGCTGGCCGGCGCGCTGCTCGCCTTCGTCAACGGGGTCGGCGAGTTCGTCGCCTCGGTGCTGATCTACACCTCGGAGACGGCACCCATCTCGGTCGAGATCAACAACCGGATGTACTCGTTCGAGGTCGGCACCGCCGCCGCGTACGGCATGCTCCAGGTGGTGTTGATCTTCGTGGTGATGGTGTTCTCCGGTCGGTTGCAGAACGGCGGCCGGGCCGCCCGGGAGGCGGCGAAGTGGACGGCGTGACCTGGCCGACCGGTGGTGGGCTGCTGCCCGCCACCCGGATTCCCGGCGGTGAACTGGCCGCCGTCGCGGCGGCGGCGGACTACGCGGTGCTGCCCGTCGGTGCCGTCGAGTGGCACGGTCCGCACCTGCCGCTCGGCACCGACCTGATCCTCGCCGAAGGCTTCGCCGCCGAGGCCGGCGGCGCTGTCGGTCCTGCCGCCGAGGCCGGCGGCGCTGTCGGCTCTGCCGCCGAGGCCGGCGGCGCTGTCGGCTCTGCCGCCGAGGCCGGCGGCGCGACCGCCGCCGGCTCCTCCGGGGGTACGACCACCGGCTCCCAGGGACCACGCGGGGTGCTCTTTCCGGCGGTGCCGTACGCGGCCTGCCCGGGGCAGACCCGGCCCTGGCCGGGGACGGTGTCGATCCGGCCGGAGATCGCCGTCGGCTACCTCGCCGACGTGATCGAGGGGATCGTCGCCGCAGGCTTCCCCCGGCTGCTGATCGTCAACGGCCACGACGCCAACATGTCCACCGTCCGCGCCGCGATGGAGTGGGTCTCCGGCCGGCGTACCGCAAGCCTGCTGCTCGTCAACTGGTTCCAACTGGTCACCCCGGCGGAGACCACCGAGCTGTACGGGCCGCTGACCGCCCGCGGGCACGGTGGCGCGTACGAGACCTCGGGGGTGCTCGGGTTCGACCCCGGCGCGGTCCGCCTCGACGCGGTGACCGACCTGCCGCCGAAGCCGAAGCTGCCGGTCGGCCACCCGTACGTGCTCGTGGAGTCCCGTCCCGATCCGTGGCAGGGCTGGTCCGGGCACATCTCGCTGGCCTCCGAGGCGGCCGGCCGGCAGGTCCGCGCCACCGCCGGCGGGCGACTGCGGGAGATCGTCGCCGCCTGGGTGGCCGCCCCACCGCCGGCCCCACCCACCGCCGACCCGCTGCCGGGCGCGACGGCCGACGGCCCGGCCCTGACGGCCGACGGCCCGGCCCCGGCGACCGGTGAGCCGGCCCCGGCGACCGGTGAGCCGGCGACGGACGGGTCGACGGGGGGAGTGCGATGAGCGTGGACCGGGGACTCGACATCGTCGACTTCCACCTGCACTTCCGGATCGGCACCGACGAGACGATCCACGCCTGCGAGGACGCCGCCGGGATGCACCCGGGCGGGGAGCACGAGCGGGCCGTCCGGGCCGCCGGCTCCGCCCCGTACGCGCGGGCGTGGCGGCAGGCGTGGAGCTTCCCCGACCCCGAGCCACCCGCGCCACGGTGGCAGGACGAGGCCGACCGGTGGGCCGACGAGCTGCACGCGGTGCAGGTGCGGCGGGCCGTCTTCGTCACCGGCGGCGGCAACGACACCGTCGCCGACGTGGTCGACCGCCACCCGGACCTGCTGCTCGGCTTCGCCCACCACGACCCGTACGGCCCGGGAGCCGCCGCCGAGCTGGAACGCGCGGTGACCGAACGGGGACTGCGCGGGTTGAAGCTGTTCGCCCCGCTGCTGCGGGGACCGCTGGACCACACCGACCTGGACCCGCTCTGGTCCACCGCGCAGCGCCTCGGCGTGCCGGTGCTGATCCACATCGGCCACTACGGCAGCGCCGGTGGCCTGTCCTTCGGCCGGTACGGCACCCCCGACGAGCTGGCCCGGATGGCCCGCCGCTTCCCCGAGCTGAGCGTGGTGGTGCCGCACTTCGGCGTCCAGCACGTGCAGGATCTCCTCTTCGCCGCCTGGGGCTGCCCCAACATCCACGTCGACACCTCCGGCTCCAACCAGTGGGTGCGCTGGATGCCGTACAAGCTGACGTTGGAGGACCTGTTCCGCCGCTGCTACGAGACGATCGGCCCGCAGCGCATCGTGTACGGCAGCGACTCGTCGTGGTTCCCGCGCGGGTACGTCACCCGCTACCTCGACGACCAGCTGCGGGTCTGCCGCGAGCTGGGGATGCCCGACGACCACCTCCGCGCGATCTTCGCCGGCAACGCCGAACGGCTGCTCGGCCTGACCGACCGACCAGCCGAGAACCCGGGACCCGGCCGTCGTGCCGCGTCCCGGCCCGGAAGGAAGTAAGGAACCGCCATGAGCGAGCTGACCACCTACCAGCGGCACCACCTGGCCCCCACCTACGACCACCACGTCGGGTACCTCTATCCGGCGATGGTGCGCGCCAGCCAGGCGCACGTGGTGATGCTGACCGAGCAGGGGCTGATCCCCGCCGAGCGGGGCGCCCGGCTGCTGCGCGGGCTGGCCACGCTGCGTGCCGACACCACCGCCGCCCCGGCGTTCGACGGCACCTTCGAGGACACCTACTACCTGCTGGAGTCCAAGCTCGCCGAGGCGTGTGGCGTGCCGGCGTCCGAACTGGACGTGCAGATGGCCCGTAGCCGCAACGACCTCGACGCCGGGGTGTTCCGGATGCTGCTGCGCGACCAACTGCTCGACGTGCTGGACCGGGTGCTGACCACCGGCGCGACCGCGCTTGACGTCGCCGACCGGTACGCCGACGTGGTGATCACCGGTTACACCCACCGCCGGCCCGCCCAGCCCACCACCATCGGGCACGCCCTGGCCGGCTACGCCGAGGCGCTGGCCGGTGAGGCCGCCGCGTACGCCGACGTGATCGACCAGCTCAACGTCTCGCCGCTGGGCTCCTGCGCGTTCGCCGGCACCGACCTGGACATCGCCCCGGCCCGGGTGGCCGAGCTGCTCGGCTTCGACGGCCTGGTCACCAACTCGTACGAGGCGGTCGCCGGGGCCGACCACCTGGTCCGGGTCGGCACCCTCAACGCCCAGGCCCTCGCCACCGGCGCCCGGTTGGCCCGCACCCTGATGGACTGGCTGACCTGGCAGTGGGTGGCCACCCCCGGCGACTTCACCCAGGGCAGCAGCATCATGCCGCAGAAGCGCAACCCGGTGGTGCTGGAGCATCTGGTGTCGATGGCCGGTGCGAGCGCCGCCGACGCCGCGTCGGTGCTCAACAACGTCGGGGCCGCCTGGTGGGAGGACTCCAACAACGCCACCACCGACGTGCAGGTCCGGCTCTGGGACAGCAACGACCGGGCGGATCGATTCTTCGCCCTGGTCGGCGGCTTCCTGGCCGAACTGGAACCACTGAACCCGCCCAGCCGGGAGGAGATCGTCGCCTCCGGCGCCACCACCACCGCGGCGGCCGACGCGCTGACCCGACACGGGGTGCCGTTCCGGGCCGCCCACTCGGTCGTCGGCCGGCTGGTCCGGGCCGGTGCGCCGGACAGCTGGACCGCCGAGGGCGTCCGGGCCGCCGCCGACGGGCTGACCGACCGGCTGACCGACGACGCCGTGGCCGACCTGATCGCCGCCGCCGTCCACCCGGATCTGGTGCTGGACCGGGCACAGGTGGACGGTCCGGGGGCCGCTGCCGTCCGCGCCCAGGTCGGCACCCTGCGGGTCGCCTTCGCCGGCGTCGCCGACCGCCTCGTCGCGACCCGCGACCGGTTGGCCCGCGCCGACCAGGCACTGGACACGGTCGCCGCCGAGGTGGCCGGCCGGTGAGCGCGCCGATGGGAAGACCCGTTGCCCATCCGTGTCCCGGGTCACCGGGTGGACGGCTGTCCGGGTCGGCGGGTCGGTCGCGATCCGGTCCGGCGGACACGGTGGTGACGGCGTGGTGGACCCGGTGAACGTACGACTGGCCGGCCGGGCCGCCACCGGCACCCGCACCGACGAACTGCTGCTCGGCATCGACTTCGGTGGGACCAAGATGGCGGTCGGGGTGGCCGACGGCACCGGTCGGCTACTGGCCCACCGGCGGATCGCCACGCACGCCGAACGCGGTGCCCCGCAGGCGTTGGACCGGGCCCTGGCGCTGGCCGTCGAGCTGGTGGCCAAGGTGGGTGGTCCGCTCGCGGCAGCCGGGGTGGCCTCGCCCGGGGTGGTCCGCCCCGACGGCATCGACCTGGCCCCGAACGTGCCGGGTTGGGAGCGGCTGCGGCTGGCCGACGCGGTCTCCGACGCTCTCGGGGTGGCCCGGGTGGCGGTGGACAACGATTTGAACGCCGCCGCCCTGGCCGAGCTGCGGCTCGGTGCGCTGCGCGACGCCGACCCAGGGCTGGTGGTGGGGATCGGTACCGGCGTGGCGGCGGCCGTCACCGTGGGTGGCGCGGTCATCGCCGGTCACCGGGGCGCGGCCGGCGAGATCGGGTACGCGGTGGCCGGTGGCCCGTGGCCCGGCACCATGCTGGAGCTGGACTTCTCCGGCCGGGCGTTGGACCGGCTCGCCGCCGACCTGGGGGTGGCCGGGGATGCGGCCGGGCTGGCCGCCGCCGCCGAGCTGCCCGGTGCGGCCCGGGACGCGCTCACCGCCCGGGTCGACGAACTGGCCCGGCACCTGGTCACCTGCTGCCTGCTGCTCGACCCGCAACGGGTGGTGCTGGTCGGCGGGGTGGCCGGCAGCGCGTTGATCCGTGGGCTGCTCGTCGACCGGCTGGCCGAGGTGCTCCCGCACCGGCCCGACGTGGTGCTGTCCCGGTTCGCCGACGACGCGGCGCTGCTCGGCGCGGTCACCCTGGCCCGCGAAGCGGTGCCGGCCCCCCGCTGACCGGCGGGCCCGTGCGTCCGGTCGGGGGAGGCCGGTCGGGTTTGTGCGTCCGGTCGTGGGGGAGCTGTGCGTCCGGCTGTGGGAGGCCGGCCGTGGCCGGCTGTCCGGCCTGCGAAGGGGGCAGGCCGGACAGCCGGCGCGGTCACGTCGGCAGGTTGGCGCTCGACTTCGCCGACTGGTACGCCGGCAGCATCGCCTCGAACTCCTCGGTGTCCAGGCCGCCGAGGGTGATCATCAGCTCGCCCTTGCGGGTGGACACCACGATCGCCCGCTTGCGCTCGCCGTCCTCGGTCCAGGTGGCTTCGAAGGCGTCCAGCGGGCCGGCCCTGGTCCGCCGGTGCTGCTGCTCCTTCGGGCCGTCGAACGCGGCGAGATACCTGTCCACCGTGTCCTGCGGGTTCAGGGGCGTGGCCCCGGTGATCTGCCACACCCGCAGGAAGCCGATGTGCCCGGCCGGCTTCGCGTCGATCTCGCAGACCGGCACGGCCGGGCCGAGGGTGAACTCGGCCCCGGACCTCACCGCCTCGACCCTCCACTCCGCAGGCACCGAGAAGGTCACCGACAGCGTGCAGGCGCTACCCTTTGGGCCGACCGTGGTGGCGTCGGTGGCCGATGCGACATCGTCGTACCACGGTGGACCGGCGGCGACCGGCTGCCGTCGACCGGCCGGGCCGGTCACGACGGTGGGCTGGGCGGCCGTACTCGGGCGGGCGGGGCTGGCCTTCATGATCGGATTGCGATTTCACGCACTCTTCCCGGCGTGTCGTCTCACTCTCCGCAATCTGATCATGATGGACGCCGGACGGCCCACCACCCCGGGTGTCGGGGTGGTGGGCCGGTGGTGCGGTCAGGGGCGGGTGAAGACCAGGGCGACGTTGTGGCCGCCGAAGCCGAACGAGTTGTTCAGCGCGGCGGGTACGTCCAGGTGGCGGACCTTGTTCGCGGCGACGTCCATGTCGAGACCGTCGTCAGGGTCGTCCAGGTTGATCGTCGGCGGGATGACACCCTCGCGGATGGTCAGGATGGTGGCGATCGACTCCAACGCGCCGGCCGCGCCGAGCAGGTGCCCGGTCATCGACTTGGTGGCGGTCAGCACCGGATGGTCACCGAGTGCCCGGTGCAGCGCCTTGATCTCGGCCAGGTCGCCCACCGGGGTGGAGGTGGCGTGCGCGTTGACGTGCACGATGTCGGCCTTCGCCACGTCCGCGTCGGCGATCGCCTTGGCGATGGCCCGGATCGCGCCGGCCCCCTCCGGGTGTGGCTGGACGATGTCGTACCCGTCGGAGGTGATGCCCGCGCCGGCGAGCCGGGCGTACACGTGGGCACCCCGGGCGGTGGCGTGGTCGGCCCGCTCCAGCACCAGGATGCCGGCGCCCTCGCCGAGGACGAAGCCGTCCCGGCCCTTGTCCCAGGGGCGGGAGGCCAGCTCGGGCTCGTCGTTGCGGGTCGACATGGCCCGCATGGAGCTGAACCCGGCGATCGGCAGCGGGTGGATGACCGCCTCGGTGCCGCCGGCCACCACCACGTCGGCCCGGCCGGAGCGGATCATGTCCAGGCCGAGCGCGATCGCCTCCGCGCCGGTCGCGCAGGCGCTCGCCACCGAGTGCACCCCGGCCTGTGCGCCCAGCTCCAGCCCCACCCAGGCGGCGGGGCCGTTCGGCATCAGCATCGGAATGGTGTGCGGGGAGACCCGACGCGGGCCGGACGCCTCAAGGATGTCGTCCTGGGCGAGCAGGGTCAGCGCACCGCCGATGCCGGAGCCGACGCTGGCGCCCAGCCGCTCCGGGTCCAGCCCGGAATCGGCGAGCCCGGAGTCCGCCCAGGCCTGCTGGGCCGCGATCAGGGCGATCGCCTCGGAGCGGTCCAGCCGGCGCAGCTTGACCCGGTCCAGCACCTCGGACGGATCCACCGCGAGCTGGGCGGCGATCCGGACCGGGAGCTGGCCGGCCCACTCCTGGGTGAGCGGACCCACCCCGGAGCGGCCGGCGAGCATGGCGTCCCAGGTCGACGCGACGTCCCCGCCCAGCGGGGTGGTCGCGCCGAGCCCGGTGACGACGACGTCGACGCGACTCATCTCAGGACTGCGCCTCGATGAAGCTGACGGCGTCCCCGACGGTCTTCAGGTTCTGCACCTCGTTGTCCGGGATCTTGACGCCGAACTTCTCCTCGGCGGCGACCACGACCTCCACCATGGAGAGCGAGTCGACGTCGAGGTCGTCGGTGAAGGACTTCCCCTCGGCCACGTCGTCCGGGTTCACCCCGGCGACCTCTTCGAGGATCTCGGCGAGGCCGGAGGTGATCTCGTCACGGGTCATTGCGGTGGGTTCCTCTCATCGGGGTTTGTTCTCCGCCGGATGGCGGTGCGCCGCGGTCGCCGACCGCGGCGGGTCTTCAGGGGCAGCGGACTACCTGACCTGCGTAGGTCAGCCCACCGCCGAAGCCGAACAGCAGCACCGGGGCACCCGAGGGCACCTCCCGCCGCTCGACCAGCTTGGACAGGGCCAGCGGCACGCTCGCCGCCGAGGTGTTGCCGGATTCGACGATGTCCTTGGCGATGATCGCCTGCGGGATGTTCAGCCGCTTGGCGATGCCGTCGATGATCCGCGAGTTGGCCTGGTGCGGCACGAAGGCAGCCAGCTCCGACGGGTCGACGCCGGCCTTCTCGCAGGCCTGGAGGGCGAGCGGGGCCAGCGCGGTGGTGGCCCAGCGGAACACCGACTGGCCCTCCTGCGCGATGTACGGCCGCCAGCCCTCGATGCGTACCGCGTCGCTCTTGTCCGGCGCGGAGCCCCACACCACCGGCCCGATCCCGGCAGGCTCGTCGTCGGCGGTGGCGGTGACCACCGCCGCGCCGGCACCGTCGGCGAAGATGATGCAGGTCGAGCGGTCGGTCCAGTCGGTGAAGTCGGAGAGCTTCTCGGCACCGATGACGAGCGCGTTACGCGACGCGCCGGCACGGATGGCGTGGTCGACGGTGCCCAGGGCGTAGGCGAAACCGGAGCAGGCGGTGTTCAGGTCGAACGCGCCGGGGGCGGTGATGCCCAGCTTGGCGGCGACCCGGCAGGCCACGTTCGGGCTGCGGTCGATCGAGGTACAGGTGGCGACCACCACCAGGTCGATGTCGGCGGCGGTGAGGCCCGAGTTGGCAAGCGCCTTGTCGGCGGCGGCGGTGGCCATGTCGGCGACGGTCTCGC
Organism: Micromonospora sp. NBC_00421; assembly: GCF_036017915.1. Taxonomy (NCBI): domain Bacteria; kingdom Bacillati; phylum Actinomycetota; class Actinomycetes; order Micromonosporales; family Micromonosporaceae; genus Micromonospora; species Micromonospora sp. NBC_00421. The sequence continues at coordinate 231,905 of NZ_CP107929.1, forward strand.
CGTCGGCGATCCGCCGGCTGGCGATGCCCACCCGGTCTCTGATCCACTCGTCGTTGGTGTCGACGAACTGGGCGATGTCGTTGTTGGTCACCACCCGGGACGGCTGGTAGTGCCCGAGGGCGACGATCCGACTGCCGCTCATGCGTGGCCTCCGATGCGGGCGATGGGTTGGCCCGGCGCGACCGGGTCGGCGTGGTGGGCGAGCCATTCGGTGAGCGGGCCGCTGTCGTGCGCGGCCACCTCGACCGGCCCCTGCCGGGTGGTCACCTGCCCGAGCACCTGTCCGGTGCTCAGGTGGGCACCCTCGGCGAGGCCCTCCGCCGGGGTGAACGGGCCGACGGCGGGGGCGACGACCACCCGGGACCGGGCCGGCGTCGGCCGGTGACCGGGCGGGCCGCTGTGCCGGGCGATCAGGTCCCGGGCGGCGGGCAGGTCGTCTGGGGTGTTCAGGGTGACGATCTCCGGCGCTCCGGTGGCCTTGAGCTCCCGCTTGACCAGCCCGGCCAGGGTGCCGGCCGGGGGAAGTTCGAGCACGCCGGTGACCCCCAGGTCGGCGAGCGCACGCATGCACAGGTCCCAGCGCACCGGCGCGGTGACCTGCCGGACCAGCCGGTGGACCACTTCCCGGCCGTGCGGGACGGCGACGCCGTCGAGGTCGGAGAGCAGGATCCGGGCCGGAGTCGACGGGGTGATCCCGGCGGCGACGGCGGCAAGCGCCTGCTCGGCGGGGGCCATGTACGGGGTGTGGAACGCCCCGGCGACCTTGAGCCGGACGATCCGGGCCTTCGCCGGGGGTTCGGCGGCGAGCTTGTCCAGCGCGTCGAGCGCCCCGGCGGCGACCACCTGACCGCCGCCGTTGCGGTTGGCCGGGTGCAGGCCGTGGGTGGTCAGGGTGGCGAGCACCTCGTCCGGGTCCCCGCCGAGCACGGCGGCCATCCCGGTCGGCTCCAGGGCGCAGGCGGCGGCCATCTCCCGGCCGCGTATCCCGGCGAGGGTGATCGCGGTCTCGGCGGAGAACACCTCGGCCAGCGCGGCGGCCGCCAGCTCGCCGACGCTGTGCCCGGCGACCAGGTTCACGTCGTGCAGTGGCAACTGCTCGGCAGCCAGCAGGGCCGAGGCCACCAGCAGCGGCTGGGTGCGGGCGGTGTCCCGGATCTCGTCGGCATCCGCCTCGGTGCCGAGCCGGACCAGGTCGACCCCGGCCGGCACCGACCACCAGCGCAGCCGTGACTCGACCCCGCGCAGGTCGAGCCAGGGCGTCAGGAAGCCGGGCTTCTGGGAACCCTGGCCGGGAGAGAGGACGGCGAGCACGTCTATGACTCTTCCCGATACCTCGGGGTAGCGCTGTGCGGGCTGACACCAAACCGCACTAGAACTCTTGGAGGTTTCCTACAAATATCGGCGGTGATCGTCGCCTATCGGGCCTGACCATCGGTCACCCGGCGTCATCGCTGGGTCGGCCCGGGTACGCCGGCCGGGACGATCGGGTCGAGCCGACCCACCGTGAGTGCCACCTGGAGCGCGAACGCGTCGCGGGGAGTCAGCGGGGAGAAGCCGGTCACCTCGGCGATCCGGCGCAGCCGGTAACGCACCGTATTCGGGTGGACGAAGAGCGCCCGCGCCGCGCTCTCCAGCGTCCCGCCGGCGGCGAAGAAGGCGTCGAGCGTCTCCAGCAGTTCGCCGCCGGCGCGCACCAGGGTGGCGTACACGTCGTGGCGCAGCCGGCGGCGGGCCTCGGCGTCCCCGGCGAGCGCCCGCTCGGGCAGCAGGTCGGCCGCGGGCACCGGCCGGGGCGCGGTCGGCCAGGCCGGCGCCGCCCGGTAGCCGGCCAGCGCCGCCCGCGCCGAGTCCGTCGCCTCGTCCAGACTGGGTACGGCGGGACCGACCACCACCGGACCCTCGCCGAACGCGGGCAGCAGCTTCTCGGTGGCGGCCATCGGGTCGGCCGCGCCACCGAGCACGATGACCAGCCGGTCGCCGTGCACGCCACCGATCACCTCCACCCCGATCCGGCGGGCGTGCCGGTAGACGGTGTGCAGCACGGCGGCCACCTCCCCGCCGGGGGACCGGCCCACCGCCACCGCCACCGGCGGCGCGTCCGCCCAGCCCAGCGCGGCGGCCCGGCTGGCCAGCACGTCGGGGGAGTCGCCGCGCAGCAGGGCGTCGACGAGCAGCGCCTGCAACCGGGCGTCCCAGGAACCCCGCGACTCGGCGGCGCGGGCGTAGACCCGGGCGGCGGCGAAGGCGATCTCCCGGGAGAAGCGCAGCACCGCCTCGCGCAGCTGCTGCTCCTCGCCCGGCGCGGCCAGGTGCGACACCTGCTCCTCGACCACGTCGATGGTCACCTTGATCAGCGCCACCGTCTGCTGGAGGCTGATCGACCGGGCCAGGGCCAGCGGCGCGGTGGCGAACACCTCGTCGGAAACCTCCTGGGTGCTGTCCGTGGTGCCGCCGCCGGAGCCCAGCCACTCGACCAGGGACCGGGCGCCGGCCTGCGCCACCAGCATCACCCAGGAACGCTGGTCGGCCGGCAGCTCACGGAACCAGGGCAGGCTCTCGTCCATCCGGACCACGCTGGCCGTGGCCAGCGCCCCCGCCGCCCGTTCGATCCGGCGCAGGGTGGCCGTCAGTTCCATCCCACCCGGTTCGTTCACCACACCAGCCTGACATGCCCTGAGCAGGGCCTCGACGCGGGCTCCGGTCCACCCGTGAACCGGTCCGGGTCACCGGGTCGCGCGGGCGGCGGGACGCACGCCGGGGGTGGTCAGCACGGGGTGGGCCCCCGGTCGGCCCCCCGGCGTCGGCCGGGTCGCCGGCGGCGGGGCGTCGGCCGGGTCACGGGCGTCGTCCGGCGGTGGTTCAGGCGGTGACGGTGACGTGGACGACCCAGCGCACCTGGGGGGAGGGGCACGGTGTGGGTGCGTGCCGGCAGGCGTTGTCGGTGATGGTGGCGACGTCGACCTGCCCCGGGGCGGTGGCCAGGTAGCGGGCGACGAGCGGCTGGTCGGTCGGGTAACCGCCGGTCACCTCCCGTGCCACCACGACACCGGCGGGGGTGACGGTCGGCGGCAGGTAGTTGCTGGCCAGGCTCACCACGAGGGTGTCACCGACGCGCAGCGTGAGGTCGCGCTGGTTGTCGGGGGCGGTGACCACGACGGTCTGCCCGGTGCCGGTCGACGGCAGCTCGATGACGGCGACGTGCACCGTCCACATCAGGCTGGGCAGGGCGCACGGCGGGGTGGTGTGCCGGCAGGCGTGGTCGGTTCGGGTGGTCAGGTCGGCGGTGCCCGGCGTCACCGCGCGGAAGGTCGCCGCCAGCGGCTGCCCGGTCGGATAACCGCCGCTTGTCGAGACGGGGGAGAGCGCAGGCCCGGTGACCGTGGGAGGCAGGTAGTCGGCGGCCAGGGCCACCCCCAGCGTCTGCCCGACGAACAGGGTGACCGTGCGCTGGTTGTCGGCCTCCCGGACGGTGACGTCGGCTCCACTCGGTGGGCTGACGGTGGTCGGCGGGGCGGCGTCGTTGGTGCAGCTCGGCGTGGGCGTCGCGGTGGGGCCGGCGAGCTGGACGCCGAAGGTGGTCGACGCGCCCGAGGCCAGCACCCCGTTGTACGGCGCGTTGGTCGCGGTCGCGGTGCCGCCATCCGCGCCGATCGAGGTGTTCCAGGACGACACGACCCGTTGACCGTCGACGAGCGGCCAGGTGACCGTCCACCGGTGGGCGGTCGACGACGAGGTGTTGGCGACGGTGAAGGTGAGGATCTGGCCGCCGCTGGCCCCACTGCCCCAGCGGGAGTCGACCCGGACGGTGGCGGTGCACCCGCCCGCCGTGGTGGCGGTGGCCGGTGTGCCGCCGGCGACCGTGGTCATGCCGAGGGCGACGATGGTGGTGCCGACGACGATGGCGCTCGCCGTCAGGACGGACCGTCTGGACGCGATCATGACCATTCCTCCGATCCGGCGGATCTCGGGCCGGCCACGGCGTCGGACGCCAAGGTGCCGGCCGGTAAGACACGCTGCTGAGCAGCAGGCTATGGCCGCCCGGACCGGTAGTCAATAGACGAATCTCTATGAATGCCCGTCTTCTGGCGGTGACACGGGCAGCGCCATTTCCTGGGCCAGGATCGCCGCCTGCACCCGGCTGCGCAGTGCCAACTTCGCCAGGATCCGGCTCACGTGGGTCTTGGCGGTGCTCTCCGCCACCGCCAGCCGGTCGGCGATCTGCTGGTTGGACAGGCCGACGCCCAGGCAGGCCAACACGTCCCGCTCGCGGGGGGTCAACGCCGCCACGGCCGCCCGGTCCGCCCCGGTGGCACCCGGCGCGGTCGCCGCGAACGCCGAGATCAACCGCCGGGTCAGGGTCGGGGCGATCACCCCCTCGCCCCGGGCCACCGTCCGCACCGCCGCCACCAGTCCGGGCGCGTCGGTGTCCTTGAGCAGGAAGCCGGCCGCCCCGGCGCGCAGCGCGCCGAAGACGTACTCGTCCAGGTCGAAGGTGGTCAGCACCAGCACGTCGGCGGCACGCTGGAGCGGAACGGGGAGGTAGGCATGGTGCTGGCGGTCATCGTCGGATGTGAGATCGGATTCTGGGTGCTGCTCGCCGCGGGGCTGGTCGCCCGGTACCCGCTGCGGCGGCCCCGGCTGGGCGCGGCGTTGCTGGTCTGTGTCCCGCTGGTCGACCTGGTGCTGCTGGGCGCGGCGGCGGTGGACCTGCGCCGGGGGACCACCGCGGACGCCACCCACGGGTTGGCCGCCGTCTACCTCGGCTTCTCGGTGGCGTTCGGGCACTCGCTGATCCGCTGGGCGGACCAGCGGTTCGCGTACCGCTTCGCGGGTGGGCCGCCGCCGGTCAGGCCGCCCCGGTACGGCTGGGCACGGACCCGGTACGAGTGGCGGGAGTGGGGCAAGGCCCTGCTCGGTTGGGCCGTCGCGTGCGCGCTGCTGGCCGCCGCGATCGTCCTGGTGGGCGACACCGAGCGCACCCGGGAGCTGTCGGACTGGATCCGCAACCTCACCGTGGGGCTGCTGATCTGGCTGGTCGCGTTCCCGGTCTGGGAGACGATCTTCCCGCGCCGCCCGAAGTCCTGACACCGGGGGTACGCGCTGCACGGCGTGTCGGTGTCGGCCAGTACGGTGGCACTGCCGCGCCGGGGTGCCGTCCCGGCGCGCGACGCGAGGGTGAGGAGACCGGGATGGCGCACGGGGAGGCCGAGCACGGCTGCGCCCAGGGCGAGCCCTGCCGGCCGGGTCAGCACGACCAGCCGGGCTCGGCGCGACCGCACCGCCGGTCGTCGACGGACCAGGTCTGTCGGGTCGAGCGGGTCGACGACGATCCGGTACCGCCCCGACAGCGCAGCGCCGAGACAGCCGACGGTGCGGCGTCCCGGCCGGCAGCGGTGGAGCCCGGCCCGGTCGGGCCGTCGGACGCGCCGACCCGGGCCTGCCGCAGCAATCTGGCCGGTTGGGCCGGTGCCCACCGGCACGGCCCGGTACGCCCCGGTCGGCGTCCACAGCGCCTCCAACGCCCGCCACACCGCTGGTGCTGACCACCCGCCGCCGCGCCGGCTGGCGGCCCGACCGAGGCGGCGGTCGACGGCGCTGACCTCAGCGGCGGGTGCGGCAGTGGACGGCGCTGAGGTCAGCGGGTGCGGCGGCGGACCAGCAGGGCGATGCCTGCCAGGCCGACGGTGATCATCAGCATCACGCCGACGTTGAGCAGTAGCAGCCGCTGAAGTTCGTCGATCGCGCCGTCGATGTCCCGGCCCGGGTTCAGGGCGTCCTCCGGGAGTACCCGCTCGCCGCCACCGACGCCACCGGTGACCGTGTCGAGCTGCGGCTCCAGCGGCACCCCGGCGGCCCGCAGCGTCTCGGACATGGTGAGGCGGCCGAGGAACCAACCGGCGATGGTCTTGCGCAGGTCGGGCTGCTTGGCCGGTCGGTAGGCCCGGGGGCCACCCTTGGCCAGCGGATAGAGGTCGTACGTCTGCTTCGGCGCGTCCCCGGCGAGCACCACGATCGTGTACTTCGGACCGAGGTCGGCCGGCTTGGGCCCCTTCGCCTCGCCGGTACGGCCGAACCAGCTGACCTGGTCGATGACCGCGACCACATGGGTCGGTGCGGTGTCCGTCCGCAGTCGCAACGGCTCGGTCAGCCCGACGCCGGTGATGTCCACCCCGGCGGGGGGCGTCTTCGGCGCGGCCCGGTGCGTCCCGACCGCCTGCGCCGCCGGACCGGTGGTCACCACCACCACCGCCACCATGGCGACCACTGCGAGCAGTCGCCTCACCCTTTCGACCATCGCCGCCTCCTCGCCCCGTTCGATGGATGGCTGTGCTGCGGGTCACGTGCGGGTCGGTCGACGTCGGTGGTCGACCGGGCAGCGCCGGCCCCACCTCATAGACTCCATGGAACATCGCGCGGACGCAGCTCTGGGAACAATATGTGGAACTATCTGCGATCCCGGAACGACCAAAAGACATCCGCGCGATCAGTGGGCGGATCGTACCTTTGCGGAGGGCATCATGGGGGGCAGGATCCCACAGGTGGCGCGGGCGGTGTCGGTGCTCGTCGGCGTGGTGCTCGCAGCGGCGCTGCTGGCACCGACACCGGCGTACGCGCACAACTCGCTGACCGGCAGCAACCCGGTGAACGGTGCGCGGATCGCCACCGCGCCGGCCAAGGTCGAGCTGCGCTTCCTGGCCAAGCTCGATCCGGACAGGACGAAGATCACAGTGGTCGGACCGGACAACGTCCCGGCCTCCGGCGGCGCGCCGACCTTCTCCGGCAGCCGGGTCAGTGTGCCCTTCGCCCCCGGTGCGGCCGGCCTCTACATCGTCGAGTACCGACTCCCCTCCAGCGACGGGCATCCGATCAAGGGGGAGGTGCGGTTCACCCTCACCACCGGCACCGCCGCCACGCCCCCGTCGCCGTCGGCCACCCCGTCGGCCAGCACCGCCCCGACGCCGACGGAGAGCAGCAGCCCGGCACCGGCGTCCTCGTCGGCCGCCCCGGTCGCGACCGCCGGCACCGACGACGCCGGCCGGGGTTGGCTCTGGGCGGTCGGTGCCGGCCTGGCGCTGCTCGCCGCGCTCGCCGCAGGCCTGTTTCTCCGCCGCCGCGCCGCCCGCCCCTGACCCGGGTACGCCGGACCCGGTTCACCGTCTCGTCGACGTCGGCCTGCCGGTCACCGGCGGGCCTGGCCAGGGAGCACTGGTCGACCGCGTCCTCGACGCCGGCCGGCCGCGATGTCCGTCAGACCAGCCGGAGCCGGGCGGCGCGCAGCCGGGTGAGGGTGCGCTCCCGGCCGAGCACCTCCAGCGACTCGAACAGCGGCAGCCCGACGGTGCGGCCGGTGACCGCCACCCGGACCGGAGCCTGCGCCTTACCCAGCTTCAGGCCTCGCTCCGCGCCGACCGCCTCCAGCGTCGACTTCAGCGACTCCGCGTCCCAGGAGTCGAGGGCCGCGTAGCCGGCGATCGCCGCGTCGAGCAGGTCGGCGGCCCCCTCCTTCATCGCCTTCGCCCAGGCCGCCTCGTCGATCAGCGGATCGGCGACGAAGAGGAAGTCGACGTTCGGCACGATCTCGCTGAGCACCGCGATCCGGGTCTGCGCCAGCGGGGCCACCGCAGCGAACGCGTCCGCGTCGAACTCCGCAGGCTGCCACGGCGGCGGCGCGATGGTGTCGGTGCCGGTCAGCCAGGGCTGGCAGGCGGCCACGAACTCGTCGACAGGCAGGGCGCGGATGTACTCGCCGTTGAACGCGCGCAGCTTCTTCTCGTCGAAGAAGGCGGGGGAGGGGTTGACCTCGGCCAACCGGAACTCGTCCTCGATCACCGACCAGGGCACGATCTCCCGGTCGCCCGAGGGCGCCCAGCCGAGCAGCATCAGGTAGTTGCGCATCGCGGCGGCGAGATAACCCTCGTCCCGGTACGCCTCCAGGGCCACCTTGTCGCGCCGCTTGGAGAGCTTCTGCCGCTTCTCGTTGACCACGACCGGGACGTGCGCCCAGATCGGCGGCTTGACGCCCAGCGCGTCCCAGAGCAGCTGCTGCTTCGGGGTGTTGGGCAGGTGCTCCTCGGCCCGGATCACGTGGGTGATCCCCATCGTCATGTCGTCCACGACGTTGGCCAGCAGGAACACCGGGGAGCCGTCGCCCCGGGCGATGACGAAGTCCTCGATCAGCTTGTTCTCGAAGGTCGGCTCGCCCCGGATCAGGTCGACCACCACGGTCGTACCCTCGTCGGGGGTGCGGAAGCGCAGCGCCCGCCCCTCGCCCGCGGCCAGCCCCCGGTCCCGGCAGAAGCCGTCGTAGCCCTGGTACTGCGAGCCGGTACGGGCCTGCACGGCATCCCGGGTGCAGTCGCAGTAGTAGGCCCGACCGGCGTCGTGTAGCCGCTGGGCGGCGGCCCGGTGCTCACCGGCGTACGCCGACTGGAAGTAGGGGCCCTCGTAGCTGCCCCGGGCGATGCCGATCCAGTCCAGCGCGGACAGGATGCCCTCGGTCCACTCGGGCTTGTTGCGGGCGGCGTCGGTGTCCTCGACGCGCAGCACGAACACCCCGCCCTGCTGCTTGGCGTAGATCCAGTTCTGCAGCGCCGAGCGGGCACCGCCGACATGGAACATACCGGTCGGGGAGGGGGCGAATCGCACGCGTACCGTCACGTCGTCCAGCCTACGGCCGGGCGCGACCCGGTTTCGCCAGGGGGCAGGACGCCGGTGCCGGGCGCGCGCCGGCAGCGGGCCGGCCCGCCGCTGCCACGCGCCCGGCCCGGTGCCGGCGGCCCCGGCCCGCCACCGGACCGGTACTCAGCGGACCCCGCGGATCTTGAGCACCAGGGCGCTGCCGAGCAGGGTCACCACGGCGGTCACCGCGTACAGGGTCGGGTAGCCGCCCAGGTGGACCACGATCGGGGCGGAGAGCGCCGGGCCGAGCACCTGGGGTGCGGAGTTGGCGATGTTGATCACGCCGAGGTCCTTGGCCCGGTCGGTGGCGCGTGGCAGCACCTCCGTGATCAGCGCCGCGTCCACCGACAGGTAGACGCCGTAGCCGGCGCCGAGCAGCACCGCGGCGACCAGCGCCATCGACCAGGTCGGCGCGACCGCCAGCAGCAGCGCGGCCACCGCCATCACCACCCCGGAGACGATCACGTAGACCTTGCGCCGGCCGGACCGGTCGGACAGCACCCCGGCGACCACGGCGGTCAGCATCATGCCGAGGGTGTAGAGCAGGATCAGCACCAGCAGGCCACCCTCGGGATCGGGGTAACGCACCCCGTCGGTGAGGAAGTACAGCAGGTAGAGGGTGCCCAGGGCATTGCCGATCTGGACCAGGAACCGGGTGATCCAGGCCCAGGCGAAATCCGGGTGCCGGCGCGGGTCGATCCACATCGACGCGACCAGCGTGCGCAGCCGCAGCGGCGCACGGTGTGCCCGGGGCAGCGGGTCGTCGGGGGTGAGGAAGGCGAACGGCAGCGACAGCAGCAGCACCGCGAGCGCCATCGCCGTGTAGCCGGGGACGGTGCCGCTGACCAGGGCGGTGACCAGCACCGCGCCGAGCACCAGGCCGAGCGCCTGCGGGATGCCCACCCAGCCCGAGACGCCGCCGCGCTGGACCACCGGCACCCGGTCGGGGATGCCGGCGGTGAGGCTGGCCAGCATCGCGTTGAAGCAGACCTGGGCGGCCACCCAGCCCAGCGCCACCCCGGCGATGGTCTGCTGCCGGGCCAGCAGCACCAGCGCCAGCGCGCCGAGCACCGCGCCGCCGGCGGTCCAGACGTGCCGGCGGCCGAACTCCCGCCCGCCGACGCGCAGGCAGGTACGGTCCGACAACGCCCCGGCGAGTGGGTTGGCCAGCACTGCCGCCAGCGCGCCCAGCCCGGTGACGACCGCCAGCATCGCCTCCTTGTGGTCCGGCGCGATCCGCTCCACCTGCTGCGGCAGCAGCACCTGGATCGGGGTGAAGAAGGCCATCCACACGCCGAGGTTGGCCGCGAAGACCAACGCGATCCAGCTCCGCCGGACCGGGACGACCGGGTCGGCGAGCGCCGCCGGTAGCGAGGCCGGCGTCGGGTCGACGGTGGTCACCCCCGGCCGACCTGGGTGCGGTACCAGGCGTACGAGGACTTGGGCGTACGGGTCTGGGTGGCGAAGTCGACGTGCACCAGACCGAAGCGCTTGGTGAAGCCCTCCGCCCACTCCCAGTTGTCGAGCAGCGACCAGACGAAGTATCCGGTCACGTCGACGCCCTCGTCGATCGCCGCCCGGACGGCGCGCAGGTGCCCGTCGAGGTAGGCGATCCGGTCCGGGTCGTGCACCCGGCCGTCGGCGTCCGGGACGTCGTCCCAGGCGCAGCCGCCCTCGGTGATCTGGATCGGCGGCAGCGCGTCGCCGTACCGGTCGCGCAGGCCGACGAGCAGGTCGCGCAGCCCGTCCGGGACCACCGGCCAGTCGAACGCGGTACGCGGGTAATCCTCCAACGGGACCAGCGCGAAGGGCAGCGGCGAGCCCTCCTCGGGGGCGCGTACCCCGGTCGGGTTGTAGTAGTTGACCCCGAGCACGTCGAGCGGGGCGGCGATCACCGCCAGGTCGCCGTCGCGCACCACGCCCGGGTCGAAGCCGTCCGGGTAGCCCCGGCCCAGCAGCGGATCGGTGAACAGGTGGTTGTGCAGCGCGTCGTACGCCGCCGCGGCGGCATGGTCGGCGTCGGTGTCGCCGTGCCGGACCACCGGCGAGTAGTTGTTGGCGATGGCCACCGGCGCGGTGCTGTGGGCGCGCAGCGCGGCGACCGCCAGCCCGTGCCCGAGCAGTTGGTGGTGGGCGGCCGGGAAGGAGTCGAAGAGCAGGGTCCGGCCGGGGGCGTGTTCCCCGGTGCCGTGGCCGAGGCTCAGGTGGATGAACGGCTCGTTGAGGGTGATCCAGAGCTTCACCCGGTCGCCGAGGCGGGCGGCGGTCAGGTCGGCGTACTCGGCGAAGTGGCCGGCGGTGTCCCGGTTGAGCCAGCCGCCGGCGTCCTCCAGGGGTTGCGGCAGGTCCCAGTGGAACAGGGTGGCCACCGGGTCGATGCCGGCGGCCAGCAGGTCGTCGACGAGCCGGTCGTAGAAGTCCAGGCCGGCGGCGTTGACCGGGCCGGTCCCGCCGGGTCGCACCCGGGGCCAGGCGATCGAGAACCGGTAGGCCGAGACCCCGAGCCCGGCCAGCAGCGCGACGTCCTCCCGGTGCCGGTGGTAGTGGTCGCAGGCCACGTCGCCGGTGCTCCCGTCGATGATCCGGCCGGGCGTGTGGGCGAAGGTGTCCCAGATGGAGGGTCCCCGGCCGTCGGCGTCGGCGCCCCCCTCGATCTGGTACGCGGAGGTGGACACCCCCCAACGGAAGCCGGCGGGGAAACCGGGGATCGGTGCGGTCGTCATCCACCCTCCCAGAACGCGAAACGTGCTCGCACTCTAGGGCGCGAAGTCCGCGAGCGCTATAGGTGCGAAGCAATGCGGGCGCAAGGGCTCTCGGCGTGTCTTTTTCCGAACACGTCCCGGTAAGTCCGATTTGGCGCATAGAGTGCGGAATATCGCGGATGTCCTCAGTGGGGGAAGAAAAGAATGATCCTCGTCGAACGCAGTGCGCACGTGACGGCACCGGTGGAAGCGGTCTGGGAAGTCGTCCAGCGGGCCGAACAGTTGCCCGCCTGGCTGGCCGGGGTCCGGGCAGCCGAGGTGCTCTCCGGAGAGGGCTTCGGCCGCCGACAACTCGTCCAGGCCGGGCGCGGCTCGGCGCACGAGGCCGAGGTGATCGCCTACCAGGAGCCCACCCTGATCGGCTGGCGGGAACGCGCCAAGGGGGCCGGTGCCCGCGCGGAGGCGCGCACCGAGATCTACGTGCAGCTCACCGCCGACGAGGAGGAGGGCGGCACGATCGTCCGGCTGATCGTGGTCCGTTGGCCGGCCGGCCCGGTGAAGGGTGCCCTGCTGCGCCTCGGGCTCCGACGGGTCGGCGCCGACCTGGAGGAATCGCTGGCCCGCCTCACCGACCTGGCCGCCGTCGGCTGACCCGACACCTCTGCACACCACCCGACACCACCCGAACCGGCGGTGGTCCGACCTCCCCGCCAGGGACGCCGGACCACCGCCGCACTGTCATCCGCCCCCTCCCACTCCGGCAGCTCTGCCCACTCCGGCACATTGCCCGCGCGCCTTTGTCTGCGCGCCCTGTCCGCGCGCCCTGCCCACCTCGTTCCTGTGCTGTGCTGCTCCCCACCCGTCTCGCGGCGTGCTCACGGTCAAGGTCGTGCTGGAACCTTGTTGTCAACACCGTTGCGTTAACGCCGTGGGCGGCTGGTCAACCCGGGACAGGAAGTGCCCGATCGGGGAGCGGGGTGGGCGGCCCGCTTGGCGATCATGGAGTTGTGGTGCCGACTTTGGGGGTTTTACGGGCGTTCTGCTACCCACCACAACTCCATGATCGGCGAGGCAGCGCTGGTTGACGAACAGCCGTTCCACCTAACGCAACGGTGTTGACCTTGTTGTAGTGACATCCCCCGACTCCGAGGCCACTACAACCATGTTCGAGCACGACCTTGCGGTTCAGCGGTCCGCACGCGGAAGGGGAAGGGCGGGCGAGGCGCGGTGGGGCAGGTGAAGGTGGAGGCGAGGCGGGTGGAGGAGACGACGAAGGGCCCGGCGCGAAAACGCCGGGCCCTTCGTCGTGCTCGCAGGTGGGTCGTGCTCGGGGACGAGTCGTTGCCGGAACTAGCTGTCGCCGCCGGTCTCGCCGACCGGGGCGGCGTTGACGTCGTCGATGGCGTACTTCTTGGCCGCCTCGGCCGGGACGGTGGCCGGCACCGTGCCCCGCAGGGCGAGCTGGCGCAGCGTCGCGACCGCCACCGACTCGGCGTCGACGTGGAAGTGCCGGCGCAGCGCGTGCCGGGTGTCCGACATGCCGAAGCCGTCGGTGCCGAGCGAGGTGTAGTCGCCCGGTACCCAGCGGGCGATCAGGTCCGGCACCGCGCGCATCCAGTCGCTGACCGCGACCTTCGGCCCGTCCGCGTCGGCGAGCTTCTGCTGGATGTACGGCACCCGCTGCTCCTCGCCCGGGTGGAGCAGGTTGTACTCCTCGCAGACCACCGCGTCGCGGCGCAGCTCCGACCAGGAGGTCACCGACCAGACGTCGGCCGCCACCCCCCAGTCCTGGGCGAGCAGCTGCTGGGCCTTGAGCGCCCACTGCATGCCGGTGCCGGAGGCCAGGATGTTCGCCTTCGGGCCGTCGATCTTCGGGGCAGCCGCGTACCGGTAGATGCCCTTGAGCAGTCCCTCGACGTCCAGCTCGGACGGCTCGACCGGCTGGTGGATCGGCTCGTTGTAGACGGTGAGGTAGTAGAAGACGTTCTCCTGGTCCTCGCCGTACATCCGGTGCAGGCCGCGCTCCACGATGTGCGCCAGCTCGAACCCGAACGCCGCGTCGTAGGCGACCACCGCCGGGTTGGTGGCGGCGATCAGCAGCGAGTGGCCGTCCTCGTGCTGGAGGCCCTCACCGTTGAGCGTGGTACGACCGGCGGTGGCGCCGAGGACGAAGCCCCGGGCCATCTGGTCGGCCGCCGCCCAGAAGCCGTCACCGGTGCGCTGGAACCCGAACATCGAGTAGAAGATGTACATCGGGATCATCGGCTCGTCGTGGGTGGCGTACGAGGTGCCGGCGGCGGTGAACGAGGCGACCGAGCCGGCCTCGTTGATCCCCTCGTGCAGGATCTGCCCGGTGGTCGACTCCTTGTAGGACAGGAACAGATCCCGGTCGACCGAGGTGTACCGCTGACCGTGCGGCGAGTAGATCTTCGCGGTCGGGAAGATCGAGTCCAGGCCGAAGGTGCGCGCCTCGTCCGGGATGATCGGCACCCAGCGCTTGCCGAACTCCTTGTCCTTCATGATGTCCTTGAGCAGGCGGACGAAGGCCATCGTGGTGGCCACCTTCTGCTTGCCCGAACCGCGCTTGACGTCGGCGAACCGCTCCGGCCCCGGGATGGTCAGCTTCTTGTGGCTGGTCCGCCGGGACGGCAGGTAGCCGCCGAGCTGCTCGCGCCGCTCCCGCAGGTACGCCATCTCGTCCGAGGACTCACCCGGGGTGTAGTACGGCGGCAGGTAGGGGTTGTCCTCCAGCGCCTTGTCGGGGATGTCCAGGTAGAGCCGGTCGCGGAACAGCTTGAGGTCGTCCAGCGTCAGCTTCTTCATCTGGTGCGTGGCGTTGCGGCCCTCGAAGTGCGAGCCCAGCGTCCAGCCCTTGATGGTCTTGGCCAGGATCACCGTCGGCTGCCCGGTGTGCTCGGTGGCCGCCTTGTAGGCCGCGTAGAGCTTGCGGTAGTCGTGCCCGCCCCGCTTGAGGTTCCAGATCTCGTCGTCGGACAGGTGCTCGACCATCTTGCGGGTCCGCTGGTCGCGGCCGAAGAAGTGCTCCCGGACGTACGCCCCGGACTCCGCCTTGTAGGTCTGGTAGTCACCGTCGGGGGTGGTGTTCATCAGGTTGACCAGCGCGCCGTCGGTGTCCGCGGCGAGCAGCGGGTCCCACTCCCGGCCCCAGACCACCTTGATGACGTTCCACCCGGCACCCCGGAAGAACGCCTCCAGCTCCTGCATCACCTTGCCGTTGCCGCGGACCGGCCCGTCCAGCCGCTGGAGGTTGCAGTTGATCACGAAGGTGAGGTTGTCCAGCTCCTCGCGGGCGGCCACGCCGATCGCCCCGAGCGACTCCACCTCGTCCATCTCGCCGTCGCCGAGGAACGCCCAGACGTGCTGCTGGGAGGTGTCCTTGATGCCCCGGTGCTGGAGGTATCGGTTGAACCGGGCCTGGTAGATCGCGTTCAGCGGCCCCAGCCCCATGGAGACGGTGGGGAACTCCCAGAAGTCCGGCATCAGCCTCGGGTGCGGGTACGACGGCAGCCCGCCGCCCGGGTGGGACAGTTCCTGCCGGAACCCGTCGAGCTGGTCCTCCGAGAGTCGACCCTCCAGGAACGCCCGCCCGTACATGCCGGGGGAGGCGTGTCCCTGGTAGAAGATGTGGTCGCCGCCGCCCGGGTGGTTCTTGCCCCGGAAGAAGTGGTTGAAGCCCACCTCGTAGAGGGAGGCGGAGCTGGCGAAGGTGGAGATGTGCCCACCGACGCCGATCTCCGGCCGCTGCGCCCGGTGCACCAGCATCGCCGCGTTCCACCGGACGTACGCCCGGATCCGCCGCTCGATGTGCTCGTCACCCGGGAACCATGGTTCCTGCTCCGGGGTGATGGTGTTGATGTAGTCGGTGGTGGTCAGGGACGGCACCCCGACCTGCCGCTCGCGGGCCCGCTCCAGCAGGCGCAGCATGACGTACCGGGCGCGTTTGGTTCCGCGCTCGTCGATGACACCGTCGAGCGACTCGACCCACTCGCTGGTTTCTTCGGGGTCGATGTCCGGAAGCTGGCTCGGCAGACCAGCGGTGATCACCGGGCGCTTGCGTTCCGTAGCCACAGGCGTTCCCTCGGTTGTGTGTGGGATAGGTCTCTAGCGCCATCCTGCCCTCTGGTGGCACCCGTCGTCACGTCTAGCTCCCCCAGACGCGACGCTGAACACAGGTACCCGCCGGTAACTTTACGCGTTCGGCCCGCCGGGCGGGCCGGTGCCGCCGACGGGACCGGTCGTCCCGGTCGTCCCGGCCGTCCCGGTCGTCCGGGATGACGGGCGGTACCGGGACCGGTGCGGCAGAATGCGCCCCATGCGTAGTGAGGTGATCACCGTCCGGACCGGTTCCCGGCCCACCGTCGCGGACATCACGGCCGAGGCCGAGCGGTTCGTCTCCGGGCAGGGCGACGGCCTCCTGCACGTCTTCGTGCCGCACGCCACCGCCGGGGTGGCGATCATCGAGACCGGCGCCGGCTCCGACGACGACCTGCTGCGGGCGCTCGACGACCTGCTGCCGACCGACGACCGCTGGCGGCACCGGCACGGCTCACCGGGGCATGGCCGCGACCACGTGCTGCCCGCCTTCGTCCCGCCGTACGCGACGCTGCCGGTGCTCGACGGCCGGCTCCAGCTCGGCACCTGGCAGTCGGTCTGCCTGGTGGACCCCAACGGCGACAACCCGACCCGCCAGGTCCGCTTCTCCTTCCTTGCCGGCTGACCCGACCGGCCTTGCCGGCTGACCCGACCGGGCCGCCTCCCCGGGTGCCCCGACCAGCTTCCCGGCCGGGAAGCTCAGCGCAGCCCGGTCTCCGTCTCGACCGTGTACCGGTCCCGGTCGACCTGCGGCGGCAGCGTGCGGGCCGTGGTCGGTGGGCGGTCGTACGTCTGGTGCAGGCCGGGCACCCGGTCCTCGACCACGAACGACGCCCGCGCGTAGGCCGGGGCACCCGCCCGGCTCACGTACGGCAGCACCATGAAGTCCGCCGTGAGCTGGGCCGGGGTGATCGTGGTCCGGACGAAGCCGCGCAGGTCGTTCTGGAACCGCAGGTGCGGGTTGGTGCGCAGCCAGGGGTGCGAGCCGCTGGCC
This sequence comes from Micromonospora sp. NBC_00421, assembly GCF_036017915.1. Classification (NCBI taxonomy): domain Bacteria; kingdom Bacillati; phylum Actinomycetota; class Actinomycetes; order Micromonosporales; family Micromonosporaceae; genus Micromonospora; species Micromonospora sp. NBC_00421. The sequence continues at coordinate 248,393 of NZ_CP107929.1, forward strand.
GAGTCGAACCCGTCCCCGCCCGAGGTGACCGAGGAACAGACCAGCTCGGTGCCGACCGTCCGGGCGGCCGGGTCGGTGTAGTCCAGCTTCAGGTCGGCCGCCCAGTGCGCGTGCACGTCCCCGGTCAGCACCACCGGGTTGCGCACCCCGGCGTTCACCCAGCCCCGGGTGATCCGGTCCCGGGAGGCCAGGTAGCCGTCCCAGGCGTCCATGCTGGTCAGCCGGGTCGGCCCGGGGTCGCGGTCCCGGGCGGCGAAGAACACCTGCTGGGCGAGCAGGTCCCAGCGGGTGTCGGAGCGGCGGAACCCGTCCAGCAGCCATGCCTCCTGCGCCGTCCCGGTGATGGTGCGGTTCGCGTCGGCCGCCGCCGGGCAGTCCCGGTAGCCGTCCCCACAGGCCTGGTCGTCACGGAACTGCCGGGTGTCGAGCAGGTGGAAGGTGGCGAGCCGACCCCAGCGCAACCGCCGGTACAGCGCGATGTCCGGACCGCGCGGCACCGAGGCCCGCCGCAACGGCATGTTCTCGTGGTACGCCTGGAAGGCGGCGGCCCGCCGGGCCAGGAAGTTCGGGTCCGGCTCCTCCGGCACCGCGCCGGCCCAGTTGTTCTCCACCTCGTGGTCGTCGAATACCACCGCCCAGGGGGCCACCGCGTGCGCCGCCTGCAGGTCCGGGTCGGTCTTGTACTGGGCGTGCCGTTGCCGGTAGTTGGCAAGCGTCCGGGTCTCCGGCCCCTCGTGCCCGCGCGGCCGGTCCGGGCCGTACTCCCGGGCGTACTCGTACTGGTAGTCGCCGAGGTGCAGGATCAGCTCCGGCGCGCTCTCGGCCAGCCGTCGGTACGCGGTGAAGTACCCCTGCTCGTAGTGGGAGCAGGAGACGAAGCCCAGGGCCAGTGCGGTGGGCAGGGATGCCGGGTCGGGGGCGGTGCGGGTGCGCGCGGTCGGGGAGAGGTGCCCCTCGGCCCGGAACCGGTAGAAGTACTCCCGTCCCGGCAGCAACCCGGTCAACTCGACGTGCACGCTGTGCGCCGAGGTGGGCCGGGCGGTCTCCGTACCCCGCTGTACGACGTGCCGGAACAGCTCGTCGGCGGCCACCTCCCACTGCACCTCGACGGCCCGGTCGGGCATGCCGCCCAACCCGTCCCCGGCCAGCGGTTGCGGGGCCAGCCGGGTCCACAGCACCACTCCCTGGTGGTCGGGGTCGCCGGAGGCCACCCCCAGGGTGAACGGCCAGATCAGCGGCCGGTGGCTGGCGGTGCCCACCGGCCGGGTCGGACGCCCGCCGGCGGCGTCGGCCGGCGTCGGCAGACCGGCGGTCGCGCCGGCCGCGCCGAGGGCCGCACCGGAGAGCAGGACGGTACGTCGGGACAGCGCCACGGGAACCTCCCAGGTCGGTTCGTTCCTGACTCCGGCAGCGTCGCGACCCGGGGTGACCGTCAGGTGACGGATGGAGACCGCCCTCGTCTCCGCTAGCCGAACAGCGGCCTGCGGGGAGCGGGCGCACCGGCTTCGGGGCTTGGTCCGGGCTGCCCGTGCCGGTGTGTGGGGGCCGGGTCACCCCGGGTCGGGTCGTGTCTGAGTGGGCGAGCGTGGCCTTCGTCGGTAATGCTGATCGCGTGACCACCCCGCAAGATCTCGACGACCGGTTCCGGGAGACCCTGGGCGCGTTGCCCGAGCCCGAGCGGCGGCATGACCCGGCGCAACCGGTACGGCCCGACGCCACGCTGACCGGACGACAGCTGCTGGCCCTCTTCGACGCGCAGGTGACCAGCCGCCAGCTCGACCTGGCCGGCCGCTGGCTGCGCAGCTTCGACGAGGGTTTCCACACCGTCGGCTCGGCCGGACACGAGGCCAACGCGGCGGTGGCCGCCGCGCTGCGACCGACCGACCCGGCCCTGTTGCACTACCGCTCCGGCGCCTTCTACTGCCTGCGCGCCGCCCAGGCGGCAGGTGGCTTCCCGGGCGGGGACGGTTCCACCGGCCCGTTGCCGGACGACGGCCGGGAGGATGCCACCGCCGACGACGGCACCGACCCGGCGGGCACGACGGACACCCTCGACGCCGTCGCGGTACGACCCTCCCCGGCGGAACCGGTCGCCTTCCGGGTGGCCATCGACGGCACCACCGAACCGGTGCCCCGCCACCAGCCCACCGTCGCGCTGTCCACCGCTGCCGGCCCTGCCGGCTCCGGTGCGTTGCCCGCCACCGCGGACACCGGCCCGGACGACGACCCCGCCGGCTCCGGCGCGGACACCGGCCCGGACGGCGACCCCGCCGGCTCCGGCGCGCTGCCCGCCGGCGCGGACACCGGCCCGGACGGCGATCCTGCCCACTCCGGCCCGGTGTTCGCCGGTTCCGGGAGCCCGCAGACCGTGGCGGGCGTGTCTCCCGCACCGGCCGACGGGTCGGGACCGGGTGTGGACGGGTGGCAGGAGGCGTACGCCGAGGCGGCCCGGGACGTGCTGCGTGGCATGGTCGCCTCGGCCCGGGAGCCGTTGGCCGGTGGCCGGTCCAAGGTCTTCGGCCGGGCCGATCTGGCGGTGGTGCCGACCACCTCCACCGTCGCCTCGCACCTGCCCCGGGCGGTCGGGCTGGGACTGGCCGTGGAGCGGCTGCGCCGGATCGACACCGCCGGCCGGCGCGACGACCCGGCCGGTCCGCCACGTTCGCCGTGGCCTCGGGACGCCATCGTGGTGTGCTCGTTCGGCGACGCCTCGGTCAACCATGCCAGTGCCACCGCCGCGTTCAACACCGCCGGCTGGTACGACCACACCGGCCTGCGGATCCCGGTGCTCTTCGTCTGCGAGGACAACGGCCTGGGCCTCAGCGTCCGGTCGCCCGACGGCTGGGTGGAGCGGATGCTGCGGTCCCGGCCCGGGGTGCGCTACTTCACTGCCGACGGCGTCGACCCGGTGGCCGTGCACGCGGTGGCCGTCGAGGCCGCCGGCTGGGTACGCCGGCACCGTCGCCCGGCGGTGCTGCACCTACGTACGGTGCGGTTGCTGGGACACGCCGGTGGGGACGTCGAGCGGGCGTACCGCAGCACCGCCGAGATCGCCGCCGACGAGGCACGTGACCCGGTGCTGGCCACCGCCCGGCTGCTCGTCGAGGCCGGGGTGGCCACCGGGGAGGAGCTGCTGGCCCGGTACGACGAGCGGGGCTGGCAGGTACGCCGTACCGCCGAGGAGGTGCTCGACGAGCCGAAGCTGGCCGCCCCGGCCGAGGTGGTGGCCCCGCTGTCGCCCCGCCGGCCGTCGCGGGTCGCCGCGACGGTGGCCCAGGCGGCCCAGCGGGCCGCCGGGCCGGACGCGGCCGGCCGGGTCGAGGCGTTCGGCGGCAAGCCTCCGGAGCTGGCCGGCCCGCTGACCCTGGCGCAGAGCATCAACGCCGCGCTCGCCGACGGGATGCTCAGCCATCCGCAGCTGGCCGTCTTCGGTGCCGACGTCGCCGCCAAGGGCGGGGTGTACGGGGTGACCAAGGGGCTGCGGGAGCGGTTCGGCGCGGCCCGGGTCTTCGACACCCTGCTCGACGAGACGTCGGTGCTGGGGCTGGGGCTGGGTGCCGGGCTGGCCGGGATGCTGCCGGTGCCGGAGATCCAGTATCTGGCGTACCTGCACAACGCCGAGGACCAGTTGCGGGGCGAGGCGGCCACCATGCAGTTCTTCTCCCAGGGGGCGTTCCGCAATCCGATGGTGGTGCGGGTACCGGGGCTGGCCTACCAGGAGGGGGCCGGCGGGCACTTCCACAACGACAACTCGGTGGCCGTACTGCGGGATGTGCCGGGTCTGGTGGTCGCGGTGCCGGCGCGGCCGGACGACGCCGCGCCGCTGCTGCGGACCTGCCTGGCCGCCGCGGTGGCGGACGGCACGGTCTCGGTGTTCCTGGAGCCGATCGCGCTCTACCACACCCGGGACCTGTACGAGCCGGGGGACGGTGAGTGGCTGGGGGCGTACGCCGAGCCGGCCGCCTGGGCTGCCGGTCACGCGCCGATCGGCCGGGCCCGGGTGTACGGCGTCGGCTCGGCCGAGGACCTCACCATCGTCACTTTCGGTAACGGGGTACGCATGTCGCTGCGGGCGGCGTCGACCCTGGCCGACGAGGGCATCGGCAGTCGGGTGGTCGACCTGCGCTGGCTGGCGCCACTGCCGGTGGCGGACCTGATCCGGGAGGCGTCGGCGACCGGTCGGGTGCTGGTGGTGGACGAGACGCGGCGTTCCGGCGGGGTCGGTGAGGGGATCCTCGCGGCGCTCGTCGATGCCGGATATGTGGGTGCGGCGCGGCGGGTGGCGGCAGTTGACTCGTTTGTACCATTAGGTCCGGCTGCCCGTCAGGTGCTGGTCTCCGAGGATGCCATTACCCAGGGTGCCCGTACGCTGCTGGCACGGTAAATTCCGTTCCACCCGGTGCGCCACTTGCGCGACGGACCACAACTGTGTGGACTCTGCCTGACGGCGTCGCCGCGACGCCGCCGGGCAGGGACGAGATGAGGAGGCACGCGACAGTGAGCGCGACCGCTGGTCAGGCCGCCGACGGGGTACGTCTCCTGGCGGACCGGTTCGGGATCGAACCGGGGATGGTCGTCATGGAGATGGGGTACGACGAGGACGTCGACCAGGATCTCCGGGACGCCCTGACCGACCGCTGTGGAGAACTGGTCGACGAGGACACCGACGAGGTGGTCGACGCGGTGCTCGTCTGGTACCGCGACGGCGACGGTGACCTCTTCGAGCTCCTCGTCGACGCCCTCGGCCCGCTGGCCGACGCGGGAGTCGTGTGGCTGTTGACGCCGAAGGCCGGGCGGGACGGGCACGTCGAGCCGAGTGAGGTCGCCGAGTCGGCGCAGACCGCCGGCCTCCAGCAGACCTCGACCCTCAACGCCGGCCTGGACTGGAGCGCCGCCCGGCTCGTGCTGCGTCGCGGGTCCAAGGGCCGCAAGTAGGCCCCACCCGAATGGGAATCCCGCACCCGGGGCGCCGCCCACGGGTGTGGCAGGCTGGACCCACCCCAGACCCGACCCGACCCAAGGAGTTCGCATGCCGATCGAGGTTGGCGCCGAGGCGCCCGACTTCCTGCTGAAGGACCAGAACAACCAGGAGGTACGGCTCTCGGACTACCGGGGCGACCGCACCGTGCTGCTGGTCTTCTACCCGCTCGCCTTCACCGGCATCTGCCAGGGTGAGCTGTGCGAGGTACGGGACAACCTCAACGAGTACGTCAACGACGACGTGCAGGTGCTCACCGTCAGCGTCGACTCGGTGTACGCCCACAAGATCTGGGCCGACAAGGAGGGCTACCAGTTCCCGCTGCTTGCCGACTTCTGGCCGCACGGGGCGGTCGCCCAGGCGTACGGCGTCTTCAACGACGTCGCCGGCATCGCCAACCGGGGCACCTTCGTCATCGACAAGGCCGGCGTCGTCCGGTTCGCCGAGATGAACATGCCGGGTGAGGCGCGCGACCAGCAGGGTTGGCGCAAGGCCCTCGCCGACACGGTCGCCGCCTGACCGGTCGACCGGGCACATCGGTTTCACACCGGGTACACCGTTGCGACGGGCCGGCGGCCGGCAGGTAAGCTTGCCAGCCACCGGCCCGCTCGTACGGGCGTTCCGGGCGCGTAGCTCAGTGGGAGAGCACTCGCCTTACAAGCGAGGGGTCGCAGGTTCGAAACCTGCCGCGCCCACCCGCACCACCAGCACCCGAAACGGGCCGCCGGATGACCGGCGGCCCGCTCCCGTCCCGCAGGACCGGCCGCGTGATGCGCGGCGGGGAACGATCACTGAATGGTGTCTACCTCACCGTAGGAGCCGTCGCCTCGCCCTGGAAGAGCCGGTCAGGCGACACACAACAGCAGTTCGTAGACGGGGTACCAGTCTGCGGTCAGGTCCTGTGAGGGCGAGTGCGGCGTGGTGTAGGAGCCCCCACTACTGAGGGCCATCTTGACCCGGTCGTTGGTGCCGGGCAGGTTGTTGATCCACCAGCCGGCCCCCACCAGTCGCCGGGGATCCCGGCGCGGCCGCAACCCCACGCCTTGCCGTATCCGGCGGCGTTGTCGTAGCCGCAGAACTTGCCCGATGGGCAGGAGGCGGCCAGTTCCGCCCGTGAATCCACGCCGCGTAGCATCGTCACGCCATTGCCGAGATCGATCAACTCGACCCCGTCGTCACGGGTGGCGTGACTCTTCTCTGCGAACTCGGTCGTCGTCCTCGACGGCGTGGCCGCCGACACTGGCACCGCGCTCACGAACAACGCACCCAGAGCGAGCGCGATGACCACAGCGGATTGACGAAAACGCATGTGAAGCCTCCATTCATGTCCAGCCGCGGAGCCGGTTGCCCCTCGTGAGAACCAGTGTCGACAGGCTGGGTGGAAGGTGCGTTGAAGGGCGCCGAGTCCGGCGGACCATCCAGTCGCACCTTGACAGCGGCCCGCACAGGTCCTGGTCGGCTGCTGTCATACGGGGAGCCTCGCCCTGCGTCGGCCGCGCCCCGTCGTGCCACCCGTGACCAGCACCGTCACGATGGAGAAGGTCCTTGAGTTCGCCGCCGTCATCCTCGTCCGCGTCGGTGCGCCCACGGGTGCATACTCGCCTCGTGACCCAGGGACGCCAGCTGGCAGAGCGGATGTACGACGCGTTCAATCGCCGGGACGCCCCGGCCGCCGGGGAGATCTTCGCCGGCACCTTCTACAGCCATCCGTTGCGGGCCAGCGGCTGGGAGTGCGTGCAGCGGGCCTGGCAGCAGATGTGGGCGCAGCATCCCGACCTGAGGGTGACGCTGAAGGATCTGGTCGCGGACGGCGAACGTGTGGCGACCCGGACCGAGATGGTCGGCTTCATCGACGGCCCGGCGGCAACGATGCTGGAGATGCTCACCGTCGACGGCGACCGGATCGTTGAGCTGTGGGGCCTGTCCGCCAGGCCGCAACCCGTACCCACCCCGCCCGAGGTCTGAGAGAGCGCCGTCAGTGGGGCTCTTCCGGGCCCCGACGCCCGGCGCAGGTAGTAAGGATCATCGTGAGCTACGCGGACGTCAACGGGTTGCGGCTCTGGTACGAGGAGCACGGCGAGGGACGACCGCTGGTGCTGCTGCACGGCGGCTACGGCGCGGTGGAGATGTTCGCCCCGATCCTGCCGGCGTTGGCGCAGCGCCGCCGGGTGATCGCGGTGGACCTCCAGGGCCACGGCCGGACCGCCGACGTGGACCGACCGCTGCGGTACGAGTCGATGGCCGACGACGTCGCCGCGCTGCTGCGACACCTCGACCTGCCCGGGGCGGAGGTGCTGGGCTACTCCCTCGGCGGCGGGGTGGCGCTGCGTACCGCGATCCAGCACCCGGAGCTGGTGCACCGTCTGGTGCTGGTCTCCACCCCGTGCAAGCGGCAGGGCTGGTATCCCGAGGTGCTGGCGGCTATGGCCGGTCAGGACGAGCAGTTCGGCGAGCGGATGCGCGGCACGCCCCCGCACCAGCTCTACGTGAGGATCGCTCCCCGGCCGCAGGACTGGCCGGTGCTGTGGGCCAAGACCGGCGCCCTGCTGCGCCGCGAGTACGACTGGTCGCCGGAGGTGGCAGCCCTCGCTGTGCCGATCCTGCTGGTCTTCGCCGACGCCGACGCGATCCCGGTCACCCACATGGCCGAGTTCTACCGGCTGCTCGGCGGCGGCCACCGGAACCCGGGCGGAGCCGGCACCGACCGCCCCACCTCCCGCCTGGCAGTACTCCCCGGCCTTACCCACCACGACGTCCCCACCACACCCCTCCTACCCCACCTGGTCCTCCCCTTCCTCACCCACCAACTCCGCCCCTAGGTTTCTCGCGCGATCAAGAGGTTTGCGTCACGAGACCCGCCGCCGATGACGCGAACCTCTTGGTCATCATGCTGTCTCGGGGTGGGTGAGGCGGTGGGCCAGCCAGGGGAGGAGGGCGTCGGCCTGGGACTGTTGGAAGGGGCGGACGGTGGGGATGCCGGGCGGCGGCGGGCGGCGGGCGCTGTCGGTGAAGAAGCCGGCCAGGCCAGCGTAGAAGCCGGTCAGGACGGCGGAGTCGACGTCGGCGGTGCGCGGCGACCGGCGTAGCAGCATCTCGGTGTCGTGCCCGCCGTGCAGCCGTACGTTGACCAGCAACAGCGCGGTGTCCAGCCAGGCGGGGCCTCGACAGGCCCACGGCCAGTCCACCACGGTGACCCTCCCGTCCGGCCCGATCAGCAGGTTGTCGGCGCGGACGTCGAGATGGCACAGGGTGTCCCCGGTCAGCGCGGCCAGCCCCCGGTCGGCCGCCGCACAGAGTTCGGTCAGGTGCGTGGCTGCCCACGGGTCGAGCCGGGGTGGTGGGTCGGCGGCGATCCGCCGCCAGCCGGCGAAGTCGTGGGCCAGCCGCTCGGCGGCGGTCGGTACGTCCGGCACCGGGTTCGGAGTGAGCGTGGCGGCCAGGGTGTCGAGCGTGTGCAGTACCGGGTCGAGTTCGGCAGCTCGCCAGGGCGTGTGCGGGTGCCGGCCGTCGACGTCGGTGAGGACCAGCGCCACCCACTCGCCGTCGTCGTGGCAACCGAGCAGCCGGGGCGTCGGGGCGGTCCGGGGCAGGGCGGCGGTGTGCCGGGCTTCGGCGCGGTGCATCCGGGGGCTGTCCGGGTTCAGTGTCGGGCCGACCGCCTTGACGAACGCCCGCCGGCCGCCGGCCGTACTGACCCGGTCTGCGGTACCGGGGGAGTACCCACCGGGTTGGGAGACCGCCTCGACCACCCGGTCACCGATGATCTGCTCCACCGCCTGCCGGACGGACCAGGGCAACTCCCCCCAGCCAATCCTGCCCCCACCCCCACCCATACCCCCACCCCCGCCCCCACCGTCCATCCCCCCACCATGCGCGGCCCCCCAACACCAAACAACCGAATTACCCCCACACGCCTCACCCGCCCCTCGCATCGAGGTGTATCACTCGGTGATCAAGAGATTCAGGTCAGGATCTCGACCCGGCGTGACGCAAACCTCTTGATCACCGGACTGGGCTGGGGGTGGGGGAGGGGGAGGGAGGAGGGGAGGGAGGGCGGGGGTGGGGGTGGGGGTGGGCATGGGTTGGGGATGGGGGGGAATGCGGGCGGGACGGTTTGGGGAGGAGCGCGGATGAGGGGTCCTACCGGCTTGACCATCGGTGTGCTCGGCTCGTACGGGGGGCGGAACCTGGGGGACGAGGCGATCCTCACCGGGCTCCTCGCCGACCTACGCGAGCAGGAGCCGAACGCCCGGATCATCGTGTTCTCCCGTAATCCAGCACATACCGCGCTGGCCCACCCGGACGTGGAGGCGGTGCCCTGGGAGGGCGTCAGCCGGGTCGACTCGTCCGAGGTGCTCGCCCAGCTCGACCTGCTCATCCTCGGCGGCGGCGGCATCCTGTACGACAAGGAGGCCCGCCGTTACCTGCGGGTCGTCCGGGTGGCCCAGGAACGCGGGCTGCCCCTGCTGACGTACGCGGTGGGTGTGGGGCCGCTCAACGACGGGGTGGACACCGGGATGGTCCGGGAGACGCTGGCCGGGGCGACCGAGGTGACCGTCCGGGACCAGGAGTCCCGGATGGCGCTGGAGGAGGCCGGGCTGCTCAACCCGATCACCGTCACCGCCGACCCGGCGTTCCTGCTGGAGCCGGAGGACTTTCCCGCGCGGCTGCTGCGCGAGGAGGGGGTACCGGCCGGCAAGCGCCTGGTCGGTTTGAGCGTCCGCGAGCCGGGACGGGCCGCCGAGCGGCTCGACGTCGACGGGTACCACCGGTTGCTCGCCCAGATCGGCGACTTCCTGGTCCAACGGATCGACGCGCACGTGCTCTTCGTCCCGATGGAACGCGACGACATCCGGCACTCGCACGGGGTGCTGTCCCACATGGTCGCCGCCGACCGGGGACGGATCCTGCACGGCGACTATTCGCCCCGGCAGGTGCTCGGCCTGATGAGACACTTCGACCTGGCGGTCGGCATGCGGCTGCACTTCCTGATCTTCGCGGCTATGGTCGGCACCCCGTTCCTGCCCCTGCCGTACGCGGGGAAGGTCTTCGACCTGGCCCAGCGGCTCGGCGTGCCGGCGCTGCGCGGGGTGGAACGCGAGGTGGAGGGTCCGCTGTTGGCGGAGGTCGACCGGCTCTGGGACGAACGGGAGTCCCGGCGGGAGGCCACCGCCCGGCGGGTCGCCGAGGTGTGTGAACAGGCCCGGGGCACCTCGCAGGTCACCCGGGCCGTGCTGGACGGCCTGCGGTCCCGCACCCTGGCCCGGATGGCCGCCTGACCGATCTGCGCAGGCCGGGTGGCGTCCGCCCACCTGCGCAGGCCGGGTGGCGCTGGCTCACCTGGTGTGTCGCCGCCGACCCCGACCCGCGCGCCCCTGCGGCGCACGCCCGACCGTCCCGGGACGACGGAGTGGTCAGACCGCCGGGCCGCGCCAGCGGTAGCGCCACGTGTCGCCCGCTGACTCCAGTTCGTAGATCTGGGCGTCGACCAGGCCCTGCGGGCCGAGGTGGTGGTGGGTCAGCGGGGGGCGCTCGTTGCTGTCCAGCTCGACGTCGACCGCCTCGCCGTCAGCCGGGCCGTCCGTCAGGGGAATCCGTACCGTCGAAGCCATGCGCCCATCCTGCCAAGCCGGCCGCCGGACCGCAGGGTTTGGCCGGGACAGCGGGTCGCCACCGGATGCGGCTATCGTCCGGTGATGGCGGAGATCCAGATCGACGTGACGCTAGCTCCGGTGCTCGCCCGCACCGGTGACGAGCGGGCCGTGCTCGACGCGTTCCTCGACTTCCACCGCGCGATCGTGCTGCGCAAGGCGCGGGGGTTGACCGACGCCGAGGCGACCCGCCGGCTGGTGCCGTCGGCGACCACCCTGGCCGGCCTCCTGCGGCACCTCACCCTGGTCGAGCGGAACTGGTTCCCCTACCTGCTCGACCCGGCCCCCGGCGACGTCTTCCCCACCTCCGAGGAGGACGCGGCGGCCAGCTTCGCCCTGGCCGAGGGGGAGACCCTCGACTCGCTCGCCGATGCCTACGAGCGGGCCTGTGACCGCTCCCGGGAGTTGGCCGCCCGGTTCCCGCTGGACCATGTCGTCCCGCAACCGCAGCTCGGCGAGGTGTCGTTGCGCTGGATCATGGTGCACATGATCGAGGAGACCGCCCGGCACGCCGGCCACGCCGACATCCTCCGTGAGCTGACCGACGGCAGCACCGGCCAGCTCTGACCCGCACCCGGGGCCGTCGCGGTCGTCGGGCCGGAGGCGGCAGGGCCACTCCGCCCGTCCCATCAGGGCGGGCGACGTCAGTCGGGGCGGGCGGCCATGGCGCCGACGGTAACCGGTTACCGCCGCCTATCCTGGCCCCCGGGCGTCGACGAGGGGGAAAACGTGCTGGTCGTCCACGGGGCGTGGCTGGTCGGGACCGGGCTGGCGGTCTGGGCGGAGGATTCCACCCGGCCGACGCAGGTGCCGCGACGGCCCGGTCGGGCCCCCCGCGAGCGCCCCCACCCCTTCGCCGCCGAACCGGCCGCGCTGTCCGCGCTGCTCGGCGACCACCCGGCCGGCACCGTGCTGCTCACCCTCCCCACCCGGGCCGGTGCGCCGCTGCACTCCCCGGAGCTGGTCCCGGCCACCGTCGCGGAACCGGTCCGCGGCCCGGTCACCCTCGCCGGCTGGCGAACCCCCACCCTCCGGTACGCCCCGGACGACGCGCTCGACCTGCTGCGTGCCCTCGACGGGCTCGATGCCGTGGTCGGGGCCGGCCTGCGCCACCTCGCCGAGTTGGCCGGCTTCGCGGTCGACCTGGTGGCCCGGGGCCGGTTGCTGCCCGGCGTGGCCGATCGCCCGCCGGGGGACGTACCCCGGTCACCGGCCGGTCGGTCGGCGCGTTCCGCCGGGGCGGCGGTCGGGTGGGCGGTGTGGCGGCCCCTGCTCACCGGCGCGGACGCCGCCTGGGCCCGGTCGCTGGCCCTCGCCCTGCCCCCGGCCGTCCGGGCCGCCGCCGATGCGGCGACCCCCACCTCCCGTTCCCGCCCCGCCGCAGGCCGGGCGGCCGGGGTGACCAACGGGAAATCGCCCGGTAGCGGTGCGGTCGAGACCCCCGGTTCGCGGCCCGTCTCCGGTGTGGTCGAGGCTGCCGTGATGCCGCCCGGTCCCGGTGCCGAGGCGGCGGAGGGTCGGTCCGGTCCCGGTGTCGCCGGGGCCGGTGTGCTGGTCGCCGACGTGCTGGACCTGCTCACCGATGCCGCCGCCCGACGGGTGCTGGCCGACACAGACCTGGTCAGGGGCGGCCGACGTGACGGGGCGACGGCCGGCTGGCTGGCGGCGCTGACCGGCCCGCAACGCCGGTTCACCGCCGAACCCACCGCGCTGGCCACCCTCCGTGCCGAGCTGGACGCCTGGCAGCGCGACGCGGTCGGCGGCCCGGTCCGGGCCAGTTTCCGGCTGGTCGAGCCGGCCGACGACGAGATCGTCGACGCCCTGACCGTGGTGCCGGCCGACCCGTCGACAGTCGTCGGTCAGGGTGGACGGTGGCGGATCGAGTTCGGTCTCCAGGCCGCCGACGAACCGGGCCTGCATGTCGCCGCCTGTGACATCTGGCGGACGCCGGAGCGGCTGCCGGCGCTCGCAGGCCGGTGGGACGACCCGCAGGAGACCCTGCTGGCCGAGCTGGGCCGGGCCGGGCGGCTCTGGCCGGAGCTGGACCAGGCGCTGCGCACCCCCGCCCCGGAGCAGCTCGAACTGGACGTCGAGGGGGCCCACCGGTTCCTGCGCGACGGTGCTCCGGTGCTGCACGCCGCCGGCTTCGGGGTGCAGTTGCCGTCCTGGTGGCGGCGGCCGTCGGCCCGGCTCGGCACCCGGTTGCAGGCCCGCAGCCGCACGGCCCCGGGCACCGTCGCCGCCGCCTCCGGCGGGCTCGGGCTGGACGCGCTCGTCGACTACCGCTGGGAGGTGGCGCTCGGTGACGAGACGGTCGACGCCGACGAGCTGGCCGCCCTGGCCGCGTTGAAGACGCCCCTGGTGCGGCTGCGCGGCCGGTGGGTGGAGCTGGACCCGAAGCGGTTGGCCGCCGGGCTGCGGCTGCTGCGCTCCTCCGGTGAGTTGACAGTCGCCGACCTGCTCAAGATGGGGTTGGGCGGGGCGGACCGGTCGGACGCGCTGCCGGTGCTGGAGGTGACCGCCGACGGACCGCTCGGTGACCTGCTGGCCGGGCAGGCCGAACGGCGGCTCGTGCCACTGGACCCGCCGTCCGCCTTCAAGGGCACCCTGCGGCCGTACCAGCGGCGTGGCCTGGCCTGGCTGGCCTTCCTCCAGTCGCTGGGGCTCGGCGGGGTGCTCGCCGACGACATGGGGCTGGGCAAGACGGTGCAGCTGCTCGCCCTGCTCGCCGGGGACCCACCGGACGCCGGGCCGACCCTGCTGGTCTGTCCGATGTCGCTGGTCGGCAACTGGCAGCGGGAGGCGGCCCGGTTCACCCCCGGGCTGCGCGTGCACGTGCACCACGGCGCGGACCGGGCCCGGGACGCGGAGTTCGAGGCGGCGGTGCACGCCGCCGACCTGGTACTCACCACCTATTCGGTGGCCGCCCGGGACGCCGTCGCGCTGGCGTCGGTGGGTTGGCACCGGGTGGTGGTCGACGAGGCCCAGGCGATCAAGAACGCGGCCACCCGGCAGGCCGAGGCGATCCGGGGGCTGCCCGCCCGGCACCGGGTCGCCGTCACCGGTACGCCTGTGGAGAACCGGCTGGCCGACCTCTGGTCGATCATGCAGTTCGCCAATCCCGGCCTGCTCGGCCCGGCGAGCAGCTTCCGGCAGTCGTACGCGGTGCCGATCGAGCGGCACGGGGACACCGACGCCGCGGCGCGGCTGCGCCGGATCACCGGTCCGTTCGTGCTGCGCCGGCTCAAGACCGACTCCTCGATCATCTCCGACCTGCCGGAGAAGCTGGAGATGGAGGTGCTCTGCAACCTCACCGCCGAGCAGGCCTCGCTCTACCGGGCGATCGTCGACGAGATGCTGGCGAAGATCGAGTCCAGCGACGGGATGGAACGGCGGGGCCTGGTGCTGGCCACCATGACCCGGCTGAAACAGGTCTGCAACCATCCCGCCCAACTGCTGCGCGACGGCTCGCCGCTGGCCGGCCGGTCCGGCAAGCTGCAACGGTTGGAGGAGATCGTCGACGAGGTGCTCGCGGCCGACGAGAAGGCCCTCCTGTTCACCCAGTACGCCGAGTTCGGCGCGCTGCTGCGCGGCCACCTGTCGGCCCGCTTCGGCCGGGAGGTGCTCTATCTGCACGGCGGGGTCGGCAAGGCCGACCGGGACGACCTGGTCACCCGGTTCCAGTCCCCGGACGGACCGGCCCTGTTCGTGCTCTCGCTCAAGGCCGGCGGGACCGGGCTCACCCTGACCGCCGCCAACCACGTGGTGCACGTGGACAGGTGGTGGAACCCGGCGGTGGAGGACCAGGCCACCGACCGGGCGTTCCGGATCGGCCAGCGGCGGCGGGTGCAGGTCCGCAAGTTCGTCTGCGCCGGCACCGTCGAGGAGAAGGTGGCCGCGATGATCGCCGACAAGCGGGGCCTGGCCGCGTCCGTGGTGGGTAGTGGCGAACAGTGGGTCACCGAGCTGTCCACCGGGCAGCTGCGGGAGCTGTTCGCGCTGGACGCCGGGGCGGTGGTCGAATGACCCCCCGGGGTGCCGGACCCGGCGCGGGTGGTGCCGGGGCGGGGGGTTCGTTCGCCGAGTTCGGGCCGCCGCGCCGGGTCGACGACGGGCTCAAGGCCCGCAGCGCCCGGGGTGCGATCGGGGTCTCCTGGTGGTCCCGACGCTTCCTGGAGGTGCTGGAGTCGTTCGCGCTCGGCACCCGGCTCACCCGGGGGCGGGCGTACGCCCGCCGGGGTCAGGTGCGCCGACTCGACGTGTCACCCGGGCGGGTCGAGGCGAGCGTGCAGGGCTCCCGGCCGCAGCCGTACCCGGTGGTCATCGCCCTGCCCCCCTTTCCCGCCGCGCTCTGGGAGCGGGTCGAGCGGGAGTTGGCCGGGCAGGCGTTCTTCAGCGCCCGACTGCTCGCCGGTGACCTGCCCGCAGAGCTGGAGCAGGTGTTCGCCGCCGCCGGGGCGCCCCTGTTCCCCGCCTCGGTGGGGGAGTTGACCCAGCATTGCGGTTGTCCCGACTTCGCGGTGCCGTGCAAACACCTCGCGGCGACGTTCTACCTGCTCGCCGAGGCGTTCGACGCCGATCCGTTCCAGTTGCTGCACTGGCGGGGCCGCAGCCGCGACGAACTGCTGGGCCGGCTCCGTACGCTCCGCGCCGAGGCGGTCGGGTCACCCGCACCCGTCGACGGCTCGCCTGTCGACGTCGCGTCGGGTGGTGCGCCCGGCCGGACACCGGTCGCCGTACCGTCGCTCGTGGACGGTGCGGACGTCGGGTCGGACACCACCGTGGCGGGGTCGGCCCGGGTGCTCGCCGACCTGCCCGACGTGCCGCTCACCGAGGCGGCGGACCGGTTCTGGTTGCCGCCGGTGCCGCTACCGGACCGGCCGACGATCCTGGCCACCGACCCGGAACTGCTGTTGCGTCAGCTCGGCTCGCCCGCACCGGCGATCGGCGGCCCCGGCCTGCTGGAACGCCTGCGTCGGGCCTACCAGGCCCTCGGCCCGGGCTGACCGGTCTCGGTCCGGCCGGTATCGGGTGGGCCGAGTGTCAGCGCCAGCGCCAGCGGTGCCGGAAGTGCCACATCAGGCCGGTGTTGGCCGCCAGGAGCACGACGCACATCGCGCCGGCCGATCGTCCGGCCAGGACGGTCATCGCGGGCAGCGACGCCCACAGGATGACGGTCAGCAACATCAGCCAGCGTCCGCGTCGGGCCCGGACCCGATGGTCGAGTCTCGCGAAGAACTTCGGGTCGCTCTCCCGGAGCTGCCGGGTGATCTGTTCGAATCTGCGCTGATCCTCTTTGCTGAGCATGGCGGTGCCTTCCCCTCACGGCTTCGGCGGTTCGGCGGCTTACCCGCTTCGGCGGCGGGTCACGCCCTCCTGCTGTTGCTACTTTCGGTCCCGGCTGCGCGCACGCGGGAACGGGCCGGTCGGCGACGGGACGGGCGGCCCGAAACCGGGCCACGGGGGTGCCCGGGGCGACCTCAACGGCGGCTTACCGGTGCCTTAAGTTTCGCTGTGCCGGTGAACGTCGCGCTCGGCGACGCGTACCGCGGGAACGGTACGGCAGGGTCGCAGCCGGACACGTCGTTCCTGCTGGGGACGCCGCCGCCCGGCCGGGGCGGAACCGCCCGGCCGAGGGTGCCGCTGAGCTGCGTCTTAAGTGCCCTTCCGGGCCGTCGTGAGCAGCCTTGAAGGCCTCTCACCCGTTGGCTACGTTCCCGTGGCAACTCCTCCGGCAACAGCCGCCGCACCCGCCACCCGCCTCCGGTCGCAGTGGTACGGCGCACCGAAAGAAAACGGGACCGGTACATGGCCGACCAGAATGTGCCACCGCACCGACCGCGCGACGACCGCGGCTGGGACGGACGACGACATCCCGCCGCCGACGGATATCCCACGGTGTCCTACGACGCCCCCGGTCATCCCGCCGCATCGCACGGCGAGCACGGGTACCCGCCCGCCGGTGTGTCCCGGGGCCCGCAGTGGGTCGGCCCCGAGGGCCTGGGTCGGCAGGCGTTCCACCAGCCGGCCGGCAGCGGACTGCCCACCCTGGACGACGACGGGGACGGCGACCGGGGCCGGGTCGGCCGACGACGCGCCCTGGTCGCGCTGGGCGGCACCGCCGCCGTGGTGGCCGGTGGCGCGGCGCTGGCGATGAGCCCCCAGGTGCGGGGCCTGTTCGGTGCCGACACCGCCGCCGGGGACGCCACCGGGGCCACCGTCACCGACGGCACGCCGGCGCGCCCCAGCGGCCAGCAGCCGAGCACGGTACGCACCTACACCGAGCAGAACGAGAGCTACATGGGCTCCCGGGCCGGTGCGGCGCTGAAGAAGAACTCGCCCAGCGGGGGGCGCACCTTCTCCGGCCCGGCCGCCGCCGCGGCGGAGACCCCGGTGACGGTGAAGACCGTGCTGGCCAAGGACCCGGTCCGGCATCTGGCCAGCCGGGCCACCTTCGGGGCCACCCCTAAGGTGCTCGCCGACATCAGGCGGATGGGCATCGACGCCTGGGTGCGTCAGCAGCTCGACCCGGAGAAGATCGCGCCGAGCGCCGCCGAGCTGAAGCTCGCCGAGCTGCCCACCCTCAAGCTGACCAGCCAGCAGCTGCGTGACCAGCGGGAACAGCTCAACGAGCGGGGGGCGCAGCCGGAGAAGGAGATGGTCGACGGCACGCTGGCCCGGCAGATCTGGTCGGAGCGGCAGCTCTACGAGGTGATGGTCGACTTCTGGAACGACTTCCTGCACGTCGCGGCGGACTTCGACGGCGGTGAGGCGTACCGCAACTCGTTCGACCGGGACGTGGTCCGCAAGCACGCCATGGGCAGCTACCCGGACATGCTGGTGGCTGCGAACAAGCACCCGGCGCTGCTGCTCTACCTCAACCAGAACGACTCCCGGGCCGACGCGGTCAACGAGAACCTGGCCCGGGAGAACCTGGAGCTGTACTCGGTCGGGGTCGACGGCGGCTACACCGAGAAGGACGTCCGCCAGGCCGCCCTGCTCCAGACCGGTCGGGGCGTCGACGACGGGAAGTACGTCTTCCGCGACGAGCGGCACTACCGGGGCAAGGTGAAGATCCTGGGCTTCAGCCACCCCAACGAATCGGCCGACCCGAAGAAGGCCGACCAGGTCATCGACGCCTATATCACCTACATCGCACTGCACCCGTCGACCGCCCGGTACGTGGCCCGCAGCCTGGCCACCCGGTTCGTCTCGGACACCCCGCCGAAGTCCCTGGTGGATCGGCTCGCCAAGATCTACACGGTCAACAAGGGCTCGGTGAAGCCGCTGCTCATGTCGCTGTTCAGCTCCTCGGAGTTCTGGGCGGCGGTGGGCCAGAAGGTGCGCCGGCCGATGGAGTACCTGGTCGCCACGTACCGGACGCTGGGGGTCCAGCCGCAGGCCGGACCGGGTTTCCGGCAGGGTGACAGCAAGCGCACCGCGTTCGCCCAGGGGCTGCGCCAGGTCCACGACAAGCTGCGCGAGCTGGGCCAGTACCCGATGGGCCAGCCCACCCCGGACGGTTACCCGGACGTCTACGTCGCCTGGACGTCGGCCGGCACGATGGTCAACGGGTGGAACGAGGCCGCCGACCTGATCGCCGGCAACCGCACCCAGTTCACGTACACCAGACCGGAGAAGTTGGTGGCCAAGCCGCCGACGACCGCCGGGGCGTACGTGGACGCGCTGGCCCAGCGGCTGGTGCACCAGAAGCTGTCCGCGCGCGAGAGGAACCTGATCCTCGGGGTGGCCGGGGTGCCCGCCACCGCCAAGGTCGACGCCACCTTCGACGGTGCCGTCACCGCCGTCGCGCGGGCGATCCTCGCGTCCCCCCAGCACCACCTGCGGTGAGGCAGTCGATGGAGAAGCCGGTGACGCACCCGATGGAGAAGACCGTGCCCCCGTTCCCCCTGCACCCCGAATGCCCCGACCTGCGCCGGCTGGCCGACGACCCGGCCGAGGCGCTGCTGCGCGCCGAGGCCGACGTGGTCGCCGCCGAGAACGCCGCCGAGGCCGACCGCTACCGCCGGCTGGAGGACCTGGAGGAGGCCCAGCAGGACGGGCGCGGGGTGACCCGGCGGACCTTCGTCGCCGGGGCCGCCGCCACCGCCACCACGCTGGCCACCGCCCAGTTCGTCACCACCTCCGCCTCGTTCGCGGCGACGAAGACCGGCACCCTGATCCACGTCTTCCTCTACGGCGGGCTGGACGGGCTGAGCCTGGTCGCCCCGGCCGACGACCCGGTGCTGGCCAAGGCCCGCCCGGACCTGCTGCTCGGCGACGACTCGCTGGCCCTGGGCCGGGGCTTCAAGCTGACCAGCGCCTTCGCCCCGCTGGAGAAGTGGCTCAGGGCCGGTCAGCTCGGCTTCGTCCCGGCGGTCTCCGACGAGCGGCTGTCCCGCAGCCACTTCCAGGCCGCCGACGCCTGCAACCTGGGCGGCCTGCCCAACGAGACAGGCGGCCGGGGCTGGCTGGACAGCCTGGTCGACTCCCTCGGCAAGGGCACCGCGTTCCGCAGCGTGGGCATCGGCAGCACGCTGCCCCGCTCGCTGGTCGGCACCAACGGCGCGCTGTCGCTCAACAGCGTCGGCTCGTTGCGGCTCAACGGCGACGACCGCTACCGGGCGGCCACCGAGAAGGCGATCCGGGGCCTGTTCACCGGGATCAACCACCCGGTCGAGGAGGCGGTGATCGAGGGGATGGGCGCGCTGTCGACCGCCCAGAAGCTCGCCGCGAAGCCGTACCAGCCGGCGGAGGGCGTCGAGTACGAGGGCGTCGGGTACGCCTTCCAGCAGCTCGCCCAGTTGATCAAGGGTGGGGCGAACGTCCGGGTCGCCACGGTCGGCATGGGCGGCTACGACACGCACGAGAACCAGGGCACCCGCTCCGGCGGTCAGCTGCACCGGCGGCTCGGCGAGCTGGCGAACGCGATGGCGGCCTTCTTCACCGACCTGGGTGACCGGGCCGCCGACGTCACGATCATGGTGTCCAGCGAGTTCGGCCGCCGGGTCGCCTCCAACGGCGGCGGCACCGACCACGGCCACGGCGGGGTGGTCACCATCCTGTCCGGTCGTAAGCTCGCCGGTTCGCTGCTGGGCACCTGGGACGGACTGAGCGATCTGGACTCGGGCGACGTACCTGAGTACAACAACATGTTCGACGTCTACGGTGCGGTGGCGCAGGGCCGGTTCGGGCTGACCACGGCGCAGGTGGACAAGATCTTCCCGAGGAAGAAGTTCACTCCGATGAAGCTCTACGCGTGACCCGTCCGGGCCTGCCCGCAGCCGGCCGTCATACCGGGGAACAGTCCCGGTACGGCGGCCGGTCGGCTGCGTCCGTACCCTCGCCGCCGGCCCGGCCCCGACGCGGGTCCGCCGGTCGGCGGGTGCTGTCCGGGCTGTTCTGGCTGGGCCTGGTGGCCGCGGTCCTGCCGTGGTGGCTCGACACCCCGGCCGGCTCGTTGGCCGGCACCGCCGACCTGCTCACCGCCGCCGGTCGGGTCACCGGCCTGGTCGCCGGCTACCTGCTGCTGGTGCAGGTGCTGATGATGAGCCGCCTCGGTGTGCTGGAACGCGGGGTCGGCGGTGAGCGGCTGTCCCGGGTGCACCGCGACCTCGGGGCGACCCTGCTGGTGGCGGTGTCGGCCCACCTGTCGTTGCTGGTGGTCGGCTACGCGCGGACCCAGGACAACCCGGTCACCGCCCAGGTGGGGGTGCTGCTGCGCGACTTCGACGACATGGTGTCCGCCTTCGTCGCGGCCGGCATCCTGCTGCTCGTCGGCGGCACCGGCATCCGGGCGATCCGCCGGGCCATGCCCTACGAACTCTGGCACCACCTGCACCTGACCAGCTATCTGGCGCTGCTGCTCGGCTTCGGCCACCAGTTCAGCAACGGCGCGCAGCTCTTCCCGCCCGGCCCGGTACGCACCTGCTGGATCGCCGGTTACCTGCTGGTGGCCGCCGCCCTGCTCTGGGGCCGGCTGGTCGCGCCGCTGCTGCTCAACCTGCGGCACCGGCTGCGGGTGGCCGACGTGGTGGCGGAGAGCCCGGACACCGTCTCGATCTACCTGACCGGCCACCGGCTCCACCAACTCGACCTGCTCGGCGGGCAGTACCTGCGCTGGCGGTTCCTGGCCCGGGGCTGCTGGTGGCAGTCACACCCGTTCTCGCTCTCCGCCGCGGCGAACGGCCGCTGGCTGCGGCTCACCGTCAAGGTGGTCGGCAGGCACACCGCCGACCTGCGCGATCTCGACCCGGGCACCCGGGTCTGGGCGGAGGGTCCGTCCGGCACCTTCACCGCCGCGCACCGGACCCGGGAACGGGCCCTGCTGATCGCCGGCGGCAGCGGCATCGGCCCGCTGCGGGCGATGCTCGAGGAGTTGCCGCCCGGCGCGGCCCTGATCTACCGGGCCCGCACCCCGGCCGACGTGCTGCTGCAGCACGAACTGGACTGGCTTGCCCAGGCCCGGCAGACCTCCGTCTGGTATGTCGTCGGCTCCCGCGCCGACGCCGGCCCCCGGCAGGTGATGAGCCCGGACGGGCTGCGCCGGCTGGTGCCCGACCTGATCCGCCGGGACGTGTACCTGTGTGGGCCGCAGGGGCTGGTCGACTCCTCGGTGCGGGTGCTCCGCCAGGCCGGCGTGCCCCGTCGGCAGATCCACCTCGCCCCGTTCGAGCTGTAGAAAGGCACCTGACATGCGTCGCGCGCTTCTCGCGATCACCGGGCTGGCCGCCGGCACCACCGCCCTGGTGGTGCTCAAGGGCGCACCGGGCGGCAGCCAGGTCGCCCAGGACCTGCCGGCCGGCGTACCCGTCGGGACGCCCGGACGGACCGGTCCGGCCAGCCCTGGCGTGGCTCCGGACCGGGCCGCCGCGACGACCCGGCCGACCGGTCGCCCCGGGGCCACGGCGAGCCGCACCCCCGGTGCCGCCCGGACCACCGCAGGTGGCAGCGGCACCCGGCGCACCCCGGCCGCCCCGAGGAGCACCGCCGCCGCGCCGAAGTCGACCACCCGCAAGGTCACCGGCCCGGTGGTCGTCACGGAGTTCGGCAACGTGCAGGTGCAGCTCACCGTCTCCGGCACGAAGATCGTCAACGCGGTGGCCCTGGAACTGCCCCAGGGCGGCCAGTCCGACCTGCGCAGCAAACGGGTGGACGACGCCTACAGCGGCACCTCCGGGGACGTGGTGCGCCAGCAGGGCGCCAGCCTGGACACGATCTCCCAGGCGACCGCCACCAGCAACGGCTACCGACAGTCGTTGCAGGCCGCGCTCGACCAGGCGCGCTGATGACCGTGCCGTCGACCCGGCCCGGTCTGCGCCGGGTCGAGCACGTCATGGGTACGGCGATCAGCCTGGACCTCGCCGACGACCTGCCCGCCGCCACCCTCGGGACGCTTGCCGACGACACGTTCCGCTGGCTGCGCGAGGTCGACGCCCGGTTCACCACCTACCGCGAGGACAGCGAGGTACGCCGGTTCGACCGGGGGGAGCTGCCGCTGGCCGGGGCGTCGGCGGACCTGCGCGCGGTGCTGGCCCGCTGCGCCGACCTGTGGGGCGACACCGACGGCTACTTCGACGCGTACGCCACCGGGAGGTGGGACCCCTCCGGTTACGTCAAGGGTTGGGCGGCCCAGGTCGCCTCGGACCGGCTGGTGGCGGCCGGGGCGGGCCAGCACTGCCTCAACGCCGGCGGTGACGTCCGGGTACGCGGGCACTCGTCGTCCGGGCAGCCGTGGCGGATCGGCGTCCGGCATCCCTGGGACGCGTCCGCCACCTGCCTGGTGCTCACCGGCACCGACCTGGCGGTGGCCACCTCGGGCGTCTACGAGCGGGGGCACCACGTCCTGGATCCCCGGCGGGGTGAGCCGGCCCGGGGCCTGCGCTCGGTCACCGTGGTCGGCCCGGACCTGGGCGTCGCGGACGCGTACGCCACGGCGGCGGTGGCGATGGGCGTGGCCGGCGTCGGCTGGCTCGACCGGCTCCCCGGCCACCTGCACGCGGTGGTCACCGACGACCGTCGGCTGCTGCGCTCCACCACCCTGCCGCTTGCCGACTGACCCCGACCAGGCGGTTCAGGGCCAGTGGCGAGGTGGGTTCAGTGGGTGGTGCCGGTCCGTGGGTGGTGCCCGTCGGCGTGCTGGTCACCGGGTGGTGCGCCGGGTACCGGCCGGACGGGAGCCGGTCGGCCGGGGCCGCCCCGGTCGGGAACCGGCGGGCCGGGTGTCCGACCAGTGGCGTGGTCGCCACCGGTGCGGTGGCTCGGTGTCGTCGGTGTACGGCATCTCGTCGTCCCTGGCCATGTCCTACCCCCGCTCCGGTGGCGCGGTCGGGCCGTCGTGGTGTGCAACGAGTCCGGCGTCGGCCCGGACGCTGGCGGGCCTGCCCTGCTCAGTGGCCGCGCCGCGGGAGCGGGAGCTGGCCGGGCAGCAGCTCCGGGGTCAGCGTCACCCCGTCGGCCCGTAACACCTCGATCAGGGTGTTCTGCAACAGGTACGAGTCGGGCAGTTGCCAGCGGGCCTGCTCCGGGGCGACCGCCCAGCGCACCGTGCCCTCGGGCAGCCGGGTGGGCGGTGCCGGAATCCACGAGCCGGTCCCGTGCCGTACCACGTGGAAGCAGTGCTCCAGTTCGGGGCGGAGCGGGTCGCCGGGGCGGACCAGGAACATCCATCGTCCGGTCGGGGTCACCACCACCGGACCCCGGGCGCCCGGGCCGGCCGGGTGGCCGGGAACCGCGTCGAGCAGCCGCCGGCCGAGGTGCGCCGAGATCTCCAGCACGTCGAAGGCGCGGCCGGTGGGCAGCAGCACCCCGTGCGGGCGGCTGCGCCACCAGGTGGCCACCCGGGCCGGGTCGGTGCTCGCCCCGCGCTCCCAGTTCTCCAGGGCGGGATGGCAGCCGACGGTGGGGCAACCGGCCCGGCCGCACACGAAGCGGCTGCGCGCGAGACAGGCGCCGGGCGTCACCTCCCAGCCGTGTACCGCGTACCGCACCGCGATCCGGCGCAGCCGGACCCGTTCGATCGGTGACAGCTGGGCGACCCTCGGCCCGACGACTTCCCACATGTTCCGTGCTCTCCGCTCACTCCGACCGGTCACGGCCACCCCTCACGTCGAGCGCCGTCACTGTCCCGACCCGGGATCGTTGTCCTGACGAACGGCTCGTGCAACTTGCACGGGAAAGGTAAGAGAACGAGCTGCATGAAAGGCGCACCTGCTGTGCGACCTGCGAATACCTGGAACGGACGGATCGGAAGCGCCCCGCGCGGGACGTCCGGAGACCGGGCCGGACGAACCGACGATGGGGAGGAATGAGAGAAGATGGACGAGCTGCCGATAGGGCGACGGGTGGCCTACTGGCGCGGGCGGCGCAAGATGTCCCAACAGGTCTTCGCCGACCGGCTCGGCAAGTCCAAGAGCTGGGTCGACAAGGTCGAACGCGGGGTACGCCGACTTGACAAGTTCTCCGTCCTGTACGAGATCGCCGTCATCCTCCGGATCGACGTGCAGCTGCTGCTCGGCAAGGACCCGGAACGGCGTACCGACGCACTCAGCTGCATCGACCAGATCGAGGTGCAGGAGATCCGGGCGGCCCTGGAGCAGTACAGCTCGATGACCGCGTACTTCGACGCCGTGTCGCACCCGCCGCCGCTGTTCGACATGCGCAAGGCCGTCACGCACGCCTGGCTCACCTACCAGTACGGCCGCTACGGGATGCTCACCCGGGCGCTGCCGAAGCTGCTGCGCGAGGCCCAGGCCGCCGACGCCGGCTACCACGGTGACCAGGCGAAGGAAGCCGCCCACCTGCTAGGGCAGGTCTACCAGATCGCCTCCTCGGTGCTGCGCAAACTGGGCGAGTGCGAGTTGGCCTGGTTGGCAGCCGACCGGTCGATGGCGGTGGCCCAACGCGCCGACGACCCGCTGCTGGCAGGTGTCGCCACCTCCCGGGTCTGCAACGCGCTGGTGGCGATGGGCCGGGCCCGCCCCGCCCTGGAACTGAACGTCAGCATCGCCAACCGGCTCGCCCCCGGCGGCATGAACGACAGCGAGCCGGCCCGGCTCTCCGTCTATGGCACGCTGCTGTTGCAGGGTGCGATGGCAGCCGCCCGGTTCGGCGACTCGGACGCCGTCGAGGAACTGTTCCACGGTGCCCACGAGGCGGCCGTCATGCTGGGCGGCGACCAGAACCACTACTGGACCTCGTTCGGCCCGACGAACCTCGAACTGCACCGGGCCGCCGCCGCGGTGGAGATGGGCGACGGCGGGCGGGCGGTGGAGATCCACCAGCGCATCCCGGAGCCGAGCTTCAACGGGCTGCTGCCCGAACGCCGGGCCCACCACCTGCTCGACATCGCCCGGGGCTACACCCAGCTCGGTGACATCGCCATGGCGGGGGAGATGCTGCTGCGCGGCGACCGGCTCGCCTCGTCGGAGATCCGCTGCCGGCCCATCGCCCACGAAGTGCTCTCCGACGTCCTGCGTCGCACACGGGGTGCGTTGCCCGGGCCGCTGGCGGAGTTGGCTGAGCAGATGGGAGTCGGAGTATGAGCACGACGGTGGCCGGATGAGCGGCGGCCCGCACCAGAGCAGCGAGCACCGAGCGGTGCTCTACGTCATCGCCTGCGGTTCGCCGCTGGCCCGTCACCTCGACCGCCTGGTCGACCTGGCCCAGGACGACGGCTGGGAGGTCTGCGTCGTCACCACCCCCGACGGGGCGAAGTTCGTGGACCGGGCCGCGTTGGCCCGGCAGACCGGGCACCCGGTCCGTACCCACTACAAGAACCCGGGCGACCCGGACGTGCTCCCCCCGGCCGACGCGATGGTGGTCTGCCCGGCCACCGTCAACACGGTCAACAAGTGGGCGGCCGGGATCACCGACACCCTGGCCCTGGGCCTGCTGGTCGAGGGCCAGGGCAAGGGGGTGCCGGTGGTGGTGGTGCCGTTCACCAATGCGGCGATGGCCGGGCATCCGGCCTTCCAGACCGGTCTGCAACGACTGCGCGAGTGGGGTGCCACGGTGCTCTTCGGCGACCACGTCTACCCGCTGCACCCGCCCGGTACGGGGGAACGGCACCTGCACGCCTTTCCGTGGGAGGCGGCGGTGGCGGCCCTGCCGGACCGGTCCCGGGCCGCCTCGGCCGCCTGACCCGACCGACGGGCGTGGGCGTGGCCGCCGCTGCGCGCCGGTAAGCTGACCGGCCGTGAGCACAACCGCGTCCCCGCCGTCCGTCGCCGATGTCGTCTCCGAGCTGGATCGGTGTTTTCCGCCCGCCTGGGCCGAGGAGTGGGACCGGGTCGGTCTGGTGCTCGGCGAGCCCACCGACCCGGTCCGCCGGGTCTACGGCACGGTGGACGTCGTCCCCGAGACGGTCGCCGAAGCCCTCGCCGCAGGTGCCGACCTGATCGTCGCGCACCACCCGTTGCTGCTGCGCGGCGTCTCGTCGGTCGCCCCGACCACCTGGAAGGGGCGGATCGTGCACGACCTGATCCGCGCCGGGGTGGCCCTGTACGTGGCGCACACCAACGCCGACATCGCCGCGCCGGGCGTCTCCGACGCGTTGGCCGCCCGGTTCGGGTTGACCGGCCTGCGGCCCCTCGAACCCTCCGCCCCGGGCTCCCCGGCGGCCGGTGGCGGTCGGGGCATCGGCCGGGTCGGTGAGCTGCCCGCCCCGCTGACGCTTGCCGAGTTGACCCGGTACGCCGCCGCCGTCCTGCCCGCCACCGTGTGGGGGGTTCGCGCCGGCGGCGATCCCGGGCGTATCGTGCGTACCCTCGCGGTCAGCGGCGGCTCGGGCGAGGGTTTCCTGGCCGCGGCGACCGCTGCCGGGGCGGACGCCTTCCTCACCTCCGACCTGCGGCACCACGCCGCCGGCGAGCACCTCGCCGCCGGTGGGCCCGCCCTGCTGGAGGCCGCACACTGGGCGACCGAACGACCCTGGCTGGACGACGTGGCCGCCCACCTGCGGGCCGGCTTCGGCGTCGAGACCGTGGTGTCCGACCTGGACACCGACCCGTGGACCGTGCACGCCGCCGCACCCGCGATGGACGACAAGGAGCCCCGACCGTGAAGGCTGAACCCCAGGTCCAGCGCCGCCTGCTCGATCTTCAGGCGATCGACACCACCCTCGCCCAGCTCGCCCACCGTCGCCGGTCGCTGCCCGAACGGGCCGAGCTGGAGGGGTTGGCCCGCGAGTTGTCCGCGCTGGAGGACGACCGGGTCCGCGCCCAGGTCGCCGTGGACGACCTGGACCGGGACATCGCCCGGCTGGAGAAGGACATCGACCAGGTACGGGCCCGCAAGAGCAAGGACGAGGCCCGGCTGGCCAGCGGCAGCGGGCCGGCCCGCGAGCTGGAGGCGCTCCAGCACGAGCTGGTCTCCCTCAACCGCCGCCAGGGCGACCTGGAGGACGCCGAGCTGGAGCTGATGGAGCAGCGGGAGACGGCCCAGGCGACCCTCGACGGGATCGAGGCCCGGATCGCCGAGACCCGGGACCGGCGGTCCGCCGCCGAGCAGCGCCGCGACGACAGCCTGGCCGCCATCGCCAAGGAGGAGGAGTTCAAGAAGGGCGCGCGCAAGCCGCTCGCCGCGGACCTCCCCGCCGAGCTGGTGACCCTGTACGACAAGATCCGCGAGGACACCGGGCTCGGCGCGGCGCTGCTCACCGCGGGCCGCTGCGGCGGTTGCCGGTTGGATCTCTCCGGCGCGGACCTGGCCCGGATCCGCAGGTCGGACCCGGACGAGGTGGTCCGCTGCGAGGACTGCCGACGGATCATGGTGCGTACCAACGAGTCGGGGCTGTAGCCCGGTGGCGGTGCGTGCGGTCGTCATCGAGGCCGACGGCGGCTCCCGGGGCAACCCCGGGCCGGCCGGTTACGGTGCCGTGGTCCGGGACCCGGCCTCCGGCGAGGTGCTGCTGGAGCGCGCCGAGTCGATCGGGACGGCCACCAACAACGTCGCCGAGTACCGGGGGCTGATCGCCGGGTTGGAGGCCGCCGCCGAACTGGGCGCGGTCGAGGTCGACGCCCGGATGGACTCGAAGCTGGTGGTCGAGCAGATGTGCGGCCGGTGGCAGATCAAACACCCGGGGCTGCGTCCGCTCGCCGCGCGGGCCGCCGCGCTTGTCGACCGGTTCGACACCGTCCGGTTCAGTTGGATTCCCCGGGAACGCAACAAGCACGCCGACGCCCTGGCCAACGCGGCGATGGACGCCGCCGCCGGCAAGCCGTCCCGGCCGGTGGCCGCGCCGGTCGACGTCGCGCCGTCCCGGCCGGTGGCGGCGGCCGACTCACCGGCCCGGGCGCAGGCCCGCGAGGTGGCCGCCCGCGCCGACACCCGGACCGCCGGCACCGACCCGGCGACCGTCAAGGCGTCCTGGGAGCCGAGGCCGACCTTCACCGCCACCCGGCTGATCCTGGTCCGGCACGGTGCGACCGAGTGGACCGTGCAGCATCGCTACGCCGGCCGCGCCGACGTCCCGCTGTCCGAGTCCGGCCAGGCCCAGGCGCGGGCCACCGCCGCCCGGGTGGCCGCGCTGGCCCCGTCCGTCGCGGCCGTGCTCAGCTCCCCGCTGTCCCGGTGTACGGCCACCGCCGAGGCGATCGCCGGGGCGCTCGGCGAGCTGCCGGTACGCCCGCAGGACGACTGGATCGAGTGCGACTTCGGCGACTGGGACGGCCACACCTTCGCCGAGGTACGCGACCGGTGGCCCGGCGAGTTGGACGCCTGGCTCGCCTCCACCCGGATCGCCCCGCCGGGCGGTGAGTCGTTCGCCGAGGTCGCGCAGCGGGTCGACCGGGCGATGGCGGCGCTACGGGAGGCGTACCCGGGGGAGACCGTGGTGGTCGTCTCGCACGTCTCGCCGATCAAGCTGGCGTTGCGCGACGCCCTCGCGGCCGGGGACGCCTTCCTGCACCGGCTCTACCTGGACGCGGCCGGCATCTCGGTGCTCGACATGTGGCCCGACGGCGGGGTCGCGGTCCGCTCGGTCAACGACACCGCCCACCTCCCGACCGACTGATCCCGGGTAGGACGTCGATCGGCCCGGGACGTCCCGGGCCGGTTCGTCGTGGGTCGATGCGTCGGGCTGTGCGTCGCGCCGTTCGGCGCAGCCGGGCGGCCGTTGGGCGCATCGTCAAGCGCCGATCGACGATGACTGGCTCCACCGGGTCGTAGCGTCCGGCCGTTACCGGCCGGCACGACTACCGGAGGTGGATCAGATGACCGCTGGCGAACCGGAGACGCCGCGTACCGCGTCGTCCAGGGCGAAGGACCACAGCCCCTGGAACTGGTTGCTCTTCGTCCCGATCGTGGTGCCGCTGATCCCGGTGCTGTTCAACGCGGACTCGCCCCGGCTGTTCGGCTTCCCGCGCTTCTACTGGCTGCAACTGGTCTGGATCCTGCTCGGGGTGGCCACCACCACGCTGGTCTACCAGATGACCAAGAAGCGGGGTGACCACTAATGTGGCGGGATCATCTGGTCGAGATCATCGTGTTTTCGGCGCTCTTCCTGCTGGTGAGCGCGATGGGCTTCGTGGCGGCCCGGTGGCGGGCGCCGAAGGACATGGCACACCTCGACGAGTGGGGTCTGGGCGGGCGCAGCTTCGGCGGCTGGATCACCTGGTTCCTGGTCGGCGGTGACCTCTACACGGCGTACACGTTCGTTGCGGTGCCGGCGTTGATGTTCGGGGCGGGCGCGGCCGGGTTCTTCGCCGTGCCGTACACGATCGTCATCTACCCGCTGGTGTTCCTGGTGCTCTGCCGACTCTGGTCGGTGTCGCACCGGCACGGTTTCGTCACCCCGGCCGACTTCGTCCGCCGCCGGTTCGACTCGCCGGTGCTGGCCCTGCTGATCGCGATCACCGGCATCGTCGCGACCATGCCGTACATCGCGTTGCAGTTGGTCGGCATCGAGGCGGTACTCAAGACGATGGGGGTCACCGGTGACAACGCGGTGGCCCGGCACCTGCCGATCATCATCGCCTTCGCGATCCTGGCCGCCTACACCTACCAGTCCGGGTTGCGCGCCCCGGCGCTGATCGCCTTCGTCAAGGACAGCCTGATCTACGTCGTCATCCTGGTGGCGGTCATCTATCTGCCGTACAAGCTGGGGGGTTGGGGTTCGATCTTCGACGCCGCGGACGCGAAGTTCGCCGCCTCGCCGAACCCGAACGACGGCATCCTGCTCAACGCCGACAACCAGCTCCAGTACGTCACCCTGGCGTTCGGTTCGGCATTGGCGCTGTTCCTCTATCCACACAGCATCACCGGCGTGCTTGCCAGCCGGAGCCGGGACGTGATCAAACGGAACATGTCGGCGTTGCCGGCGTACAGCCTGCTGCTCGGGTTGATCGCGTTGCTCGGCTTCATGGCCATCGCGGCCGGGGTGAAGCCGTTGCCCGGGGCGAAGGAGGGCACCGTCGACAGCAACACGGTGGTGCCTGTGCTGTTCGACAAGCAGTTCCCGGACTGGTTCGCCGGGGTGGCGTACGCGGCGATCGGCATCGGCGCACTGGTGCCGGCGGCCATCATGTCGATCGCGGCGGCGAACCTGTTCACCCGCAACATCTACCGGGAGTACCTGAAGCGGGACGCCAGCCCGGCCCAGGAGGCGAACGTCTCGAAGATCACCTCGCTGGTCGTGAAGGTCGGCGCGGTGGCCTGCATCGTCTTCCTCGACCCGCAGTTCTCCATCGACCTACAGCTGATCGGTGGCGTGATCATCCTCCAGACGCTACCGGCGGTGGCACTGGGCCTCTACACCCGCTGGTTCCACCGGGGCGCGCTGATCGCCGGCTGGGCGGCCGGTATGGGGCTGGGCATGTGGATGCTCTACCAGATCCCCAATCCCGTCTCGAAGCGCGCGCACTTCGGCGGGTCGGCGTTCCCACTGTCCGACTTCGGCGTCGACACCAAGAAGACGATCTACGTCGGCATCGTCGCGGTGCTGGTGAACCTGGTGGTGGCGGTGCTGGTCACGCTGGCGCTGCGGGCGGCGAAGGTGGCCGAGGGCGTGGACGGCACCACCCCCGACGACTACTTCGCCGACGAGGGCGACCCGCGCGTCACCCCCGGCCCCGACCGGGACGCCGACTCGGCCCGCGAACCGGTCGCCTGACCCGCCCCGTCCCCGCTCCGTCCCCGCCCCTGCCGCTCCGTCCCCGCCCCTGCCGCTCCGTCCCCGCCCCTGCCGCTCCGTCCCCGCCTGCCGCTCTGTCCCCGCCTGCCGCCCTCCGCTACCCGTCCTTCCGCCATCCCTTCCTCGATGCGGAATCGGTAGGCGGGTGGCCGATGGGGTGGCCGGTGGGGTGTGCCGGCGAGGCCGGCTCGACGCGGAGCGGGTGGACCGGGCGGGGTGGACCGGACCGGGTGGACCAGGTCGACCGGGTGGACTGGGCGGACCGGGCGGACTGGGCGGGCACGCTACGGACCACGTCGGAGCCAGCCCGTGGAGGCGTTGTGGACAATGGTGCTGGCCGATGGGCTGGTCGCCCTGGTCGCCCTGGTCGCCCTGGTCGCCCTGGTCGCCCTGGTCGCCGGTGGGGCCGGCTTTGACGGGCGCGCCACGGACCACGTCGGATCCAGCCGGTGGGGGCGTCGCAGATGGTGTGCACCGGCCCCTGGGCCCTCGGTCCTGGGCCTCGGTCGGTGGTGTACCTGTACTACTTCGCGCCCTGTAGAGCTGATGACGTTAGCGATTCACGATCTTCCAGGCCGGCTGAATCGCTAACGTCTTCAGCTCTACAGCATCCGAATGTGATTACCCACCCTCCCGTCTCTATCGAGTAGGTCCGGGCTTCAGCACGCCTTCAGCACGCCTTCAGCACGCCTTCAGCACGCCTTCAGCACCGCCTCCATCCGGTCCACCTGCTGGCTCGCCAGTTTGGTCGCCTTGCCTAACTTCCGGCAGCCGGAAGCCGGCAGCGTTCGGGGGTGAGACGCCGGCATCCGGGTGAGCGTGGTCCTCGCCACCTTCGGTGTGGCACCAGTCGCCCTGGGGGTTGCCCTGGTTCGCGCTGAGGGCTGCCATAACGGGACGGGACGTGGCTGCCCTGCCTGCCCCGCGGCCAGCAGTCGCGAGGTCGGGCGGCGGGCGGCAGGCGGTGCAGCGCAGCGGGCGGCGGGGTCGGGTGGCGGGCGGCAGGCGGTGCAGGGCAGCGGGGCAGAGGGGCCGGCAGGGCAGCGGGGCAGCGGGGCCGGCAGGGCGGTGGGGCGGGCAGGGCGGTGGGGCCGGCAGGGCGGCGGGCGGCGGGGCCGGTGGGGCCGGCAGGGCGGTGGGGCCGGCAGGGCGGTGGGGCGGGGTCAGCGGCGGCGGGTACGGGAGTCGAGGGCCTCGTTGAGTCGGCCCAGCAGGGTGGCCAGGGTGTCCCGGTCGGCGGGGGTCCAGTCGGCGAGGATGTCGCCGTAGAGCCGGGTCCGGGCGGCCTGGACGGCGGCCATCCGGTGCAGCCCGGCGGGGGTGGGGGAGATCACCGTGCCGCGCCCGTCGGCCGGGTCGGGGGCGCGGGTGATCAGGCCGTCGCGTTGCAGCGCCGACACCTGGCGGGTCACCGTGGAGCCGTCCAGGTTGAGCCGGGCGGCAAGCGCCGAGACGTTCTGCGGGCCGGTGGCGTCCAGGTGCCGCAGGATCACGTACGCCGCCCGGTCGAGGACCCGGTGCTCGGCGCTGCCGGTGGCCCGGCGGGTCGCCTCGCCCAGCCGCATCAGCAGGGCGACTTCGGTCTCGATCCGGCCGAGCGTGCCGTCGCCCGGGTCCGTTCCCGTCGCGGGTTCGTCGGTCATGGCTGTATGCTACAACAAAACTAACTGTACGATACAGCTATCTTCGGCCTCGGCTGGACAAGGACAAGGGGGCTGGAGTGGATCGGCGTAACGAACCACACCGCAGTGCCATCTACGCCACCACGCTGGTGGCCTTCCTCGCCATCGCCGGCATCGCCGTGGTGGACCCCATCCTGCCCGCCATCGGCACCGCGATCGGGGTCACCGCCTGGCAGGTCGAACTGCTCTTCACCGCGTACATCGCGGTGATGGCGGTCGGGATGATCCCGGCGACCCTGGCCAGCGGACGGTTCGGCTTCAAGCCGGTGCTCGTCACCGGCGTCTCGGTGGTCGGCCTGGCCGCCATCGCCGCCTCGTTCAGCAACGACATCGTGCAACTGTCGGTGCTGCGTGGCGTCTGGGGGCTGGGCAACGCGATGTTCTTCGCCACCGCCATGGTGGTGCTTGTCAACCTGGCCAACGACCGGGAATGGGTGGTCGGCCTCTTCGAGACCGCGCTCGGCCTCGGGTTCGCCGTCGGTCCGCTGATCGGCGGCCTGCTCGGTGAGGTCAGCTGGCGACTGCCGTTCTTCGTCTGCGGCGTGTTCATGGTGTTCGCCCTGATCGTGGCCGCCCGCAGGCTTCGCGAGCCGACCAACCGGCAGGCCCCCGTACGGCTGGGGCAGATCTTCGCCACCTACCGCCGGCCGGCGTTCGTCACCCTCTGCGTGGTCACCGCCGCGTACAACTTCGTCTTTTTCGTGGTGCTCGGCTACACGCCGCTCTTCCTCGGTCTCGACGTCATCCCCCTGGGGCTGGCCTTCACCGGCTGGGGCCTCGGCCTGGCCGCCGGCATCCTGCTGGTCGGCCACCGGCTGGCCCACCGGATCGGCGCGGTGCAGACCGTCGGGGTGGCCCTGCTCGGCTTGCTGGCCTGCATGGTCCTCTTCGCGACCTCGGCCGGCACCGCCGAGGCGCTTGTGGTGCTGGTCGTCGCCGGCCTGTGCATGGGCCTGGCCAACGCCAACCTCACCGACCTGGCCCTCGGCCTCGGCTCCGGTGACCGCCGGGTCGCCACCGGGGCGTTCAACCTGGTCCGTTGGGGCGCTGCCGCACCCGCCCCGATCCTCTCCGGCAAGCTCGCCGAACACAGCCTGGCGCTGCCGTTCTGGGTCGGCTTCGGGGTGCTCGCCGTCGGTCTGCTGGTCTACCTGGCCTTCGCGCACCTGATGGCCGCCGGCTATGGCGAACGGGTGCTCTGGTCGCGCTGGAACCGGGCCGCCCGGCAGGCCGAACACGCCCCCGAGGAACCGGTCGGCGAGGCGTACTGACGGTCGAGCGTTCCGGTCGGCGTGCG
The DNA here is from genome assembly GCF_036017915.1 of Micromonospora sp. NBC_00421. Taxonomy (NCBI): domain Bacteria; kingdom Bacillati; phylum Actinomycetota; class Actinomycetes; order Micromonosporales; family Micromonosporaceae; genus Micromonospora; species Micromonospora sp. NBC_00421. Next base: position 282,132 of record NZ_CP107929.1, read on the forward strand.
CTCTCGCGTTGCGGTGGCGCGGCTGCTCAGCCCAGCGCGCGCCAGAGCAGGTAGAGGCCGATCGTCGTACCGAAGCAGACGATCAGCGACCGGAGCACCACCGGCGGCAGCCGACGGGTCACCCGGGCGCCCACGTACCCGCCGAACATGGTGGCCGGCGCGACCACCGCCACCGCCGCCCAGTTCACCGGCCCGAACAGGGCGAACACCACAAGCGTGGTCAACCCCACCACGGCGGAGAGCAGGTTCTTCACCGCCGACACCCGGGCCAGCGTCGCGTCCAACACCAGGGCCAGGCCGGCGACCAGCATCACCCCCAGCGCCGCGCCGAAGTAGCCGCCGTACACCGTGCCGACCGCGACCATCGCCTGCACCGTGAGGGTACGGCGGCGCGTGCCCAGGTCGGCCGGGTGACCGACCAGCCGGCGCAGCGGCCCCTGGAAGGCCAGCACCGCCGTGGCCCCGAGCACCAGGAACGGCACCACCAGCTCGAACGCCCGCGCCGGGGTGGCCAGCAGGAGCAGGCAGCCGACACCCGTGCCGAGCACCGCCGTCGGCAGCAACGGCCACAGCGTCCGCCGGGGCGGCAGGTCCATCCGGCTGCCCGCCACACTCGCCACGTAGCCGGGAAAGACCGACACCGAGTTGCTGACGTTGGCCGCGACAGGCGGCAGACCCACCGCGATCATCGCCGGAAAGGTGATCAGCGAACCACCGCCGGCCGCCGCGTTCACCGTGCCCGCGGCGAGACCGGCGACGAGCAGCAGCGCGGCATCGGAGAGGTCCATGGTGCCCAGAGGCTAGTACGCCCTGATCAGCGCGCTCCCACCGCGTCAACCGCGTACCATTCTCGGCTTCGTCGCGGCGCGGACCGGGGCGGCATCGGTGGGGCACGTCGCGTCGTTAGGATGGGAGCGCGACGGACGAGTCGACCGGGCGGTCGCGTCGGCGGGCTGCGGCCCGTCGCCGAGGAACGTCCGGACTCCACAGGGCAGGGTGGTTGTTAACGGCAACCCGGGGTGACCCGCGGGACAGTGCCACAGAAAACAGACCGCCGACCCCCACTCGGGGACGGTAAGGGTGAAACGGTGGGGTAAGAGCCCACCAGCACCCCGGGTGACCGGGGTGGCTAGGTAAACCCCACCCGGAGCAAGGCCAAGCAAGGGCCGTCACCGCAAGCTGACGACCCGGCGCAGACGCTCGAGGGCTGCCCGCCCGATGTCTGCGGGTAGGCCGCAGGAGCCTGCCGGCGACGGTAGGCCGAGATGGATGGCCGCCGCCGGTGCGGGCCCCGCGAGGGGTACGCGCCGCGCACAGAATCCGGCGTACAGGTCGACTCGTCCGTCGCCCACCAGCTCAGAGCCGTGATCAAGGCTCTGAGCTGGTTCTATGTTCGGGCGTCGATGGTCGTCCAGCCATGTCCAGCCGTAGCAGGTGTGAAGCTCGGCGCGGATCTTGATGAGACGCACGAAGATCGGCCGGGTGAACTGAGGCCCGGCCGCGTCGGCCAGCCCGCCGAGTCGAAGCAGGTAACCCTCGATGATCACGCCGTGGACGATGGCCCGCGAGAAGGGTGACAGCGGCGAAGCCTCGTTCTACGGTCGTTCATTGAACGAGCGTCGAACGAAGGGATCGAGGCGATGGCCGTCACGTCACGCGAGATCGTCGAGCGGCTGCTACAGGCGGGTCGCGACCTGGATATCGAAGCGTTCGTAGAGGTGATGGCACCCGACGGGTACATCGAGTGGCCGTACCGGCCGCCCGGCGTCCCCGCGCGGGTGCGGGGCCGCGCGGAGATCCGCAGGCACCTGGCCGGGGTGGCCGGGGCGCTGGTGCGGTTCGACGAGTACCGCGATGTCGTCGTGCACGAGACCACCGACCCGGAGGTCATCATCGTGGAGTACGAGGCACACGGCGTCCTCACTGCCACCGCCGAGCCGTTCCACCAGCAGGTCATCGCCGTGTTCCGGGTGAAGAACGGGCAGGTCGTGTCGTACCGCGACTACATCAACCCGCTGCCCTTGATGGAAGCGCTCGCGAGCCTCGGCGGCACCCGCCGGACCGGTGTGTAGCTGCGGCAGGGTCAGGTGTGGTCGCGGCAGCCGACCTGGTCGCCGAGCTCCTTCGGGATGCCGTACGGGCGGCATTCCAGCGCACTGCCCTCGCCGATCTTCTTCCACCCGCTCGCCGAGTGCGTGAAGAGCAGCACGCCGTCGCCCTGTTGCGCCGGGTCGACGGCGATCACCCCGGCGGTCGCCCACTGCCGGGCACACCTGATCTGGTCGGGGTCGATCCGGTGCGTCTTTCTGTCCAGCCCCGATGCCTGCTGGAGGGTGGCGGCGCTGACCGGGCAGGCCGCCCTGGTGGCCGCCGGCGTGGCGGCCACCGCCCTACGCGTCGGGGATGGGCTGTCGGGTGACGGGGCAGCGCCGGTGGTGGCCGTTGTGCCGGGTACGGGCGACGCGGTGCCGGAACCGGCCACCGGGTCGGGTGCGGTGGTGTCGCAGGCGGCCAGAGCCGCCAGCAGGACGACGGGCATGAGGACTCGCAGGTTCTTCAGTGACATCGTTCCTCCGGTCCGGACGGCGACGCTGCTTTGTCGATACACCCCCGACCGGCGCACCAGGTTGCAGCCGGGTCGGAATCCGATCAGGTCTTCTCTCAACGTCTCGGCGGGCGGTGGAACGACAGAGGCGTCCGAGAAGTCGCCGTGGGCGGGCATCGCGCTCGGCTGGGCCGGGCATCGACGTCGCCGGCGGACGGTGCCGACGTCGATGCCCGGAGGTTCAGGTCAGGTGGCGCACCCGTGCGGCCTGTCGGCCGTGAGGTCGGCCAGCGAGCACATCCTCAACAGCGGATAGTGCGGCCCCATCACGGTGGCGGCGGTCTCCGCCGAGCTGTCCACCGGCACGTTCTGGGTGGCGTGCGGGAAACCGGCGACCGGCATCAGGTTGCGCAGCAGGACCATGTGCGGGGCCGCCGGGTAGGAGACGGAGAACGGCAGGAAGGTGGCGTCGTCCACCGCCTCGATCGCCGTCCGCTGCTGCTCCCGGCCGAGCACGTACGTGTAGTAGCCGTGCCGGTCGAGGCGGGTGTCGTCGTCGTAGCGGCAGCCGAGGCTCGCCGGCGCGTCGGTGAACCGGTTGATCACGACGGGCTTGACCTGGCCGCCGAGATTGGTGCACATCGAGAAGTAGCGCAGGTCGGTGTGCCGGCGCGGCCAGACGCCCGGATGGTTGCCGGAGACCGTGCGGGGCGCCCGGCCCCGGATCACCACGACCTGGTCCGCCGCCGGCGGAGTTACCCAGGCGCCGAGATACGCGTTGTCCGGGTTCGGCGCGAGGTTCTCCACCTCGGACGTTCGGGTGAAGAGCTTCTGCCCGGTCTCCTCCGGCAACCCCGGCCCACCTGGCCCACCCGGCCCACCTGGCCCACCTGGCCCACCTGGTCCGCCGGGCCCAGGTCCGCCTGGATGTCCAGGGCCCCCAGGGTGATGTCCGGGTACGCCCGGCCCGCCCCCGGGATGCCCAGGCCCGCCGGGCCCACCCGCGCCGGACCTTCCCGTGTCCGCCACCGCTGCCGTGGTGGGGGCGATGCCTCCCGAGGTGCAGGGCGGCAGGGTCTGCGGCACCCCGTCGAGGGTGAGGGTGATGATGGGCAGGACCACCGTCGCATCGCCACCGGCCGGCAGGTAGACCCGGAAGATCACCGATGCCTTCGCGCCGGGCAGGGCCTCCTCGCGGGCCAGGGGCATTCGGTTGGTCTGGCCGACGGCCACCTCGGGGCTGATGGTGAGGGTGAACCGGCCGCCCGGCGACGCGGCGGTCTGCCACGGATTCAGGCTGCCCGTGTCCGGTGTGATCAGGTAATCCGGCATGCTGGAGCTGACACCATTACGCGTGAAGTAGGTGGGCTTGTCGTCGTACACGTTGAAAGACGCGTATCTGGCGTCGGGAAAGACCCCGGAGATGGTGATTTCCAGGCCGGGCGTCACCGGATAGACGGTTGACCAGTAGGTGGCGGCGGTGTCCGGCCAGTAGGCGTTCAGGCTTGTCGCCCCGTACTTCGACGACCAGGCGCAGGTCGGCATGCTGACGGCGGCGGCGGAACGTTCCGCCTCGGCGGGGGTGGCTACCAGGGGAATGGCCAGTGCGATCAGCCCGGACAGCAACAGGAATGGCCGACGCGTGACCCGCGTCGCTGGTGCGAGTACGGAGAGTGGCATGCGTCGACTTGATCAGAAACTTGTGTCGACACAGTTACTTTCGCGGTCAATTATCGTTGCTGCGTCGAGCGCCCCGGCCCATCTGTGATAACTATTTCCCGGCAGTGATGACTATTTCGGGAAAGCCAGATCCGGGATATCTGGTCGGGTGGTGCGGTGGAGTGTGGACAGCGGCCGGGATTCGCCCGTTCAAGAAGGTCTCCGACCTGGGTGGGCAGGTGCGGCCGGCTACCCCCGGCCCGGGCGGCCGGGGGCACGGCGTGCTCCGCCGTCGCCCCCGCCGTCCGGATCAGGCCTTCATCGGTACGCGGGTCAGCAGCGCCGCGAGGCGGCCGGCCACTCCCGGAGCGTGCAGGTGTAGCCGGGCGACGTTGACGGCGTCCGTGCCGACCACGGCGAGCAGGGCCTGCTCGCTGACCGCGTAGACGCTCAGGTAACCGCCCTGGTTGCGTACCGTGGACTGTTGGAAGTCTCCCTGGCCGAGCCGCATCCCGACCTGCCGGCCGAGGCCGAAGGTGGTCGCGGCGAGCGCGGCCAGGTCGTTCGGGTCCACCTCGTTCTGCAGATTGTGCGTGATGAGCAGACCGTCGACGCCGCCCAGCACGCAGCCGTGCACCCCCGGGATCTGGTGCCGCAGTTCCGCCAGCTCGCGACCGATCGCCGGATACGGCAACGAGCGGTCCCCGGCGAGCGACGGCGGGAGCGGCCGGGCGGCCGGCAGCTTGGTGGCGCGCGCGGAGCGGCGGGGCAGGATCGTCTCGGTCTTGTCTGCGCTCACAGTTCCAGGCTCTCCTCGATGGTGCGCAGCTGGTGCCGGGCCATGGCCAGGTTGGCCCGGCTCTTGCTCACCATCAGATAGAGGAACAGGCCCTTGCCGGTGCGGCCGGTCAGCGGACGGATCAGGTGGTACTGGCTGCCGAGTGTGATCAGGATGTCCTCGATCTCATCCTCGATCTTGAGCATTTCCAGGGTGCGCATCTTGGCGCGGACGACGTCGGTGTTGCCGGCGGCGGCGACGGTCAGATCGATCTCGCCGGTGCCACCGGCCACGCCGAGGGTCATTCCGCTGCTGTAGTCGACGAGCGCCACCCCGATCGCTCCGTCGATACTCATCGCGTTCTTCAGGGCGACGTCCAGGCTAGCCACGGTGGTGTTCTCCCGGTTCGACAGGGCGGCGCCGTCGACACCTTCGTCGTCCCGCCCAGCTGACGGGCGGGGGCAGCGCCGCAAGAGGTCTGACGAGGCTCGCACACACCCTCGCCCGGTCGCATCCGGGGCAGGCGCATCGACCTGTCCGGCCGACCAGGGTCGGCCGGCGGTCCCGTCAAGAGGACCATGCCGAAGGATGGTTCATCTCGGGGCGAGCTGATACCAAGTACCTGCTCCGGACGGTAGGGGCGGAAGTCCCTCATTCCCGCGCCAGTAGCCGTACCCCGGACAGCGCGGACGAGGGCTCAGCCGGACCAGGCGACGATCCGGGCCACCCGGTCGAAGTGCCGGGTCAACTCCGCGTCGAGGCGCTCCATCCGGCTCTCGTCCAGCGTCACCGCCGGCTCGTGGGTGGCGCGGGCGGCGAGCATCCGGTGGCGCAGCCCGGCCGGCGGGTGCGAGGCGAACAGCGACGCCTGTTCCCGGACCGACAACTGGCGGACCAGTGGCATGCGCCCGGCCGCCGCCGTCCTGGCCTGCGCCACCCCGGACCGCCACTGTCGTGGCCCCTGCCCGGCCCGGGACGCCTGCCGCACCACCAGGGCCACCGAGTCCCCACTGAGTAGGACGTCGAGCAGGTCGCGCGCACCGGTGCTGCCCGCCGTCCGGGCGGCTAACTCGTCGGCGAGGTACTCGGCCCGCTGACTGTCCCGCAACGCCGTCCAGACCAGCAGCAGGTGGACGCCGAAGAGCAGCCGGGACAGTACCCACGAGACCGCCCGGCCCAACGCCTCGCCGACCATCTCCAGCAACCCGCCGGCCCGGTCGGCGGGAGACGGCCGGAACAGGTCGGCGGCGTCGCCGAGCATCGTCAGTGCGGGCTGGGTGACCAGCAGCCGGCGTACGTCGCCGTTGACGAAGTGCGCCAACTCGTGGCCGATCAGCGCAACGCGCTGCGCCCCGTCGAGGGCGCCCCACAGCGGCAGCCCGAGACAGAGCACCCGCTGCCGCCGCAGCCCCACCGACGTCGAGTACGCGTTGAAGCTGTCGTCCACCCCGATCACCTGCGGCACGGGCGCTCCGACCGCCGCCGCCACCTCCGCGACCAGCGCGTGCAACTCCGGCGCGTGCGAGCGGTCGAGCACCTCCAGATCGGTGCCGAGCCGCCCGAACCGGGGCCGCAGCACCACCGCCAGCACGACCAGCACCGCCCCGGGGAACACAGCGAGATTCGGGAAAGGGTACGCGAAGAGCAGCCAGCAGCCGAGCCCGGCCAGCGCCAGCACCCCGACCGTCAACAGCAGTGAGGCGGTCGCCGTCACCACTCCCGCCGTTCCCGGTCCGGCCGATTCCAACGGGCGGCCGACGAGGTCGGCGTACTGCCGACGGTTCAGCCGGGCGGCGATCCGGTGGGTGCGTCGGTCGACCCATCCCCAGCCGAACTCGGGTGCCCGACACCCCGGGTCGTAGGCGTCCAGGTTCCACTCGCAGTCCGGGCACCAGGGCATCGCCGCACGTATCGACACCGTCGTCGTCGCGCAGCGCGGACACGTCCCCGGCTCGATCACGACGTTCGATTCTGCCAGGGGCTGTCGAAGTCGTACCACCGGCTTCTCGGCTCGCCCGATCCCGCCCACCGCCGACCATTCCGGGGTGGCGTCGCGGTCGGCGGGCCCGCCCCCACGGCCGCTCCCGGACACGGCCGACGCGGGTGCCGCCGGGACCTGATGGGACAGCCTCCGGGCAGGTCGGGACCGGTTTGACGATTCCGTCTCCGGGGCGTCCGAGCACGTCTACTGTGGAAGGGGTCGCGACCAATTGCGGCGATCCGGTGGCGGTCGGGCTGCGCCCGGTGCACAGTGATCTCATGAACGACAGCGGAAGTGGTGGGCACTACTACTGGTGCACCCGACACCACCGGGTCGAGACCGATGCCGACGTGTGCCCTGCCAAGCACGTTCTCGGACCGTATCCATCGGCTGCCGACGCGGAGAACGCCCTGCAAAAGGTGCAGGAGCGTAACGAGGCGTGGGAGGCCGAAGACGCCCGCTGGGCCGGGGAGGGCAACTGAACGGCGCGGGACGGCCCGCGTCGAGGACTCCGTGCCTCCGTGCGGAGGCACGCGGGAGCATGTCCCCAAGGAGGGAACCGAGATGGCCGAAGCAACAAAGGCCACCACCCGCCCGGCCGCGACGAAGACCGCCGCGGCGGAGCGGACCGCAGGCGCGACCCGGAGCACTGCGGCCCGCCGCTCCATCACGACCACGGCTGCGGCCCGTAAGGCGACGGCAGGCCGGGCGACGGCGAGCGCGGCGGGTGCCGGCTCGGGCCGGACGCCGGTCGCCGGTATGGCCACGGCCAGGAAGACGGCGGCCGGCAGGACCGGCGCGGCGAAGAAGGCGACGGCGGCCAAGAGCACCGCCAAGAAGGCTCCCGCGTCGAAGTCGACGGCGAAGAAGGCCCCGGCGGCCAGGAGCACCGCGTCGAAGTCGACCGCGCGGAAGGCCCCGGCGAAGAAGGCCGCCGGCAAGACCACCGCCGCCGCCCGGAAGACCGCCGGGGCGGCGAAGAAGACCACGGCCACCGCCCGGACCACAGCGGCCAAGAAGACCACCGCGGCGAAGCGGACGACAGCGGCAGCGGCGAAGAAGACCACCGCGACCGCCCGCACCGCGGCGAAGAAGACCACGGCCGTGAAGAAGACGGCGCCCGCGAAGACCACGGCGGCCCGGAAGACGGCGCCCGCGAAGACCACGGCGGCCCGGAAGACGACGCCCGCGAAGACGACGGCGGCCCGGAAGACCACGACGGCGAAGAAGACGACGCCCGCGAAGAAGACCGCCGCCGCGAAGAAGGCACCGGCCAGGAAGTCGACCGCTAAGACGGCTCCCGCGTCGAAGTCGACGGCGAAGAAGGCCCCAGCCCGAAAGACGAGCGCGACGACCGCCCGCAAGGCGGCGACGAAGGCGACAGCAAGGAAGACGCCCGCCAAGAAGGTCACCGCCCGCAAGGCCCCCGGACGTACGGCGGCAGCGCGGGCCACCGCGCCGGCCGGTGCCCGGTCACGCGCCCGGAAGGCCACCGGCTGACCGTACGGAGACCGTCGCCCGCCTGCCGGAGGGCGGATCACGCGGCACGCTGCCAGGATTGACCCGTGGTCATCCGACGTGTGCTCGCGCCCCGCATCGACTTCGGCGCGCTGCGCCGTGAGCTGGGACTGCCTGACGGCTTCCCGGCCGCGGCGCAGCGCGAGGCGGACGAGGCGGCCGCCGCCCCGCCGCCCGCCGTGGCCGACCGTACCGACGTCCCCTTCGTCACGGTCGACCCGGCCACCTCCCGCGACCTGGACCAGGCGATGCACCTCGGCCGCCGGCCCGGCGGCGGCTACCGGGTGCGGTACGCGATCGCCGACGTCGCCACCCACGTCCGCCCCGGTGGTCCACTGGAGGAGGAGACCTGGCGGCGCGGGCAGACCGTCTACCTGCCCGACGGCAACGTGCCGTTGCATCCGCCCACCCTCAGCGAGGGGGCCGCCAGCCTGCTGCCCGACGTCGACCGGGCGGCGGTGCTCTGGACCATCGACCTCGACGCCGACGGGGCCACCGTCGCCGTCGGGCTGGAGCGCGCCCTGGTCCGCAGCCGCGCCAAGCTGGACTACCCGGGGGTGCAGGTGGCCGCCGACGCCGGCCGGCTCCCCGAACCGATCGCGCTGCTGCCCGAGATCGGTGCCCTGCTCACCGCCCGTGGCCTGCGTCGGGGTGCGGTCAACCTGCCGCTGCCCGAGCAGGACGTCGAGCCCGACGGGGACGGCTGGCGGCTGGTGCTGCGCGGTCCGGGCCCGATGGAGGACCACAACGCCCAGATCTCCCTGCTCACCGGGATGGCCGCGGCGGACATCATGCTCGCCGGCCGGATCGGGCTGCTGCGGACCATGCCGGCGCCGAAGCCGGAGGCGGTGGACCGGCTGCGCGCGGCGGCGGCCCCGCTGGGCGTGCACTGGCCGGACGGGGTACGGGTGGGCGAGGTGCTGGCCGGGTTGGACGCCTCGCAACCCCGGGCCGCCGCCTTCGTCGACCAGGCGGCCGAGCTGATGCGTGGTGCGGCGTACACGGCGTTCGACGGCGAGCTGCCCGAGCAGCCGCAGCACGGCGGGGTCGCCGCCGCGTACGCCCACGTCACCGCCCCGCTGCGTCGGCTCGCCGACCGGTACGCCACGGAGGTCTGCCTGGCCCTGCACGAGGGTCGCCCGGTGCCGGAGTGGGCCCGGACGGCGCTGCCCCGGCTGCCGGAGGTGATGGCCTCGACCGACCGGACGGCGGGCACGGCCACCCGGGGTGCGATCGAGTTGGCCGAGGCGGTGCTGCTGGAACACCGGGTGGGGGAGACGTTCTCGGCGGCGGTGCTGGACACCGACGCGCCCCTGAACGGCCAGTCGAAGCCCGGCCGGGTCCCCGGCGGGACGGTGGCGCTTGACGATCCGCCGGTGCGGGCCCGCTGCACCGGGGAGCTGCCGCTGGGCGAGCGGGTCACCGTACGCCTGGTCACCGCCGACCCGGTCGACCGCAAGGTCCTCTTCGCCCGCGCCTGAACTCCCCGGCCCGCGTCCTCGTCCCCGGCGGTCGGGACCGTCCCCGGCGGCCGGTCGACGAGGCCGCCGGGCAGCCGAGAGGAGAGCGCCGGGGGCACCGCGCCGCGCCCGGCCGGTTTGCGAGGATGGCGGTATGGCATACGACGCGAGCACCCTCCCCGACGTGTCCGGGCTGACCGTCGGCATCATCGGTGGCACCGGCGACCAGGGGCGGGGGCTGGCCTACCGGTTCGCCCGGGCCGGTCAGCAGGTGCTGATCGGGTCCCGTGCCGCCGAGCGGGCCGCCGAGGTGGCGGCGGAGATCGCCGCGCTGCCCCGGATGCCCGCCGGGGTCGACGTGACCGGCGCGGACAACGACGAGGTGGCCCGCCGCAGCGACGTGGTGGTGATCGCGGTGCCGTGGGACGGGCACGCGGCCACCGTCACCGCGCTGGCCGGGCCGCTGGCCGGCAAGATCGTCGTCGACTGCGTCAACCCGCTCGGCTTCGACAAGCAGGGCCCGTACGCCCTGCCGGTCGCCGAGGGCAGCGCCGTGCAGCAGGCGGCGGCCCTGCTGCCGGATTCCCGGGTGTGCGCGGCGTTCAACCACGTCAGCGCGCCGCTGCTGGCCGACCCGGAGGTCGACCGGATCGACCTCGACGTGCTGATCTGCACCGAGGATCGGGAACTGGTCGACGTCGTCGGCGCGCTTGCCGCCCGGATCCCCGGCATGCGCGGCATCTATGCCGGCCGGCTGCGCAACGCCCACCAGATCGAGGCGTTCACCGCCAACCTGATCGCCATCAACAAGCGCTACAAGGCGCACGCCGGCATCCGGGTCACCGACCTCTGACCGCCACCCGTTCCCGGCGGCCGTGGTGGACGTCCCGTCAGAAGTTGATGTCGACCCCGACCTTCTTGCAGGCGGCGTTCGCCATCGCGCTGGTCTTCTGGAACTCGGGACGGCCGGCGGCGGCTGCCATGTCCGGGGCGGTCGCCACCCGGCCGGCGGCAGCGCCGAACGCGGCCAGCGCGGTGGCGGCCTCGCTGGCGGGGGTGCCGGCCGTGGCCTTCGCCAGGCCCGTCGCCATCTCGGAGTAGGCCTTCTTCAGGGCCGGGGCCGGGTCGCCACCCGACGTCGCGGCCTTCACCACGTCGGCCTTCGTCTCGTCGGCGATCTTCTTCGCCGTCGTGCAGAGCTTCTTGTCGGCGGCCGGGTCGGCGGCAGCGGCCGGGCCGGTGGTCGCCGGGCCGGTGGTGGCGGGGTCGGTGGTGGCCGGGGAGGCGGACGGCGCAGTGCTGGCGGACGCCGACGGCGCGGCCGTCGTCGACGGTTCCGCCGTGCTGCACGCCGCGAGGGCCAGCACGGAGACACAGGTCAGGGCGACAGTTGACAAGCGAACATGATCCACGAGCGAACCCTAGCGGCTTTCGCCGATCCCCGGTCAACCCGTTTCGGCCTGCCAACCCGGACACCTGTCCGCCGGGCCCGGGTGCGGCAGTTCCGACAGCGGTCCGGTGGGCGGTGGCGGCTCCTCCGGGGAGGAGGCACCGCCACCGCGCCACCCGACTCAGAACGTGTGCTCGGTGGCGGGGAAGTCGCCGCCGCGTACCTCGTCGGCGAACCGGCGGGTCGCCTCGGTCAGCGCCCCGGCCAGGTCGGCGTAGCGCTTGACGAACCGGGGGGCCTTTCCGGTGCGCAGCCCTGCCATGTCCTGCCAGACCAGCACCTGGGCGTCGGTGTCCGGGCCCGCGCCGATGCCGACGGTGGGGATCGTCAGTTCGGCGGTGACCCGCTTGGCCACCTCGCCCGGCACCATCTCCAGCACCACCGCGAACGCCCCCGCCCCGGCCACCGCCCGCGCGTCGGCGAGCACCTCGTCGGCGGTGTCGCCGCGCCCCTGCACCCGGTAGCCGCCCAGGGTGTGCTCGCTCTGCGGGGTGAACCCGATGTGCGCCATCACCGGGATGCCCGCACCGGTGATCGCCGCGATCTGGTCGGCGCAGCGCCGGCCGCCCTCCAGCTTCACCGCGTGGCAGCCGCCCTCCTTCATGAACCGCACCGCCGTGCGCAGCGCCTGGGTCGGCCCCTCCTCGTACGAGCCGAACGGCAGGTCGCCGACGACCAGGGTGTGCCGGGTCGCCCGGACCACGGCGCGGACCAGCGGCAACAACTCGTCGACTGTCACCGGCAGGGTGGTCTCGTAACCGAACACGTTGTTCGCCGCCGAGTCGCCGACCAGCAGCGCCGGGATCCCCGCCTGGTCGAAGATCGCGGCGGTGTACTGGTCGTACGAGGTGAGCATCGCCCACCGGTCGCCGCGCTCCTTGGCGGCGATCAGGTCACGGGTGCGGACCCGGCGGGTGGCCGGCCCGCCGTACAGGGCGGTCACCTCGGTCGGGGTGGACTCCACCATGGCTGTCTCCTTTCCTCGAGGCCGCTGTCGCGGTCCCCGGGCTCCGTCGCGATCGTCGCACCACACGACCTGTCGACGGCAGGGAACAGTGCAGGATGTCACTCCGTCGGGACGGCACCCGGCCGCCCCGGAGGTCGGGCGCCGCCCCGACGGGTCGGGTGCTCAGCCGTCCTCGCGCCACCGGTTGGTGATCGGCAGGCGGCGGTCCCGGCCGAACGCCTTCATCGAGATCTTGGTGCCGGGCGCGGACTGCCGACGCTTGTACTCGGCGGTGTCCACCAGCCGCAGCACCTTGTCGACCACCGCCGGGTCGTGACCGGACTCCACCAGACCGGCCCGGCCCAGGTCACCGTCGACGTAGCCGATCAGGATCGGGTCCAGCACGTCGTAGTCGGGCAGGTTGTCGCTGTCGAGCTGGCCGGGGCTCAACTCGGCCGACGGGGGCTTGCCGATGGAGTTCTCCGGGATCGGCGGGGTCTCACCCCGCCGGGCCGCATCGGCGTTGCGCCACTTCGCCAGCCGCCAGACCAGCGTCTTCCAGACGTCCTTGACCGGGTTGAAGCCGCCGACCGAGTCGCCGTAGAGGGTCGAGTAGCCGACCGCCAGCTCGCTCTTGTTGCCGGTGGTGAGGACCAGATGGCCCTCCTGGTTGGACAGTGCCATCAGGATCACCCCGCGGACCCGGGCCTGGAGGTTCTCCACCGCCACCCCGGACAGCGAGATGTTCGCCAGGAAGGTGTCCACCATCGGCTGGATCGGCTCGACCCGGTAGTCCAGGCCGGTCCGCTTGGCGAGGTCCTCGGCGTCGGCCCGGGAGTGCTCCGAGGAGTGCTGGCTGGGCAGCGAGACGCCGACCACCCGCTGCGGCCCGAGCGCGTCGACCGCCAGCACGGCCACCACCGCCGAGTCGATCCCGCCGGACAGGCCCAGCACCACCGAGGGGAACCGGTTCTTGTCGACGTAGTCGCGCAGGCCCAGCACCAGCGCGTGCCACACCTCGGCCTCGTCGGCGACCGGCGCCAGCAGACCGCCGTCGGCCGCCGGCCCGGTCGGTGCCGCCGGAATCCCCTCGACGGTACGACGTACCACCCGCATCCCGTCGGCGAGGTCCTCGGTGTCGGCGGCGTGCGGGCCCGCCCCGGCCAGCTCCACGTCGTGCACCAGCAGGTGCTCGACGAACTGCGGCGCGCGGGTGAGCAGGTCCCCGTCGGCCGTGACGATCATCGAGTCGCCCTCGAAGACCAGCTCGTCCTGGCCGCCGACCATGTTGACGTACGCGATCGGGGCACCGGCCTCGACGGCCCGGCGGCGCACCAGCGGCAACCGGACGTCGTCCTTGTTCAACTCGTACGGCGAGCCGTTGATGTTGACCACCAGGCCGACACCCGCCTGCCGGGCCACCGCGAACGGGCCGCCGGCCTGCCACAGGTCCTCGCAGATGGTAAGCGCCACGTCCACCCCGCCGACCCGGACCACGGTCAGGGTGTCCCCGGGCACGAAGTAGCGGTCCTCGTCGAAGACGCCGTAGTTGGGCAGGTGGTGCTTGAAGTAGTGGGCCACCACCTCGCCCCGGTGCAGCAGCGCGGCGGCGTTGCGGGCCCCCCGACCCGGCCGGGCGTCCCCGCTGACCTGGGGCGGACCGTCGGCGTCCAGGTAGCCGACCACGGCCGGCAGGTCGCCGAGGCCGTCGGCGGCCAGGTCGGCGGCGAGCCGGCGCAGCGCGGCCTGCGAGGCGGCGACGAAGGAACGGCGGAAGACCAGGTCCTCGACCGGGTAGCCGGTGAGCACCATCTCCGGGAACGCGACGAGCTGGGCACCGGCGTCGGCGGCCCGACGGGTCCAGGCGCGGATCAGCTCGGCGTTGCCGGCCGTGTCGCCGACGGTCGGGTTGACCTGGCACAGGGCCAGACGCAGGGTGGGCATGCCCTCATCTTGCCCCAGCGGCTGCCGGTCAATCAGGCCGCTCCGACGAGACGACGGCCACCCTTTTCCGGTCCCCGGCCGGCCGGGTGCGGGTGGCGGGGCCGTCCGCTGATCCGTCGGTCGGGACACCGCAGGACGAGCGGCAGCAGGTCGCGTAACGTCTGCTTAACCAGGCCGGGGAAGACTGGGCGGTCAGGACGGATCGGCCGCCCGGTGCCGGACGTACGTCGCGCGAGGGGTTGGGGAAGTGGACCGTCAGCAGGAGTTCGTCCTCCGTACGCTGGAAGAGCGGGACATCCGTTTCGTCCGGCTGTGGTTCACCGACGTGCTGGGCACGCTCAAGAGCGTCTCGGTCGCTCCGGCGGAGCTGGAGGCCGCCTTCGAGGAGGGCATCGGGTTCGACGGCTCGGCCATCGAGGGCTTCGCCCGGGTCTTCGAGTCCGACATGGTCGCCATGCCGGACCCGACCACCTTCCAGGTCTTCCCGTTCGAGGGTGGAGTCAGCGGCGAGAGTGCCCGGATGTTCTGCGACATCCTGCTGCCCGACGGCGGCCCGTCCTGGGCCGACCCGCGGCACGTGCTGCGCCGGATGCTGTCCAAGGCGGCCGAGAAGGGCTTCACCTTCTACACCCACCCCGAGATCGAGTTCTTCCTGCTGGAGAACGGCCCGCAGGACGGCTCGGTGCCGACCGCCGTGGACACCGGCGGTTACTTCGAGCACACCACGCACGCGGTGGCGCGGGACTTCCGCCGCCAGGCCGTGCTGGCGCTGGAGCGGATCGGCATCTCGGTCGAGTTCAGCCACCACGAGGTCGCCCCCGGCCAGCAGGAGATCGACCTGCGGTACGCCGACGCGCTGACCACCGCCGACAACATCATGACCTTCCGGCACGTGGTCAAGGAGGTGGCGCTCTCCACGGGGGTGCAGGCCAGCTTCATGCCGAAGCCCTTCACCGACCAGCCGGGCAGCGGCATGCACACCCACCTGTCGCTGTTCGAGGGGGAGCGCAACGCGTTCCACGACTCCGGCGACCCGATGAAGCTGTCGAAGGTGGCCAAGTCGTTCATCGCCGGTCTGCTGATGCACGCCCGGGAATACACCGCGGTCACCAACCAGTGGGTCAACTCGTACAAGCGGCTGTTCCCGCAGGCGTTGCCGGACCGGATCACCGAGAGCCCGGCGTACGTCTGCTGGGGGCACCTGAACCGGTCCGCGCTGGTCCGCGTCCCCGCGTACGGCAAGCCGAACTCGGCCCGGGTGGAGGTCCGCTCGCTGGACTCGGCGACCAACCCCTACCTGGCGTTCGCGGTGATGCTCGGCGCCGGCCTGAAGGGCATCGAGGAGGGCTACGAGCTGCCGCCCGGCGCGGAGGACGACGTCTGGTCGCTGACCAGCGCCGAGCGCCGCGCGATGGGCTACGAGGCGCTGCCGGAGAACCTGTCCGAGGCGATCGACGTGATGGCCGGCTCGGAACTGGTCGCCGAGGTGCTCGGCGAGCACGTCTTCGACTTCTTCCTGCGCAACAAGCGGGCCGAGTGGGAGCAGTACCGCCGCGAGGTCACCCCGTACGAGCGGCAGCGTTACCTGTCGCTGTAACCCGCCGCACCCGCCGCCCCGGGGCCGGGGCCGTTCGGACCCGGGGCCCCGGCGGCTCGGATCCGGCGAGGCCGGGCCGTCGGGGCCCCGGATCTGCCGATGGTCCGGGCTCCGGCCTGGCCGGGGGGTATCGGGGGTGGCGCGGTGCCGCTATCGTCTCGATCACCGTGCCGGCAGCCGTGCCGGGCGCAGGAGGTCGGGAGGCCGTCGGTGCTGGAGGATCTGCTCACCGGAGCATGGCAGAGCGTCGTGTTCGGTGTCGTCGGGGTGGCGCTGATGGCGGCCGGCTTCGTGCTGGTCGACCTGCTCACCCCGGGCAAGCTGCGCGAGCTGATCTGGGTACGCCGCAACGGCAACGCCGGGCTGCTGCTGGCCGCCAACCAGCTCGGTGTCGCCGGCATCGTGTTCACCGCGATCGTGACCAGCTACGACGACTTCGCCAAGGGGCTCGCCTCGACGGTGGTCTTCGGGTTGATCGGGCTGGCCGTCATGGCGCTGGCCTTCGGCGTCCTGGACCTGCTCACCCCGGGCCGGCTCGGCGAGGTGATCTGCGCGGACGAGCCGCACCCGGCGGCCCGGGTCAGCGCCGCCACCCACTTCGGCGCGGCCCTGATCGTCTGCGCCTGCATCGCCTGACCCTGCGGCCACACGCCTGCACCGCCTGAATCCGGCCCGTGGCCTGCGCCGTCCCGCTGGGGGCGGTCCGGGTGACGGGCCGGCTGCGTCCGCGTCCGGCCCCACCTGTCGACCGGCCGGTTCGTCGTACCCCCGTCGTAGTGTGCGGGGGTGAACCGGACGGATCGTCTCTATGCCCTGGTGGAGGAGCTGCGGGCGGTGTCACCCCGGCCGCGCAGCGCCCGCTGGCTGGCCGCCCGCTTCGAGGTGAGCACCCGCACCGTCGAACGGGACATCATCGCCCTCCAGGGCACCGGCGTGCCGATCTGGGCCGAGCCCGGCCGCACCGGCGGTTACGTGGTGGACCGGTCGCACACCCTGCCACCGGTCAACCTGACCGCCGCCGAGGCGGTGGCGATGGCGGTGGCCCTGCACGGGCTCGCCGGCACCCCGTTCGCCGTGGCGGGCGGCACCGCGCTGCGCAAACTGCTGGCGGTGCTGCCGGCCGCCGACGCCGCCGACGCACGCCTGCTCGCCGGCCGGGTGCTGCTGGTCGGCACCGGGCCGACCACCTCCGTCCCGGCTGTCGTCGCCGACGCGGTCTCCGCCCGCCGGGTGCTCCGCCTGCGGTACGCCGACCGCTGCGGTGTGGTCTCGTCGCGTGAGGTCGAGCCGTTGGGCTACCTGGGCAACAGCCGGCACTGGTACCTGCTGGCCTGGTGCCGGCTCCGCGACGGGCTGCGCTGCTTCCGTACCGACCGGATCTGCGGGGTGGAGGCGTTGCCGGAGCGGGTGACCCGGGAGTTCTCCCCGACCGAGCTGGATGTCCCGCCCGAGCGGGTGCGCCGACTGACCCTGGTGTGAGCAGCCGACCCGGGTGCGAGGAGTGAGTCCCGGGGCGGATCGCCCGGCGTCGTCATGCCGACCGTCAGGAGCGACACCCGTCGGCCTGGTGCCCGGCCGGAGTCCGGTGCCGACGACGGGCCGGCTCTTTCCGTAAACACCGACAGGACGCTGTCGCGGACGCCCGGGAGGCTGGCTCCCGAACCCACCGGCCGCCCGGCCGGCAGGGGAACAGGAGGCGACGCGTGACCAGCACACCCATCACCTGGTTCGAGATCGGCACCGACCGGCCGGACGAGGTGCAAGGCTTCTACGCGGAGTTGTTCGGCTGGACCTTCGTCGAGGAGGGTACGGCCGAGGGTGGTTCCTACCGGACGACCGGCGCGGGACAGCCGGCGGGCATCGGCGGAGGCATCCGGGCCATCGCCGAGGGCGCCCCCGGCTACGCGATCCTCTACGCCGAGGTGACCGACGTGACGCAGACGTGCCGCCGGGCCGAGACGGCGGGCGGCACGGTGCTGACGCCGCCCCGGACCACGCCGGGCGGGTTGACCCTCGCCCTGCTGCGTGACCCGTCGGGCAACCACCTCGGTGTCTTCTCCCCGGCGGGCACCGCCTGATGCAAGGGGCCGAAGTTGCGGTGTCCCGGTGCATCGGACACCGCAACTTCGGCCCATCTGCGTTGATCTTCGGCCCGCCGGGTCGGGCGGGCCGAAGGTGGGTCACCTGCCGGGCGTACCCGCCGGGCCGTCGTGGTGGCCTCGGCCACCCGGACCCGGGAAGACGCCGGCCTCGACGGCCTTGGTGATCGCGTCGGCCTGCTCCTGGGTGAGCTTGCCGTCCTTGACCGCCTGGGCCAGCCGCTCGGTCAGCTTCGCCTGCCGGTCCTCGGCCGACGGGCGCTCCGGCCGGTCACCCTTGACCTGGTCCTTGTGCTGCGCGCGCACCTTCTCCAGGGCGGCGGTCACCTTGTCGGTGTCCACGCCCAGCTCCGTGGCCAGCGCCTCGGCGAACTCGTTCTGCCGGTCGGCGCGCTGCTGCTGCCGGTCGGTGCCCTGGTCGGCCGCACTGCTGACGCTCGGCGTCGGGGTGGAGCCACTCTCGGCGAAGGCCACCGTGGGAGCGGCGATCCCCACCCCGAGCACACCGGCGGCGGCAAGGCCGACCAGCACCTGCTTCTTCGACATGGTGCGGGACATCGTTCCTCCAGTACGTCGGTGGTGATGCGTTGACGTCACCGACAGTGACCGCCGAACCTGAGAACCCCCCGTCCCGACCCTGTCCCCAAGCTGAAAATCCGCCCCGCCGGCCCCGGTGATCAAGAGGTTTCGGCCAGGAATGCGCTTTCCATCCCCGCAAACCTCTTGATCACCCGGGCGGGACGGGGCGGGGCGGGGGCGCGGGGGGGTGGGGGTGGGGGGTTACTGGACGGCGGGGGAGATGGTGAGGGTTCCGGTGTTGGTGTCGAGGGTGGCTTCGGTGCCTACCGGGACGGTGAGTTGGTGGGGGCCGTGGCCGATCGGCAGGCCGCCGAGGACCGGTACGCCGAGGTCGCCCAGGCGGTCGTTGAGGACGTCCACGACTGTGGTGTCCCAGCCGTCGGCGCAGTCGGTGAACTGGCCGACGGCGACCCCGGCCAGGCCGGCCAGCGCCCCGGCGCGGCGTAGGTGGGTGAGCATCCGGTCGACCTTGTACGGGGGTTCCTGCACCTCCTCGACGAGCAGCACCGCCCCGGTCAGGTCCGGCATGTCCGGGGTGCCGAGGGTGGCGGTGAGCAGGCAGAGGTTCCCGCCGAGCAGCCGGCCGACCGCCCGGCCGGGAACCCGCACCGGATAGGTCTCCTCCCCGGGCACCGCCGCCATGGTGACCGGTGCGGTGGTCATCAGCGCGGCGTGCAGCGACTCCGCCGAGCGCAGCGGGGTCCGCTCGTCGACCCAGGCGGCCCCGGGGCCGTGCACGCCGGCCAGCCGGGCACCCCGCCACAGGGCGAGCTGGAGGGCGGTGATGTCGGAGAACCCGGCCACCACCTTCGGATCCCGCCGGACGGCGGCCATGTCGACCAGGTCGACCACCCGCTGTGCGCCGTACCCGCCCCGGGTGCAGATCACGCCGCGGACCTGCGGGTCGGCGAAGGCGGCGTTCAGGTCGGCGGCGCGAAGCGCGTCGTCCCCGGCGAGGTAACCCCGTCGGGCGTACGCGTGGGGGGCCACCACCGGGCGCAGCCCCCAGCCGGTCAACAGCTCGATGCCGCGTGCCACCCGCTCCGGGCGGGTCGGCCCGGACGGCGAGACCAGCAGCACCGTGTCGCCCTCGCACAGCACGGGCGGGCGCAGCACGGGCGGGTCGTCGTCGATCACAGCGGCAGAGCCTAGTCGCCCCGCCGCGCGGACCGAGGC
This sequence comes from Micromonospora sp. NBC_00421, assembly GCF_036017915.1. Classification (NCBI taxonomy): domain Bacteria; kingdom Bacillati; phylum Actinomycetota; class Actinomycetes; order Micromonosporales; family Micromonosporaceae; genus Micromonospora; species Micromonospora sp. NBC_00421. The sequence continues at coordinate 301,864 of NZ_CP107929.1, forward strand.
GTTCCCGGCGGCGGTCGACGTACCCGATAGCCTCGACGGCGTGGGAACCGCACTGGTGATCGAGAACGACCCGACCGACGACCCCCGAAGGTTGGGGGAGTGGCTGGTGGAGGGGGGCCTGGAGCTGCGGGTGCTGCGCCCGTACGCCGGCGACGACCTCCCCGACGACCTGGCCGGATACGTGGCGCTGGTGGTGCTCGGCGGCGACCAGCGGGCCTACCCGGCACCCGACGGCACCCCCGGGGCGCCCTGGTTCCCGAAGCTGGAGGGGTTGCTGCGCAAGGCGGTCCGGCACCGGGTGCCGACCCTGGGCGTCTGCCTCGGCGCGCAACTGCTCGCCACCGCGCACGCCGGCCTGGTCGAGCGCAGCCCGTCCGGCCCCGAGGTGGGCCCGGGGGTGGTCGGCCGGCGCGATGCCGCCGAGAGTGACCTGCTGTTCCGGTACGTGCCGCTGATCCCGGACGTGCTCCAGTGGCATTCCGACGAGATCACCGAGCTGCCCCGGGCCGCCACCCTGCTGGCCGCCTCGACCCGCTACCCGCACCAGGCGTTCCGGCTCGGTGACCGGGCCTGGGGCCTCCAGTTCCACATCGAGTGCGACACCGCGATGATCGCCGGTTGGGCCCGCGACTCCGCGCTCCTGGCCGAGCTGGGCTACGACGAGGACCTGGTGGTGGCCGCCTGCGACCGGGTGATGGCCGACGTCGAGGAGGTGTGGCAGCCGTTCGCCGTCCGGTTCGCCGCCCTCGCCCTCGGCGAGCTGGACGACGACACCCGCCGCAGCCTGCCGCTGCTCGGGCACTGAGATGAGCAGACCGACCAGGGGACGCCTGGCCCGCTACGGCTTCGCCGAGGGTGACGGCGGGGTCCGCGCCGCCGACCTGCTCGGCGCGGACGGGCTCGGGCTGTGGCGGGCCGACGAGCAGGAGCCCACCGACGGGCCGGCGGCCGACCTGCTGGCCGCGCTCTCCCGGGCCGCCGACCCGGATCTGGCGCTGCGCCAACTGCACCGGATGGTGGAGACCGAACGCCGCGCCACCGGCAACGGCGCGGCCGGGCCGGGCCGTAGCGCCTCGACGGCGACCGGGCCGGGGGCGACGGCGGGAGACAACGGTGTGGCCGGGCCGGTGGGCGGGTCGGCGCTGCTGAGCGGGCTCGCCGCCGACCCCGGTCTGCGCCGACGGCTGGTCGCCGTGCTCGGCGCCTCCTCCGCCCTGGGTGACCACCTGGTCGCCAACCCCGGGCAGTGGACGGTGCTCGGGACCGCCCCGGACGGGCTGGCCCCCGCCGCCGACGGCCGGCTCGATCTGGTCCTGGCCGGCCGGCTGACCACCGCCACCGCACCGGTTGCGGTGCTGCGGCAGGCGTACCGGCTGGCGTTGCTGCGGATCGCGGCGGCCGACCTGACCGGCGGGCGTGGCCTGGAACAGGTGATGGCGGCGCTCTCCGCGCTGGCCGACGCCACCCTGGCGGCGGCGTACGAGATCGCGGTGGGCGAGCTGCCGGCGGGCACGTCCCGGCCCCGGCTGGCCGTGGTGGCGATGGGCAAGTGCGGGGGCGACGAGCTGAACTACGTCTCGGACGTCGACGTGATCTTCGTGGCCGCGACCGACGAGGACCTGCCCGCCGCGACCGCCGTCGCCACCCGGCTGATCCACGTCTGCGGGCTGGTCGCCTGGCCGGTCGACGCCGCGCTGCGCCCCGAGGGCAACCGTGGCCCGCTCGTCCGCACCCTGGCCAGCCACCTCGCCTACTACCAGCGGTGGGCCCGCACCTGGGAGTTCCAGGCGCTGCTCAAGGCCCGCCCGGCCGCCGGTGACCTGGCGTTGGCCGGCGAGTGGATCGACGCCCTCGCCCCGCTGGTCTGGCGGGCGTCCGAGCGACCCGAGGCGGTCTCCGACGTGCGCGCCATGCGCCGCCGGATCATCGACAACATCCCGCCCAAGGAGCTGGACCGCGAGATCAAACGGGGCCCCGGCGGGCTGCGGGACATCGAGTTCGCCGTCCAGCTGCTGCAGCTGGTGCACGGCCGGGGCGACGAGTCGCTGCGGGTGCCGGGCACCGTGCCGGCGCTGCGCGCGTTGGTGACAGGCGGTTACGTCGGGCGGGCCGACGGCGAGGCGCTGCTGCGCGGGTACCGGTTCCTGCGCGGCGTCGAGCACCGGCTCCAGCTCCAGGCGCTGCGGCGTACCCACACCGTGCCGACCGAGCCGGCCGCACTGCGCTGGCTGGCCACCGCGCTCGGCTACGCCGCCATCCCGGGCCGCAGCGCCGTGGAGAGCTTCCGCGCCGACTGGGTCGCCCACGCCACCGAGGTACGCCGGCTGCACGCCAAACTGCTCTACCGGCCGCTGCTGGAGTCGGTGGCCCGGGTGCCCGCCGACGGGCTGCGGCTCACCCCGGAGGCGGCCCGGCACCGGCTGGAGATCCTCGGTTTCGCCGACCCGGCGGGGGCGCTGCGGCACCTCCAGGCCCTCACCGGCGGGGTCAGCCGGACCGCCGCGATCCAGCGGACCCTGCTGCCGGTGCTGCTCAGCGAGTTCGCCGACGCGCCCGAACCGGACCGGGGGCTGCTCAACTACCGGCAGGTCTCCGACAAGCTCGGCAGCACCCCGTGGTACCTGCGGTTGCTGCGTGACTCGGGCCCGGTGGCCCGCCGACTGGCCCGGGTGCTGTCGTCGTCCCGCTACGCGGCCGACCTGCTGGCCCGGGAGCCGGAGGCGCTGCGGCTGCTGGCCGAGGAGACCGAGCTGACGCCCCGGCCCAGGGAGGTGCTCTGCGACGGGTTCGCCGCCGCCGCCGCCCGGCACGCCGACCCGGTCGAGGCGACCCGGGCGGTACGCGCGCTGCGCCGGCGGGAACTCGTCCGGATCGCCTGCGCCGACGTGCTCAGCCGGGCCGGCGGGCTGGCCCCGCGCCCCGAACGCGGCGCACCGGCCGGCCCGCTGGCCGACGTCACCCGGGTCGGCACCGGGCTGTCCTACGTCACCGACGCCACCCTCTCCGCCGCGCTGCGCGCCGTCCGGGCCGCCCAACCGGAGCTGCCCGGCCTGCGGTTCGCGGTGATCGGTCTGGGCCGGCTCGGCGGGTACGAATCGAACTACCTCTCCGACGCCGACGTGCTCTTCGTCTACGACCCGCCGGCCGGGACGCCGGAGAGCACGGCCAGCGCCACCGCGCACGCCATCGCCGAGGAACTACGCCGGCTGCTCGCCGCCCCGGCCCCCGACCCGGCGCTCGGCGTCGACGCCGATCTGCGCCCGGAGGGACGGCAGGGACCGCTGGTCCGCAGCCTCGCCGCCTACGCCCAGTACTACGCCCGCTGGTCGCGGGTCTGGGAGGCGCAGGCGCTGCTGCGGGCCCGGTTCGTCTGCGGCGACGCCGACCTGGGCACCGAGTTCGAGACGATGATCGACCCGGTCCGCTACCCGGCCGACGGGTTGACCCGGGAGCAGGTCGTCGAGATCCGGCGGATCAAGGCCCGGGTGGAGAACGAACGGCTGCCCCGGGGCGCCGACCCGGCCACCCACACCAAGCTCGGTCGGGGTGGCCTGGCCGACGTCGAGTGGGCGGTGCAACTGCTCCAGCTCCGGCACGCCGGGGCGTACCCGCAGCTGCGCGGCACGCGTACCCTCGACGCTCTCGCGGCGGCGCGGGACGCCAAGCTTGTCGACCCGGCGGACGCCGCCGCGATGGCCGCCGGGTGGACCCTCGCCGCGCAGGTCCGCAACGCGCTGATGCTGGTCCGGGGGCGGGCCGGCGACCAGCTCCCCCGGCACGGGGTGGAGTTGGCCGGCGTGGTGCGGCTGCTCGGCGCGGACGACCCGGGGGAGTTCCTCGACGACTACCTGCGCACCGCCCGGCGGTCCCGGGCCGCCATGCAGCGGGTCCTGGAGGGCTGAGCCCGACGTCGGTGTGGTGGCCCGGCCGGGCTCTCCAGGCCGGGCTCTCCCGGCCGGGCCCGTCACCGGCGGCGGACCAGCACCAGATGGTCGATCAGGGTGCCGGTCTCGCCGTTCGGGGTGGTGGCCTGCCGCTGTGGCGCGTCCAGCCGCTCGACGTGCCACCCGTCCGGATCGAGGTCGAGGTCGGCCAGGGTCTCCTGCGGGGTGGGGAACCGCACGTGGTGATGTGCGGCGTTGCCCCACGGCGGCACCGCGCCGTGCTCGACCACCAGCAACCGTCCGCCCGGGGCGACCGCCCGCGCCGCGGACCGCAGCACCTCGGCCCGGGGGAACTCCAGCGGCGACTGGAGGAACTGCGCCGAGACCAGGTCGAACACCCCGGCCGGGAAGGTCCGGGCCAGGTCGTGCCGCTGGAAGTCGACAAGCGCCGCCACCCCGGCGGCCGTCACGGCGGCGGCCGACCGCGCCAACGCGGTGCCGGAGACGTCGACCGCGGTCACCCGCCAGCCCTGCCGGGCCAGCCACACCGCGTCGCCGCCCTCGCCGCAACCCAGGTCGAGGGCGGTGCCCGGCGGCAGCGCCCCGACCACGTCGACCAGATGCGGATTCGGTCGCCCGCTCCATTGCTGCTCCCGGGCCCGGTACAGCTCGTCCCAGTGCCGGGCGGTCTCCTCGTCCACGGTCCGGTCGGGGTCCGCGTCGTTGGTAGTGCGTTGCGCGGCCGCCGTCCGGTCGGGGTCCGCGTCGTTCGTCGTGCGTTGCGCGGCGACGGCCCGGTCGGTCTCTTCGTCGATCAGGTCGGCGTTCAGCGCGGCGGCGGCCTTCAGGCCCGCGGCGGCGGCGGCGATCACGGTGGCCTGCGGGTCGGTGACGTTGCCGGCCGCCCACACCCCGGGCACCCCGGTCGCGCCGGTGGCGTCCGCGGCGACCCGGTCGCCGAAGGCGTGCCCGCCGACGACGAAGTCCTCGGTGCCCAGCCCGAGGCCGGTGAGGACGGCGGCCCGTGCGGCGAACCGGGGTGCCACCACCAGCGCCTCCCGGGGGACCATCGGGCCGGAACGCAGCCGTACGCCGGTGAGCCGGTCGGCGGTGACCTCCACCGCCGCCACCTCGCCGTCGACCACAGTGACGCCCCGGGCGGCCAGCTTCTCCGCCTGGTCGGCGGGCAACGGCCCGGCGGTGTGCGTGAAGACCACCACGTCGTCGGTGAGCTGACGGAACAGCAGCGCCTGGTGGGCGGCCATCGGACCGGTGGCGAGCACCCCGACGGCCTGGTCGCGTACCTCCCAACCGTGGCAGTAGGGGCAGTGCAGCACGTCCCGACCCCACCGGTCGGCCAGGCCCGGCACGTCGGGCAACTCGTCGACCAGGCCGGTGGTGACCAGCAGCCGCCGGGCGTGCAGGGTACTGCCGTCGGCCAGGGTCACCGCGAACCGCGCCGGACCGGCGCTGTCGGTCAGGTGTGCGGGGTCGTCCGGGTGTGCGGGGTCGACGGGGTGTGCGGCGGTGACCGTGCCGTCGAGCACTGCCACCCCGTACCGGGCCACCTCGGCGCGGCCGGTCGCGTACAGGGCGGTGGGCGGGACACCCTCGCTGGTCAGGAAGTTGTGCACGTGGTCGGCGGGGGCGTTGCGCGGGGCACCGCCGTCCACCACCACCACGTCGCGGCGGAACCGGCCCAGGGCGAGCGCGCCGCTGAGCCCGGCCGCGCCGCCGCCGACTACCACCACGTCGTGCACCACCGGGTACGCCATGGTCACTGCCTCCTCGCGGCGGGTCCGTCCCACCGACGCCCCGGATCGTCCCCCCGGATCGCCATGCTGCCAAACATCGTTGCCGGAATGGCAAACTGGTGCGGTGACCGAAGACCACACCGATCAGGAAGCGGAACCCGGGCCGGCTCAGGGGGGCGGGCAGGGTCAGGGGCAGTGGGTGGTGCCGGGCGGGACGGCAGACGTCGGCTCCGACGAGGTGCTGACCACCGTCGGGCCGCGCCTGCGCGCCCTACGCCAGCAGCGCGGCGTGACCCTGAGTCAGCTCGGTACGGCGACCGGGATCTCGGTCAGCACGCTGTCCCGGCTGGAGTCCGGCGGGCGGCGGCCCACCCTGGAACTCCTGCTCGCCCTGGCCCGCTTCCACCGGGTGCCGCTGGACGACCTGGTCGGTACGCCGCAGATCGGGGACCCCCGGGTGCACCGCCGGCCGGTTGTCCGACACGGCGTCACCATCGTGCCGCTGACCCGTCGCCCGGGTGGCGTCCAGGCGTACAAGATGATCTATCCGCCCGGGGTGCCGGTGGGGGAGCCGACCCAGCAGGTGCACGAGGGGTACGAGTGGCTCTACGTGCTCTCCGGTCGGGTCCGGCTGCTGCTCGGCGGCCACGATCTCACCCTCGACTCCGGTGAGGTCGCCGAGTTCGACACCCGTACGCCCCACTGGTTCGGTAACCCGTACGACGCTCCGGCGGAGATTCTCAGTCTTTTCGGGCCGCAGGGGGAGCGGCTGCACGTCCGCGCCCGCCCCTCCCCGACCCGTCGCCGGGGCGGTGCCGAGCAAGATCCTGCTCGATCAATGTTGTAGTGGCCTGCTCGGCGCTTGGGTGGCCACTGCATCGTGGATCGAGCACGATCATGGAACGGGTGGGGTGGCTGTGCCCGGCCGGATCGGCGGCGGCGGTGGCGGGTCAGCCGTGCAGGGTCCAGACGCCGGCGCGCGGGACGGTGACCAGGGTCCACGTGCCGTCGGCGGTGACGGTGGCGTCGTCCGAGGCGGTCAGCCAGCGGTTGTGCCGTACCCGGATCGGGACCCGGGCGGCGGCGGCGGTCCGGAACGTCAGCGTGGCACCGTCCTGCCGCACCAGCTCTCCGGGTGCGGCGACCAGCGGAGTCGGGTCGGTCACCGCGTACAACCGCCAGTGCGGGGTGGACCAGACCTCGGTCAGGTACGGCAACCCCGCGCCGACCAGCTCCGCCTCGGCCCGGCCCACCCAGGACAGCGGCGCGTCCGGGACGGCGACGTACTGCACGGCGTTCCCGTCCAGCCAGGCCCGGTAGCTGTCGGCGGTCAACGGCACTCCGGTGCCGGTGGCCCCCGGGACGGTGGTGAAGAAGAGCGGGTTGCGGCCGATGTCGACCTGGCGCAGCCAGCCCCGGGCCAGCGGCACCTCGCCGAGCTGCGCGGCCTCCCAGTAGTTGCGGGTCGGCGGCACCTCCACCCGACCGGTGAGCCCGCGCCGGCTCAGCTCCGCGGCGAGCGGGTCGAAGTAGGCCCGGGCGGCGGTCGGATCGTCGGCACTGCGCAGGTCGGCCGCCACCACCGGCGGTAGCCACCAGCACACCACCGCCAACAACGCCGCCAGAACCACCCCACCGGCCCGGGACGTCTGCCCGCCCTCGGAACTCCGCTCGGTGCGTGCCGGTCCGCCTACCGGGGCCGGGGCGATCGCCCGGGGGGTCAGGCGGAACGCGGTGGGGAGTCGGGCGGTGAGCCAGGTCGGTGGGCGGGCGGCGGCGGCCAGCACCGGCAGCGCGAACATGGTCACCAGTCGGGTCGCGTTCAACCCGACCGGGGTGTGCACCAGCGCCGCCGCCAACACCCCGGCTGCCGACAGCAACGCCGCCACCCGCAGCGGCCGGTACGCCACCAGCGCCGCCACCAGCAGGCTGACGGTGACCGACCGCAGGGTGTCGGTGCTGCTGATGTTCATCCAGCCGCCCTCGCCGAACAGCAGCCCGGTGACCGCCAGCGGCACCGCTGCCGCGACTCCGAGCAGCAGTCCGTCGGCGTACCGGCGGGTGACAAGCAACGCCACCCCGGCCAGGCCGACGAACAGACCGGCCACCGGGCTGGTCGCCGAGGCCAGCAACGCGCCGACCACCACCAGGGTCGGCCTGGCCCAGCGCCCGCCGCAGGCCCGGCGGCCAACCTGCTGACCAGGGTGACGAACCTGGTCGCGCTGCTGACCGCCCCGGTTCCCGCCCCGACGGATCAGTCGGCCCGAGCCGGTCGACCGGTTCCAGCGTCCGCCCGGGCCGGTCGAGGGCGACCCGGGTCCGGCATCGGCGGTGGGCCGGGCGTCGGGTGCGGCATCGGCGGTCGGCAGGGTCAGGGCGAGCAGGGCGGCCAGCCCGAACGCCACCCCGAGGGCGTAGGTGACCCGGCCGGAGACCAGGTTGCCGGTGATCGTCAGCACCCCGACCAGGCTGCCGAGCAGTGGCCTGGGCACACCGGTGCGTGCCAGCAGGGCGGCGAACGCGGCGGCCGAGCCGACCAGGGCCAGCGCGCCCGTCACCCGTACCCCCAGGGTCGCCATCAGCGGCGGCGAGACCAGGCTGTAGCCGAACGGCTGGATGCCGGCGTACCAACGCAGGTCGACCAGGGCAAAGCCGTGCGCGGCGAAGAAGTCGGCGCGCGCCACCTGGGCGGACAGGTCGGAACCCAGTCGGGGCAGCGCCAGCCACACCCCGGCGAGCACGACGGCGAAACCGGTGGCCGACCCCACCACCCTGTTGCCCCGCATGCCCACCTCCGGTCCGCGACCACGGTACTGGCAGCATGGCGGACGTGCCTCACCACCTGTCCCGCTGGCTCGGTCTGTTCGGCTCGGTGCTGCTCGCCATCGCCGCGTACCTCGGGGGTGCGCTGCCGGGTGGGGAACTGCGCCCCACCCCGGTCAGCATCTGGCAGAGCCGGCACGGGCCGCTGATCCTGATCCTCTGGCTGGTCGGCACCGGGCTGCTGGCCTGGGCCTGGTGGACCCTGCGCGACCGGGTGCCGTCGACCCGGTGGGCGCTGGTCACCGCCGGGCTCTGGGTGCTGCCGCTGCTGTTCGCGCCGCCGCTGGGCAGCCGGGACGTGTACGCGTACTCCTGTCAGGGCGCCAGCTACGTGGCCGGGATCAACCCGTACGAGCAGGGGGTGTCGGCGCTGCCCTGCCCCTGGATCGACACCATCTCCTACATCTGGCGGGACACCCCCGCACCGTACGGACCGCTGTTCGTGATGATCGCCGGGGCGATCGTCCGGGCCACCGGGTCACTCGACACCGACACCGCGCTGACCGTGAACATCGCCCTGTTCCGGCTGCTCGCGGTGCTCGGGGTGGTGTTGATCGCCGCCTGCCTGCCGGTGCTGGCCCGGCGCTGCGGCGTACCGGTGGGGCGGGCGCTCTGGCTGGCGCTGGCCTCCCCGCTGGTCGGCGTACACCTGGTCTCGGGGGCGCACAACGATGCGCTGATGATCGGTCTGCTGGCCGCCGGCCTGGCCGTGGTGGCGACCCACCCGGGGCGGCGTTGGCCGCTGCTGGCCGGTGGGGTGCTGCTCGGCCTGGCCGGCGCGGTGAAGGTGACCGCCCTGGTGGTGGTGCCGTTCGCAGTGCTGGCCGCGCTGGCCGGGCCGTACCGGATCCGGGGAATGCTGCGCGACGGACTGCCGGTCGCCGGCGGTGCGCTGGTCGCGGTGGTCGGCGCGACCCTGGCGGCGGGCCTGGACTTCGGCTGGATCGCCGGCCTGGAACAGGGCGGCCTGGTGATCGCCTGGACGTCGCCGTCGACCGCGGTCGGGCAGACCGCCGGGTACGTGGCGGCGCTGTTCGGCGCGGACGTCGACGCGCTGCCGGTGACCCGGGCGATCGGCATGATGGTGCTGGCGGTGCTGCTTGTCTGGTTGTGGTGGCGGGCCCGCACCCGGGACCCGTTCTGGCACGCCGGCCTGGCCCTGGTCGCGACGGTGGCCCTCGCCCCGCTGTTCCACCCCTGGTACTGGCTCTGGCCGATGGCGGTGCTCGCCGCGACGACCCGCCGGACGACCAGGTGGTTCGCGCTGGTGGCGTTGATCTCGGCGTTCCTGGTGCTGCCCGACGGCACCGGGCTGGCCCGGTTCACCAAGCTGCCCGGCGCCCCGCTGATGACGGTGTTGGTGATCGTCGTGGCCGTCCGGTTGGTACGGTCGGCTCGGGCGGACCGGCGGCCCACCACCGCCGATTCGACCGCCGACTGAACTACCGATCCGACCGCCGACTGAACCGTCGGTTTCGACCGCCGACTGAGGAGAGATGGCCGGTGACCGGACCGGGCGTGCCGACCGGAGGGCGGGCCCGTTCGGCGCGTTACCTCGGGTTGACCGGAGCGGTGCTGCTCGGCGTGGCCGGCTGGCTGGGCGGGGTGCTGCCTCAGGTGCCGCCGACCGGCCCGTGGCGGGCACCGTACGGCCCCGCCGCGGTGTGCTGCTGGCTGGTCGGGACGGCGCTGATGGTGGGCGCCTGGTGGGCGCTGCGCGCCGGTGCCCCGTCGACCAGGTGGGCGTACGTCACCGCCGGGCTGTGGGCGCTGCCGCTGCTGGTCACCCCACCGCTCGCCAGCCGGGACGTCTACTCGTACGCCTGCCAGGGCTGGTCGTACGCGGCCGGGCACGACCCGTACCGGGTGGGGGTGGCGGTGGCCGGCTGCCCGTGGGTCGACTCGGTGGCACCGATCTGGCGGGACACCCTGGCCCCGTACGGCCCGGTCTTCGTGCTGCTGGCCGCGCTGGCCGCGGTGCTCGGCGGCACCCTGGTCGGCACCCTGGCCGTGCTGCGGCTGTACGCGGTGGCCGGGGTGCTGCTGGCGGCGCTCTGCCTGCCCGGCCTGGCCCGCGCCGCCGGGGTGCCCACCCGCCGGGCGGCCTGGCTGGGGTTGGCCTCCCCGCTGGTCGGGGTGCACCTGGTGGCCGGCGCGCACAACGACGCGGTGATGCTCGGGTTGCTCCTGTTCGGCCTGCTGGTGCTGGTCCGGTCGCCCGGTCGGACGCGGGCGCTGCTCGTGGCCGGGCTGCTGCTCGGGTTGGCGGTGGCGGTGAAGGCGACAGCGGTGGTGGTGCTGCCGTTCGCGGCGTTGGCGGCGGTGCACGGCCGCTACACCCTCCGGGCCCTGCTGCGCGACGGCGGCCGGCTGGCCGGGGCGGTCCTGGTCACCCTGGCGGCTGCCTCGGCGCTGTCCGGGCTGGGGCTGGGCTGGGTGGGCGGGTTGGCCCGCAGTGGCGACTCGAAGCAGTGGACGTCGCCACCGACGGCGGTCGGCTTCGTGGTCGACTACGTCGGTGAGTGGGTCGGCCGACGCCCGGATGCGGTGCCGGTGACCCGGGCGGTCGGCCTGCTGGTGCTGGCGGTGCTGCTGGCGCTGCTGTGGTGGCGGGCGTGGACGGCGTTGCGTCGGCTCAACGACGTCCGGCAGCGGGTGCACCGGTTGGCGGCGGCCCGGCCCCGGGTCACCCTGCTCGCGGCGGGTGCCGCGCTGGCCGCGACGGTGCTGCTCGCCCCGGTCCTGCACCCGTGGTACGTGACCTGGCCGCTGCTGGTGCTCGCGGTGTCGGCGACCCGGACCACCTGGTTCGTGCTGCCCGCGGCGGTGGCATCCTTCCTCACCCTGCCCGACGGCACCACCGTCGCCCGGTACAGCAAGGCGCCCGGCGCGATCGTGGTGACCGCCCTGGTGTTGGTGGTGCTGGTCGGTGCGGTGCGGGGCCGGTGGAACGGAACGGGCCGGTTCCGCGAACGCGGAACCGGCCCGGCCGGTGGAACGTGACCGTCGAGGGAGACCTCAGCAGTCGAAGTACATGGCGAACTCGTGCGGGGTCGGGCGCAGACGCACCGGGTCGACCTCGTTGGCCCGCTTCCAGCCGACCCAGGTGGAGATCAGGTCGGGCGTGAAGACGCCGCCGTCGAGCAGGTAGTCGTGGTCGGCCTCGAGCGCGTCGAGCACCTCCGGCAGCGAGCCCGGCACCTGCTTGACGTCGCCCCACTCCTCCGGCGGGAGGTCGTAGAGGTCCTTGTCGATCGGGGCCGGCGGCTCCATCTTGCTCTTGATGCCGTCCAGGCCGGCCATCATCATCGCCGAGAAGGCGAGGTACGGGTTGCTGGACGGGTCCGGCACCCGGAACTCGACCCGCTTGGCCTTGGCGTTGCTGCCGGTGACCGGGATGCGGGTGCAGGCGGAGCGGTTGCGCTGCGAGTAGACCAGGTTGACCGGGGCCTCGTAGCCGGGCACCAGCCGACGGTACGAGTTGACCGTCGGGTTGGTGAACGCCAGCAGCGACGGGGCGTGGTGCAACAGGCCACCGATGTACCAGCGGGCCATGTCCGACAGGCCGGCGTAGCCGGTCTCGTCGTAGAACAGCGGCTCGCCGTTGAGCCAGAGGCTCTGGTGGGTGTGCATGCCGGAGCCGTTGTCGCCGAAGAGCGGCTTCGGCATGAAGGTGGCCGTCTTGCCGTTGGCCCAGGCCTCGTTCTTCACGATGTACTTGAAGAGCTGGAGCTGGTCACCGGCGTGCAGCAGGGTGGAGAACCGGTAGTTGATCTCCGACTGGCCGGCGGTGCCGACCTCGTGGTGCGACCGCTCCACGGTGAAACCACCGTCGACCAGGCGACGCACGATCGAGTCACGCAGGTCGGCGTAGTGGTCCACCGGCGGCACCGGGAAGTAACCGCCCTTGTACGCGGTCTTGTAGCCGCGGTTGCCGCCGACCTCCTCACGCCCGGTGTTCCACGCGCCCTCGACCGAGTCGATGTAGTAGAACGACTGGTGCGCTGAGGTCTCGTGGCGGATCGAGTCGAAGATGTAGAACTCGGCCTCGGCACCGAAGTACGCGGTGTCGGCGATGCCGCTGGCGGCGAGGTAGGCCTCGGCCTTCTTGGCCACGTTGCGCGGGTCCCGGGAGTAGGCCTCCCGGGTGAACGGGTCGTGGATGAAGAAGTTCAGCGCGAGGGTCTTCTGCGTGCGGAACGGGTCGATGAAGGCGGTCGCGACGTCCGGGAGCAGGAGCATGTCCGACTCGTGGATCGCCTGGAAACCGCGGATCGACGAACCGTCGAACGCGAGACCGTCGGTGAAGACGCTGTCGTCGAAGGACTCCACCGGCAGATTGAAGTGCTGCATCACGCCGGGCAGGTCACAAAAACGTACGTCGACGAACTTTACGTCCTCGTTCTTGAGGTATCGCAGGAGTTCCTCGGGATTGGCAAACACACGTCCTCCTGGCACGTCCACTCCGGTGGCTGGGCTCTGGCGACGCTATGACCGTGGGGTTGCTCGCCCGTGTCTCCAATGTTTCTGCCGTGTTACGCCGCTAGCGGAGCGTCATCTGCGCCGCTCAGTACCCACCCGGTTGTCCGTTCGGACGATACCGGCTGGAGCACTGTATCGCCATTCGATGTGATTAGACCGAATTTGCATAAACTGCTGGAACGCCCTGCCCGTCCACCTGGTGACCGGTCGGCCCGGTCAGCCCCCGGTCGGCGTCGGGCCGATGCTGACTACCCTTGACCGTCGTGACGAGTACGCCCGCTGCGGCACCGGTGCCGCCCGCCGCCGACCCCGCCTTCACCCCGCCGAGCCTCGGTCGACGGTTCGGGGCCCTGGTGATCGACTGGGTGCTCTGCCTGCTGGTGTCAAACTTCTTCGCCGACCCGGTCCGCGACGGCTGGGCCCCGGTGGTGGTGCTCGTCGTCGAGTACGGCTTCTTCCTCGGCCTCTTCGCCCAGACCCCCGGCATGTGGATCACCCGGCTGCGCTGCCTCGACTGGTCCGACGGCGGTCGGCTGGGGATACCCCGGGCGCTCCTGCGCGGCCTGCTGCTGGCCCTGGTCGTACCACCCCTGATCATGGATGAGCAGCGCCGTGGCCTGCACGACCGCCTCACCGGCGCGGTCATCGCCGACGCCCCCCGGACCACCGGCTGATCACACCGGACCACCTGTTCGCGCCGGATCACCGCGCGATCGCACCCGGCCGCCCTGACCGCATCGGCCCGTCGGATGCCCCGGTCGCCCCGTCGCCCGTCGCCCGTCGGCCCGTCGCCCGTTGCATGCCCCCATCGCCCATCGCCGTCGTATGCCCGCGTCGTCCGTCGTATGCCCGCGTCGCCCCGCTGCATGATCGCGCTCGATCCTTGTTGTCAACACCGTTGCGTTAGGTGGAACGGCTGTTCGTCAACCAGCGCTGCCTCGCCGATCATGGAGTTGTGGTGGGTGACAGAACGCCCGTAGAACCCCCAAAGTCGGCACCACCACTCCATGATCGCCGAGCGGGCCCACCCCGCTCCCCGATCGGGCACTTCCTGTCCCGGGTTGACCAGCCGCCCACGGCGTTAACGCAACGGTTTGTCCTTGTTGTAGTGGTCTCGCGGAAGTCGGATGCCACTACAGCAACGATCGAGCGCGGCCATGACGTGGTTGATCTCTTCCGCGGCGGGATCACGCGGCAGGCGCGGGTGGGCAGGGGCGCGGAGGTGTAGGCGCGGAGGGCGAGTGGCCGGCCGTGGGACGGCGCGGGCCTCCGAGGCCGAGCGGCGTAGGGGTGCCGCGTCCGGCGGTAGGGTCAGCGGCCCCGCGTCTGGCGGAACGCGCGGCCCGGGGGCCGCATGTTCTTCGGGATCGCGCCCTTGGGCATCTGCGGGCGGGCGGTGAGCGCCTTGAGCCGCTTGTCGAGCGAGTTGACGTCCTTGCCGTTCAGGGTGCGCGGCAGCCGCATCAGGGTCATCCGCAGCTTGCGGATCGGCAGCTCACCCTCGCCCTGGCCGATCACGTAGTCGTGCAGCGGCGCGGAGCCGATCACCTTGGCCAGCCGGCGCTTCTCCTGGCCCAGCAGGCCCCGGACCCGCTGCGGGTTGCCCTCGGCGAGCAGGATCACGCCGGGCCGGCCGATCACCAGGTGCACCATGTCCATCTGGGTGGTGGAGCTGACCGCCGGAGTGACCCGCCAGTCGCCACGCATGCTCTCCATGATCTGCGCCGCCGCGCCGGGCTGCCCCTCGGCGGCGTTCATCATCGCCTTGTTGGACCGCAGGTTGAGCACGATCAGCACGGCGAGCAGGGCGAACAGGATGCCGATCGGCAACCACAGCCAGCCCCAGAGGATCACCGCGACCACGGTGAGCGCGAGCGGGATCAGCACCGCCCCGGCGGCCAGTGGCGCGAACCACCTGTCCTGCTTGGCGGTGAACTTGAACACCATCCCGATCTGCTTCAGCCGCTGGCCGAACGAGACCTTCTCCTGGGGCTTTGCCATGCCGCCGAGTCTAGTGCTCCCCGCCGGGACGGATGATCCCCGGCCGGTGGTGCGGTCGGCAGCACCCCCCGGGCGGCGGTCAGCCGGTGGGCGAGCGGTCCCCGGCCGGTGGTGCGGTGCGCGGGCGGGGCACCACCGGGGCGGCGCGACCGGTGCCGCTCTCACCGGTGCCGCTGCGAGCGGAGCCGGTGCTCTCGGTGCCGCCCTCCTCGTGGTAGTCCTCCTCGACGTTGACCGACCAGACGTCGTGGTCGGTGCCGTCGAGGATGTTCTCCGCCGTCAGCATCGCGGTGAGCATCGAGTGGTCCTGGTTGTTGTACCGGTGCATGCCGTTGCGACCCACCGGGTGCACGTTCGGTACGGCCTCGGCCAGCCAGCGGCGGATCACCTCGACGGCCTCGCCGTAGCCCTCGTCGTAGACCGGGTAGGCCTTCGGCATCCGCACCACGTACCCGGTGGTGACCGAGCCGGGGCTGACCAGGCCGAGCCGCTCCAGCTCGGCGGTGCCGAAGGCGACCAGCTCCGGGTCGGGGGTCGACCACAGCTCGTCACCCTCGTTGACGAAATACTCCAGGCCGAGGCAGGTGCCGCCGTCACGGACCATCTCCGGCGACCAGGCGCCGAAGTTCTGGATCCGGCCGACCTTCACCCCCGGGGTGTGTACGTAGATCCAGTTGTCGGGGAAGCTGGCCTCGGCGGGCACCACCAGCGCCACGGTCAGGAAGTCCCGGTACCGCAGCAGGTCGGCGGCGTCGCGCACCGCCGCCGGGGCGGGCGGGTCCATCGCCCGGACCAGGGCCGAGATCGGCATGCTGGACACCACGTGGTCGGCGGCGATCCGTCGCTCACCGGCCGGGCCGTCGACGGTCACCGCGACCGCCCGGTCGTCCGCACGGTGGACGGTGCGTACCGCAGTCTCCAGATCGACCGTCCCGCCGGCCTTGACCACCAGTTCGGCGCAGCGCTCCCACATCATCCCCGGGCCGAGCCGGGGGTAACGGAACTCCTCGATCAGGCTGGTCACGTCGTTGCCGCCCCGCTTGGGCAGCAGCGCACCGCGGATCGCCGCACCGAGGGAGAGGTTGCGGATCCGCTGGGCCGCCCAGTCCGCCTGCAGCTCCGTCGCGGGAATGCCCCACACCTTCTCGGTGTACGTCTTGAACAACATCCGGTACAGCCGGGCCCCGAACCGGGCCGACACCCAGCCCTCGAAGTGGGTCTGGTCGGCCGGCGGACGCACCCGCGCCCACAGGTACGACCCGACACACCGGGACGCCTCCAGCACCCCCAGGTTCTTCAGGGCGTTGCCGGCCCGCAGCGGATAGTCGAACAGCCGTCCCTGGTAGTGGATCCGGCTCATCCGGGGGCGCAGCAGGAAGTCGTCGTCGGAGAGCAACTCGTGCCAGAACGCCTCGACCCGGGACACCTTCGTGAAGAACCGGTGCCCGCCGATGTCGAACCGCCAGCCCTCCCGCTCCACGGTGCGGCTGATCCCGCCGACCACGTCGTCGGCCTCGACGACCTCCACCGGGGCGTGTCTACGGGTCAACTCGTACGCGGCGGTCAGGCCGGCCGGGCCGGCGCCGATAACAACCGTGTGCGGCTGCGCCATTAAAGACACCACCATCGATGATTTGAGGGTCGGGGCTGGCGGAATCTAACACGATCTCGCCCTGCTCGGGGAGTGCCCACGGGTCGACCCGGATCATCGGTTGGCTGCCCCTTGCGGGCGTCGCCGACGTCTGGGAAGATCGACACACTCGAATGCCCGGCGGTCGCCGCCGTGGCCGGTGGAATCCTGGGGCGTGGCCCGGTGGCGTCCGGGGGTCAGCCGACCGTGACCGTGGCGTCCTGACGGGCCGTCAGGGCCTGCTGGTAGAGCCGCCCCGCGCGGTACGACGAGCGCACCAGCGGCCCGCTCATCACCCCGGCGAAGCCGATCTCCTCGGCCTCCTCGCGCAGCTCGACGAACTCCTCCGGCTTGACCCAGCGGGTCACCGGGTGGTGCCGGGGGGTGGGGCGCAGGTACTGGGTGATGGTGATCAGCTCGCAGCCGGCCTCGTGCAGGTCGCGCAGCGCCTGGGAGACCTCGGCCCGTTCCTCGCCCATGCCCAGGATCAGGTTGCTCTTGGTGACCAGGCCGTCGGCGCGGGCCTGCCGGATCACGTCCAGGGAGCGCTCGTAGCGGAACGCCGGCCGGATCCGCTTGAAGATCCGGGGCACCGTCTCGACGTTGTGCGCCAGCACCTCCGGCCGGGCGCCGAACACCTCGGCGAGTTGCTCGGGGACGGCGTTGAAGTCGGGGATCAGCAGCTCGACGCCGCAACCGGAGCGCAGGGCGTGGATCTGCCGGACGGTCTCGGCGTACAACCACGCGCCGCCGTCGGGCAGGTCGTCGCGGGCCACACCGGTGATGGTGGCGTAGCGCAGCCCCATCGTGGCGACCGACTCGGCGACCCGGCGGGGCTCGTCGGCGTCGAACTCGGCTGGCTTGCCGGTGTCGATCTGGCAGAAGTCACAGCGCCTGGTGCACTGGTCGCCGCCGATGAGGAAGGTGGCCTCCCGGTCCTCCCAGCACTCGTAGATGTTGGGACAGCCGGCCTCCTGGCAGACGGTGTGCAGTCCCTCGCGGGAGACCAGCCCGCGCAGCTCGGTGTACTCCGGCCCCATCTTGGCCTTGACCTTGATCCACGGCGGTTTGCGCTCGATCGGCGTCTCGGCGTTGCGCGCCTCGATCCGCAGCATCCGTCGCCCCTCGGGGGCGACCGTCGCGGAGCGCGTTGCCTGCTGGCTGGTCGGCGCGGAGTGCTCGATCGTCACAAAAACGAGCCTACGCCCGACGGCGGCGATCGATGCACGTCGGGCGACCGGCGTCACGTCGCGGGTCTTGTGACACCGGACACCGGAGGGCCGAAAAAGTGCGTTACACGCCGCCGGGGCGGGTGCTAGCGTGCCGGCAGAGCTGTGACGGAGCCGAGTACCGCCCCGATCCGCCAGTGCAGAGAGCCGCCGGTTGCTGGAAGGCGGTCTGACGCCGGGGCGCGAAGACCCTCCCGAGCCGCGGGAAGAACGGCGTGTCCACGCGCCCAGTAGAGCCCGCCCGGCTGGCCCCGGTGAAAAGGCGACGAATGAGGCCCCGGCTTCGGCGGGGGCGAAGGTGTGGTGGCACCGCGAGGTTCCCGCTCGCCCACACCTCCCGGGGATCGCGTTGCGATCGATCGAGGAGGTAACGCCGTGCAACGCATCCTGTCCTCCCACCTGCCCACCCGTGTCGGCGAGACCGTGCGGATCGCCGGTTGGGTGCACCGCCGCCGGCTGTTGAAGTCGGTGGCCTTCCTGATCGTCCGGGACGCCGCCGGCCTGACCCAGGTCGTGGTCACCGACCCGGCCGTCCGGGCCGCCGTGACGGCCCTGCCCGAGGAGACGGTGGTCGAGGTGGTCGGCACGGCCACCGCGAACGGCACCGCGCCCGCCGGGGTCGAGCTGACCCACCCGACGGTACGACCACTCGGCCCACCCGCCGTGCCGCCCCCGTTCGACCTGTACCGGCCGGTGCTCACCGCGACCCTGCCCACCCAGCTCGACCATGCGTCGGTGGCGCTGCGTCACCCGACCCGCTCGGCGGCGCTGCGGATCTCGGCGGCGGCGGTGGCCGGCTTCCGGGCAGCCCTGGACGCCCGCGACTTCGTGGAGGTGCACACCCCCAAGGTGGTCGCCACGTCGACCGAGAGCGGGGCGAACGTCTTCACCCTGGACTGGTTCGGCCGGCCCGCCTACCTGGCCCAGTCGCCGCAGTTCTACAAGCAGCTGATGGTGGGGGTGTTCGAGCGGGTCTACGAGGTGGGGCCGGTGTTCCGGGCCGAACCGCACGACACCGTCCGGCACCTGGCGCAGTACACCTCGCTCGACGTCGAGTTGGGCTTCGTCGTCGACCACCGGGACGTGATGGCGGTGCTGCGGGACACCCTCGCCGTGATGCTCGCCGAGGTGGCCCGGCGGGCCGGTGGCGCGGTGGCGACCCTGGGCCTGCCCCTGCCCGGGGTGCCGGTCGAGATCCCGGCCGTGCACTTCACCGAGGCCCTGCGGATCGCCGCCGCACCCCCCGACGAACCGGACCTGGCTCCCGCCCACGAGCGGAGACTGGGGGAGTGGGCGCGCACCACACACGGCTCGGACTTCCTCTTCGTCACCGGGTACCCGATGGCGAAGAGGCCGTTCTACACCCATCCCGACCCGGCCCGCCCGGCGTACTCGAACGGTTTCGACCTGCTCTTTCGCGGTGTGGAGCTGGTGACCGGCGGGCAGCGGCTGCACCGCCACGAGGACTACCTGTCGGCGCTCGCGGCACGCGGCGAGCCGGTCGGGCCCTACGCCGGGTACGTCGACGCGTTCCGGCACGGGATGCCACCGCACGGTGGTTTCGCGATCGGTCTGGAGCGGTTCGTGGCCCGGCTGGTCGGTGCGGCCAACGTCCGGGAGGTGACCGCCTTCCCACGCGACCTGCACCGGCTGATCCCCTGAGCCGCCGAGCCTCCGCGCGACCGGGCTGGGCCTGGCCTGGCCGAGCTGGGCTGGGCCTGGTCGATTCGGGCCGGGCCGGGCCGGGCCGGGCTGGGTGGGCTGGCTGGGTCGGGCTGGGGTGGCGTGCCGAGGATGCTGGCAAGCGGTCGGCCGCCTGCCGTGCCGGCCTGCCTGGTCGCCCACCGGGCGTCGGGCCTGACACCCGCATATGCCCCGGTCAGGCAAGCGGCCTGACCGGGGCACGCGGTCAGCGGTGGGGAAGTCGGTACGGCCGGGGGTGGGAGGGGGCAGCAGCCTGGCGGATGCCGGTCGCGGTGGATCTGCGACGGCTCGACGGGGCCACAGGGGCAACAGGGGCGGCTGGGTCAGGCCGTGCCGAGAAGGTCCCAGCGGTTGCCGGCGATGTCCCGGAACACCGCCACCCGACCGTACGGTTCGGTGCGCGGCGGCTTCACGAACTCCACGCCGGCGTCGACCATCCGCCGGTGGACGGCGTCGAAGTCGTCGACCTGGAGGAAGAAGCCGACCCGGCCGGCCACCTGGTCACCGACCGCCGCCTCCTGCCGCTCGCCGTCGGCGCGGGCCAGCAGGATGCCGGTCTGCCCACCGGGCGGGCGGACCACCACCCACCGCTTCGGGCGGCCGTCGTTGGTCAGCGACGGCGCGTCCTCGACCAGCTCGAAGCCGAGGATCCCGGTGAAGAACGCGATGGCCGGGTCGTAGTCGGCGACGACGAGGGTGACGAGGTCGATCCGCACCGGCTCAGCCGAGCAGGGTGGGCAGGTGCCGCTCCACCACGGGGAGGACGTCGGCCACCGGGACCGGGCGGCCCAGCTCGGCGGTGAGCGAGGTGGTGCCGGCGTCGGCGATACCGCAGGGCACGATCCGGTCGTAGTACGACAGGTCGCAGTCACAGTTGATCGCGAAGCCGTGCTGGGTGACGCCACGGGCGACCCGGATGCCGATGGCTGCCACCTTGCGGGCCGGGCCCCGGTCGTCATCGGGCACCCAGACCCCGCTGCGCCCCTCGACCCGGCCGGCGGTCAGCCCGAACTCGGCGCAGACGTCGATCAGCAGTTGCTCGGTGCGGCGGACGTAGGCGACCACGTCCACCGGGTCGGGCAGCCGGACGATCGGGTAGCCGACGAGCTGCCCCGGACCGTGCCAGGTGATCTTGCCGCCCCGGTCCACGTCGACCACCGGCGTGCCGTCCATCGGCCGGTCCCACGGCTCGGTGCGCTTGCCGGCGGTGTAGACGCTCGGGTGCTCCAGCAGCAGCACGGTGTCGCCACGCTCGCCGGCCACCACCTCCGCGTGCAGCCGTCGCTGCTCGTCCCATGCGGCCGGGTAGTCGACCACACCGGCCCGGACGGCGGTCACCCCGGAAGTCGTCACGCTCACCCCACCACCCTAGCCCCGCCCGCCCGTGACCCGACCCGTGAGCCTCGTCGCGTCGGCCAGGGGGCAGGACGGCCAGCGGGCGGGGAAGGGCCGGCCGGCGGGGACGGTCAGCCGGCGGGGAAGGTCCAGAGCCAGACGTCGTCCACCCGGCGTGGCTCGCCGAGCAGCGCGGTGGCGGTGCGGCGCAGGGCGTCCTCGTCGAGGTCGTACTTGGCCCCGTGCACCTCGTCCGGGAGCACGACCGCCTCGACCCCCCAGTAGCGGAGGTCGGCCCGGGAGAGGCGGATGCTGCCCTCGGTGACGATCGGCACCAGCCCGGTCCGGCCGGCCTGGTCCATCAGGGTGTCGAAGGTGCGCGGCGGCGGGCCGATCCGACCCCGCCCGTCCGGGCCGCCGGGGCCGAGGAAGAAGCCGGCGGGCAGCCGGAACTCACCCTGCCGGTGCGCCAGCGCGTACGCCTGCCAGCGCTGGCCGTCGGGGGTGACGTCGAGGGTCAGCGGGATCGGGGTGAGCACCCCGCCGGGTGAGACGTACTGCCGCCAGGTGCCGGCGGTGACGAACTCCGGCACCGGCGGGCGGACGCTGGTCAGCAGCGGGGTGGGCAGCAGCGGCAGCAACGCCGCCGCGAAACCCACAGCCCACATCGAGGCCGCCGTCCGGCCCGGCGGCCTCGCCCGCAACCGGTCCACGGTGTACGCCAGCAGCACCCCGATCACCGGGGCGACGACCAGGGCCAGCCGGGACGGCAGGGCGGCGTTGACCACCGGCAGGTTGTCCAGCACCCCGAAGGGCAGCAGTTGCCCGGTACGTCGCCCGTTCCACTGCGCCAGCGGCCCCCAGGAGAGCACCGCGAAGACCACCGCGGTGACCCCGAGCGCGGTCAGCGTGGCCCGCCGGCCGGGACTGGCCCGTCGCCACAGCAGTCCGAAGCAGGCCACGGTGAGCAGCAGCAGCGGCAGCCCGAAGAAGCTGTTCTCCTCGGTCGGGTTGGGCGCCAGCGAGGTGTCCAGCCCGGCGGCCCCGGCCAGCGACCGGCCCGGGTACGCCCCGAACGCGGCGATGTCCTCCGAATGGATGACCGGGTCGAAGCCGGTGCCGTGGAAACGCTGCGGCCCGGCGAAGTGCAGCCACAGCGGGTACGCCAGCAGCACCCCGGCGACCAGCGCGGTCACCGCCAGCCCGCGCAGGAAGTCCGGCAGCGCGGCGCGGGCCTGCGCCCGGCGGGCCGGGTGCACCGCCCAGACGCCGAGGAAGACGGCGATCGCCAGGGCGGTGAAGAACAGCCCCTCGGCGGCGATCGAGAAGGCCACCGCGACCAGCACACCGAGCACCAGCCCGCCCCGCCACCAGCGCCCGGGTCGGCGTAGTGCGAACACCGCCGCCACCAGCAGCGGCACGAGCCAGCCGGCGGTCCAGTTCAAATGGGCGTTGGCGTGCGCGACCATGCCGGGGGAGAAGGCGACGAACAGCGCCCCGACGCCCGCCGCGAGCCGGCTGCCGACCAGGTGCCGGGAGAGCAGCCAGTACCAGGCCAGCGCGGTGGCGGCCAGGTTGAGGGTGATGATCACCAGGAACGTCGCCGGCGGTCCGATCAGGTACGTCAACGGCGCGAAGACCACCGCGTACACGGTGATCGAGGTGTTGACGGCGAGGTTCACCCCGTCCGGCACGTTGAGCAGGTGGGTGAAGAGCGGGTTCTCCCCGTGGGTGACCGCGTGTCCGCCGAAGGCGAGCAGCCACTCGAAGAGCGCCTGGTCGCTGGAGTTCACGGTGATCGCCCGCTGGTTGGGGTCGCGCCACAGCCCGCTGGTGACCCAGACCGCCAGCGCCACCGCGACGATCACCACGATCAGGTCGGCCCGTCGCCCCCGGCCGGTGCCCGGCACGGCGGTGGGTGGCTGGTCGGCGGCCAGGGTCGGGGAGGTCGGCACGGAGCGGACGTTACCAACCGGAACTGGACCCACCGGCCGGACCCGCGACCCCGACGCCGGGCGGGAACCGCCCGGGCGACCGCTACATCGGCGAGGACAAATGTGTGAACGGCGGCCATGTCGCCACTTCGCAACACGGACGTAACGTCGCGGCCATTCGGGGTGACCCGGTCCACATTGTCGACAGGAGGCCGTCATGCGTCGCCGTTCCTCCCCGCTCACCCGGCTCGCCGGAGCGTTCGCCGCGACCGTGCTCGCCGCGACCGCCCTGGTCACCGCGGCGGCACCCGCCCAGGCCGCGACCCTGACCCAGGTCACCGGCTTCGGCAGCAACCCGGGCAACCTGGCCATGTACGCGTACCGCCCGGACGGCCTGCCGGCCGGCGCGCCGGCCGTGGTGCTGCTGCACGGCTGCACCCAGAACGCCGCCGGCTACGTCGCCGACTCCGGCTGGCAGAAGTACGCCGACCTGTGGAAGTTCGCCCTGATCGTGCCCCAGCAGTCCACCGCCAACCAGGCCCTGACCTGCTTCAACTGGTTCACCGAGGGGGACGTCACCCGAGGGCAGGGCGAGGCCCTGTCGATCCGCCAGATGGTCTCCCACGCCACCTCGACCTACGGGCTCGACGGCAGTCGGGTCTTCGTCAGCGGGCTGTCGGCCGGCGGGGCGATGAGCGCGGTCATGCTCGCCACCTACCCCGAGGTGTTCGCCGCCGGCTCGGTGATCGCCGGACTGCCGTACCGCTGCTCGCCGCCGGCGTCGACGAGCGTCTGCCAGTACAGCGGGGTGGACCGGACCCCGGCGGCCTGGGGTGACCTGGTCCGGGCCGCCTACTCCGGCTACACCGGCCGGCGGCCCCGGGTGGCGATCTGGCACGGCACCTCGGACAGCACCGTCGTGCCGGCCAACGCCGTCGAGTCACGCGACCAGTGGACCGACGTGCTCGGCGTGTCGCAGACCCCGACCAGCACCTCGTCGCTGCCCGCCGGCACCAGCCTGGAGGTGTACGGCGACGACGCCGTCCGGCTGTACCGGGTCGCCGGGATGGGCCACGGCACCCCGGTCGACCCGGGAGCCGGCACCGACCAGTGCGGCACCGCGACCTCGTACTTCCTGGACACCATCTGCTCGACGTACCGTGACGCCCGGTTCTTCGGCCTCGACGGCGGCACCACCCCCACGCCGAGCCCCACCCTGACCACCCCGCCCACCGCGAGCCCGACCTCCACCGCGACGCCCGCGCCCACCTGTGTCACCGCCAGCAACTACGCCCACGTGGTCGCCGGCCGCGCCTACCAGTCCGGTGGCTACGCCTACGCCCTGGGCAGCAACCAGCGGATGGGCCTCTACAACACCTTCTACACCAGCACCCTGAAGCAGACCGCCCCCGCCAACTGGGTGGTCGGCTGCTGAGCAGCCGACCGGCCAGTAGGCGCGGGGGCGCACCCCCGCCACCCACCTGCTCAGTCGGTGAGGGCGGCGTGCAGGGCGGCGGGGAGCGCCGGGAGGGTCCACCCGAAGCCGGTCCGGGTGAGCACGGCGGGGAGGACCCGGGTGCTGGTCAGGGCCTCCTGGGCGAAGCCGCCCAGGGCGACCTTCAGGGCGAGCGCCGGGATCGGGACGATCGCCGGGCGGTGCAGCTGGCGGGCCAGTTCCCGGGTGAACTCGGCGTTGGTGACCGGGTTCGGGCCGACGACGTTGACCGGGCCGGCGACCTCCCCGGCGGTCAGCAGGAACACCGTGGCGTCCAGCCAGTCCCGCAGCGAGATCCACGGTAGCCACTGCCGCCCGCTGCCCAGTCTGCCGGCGATGCCCAGCTTGAACGGCAGCAACTGCGGTTTGAGCAACCCGCCGTCGCGGTGCAGCGGCAGACCGGTCCGCAGCCGCACCACCCGTACCCCGGCGTCCTCGGCGGGGCGGGTCGCCGCCTCCCAGACCCGGCACACGTCGGCGAGGAACCCCTCACCCGCCGGGGCGTCCTCCTCGACCACCCGGTCGCCGGTGTCGCCGTACCAACCGACCGCCGAGGAGTTCAGCAGCACCCCGGGCCGGTCGGCCGCCGGCAACCCGGCGATGGTGACGGCCAGCGTGGTGGTGCTGTCCACCCGGCTGGACCGGATCACCCTGCGGTAGTCGTCGGTCCACCGCTTGTCGCCGACCCCGGCCCCGGCCAGGTTGACCACCGTGTCGGCCCCGGCCACCACGGCCGGGTCGAGCTGCCCGGCGGCCGGGTCCCACCGCCGTTCGTCGGGGGTGCGCGGCGGCCGCCGGACCAGCCGGGTGACCTGGTGCCCGTCGCCGGTGAGGCGGTCGACCAACCGGGTGCCGAGGAAGCCGGACGCACCGGCCATCAGGATCCGCATACCCCCATCTTCGGGCACGCGGACGGATCCGGATGCGCCGACGCGGGCCGACTCAGCCGGCGGGGACCGGACGCAGGTCGGCGAGGAGCCGCTCCACCTCGGCGAACGCGTCCGCCGGCAGCGGGCCGAGGGCGAGGGTGGCGAAGTTCTCCCGCGCCTGCGCCACCGTCCGGCAACCGGGGATCGGCAGCGTCCGGGGGCTGCGGGCCAGCAACCAGCCCAACGCCCCCTGGGTGAGGGTACGGCCGTCCGAGGTCAACGCCGCCCGGATCGCCTCCACCCGGGTTGACCACTCGGGGGTGGGCCGACCGTCGCGGAACCAGACCAGCCACTCCGGTGCCCGCCCCCGCACGTCGTCCGCGCCCACCGTGCGGGTGGCCCCGGTGAGCAGGCCCATCGCCAGCGGCCCCCGGTTGAGGCTGGCCAGGTCGAACGCGTCGCAGACCGAGAGCAGCTCCGGATTGTCGTTCAGCACCGACTCGTCGTGTTCGACCGCGATGCAGTGCGGCCCGGCGTCGGCGAACACCCGCGCCGACTCCGGGTTGTCGGTGCTCCAGCCGTACCCGCGGATCTTGCCCTGGGTGACCAGGCCCTCCAGGGTGTCGACCAGGTCGAGAGCGGCGGACGCCGGCAGGTCGTTGAGGTGCAGCAGGTAGAGGTCGACATGGTCGGTGCCGAGCCGGCGCAGCGACCCCTCCAGGCTGGCCACCGCGTATGCCGGGCTGGCGTCGACGCCGAGCGCCCGCCGGGTCGCCTCGTCGGAACGGTTGCCGAACTTGGTGGTGATCACCGCCCGGTCCCGCCGGCCGGCCAGCGCCCGGCCCAGCACCCGCTCGCTGTGCCCGGCACCGTAGTTGCTCGCCGTGTCGAAGAGGGTGACACCCAGGTCTAGGGCGTGGTGGATGGTGGCGACCGACTCGTCGTCGTCCACCTCGCCCCAACCGAACGGCTGGCCGTCGTCGCCCCACAGCGGGCCGCCGATCGCCCAGCACCCCATGCCGATCGCGCCGACCTCGATTCCGCTGCGGCCCAGAGTCCGTGTGATCGTCATGCCGACAAGTCTTCAACCTGGAGTGCGCTCCAGGTCAAGCCTTAGGATCCGGGTCATGTATCCGCCCTCGGAGGCTGCCCGGCGCAGCGGGTTCAGCCTCGACACCCTGCGCTATTACGAGAAGATCGGCCTGCTCAGCGGCATCGGACGCACCTCGGGTGGCCGTCGGGTCTTCACCGACGAGGACCTGAGCTGGCTGCTGGTCTACCGCTGCCTGCGCGACACCGGTATGCCGATCGCCGAGATGTGCCGCTACGCCGAGCTGTCCCGCGCGGGGGAGCACACCATCGGCGCGCGGCAGGAGCTGCTGGAACAGCACGCCGCCCGGGTCGAGGAACAGTTGACGCTGCTCCAACGGCAGTACGACCACCTGCGCGAGAAGATCCGCTTCTACCAGGGCATCACCGCAGCAGGCGGGTCAGGACCGGGGTGAGCGGGTCGAGGGCGTCACGGCGTACCACGAAGCGGGTGACGCCCCAGCGGCGCCGGTGTGCCGCGACCGCCGCGACGATCTCGTCCACCGTGCCGATCAACACGAACGGGGTGGCCAGCAGCTCGGCGACGGTCAGGCCCACCCGGTCGGCCTGCTCGGCGGCGGCGGCCCCGGCGTCGTCGGTGACCACCACCGTCTGCACCAGCGCCTCCAGCGCGGGCGGGGTGTCCCGGCCGACCGCGCCGGCGGCGACGTGCGCGAGCTGGGCCTCGATCTGGTCGGTCCGCCAGCGCGCCTCGTGCCGGTGACCGTCGGCGAGGGTACGCCCGAAGCCGGTCAACCCGACCACGTCGGCGTGCGCGCCGGCCCAGCGCAGCAGCGTCGAGTTGGCGGTCCCCATGGTCAGCGGGATGCGGTCCTGCACGGGTCGGGGCGAGGTCAGCCGGGCCTCCCGGGCGACCAGGTCGGGGGAGTCGACGGTCACCGGGGAGCCGTCGAGCAGGGCGCGGACCGCCTCGGCGACGGCCACGCAGCGGCGTACCCGGCCGGCCACGTCGGGGCGTACCCGGCCGACGGCGGCCCACTCGGCCGGGGTCTGCCCGGCGCCGACGCCGAGCCGGGCCCGGCCACCGGAGAGCAGGTCGAGGGTGGACACGTCGGCGGCGAGCAGGATCGGTTCCCGGACGCCCAGGTTCGACACGTACGAGCCGAGCCCGATCGTGGTGGTCACCGGCGCGGCGGCGGCGAGCGCGACGAACGGGGACGTCACGGCGCCCGGGTGGTCGGCGGCGAGCAGGGCGTCGAAGCCGGCCGCCTCGGCCCGGCGGGCGAGCGCGATCCAGCTCGCCGCATCGGTCGGGGTGGCCTGGAGTGAGAAGACGGTCACCGGGCAAGCTTCGCCGTCGAGGGCCGTCCCGGCCATCCCGTACGCCCGGATTCTGCCAACCGGAGAATCACCGCCCGCTCTCCCGGCCGGAGTCTGCCGCGCGCCCGTTCGGGCTGTCCGCCCGGCCCGGTGCTCCCGCCTGTCGTGCCGTCGGCCCGTCCCGGTGCTGTCCGTGGGGTCACCAGTCCGGCGGTGGGGTCACCCCGAGCAGTTCCTCGGTGTTGCCGGCCCGGGTGCCGAGCGCGTCGAGGGCGGCGGTGAGGGTGCGTTCCTCGTAGCGGAAGTGCGAGCCGAGGATAGCGGAGAGACCGTCCAGTTCGACGCGTACCCGGTCGAGGGCTGCCGGGTCGTCGACCGGTGGATCGGCGACCAGCGCCTCGATCCGGCGCACGATCCAGTCGACCATGCGATGGTCCCGGCTGAGCTTGTCCAGCACGGGCCGCAGCTCGGGTGCCTCGTCGGCGAGCACCCGGAACGCGCCGGCGTCCTCGCCGGTGTGATGCCGGGTCAGCGCCGCACAGAAGCTCAGGCAGTGGGTACGCAGGTTACGCAGCCGGCCGTCTGCGAGCCGGCCCGAGCCTGCGGGTGGACCGGCGTCGGCCGGCGGCCCGGCGTCGAGGCCGGCCCGGAGTTGGTCGAGCTCGTCGAGGAGCCAGAGGTGGATCTCTACGAGTTGGTGGCCGAGCGCGGTCAGGCGGTCGGCCGGAGTGGAATCGGGGTGCACGTGTGTCCCATGCTGTCCCGCGCCTCCATGCCCTCGGCGGTCTCCTTGCCGGGTGCACTGCGACGCTGGCATTGATCCTACGACGCGCCGGGCGGGCTGTCCGACCCCTGCAGCGGCGCACCCGGCGTGCTGTCCGGCCGTTCACCCGGCGTGCTGTCCGGCTCATCCTCGTGCCAGCGGGTCCGCCAGGCGGCCTCCTGCGCCTCGTGGTTGACCCGTTCGTCGTGCACGGCCTGGCGCAGGGCCTGCCGGGAACCTCCCAGGGTCACCATCTCCACCGCGATCAGCCCGACGCAGATGACGGTCAGCAGCGCCAGCGCACCCAGCGCCGACAGCCCCGCCGCGACCGGCATGGCGGCGGCGAGCACCACCAGCACGCCGACCCGGCTCCAGCTCAACGTGTGCAGGGTGCGCAGTTGGAACAGCATGTTGCTGGCCAGATAGCAGATCACCCCGCCGAAGAACAACGGCACGGCCGATGCGTGGGCATGCTCGCCGATCCCGCTGGCCGGATCGGTGACCGCGGCGACCAACTCCTCACTGCCGATCGCGAACAGGATGATGCCCGCGATCATCGGCAGGTAGAGGTAGGCGTAGGCGTCCCGGGCCATGGTCGCCCGGCGGCGGCCGGCCGCCGCGTGCAGGGCGATCCGGGCGGCCGGGCCGATCAGGTCGAAGTGTGCCCACCACAGCGCGGCGGTGAAGACGATGCCGAACGTGGCGGCGACGACCCCGGGCCAGGTCACCGGCTTACCGAGGACGTTGCCCCCGACGCCGACCGAGATGATCGACTCGCCGAGCGCGATGATCAGGATGAGGTCGTACCGTTCGGTCCAGTGTTCGGCGGAGGTCACCACCCAGCTCCAGGTGCCGGCGACCAGCCCGGTGCCGTACTGGACCAGCACCACCAGGATCCAGAGCACGTCGCGGACCAGCCCGGCCCGGCCGGAGTCCTCGATCGCCACCGGGGCCAGCGCCGCTGCCAGCAGCAGCACGGTGCTGGCCAGCAGCTCGGGCAGGAAGTGGAGCAGGTGACGCCGGTCCGGCGGGTTGTCCCGCGCGGCACGCAGGAACAGCACCACGTGTACGCCCCGGACGACCACGTAGCTGACCGCCACCACCAGAGGCCCGGCCAGATCGCCCTGTGGAGGGCTGAACGCCTGCGGCAGGGCCAGCGCGAACGCGAACAGGGAGGCCATCGCGGCCACCATCAGCACCGGGACGAAGCCCTCGCCGAGCCGCAGCCGGGTGGCGGCCATGCTGTGCACCACCCAGCACCACCAGAGCACGGCGAGCACCAGGCCGGCGTGCAGCAGCTGCCGGCCGCTGATCTCGGCGGCGGTGGCCCGGGTGATGATGAAGAACGAGACGACGAAGACCAGGTCGAAGAAGACCTCGAACTTGTCGACCCGGGCACCGGGTGCCACGGCCACGGCCGGGCCGAGCCCGCCGTACCGCCGTCTGCCGCCCATTGATTCACTCTGGCAGCGCCGGGTGCGCCCGGGGGCGGGATTCGATTCAACCGGCTGGGTGCCGGCGCAGTCCGGCCGTCGGTGTCGGCAGTCCGGCCGTCAGTGCCGGCGCAGCCCCGCCATCAGCAGGTCGAGCAGGCGGCCGGCGAGGTCGCGCTGCTCCGGCCCCTGGGCCGCCAGGGACATCCCGCTGAGCCCGGCCAGCACGTCTCCCGGGTCGACGTCCGGGCGGATCGTGCCGGCGGCGACGCCGGCCGCCAGCAGCCGGGTCAGCGCGGCCATCAGCAGGTCCCGGCTCTG
Organism: Micromonospora sp. NBC_00421; assembly: GCF_036017915.1. Classification (NCBI taxonomy): domain Bacteria; kingdom Bacillati; phylum Actinomycetota; class Actinomycetes; order Micromonosporales; family Micromonosporaceae; genus Micromonospora; species Micromonospora sp. NBC_00421. The sequence continues at coordinate 331,891 of NZ_CP107929.1, forward strand.
CGCGTACGGGTTGGTGCCGGCGGCGACCACCAGGCGCAGGGCGTCGGCCATGCCCCGCTTGGTGGCCAGGTAGTCGACGAAGTGGTCCATCCAGGCCCGGGTCGCCTCGGTGGCGGGCAGCCGGGCCAGCAGCTCGTCGGCGGCGGCGCAGAGCTTGGCCAGCTCACTGCGGTAGGCGGCCTCGACCAGCGCCTCCCGGGTGGGGAAGTGCCGGTAGAGGGTGCCGATGCCGACCCCGGCTTCGCGGGCGATCGCGTCCAGCGTCACCGCCGGCCCCTGCCGGGAGAACGCCCGGACGGCGGTGTCGAGCAGCCGCTGCCGGTTGCGCAGCGCATCGGCGCGCAGCGGTCGAGGGCCGGTCTGCGGCACGTCGCCTCCTGGGATTGGTGCAGCGGTGTCGGCGGCCGGCACGGTTGCTGCGGTCGTCGGCCGGCTGGCAAACGGAGGAACCTCCGGTTAGGCTCGGCGCCTGTAACGGAGGGGCCTCCACTTCTCATCGTAGCGGCCGGGCCGCCCGGCCCACGCCGCGCCGGACAAGGATGGATCATGACCACCAACGCACCAGTCCGCACGCCCTTCGACGCCGGCAGCACCGCCCTGGAGGTGGTCCGGGACGTCGACCTCACCGGCCGCCGTGCCGTGGTGACCGGCGGTGCCTCGGGCATCGGCGTGGAGACCGCCCGCGCGCTCGCCGCCGCCGGGGCCGAGGTCACCCTGGCCGTACGCGACCTCGACGCCGGCCACCGGACCGCCGGGGAGATCACCGCCAGCACCGGGAACGACAGGCTGCTTGTCGCCCCGCTCGACCTCGCCGACCAGACCTCGGTGGCCGCTTTCGTGTCCACCTGGGACGGGCCGCTGCACCTGCTTGTCGACAACGCCGGCGTGATGGCGTCGCCCGAACGGCGTACCCCCGAGGGCTGGGAGTTGCAGTTCGCCACCAACCACCTCGGCCACTTCGCCCTCGCCACCGGGCTGCACCGCGCCCTCGCCGCCGCCGACGGCGCCCGGATCGTCTCGGTCAGCTCCGCAGGGCACCTGCGTTCACCGGTGGTCTTCGACGACATCCACTTCCAGCAGCGCCCCTACGACCCGTGGGAGGCGTACGGGCAGTCGAAGACCGCCAACGTGCTCTTCGCCGTCGAGGCGACCCGGCGCTGGGCCGACGACGGCATCTTCAGCAACGCGCTGATGCCCGGCGCGATCCGGACCAACCTCCAGCGCCACGTCAGCGCCGAGGAGTTGGCGCGGATGCGGGCCGCCAGCGGTGGCGGCGCGGCCAACTGGAAGACCGTCGAGCAGGGGGCCGCCACCTCGGTCCTGGTCGCCACCTCGCCGCTGCTCGACGGGATCGGCGGCCGGTACTTCGAGGACTGCCAGCAGGCCGGCCCGCACCAACCCGGCACCCGCACCGGCGTCGCCGCGTACGCCCTCGACCCGGCCGCCGCCGAGCGGCTCTGGACGGTCTCCGCGCAGACCCTGCGCGGCTGACCCGTAGGGCAGACCCTGCGCGGCTGATCCCCGGGGCAGACCCTGCGCGGCTGACCCGTAGGTCCTTCGGTGCCGTGCCGCAGCCGGACGGGCCGGGGCCGGCGGTCGGCATCCGGTGCCGGCTGCCGACACAGCCGGCGCGGAGATGGCGGAGGCGCCCCGGCCGACCGACCGGGGCGCCTCCGTGCACGCGGGTGTTACAGGCCCAACTCGGCCTCGAAGTTGCCGCCCTCCAGCCGCTCCTTGACCGCGACCAGGAAGCGGGCCGCGTCGGCGCCGTCGATCAGCCGGTGGTCGTAGGACAGGGCCAGGTAGACCATGGACCGGACCGCGACGACCTCGCCCAGGTCGGGGTCGCTCACCACGACCGGACGCTTCACCACGGCACCCGTGCCGAGCATCGCCGACTGCGGCGACGGCACGATCGGGGTGTCGAAGAGCGCCCCCCGGCTGCCGGTGTTGGTAAGCGTGAAGGTCGCCCCGGCGATCTCGTCCGGGCTGATCTTGTTGGTCCGGGTGCGCTCGGCCAGGTCGGCGACCCGCTTGGCGATGCCGCCCAGGTTGAGGTCACCGGCGTTGTGGATGACCGGCGTCAGCAGGCCGCGCTCGGTGTCCACCGCGATGCCGAGGTTCTCGGCGTCCGGGTAGGTGATGGTGCCGGCGTCGAGGTCCATCCGGGCGTTCACGATCGGGTACGTCTGCAGCGCCTCGATCGCGGCCAGGGCGAAGAACGGCAGGAACGACAGCTTCACACCGTGCCGCTGCTGGAACGAGTCCTTCGCCTGCGCCCGCAGCTTGGCGATCCGGGTGACGTCCACCTCGATCACGGTGGTCAGCTGCGCCATCTCGTGCAGCGACTCCTGCAACCGGGTGGCGATGGCCTTGCGGATGCGGGTCAGCTTCTCGGTGCTGCCGCGCTTGCCGCTCGGCTGCGCCTTGGCCGCAGGCTTCGCCGGGGCCGCGGCGGCCGGCTGCGCGGTGGGGGCCGGGGCGGCCTTGGCCGCCTTCGCCTTCTCCGCCGCCTCCAGCACGTCCTGCTTGCGGATCCGGCCGCCGACCCCGGTGCCGTTGACCGACGCCAGGTCGACGCCGTGCTCGCCGGCCAGCTTGCGGACCAGCGGGGTGACGTAACCGGCGGCCTCCTCGCCGCCACCCTGGGCGGGAACGGCCGACCGGGCCGGCGTCGCCGTGGGCGCGGCGGGCTGGGCGGCCTGCTCGGCCTGTGCCGGCTGGGCCGCCGACTCGGCCTCGGCGGCCGGCTCGTTGTACCCGGCACCCGGAGTCGGCTCGGTGACCTCGGGCTTCGGCTCCGGCTTCGGCGCGGGCTGGGCCGCCGCCTTCGGGGCGGGCTCCGGCTCCGGCTCGGCCGGGGCCGCGCCCGCCGCGCCGATGATCGCCAGGTCCGCGCCGACCGCGGCGGTCTCGTCCTCGGGGACCTTGATCTCCAGGACGGTGCCGGCGACAGGCGACGGGATCTCGGTGTCGACCTTGTCGGTGGAGACCTCCAGCAGCGGCTCGTCGACCTCGACGGTCTCGCCTACCTGCTTGAGCCAGCGGGTGACGGTGCCCTCGGTGACGCTCTCGCCCAGGGCCGGCATCTTCACCGCGGTGCCCTCGCCGGAGGACGCCGGGGCGGCCTGCGCCGCCGTCTGCTCCTGGGCCGGCTGCTCCGGCTCCGGGGCGGTGCCCTCGGCGGCGGCCGTCGGCTCGGCGGCCGGCTCGGCCTGCTCCTGCCCGCCGGCCTCGCCGTCCTCCTGCCCGCCGGCCGACTCGCCCTCGCCGGAGATGACCGCCAGCTCGCTGCCCACCTCGGCGGTCTCGTCCTCGGCGACCACGATCCGGCTCAGCACCCCCGCCGCGGGGGAGGGGATCTCGGTGTCGACCTTGTCGGTCGACACCTCGAGCAGCGGCTCGTCGACCTCGACGGTCTCACCCTCCTGCTTGAGCCAGCGGGTGACGGTGCCCTCGGTGACGCTCTCGCCGAGCCGAGGCATGGTGACCGATACCGGCATGTTCTGAAACTCCTTCGTGGCCTGGTGCGATCCTCGCCCGCTTGCCGCCGGCGTCGCGGAATGAGTGTGGGTCAGGCGTGCGCGTGCAGCGGCTTGCCGGCCAGGGCCAGGTGTGCCTCGCCCAGGGCCTCGTTCTGGGTCGGGTGGGCGTGTACGAGCTGCGCCACCTCCGCCGGGTAGGCCTCCCAGTTGTAGATGAGCTGCGCCTCGCCGATCAGCTCACCGACCCGGGCACCCACCATGTGTACGCCGACCACCGGGCCGTCCTCGACCCGGACCAGCTTCACGAAACCGGCGGTCTTGAGGATCTGGCTCTTGCCGTTGCCACCCAGGTTGTAGTTGTAGGTGCTGACCTTGTCGCCGTACTGCTCCTTGGCCTTCGCCTCGGTCAGGCCCACCGACGCCAGCTCGGGGTCGGAGTAGGTGACGCGCGGGATGCCGGCCTCGTCGATCACGGCCGGGTTCAGGCCGGCGATCTCCTCGGCGACGAAGATGCCCTGGGCGAAGCCGCGGTGGGCGAGCTGCAGGCCGGGCACGATGTCGCCGACCGCGTAGACGTTCGGCACGCCGGTGCGCAGCCGCTCGTCGGTCAGCACGTAACCCCGGTCGAGCTTGACGCCCTGCTCCTCGTAGCCGAGATCGGCGGTGTTCGGCCCCCGGCCGACGGCGACCAGCAGCAGCTCGGCCTCGACGGTCTCGCCGCCGGAGATGGTCAGCTTGACGCCCTTCTCGGTCTTCTCGACCTTCTCGAACGGCTTGCCGACCTTGAAGTTGATCTTCCGCTTGCGGAACGCCCGCTCCAGCGCCTTCGACGACTCCTCGTCCTCGGCGGCGACCAGCCGGGGCAGCGCCTCGACGATCGTCACGTCCACCCCGAAGGACTTCCAGACGCTGGCGAACTCGACGCCGATCACGCCACCACCCAGCACGATCACCGACGCCGGGACCCGGTCCAGGGTCAGCGCGTGGTCGCTGGTGATGATCCGCTCGCCGTCGACCTCCAGGCCGGGCAGGCTCTTCGCGTACGAGCCGGAGGCCAGGATCACGTTGCGGCCGGTGTACCGCTTGCCGTCCACCTCGACGACGTTCCTGCCGACCAGCTTGCCGGCGCCCGCCACGAAGGTGATGTTCTTGTTGCTGCCGACCAGCCCCTGCAGGCCCTTGTACAGCCGGGAGATCACCCCGTCCTTGTACGAGTTGACCCCGGCCATGTCGATGCCGACCAGCTCGGCCTTGACGCCGAACTGCTCGGACTCGCGGGTCTGGTCGGCGATCTCGGCCGCGTGCAGCAGCGCCTTGGTGGGGATGCAGCCGTTGTGCAGACAGGTGCCGCCGAGCTTGCCCTTCTCGACGAGCGCGACGGAGAGGTCAAGCTGGGCGGCACGCAGCGCCGCCGCGTAGCCGCCGCTGCCACCTCCGAGAATGACGATGTCGAAGGTTGCGTCGTTCGGCTCGCTCACGTCCAACTCCCTGGTCGCTTCGCTGCATCGGGGGGTCACGGCGGGGCGGCACGGGCAGACCCCACCTCGGTCATCTTGTCACTTGCCCGTCCGTAGCGCGTACCGAGGTGCCCAACGACACGTCCCGGACACGTACTCTTGGCACCGTCCTCGATGACGGACGGGGGAGAGGAGGAGCCCGGTGGCGCTGTTCCGGCGACGTAAACCGCCGACCGCGGCCAACCGTGACCGGCCGGCCGACCGGGCCGACCTGGATCATCTGGCCAACTTCGTCCGCACCCGGCGGGGCGTCGAGGCGTACCTCGAACCACGGACAACCGTCACCGAGACCACCGTCATCATGATCGCCGACGACGGCGAGTGGACCCGGCGGCGCATCGACGGCCCGGACGGCGCCCGCCGCTTCGCGCACGCCCTGGGCATCCCCATCTACGACGTCCGGCTGATGGGCTATCCGCAGCGGATGCGCGACTACAACGAGCGCCGCAAACGCCGACCCGAGCTGTTCTGACGGCGGCCCCGTCCGGGACCGACCGACCCGGTGCCGGCCGCGGCGCTCCGCTGCGCGCCGTGCCCGATCAGCGACGCCGTGCCCGATCAGCGACGCCGTGCCCGATCAGCGACGCGTGGACGGGCACCCGTGGGCGGCCCCGTCCACGTGTCGCGAATCCGTCAGCCGTTGGCGGCGACGTCCTCGACCAGCTGCACCAGGGTGCGGACCGGCACCCCGGTGCCGCCCTTGGTCCAGTAGCCGGTCGGCTCGCCCGAGTGGTAGCTGGGACCGGCGATGTCGATGTGCGCCCAGGCCACCTCGTCGGTGACGAACTCGCGCAGGAACACCCCACCCTGGAGCATGTGACCGGCCCGGTCCATGCCCGCGTTGACCTGCGAGATGTCCGCCACGTCCGAGTCCATGCCCTTGCGTACGTCCTCCGGCAGCGGCATCGGCCAGGCCGGCTCACCGACGGAGTCGCCGGCCGCCTTCACCCGCTCGCACAGCTCCGGCGTGCCCATCACCCCGGCGATCCGCTTGCCCAACGCGACCACCTGCCCACCGGTCAGGGTGGAGGTCTCGAACAGGTAGTCGGTGCCGTCGGCGCAGGCGCGGGCCATCGCGTCGCCGAGGATCATCCGGCCTTCGGCGTCGGTGTTGAGCACCTCGACCTTCTTGCCGTTGAACATGGTGACCACGTCACCCGGCCGGTAGCTGGTGCCCGACGGCATGTTCTCGGCCATCGGCAGGTAACCGGTCACCGTCACGGACGGCTTGAGTACGGCGATCGCCAGCATCGCCGCGCCGACGGCAGCCGCGCCGGCCATGTCGGACTTCATCTCCCACATGCCCTGCGCCGACTTGATCGAGATGCCGCCGGTGTCGAAGGTGATGCCCTTGCCGACCAGCGCCACCCGCTTGCCGTTGGTCTCGCCCGACGGGGTCCAGGTCAGCTTGACCAGGCGAGGCGGGGCCTCCGAGCCCTGCCCGACGGCGGTGATTCCGCCGTACCCGCCGGCCCGTAGCTCCGCCTCGTCAAGCACCTCGACGTCGAGCCCCGCGGCCCGCGCGGCGGTGGCGACGATCTCGGCGAAGGCCGGCGGACGCAACTCGTTCGGCGCGGTGTTGACCCAGTCCCGGCTGGTACGTACCGCACCGGCCACCACGGTGGCCCGGTCGACCTCGGCCAGGGCGGTCGCGTCGGCGGCGTCCGGCACGGCGATCAGCACCTCGGCCACCGGCTCCCGCCGGGAGGGCTGCGGCCTGGTCTTGTAGCCGGCGAACCGGTAACCGCCGAGCAACGCGCCCTCGGCGACCGCGCGCAAGGCGGCCGGGGCGTCGGCGTCGTCGGGCAGCGGCAGGCTCAGCGCCACCCGGGGCGCTCCGGCCAGCGCCCGGACCGCCGCACCGGCCCCTCGGCGCAGGGTCTCCGGGCCGGGGGCGGCACCGGTCGGCTCCGGGCCCAGCCCGACCGCCACGACCAACGGGGCGGTGACGGTGCCCAGCGTGGCCAGCTTGATCACTTCGCCGGGGCCGCCGGTCGCGCCGAGCAGGGCCAACGTCTCGGTCAGCTTGCCGTCGAACGCGGCGGCGATGCTCTCCGCACCGTCGGCCAGCAGCAGGGAACCGCCGGGACCGCTCGTGGCGTCCGGGCCGGTGGTCTGGCTGTGCAGGCCGATCACGATCGCGTCGACCGCGAGTTCGGCGGGGTCGGTGTCGACCAGGCTGAGGGTGGTGCTGGACGATGTCACTGAAGCTACTCCGGGCGGGCCGGGCCGGCCGCGTCGTCGCGTACCGGCGGTGATGGTCTCCGGTGGCGACTGAGCCGCCGGAGCGCGGGTGCGTCCCGCCGATGTGCCGACGGGTCCCGCCGATGCTAACCAGCGGCGCAGCCACCGGTAAGTTGCCACCCATGACGGACGTGACCTCCGACGCTGCCGCGACCCGGCTGCGCCGTTCCCCGCTGCACGCGCGGCACACCGCGCTCGGCGCCAAGTTCGCCCCTTTCGGGGGCTGGGAGATGCCGCTGGAGTACGCCGGCGGCGGCGTGCTCCGGGAGCACACGGCGGTGCGGACCGCGGTCGGCGTCTTCGACGTCTCGCACCTGGGCAAGGCACGGGTCACCGGCGCGGGCGCGGCGCGGTACGTCAACTCCTGCCTGACCAACGACCTGGACCGGATCGGAGCCGGCCAGGCGCAGTACACGCTCTGCTGCGACGACGCCACCGGCGGGGTGGTCGACGACGTCATCGCCTACCGGTACGCCGACGACCACGTCTTCCTCGTCCCGAACGCGGCGAACACCGCCGAGGTGGTACGCCGGCTGCGCGCCGCCGCACCGGCCGGCGTCGAGGTGACCGACGAGCACGACCGGTACGCGGTGCTGGCCGTGCAGGGTCCGCGCTCCGCCGAGCTGCTCGACGCGCTGGCCCTGCCCACCGGGCACGACTACATGAGCTTCTCCCCGGCGACGCTTGCCGACGCCGAGCTGACCGTCTGCCGCACCGGGTACACCGGCGAGCTGGGCTACGAGCTGGTGGTGCCGGCCGGGCACGCCGTCGCCGTCTGGGACGCGCTCCTCGCCGCGGGTGCGGGTGTCGACCTGCGGGCCTGCGGGCTGGGCGCCCGGGACACCCTGCGCACCGAGATGGGCTACCCGCTGCACGGTCAGGACCTGTCCCTGGAGATCACCCCGGTGCAGGGCCGCTCCGGCTGGGCGGTGGGCTGGGACAAGCCGGCCTTCTGGGGCCGCGACGCGCTGCGGGCCGAGAAGGCCGCCGGCCCCCGCCGTACGCTGCGCGGCCTGGAGGCCGTCGACCGGGCCATCCCCCGCGCCGGCATGACCGTGTACGCCGACGACGCCCCCGTCGGCACGATCACCAGCGGCACCTTCAGCCCGACCCGCAAGCAGGGCATCGCCCTGGCTCTGGTGGACACCGCCCCGAAACTCGCCGACGGCGACCTCGTCGAGGTCGACATCCGGGGCCGCCGCGCCCAGATGCGCCTCACCCGCCCCCCCTTCGTCACCCCCTCAGTCCGCTAACCCCACCCCCACCCCCACCCCCACCCCCACCTCCCCGCCCGCCCCCGCCCGGTGATCAAGAGGTTTATGTCATGTCGGGCCGAAATCCTGACCTAAACCTCTTGATCACCGGGGCGAGCCGGGGTGGGGTGGGGGGAGCGGGGTGGGGGAGCCGGGGTGGGGGTCAGTGGGTGGGGTGGGGGCGTTCGCCGGCGTCTAGGACGGCCTGGGTCCAGCCGCCCTCGATGACGCCGGTGCCGTCGAGGATCGCCCAGTCGACGACCTCGGTGACCGGCACCACGACCGGGGAGCCGATCCGGACGGTGGGATCGGTGTTGGCATCGCTGGCGCTCGCGCCGACGATCCGCTCCGGGGTGTCCCACGAGTTCACCCCGGCCCAGACGTACTCGGGGCCGTCGTTGCCGGGCAGGCCGTACTTGACCACCAGTTGTGCCTCCGATGGCAGCCCGTCGGCGAGGAACCGGGCCCGGATGTCGTCCAGCCCGGCGCGGGCGGTGGCGACCGCCCGGCTCATCGCGTCGCCCGACCGGGCGTAGCGGACGTCCGGCTCGATGCCGGAGAAGAGGGTCGCGCAGGCCGCCGCGTAGTAGCGGCCGTCCGGCCCGGGGTGGCCGGGCGGGGGACGCAGGCTGAGGAACGAGTCGGCCTCCGGGTCGGTCGCCGGGTCGAGTTCCAGCCGCAGCAGCACCGGGGCCGTCGCGCCGTGCTGCTCCGGATTGCCGTACGCCACCGCGATGTCGTGCCCGGTCACCGTGGCCAGCACCGGCAGCTGCACGAACGCGGGCACCTCGTCGCCGGCGAGCCCGTCGGTCCAGTCCCGCAGCAGTCGGCGGGCGGCACCGGTCAGCACCGCGCCCCAGGCCCGGGTGAGGTGGTCGGGCACCCCCTGGGTCTGCAACTCCAGCAGCCCGAACCGGCGCAGCCCCTTGGTGGTGAACCACAGTCCCTCGGTGTCCGAGGAATAGGGGACCAGCACCCAGTCGACGAGCCGGATCCGGCCCTGCGCGTCCGGCAGCGACTTCAGCGCCGTGGCCGGGTCGAGGAACTGCAACCCGAACACGTCCACCACGTCGCCGTCGACGGATTCGGCGACGGCGGCGGCCACCGCGCGGGCCGCCCACTCGTGCGCCGGTGGCCACCCCGGCCGGTACTCGGCCCGCACCACCACCAGGTGACTGGCCGCGGCGAGGCGACCCAGTTGGGCCTCCGTGGCGCCGAACGCGGTGAGCAGGTCCGGTGGCAGTTGCGGGAACTCGTCGATCGACCGGGTGTCCACCGACATCAGCGGGCTGTCCAGCATCTGCGTGGCCAGGCCGTACACCGGGTCGGCGAGGCGGCCGGCCAGCCCTCGTACCGCGGTCTTCGGGCTCACCGGCGGCAACCCCGCCATCGGCACCAGATAGGTCGCACTGAGCGACTCCGGGACCGGTACGGGCAGGAAGTCGTCCGTGATGAGCAAGTCGTCCCCCGGAAGGCCGTGCCGGTGTTGTCGGGGCAAACGCTACCCGCCGCGCCGCGTGGTCCTCAGCCGGACAGTACCAAGCCCAGGTAGACCAGCGTGGTCACCACCTCGACGGTGGCCCCGAGCACGTCACCGGTGATCCCGCCGAGCCGGCGTACCAGGTGCCGGAGCAGGGCGGTGGCGACGGCGAGGGCGGTCAGCACGGCCAGTGGCCCCTGCCACGGACGGTCCGGCACGGCCGGCACCGCCGCCAGCGCGACGGCGACCGCGCCGACGACCGCCGTGACCGGCCCGACCGTCCCGGCGACCAGCGCGCCCAGCCCGTCGGGACGGGCCGCCGGCACCCCGCGCCGGCAGGCCAGGGTCACCCCGAGCCGACCGGCGGCGGTGCCGGCCACCACCGCCGCGAGGGTCGCCGGCCACGGCCGCCCGGCCAGCTCCGCGAGCGTCGCCGTCTGGAGCAGCAGTACGACCACCAGGGCGACCACGCCGAACGGTCCCACGTCCGGCTTCTTCATGATCTCCAGCGCCGCCGCCCCCCGCCGGTACGACCCCAGCGCGTCCACGGTGTCGGCCAGCCCGTCCAGGTGCAGCCCCCGGGTGAGCAGGGCCGCCACTGCGACGGTCACCCCGGCGGCGACCAGGGGAGGGGCGAGCGCGGCAGACAGCAGCAGCACCGCGCCGAGCACCGCCCCGAGTAATGCCCCGACCAGCGGGGCGAGCGCCATCGCGGTGCCCGCCGTCGCCCGGTCGACCCGGCCGGACCGGAGCGGGACGGTGGTGAAAGTGGTCAGCGCCAGTCGGAACCCGTCGCCGCGCCCCGACTCAGCCGGCACGCCGGCCGGACGGGTCGCGCTCCGGCCCGGCGTCGGCGGTGCCCGACCCGGGGCCGGTGCCGTTCGGTGCGCCGGGCTCCGGACTGCCTTGCTCCCCGGTGCCTTGCTCCCCGGTGCCCTGTTCCCCGGTGCCCTGTTCCCCGGAGGCCTCACCCGGGCGCGACGTGCTGCCGGTCGGGTCGGGTGCGGTGGTGGTCGGACCCGGGCCGGCCGGCTGCGGCTCCGCGAACTCCGGGGTGGCGTCGGGCACGTCGTCCCCGGGGACCACGGGGTCGGCGGGCTCCGGGGTGGTGCCGTCCGGCGGGTCGTCGACGCCGCCGTGGTGCGGGTGTGCGGGCAGCGACCCGGCCAGCGCCAGCACCGAGCGCAGCAGCGGCAGGGCGGCCAGCGCGTTCGCCCCCTCACCGAGGTCGAGCCGCAGGTCCAGCAGTGGGGTCAGGCCGAGCACGTCGGCGGCGAGCCGGACCGCCGGGTGGCCGCCGTGGTCGACCAGCAGGCACCAGTGCCGGGCCTGACCGGCCAGGTCCCGGCTGATCATGCCGGCGGCCAGCCCGACCGGCCCGTCGAGCAGCACCGGCACCCGGCGGGCGGTTGCGCCGAGCAGCACGCCGGTGGCCACCGCCACGTCGCCGCCACCCAGCTCGGCCAGGACGTCCTTGGCGTCGCGGGGGGAGCGACGGGTGCGGTGCAGCGCGTCCCGGACCGTCGCGCAGCGCACCATCCAGGCCGCGTCGTCGATCTCGCCGTCGGCGGTGTGCACCCGGCCCAGCACCGTCGGGGCCTCCGCGCCGGCGGTCGCGACCAGCACCGCCGCGGCGGCGGCCTCGGCACCCGCGCCGCACGCCCCCAGCACCAGCAGCCGTACGCCCGCGTCGGCGGCCTCCTCGGCCAGCCGCCAGCCGTAGCGCAGCGCCGCCTCGACGGCGTCGACGTCCAGCGCCGGCCCGTGTTCGATAGGTGCGGACGGCGGGGCGTCCACCACCTGGAGACTTGCCCCGCTCTCGGCGGCCAACCGGGCCAAAGCCCCCCGGCCGGCGCGTGCCTGCCGGGCCAACCGGGCCGACTCCCCGGCCGGTGCCCCGGCCGCCGCACCACCGGCGTGGTCACCGTGCAGCAGCAGCACCCGGACATCGGCCCACGGCGTCGGGGTGGGGGTGCCCTGGGTGGCGGCGGCGAACTCGACCACCCGTTCCAGCACGCCCAGCCCGGCCCCCGGCAGGTCCAGGGTGCCGAGCCGCTGCACCGCCTGCGGGCCGGCGTACTCGTCGGGCATCGGCAGTTCCATCCCGGGCTGGATGACCAGCCCGGTGGCGACCACCGGCAGCGCCATGGTCGGCGCCGCCCAGCCGGTGCCGTCGGTGGCCGGCGCGGCCGGGGCCGCCGGCACGCTGGGGGTCAGCACCTCCGGCAGCGGCGGCGGCGATCCGTCGGCCGGGGCCGACCCTTCGCCGGTCGAGCCGGCCGCGCCACTGGTCGGGGTGGCCGTGCCGGTGTTCGGGGTGGCCTGGGTGGGCACGCCGAGCGGCAAGGCCGGGGCGGACGGCTTGAGCCAGGCCGGCTGGCCGGCGACCACAAGTGCCACGGCGTCGCAGGCGTCCGCGACGGCCCGGTTGGCCGCGCCAAGCGCGTCGGTGAACGCCCGCCCCAGCGGGGTGGTCGGCACCAGCGACAGCCCCACCTCCGGGCTGACCAGCACGATCCGTGCCTCGCTGGCGCGCACCGCGTCGGCCAGTTCGGCGATCGTGGCGACGTCGTCGGCCGGCTGGTGGGCCGGATCGAGCAGTACGGTCACCCAGCCGCCCAGGTCGTCCACGAGCAGCGTCTCGTTCGGCCCGGCCGAGGCGAGCACGTCGGCCAGCCGGCGCGGATCCTCGGCGGTCTCCTCGGTGGTCCAGCTGCCCGGCCGGCGTTCCCGGTGGGCGGCCAGTCGGGTGGCCCACTCGGTGTCGTCCGGGTCGGCGGCGGCGGAGGTCGCCACGTACCGCACCGTGGGCGAGTCGGCCACCAGGGACTCGGCGAACTCCGACTTGCCCGAACGGATACCGCCGAGCACCAGGACCGTGTTCCACCCGTCAACGGACATGCCCGTACCTTAGAGCCGCCCGGCCCGGCCCCGCCCGCCGGCCCGGCCGCGCAGGGTGTCGTCGTGGCCGGTCGGGCCGCGTCGGACCGGTGGAGGTGACGGCGCGTCACCGGTGCGGCCCCGGGGCGTGCGTCCGGTGCGGTCCGGCGGCGGCCGACTACGCTTGCGGGGGTCCGTCCCCCGGGGGCGGTGGAGCGGCGAGGGGAGACGCGGCATGGCGTGGAGCTGGCGGTACGAGGGCACGGACGGTGCGGCGGTCGACGGGCCGGCGGAGACGTTCAGCAGTCAGGCGGACGCCGAGTCCTGGATCGGCCAGACCTGGCGGGAGCTCGCGGCGTCCGGCGTCACCTCGGTCACGCTCGTCGAGGACGACCGGGTGGACTACCGGATGAGCCTGCTGCCGACGGCGGAGTGATGGCGTACGACCGCCCGGGGGGCGAGCCGCTGGTGCTCGGCGTGCCCCGGGCGGCGTTCCGACCCAGCCCGATCTTCCTGGCCCTGGTCGCGCTCTTCGTGACCAGTGGTGTGCTGATCTGGAACGGGGTGGGCAACGTCCGGTTCGACGTGTTCCTCTTCGTCGTCTCGGGCTGGCTGGTCTCGCTCTGCCTGCACGAGTACGCCCACGCGGTGGTCGCCTACCGGGCCGGCGACCGGGACATCGCCCACCGGGGCTACCTGACGTTGAACCCGCTCAAGTACACCCACCCGCTGCTGTCGATCGTGCTGCCGGTGGTGGTGGTGCTGCTCGGCGGCATCGGCCTGCCCGGCGGGGCGGTCTGGGTGGACAGGCACGCGATCCCGGGGCGGCTGCGGCACACCCTGGTCAGCCTCGCCGGCCCGGCCACCAACGTGCTGTTCACCCTGCTGCTGGTGGTGGTGCTACGGGTGGGGATCGACGCCGGTGGCCCGATGGAGTTCTGGGCCGGGGTGGCGCTGCTGGCGTTCCTCCAGCTCACCGCCAGCGTGCTCAACCTGCTGCCGGTGCCCGGCCTGGACGGCGGCAACATGATCCAGCCGTGGCTCAACCCGCAGTGGCGGCGGATGTACGACATGTTCGCGCCGTTCGGCTTCATCCTGCTCTTCGCCCTGCTGTGGAACCCGCGCATCGGCAACTGGTTCTTCACCGCCGTCTTCTGGCTCAGCGACCTGCTGGGCCTGCCGCCCTGGCTCTACAGCACCGCGCTGTCCCTGATCCGGTTCTGGCAGACCTGACCGCACCCCACCCCGCGGAACCGGGGTGGGGTGCGGTCGGCACCGCTCAGGGGCGCTGGGCCGGGCTCTCGGTCTTGCCCGGGTCCCGCTCGGTGACCGGGGCGACGATGTCGTCGATGGCCTTGAGCAGGTCGGCCTCCAGGGTCACCCCGGCGGCCTTGACGTTGTCGTGGACCTGGTCGGGGCGGGACGCACCGATGATCGCCGAGGCGACGTTCGGATTCTGGAGCACCCAGGCGACGGCGAGCTGCGGCATGGTCAGTCCGGCCTGCTCGGCGAGCGGCTTGAGCTGCTGCACCCGGGTCAGCACCTCGTCGTTGAGCCACTCCGCGATGAAGTTCGCACCCGACTTCTCGTCGGTGGCCCGGGAACCGGCCGGTGGCGGCTGACCCGGCAGGTACTTGCCGGACAGCACGCCCTGGGCCATCGGCGACCAGACGATCTGGGAGATGCCCAGCTCCTCGCTGGCGGGCACCACCTCGGCCTCGATGACCCGCCACAGCATCGAGTACTGCGGCTGGTTGGAGACCAGCGGGATACGCAGTTCCCGGGCGAGGGTGTGCGCCTCGCGCAGTTGCGACGCCTTCCACTCCGAGACGCCGATGTAGTGCGCCTTGCCGGCCCGTACGACGTCGGCGAACGCCTCCATCGTCTCCTCCAGCGGCGTGCTGTAGTCGTACCGGTGGGCCTGGTAGAGGTCCACGTGGTCGGTCTGGAGGCGGCGTAGCGAGTTGTCGATCGACTCCATGATGTGCTTGCGGGACAGGCCACGGTCGTTGCGGCCGCGCCCGGTCGGCCAGAAGACCTTGGTGAAGATCTCCAACCCCTCCCGGCGCTCCCCGGCCAGGGCCTTGCCGAGCACCGTCTCGGCGCGGGTGCCGGCGTAGACGTCGGCGGTGTCGAAGGTGGTGATGCCGTTGTCCAGGGCGGCCCGGACACACGCCAGTGCCGCATCCTCCTCCACCTGGGAACCGTGGGTGATCCAGTTGCCGTACGAGATCTCGCTGACCATGAGGCCCGAGCGGCCAAGGTGACGGAATTCCATGTGACGACCCTAGCCCCGTCCCGTCCCCTGCACCCGTCGGTGCGGTCCGGCGGGCGCGGGCGGGTGGCGCGGGCGGGTGCCGGCGCGGCCCGGTGCCGCGTCAGAGCACGGGGTGGGTGTCGGCGAGCAGGCGGTCGATCTCCGCCACCACCGTGTCCCGGTCGGGGTGTACCGGCGGGATCAGCGGCTCGCCCCGCCGGTCCAACGCCCCCCAGTGGCTCATCCCGTCGCCGACCAGGAACGCCACCGGGTGGATCACCAGGGCCGGGTGCACCGGCCGGACCAGCACCGTGCCGGTGCGGTCGACCACGCCCCGCCGACCGGCCAGCTCCACCACGGCCAGCCCCTCGTCGGTGAACCCGTCGAGCTGGTTGCCGTCGGACAGCGTCGTGCGGATCCCGTGGTAGCGCGGTGGCACGACCAACCGGCCGCGCCGGTCCGTCGCCCCCCAGCCGCCCTGCCGGACGGCCGCCACGCCGGCCCGGAACGGTCGGACCTCCTCGAAACCCGCCGGCACCAGCACGGTGCCGTCGGGCTCGATCGCCGACCAGTCCGCGTCGCCACCCTGCGACACCCACGCCAGGCCGTCGGAGAAGGGCAGCACCCGGGCGTACCCGGGGTCGAGCAGGATAGCGCCGGACTCGTCGATCAGCTCCCAGCCGTCCTGGTCGGGGCGACGTACCCAGGCAAGCTGCTCGTGGAACGGCTGTGCCTCGGCGTACCGGTAGTCGACGACGAGGTCACCCTCGGCGTCCGCGTACCCCCAGCGGTCCTGGCCGTCGTGGGTGGGCCGCGGGGACCGGCGGCCGTGCCGCACCTCGTCCCCACTGCGGGGGTACGGCCCGAAGCCGCCCCGGGCCACCGCTCGGGCGTGCACCGCGTCCAGCGCCACCCCGATCCGCCCGGTCAGTTCCGGGTCCTCGGCCCGGCGCAGGTCCAGGGCCCGCTCGAAGTGCCCGCACGCCTCGATCAACCGGCCCTGGTCGTAGCAGGACCGGCCGGCGTGTTCGTGCAGCGCCGACCGGAGCCGGTCCGGCAGCTCCGTGGAGTTGGCCTCGGTGAAGAGCCGGTCTGCCTCGGCGAACTCGCCCTTCCAGCGCAGCGCCTCGGCCAGCCGCGCCCGGGCCAGCGCGGTACGGCGTAGTTCGCCGGTCGCCTCGGCGTAGGTCAGGGCGAGCCGGCCGTCGGCCAGCGCGTCGTCCAGGTCGTCGACCAGTCGGGAGATCACCGCCCGCAGACTGAGCAGCCGGGCCCGCGCCCGGTTGTCCAGTGCCGAGGCGAGCTTCTCGGTCAGCCGGCGTCGGAGAATCCGCAGCTCCGCCGGGTCGTCGGCCACCTCGCGCAGGGTCTGCGGGTCCAGCCGCCAGCGGTAGCCGGCCAGTAGTTGCTCCGGATCGTCCAGGGGCACTGCCGCCGCCGTCGGCACCGACCCGTCCGGCTCCCCGACGGTGGCCGCCGTCGGGGCCGAACCGGTGTTGCCCAGGTCGGTCCCGTCGGCGGTCGGCTCTGTCGCGGTGCCGGTCCGGTCGGCGGTGCCGGTCTGGTCGGTGGTGCCGGTCCGGTCGGTGGTGGTGGACGCTCCGGCACCGACCGCGTCGGCGAGGGTGCCGGCCGGTCCGGGATCTGTCGCTCCGACGAGGGTGCCTGTCGCTGTGGTGCGGGTGTCGGCGGGTCCGGTGCGGGTGTCGGTCGGCTCCGTACCGGCGTCGGTGCTCCGGCCGGCGTCGGTGCCGACGGTGCCGGTCGCTGGCGGTGCCGAAACGGTCCTGCCGAGGGCAGCCGTGGGCCCGGCGCTGTCGCCGGGCGGGGGAGTCCCGTTCCCCGCGTTCTTCCCGGACGGGAGCGGGTCACTTCCGACGGTGTCGACCGGGACGGGTTCTTGTGCCGGGGCGGATTCCCGGGCCGGGGCGGTCCCGGCGTCGGGGACCGCGCCCGGCCGGGGAGCGGTATCGGGCGAGTCGGCGGAGGACCCGGAGCGGACCGGTGGGTCCACGCTCCTCGCCCCGGTGTCGGCGGTGGCCCCGGTGTCGGTCGTACCGGTGTCGGTGCCGCTGGCCGTGGTGGCGGTGGTGCCGGGCAGGTCGCTGCCGTCGGTGGTGCCGGTGGGCGGCACGGGGGCCGGCCGGGGTCGGAACCAGGCCGCCGAACTGTTCGGCGTCGCCTGGGGCGCGGTGTCCGGGTGCCCGGTGGAGTCGGGTTCCGGAGCCGGCGGGACGTACCGGCGTGGTTTGTCGGGAGTGATCTCCAGGCCGGTGGATCGGCTGCTCGGGGGAGTGAAGGCGGGTCGGTCGAGGGGTGGCGGCGCGGCCGCCCGACGGTCGTCCTGCGGAGGCTGACGGAACTCGATGTGCAGCCGGGTGGCCGGCGGCGCGGAGATCGGGGTGACGTCGTCCGGGTCGGCCGGGGAGGGCCGCCCCTCGGTGCCGCGGTCCCGGGTCGGCGGGTCGGCGGGCGGTACGGGGGTGCGGGGCGGCACGACTGCGGGCCGGGCCGCCGCCGGGGCGCTCGGTGCCGGGGAGACCTGGGCCGGCGGAACCGGTGCCGGGGCGCTGGGTGCCGGGGAGGTCTGGGCCGGCGGAACCGGTGCCGGGGAGACCGGGGGACCGGAGACCGGAGTCCCGGACACCGGGCGACCCGGCGGCGGACCGAAGGACGGCGTACCGGGGACCGGATGTCCGGGGGCCCGTGCCGTACCGGCCCGACGGTCCCGGAGGTGGTCCGGGGTCCGCTCCGGGGAGACCTGGGCGGCCGGGCGGTCGTCGTAGCGGGCGGGCGGGGTGACCGGCCGTTGTGGTTCCGCCGGACGGCGCTCCGGCCGGGGGTACGGCTGTCGGCCGTCGCGGCCGTGGTCGGTCTCCTGCGGGGGCCGGACCGTTCCCGCCCGGCCTGCGTCGGCGCGGCTCCACGGCTCGCGGGGCGGGGTGACCGGCGGAGCCGGTTCGCGCGAGCGCAGGTCGGGGTACGTCTCCGCCCGGGCCGCCGCCTCGCGTGGAGCCGGCGGCCGGTGCTCGTCCTGGCCGCGCGGGTGCTGCCACCGCTCCTCGGGGATGGGGGAGACGACCCCCCGGCCGTCGTCGACGGGTCGGCGTCGCTGGTCGTCGTGGCCGTGCGCGGCGGGTCGCCCGTCGGCCGCCCGGCGGGTCGACCGGGGTGGTTCGTCCTCCCGGAACCGCGTCGGGAGGTCCCGCTCGGGCCGTCCGGGCCGGCCCGGGTACGGGTCGTATCCGCTGGCGGCGTAGTGCCGGGACTCGTCGGCGGCCCGACTGCCGGGAGCGGCGGAGTCGCCGGCGGGGTGACGGTCGTAGCCGTCCTCGAAGCCCCGGCGGTCGTAGCCGTCCCCGATGCCCCGGCGGTCGTAGCCGTCCTCCGTGCCCTTGCGGTCGTAGTCGGCGGCGGGGCGGTCGTAGCCGTCCTCGGCGCTCCTGCGGTCGGGACGGGCCATGCCGGCGGGGCGTTCGCCGGTGGTGCGTCGACGGGGCGTGGTCTCGTCGGGCTCGGGCATCCAACCCGGTTCGGCGAACCGGTCGGGGCGGTGGTCACGGGGCGGCTCGTGCCGGGGGGCGGGGGAGACGGGCGACCGGCCGGGGGAGACCGGAGTGACACCGGGAGCGGTGTGATCCCGACGGGGTGGGGTGTCGGACCGGTCGGTGCGGTGCCGGTCGGGGGCGGCGCGGTCGCGGTGCCAGCCGGTCGGGACCGGCTCGGCGTCGCCGCGTCGCCGGTCGGACCAGCTGGTCCGACCGGCGCGCTGGTCGGCTTCCGGGCGGCCGTCGTACCGGTCCGGTTCGGCCCGGTCGTCGGGCCGGTCCGCCACGGGTCGACGTCGTTCCCGTTGCCAGATCGGCTCGTCGACCGGACGGCGGTACGCGTCGTGGTCGGTGCGCCGCCCGTCGTGCGGGTCGTCCCGGCGGGTCGTCTCGTCGTCCTGCTGGTCGGCCCAGGAACGGCCGAGGTAGGTGCCGTCGGGGCGGGTCGGGGCGAGCGGGGGCACCCCGGCGCGGCCCAGCGCCCGTCCCCGGGGGTCGGCGTACCGGTTGCCGATGTCGCCGGGGTAGCGCTGGCCGCGGAACTGGGGGTGCCATTCGCTTGTCGGTTCGATCACCCAGGACGGTTCCGCCGGGGCGTCCCAGCGGTCGGACCATCCGCCCGTCATCGGGGGCCTCCGTGGCCACGCGTGCGGCGCGGTCCGATGCCCGGCTCGCGTCGCTCGCTCACGGCGGTGTCACCTCGTTGGAAATTGTCGTGCCCCGCGCCCCGGGATGCCGGTAGAGTCCCCCGTCCGGCACGGCGGGGCTGCGGAAGGAGGGTAGCGGCGTGGGTTCGGTCACCGCCACTGTGGCAACGCCCACGAGCGCAAAGGTTACCCGATGGTTCCGGACATTCGGGGCCATATCTCGGGCCGGATTCCACCGGTACGCCACCTATCGACAGGCCGCTCTCGCCGGTGCCGTGACCAACACCGTGTTCGGCTTCCTGCGCTGCGCGGTGCTGCTGGCCGCCGCCGGGGCCGGTACCGTCGGCGGGTACGATCGCGACCAGCTCGCCACCTTCGTCTGGGTGGGGCAGGGGCTGCTCGCCGTCGTGCTGCTCTGGGGCTGGACCGATCTGGCCGACCGGATCCGCACCGGCGACGTGGCTGCCGATCTGCTCCGCCCGGTGCACCCGGTGACCAGCTACCTCGCCACCGACCTGGGTCGGGCCGGGTACGCCGCACTGGCCCGGCTGGTCCCGCCGGTCCTGGTCGGGCCGCTCTTCTTCGACGTCTACCTGCCGTCGAGGTGGCCCACCGTCGGCCTCTTCGCGGTCTCCGTGGTGACCGCCGTGGTGCTCTGCTTCGGCTGCCGGTTCCTGGTCAACGCCACCGCCTACTGGTGGCAGGACGCCCGGGGGCCGCTGCTGCTGTGGACCCTCGGCTCGGGCGTGCTGGCCGGGCTCTACTTCCCGCTGCGGTTCCTGCCGGAGTGGCTGCAACTCGTGCTGTGGTGCGCCACCCCGTTCCCGAGCCTGCTGCAGACCCCGCTCGACGTGCTGGTCGAGCGGGATCCACCGGCCACCCAGGTCGGCCTGGTCGCCCTCCAGCTCGGCTGGGCGGTGCTGGTGCTGGCCGCCTGCCGGCTGGTGCAGCGCCGCGCCGAACGCCGCCTGGTGGTGCAGGGTGGTTGAGCATTGCGAGCCGGTGACCGGAGCCGGCCGGGGGGACGGGCCGGGTGGGACGTTCGCGGCGTACCGGGCGTTGCTCGGGGCGCAGGCCCGCTCGCAGACGACCTACCGGGCGTCGTTCCTGCTGGACCTGCTGGGCAACGTGGGGGCCACCGTCTTCGACGTGGTCACCGTCCTGGTGATCTACGGGGTGACCCGGGAGCTGGGCGGGTTCACGCTGCGCGAGACGCTGGTGATGGTGGGCCTGTCGGCAAGCGCCTTCGCCGTGGCGGACCTGCTGGTCGGCAACATCGAGCGGCTGCCAGGTCACGTGCGGACCGGCCTGTTCGACGCGGTGCTGCTCCGGCCGCTCGGCGCGCTGCCCCAGCTGCTGCTGATGAACCTGCCGCTGCGCAAGGTCTCCCGGGGCGTGTTCGGGGTGGGCGTGCTGGTGGTCGCGCTGGATTCGGCGGGGATCGACTGGACCCCGGCCCGGGTGGCGCTGGCGGTGGTCGCCCCGCTGGCCGGGG
This sequence comes from Micromonospora sp. NBC_00421, assembly GCF_036017915.1. Classification (NCBI taxonomy): domain Bacteria; kingdom Bacillati; phylum Actinomycetota; class Actinomycetes; order Micromonosporales; family Micromonosporaceae; genus Micromonospora; species Micromonospora sp. NBC_00421. The sequence goes on from NZ_CP107929.1 coordinate 352,697, forward strand.
TGGTCTTCTTCGGGTCGGTCTTCGTGGCCACCGCCACCGTGTCGTTCTGGTGGGTGGACTCCGGCGAGCTGGCCAACTCGGTCACCTACGGCGGGCGGGACTTCACCTCGTACCCGGTGACCGTCTTCGACGGGTGGTTCCGGGCGGCCTTCGCGTACGGGCTGGGGTTCGCCTTCGTCAGTTACCAGCCGGCGCTGGCGCTGCTGGGCCGCGCCGACCCGCTCGGCCTGCCGTCGTGGGCCGGCTGGGCCGCGCCGGCGGTGGCGCTGGTCGCCGCCGCGCTCGCGGCGACGGCCTGGCGCACGGGTGTCCGCCACTACCGGAGTACGGGGTCATGAGCGTCATCGAACTGGACGGGCTGCGCAAGGAGTTCACGGTACGGGTGAAGGCGGGCCGGCTGCGCCGCGAGAAGCGGACGGTCACCGCCGTGGACGGCATCGACCTGCGGGTGGAGCGGGGCGAGCTGCTCGGCTACATCGGCCCGAACGGCGCCGGCAAGTCGACCACCCTGAAGATGCTCACCGGGGTGCTGAGCCCGTCGGCGGGGCAGGCCCGGGTCTGCGGGCTGCGCCCGGTCGCCGACCGGACCCGGCTGGCGTTGCGGATCGGGGTGGTCTTCGGCCAGCGGTCCCAGCTCTGGTGGGATCTGCCGTTGGGTGACTCGTTCGACCTGCTGCGTCACCTCTACCGGGTGCCGGCCGGTGACCACGCCGCCCGGTTGCGCCGCTGTCGCGACCTGCTCGACCTGGACGCCTTCCTGGACACCCCGGTACGGCAGCTCTCGCTGGGGCAGCGGATGCGCGGCGAGCTGACCGCCGCCCTGCTGCACGGCCCGCAGGTGCTCTTCCTCGACGAGCCGACCATCGGGTTGGACGTGGTGAGCAAGCAGGCGGTCCGGGGGTTCCTGGCCGAGCTGGGCCGGGCCGGCGACACCACGCTGGTGCTGACCACCCACGACCTGGCCGACATCGAGCGGCTCTGTGCCCGGCTGGTGGTGGTCGACCACGGCCGGGTGGTGCACGACGGGTCGATCGCCGCCCTGCACGCCCGGTACGGCTCCCGCCGGCTGGTCGTCGCCGAGCTGGACGTCCCACTGGCGGCACCGCCGCAGCCGGTGGGGGCACCGCTGCACCGGGTCGAGGCCGACGGCCGACGGCTTGTCTACACGCTGGAGTCAGCCGGGGTGGCGGAGGTGGTGTCCGCGCTGGCCGGGGTGGCCGCACTGCGCGACGTCTCGATCGTCGAACCGGACATCGAGGACGTCGTGGCCCGGCTCTACCGGACCCCAGTCCCCGATCCGCGCGGCCCGGCTTGACCGTGGGTCAGATCCGTTCGCCGATCTTCACCCGGGGAGCCGGGGCACGCATCCGGCGGAAGGTGATCGACCGCATGATCGCGTAGAGGTAGAGCGAGCCCATCCGCTCCCCGCTGTTGGGGAAGCGCTCGCGTACCAGCTTCTTGATCCGGCGGGAGATGAGCACCGAGTCGATCAGCACGCCGAGCGCGAGCGCGCCCCACACCACGTTGGAGGCGAGCCGGATCGCCTGTGGCATCGCGGCGTTCGACCCGATCAGCACGATCAACGCGCCGCCGAAGAACCAGGTGCCTACCGTCCGCCGGGAGTCGACCACGTTGCGGGCCAGCAGCCGTTCCGGCCCCCGGTCCCGGGGGCCGCCCTCGAGGCGGAACTCGGCAGCGGCCTCGGTGCGCGCCTTGCGGCGCTGCTCCCGGGCCTCCTCCTTGGTCAGCGGCCGGGTCGGGCCGGCTGGCCGGCGACCGGCGACCGGCCGTTTCGGGGTCTCGACGCCCAGTTCCTTCTTGCTCGGGGTGTAGCCCCGGGGGCGCGCGGCGGATGGCTCCTCGGTCACCACGGCAGCGGTGGCGGAGGAGTCGGAGTCGGCAGGCTTGCGGCGAAACAGCGACGGCACGAGGTGAAGGGTAGCCACCCGACGGCGCCCGGTGCACATCACGGGTGCACCGGGCGCTCGGTGGAACGGGTCGGACGGGGTCACGGCTGCCGGCGGGAGCGGGCCGGACCCGGGGTCACGGGCCGCCCGGACCGGGGTCACCGGCGGCCCGGACCGGGGTTACGGGCGCTCGGTGTGGGCGCCGAGGCTGGCCAGCTTGGCCTCGAAGTCCTCGTAGCCCCGGTTGATCAGGTCGACGCCGTACACCCGGGAGGTGCCCTCGGCGGCGAGCGCCGCGATCAGGTGGCTGAACCCGGCCCGCAGGTCCGGGATGACCAGGTCGGCGGCGTGCAGCTTGCTCGGGCCGGCGATCACCGCGGAGTGCTTGAAGTTGCGGCGGCCGAACCGGCACGGGGTGCCGCCGAGGCAGTCCCGGTAGACCTGGATGTTGGCGCCCATCTTGTTCAGCGCCTCGGTGTAGCCCAGCCGCTGCTCGTAGACCGTCTCGTGGACGATCGACAGGCCCCGGGCCTGGGTCAGCGCCACCACCAGCGGCTGCTGCCAGTCGGTCATGAAGCCGGGGTGCACGTCGGTCTCCAGCGCCACCGCGTGCAGCTCGCCGCCCGGGTGCCAGAACCGGATGCCACCCTCCTGGCCCGGGTCGCTGAGCTTCGGCGGCCGGGCGTCGGTGACCTCGTACTCGCCGCCGACGGAGCGGAAGATGTTCAGGAAGGTCATCATGTCGGCCTGCTGCGCGCCGAGCACCTCGACGTGACCGCGGGTGGCCAGCGCCGCCGCCGCCCAGCTCGCCGCCTCGATCCGGTCCGGGATCGGGCGGTGGCTGTAGCCGTGCAGCCGCTTGACGCCCTGGATCTCGATCACCCGGTCGGTGTGCACCTTGATGATCGCGCCCATCTTCTGCAGGATGCAGATCAGGTCGATGATCTCGGGCTCGACGGCGGCGTTGCGCAGCTCGGTGACGCCCTCGGCCATCACCGCGGTCAGCAGCACCTGCTCGGTCGCGCCGACGCTCGGGTACGGCAGGGCGAACTTGGTGCCGTGCAGCCCGTTCGGCGCGGACAGGTGCAGACCCTCGGGGGTCTTCTCCACAGTCGCGCCGAACTCGCGCAGCGCCTGGAGGTGGAAGTCGATCGGGCGGGGGCCGATGTGGCAGCCACCCAGGTCGGGGATGAAGGCGTGGCCGAGCCGGTGCAGCAGCGGGCCACAGAACAGGATCGGGATCCGGCTGGATCCGGCGTGCACGTTGATCTGGTCGGTGCTGGCGCTCTCGACGTTGGACGGGTCGAAGACCAGCTCGCCGTCCTCGGTGCCGTCGGTCACCTTCACCCCGTGCAGGCCGAGCAGCCCGCGGACCACCTCGACGTCACGGATCTTGGGGACGTCGAACAGCCGGCTGGGCGAGTCGCCCAGCAGGGCCGCGACCATCGCCTTGGAGACCAGGTTCTTCGCGCCGCGCACGCGGATCCGCCCTTCGAGCGGAGTACCTCCGTGTACGACCAGGACGTCGTCCGTCAACGCAACCTCCAGCGCGTGTCAGGTGGTGCCGGGTGAAAGTCGATGGTGGGGCATGCTGTCCAGCTGTCCGGTTCGAGCTGTCAGCTACCCGGAGCGGGGCCGGCTCAAAACGGTCCCCCGTGGTACGTCGCCCCGGCAGCATAGCCCTCCGTGACGAAATGGGAATCGGTCACCGCACGGGTTAGGGAACGAACCGGGGAATCCGGTACGTTTCCGTACCTCGGTGGTGACCTTAGGTGATCAGGTGGCGGCGGGCGGCGGGGTGTCGGCACCCGGCAGCGCGAGCATCTGGTCCAGCGCCACCCGGGCGTGGTGCGCGGTGTCCGCGTCGACGGTGATCTGGTTGACCACCCGGCCGGCGACCAGCTCCTCCAGCACCCAGACCAGGTGCGGCAGGTCGATCCGGTTCATCGTGGAGCAGTAGCAGACCGCCTTGTCCAGGAACATGATCTGCTTGTCCGGGTGGGCCAGCGCCAGCCGGCGGACCAGGTTCAACTCGGTGCCGACCGCCCAGGCCGAGCCGGCCGGGGCCGCCTCGATCGCCTTGATGATGTACTCCGTCGAACCGACCTGGTCGGCGGCGGTGACCACCTCGTGCCGGCACTCCGGGTGCACCAGCACGTTGACCCCGGGCACCCGGGTCCGGACGTCGGTGACGCTGTCCAGGGTGAACCGGCCGTGCACCGAGCAGTGCCCGCGCCACAGGATCATCTTCGCGTCGCGCAGCTGCGCGGCGGTGAGCCCACCGTTCGGCTTGTGCGGGTCGTAGAGCACGCAGTCGTCCAGCGAGTAGCCCATCTCCAGCACCGCCGTGTTGCGGCCCAGGTGCTGGTCGGGCAGGAACAGCACCTTGGAGCCCTGCGCGTACGCCCAGTCCAGCGCCCGCTTCGCGTTCGACGAGGTGCAGACCACGCCGCCGTTACGGCCGACGAAGCCCTTGATGTCCGCCGAGGAGTTCATGTACGTCACCGGCACGGTGTCCGCCGCGACGCCCAGGTCGGTCAGCACCTCCCAGGCCCGCTCGACCTGCGACAGCACCGCCATGTCGGCCATCGAACAGCCGGCCGCCAGGTCGGGCAGGATCACCCGCTGCGCGTCGGTGGTGAGGATGTCCGCGCTCTCGGCCATGAAGTGCACACCGCAGAAGACGATGTACTCCGCGTCCGGGCGGGCCGCCGCCTCCCGGGCCAGCTTGAACGAGTCGCCTGTGACGTCGGCGAACTGGATCACCTCGTCGCGCTGGTAGTGGTGGCCGAGGACGAACACCTTCGTGCCCAGCGCGGCCTTCGCCGCCGTCGCCCGGGCCACCAGGTCCGGGTCGCTCGGCGCCGGCAGGTCTCCCGGACACTCCACGCCACGTTCGGTGGCGGGGTCGCTGCCGCGGCCGAGGAGCAGCAGCGCGGTCGCCGTGTTGGAGGGTTCCACCCAGGTCGAAGTCACGCCTTCATGGTCCCACAGCGGGCCGCCCGCACGACCGCTGCCGGTGTGGGCTGCCACACTGCTCCGCCCCGATGTGGCCTGCCACACTCTGGGCATGCGCGTGCTGCTCTGTCCGGACAAGTTCGCCGGCACCCTCGAGGCCCCCGAGGTGGCGGCCGCCGTCGCCGCCGGCTGGCGCGAGGTGGCCGACGCGGACGAGCTGCTGATCCGTCCGCTCGCCGACGGCGGGCCGGGCTTCGTCACGGTGCTCGCCGACGCACTCGCCGGCCGGCGGATCCCGGTGCCGACCGTCGACCCGCTGGGCCGCCCGGTCGGTGGTGAGATCCTGCTCACCGCCGACGGCGTCGGCTACCTGGAGAGCGCCCAGGCGTGCGGGCTGCACCTGCTGGCCGCCGCCGAGCGGGACCCGAAGGCCACCACCTCGTACGGCCTCGGCGCGCTGGTCACCGCCGCCGTCGAACACGGGGCCCGGACGGTGGTGATCGGGCTGGGCGGCTCCGGCACCAACGACGGCGGGGCCGGCCTGTTCGCCGCCCTCGGCGCGACCCCGCTCGACGACGCCGGTCGGGCCCTGCCGTACGGCGGTGCGGCGCTGACCGCCGTCGACGCCCTCGACGGGGTGCCCCGGCTGCGCGGGGCCACCCTGGTCGCCGCCACCGACGTGGACAACCCGCTGCTCGGCCTGCACGGTGCGAGCAGCGTCTACGGCCCGCAGAAGGGCGCCGACCGGGCCGACGTGCTGCTGCTCGACGCCGCGCTGGAGCGCTGGGCGGCGGTGCTGGAGCGGGATCTGCCCGGCTGCCCGCCCGGCCTGGGTGTGCTGCCCGGCGGCGGCGCGGCCGGCGGCCTCGGCGCGGCGATCCTGGCCCTCGGCGGGCGCTGCGAATCCGGCATCGACCTGGTCGGCCGGGCGATCGGGTTGGACGCCGCGCTCGACGACTGCGATCTGGTGATCACCGGGGAGGGGTCGTTCGACCACCAGTCGCTGCGCGGCAAGGTGGTCGCCGGGGTGGCCGGGGCGGCCCGCGACCGGGGGGTGCCCTGCGTGGTGCTGGCGGGCCGGGTGAGCACCGGCCGGCGGGAGGCCGCCTCGGCCGGGGTGACCGAGGCGTACAGCCTGGTGGAACACTTCGGCGGCGAGGAACGCGGCGGGGTGGCGGCGGCGATGGGCCGACCCGCCGAGGGGCTGCGCGCGCTCGGTGCCCGGCTGGCCCGCCAGTGGAGCCGCTGACCGGGCAAGCAGGTGGCAGGGTCGGGCGTGGGTCGGGCGTGGGTGGCCCGGGGCGGCGATCACGCCGGCCGGGTGGGGTCGGCCGGGGCGGCGTACCATCGGAGCTGGACCACACCGGGAATCACTGGGCGACGCGTGCTGTTGACCAGGGTGTCCGGACCCATACCGCGCAGGGAGATTTCCACGTGACCACGCCAGCGCAGACCGACTCGACCGAGGCCCAGGCCCCTACTTCCGTCGTCCTCACCGACGTCGCGGCGCAGAAGGTCAAGGCCCTGATCGAGCAGGAGGGCCGCGACGACCTGCGGCTCCGGGTCGCGGTGCAGCCGGGTGGCTGCTCCGGCCTGCGGTACCAGCTCTTCTTCGACGAGCGCTCGCTCGACGGTGACGTCGTCACCGACTTCGACGGCGTCGGCGTCGTGGTCGACCGGATGAGCGCCCCCTACCTGTCCGGGGCGACCATCGACTTCGCCGACCGGATCGACGCCCAGGGCTTCACCATCGACAACCCCAACGCGGGCAGCTCCTGCGCCTGCGGCGACTCGTTCAGCTGAGTCGCGATCCGTCGCGTCCGAGGGGGCCGTCCCGGCACGGGACGGCCCCCTCGTCGTGCGCGTCGGACCGGTAGGCTGACCCGCGCCGTGCTCCCGACCCCGAGGGTTGACATGAAGATCGCCGTGACCGGCTCGATCGCGACCGACCACCTGATGAGCTTCCCGGGTCGCTTCGCCGACCAGCTCATCGCCGACCAGCTGCACAAGGTGTCGCTCTCCTTCCTGGTGGACGACCTGGTGTTGCGCCGGGGTGGGGTGGCCGCCAACATCGCCTTCGGCATGGGGCAGCTCGGGTTGAGCCCGGTCCTGCTCGGCGCGGTGGGCGCCGACTTCGCCGACTACCGCTCCTGGCTGGAGCGGCACGGCGTGGACTGCGACTCGGTGCACGTCAGCGAGGTGGCGCACACCGCCCGCTTCGTCTGCACCACCGACACCGACATGTGCCAGATCGCCTCGTTCTACGCGGGCGCGATGAGCGAGGCCCGCAACATCGAGCTGGGCCCCGTCGCGGACCGGCTCGGCGGCCTGGACCTGGTCCTGGTCAGCGCGAACGACCCCGAGGCGATGATCCGGCACTCCGCCGAGTGCCGGGACCGCGGCTACGCCTTCGTCGCCGACCCGTCCCAGCAGCTCGCCCGGATGGACGGCGCGGACGTCGTCTCGCTGATCGACGGCGCCGAGTACCTGATGACCAACGACTACGAGAAGTCGCTGCTCCAGAGCAAGGCCGACCTCACCGACGCCCAGCTCCTGGAGCGGGTGAAGGTCCGGGTCACCACGCTGGGCAAGGACGGCGTCGAGATCGCCGGCCGGGGGGTGGAGCCGTTCCGGGTGCCGGTCGTCCGGGACGCCCGTGCCGTCGACCCGACCGGGGTCGGCGACGGCTTCCGGGCAGGTTTCTTCGCCGCCCTGTCCTGGGGGCTCGGTCTGGAACGCGCCGCCCAGGTCGGTTCGCTGCTGGCCGCCCTGGTCCTGGAGACCGTCGGCACCCAGGAGTACGACGTACGCCGCGACCTGTTCGTCAAGCGGCTGGCCGAGTCGTACGGGGACGACGCCGCCGAGGACGTTCGGCAGCACCTGGTGCCATGACGCAACTCCTGGTCGTCTTCGCCGGCCTGCCCGGGGTGGGCAAGAGCACCCTCGCCGGGCAGGTCGGCGTGGCGCTGGGTGCCCCGGTGCTGCCGGTCGACCCGATCGAGCGGGCGCTGGCCCGGCACGGGCTGACCGGCCACGGTTCGGGCCTGGTCGGCTATGACGCGCTGGCCGGGCTGGCCGAGGTGCAGCTCGGGCTGGGGACCAGCGTGGTGGTCGACGCGGTGAACCCGGTGGCCGGCGCGCGGGGGCTCTGGCTCGACCTGGCCGCGCGGGCCGGGGTGCCGCTGCGGCTGATCGAGGTCTACTGCGGTGACGAGGCGCAGCTGCGCCGCCGGGTCGAGGCCCGGCACGGGGCCGACCCGCTCGCCCCGACCTGGGAGCAGGTCCGACAGCGCGGCGAGGAGTACGAGCCGCTGATCGGCCCCCGGCTGGTGGTCGACACCACCATCGCGATCGACCCGCTCCCGGCGATCCTGCGTTACCTGGCCTGACCGGGGGAGCGGACCGGGGCGGCGGCGACGAACGCCGACCACTGGTGCGCCGGGAAGAACAGCACCGGGCCGCAGGGGTCCTTGCTGTCGCGTACCGCCATCAGGTCGGGCAGGACAGCGCACTCGACGCAGTCGCCGTTGTTGGTGCTGCGGCTGCTGGTGAACCACTGGGCGGTGGCGAGGTCGGGGGTGCGCACGGTGGCCTCCGGGGGCTAGTCCGCGCCGGCCAGCTCCCTGATCAACGCGCGCGACTCGGCGGGCGAGAGGGCGACCTGGCGCAGGTTGTCTGCCACCATGCTATAGGTCCGGACACCGTCCGGGTCCTGCACGTACATCGCCCCGTCGAGCACCTCGGTGTAGGCGATCGGCCGGACGTTGGCGAAGTCCAGCAGGACGAACTTGCCGATCGCGCCGGCGGCGTGCGGGCCGTCCTCGGGGCGGAGCACCTGCACGGTGACGTTCGGCAGCTCTGACATGGTGGCCAGGTGCCGGAGCTGCGCCCGCCGGGTCTCGTCGCCGTTGACCCGCAGCCGCAGCGCCGCCTCACCGATCACCGCGTGCAGGGTGAGCGGGTCGTCGTCGGTGAGCCGGCGGGCGCGGGTCTGCCGGAAGGACACGAAGCGCTCGGCGTGGTCGGGGCGGACGAACCCGGTGCCCAGGGTCAGCGCCTGGGCGTACTCCTCGGTCTGGAGCAGGCCGGGGATGACCATCGACTCGAACACGAACGCGCCGTCGGCCAGCCCTTCCAGCCCGACGTACGTCTTGAACCAGTCCGGCATCACCGCAGCCCAGGGCGCCCACCAGGTCTTGGCGTCGGAGCGGCCGGCCAGGGCGGTCAGCCGGTCGATCGCCGGCTGGTCGGCCCCGCAGGCGCGGAGCACGGCCGAGATGTCCTCGGGGAACTGCTGGTAGCGGCCGGTCTCCATGTGACCGAGCTTCGGCTTGCCGATGCCGGTGCTGGCGGCCAGTTCGGTCAGCGTCATCGGTGCCTCGCGGCGGTACCGACCCAGCTCGGCACCGATCAGCCAGCGCAGCGCGGACGGATCCGTTCGCCTACCCATGATTGCCTCCAGATTCGTGTACCGACGAGAACATCATGGCGACAGGCCTTCCAAAGAGCAAGGATCGCGGCTATACGTATAGCAACGACTCTTGGAGGTGGTCATGTCCGACCCCGTGCTCCCGCCGCTCGGTACGCCCGAGGAGTTCCACCAGATGCTCGTCGACCTGGCGAACGAGTTCGCCCCACGCCGGTTCGCGATCGGTGAGGAGCACGGCGACCGGATCGACGGAGGGATCCTCGCCTGGGGCCTGGCGTTCCCCGACCGGGCACTGCTCTGCGGCGACCAGCAGGTTCCGGTCGGGCGTTTCGCCACCGCCGAGAGCGCGCTGCGGCTCCTCAGCCGCACCGGTCGCCGCCTCCGGCTGATCTGGATCGACGCGAGGCCGGTCGACACCCGCGTCTGACGGATCAGCGGGTGCGGCGTACCTCGTAGCCCGGTCCGTCGGGGACGGCGGCGACGAACTCCTGGCCGCGCATCCGGCACCAGGCGGGGATGTCCACGGCGGCGGCCGGGTCGTCGGCGAGCACCCGCAGCACCGCGCCGATGGGCAGCTCGGGCAGCCGACGGGCCAGCGCGATCACCGGCAGCGGACACCGCTGCCCCCGACAGTCCAGCACCTCCACCGCCCCGGCCCTGTCGCCGCCCGCCCCGGCCCTGTCGCCGCCCGCGCCGGCCGGGGCGTCGTCCGGCCCGGTCGGGGTGGTCACAGGCCCACCACGCCGGCGTCGGCGCGCAGCTCGGCGACGATCCCGGGCAGCTCGGCGAGGAACCGCCCGACGTCCGCCTCGGTGGTGTCCCGGTGCAGCGAGACCCGGACGTTGCCGTGCGACAGCACCCCCATCGCCTCCAGCACGTGCGACGGGCGCAGCGTCGAGGACGTGCAGGAGGAACCGGAGGAGACGGCGAAGCCGCGCCGGTCCAGCGCGTGCAGCAGCACCTCGCCGTCGACGTACAGGCAGGAGAAGGTCACCAGGTGGGGGAGCCGGTCGACCGGGTCGCCGACCACCTCCACGTCCGGCACCTCGGCGGCGACCCGGGCCCGGATCAGGTCCACCAGCGGGGTCAGCCGGGCCGCCTCGGCCGCCGCGTCGGCCGCCGCCGCGCGCAGACTCGCCGCCGCCGCCACCACCGCCGGCAGGTTCACCACCCCGGGGGTACGCCCGAGCTCCCGCTCGTCGGCCGGCCACGGCGACTCCCAGCGGGTGCCCTTGCGGACGACCAGCAACCCGACGCCGGGCGGACCGCCCCACTTGTGCGCGCTGGCGGTCAGCACCGACCACCCGTCCGGCACCGGCACCCGGCCGACCAGTTGGGCCGCGTCCACGTAGAGCGGCACCCCGGCGGCGGCGCAGGCGGCGGTGGCCCCGGCGACCGGCTGGACGGTGCCCACCTCGTGGCTGGCCCCGATCAGCGCCGCCAGCGCCACCCCGGGGGAGTGCACCGCCGTCGACCAGGCGGCAAGGTCGAGCCGGCCGAGCCGGTCCACCGGTACGGAGGTCGCGGTGCCGCCGGTCGCCACGTGCCGTTCGGCGGCGTGCAGCACCGCCGAGTGTTCGATCGCCGAGTGCACCAGGGTGTCGCCGCTGCGCTGCCGGCCGGCCAGGCCACCGAGCACGGCGGAGTGCGCTGCGTGCGTACCGCTGGGGGTGAAGGAGAGTTCGTCGGGGCGGACGCCGAGGGTGGCGGCGGTGGCCTCGCGGGCCGCGTCGAGGAGTTGGGCGGCCCGGCGGGCCCGGCTGTAGAGGCGGGCGGGGTCGGCCCAGCCGTCGTCGAGGGCCGCCAGCAACGCCTGCCGGGCGACCGGGTGCAGCGGCGCGGCGGTGGCCGCGTCCAGGTAGACCGGGTGGGCACTCACGGCTGATGACGCTATCGCGTCAGGATCGGCAAGATCCCCCCGATGGGGTCGGACAGCGACCCCAAGACGGTCGAGCCCGCCATGGTCGAGTAATCTGCGACCGTCGGTGACGCCTTTGCCGTCGGTGCTGATGGAAAGCCCCACCGCGGCGCGCTAGGGAGGCAGGACCAGGTGGTCGCAAGGAGTTCGGAGGTACGGCCGTCGGCCGTACGGCACAGCGCTTCCCCCGGAGCCGGTGAGCGTCGGCGGCGTGGTGCTGGCCGGCTCGCCGGGCTCGGTCTCGGCGGAGCTGCGCTGCTGGTTCTGCTCACCGGGTGTGACGTCGGCCGCTCGGTCGACGGCTTCGGCTGGCCGCAGGGCGGCATCACCCCCGAAGCGCACCGGATGTACGACCTGTGGATCGCCTCCTGCATCGCCGCCCTGGCGGTCGGTGTCTTCGTCTGGGGCCTGATCTTCTGGTGCGTGGTGCGCTACCGCAAGCGCGGCAACGAGCTGCCGGTGCAGACCCGTTACAACCTGCCGATGGAGTTCCTCTACACCATCGCGCCGATCCTGATCGTCTCGGTCCTCTTCTACTACACGGCGGTGGTCCAGACCGACGTGGTGCGGACGACGAAGAACCCGGATGTCACCGTCGAGGTCGTCGCCTTCAAGTGGAACTGGCAGTTCAACTACCGCGACGGCCAGGGCACCGAGGCCAACACCGTGGCGTCGGTGCTGGGCACCAGCGAGGTCATCCCGGTGCTGGTGCTGCCGACCGACCGGTCCATCCGGTTCGAGGAGACCAGCCGCGACGTCATCCACTCCTTCTGGGTGCCGGAGCTGCTGTTCAAGCGCGACGTGATGCCCGGCAAGATCCGTAACGTGTTCGAGGTCTCCAAGCTGGAGTCCGAGGGCGCGTACGTGGGCCGCTGCGCCGAGCTGTGCGGCAGCTACCACGCCTTCATGAACTTCGAGCTGCGGGTGGTCTCCCCCGAGGCGTACGACCAGTTCCTGGCGGCCAAGCGGGACGGCAAGTCGACGCAGGAGGCGCTGACCGCCATCGGCCAGGACCCCTACGCGAAGACCACCCAGCCGTTCGACACCCGTCGCAACAAGGACAACTTCAACCCGGACGGCGCGTCCGCGGGCGCGGGAAACTGAGGTATCCGGCATGAAGACCGAGTGGCGTATCTTCCTCATCATCGCCGGGTTCCTCTTCGGCGCGACGATCCTCTACGGCGCCTGGACGTACGGCGACTCCGGCGGCCAGGTCGAATGGGTCGGCACGGTGGCCCTGCTGCTGTCCTTCCTGCTCTGCGCGATGTGCGGTGGCTTCTTCTGGTTCGTCTCCCGCCGCATCGACCTGCGCCCCGAGGACCGGCCGGACGGCGAGATCGCCGACGGCGCGGGCGAGATCGGCTTCTTCAGCCCCGGCAGCTACTGGCCCTTCGGCTTGGCGCTGGCTGCCGCGCTCGCCGGCCTGGGTCTGGTGTTCTGGCAGTTCTGGCTGCTCGGACTGGGTTTGGTGTTGGTCATCTTCGCCGCCTGTGGCCTGCTCTTCGAGTACTACTCCGGTACCCGCCGCACCGCCGAGCACTGACCCCCGCTCGCCCCGTCGCGCACCGGTCCCGCTTGTCCTGCTCGCCCCGTCGCGCACCGGTCCGAACTTCGGACAGGCCCGCCTCCCACCTGGGAAGCGGGCCTGTTTTCGCTGTCCCGCAAGATGATCGACTCCGGTGGGTCGACGTAGCGGTATCCCCGTGACGTGATGCCGCTGTTTCGGCTCACGCGAGTGGATCAACCACACCTCGCGCGCGGCGTCTCGAAGACTGCGGGGTAGGGAGTACTCGTTCGCGTCCTGTAGAGCTGATGACGTAAACGACTCAGCAGCAACCACGGGATCCGTTAGGCGTGCCGCTGTCCGTGGGTGCACCCTGCCGTGCTGCGGGGCCCTTCCGCGCCGGTCCGGGAGACTGATGCGCGCCGGCCCGGTGGAATATGGGAGAGCATCACGGGATCGACGGTCAGGAACCCATCGCCAGGCGGGTGATGCGTCTACGTCATCAGGTCCAAAGGACGCGAGTGTGGTCCCATCACCTGGCCGGAACACGCAGGTCGCAGGCGACCGTCGCGCCCGAGTGCTGTCGATCGGCGACAGGCACCGGTCGATGGCGACGCCGAAAGAAGCACGGTGCGCCGGTTGATATCACTGTCGACCCGACCACCGGACGGGCGCCGACCGAGCACGAGCGGTCGGCAGGAATGGTGCACAGTGGGGTGCCCCGGCTCGCAGGCGCGAATCAGTGGCCGGGGCGGTGCGCCATCGTTGTGGCGGTCGGACGGGGACCGAGGGGGCCGGGAGCCAGTTTCGGCGGCGTGGCGGCGTGGCGGGACCGAGGTGGGCCGGGAGCCAGTTAAGGCGGCGTGGCGGGACCGAGGGGGCCGGGGAGCCAGTCAGGCGGCGTGGCGACCGGGCGCTGGCGGGCGGCGACGACGGCTGGCCAGGCGGGTGGCCTGGAAGGCGAAGGTCGCGATCAGCACCGCCGTGCCGCAACCGGTGCAGAGCAGTTCAGGGCAGTCGACGCCGTGACCATCGGGGCACGGCGGCATCTCGAACGGCTGGACGCCTTCACAGGTGTCGCAGTAGAGCTCGCGGTCCGACACGGGCGTCTCCTCTCGCTCCGGAACCCGCCGATGGACATCGCCGCCATCACCGGAAACGGAAAATTACTCCCATGTAGTTTCCCACGCCCCTACGACACTTCCCCGCCACCCCGCCACCCCGCCACCCCGCCACCCCGCCACCCCGCCACCCCGCCACCGTGGCACCGGGCCTGTGCGCCACTGGTCATCCCGCCATGCCGCACCCCCGGCGCTGGGCGCGCGGGGTGGGCGGGGCAGGTGGGTGGGCGGAGGGAGTGGGTCAGAGGGAGCGGGCGACGTCGACCCAGCGGTCCAGGACCGCCGCTGCCGCCCCCGAGTCGACTGACTCCGCGGCGCGGGCCATGCCGGCGCGTACCGCCTCGGTGAGGTCGCCGTCCAGCGGGGTCTGGGTGGCCAGCGCGACGGCGGCGTTGACCAGGACGGCGTCGCGTACCGGACCGGTCCCGCCGGCCAGCAGCCGGTGGGCCACTGCGGCGTTGTGCGCGGCGTCACCGCCCCGCAGGTCGGCCAGGGTGGCCCGGGGTACCCCGAGATCGGCCGCGTCCAGCACGGCCTCCCGTACGGTGCCCTGCTGGGCCACCCAGACCCGGGTGGGCGCGGCGGTGGTGAACTCGTCCAGGCCGTCCTCGCCGCGCATCACGATTACCGAGTCGCCCCGGCGAGCGAAGACCTCGGCCATCACGGGGGCCATCCGGGCGTCGAAGCAGCCGACCGCGCCGGCGTGTGGCCGGGCCGGGTTGGTCAGCGGGCCGAGGAAGTTGAACGCGGTCGGCACGCCGATCTCCCGGCGGACCGGGCCGGCGTGCCGGTACCCGGGGTGGAACCGGGGCGCGAAGCAGAAGCCGATGCCGGCCTCGGTCACGCACCGGGCCACCTGCTCGGGGCCCAGATCCAGCGGTAGGCCGAAGAACTCCAGCAGGTCGGCGGTGCCGCACAGCGACGAGGCGGCCCGGTTGCCGTGCTTGACCACCGGGACGCCGGCACCGGCCACCACCAGTGCGGTCATGGTCGAGATGTTGACCGTGTGGGCGAGGTCACCCCCGGTGCCCACCACATCGATCGCGGTGCGCCGCAGCTCCTCCGGCAGGGTCACCGGCACCGAGTTGTCGAGCATCGCCTCGACCAGACCGGCCAGTTCGGCCGAGGTCTCACCCTTGGCGCGTAGCGCGACCGCGAAACCGGCGATCTGCGCCGGGCCGGCGGCACCGGCCATGATCTCGTTCATCGCCCAGGTGGTGTCGGCGGTGGACAGCTCGTCGCCGCGCAGCAGCGCGTTGAGCAGGTGCGGCCAGGTCCGTTCGCCCATGATGGGCCTCCCGAGCGGGCGTGGGGGTGCGGGTGGACGGTGCGCCCGTCACCCCGGGCGCCTGGGCGCCGCCGAGTGCGTCCGACTCAGGCGGCGGCGTGCGTACGCAGCAGCTCGGCGACCGTGGTGCCGGTGGTCACCGGGTCGAGCGGGTGCATCAGCACGCCGTCGACCTGCGCGTACGAGGCGAGCCATCGGTCGGCGGCACGGGCGATGACCACGCAGGTGGGCGGGGCGTCCTCCCGGTCGTCCTTGATCTGACGGGCGATGCCCAGGCCACCGCCGGGGCTGGCCTCGCCGTCGAGCAGCATCAGGTCGATCTCGTAGTCGTCGACCAGCCGGACACAGCCGAAATAGTCGGACGCCTCGACGAACTCGATCTTCAGCCCGGGCGCGGGGCGGGTGCCGACGGCCAGCCGCATCCGGTCCCGGACCTGCGCGTCGTCGCTGTAGAGCAGGACGGTGCAGAGACGCTCGCTCATGCCGACACTCCGCTTCGCTCCGTGCCGTGATGAGGCACCGTCGCACTGAGCCTGACTCGCTCGCTGCGCACACTCATGGGCTGTACTCCTCGTTGCTGCCCGCTGATCCTACCGGGCGGTGTGGCGTACCCGACATCCCGCCTGCCGGCTCCCGGCGGACCGGCCGTCGCGGCAGCTCAGAGCGGGTTTCCGGGGGTCGCGGCGGTGGCGGCCGGCGGACCTGCCGGCGGGGTGGTCCCTGCGTCGGGACTGGCGGTGGCCACGGCGGCGGGGGTGGCGGCGGTGAGGATGGCGTCGGCCTCGGCGGCGCGGTCGCGGGCCTCCTGCCGGTCCAGCTCGCGGTCCACCCGGCGGGCCTCCCGCTCGGACTGCTTGACCCACTGCACCACCAGCACCGCGATCATCGTCACACTGACGAACTCGCCGCCGGCCCAGAGGATGCCCCCGGCGACCACCTGGTCGTTGCGCGGGTCTGACCAGGCCAGGCCGAGCGACGGGTACCAGTCGCCGCCGAACAGGGTGGTGCTCTGCATGATGGTGAGCCCGAGCACGGTGTGGAACGGCACCGACAGCAGCATCAGCAGCGCCCGCGCCGGGTACGGCCAGCGGCCGGGCAGCGGGTCCAGGCCGAGCAGCGGCCAGAAGAAGACGCAGCCGGTCATGATGAAGTGCGCGTGCACCAGCTCGTGCGCCCAGGCGTGTTCGAGGGTGTAGCGGTACAGGTCGGTGAAGTAGAGCGCGAACGGGTTGACCACGAAGATGGTGAACGCCACAAGCGGGAAGCTGTAGACCCGGGCGATCCGGCTGTGCACGACCGCCAGCAGCCGTTTGCGGGGGCCGACCGGCAGGGTGCGCAGGGCCAGGGTGACAGGTGCGCCCAGGGCCAGGAAGATCGGCGCGATCATCGACAGCACCATGTGCTGCACCATGTGCACCGAGAGCAGGGCGGTGTCGTAGGCGTGCAGCCCGCTGACCGTGACCGCGGCGATGCCGCCCAGGCCCGGCCCGAGGAAGCAGACGGTACGCACGACCGGCCAGCGGTCCCCGCGCAGCCGCAGCCGGTAGACCCCGTAGAGGTAGAGGCCGGCGGCGAGGACCAGGCCCAGGGCGAGCCAGCTGTCCAGCCGGGTCTCGGTGAAGACCCGGGTGATGTCGAACGGCGGCGGTACCTCGACGCCGCCCGCCGCGAGGCTGGTGGGCGGGGTCGCCGAGGTGGCGGCGAAGATCGAATCGACGTGCAGCACGCTTTTCAGGCTAGGCCAGGCGAACCGGACCTCCACGATCGGGCCATCCCTCACCCGGGTTTTGGCCCCCCGCTGATCGCCCGCCCCGGTCAGGGGCAATAATGACCGCGTGACTGCGGCCCCAGCCATTGACAAGAGCCGGATCCACTCTCTGACGCGGCCCAACATGGTCAGCGTCGGGACGATCGTGTGGCTCTCCAGCGAACTCATGTTCTTCGCGGCGCTGTTCGCGATGTACTTCTCGATCCGCGCGGCGGCGCCGGAGCAGTGGGAGAAGCACACCGAGGTACTCAACATCCCCTATGCGACCACCTTCACGGTGATCCTGGTGCTGTCCTCGGTGACCTGCCAGCTCGGTGTCTTCGCGGCCGAGAAGGGTGACGTCCACGCCCTGCGGCGCTGGTTCACGCTCACCTTCGTGATGGGCCTGATCTTCGTGCTCGGCCAGGCGAACGAGTACCTCACCCTGGTCCACGAAGGCGTGAAGATCAACGAAGACGGTTACGGGTCGATGTTCTACCTGACCACCGGCTTCCACGGCCTGCACGTGACAGGCGGTCTCATCGCCTTCATCATCTTCATGGTCCGCACCACCATGGGCCGGTTCACCCCCGCCCAGGCCACGTCGGCGATCGTCGTGTCGTACTACTGGCACTTCGTCGACGTCGTGTGGATCGGGCTCTACGCCATGATCTACTGGCTTCAGTGATCTTGGCGTGTCACGTTCCGCGCCGCTGCTCCGTCCCCTGAGACAAGGTCCAACCGGTTAAGGACACAGGTCATGACTTCTGACAACGACCGCCGACGCGGTCTGCTCGCGCGCCTGCGCGGGCGGCCCGCGGCGCGCAGCAGGGGCCGCCGCCGGCTGGGCGCGGCGTTCCGGCTGATCGCCGCGCTGACGCTGGCCGGCGGCGCCTACACCGTCTTCGCCCCGGGCGTGCAGGCGCAGGAAAACCCGCCGCTGACCGGTGCCGCGGCCGAGGGCCGGGCCCTGTTCGACGTGAGCTGCGTGACCTGCCACGGCCGTAACGCCCAGGGCGTCGAGGGTCGTGGCCCGAGCCTGATCGGTGTCGGCTCCGCCTCGGTGGAGTTCCAGGTGGGCAGCGGCCGGATGCCGATGGCCCGGCAGGAAGCGCAGGCCATGCGCAAGCCGCCGGTCTTCACCGACGAGCAGGTTCGCCAGCTCGGCCAGTACATCCAGGAGCTCGGCGGCGGCCCGCAGGTCCCGCAGGGCAACCTCCGCGAGGGCGCCAACCTGGCCACCGGCGGCGAGCTGTTCCGGATCAACTGCTCGCAGTGCCACGCCTTCGGTGGTGGCGGCGGCGCGCTCTCCTCCGGCAAGTACGCCCCGAGCCTGGCGCCGGCCAGCGACGCGCAGATCTACGCCGCGATGCTCAGCGGCCCGCAGAACATGCCGGTGTTCGGCGACAACCAGATCACCCCGGAGCAGAAGGCGGACATCATCGCCTACATCCAGGAGTCGCTGAAGGCCGACCAGGACCAGGGCGGTTTCAACCTCGGCCGGTACGGCCCGTCCACCGAAGGTCTGGCGATCTTCCTGGTGGGCATCGTCGCGCTGGTCTTCGCGAGCCTGTGGATTGCGGGCAAGTCGTGACCGACCGGATCGTCAACAGCATTGCCGTGGTGCCGGGCGCCGGCACCGCCCGTAGCGAGGTGACGGCATGAGCACCCAGACCGAGCAGCACGCCCCGCAGGGTCGGGAGCCGCTCGACGTCCACGACCCCCGACTCTCCCGGTTCGACATCGTCACCGAGGGGGCCCGGCGGGACGACATCGAGATCGTCCACTACGAGGAGCAGGTCGTCCCGGGCAGCAAGGCCGAGCGCCGGCTGACCCGTACGGTCGCGGCGATGTTCCTGCTCACCGGCCTGGCCGCCACCGCGTTCCTGGTCGTCTACATCTGGTGGCCCTGGGAGTACGAGCCGGGCCGTGGTGGCGACAAGTGGTACACCCCGCTGCTCGGCCTCACCCTGGGCCTCGCCCTGCTCGGCGTCGGCTTCGGCATCCTCACCTGGGGCAAGAAGCTGCTGCCCAAGGAGGTCTCGATCCAGGACCGGCACGACGGTCCCGGGTCCCAGGAGGACCGGAAGATCACCGGTGAGACCATGCGGTACCTCGCCGACGAGATGGGGGTACGACGTCGTCCGCTGCTCGGCGTCTCGCTGGTCGCCGGTCTGCTGCCGGTCGGTGCGGTCGCGGCGGCCCCGCTGGTCGGTGGCCTGATCTCCAACCCGCACAAGAACAACCAGATGTTCACCACCGGCTTCGCGCCGGCCGACGGCAAGAAGATCCGGCTGGTCCGCGAGGACGGTCGGCCGATCCGCCCGGCCGACGTCAGCGCCGGCGGTCAGCTGACCGTCTTCCCCGGCATCGAGCACGGCGTGAGCAACAAGCACGCCGACTCGCCGACGCTGCTGATCCACCTGCGGGAGACCGACGCGGAGAAGTCCCGGCAGGCCAACTCGCGGGTCGGTCACGGTGACTTCATGTGGGGCAACTACGCGGCGTACTCCAAGATCTGCACCCACGCCGGCTGCCCGGCGAGCCTCTACGAGCAGCAGACCAACCGGCTGCTCTGCCCGTGTCACCAGAGCCAGTTCCTGATCACCGACAACGCCCGCCCGGTCTTCGGCCCGGCGAGCCGGCGGCTTCCCCAGCTGCCGATCGAGGTGGACGAGGAAGGCTTCTTCGTGGCGAAGTCCGACTACACCGAAACCGTCGGCCCCGACTTCTGGGAGCGGCCATGAAGCGCCGAAAGTTTGACGTAGCAGCGGTGCCGGGCAAGGCCGCCGGGGGAGTGGACGACCGCTTCCAGGTCGCCACCCCGTTACGCAAGCTGCTCAACAAGGTCTTCCCGGACCACTGGTCGTTCCTGCTCGGCGAGATCGCGCTCTTCTCGTTCGTCGTGCTGCTGCTGACCGGTGTCTTCCTGACCTTCTTCTACGAGCCGGCGATGACCGAGGTGGTCTACAACGGCAGCTACGCCCCGCTGCGGGGCACCCCGATGTCCGCCGCGTACGCCTCCAGCCTCGACATCTCGTTCGATGTCCGGGGTGGTCTGATCATGCGGCAGATGCACCACTGGTCCGCGCTGCTGTTCATGGCCGCGATCGTGGTGCACATGATGCGGGTCTTCTTCACCGGCGCGTTCCGCAAGCCGCGGGAGACCAACTGGATCATCGGCTCACTGCTGTTCTGGGTCGGCTTCCTGGCCGGCTTCTCCGGCTACTCCCTGCCGGACGACGGTCTGTCCGGCACCGGTCTGCGGATCGCCTCCGGCATCATGCTGTCGATCCCGGTGGTCGGCTCCTGGGTCACCTCGTCGATCTTCGGTGGCGAGTTCCCCGGTGAGATCATCATCAGCCGGTTCTTCATCGCCCACGTGCTGCTGATCCCGGGTCTGCTGGTCGCGCTGATCAGCGCCCACCTGGGCCTGGTGTTCAAGCAGAAGCACACCCAGTGGCCCGGCCCCGGCCGGACCAACGACAACGTGGTCGGCGAGCGGATGTTCCCCCGCTACGCGCTCAAGCAGGGCGGCTTCTTCATGGTCGTCTTCGGCGTGATCGCGCTGATGGGTGGTCTGTTCCAGATCAACCCGATCTGGTACTTCGGCCCGTACGAGGCATGGGTGGTCTCGGCCGCCAGCCAGCCCGACTGGTACGTCATGTTCCTCGACGGCTCGACCCGGCTGATGCCCGCCTGGGAGATCAACATCCCGATCGGCGACGGGTACGTCATCCCGCCGCTGTTCTGGCCGACTGTCGTGCTGCCGGGCATCCTGGTCGGGCTCTCCACGCTCTACCCGTTCGTGGAGGCACGGCAGCTCAAGGACCACCGGCACCACAACCTGCTGCAACGGCCCCGGGACGTCCCGGCCCGGACGGCGGTGGGCGCGATGGCGGTCGCCTTCTACATCGTGCTGACCCTCTCCGGTGCCAACGACGTGATCGCCGACAAGTTCCACATCAGCCTGAACGCGATGACCTGGGCGGGCCGGATCGGCCTGCTGGTGATCCCGCCGCTGGCGTACTACGTCGCGTACCGGATCTGCCTCGGGCTCCAGCAGCACGACCGGGAGGTGCTGGCCCACGGTGTGGAGACCGGCATCATCCGGCGCCTGCCCGACGGCCGGTTCGAGGAGATCCACCAGCCGCTCAGTGCGACCGACGACCACGGACACGCCGAACTGGACTACGTCGGCTGGGTGGTACCCAAGAAGATGAACCGGCTCGGGGCGCTCGGCCCGGCGATCCGGGGCTTCTTCTACCCGATCGAGAAGCCGGTCGAGGCGCCGGTCTCGCCGGGGCACCCGCCTGTGGAACCCCGCCCGGAGCGGGAGGAGATCGGCAGCGGCGAGTCCCGCCGCTGACCTCCCCGATCCGTTCGACCGAGGCGCCCGCCGGAATCCTCCGGCGGGCGCCTCGTCCGTTTCCCGGGCAGGCGGGCCGGAGTGACCGGACCCCAATGGGTGGAAGCACAGGATTAACCCCCGCCAGTCGGGTATCCGTGCGGTCCAACGGAAACGGGGAGGGAACATGTTGGGTATCAAACGCCTGGGACTGCTGGCCACGCTGGTGGTGGTCGGTCTGGCGCCCGCGGCCACCGCGCAGGCCGCTGCACAGCCGTCGGCGCAGGACACCCAGTACCTGCAGGCGGTGCACCAGGTGAACCTGGCGGAGATCGTCACCGGGAACCTGGCCCAGAAGAAGGGGCAGAACGAGCAGGTCAAGCAGTTGGGGCAGCAGTTCGTCACGGATCACACCCAGCTCGACCAGACGGTGCAGAACACCGCGCAGCAGCTGAACGTGACCCTGCCGAACGCGCCGACGGCCGACCAGCAGAAGGTGATCGACAAGCTCAACGGCCTCAACGGCGCCGCGTTCGACAAGGCGTGGGTGACCGCTGAGCTGGCCGGTCACGTGCAGGCCATCCAGGCCACCCAGACCGAGATCTCGCAGGGTTCCGAGCAGTCGGTGGTCCAGCTGGCGCAGGACGCGCTGCCGGTGTTGCAGGCGCACTACGACGCGCTGGTGGCCCTGGCCCAGGAGTTGGGCATCCCGGTCCCGCAGACCAGCGCCAGCGGCACCGCGAGCCCCGGTGGCAGCGGCACGCCGGCCCCGGGTGGCACCACGGAGTCCCCGGCACCGGGTGGCACCAGCACCGAGTCCCCGGCTCCGGGCGGCCCGACCGAGACGCCCGCGCCAGGCAACAGCTGACGTCTCGTACCACCTGATGGTGGCCGGTCCCCAGCGGGCCGGCCACCATCGTGCGCGCCGGTTGCCGGCGGTGTGGGCCGGTTGCCGGCGGCATGGCCGGTCGGTGCCGGCGACCGCCGGCGGTGCGGGTCAGTCGGCGCTGGCCAGACCGATCGCGAACGCCTCCTCCAGGTCGTGCTGGGAGTAGGCACGGAAGGCGATGTGCGACTCGGTGCCGAGCACCCCGGGCACCTTGGAGATGCTGCCCGCGATGACCTGGGCGATCTGCTCGAACTCCCGGACCCGGACGATGGCGATCAGGTCGACGTGCCCGGCCACCGAGTAGACCTCGCTGACTCCGGGCAGGTTGGCCAGGTTCTCGGCCACCTCGGGGATCGAGTCGGTGGCGCAGTCGATCAGGACGATCGCGGTGATCACTTGACGATTCTCCGTTCGTCGTGCCCGGCGCGATGCCGGCCTGGCGTCGCTGACCATGCTAGTGCCGCACCCCCGGCGTCTCCCGGTCGTCCCCGCCCGGGCGGCGCGGGTCAGAGCAGCATGGTGCGCGGGTCGGCGGCCATGGCGCGCAGCCAGCCGGCGGCCTCCGCCGCCCCCGGGCAGCGGGCGGTGTCCAGCGCGGCGGCCAGGGCGTACATCTCGGGAGGTGGGATGAGCAGGCCCTCCCGGCTGCGCAGCCCCAGCTTGACCGTGCCTGTGTCGGCGCTGACGGTGAGCACCGGCGTCCGGGTGACCGCGCCGGTGGCGACCAGCCCGCCGTCGCTGGACACGCCGGTCTGCGCGATGGCCGCGGCGCGGAGTGTCACCGACCGGGCGGCCCGCAGGTCGACGGTCCGGGCGGCGAGGTTGACCACGGTGAGCCGGCTGCCCTCCAGCCGGGCCCCGGCCCGGACGATGCTCGTCACCAGCAGGCCGATGAGGAGCATGACGAGCCCGGCCACCAGGAGCGCGACGAGCGCCGGTACCGCCGGGTTGCCCCCGGTGTCGCCGACCGACGCGTTCAGGCCGGTCCCGGCGACGGCGCCGACACATCCGCAGCCGATCGTCAAGATGGTGCCCAGCACCAGCAACGAGACGATCCGGCTGGTGCGGCTGGACTGGTAGCCGACCGACAGGGCGATCCGGGGCGGGTGCGGTTGCATGGTGGTGATTGTGGCAGCGGTGATCAATCTCCGCCGGGTACGGCCGCCACCGTCCGGGGCGATCAGGATGTCGTCGCCGGCGGCGTGCAGGTTGTTTCGGGTCGGGGTCGTCAGAGCATGGTGCGGGGACCCGCCGCGACGGCGCGCAGCCAGCCTGCCGTCTCCGCCGCGCCGGGGCAGCGGGCCGTGTCGAGTGCGGCGGCCAGCGCGACCAACTCGCCGGGCGGGAGGAGAACCCCCTCCCCGCTGCGCAGAATGAGCTTGACGGTGCGGGCGTCCGTGGTGACGGTGAGCAGCGGCGTCCGCTTGACGGAGCCGGTGGCGCGCAGCGACACCGACCGGGCGGCCCGCAGGTCGACGGTCCGGGTGGCGACGTTGACCACGGTGAGCCGGCTGCCCTCCAGCCAGCCCCCGGCCCGAAGGATGCTCCTCATCAGCAGGCCGTAGAAGAGCATGACGGGCGCGGCAACCAGGAGCCCGGCGAGCACCGACCTGGCGGTGACGCCGCAGAGACCGCCGCAGGTGATCGTCAGGACGACACCCAACATCAGGAACGCGACGACGGCGCGGGTGCCCGACTGGTATCCGACCGACAGCGTGATCCGGGGCGCGAGCGGTTGCATGGCGGCGATTGTGGCAGGATTGGTCAATGACCTCCGGGAACGGTCGTCACGGTGAGGCCTTCGCCGGCCCGGATCGCGTCGCGGAGCCGTTCGTCCGGGCCGACCGTCGCGCCGGGCCAGACCACCACCCGCTCCACGTCGCCGCGCACCACCGCGCCCGCACCGACCACCGCGCGCCGTGCCCGGCCCGTCACGGTGGCGTCCGGGGCGACCAGGGTGTCGTCGCCGGCGGCGTGCAGGTTGGCCGCCAGGTAGTCGGCCGGGGTGCCAGTGTCGAAGAACGTGCCGGGGTACGCCACCACGGTCAGCTCACCGGCCGCCTCCGCCGGCCGCCACACCGTGCGGACCAGGTCGCCGAAGCTGGCCGGCAGTTCGCGTACCCGGTGCCAGGGCAGCAGTGAGAAGCCGGTGAAGACGTGCCCGTCGAAGGTGCCGGGGGCGGCCGGGTCCGGAGCGGGCCGGCCGAGCAGCCGTACGGAGCGGAAGTCCCAACCGGCCAGCAGCGCCGCGACGTCCGGGCCGGGGGCTGCCCCGGGATCGGCCAGGTAGGCGTCGGCGTTGCCCACCAGCACCCCCCGGCCGGCGATCCAGTCCCGCAGGTTGCCCAGGCCACCGGCGGTGCCCAGCGGATCACCCGGCTCCACCGACAGGTGCGCCCGGTCGCCGACGTGCGTCACCACCTGGTCGGCCAGGTAGCAGGCGTTCACCGCCACCCGGTCCGGCCCGGTGAACCCGAGGCCGGCGAGCCGTTCCAGCGCCCGGTCCAGCAGCGGCACGTTGCCGACCGGGCAGAGCGCCTTGGGTACCCCTGCGGTGAGCGGGCGCAGCCGGGTGCCCTCGCCGGCGGCGAGCACCACCGCGCACAGGCCCTCCGGCGCGCTCACGTCGTGGGCTGGCCGGCCTGCGGCCCGATGCCGTAGTGGCCGAGCAGGTTGGCGGTGGCCCGGCTCAGCCGGGGCAGGTCGTCGAGCGGGTGCCAGGCCGCCTCGAAGACCTCCGCGCCGTCCACCTTCAGCGTGGTGCCGGCGGCCGGCACCTCCGCCTCGAAGACCATGTCCACCCAGCCCCGGGTGTGCACCAGGGCGTTCGGCACGGCCGGGCGGAGCTGCTCCGGGGGGAGCCGCACGCCGGACTCCTCGTGCAGTTCCCGGGCCGCGCCGACGACAGGGGTCTCACCGCGCTGGAGCAGCCCGGCGGGCAGCGTCCAGCTGTGCCCGGGGGGCTGGCGCAGCAGCAGGATCCGGCCCGCCCCGTCGGCCTCGCTGTCCCGGACCAGGGTCACCGCGCCGACGACGTACTTCGGCCCGGCGAGCCGGACCAGGCGGCGGCGCACCGTGACCGGCAGCCGGTAGAAGACCTTGTAGGCGACGGCCCGGCCGGTGGCGCGGGAACGGAGGATCATGGCTTCAGGCTAGGCCGTCGGCGCGCTGCCGTGGGATGCGGGGCGACCGGTCACCCGGGCAGGGCGACCAGCCGCACCGGTCGCCGGGCGGGCGACGGTCGGACCCGACCGGGCTCACTGTTGATGGTCGACCAGGTCGATGAGCTGGCGTACCACGGTGTCCGGCTCGACCGCCCGGTCGAAGACCGCGACCAGCAGGGTCTCCAGGTCGGGGTAGCCCAGCTCCTCCGACAGCCGCAGCAGCGGCAGGTCACTGGCCAGCCCACGGTCGTGCTTGCGCAGGGCCAGGCCGATGGTGGCCCGACCCAGGCGTACCTTGTCGGCGATCGAGATGCCGGGCTCGGTGTGGTCGGTGAACCAGCGGCTGATCTGCATCTGCGCGTGTGGTGACTTCACGAAGTCGAGCCACTCGCGACGGGGGCCGCGGGGGGCGGCGTCCGCCTCGAAGCCGCTCTCCGCGTCGTTCTCCGAGAAGATCTCCACCACGTCGCCCTCGTCCAGTTCGGACGCCAGCGGCGCGAGCCGGCCGTTGATCCGCGCGGCGAGGCAGTGGTCACCCCGCTCGGTGCCCAGCTCGTACGCCAGGTCGACAGGGGTGGCACCGGCCGGGAGCAGCACCTGCCGGCCGTCGGCGACCACCTGGATCTGCGCCTCGGCCAGGTCGCACCGCAGCGACTGGAGGAACTGGGCCGGGTCGGGCGCCTCCTGCTCCCAGTCGAGCACCCGGCGCAGCCAGGAGAGCTGGTCGGTGTTGCTGGCCCCGGTGGCGGCGCGGGGGAAGCGGAAGTCGGCGGCCACCCCGTACTCGGCGCAGCGGTGCATCTCCCGGGTGCGGATCAGCACCTCGACCGTGCGGTCCTGCGGGCCGCAGACACTTGTGTGCAGGGAACGGTAGAGGTTGTTCTTGGGCGAGGCGATGAAGTCCTTGAACCGGCCGGGGACCGGTCGCCAGCTCCCGTGCACCGCGCCGAGGGCGGCGTAACAGTCGGTGGCCGGGCCGTCCACCACGATCACGATCCGGGGCAGGTCGTACGGGACGGCGTGCCCGCCGGCCACGGTGTCCTTCCAGATCGAGTAGAGGTGCCGGGGGCGGACGCTCACCTCGGCGTCCACCCGGCTGCGGCGCAGTGCCACCTTGGCCTGGGCCACCACGTCGTCGAGGTAGGCGTCCCAGCCGGACCGGTCGTGCACGTGCCGGGCCAGCCGGGCGTGCTCGTCGGGCTCCAGGTGCAGCAGCACCACGTCGTCGAGGTCCCGCTTGAGGGTCTGGATGCCGAGCCGGTCGCAGAGCGGGACCAGCACCTCCTGGGTCTTGCGGGCGATCCGCTCCCGGGAGGCGGCCGAGCGGACCCCGAGGGTACGCATGTTGTGCAGCCGGTCGGCCAGCTTGATGATCAGCACCCGGACGTCCTTGCCGGCCGCGATGATCATCTTGCGGATCGTCTCCGCCTCGGCCGCCTTGCCGTAGAACGCCTTGTCGAACTTGGTCACCCCGTCGACCAGGTGCGCCACCTCGTGGCCGAAGTCCTCGCTGAGCGCCTGGAGGGTGTAGCGGGTGTCCTCCACCGTGTCGTGCAGCAGCGCCGCGACCAGGGTGGTGGTGTCCATCCCGAGGTCGGCGCAGATCTGGGCGACCGCCAGCGGATGGGTGATGTACGGCTCGCCGCTCTTGCGGAACTGACCGCGGTGCATGTTCTCGGCGATCGTGTACGCCCGGCGCAGCACCGACGAGTCCGCGCTGGAGTGGATGCCACGGTGGCTGCGGACCAGCTGCGTCACCGGGTCGGCGTCGTTGGCCGGCCAGCTCAACAGGGACCGGAGCCGCCGGGTCAGGGGCAACTCGCCCGGCTGGGCCGGGAGCGCACCCCCCAGGGCGGCGCCGTGTCCGGCGTCGACGTCCACGTGGGACACCTCCTCACCCCGGCTCCAGGCCACCGTACCCGGCAACCGGAAGCAGGCCCACGAAACGGGCAGGACTGCACTCCCTTAACAGCCTAAGCGAGGCGGGGTAGTCCGATCGGTCACTTGCTCATGAGCGTTCGGTCGAGAGTTGGTGCGACCCGCCGCCCTCGGCCTTCGCCAACAGGTCACGGAACCGCCCCGCGCCGGCCACCGGGGAGGACCAGACGGAGGTCATCTCCACCAGCCGGGTCTCCGGTCGCTCCAACCACGACAGGATCCGCTCGGTCTCCTCGGCGGTGGCCCGGGGCACCGGCCCGTGCCCACCCGGTTCGACCGTCTCGGCGGTGGCCCGGATCGCGGTGATCGTCGGTCGCGGGTGGACGCCCGGCGGAGACACCCCGGCACCGGCGAGCCGTCCGTACCGCACCAGCGCCAGCTCCCAACCGCCCCCGGTGGCGGGCCGGGCGGCGGCCAGCTCGCCGATCCGGGTCAGCGCGGCCAGCCGCTGCATCCGGACGGCGGCCCGCAGCACCGCCGCCAGCCGGGACCGCACCACCGCCGCCTCCTCGTAACGGTGCGTCGCCGCCAGTGCCTCGATCCGGGCCAGCAGGGCGTCCACCACCACCTGCGGGTCGCTGGTGGTGGCGGTGCGGAACGGCGCGACCGCGCGGTCGTCGTACTCCTCGGGGGTGATCTTGTGCTCGCAGGGTGCCGGGCAGCGGCCCAGCTCGGCCAGCGCGCAGGCCGGCGTGACCGTGCGCAGCGACAGCCGGTGCGTGCACTGGCGCAGCGGCACCGCGTCGTGGAACCCGGCGGCGGCCAGTTCGGCGGCCTGTTTGGAGCGGAACGGACCCAGGTAGGCGGTGTCGCCGGGGGCCAGGCCGCGCACCACCGACAACCGGGGGTAAGGCCCGTCGGTCAGCTTGAGCCACACCATCCGCTCCGGATACTTCGACCGGCGGTTGTACGGCGGCGCGTGCGCGGCGATCAACCGCAGCTCGCGTACCTCCGCCTCCAGCGGGTGGGCGCACTCCACCGCCTCCACCCGTTCGGCGGCGGCCAGCATCTCCGACATCCGGGCCCGCTTCTCGGCGGCGGTGAAGTAGCTGCGGACCCGGGTGGCGATGTCGCCGGAGGTGCCGACGTAGAGCGGCCGGTCGTCGGCGGCCCGGAAGATGTAGACCCCGGGCACCCTGGGCAGCCCGTCGGCCAGGTGCCGCTTGCGCCGCTGGGTGGGGGTGACCGCACGGGCGAACTCGATCGCCTCGCCGACCGTGTCGACCCGGTGCCCACCGAGCCGGGCGATCAGCCCGTGCAGCACGTCCACGGTGGCTTTGGCGTCGTCCAGCGCCCGGTGGGTGGGCTGGGTGGTGGTGCGGAAGTAGGCGGCCAGGGTGCCGAGCTTGCGGTTGGGCACCTCGTCGCGGCTGAGCACCCGACGGGCCAGCGCCGCCGTGTCCAGCACCCGTGGGTTGGGCCAGCGGTAGCCGTGCCGGGCGCAGGCGGCCTTGAGGAACCCGACGTCGTAGGGCGCATTGTGGGCCACCAGCACGGCGTCGGCGAGGAACTCCAGGAAACTCGGCAGCACCTGCTCGACCGGCGGGGCGGGGACCAGCATGGCCTGGGTGATCCCGGTCAGCACGGTGATGAACGGCGGGATCGGCACCCCCGGGTTGACCAGGGTGCCGAGCACCCCCAGCTCCTCGCCGCCGCGCACCTTGACCGCGCCGATCTCGGTGATGCCCCCGCCGTCGGGTGAGCCGCCGGTGGTCTCCAGGTCGACCACCACGAACGTCGTCGCGTACAGCGGCAGGGCCGGATCGACGCCGCCGGCCGACTGGTCCAGACCGGCCAGGGTCTGCTGGACGTACTCCCCAGGTGCCACGGGCGGCAGGCTAACCGTTTGGTGCGACACTCCCGTCACCGCAGCCCCAGGGGCCCCTGCCGGCATAGGATGAGAGATCGGCTCACTCATCCGGCGGTGGGCCCGGTCGCGGTGGGAGACTTGCCCCATGCCCCTCACCGAGCCGTACGACGACCACCTCCCGGAGGAGGGGTCGTCCGCCGCCGCGCCCGAGGCCGGCGGGGACCTGGGTGCGGGGGCGCCCGAGGCCGACCCGGAGCCCACGCTGCCGGAGCCGGAGCCCACGCTGCCGGAGCCGGTCCGGCAGCGGATCGTGGCGCTCACCGCCGCGGTCCTGCCCGGCCTGCCCGGCGACGAGGTGCCGGTGCCGCTGCGCCGGGTGGCGAAGTTCGCCCCGAACCGCCGGGCCCGACTTGGCGGTTCGGTCATCGCCGCCCAGCTCACCGCCGATCCGCTGTTCCGGCAGCGGGTCACCGCCCGGGTGCTGGCCGACGCCGGTGACCTCGGCGCGGCAGTGGTCGAGGGCACCGCGCCGGCCGCCGCCGACCCGGTCGAGGTGGCCGCCCTGGCCTACCTGGTCCGCCCCCGGGGCTGGCGGGAGCTGATCGACGCCAGTGGCGCGGCGGTCCGCGCCGAGGCGGACAGCGCGGTCGTCGCCGAGCTGGTCCGGGAGGCAGAGCAGCGGGCCACCCGGGCCGAGCACGACCGGGCGGTGGCCCGGGTGGAGGCGGAGAAACTCCGCGACGAACTGGCCCGGGTCCGCGAGGAGCTGGGCCAGCTCCGGGAGGAGAGCCGTCAGCTCCAGCGCAACCTGCGGGAGACCCAGGCCCGGGAACGCCGGGCCAACGAGCTGCTCGCCACCGAACGCGGCCGGGCCACCCGGGCCGCCGCCGACAGCGACGCCGAGCTGCGCCGGGCCCGGGCCCGACTGGCCGAGGCCGAGGCGGCGGCCGGGGTGGCCAAGGCCAGCGCCAAGGAGGCCCGCTCGGTCGACGACGCCCGGCTGTGGCTGCTGCTGGAGACGATCGGCCAGGCCGCCGTGGGGTTGCGCCGGGAACTGGCCCTGGACCCGGTGGACAAGCTCCCCGCCGACTTCGTGGCCGACGCCTTCACCGATGCCCCGGTCACCGCCCAGAGCGGGCCGGCGACGCGCGCCCGGGACACCGACGACCCGGCCCGACTCGACCAGCTGCTCGCCCTGCCCCGGGCGCACCTGGTCGTCGACGGTTACAACGTCACCAAGCGCGGATTCGGCGAGATGTCCCTGGAACAGCAGCGGAAGCGGCTGATCACCGGGTTGGGCGGGATCGCCGCGCAGACCGGTGACGAGGTGACGGTGGTCTTCGACGGGGCGGAGCGGATGCACGGCCTGCCGCCCACCCCGCGTGGGGTGCGGGTGCTCTTCTCCCGCAAGGGCGAGACCGCCGACGAGCTGATCCGCCGGCTGGTCCGGGCCGAGCCACCTGGCCGCCCGGTGGTGGTGGTCTCCTCCGACCGCGAGGTCGCCGACGGGGTACGCCGGCACGGGGCGTACCCGCTGGGCGCCGACTCGCTGCTGCGCCGGCTGTCCCGCTCCTGAGGCCGCATCACCGATCGCATGGAACCACCTGCGGTGTGGTTCCTGCGAAGGTCAGGGTGGTGCGGGCCGGTCAGGAGCGACGGTGTCGGGCCGGGGCGCTGGTGCTTCCGACGATGGCGAACCGTGCCGCTGCCTCGGGGAGGGTGATACCCGCGCGTACCGGTATGCCTGTCGGGCATAAATATGCCTGACAGGCATACCACCCTCTCGAAGTGGTGGGTCATCGCCGCCGCGCGCCGCGCCGCCGCGCCGCCGCGGCCGGCAGGCGGGGTCAGGTCTCCCGGCAGGCCGAGCCGGGCGGGGAGGGCCCCCGGCAGTGGGCCTTCGCCATCTGCGAGCTGTCGGTGCGCGCGGCATGGGGACGGTCGGTCCCGAGGAGTTGATCACCGGTTGTCCGATTGTGTCGTACCCGATGGCTAGTGTCCGACCTGACCGACGGTGCTCGGGTGGTGACGAGGGTCTTCCGCCTGACGCCGCACTGCGTCAGGAGGCACGATGCTCATCGACTGCGACGGTTGCCGGGTCCGGGGCGCGGGCTGCGCCGGCTGCCTGGTGACGGCCCTGCTCGACACCGACTCGCCGGCCGCCGGCCTGGGTGTCGCCGAGCACCGGGCGATCGAGGTGCTCACCCGCTCCGGCTTCGAGGTGGAGGTGCTGGCCCACGAGACCCACCGCGCCCGGCCCACCCACCGCCGGGTCGCCTGACCGCCGCCGCCCGCCGGAGGAGGCCGCGCCGCGCCGCCGGCCCGCTGGCCCGCCGGCCCGCTGGCCCGCTGGCTGCCGGTCTGCGGCCCGGGAGCCCGCCGGCCCGGCCCCCAGGCCCCGGCCCGGGAGCCCACCGGCCGGGGCCTGGGAGTCGACGGTCATTTCGGGTGGGCCCGGGGCACACACCGCGCCGGAGCCACGTCGGCGGGCCATAGGATGGGCGCTCACGGCGGGAGGAGCGGCGGCATGACACGGGTACGACGCCACACCCGCAGGCCCGCTCGCGGGGCGTCGAGGTGACCCCGCGCGGCTGGGCGGTGCTCACCCTGACGGCGTTGGTGCTGGCCCTGCTCGTGGTCGGGGTCCTGCTGGTCCCGTGGCACCGCCCCCCGGCGCCCCGGGCCGATCAGCTCGCCGCGCTGCGTGACCTGCCCACCGACCAGGTGGCCAGGGGGCGGGCGTTGCAGGCGGCCCTGCGCCCCGGCCGCTACACCGGGCTGGCCGTCGGGCTGCTGGTGGCCCTGCTGCTCGGGCTGACCCCGCTCGGCGCCCGGCTGGTCGAGTTGGCCGGGCGGCCCTTCGGCGACCACTGGATCGCCCGCGCCGTGCTCGGCGGGATCGCCGTGGTGCTCGTCGCCGACCTGCTCACCCTGCCCTTCGCCGCCTGGCGGCAGTCGGTGCTGACCCGCTACGGGCTGAGCACCCAGGGCTGGGGCGGCTGGACGGTCGACCTGCTCAAGTCGTACGCGCTCAGCGCGGTCGTCGCCGCAGTGGTGCTGCTCGGCTTCTACACAGTCACCCGGCTCGCCCCACGCTGGTGGTGGGCGTTCGGGGCGGTCGGCGCGGCCGGGCTGGTCGTGCTGCTCTCCTTCGTGCTGCCGGTGCTGGTGGAGCCGGTGTTCAACAGGTTCACCCCGATGGAGCAGGGCCCGCTGCGCACCGAGCTGACCGCGCTGGCTGCCCGCGACGGCGTACCGGTGCGAGACGTGCTGGTCGCGGACGCCTCCCGGCGGACCACGGCGGTCAACGCGTACGTCTCCGGTCTGGGGCCGACCCGGCGGGTGGTGGTCTACGACACCCTGCTGCGCGAGGCCACCCCTGCCGAGGTGACGAGCGTCGTCGCGCACGAGCTGGGCCACGCCAAGGACCGGGACGTCTGGACCGGCACGGTGACCGGCGCGCTCGGTGCCGCCGCCGCGGTCGTGGCGCTCTACCTGCTCGGCTCCTGGACGCCGCTGTTGCGCCGGGCCGGCGTCGACTCGATAGCCGAGCCCCGGGCGTTCGCGCTGCTGATCGCCCTGGTGACTGTCGTCGGGCTGGTCGCCGGTCCGGTGCAGGCGCTGATGTCGCGCCGGGTCGAGGCGCGTGCCGACGCACACGCGATGGCGCTCACCGGTGACCCGGCCACCTTCGAGGCGATGCAACGCCGGCTCGCCGGGGTCAACCTGGCCGACCCGGACCCGCCCCGCTGGGAATACCTCTGGGCGGCGTCGCATCCGTCCACGGTGGAGCGGATGGCCGCCGCCCGCGCGTACGCCCGGGAGGCGGGCCGGTGAGTCGTACCCTGCTGGTCACCAACGACTTCCCGCCGCGCCCCGGCGGCATCCAGTCGTTCGTGCACCAGCTCGCCGTCCGCCAGCCGCCCGGGTCGGTGGTCGTCTACGCCTCCAGCTGGCGGGACGCCGCCGAGTTCGACGCCGCGCAGCCCTTCCCGGTGGTCCGGGACGCCACCCGGGTGTTGCTGCCCACCCCGCGGGTCGCCCGCCGGGCCGCCCGGCTGGCCCGCGAGCACGGCTGCGACACCGTCTGGTTCGGTGCCGCAGCCCCGCTGGGTCTGCTCGCCGGTGGGCTGCGGCGGCGCGCCGGCATCCGCCGCGCGGTCGCGCTGACCCACGGCCACGAGGCCGGCTGGGCGGCCCTGCCCGGGGCCCGCGCCGCGTTGCGCCGGATCGGCCGGGACACCGACGTGGTCACCTACCTGGGCGACTACACCCGGGTACGGCTGGAACGCGCCCTGCACGGCGTCACCGAACTGCACCGGCTCGCCCCCGGGGTCGACGTGGACATCTACCACCCGTCGGTGGACGGCGCACCGGTGCGGGCCCGGCTCGGGCTGACCGACCGGCCGGTGGTGGTCTGCGTCTCCCGGCTGGTCCCGCGCAAGGGCCAGGACATGCTGATCCGGGCGCTGCCGACGATCCGCCGTCGGGTGCCCGACGCGGCGCTGCTGGTGGTCGGCGGTGGTCCCTACCGGGCGACGCTGGAGAAGCTGGCCCGGCAGACCGACGTCGAACGGGACGTGGTGTTCACCGGTTCGGTGCCGTGGTCCGAGCTGCCGGCCCACTACGCCGCCGGTGACGTCTACGCGATGCCGTGCCGCACCCGCAACCGGGGCCTGGACGTCGAGGGGCTGGGCATCGTCTACCTGGAGGCGTCGGCGACCGGGCTGCCCGTGGTGGCCGGCGACTCCGGCGGCGCACCCGATGCGGTCCGCGAGGGCGAGACCGGGTACGTCGTGCCGGGCCGCGACGTCGCCCTGCTCGCCGACCGGGTGGCCACCCTGCTCGCCGACCGGGACCTGGCCCGGCAGCTCGGCGCGGCCGGGCGGGCCTGGGTGGAGAAGGAATGGCGCTGGGAGACCCAGGCCCGACGGCTGACCGACCTGCTCGCCGGCACCACCTCATCCGGCTGAGCGGCCGCTGACCCGACCTCGCCGGGCGGCACCGCCCCGGCATGCGTCCCCACAGCGTCCGGCGCCGTGCCGGTCAGCCCGGTCGGCGGATCAGCGGATCTGCTCGAGGATGCGGGCGGCGGGGGCGGGTCGGCCGAAGTGCCAGCCCTGGCCGGCGTCGCAGCCGATGGCCCGGAGCAGGTCCGCCTGGTCGGCGGTCTCCACCCCCTCGGCGGTGACGGTCAGGTCCAGCGCGTGGGCCAGCGACACCAGCGAGGCCAGAATCCGTTCGTCGGTGCGGCTGGCCGGGTCGACCTGCGGGGTACGCAGCCCGGTCACGAACTCGCCTGCCATCTTCAGCTCGGTCACCGGCAGGTCCCGCAGGTAGGCCAGGTTGCTGTAGCCGGTGCCGAAGTCGTCGATGGCGATCCGGACCCCCAGGTCGTTGAGCACCCGCAGGGCACGCACCGGGTCCTCCGCGCCGGCGCTCATCATGGTGCTCTCGGTGATCTCCAGCTGGAGCCGTTCCGGCGGCAGGCCGGTCT
The DNA here is from genome assembly GCF_036017915.1 of Micromonospora sp. NBC_00421. Lineage (NCBI taxonomy): Bacteria > Bacillati > Actinomycetota > Actinomycetes > Micromonosporales > Micromonosporaceae > Micromonospora > Micromonospora sp. NBC_00421. The sequence continues at coordinate 387,215 of NZ_CP107929.1, forward strand.
GCGCGAGCAGCCCGCGTACCTCCTGCACCAGATCCGGGCGGTTCACCTGCCGGACGGCGAGGTTGACGCTGACGAACGGCGCCGGCCGGCCGCCGGCCGCCCAGCTCTCCGCCTCCCGGCACGCCTCGGCGAGCACCCAGCCGCCGAGTCGTACGATCAGCCCGGTCTCCTCGGCCAGCCCGATGAAGCTGTCCGGGCCGAGCACCCCCAGCTCGGGGTGCCGCCAGCGGACCAGCGCCTCCACCCCGAGCAGGGTGCCGTCGCGCAACGACGTCAACGGCTGGTAGTCCAGGAAGAACTCGCCCCGGTCCAGGGCGGCGGGGATCGCCGCCGACAGGGCGTACCGGGCCAGCTCGGTGCGGTGCCGGGCCGGGTCGAACAGCGCCCAGCGGGCACCACCGGCCGCCTTGGCCCAGTGCAGGGTGCTGTCGGCGGCCCGCATCAGCTCGCCCGGGGTGGTGCCGGCCACCGGCCGCTCCACGATGCCGACGCTGGCCGTGACGCTCAGCTCGTGCCCGTCGACCAGGACCGGCTCGCCGACCGCCGCCAGCGCCGCCTCGGCCGCCTTGACCACGTCGTCGGTGCCGTCGGTCCGCTCGACCAGGATGACGAACTCGTCGCCGCCGAGCCGGGCCACCAGGTGCTCGCCGAGCGCCCGGCGCAGCCGCCGGGCGACCTGCACCAGCAGCGCGTCGCCGAGCTGGTGGCCGAGGGAGTCGTTGACCACCTTGAACCGGTCGAGATCGAGGAAGCAGACGCCCACCCGGTCGGCCCCCCGCGCCGGCTCGGCGATGGCGGCGGCGAGCCGCTCGGTGAACAGGGTGCGGTTGGGCAGGTCGGTGAGGGGGTCGTGGGTGGCCTGGTGGCGGAACCGGGACTCGCTGTCGCGTAGTGCCCGTTCGGCCTGCGCGCGGGCCACCATGGCGGCCCGGCGGATCGACTCCTGCTCGTCGAGCGTCCGGTCGCGCAGCGCGCGGGCGTATCCGGTGGTGACGGTGGCGAGGAGCCGGGCCAGCCGGTCGGAGACGTCGTCGCCGACGAGGCCCAGGTCGCGCAGCAGCCGGAGCTGGATGACCTCGACGGTACGGCCCAGGCCCTCGGCCGAGGCGATGTGCGCGGCCACCAGTTCGGCGCCCACCTGGTGGCCGACGCGCGGGTCGAACGGCTCGGCGCGCAGCGCGGCGGACAGCCGCACGGTGAGCCGTTGCAGCAGCGCCTCCAGCTGGGCCTGGGTCATCGGCAGGTAGCTGGTGCCGGAGACCGCCTTGGCCCAGGCACGGGCGAAGGTGCCCGGGCGGGACGCGCCGGGGGTCGCCGGCTCACCCATCGAGACGCCCGACGCCGCCGAGGAAGACGGCCTGCTCGGCGTCCTCGGCGCTCTCCGGCGTCTCGGGCCGCCACTGCGGCACCCAGACCACCCCCGGATCGACCAGGGTGAAACCGTCGAAGAAGGCGGTCAGCTCGGCCCGGCTGCGGATGCACAGCGGATTGTCGGTGCGGCGGTAGACCCGTTCCGCCTCGGTCCGTTCCGCGCCGCTGCGGCTGTCGTCGCTGGCCTGGGAGAGGACCAGGTAACTGCCCGGGGCCAGCGCCGCGCGCAGGATGCGCAGGGTCTCCTCGGGATGGTCTGCGTGCGGGATGAAGTGCAGCACCGCCACCACCATCACGGCCACCGGTTGGGAGAAGTCGATCATCCGGTTGACCTCGGGGTGCCGCAGGATCGCCTCCGGGCGGCGCAGGTCCTCCCGGACGACTGTGGCGTTGCGGTTGCCGGCGAGGATCTCCTGGCTGTGCGCCACGGCGACCGGGTCGACGTCGACGTAGACCACCCGGGTGTCCGGGGCGGCCCGCTGCGCGATCTCGTGCACGTTGCCGACGGTGGGGATGCCGGAGCCGATGTCGAGGAACTGGCGGATGCCGGAGTCGACCAGGTGCTGCACCACCCGGCGCAGGAACGCCCGGTTGGCCTGGGCCATCAGCGGCGCGTCGGGCACCGCCTCCACCATCGCGCGGGCGGCCACCCGGTCGGCGGCGAAGTTGTGCGAACCGCCGAGATAGTAGTCGTACATGCGGGCGACGCTGGGGCGCTCGATGTCGATGTCGTCGGGTGCCCAGTCCGGTCGCTGCATCCCCAACCCCTTTGTCGAGTAGCACCACGAGGGTCGTCACCTGCGCGGTTCACCCGGGTATTGTGCCCCTCCGCTGCGCAGGTGCAAAGAGAGTGATCAGTGCGCGATCGTCCCCTCACCGCGCGCAGTCGGAGCCGGCGGTTGGGGTGGTCAGGCCCGGGTCCGGCGGTGGACCCGGGCCTGTGGCCCGGCGGGTGCGACCCGCCTTCAGAACTTCGGGGCGTCCGGCGCCTCGAGCAGGCCCAGCCGCAGGGCGGTCATCAGCGCCTGCGCCCGGTTGGCCGCGCCCAGCTTCTCGTAGAGCTTGGAGATGTGGGTCTTGGCGGTGGACTCGCTGACGAAGAGCTGCTTGGCGATGCCGGCCACGCTCATGCCGTCGGCGAGCAGCCGCAGCACCTGACCCTCGCGGGGGGACAACTGCGGGCCGGACGGGGCCAGCCGGCGCTTCATCGCCTCGGCCAGGTCGGCGGCGGTGAACGCGCTGGGGGAGGAGGCGGCGTGCCGGGCGGCGGCGACCACCTCGTCGGCCGGCGCGGTCTTCGGCACGAAGGCGCTCGCCCCGGCCTCCAACGCGCCGAAGAGCTGGTCGTCACCGGCGTACATGGTGAGCACCACGATGCCCATCGAGGCGCTGGACTTGCGCAGCGCCCGGGTGGCCTCCAGGCCGCTGCCGTCGGGCAGCCGCAGATCCATGATCACGACGTCCGGTTGCAGCGCGCCGGCCTGGCGCACGCCCTCCGCCGCCGTGGCGGCCTCGCCGACGACCTCGAACTGACGGTCACGCTCGAAGGCGTGCCGCAGCCCCTTGCGGATCAGGTCGTGATCGTCGACAAGGAGGACCTTGGTACGGGTGGCCGGTGTCGGGCTTGTGGTCATCCTCGAATTACTCCACTTCTGCTGCTGCGCTGCCACGCACGTTATCGCGCCGGGGCGACGAACCCACCACCACCGCCACGGTCGTTCCGCTGGGTTGCCGGGGACTGATCTCCAGCCGGCCCCGGATACGTTCCGCCCTCTCTGCCATGATCGCAAGACCGTAGTGACCGTCGGTGCGCTGGTCACCGATGCCGTGACCGTCATCCGACACTTCAATTTGGGCGTACGGGGGGTCCACCTCACAGGTGACCCAGAGATTCGACGCCCCGGCGTGCTTGCGGGCGTTGGTCACCGCCTCCTGCGCGATGCGCAGCAACTCGGCCTCGGTGGCGGCGGGCAGCCGGGCGGTCGACTCGTCGAGCGACAGGTGCACCCGCAGCCCGCCGGACGCGCCCACGGTGCGGGCGTACTCGGCGATCGCCGCCGCCAGGCCGCCGTGCCGGTCCACCTCGCTGCGCAGCTCGAACAGGCTCAACCGCAGCTCGGTGATCACCCGGGTCACCTCGCCGCGCAGGGTGCGCAGCGCCTCGGCGGTCTCCTTCGGGTCCTCGTCGACGTAGGCCAGGGCGTTGTCGATGCCGTAACCGACCATCACCAGCTCCTGTGCCACCCCGTCGTGGATCTCCCGGGCCAGCCGCTGCCGCTCCTCGTTGGTCGCCAGCGAGCGTACGTCGTCGAAGAGGAGCGCCGCCTCCAGCCGCAGCGCGGCCGGGCCGGTCAACGCGGTCACCCGGGACACCACAGGCGGTGGGTAGGCGTGCGCCGCGTCCGCCTCCAGCACCACCAGGCCGACGGTACGGACCCCGGCGACCAACGGCACGATCAGCGCCGAGACGTCGCCGCCGGTGTGCGAGCGGGCCTGCGAGCGGGCCGAGGTCTGCGGTTGCTGGCTGGCCCAGGCGTCGGCGATCGCCGAGTCGGCGTCCAGCGTCGTCTCCCAGTCGACCCGGTCCACGCCGACCTGGGCGAGCACCACCAGCCGCCCGCCGCCGCTTGCCGACAGCACCGCGCCCCGGTTGCCGGGGGCGACCGTCCGCAGCTCCTCCAGCAGGTGCTCGGAGATGCCGCCCGGGTCGAGGGTGGCCCCGGGCAGCTGCCGGGCGACCGTCCGCAGCTGGGTCAGCAGCCGGGTCGCCTCGGCGTACGGCTGGGGCTTGCTCTCGGCCCGGACCTGCATCACCTGGTGCAACGTGCCGGCGGCGTAGAGGCCGAGCCCGGCGAGGATCAGCCACTGCGCGCAGACCGCCAGGTAGCCCGGTTGGCCGAGCTGCCGTCCGCCGTCGACCTCGGTGAATCCACCGGCCACCAGCAGGGTGGCCGCGGTGACGCCGAGCAGCACCGCGCCCTCGCGGAACTGCCGGCGCAGCGCGGTGACGGTCACCGGCACCGCCAGGTACGGCAGCACCGCCGACGCGCCCAGCCCGCCGACCGACGAGCCGAGGGCGGAGGCGACGGCGACCTGGCTGGCGGCCAGCCCGATCACCAGCGCCTCGGCGAGCCGGCTCAGCGGGCCGAGCAGCCGGTGTTCGGGGGCCAGCAGGGCGGGTGCTCCGGCGGCGGCCAGCAGGGCGATCCACCAGAGCTGGGCGGGATCGCGGGTGGCGATCAGGGTCAGGACGCCGACCAGCGCGAGCATCACCGCACGCGCGGCGGCGGCGAGGGGACGCGTCTGGGGGCGGACGGCTGTGGAGGCGGACACGTGACGGATCGTAGTCAGCCTTGGTAGATGTCCGCGATCTCGGCCGCGTACGTCTTGTGCACGACCTGCCGTTTGACCTTGAGGGAGGGGGTCAACTCGCCTGTCGCCTCGGTGAAGTCGTGCGGCAGGATGCGGAACACCTTGATCGCCTCGGCCTTGGAGACGGCCAGGTTGGCGGTGTCCACCGCGCCCTGGATCTCGGCCCGCAGCCCGTCGTGGGTAAGCAGCTGGTCGACCGGGGTGTCAGCGGGCAGCCCGTGCCCGGCCAGCCACTTCGGCAGCGCCTCCTCGTCGATGGTGACCAGGGCGGCGATGAACGGCTGCCGGTCGCCGACCACCACGCACTGGCTGACCAGCGGGTGCGACCGGACCTGGTCCTCCAGCACGGCCGGGGCGACGTTCTTGCCGGCGGCCGTCACGATGATCTCCTTCTTGCGGCCGGTGATGCTGAGGAACCCGTCGTCGTCGAGGTGCCCCAGGTCGCCGGTGCGGAACCAGCCGTCGGCGAGCGCCTCGGCGGTGGCCGCGTCGTTCTTCCAGTAGCCCTGGAAGATCAGGTCGCCGGCGATCAGGATCTCGCCGTCGTCGGCGATCCGGATGGTCACGCCGGGCAGTGGTCGGCCGACGGTGCCGATCTTGGTGCCGGTGGGCAGGTTGGCCGCGGCGGCGGGGGAGGTCTCGGTGAGGCCGTACCCCTCGCAGATGGTCACCCCGATGCCCCGGAAGAAGTGCCCGAGCCGGGCGCCGAGCGGCGCGCCGCCGGAGATCGCATCCCGGCAGCGGCCACCGAGGGCGGCCCGGAGCTTGCGGTAGACCAGCCTGTCGAAGACGGCGTGCTGGGCGCGCAGCGCCAGCCCCGGACCCTGCGGGGTCTCCTGCGCCTCGCTCCAGGCGATGGCGACCTTCTCTGCCCGGTCGAAGATCGCGCCCTTGCCGTCGGCCTCGGCCTTCTGCCGGGCGCCGTTGTAGACCTTCTCGAAGACCCGGGGTACGGAGAGCACGAAGGTGGGCCGGAACTCCTGGAGCTCGGCGACCAGGTCCCGGGTGTCGGCGCAGTGCGCCATGGTGGTCCGCGCCTGCACCACCCCGATCTGGATGAGCCGGGCGAAGGCGTGCGCCAGCGGGAGGAACAGCAGGGTCGAGGCCCCCGGGCGGAACAGGTTCGGCAGCACCGGCACCGCGTTGGCGATGTCGGCGTACATGTTGCGGTGGGTCAGCACGCAGCCCTTGGGGCGGCCGGTGGTGCCGCTGGTGTAGATGATCGTGGCGACGTCGGCGGCGCGGACCGAGGTGCGCCGGCGCTCGATCTCGTCCCGGTCGACCGACGTGCCGCCGGCGACGATCTCGTCCACCCCGCCCAGCTCGATCTGCCACACCTCGCGCAGCTCGGGCAGCCGGTCCCGGATCCCGGCGACCAGGGTGGCGTGGCTGTTGGTCTCCACCACCACCGCGACCGCGCCGGAGTCGGCGAGGATCCAGGCGGCCTGTTCGGCGCTGGAGGTCTCGTAGATCGGCACGGTGACCGCGCCGGCGGCCCAGATGGCGTAGTCGAGCAGGGTCCACTCGTACCGGGTGCGGCTCATCAGGGCGACCCGGTCGCCGGGGTTGATCCCCGCGCCGGCCAGGCCCCGGGCGACCGCGACCACCTCGTCGCGGAACTGCCGGCAGGTGACGTCGACCCCGGCGCGGCCCTCGGCGGCGGGCCGGACGAACTGCACCGCGTCCGGTGCGGCCTCGGCGTTGTCCCAGACCGGGTCGGTCAGGCTTGCCGCGTCGCCGATGCTGACGATCGGCGGAACGGAGAACTCGCGCACCTGCACTCCCTCGTGCTCGCACTGGCCGGGCCGACCACGGACCGGCATTGTCGAAACCTACCCGCCCACCCCGGCGGATGCGCCAGGCAGGTTGCCCGCCCACCGGCCCGGACCGCCCTTCGGGGGTGGAGCGGGGCGTCCGCCGGCTGCGGCGGGTAGCCTCCCCCCATGGCGGACTCCTCCACCCAGTCGATCATCATCGGCGCGTCACCGGACCGGGTGGCCGCAGTCATCTGCGACTTCGCGAGCTACCCGGAGTGGACCGAGGCGGTGCGTCGGACCGAGGTCGTCGAGGAGTACGAGGACGGCTACGCCAGCCAGGTCCGGTTCACCATCGACGCCGGGGTGATGGCCGACGAGTACGTGTTGGCCTACGAGTACGCCGAGGACCTGTCCCGGGTCGAGTGGCACCTGGTGGCGCCGTCGAAGATGCAGAAGGCCCAGCGCGGCTCGTACGACCTGGCCGGCAACCCGGACGGCACCTGCACGGTGACCTACACCCTGGAGGTCGAGCTGTCGGTGGGCATGCTCGGCATGTTCCGCCGCAAGGCCGAGAAAATGATCATGGATACGGCGTTGAAGCAGCTCAAGCACCGGGTAGAAGCAACCGGTGCGGCGTAGCGGCGCGGCGGCCGGCGACACGACGGAGGAGCCGACCATGGGCGCAACGGAACCGGGTTCGGCCCGGGAGGAAGCGGAACGGCTGGTCGCCACGCTGCTCGCGACGGCCAGACTGGCGTCCGCAGGCACCGGCCCGGGGGCGGGACCGTGGGGTCCGCTCGGTGGGATCGTCTCGGGTGTCCTCGGTCACAGTGCCGGTCCGTCCCGCCCGACCGGCGGCGCCCACCGGGTCGACGGTTTCGGCACCGCATCGCCCGAGTGCTGCATCTGTCCGGTCTGCCGGGCTATCGCCGCGTTGCGTGACCCGAGTCCGGAGTTCGCCGAGCGGCTCGCGACCGGTGCGGGAGATCTGGCAGCCGGCGTCGCCAGCCTGATGCGTGCGTTCGGTACGCCCGGAGGTGGGGAAGCATCCCACGCGACGCCCGCTGACGCCAGCGCGACGACCGGCGGGGACGGACCTTCCGATTCCGACGCCGATCATGTGTGGCGCGAGGCCACCCGTACCGGGCATGATTCTGCGTCGGCGCCGGAGCGGGACGTCTGGTCCGCCGCCACCCGGGCGGAGGACGCGGCCGCACCGACCGTCGCCGCACCGCCCGTCGACGACGCCGGGCCGGCCGCGCCGGCCCAGCAGGTCCGGCCCACGGCCGACGGCCCCGTGGTGCCCGCCTCGCGAGCGCCGGGCGGCGCGGGCGGGGACGCACCAGGCGACGGGGCCTGACCACCGGACATCCCGGCGGCGTACGGCCGGATCGGCCGATGTCGGGACGCACATGCAGAGGGGAGTGGCCGCGGTGACGCTGACCATCGGAGTCGACGTCGGTGGCACGAAGGTGGCCGGCGGTGTCGTGGACGACACCGGCAGGGTGCTCGTGCAGGCCCGGCGGGACACCCCCGCGGACGACGTCGGCAAGACCCGCGACGTCATCATCGAGCTGGTCACCGAGCTGGCCACCGGCCACCAGGTCGACGCGGTGGGGATCGGCGCGGCCGGCTGGATCGACGCCTCCCGCTCCACCGTGCTCTTCGCCCCGAACCTGGCCTGGCGCGACGAGCCGCTGCGCGACTACGTCAGCACCGCCACCGGGCTGCCGGTGATCGTGGAGAACGACGGCAACGTGGCGGCGTGGGCCGAGTTCCGGCACGGCGCGGCCCGGGACGCCGACGACTCCATGGTCATGTTCACCATCGGCACCGGGGTCGGCGGCGGCATCGTGCTCGGCGGTGAGCTGGTCCGCGGCGCCCACGGCATCGCCGCCGAGCTGGGCCACATGCTCACCGTCCCCGACGGCCACCAGTGCGGTTGCGGCCGGCTCGGCTGCATCGAGCAGTACGCCAGCGGCAGCGCCCTGGTCCGGTTCGCCCGCGCCGGTGCCCGGCAGGAGCCGCAGCGCGCCACCGCCCTGCTGGAGCTGGCCGGCGGCGAGGCCGAGGCGATCACCGGCCCGATGGTCACCACCGCCGCGCAGGCCGGCGACCCGATCTCGGCCGAGGCGTTCGCCCAGATCGGCCGCTGGCTGGGCACCAGCCTCGCCGACATGGCCCAGATCCTCGACCCGCAGGTGCTTGTGGTCGGCGGTGGCGTGATCGACGCCGGCGACCTGCTGCTCGGCCCGACCCGGCGGTCCTTCACCGACGCGCTGGCCCAACGCAGCCGGCTCCCGGTGGCCGAGGTGCGCCCCGCCGAGCTGGGCAACAGCGCCGGCGTCATCGGCGCCGCCGACCTGGCCCGCCGCCGGTGAGCGCCGGATCGACGGCTCCCCGCCCGGCCGCTGCCGCATCCGCCGACACCGACGCGGGAACCCCGGGCCCGGCGGGCGACGGCAGGCGGGTGCCGCTGCGGGTGGTCTCGTACAACATCCACAGTCAGCGCGACGACACGGCGGCGCTGGCCAGCGTGGTCCGCGAGGCCGCCCCGGACGTGGTGATCGTGCAGGAGGCGCCGCGCCGGTTCCGGTGGCGGCAGAAGTCCGCCGCGCTGGCCGACTCGTTCGGGCTGGTGGTGGCCGCCGGTGGCCTGCCCTCGCTGGGCAACCTGCTGCTGACCAGCCTGCGGGTCCGGGTGACCGGGACGCACTGCCAGCGGTTCCCGCTCACCCCGGGCCGGCACCTGCGTGGCGCGGCGTACGCCCGTTGTGAGGTGGGCGGGGCCCGGTTCCTGCTGGCCGGCTCGCACCTGGCCACCGACCCGGTCGAACGCCCCGGCCAGGCCGCCCTGCTCAAGCGGGAACTGTCCGCCAGCGACCTGCCGGTGGTCTTCGGGGCCGACCTCAACGAGGGGCCGGACGGCCCGGCCTGGGGTACCGTCGCGGCCGGGTTGACCGACGCGGCGATCGCCGCCGACGCGGCGGACCGGCACACCTACTCGTGCGCCAACCCGCGTCGCCGCATCGACGCGCTCTTCGTCGACCCCCGGGTCGAGGTGGTCGGCTACGACGTGGTGGACACCCCGACGACCCGCCGGGCCAGCGACCACTTCCCGGTCCTGGTGGACCTGCTGCTACCGGCCGCCGGCTGAACCGTCGGCGAGGCACCGGCTCGCCGACCGGCATGCTCCGGTCGGCCCGCCGGGCCGGGTCCACGCCGACCCGCGACGGCCCCCGCGAGCCGGGCTGGACAACGGGCCGCGGGTCCGGGGAGGATGCCCGTCGAACCGGCGTACCTGGCCGCACAAAAGGAGATTCCGGTGCCCCCCTCCACCGAGCACGGCCGGCCCGATCCGGAGAGCAGCACGCTCGCCCCGAGCCGGGACGGCCGTCCGGTCTCCGACCGGGGCGACACGGTCTGCGTGATCGGTGCCGGGGCCAGCGGCCTCACCGCGGTCAAGAACCTCACCGAGCACGGCTTCGGCGTCGACTGCTACGAACGGGAGACCGGCGTCGGCGGCGGCTGGAACTGGCGGCACGACCGTAGCCCGGTGTACGCCAGCACCCACCTCATCTCGTCGCGGCCGTTCACCCAGTTCCCCGACTTCCCGATGCCGGACTCCTGGCCGGACTACCCGCACCACAGCCAGCTGCTGTCCTACTTCGAGCGGTACGCCGACCACTTCGACCTGCGCCGGCACATCTGGTTCGGCACCGAGGTGGTCCGGGTGGAGCCGGTCGACGGCGAGAGGTGGGACGTCACCACCCGCAGCACCGGCGGGTACGGCCCGGAACGCACCTCCCGGTACGCCGCCGTACTGGTCGCCAACGGGCACAACTGGTCGCCGAAACTGCCCCGCTACGAGGGGCTGGAGGAGTTCCGGGGCGAGATCATGCACGCCTCGTCCTACAAGGACCCGGCCCAGTTGCGCGGCAAGCGGGTGCTCGTGGTCGGGGCCGGCAACACCGGCTGTGACCTGGCGGTCGAGGCGGCCCAGCAGGCGTCCCGCTGCTGGCACTCCACCCGCCGCGGCTACTGGTACGCCCCGAAGTACGTCCTCGGTCGCCCCGCCGACCAGGTCAACGACGCGCTGCTGGCGCTGCGGGTGCCGCTGCGGCTGCGCCAGTGGCTCTACCACTGGACGCTGCGGCTCACCGTGGGCGACCTGACCCGGTTCGGGCTGCCGAAGCCGGACCACCGGGTCTACGAGACGCACCCGATCGCCAACAGCCAACTGGTCTACTACGTCGGCCACGGAGAGATCACCCCGGTGCCGGAGGTGGCCCGGTTCCACCCCGGCGGGGTGACCCTCACCGACGGCCGGGAGATCGACCCGGAGCTGGTCGTCTTCGCCACCGGCTACCTGCCCCGCTTCGAGTTCCTCGACCCGGGGATCCTCGGCGACGCCGACGGTTCCGGCCGACCCCGGCTCTGGCTGCACGCCTTCCCACCGGGTCACCCCACCCTGGCGGTGGCCGGGCTGTTGCAGCCCGACTCGGGGTTGTTCCCCCTGGCGCACTGGCAGACGGTGCTCTTCGCCCGGTCGCTGCGGCTGCGCCGGGACCGGCCGCAGCGGGCCGCCGCGTTCGCGTCCCGGGCGACGGCCGGCGCGGGCGAGCGGTACGCCGGGAAGGTCAAGGACAGCAGCCGGCACTGGTTCGAGGTGGGCCACGTCGACTACCTGCGCGCGGTGCAGCGCGCCCTCGACGAACTGGAGGGCAAGTGAGCGGCACGACCGACGAGCGGGTACGCATCGTCCGGGGTCGGGAGTGGGCCCGCCCGGTCCGCCCGGCCCGGCGCGAGGTGCTCAGCGCCACCCCGGAGCTGGAGGAGGGGCGTCCGCCGCTGCTCTTCGTACCCGGCTTCGGGCACGGGGCCTGGGCGTTCGCCGAGCACTGGCTGGAGCACGCCGCGACGAGGGGCTTCCCCGCGTACGCGGTGAGCCTGCGCGGGCACGGCGGCAGCGAACCGGCGCCGGGGGCGACACTGCGGGCGTACACCCATGATGTGGTCCAGGTGGCGGCGGAGCTGCCGCGGCAGGCGGTGCTGGTGGGGCACGGCGCCGGGGCGCTCGTGGTGTCGCACGCGTTGGCGCGGTACCCGGCCCGGGCGGCGGTGCTCGTCGCGCCGGTGCTCGGTGGCCCCGCCACGGCCGCCGCGGCGCTGCGCAGCAACCCGGCCGGTACGCTGCCCGCCCTGTTCGGTGGGGCGCTGCGGCTGCACCGTCGGCAGCTGTTCAGTCGGGAGTTGCCCGACGCGGACGCGCGCCGGCACCTGGCCCGGCTGGGCCGGGCCGGCCGGCGGGCACAGTGGCAGCTGCTCGCCGGCCGGGAGGCCGAGCCGGCGGTGGGTCGCCCGCCGGTGCTGGTGCTGGGCAGCCCCGACGACCGGGTCGTCCCGCCCGCCGCGCTGACCCGGGCCGCCCGCCGGTACGGTGCGGCCCCGCTGCTCTTCCCCGGCATGGGGCACGACCTGATGCTCGACACCCGCTGGCAGGAGCCGCTGGACGCGCTCCTCGACTGGCTGGTCAAGGAGCCGGGTAGGAGCTGACCCGGGTGGGTCAGCCGGTGCTGCTGAGCCGGGTGAGCAGGGAACCGGTGTCGTCCAGGGCGCTGAGATAGGAGCGGGCCCAGGCGCGGATGTCGTGCCGGTGCAGGTGGTCGCGCATCGCCCGCATCCGGTCGCCGGTGTCGGCCGGCCCGGCCCGCAGCGCCGACAACAGCCCCTGCTTGAGCCCCTCCAGGTCGTGCGGATTGACCAGGTACGCCTGCTCCAGCTCGGCCGCCGCGCCGGCGAACTCGCTGAGCAGCAACGCGCCGGTGTCGTCGACCCGGGCGGCCACGTACTCCTTGGCGACCAGGTTCATGCCGTCGCGCAGCGGGGTGACCGCCATGACGTCGGCGACCCGGTAGAGCGCCGCCAGCTCGGCCCGGTCGAAGGGCTGGGTGAGGTAGTGGATGGCCGGTTCGCCGACCCGTCCGAACTCGCCGTTGATCCGGCCGACCTCGCGTTCGATCCGCTCGCGCAGGATCTGGTACTGGCCGACGCGTTCCCGGCTCGGCATGGCGACCTGCACCAGCACCGTGTCCCGGACCTTGACGTCACCGCTGGCGAGCAGCTCGCTGTAGGCCTTCAGCCGCTGCTCGATGCCCTTGGTGTAGTCCATCCGGTCGAGGCTGAGGACGACCCGCTCGGGGTCGCCCAGGTCGTGCCGGAGCCGGCGGGCCCGCGCGGTCACGTCCGGCCGGCCGGCGAGCGCCGCCATCTCGGCGGTGTCGATCGCGACCGGGTACGCCCCGATCCGCACCACCCGGTCCTGCACGCCGATCCGCCTGTCGGTGGCCGGCAACCCGAGCACCTTGGTGGCCAGCTGGGCGAAGTTGTGCGCCGCCTGGGCCCGCTGGAAGCCGATCAGGTCGGCGCCGAGCATCCCGCGCAGCAACTCCGCCCGGCGGGGCAGCTGCATGAACAGCTCCGGGGGCGGGAACGGCACGTGGAGGAAGAAGCCGATCCGCAGGTCTGGGCGGAGCTCGCGGAGCAGGCCGGGGACCAGTTGCAGGTGGTAGTCCTGCACCCAGACCACCGCGCCCGGGTCGGCCACCTCGGCGGTCGCCTCGGCGAACCGCTGGTTGACCCGCTGGTACGCCTCCCACCAGCGACGGTGGTACTCGGGTTGCTCGACGGCGTCGTGGTAGAGCGGCCAGAGGGTGGCGTTGGCGAACCCCTCGTAGTGGTCGCGCAGGTCGTCGGCGGTGAGCGGGACGGTCTGCATGTGGACGCCGTCCACGTCGGGCAGCGCGGGCGCGGGCCCGGTGCCGCCGGCCCAGCCCACCCAGGTGGCGGGGGTCTGGCGGAGTAGTGGGTGCAGCGCGCTGACCAGCCCGCCGGGGCTGCGGCGCCACTCGCAGGCGCCGTCGGGCGCCACGCTGTCGTCGATGGGGAGCCGGTTGGCGACCACCACCAGGGAACTCTGTCGCATCTCGGGCATTCCGATCGGCAGTGGACCGACCACGCGAGCGAGGAACAACCGGGCGGTCGGTGAGGGAAGTGACCTACAACGGTATTCCTACTGACCGTAAGTTACACCGCTGTTACACCTGGCGTGGGGCCGGCGGCGTCCCGGTATGCGGGCAGGGGCCGGCGGTGGACGGGGGCCTGCGGGGGTGTGGGAGGGGTCAGACGACCGCGCCGTCGTCGGGGTCGTAGTCGTCGTCGTCACCGGGTCGTAGTCGCCAGATCAGGGTGACGAAGCCGGCGAGGATGCCGGTGAAGCCGAGCAGATTGACCACCGAGGCGTCCACCACCGGCAGCAACGACGGGTTGAGGAAGAGGACGAAGCCGACCACGATCCCCAGCACGCCGACCACCGCGTACTTCGAGATGCGGGGTAGCGGTGGTGGTGGGGGCGGGGTGTAGCCCTCCTCCGGATCGTCCGGCAGGTCGGCCCCGAAGGTGTCCAGGCCGTCCAGCAGCGACGGCTCGTCCTCCCGGCCCCGGGGGGTCACCGAGATGCCGGAGATGTCGGCCGCGTACGGCAGTCGTCGTACGTCGGTGGCGGTGGGACCGGTCGGTTCGTCGGCGCGGGTGGCCGGGCCACCCGCCCGGGCAGCCGGGTCGGTCGGCTCGTCGTCGTCGACGTCCTCGGAGGCGGGCCAGGGATTGCTGCCGGCCGTCGGGGCGGTGTGGAAGGCGGCGACGATCCGTTCCCACTCGGCATCGACGTCCGGCTCGGCGCGGTCCGGCTCCGGGGTCGCCTCGTCGGCGAGCTGGGTGAGGTAGTCGCGGGCGGTGGTCAGGTGTGAGCGGTCCACGTAGAGCCGGTCGACCGGCCGGGACGGCACGGTGGTCGTCCTGGTGATCGGGTTCAGATCGGCGGAGGGCTGGAGGTAGGCGGCGATCCCGCCCGCGGCGAGCACGTCGAGCAGGTGCTCACCGACGCGCGGATCGACGTCGCCCGCGACGGCGTACTCGCTCGCGTCGAGCCCGTTGTCCCGCCGTCCCCGGCGGGCGCCACCCGCTGACACCGGACATCCTCCTCCGCGCACCTCGCGGTGCGGTCGTGTCGGCGCCCCGTACGCCGTGCCCTGAATCGTGACACGTCGGCACCCGGTTCCGGGAGTGCGTTGTGGCGTGCCGCTCTGGGTTCGTCGTTCCCAGGGCCGGCAGGTGTCCCCGTAGCACCCGTCCCGGGGCGCCCCGGCCGTCTCCCGCATACCCTGCCCGGCCGGCCCGACGACGGGTCGACGGCGCCGGGCCGGGGCGGGAACTGTCGCCGTACCGCCTGGTGGCGTGCCTGATCGGCGTTCCGCCGCGCGGGTGGGGCCACCCGCTCCGCTGCGACGGACGCCCGGCCCTGCCCACCGGAGGGTCGGTGCCCCTCGACGGCGACGGCACCGCCGCTCCAGCCCGGCCCACCCCCGAGCGGGGTCTGCAAGAAGTAACATTCCTCGCTAACCGCCATACTCTACCCGCGATCGCCGCGATCGCCCCCGCCCGGCCTGTGTCTGGCCCGGCCTGTGTCTGGCCCGGCCTGTGTCTGGCCCGGCCTGTGTCTGGCCCGGCCTGTGTCTGGCCCCGCCCGGAGCAGGCTGGAACCCTGCGGGAGCGGGACCTGTCGCTGGTGCTGCTCGCGTCCTTTCGAGCTGATGACGTTGGCGATTCACACGACCGGCCCGCCCGTTACCTACCTGATCGTCGCCAACCGGGCCTTCGGCCGCCCGGCCAGGTACGACCGCCTGCCCGGGTCGTTTCGCCCTTCTCCGCCCTCGCGTCCGGCGTACCGGCACCGACCGATCAGCGCGGAAGGGGCGGAGGAACCGCGCGGGCTCCAGACGACCAGGGCGCGGACCGCAGGTGGACAGCGGGGTGAACAGCGGGGTGGACAGCGCGGGGCGGCGGCGGGGTGGACAGCGCGGGGCGGCGGCGGGGTGGACAGCGCGGGGTGGGCAGCGCGGGGCGGCGGCGGGGTGGACAGCGCGGGGTGGGCAGCGCGGGGCGGCGGCGGGGTGGACAGCGCGGGGTGGACGGCGCGGGCGTGAGCGGGGTTGGGGCGCTGGTGAATCGTTTACGTCATCAGCTCGAAAGGACGCGAACAGCACCCTTCAACCCTCGGCGATCCGCTCTCCGTGGGACGAGGTCGGCCTCAGCCTGCCGGCTCTCGGGTGTCGAACAGCGGTGTCGAAATCCGTAGCGTGCCGTTGTTCCGGCCGGTTGACCTCGGCGGGGCAGGGGTGGCCAGTCAGGGCAGGAGTCACATCCGCTGCTACCAGCCATCAGCCCATCACCTTCAGGGCAACCCGGCCAGCCTCACAGCCAGCCTCACAGCCAGGTCTGGTCGGTCGTCGCCGGGGCGGCCAGTCGGAGCAGACCGGGCATGCCGAAGCGGTCGGCGAAGCCGCGTACCCGGTCGAGGGCGACCGCCGCCTCGGCGGGGTCGGCCAGGATCAGCGCCGGCACCGACAGCGCGGTGGTCAGCATGTGGTCGGTGGTGTCGGTAATCCGCGCGTAGCTCGCCGCCGCCGTCCGGAACAGTCGGGTGGCGCGGTGGGCATCCCCGTCGGCCAGTGCCAGGGCGGCGTCGGCGACCTGCCCGGCGGCCTCCGCCCAGGGGGTCATCCGGGCAGACCGGTCGAGCAGGTCGTGGACCAGCCGGGCGGCTTCCGGGCCGAGCACCGCGGCGACGTGCCCCACCGCCGGCACCCACTCGGCGAACGGGATCATCCGGGTACGACGCCAGTCCTCGTCCAGCTCCACCAGCAGCCGCATCGCCTCGTCGGGTCGACCTCGGACGGCCCGGCAGAGCGCGGCGTGTGCCAACGTCGACCGCAGCACCCGGTGGAAACCGCTGCGCCGTGCGGCGACCAGCGCCTGGGCCACCAGGTCCTGACCACCCGCCCCGGCCTCGACCGCCCCGGCCTCGACCGCCCCGCCCTCGACCGCCCCGGCGTGGCCTGTGGCGGACGGGGTCGGCACCGGGCGGGACGCCCCGTCGGTCGGCGGGTCCCCGGCGCGCAGCGCCCGCATCCACCCCGAGACCGCCACGATGTGCAGGTCCCACTCGGCGGTCGGTCGGCGGGTCGACTCGGCGGCCATCTCCAGCGCCGCCACCCAGTCGCCGGCGTAGTACGCCCGCGCCCACTGGTCGGCGAAGCTGGTCGCCAGGCCGTGCCCACCGGCCAGGTCGAGCGAGCGCTGTTCGTCGACCAGCCGGGCCGACCGGGCCAGGTCGCCCTCCTCCTGGGCGGCCCAGGCCAGGTTCTGCACCGCCCGGCGTCGGCAGGCCAGCCGGTCCGCCCGGCACTGTTCGGCCACCTCGGCCAGCTCCGCGTACGCCTGCTGTTCGCCGGCCAGGTAGCGGGCCACCGCCAGGGTGATCCGGGCGTTGGCCCGTACCTCGGGAAGCACCAACTGCTCGGCCAGCTCGGCTGCGGAGCGGGCCGCCGCGCGGGCGGGATCGGTCTCGAAGTTGAGCATCCGGACCCGGGCCAGCTCCAACAACGCCTCCGCCTTGTCCTCGGACTCGGGCAGCTCGGCGTAGATCTCGTTGGCCCGGTCCAGGCAGCGCAGCGTCTCGGACCGGTCGGCCCGGCTCCAGGCGGCGGTGGCGAGCAGGGTCCAGGCGCGGGCCGCGCCGGCACGGTCCCCGGCGGCGGCCAGCCGGTCGACCAGCCCGGTCAACGTCTCGGTGCCCCCGTCGACCAGGAACGTGTCCCCGTCGCGGAACAGGGCCAGCTGGGCGGCGAACAACTCCAGGCCCGGGTCGGCCTTCCCGCCGACCGCGAGGGCCCGGTCGACAAGCGTCGCCGCGTTGTCCAGGGCGTGCAGCGCGCTGGCCCGTCGGGCGGCCCGGTGCAACGCGGTCCGGGCCGCCATCGCGTACGGGGCCGGGTCCAGCCCGACGGTCCGGGCGATCTCGTGGGCGGTCCAGCGGTGGTTGGCCAGCACCTCGGCCAGATCCTGCTGCCCGGCGTCGGCGCGCTGGGCCAACCAGTCGGCGGTGCGCTGGTGCCGCAGCACCCGTTCCGCCCGGGGTAGCCGTTGGTAACACACGTCGCGGACCAGGATGTGCCGGAACCGGTACTCCGGCTGACCGACCATCGTGGAGGTGGGCAGCTCGAAGACCATGTCCCGGCGCTGCAACCGGTCCAGTGCCCGCTCCACCCACTCCACCGTCCGACCCAGGGCGGTCGCCACCGGGCCCGGCCAGAACTGCACCCCGACCACGGCGGCGGTCTGGAGTACCGCCCGGTCGGCCGGGTCGAGCAGGTCGAGCCGGTTGGCGATGACCGCCTGGACGGTGCGCGGCATGTCGGAGCCGCCGGTCGGGTCGAACCGGGCGGCCGGGTCCAGCAGCCCGCCGTCCATCAGCATGCGGGCGTACTCCTGGGCGTACAGCGGGTTGCCGTCGGCGAACTCGATCAGTGGCGCCCGGGCCGCCGCCGGCAACGCGGCCTGGCCGAGCAGCAGGGAGTAGAGGGTGTCGATGTCCGCGTCGTGCATCGGCGGCACCGAGATCGACATCGCCCCGCTGATCGTGCCGGTCCAGGCCGGGTGCCGCTCCCGCAGCTCCGGCCGCGCGGTCGCCACCACCAGCAGCGGTACGCCCCGGGCCGCCGCGCCGAGCTGCTCGACGAAGGTCAGCATCGCCTGGTCGGCCCAGTGCATGTCCTCGAAGACCAGCACGGTCGGACCGTGCCCGGCGAGGGTGAGCAGGAACCGCCGCCAGGCCGCCTCGGTCTCGCCCTGGTTGAGTCGTTCCCCGGCCACCCCCAGCAGTGGCCCGAGCGCGCCGGCCAACCGCAGGGCGTGCGGATCGTCGAGCTGACCGAGCCGCTGGCGTAGCCGGTCGTGCAGCGGCTCCGGGTCGTCGGTGTCCGGCACCCCCAGCCAACCCTTGACGATGTCCGCCAGCGCGGCGTACGTGACGTTCTCGCCGAACGGTGGGCACTGCCCGACCAGCCAGGTGACCCGGTGGCCGGGCAGGTTGGCGGCGTGCCGGGACAGCTCGCGCAACAGCCGGCTCTTGCCCACCCCGGCCGGACCGAAGACGGTCACCAGCTGGGAGGTGCGCTCGTTGACGGTGCGGTGCAGGGCGCTGACCAGCAGGCCGCGCTCGTGCTCCCGGTCGACCATCGGGGTCAGCTCGGCGGCCTGCGGGTCGGTGCGCGGCCGGGCCCGTACGGCGAGCCAGATCCGGCTGACCGCCGAGCGTCCCCGGAGGGTGACCGACGGCCGGTCGACGTACTCCAACTCGTGTCGGGTGGCCGACCAGGTGCTCTCGTCGACGACCACCCCGCCGGTGGGGGCCAGCGCCTGCAACCGGGAGGCGGTGTTCACCACGTCACCGGTGACGAAGGCCTGGCCACCGTCGCGGGTGGCGGAGAGGTCCACCAGCGCCTCACCGGTGGCCACGCCGACCCGGAAGCCCAGCGGCGGTTGCGGCCCGGCGGTCTGCCGGGCCAGGCTGCGTTGCAGCTCCAGACCGGCCCGGACGCAACGCAGCGCGTCGTTGTCGGTGGCGACCGGGGCGCCGAAAAGGGCCATCACCGCGTCGCCGATGTATTTCTCCACCACCCCGCCGTACTGGTGGACCAGCTTGCGGACGGTGGCGAAGTACGCCTGCTGGAGGCTGCGCGCCTGCTCCGGGTCGGCCCGCTCGGCGTACGTGGTGAAGTCGACGATGTCGATGAAGAGCACGCTGACCTGGCGGCGGTCCTCCTGCACGGTGATCCCGCGGTCGCGCAGCGGCTGCCCGCAGTTGGTACAGAAGCTGGCCTCGGGGCTGTTGGCGTGCCCGCAGGAGGCACAGCCGAGCGTCAGCGCCTGTCCGCAGCCGCCGCAGAAGCGGTCGTCCGGTCCCGCCGCCCGGGAGCAGTGTCCACACTTGAGGTCGATGACGAACTCCGTACGTGAGGAGGTCCCAGTATCCCGCTGCGGCGGGCCAGTCGGGTACCCGACGTGCGGTCGGACCCTGCGGTTGGGCGGCCGCCACTAGTGTTCCTCACGAGGAGAACTCACTGTCAGGAGAGTGGCCGTGCAGGTGCGCTTGTCCGCCTACTGGACCGACCCGGACGGCACCGTCCGGTCCCCCGGGGAGACGGTCGACGTCGATGCGGTCACTCTCGCCAGAATGGAGGAACAGGGCATGGTGGAGAATCCCGACAGCCAGTCGACCTCGGACGCCGGCACGACCACGGGTTCGACGGCCAAGCCACAGAAGATCGGACCCGGGCCGACGACACCCCCGGAGAAGATCGGCCCGGGGCCGACCGCTCCACCCGCGGACGACAACGGCAGGTGACCGACCGGCGTGCCGGTGGATCTCGGTCCGCCGGCCACGCCGCGCTGTCTGCCCCGCTGCCGCGCCGCCCGGACCGCTCCACCGCCCGGAGCATGCCGCCGCCCGGCCGCGCCGGGAAGCCTGGTCAGCGGTCGCTCATGCCGGCCCGGCGGCGCAGCGCCGCCACGTCGGTGACCACGATCCGGCGGCCCTCGGTACGCAGCCAACCCCGGCTGGCGAAGGAGCCGATCGCCTGGTTGACGCTCTGCCGGGACCCCCCGGCCATCTCGGCCAGCTGGCTCTGGTTGAGCTCGATGGTGATCATCGGGGCCTGGCTCTCCCCGGCCAGCCGGACCAGCGTCTTGGCCACCCGGCCGGGCAGGTCGAGGAAGACGTGGTCGGCGTTCTGCTCGGTGAGCCGCCGGATCAGACCACCCAGCGACCGCATCACCGCGTCCAGGATGCGCGGGTTGGAGTGCACCAGTTCCATGAAGGCCGGACGGGACAGCGCGAGGGCGGCGCAGTCCTCGATCGCCTCGGCCGAGGCCGAACGGGTGGAGGCGTCCAGCAGGGAGACCTCGCCCAGCACGTCCGGCGGTCGGATGACCGACAGCACGGCGCGTTCCCCGGTCGGCGCGGTGCGGAACACCGCCACCGCCCCCCGACGCAGCACGATCAACGACTCGCCGGGATCGTTCTCGACGAAGAGGAGCTGGCCCTTGCGGTAGGTGCGCGGCACGGCCGCGGCGATCACCCGTTGGCGTACCTCCGGCTCCAGGCCGGCGAACATCTCCACCCCGGTGAGGGCGTCACCCGGCTCCGGCAGGCGCATCTCCACGGCCCCACCCCTCCCCCGGTCACGGACCACAACTTCGCTCACCGGGTGAACCCTGACGGCCCCTGCGGAGGTGAACTGACACCTGTTCGGCGTCCGGTAGCGGTACACATCAGATCATGACGGCCCAGTCGCTTGCTGTACACCCCCGTAGACCTTTCCGTGACACTCCCGAGCTGCGGCGGACGGTGGCGACCACCGTCCGCGCGCGGGGACGGCACCCCGGCCGGCGACGGTCACCGACCGTGGGCGAGGATGGACGGCGATGGTCTACCGCTACTTCTACGACTGCGAATTCATCGAGGACGGCCGGAGTGTCGACCTCGTGTCGATAGGTGTCGTCGACGAGTACGGCCGCGAGTTCTACGCGGTCTCCACCGAGTTCGACGACTCCCGCGCCATACCCTGGGTCCGTCGTCACGTGCTGGACAAGCTCCCCTCACCTGCCGACCGGGCCTGGCGTTCCCGCGCCCGGATCCGCGACGACCTGTACGAGTTCCTGCTGGAGCCGATCCGCGACCGGCCGGGCGAGCAACTGGAGCTGTGGGCCTGGTACGCCGCGTACGACCATGTGGTGCTGGCCCAGCTCTGGGGGGCGATGCCGGCGCTGCCCCGGGAGATCCCCCGCTTCACCAAGGAGCTGCGGCAGCTCTGGGACGACCTCGGTCGGCCCCGGCTGCCGGACGCGGCGGCCGACCGGCACGACGCGCTGGTCGACGCCCGGCACAACCTGGCCCGCTGGCAGGCGATGACAGCCGGTGACGGTCGGCAGGTTTGACAGGCGTGGTCCGGGGCACCGGTTCGGGCGAGCCGATCCGAGGGAGTGCGCCATGGCCGACGATGCGACCACCATCACCGACGCCCGGCGACGGGTGACCGAGCTGATCCGGGACGCCCGGATCTGCATGCTGACCACGATCGGCGTGGACGGCCGGCTGCTCAGTCGGCCGATGGCGCTCCAGGCGGCCGAGTTCGAGGGCGACCTGTGGTTCTTCGCCTACACCGACTCGGCCAAGATGCGCCAGCTCCGGGTCAACCCGGAGGTCGACGTGGCCTTCTCCGACCAGCGGCACCACGCCTGGGTCTCGATCTCCGGCACCGCCCAGGAGGCGTACGACCGGGCGCGGGCCGAGCAGCTGTGGAACCCGGTGCTCAAGGCGTGGTTCCCGGACGGCCTGGACACCCCCGGGCTGACCCTGCTCAAGGTGCACGCCAGCTCGGCCGAGTACTGGGACTCGCCGGGTGGCTCTGTGGTCAACCTGCTCGGCCTGGCCAAGGCGGCGGTGACCGGCGAGCCGCCGAAACTGGGCGAGAACCACGAGGTCAGTTACTGACCGGTAGCCGGCCGGTGCGGGTCGGGGCGCGGTGTCGGCGTACACCTGGGCCGACTACAGTGCGCACTGACGGCCCGCCCCGGGCCGGCAACGGTGCCGATGGTCTGAGCTGACACATATCCTGGGGCTTATCCGGGCTTCACCTGACGTTTCAGGAGGATGTGCAGATCATGCGTATCGGCGTGCTCACCGGCGGCGGCGACTGCCCAGGTCTCAACGCGGTCATTCGGGCGGTGGTCCGTAAGGGCGTCGCTACTTACGGTCACGAGTTCGTGGGTTTCCGGGACGGGTGGAAGGGTCCGCTGGAGGGCCTGTCCAAGCCGCTCGGCATCCCCGAGGTGCGGGGCATCCTGCCCCGCGGCGGCACCATCCTCGGCTCGTCCCGCACCAACCCGTTCAAGATCGAGAACGGCGTGGAGCGGATCAAGGAGAACCTCGCCGCGCAGGGCGTCGACGCCCTGATCGCGATCGGCGGCGAGGACACCCTGGGCGTCGCGACCAAGCTGCACGAGCTGGGCGTCAACGTGGTCGGCGTACCGAAGACGATCGACAACGACCTGGGTGCGACCGACTACACCTTCGGCTTCGACACCGCCGTCAACATCGCCATGGAGGCGATCGACCGGCTGCACACCACCGCGGAGAGCCACCACCGCACCCTGGTCGTCGAGGTGATGGGTCGGCACGCCGGCTGGATCGCCCTGCACGCCGGCCTGGCCGGTGGCGCCAACGTGATCCTGCTGCCGGAGCGCAAGTTCGACGTCGAGCAGGTCGCCGGCTACGTCGAGAAGCGCTTCCAGCACCAGTACGCCCCGATCGTCGTGGTCGCCGAGGGCGCCCAGCCGCTCGACGGCCAGATGGTCCTGCACAACCAGGAGCTCGACGCCTTCGGTCACGTCCGCCTCGGCGGCATCGGCCAGTGGCTCGCCGAGCAGCTGGAGGCGAAGACCGGCAAGGAGGCCCGGACCGTCGTGCTCGGGCACATCCAGCGCGGTGGCACCCCGACCGCCTTCGACCGGGTGCTCGCCACCCGGCTCGGCCTCCAGGCGATCGACGCCGCGCACGAGGGCGACTGGGGCAAGATGGTCGCGATGCAGAGCACGGACATCGTCCGGGTGCCGCTGGCCGAGGCCACCCGCGAGCTGAAGACCGTCCCGATCGAGCGTTACGACGAGGCCGAGGTCTTCTTCGGCAGCTGACCCGCCCACCCCTGCCCCTCCGCCACGCCGGAGGGGCAGGGGGTACGGGACGGGTCGAACGGGACGGAAGGGTGGAGATGGCGGCTGCGAAGCACACCGTCGCGGTGATCGGGGCGGGAAAGATCGGTGAGCTGGTGCTCTCCGGGCTGTTGCGGTCCGGCTGGCCGGCGCAGCGGCTGCTGGCGACCGCCCGCCGTCCCGTCCGGGCCGAGGAACTGGCCACCCGGTACGGCGTACGGGTGGTCGACAACCTGACCGCCGTCGACGAGGCGGCGGTGCTGGCGGTCGCGGTGAAGCCGCAGGACGCGGGCACCCTGCTGGACGAGATCGGCCCGAAGGTGCCGGCCGACAAGCTGGTCATCTCGCTCTGCGCCGGGCTGCCCACCAGCTTCTTCAGCCGCCGGCTGCCCGAGGGCACCCCGGTGGTCCGGGTGATGACCAACACCCCGGCCCTGGTCGACCAGGCGATGAGCGCGATCTCGGCCGGCGCGCACGCCACCGGTGAACACCTGGCCCTGGCCGAGGAGATGTTCGCCCCGCTCGGCGCGACCCTGCGGGTGCCCGAGTCGCAGCAGGACGCGGTGACCGCCCTCTCCGGCTCCGGGCCGGCCTACTTCTACCTGCTGGTCGAGGCCATGATCGACGCGGGCATCCTGCTCGGCCTGCCCCGGCAGGTGGCACACGAGCTGATCGTGCAGACCGCGATCGGCTCGGCGATTATGCTGCGCGACTCCGGCGAACACCCGGTCAAGCTCCGCGAGGCGGTCACCTCCCCGGCCGGCACCACCATCTCGGCCATCCGCGAGCTGGAGAAACACGGCGTACGCGCGGCACTGCTGGCGGCGCTGGAAGCCGCCCGCGACCGCGCCCGCGAACTGGCCGCCCAGGCCGACTGACAGCCGGCAGCGACAGGGGTGGGTGCGAAAGATTGGTCCGTCATGTGCTGGTGGGAAGCAGCTCACCGTTGACGAGGTATCGGCAGGTGCCGAGGGCGGCTGCTGCAACGGCATTCGTAAGCCGACGCCAGACATAGGGTCGAAGCATCGGCTCGGCTTCATCGGGCGGGCTCAGGTGGTACGCCGGTAGTTCACCGTCGGCCAGCCGTAGCGCTGCTTTCTTTTCCCCACGAAGCACGCCGCCTAGGTACGGCGAACGTGAGTGCCCCATACTGGCCCGGTGTTCACTCTCGCCCAGGCGCGGTACCTGGTCGCCACCCTGCAGCCCCGCATCGACGAGCTGATCGGTATCCGGGCCGACCTGGCCGAGTTACGGGCCGACCTGGCCGGCCCCGGGATGTCGGCGCTGGGCGGCCGGGCCGAGGTCAAGGCCCTCGAGGCCCGGCTGCACGGCGTGCTGGAGGATTTGAACTCGCACGACATCCAGGTCAAGGGGATCGCCCCGGTGCTGCTCGACTTCCCCGGCGAACACGACGGCCGCGCCGTGCTCTGGTGCTGGCTGGAGGGCGACTCCGACGTGCGCTGGTACCACCGCGTCGAATGCGGCTTCGCCGGCCGCCGCCCAATCCGCTAACCCACCCCCCCACACCCCCCCACACCCCACCCCACCCCACCCCACCCCACCCCGTCGATCAGGGAGTTATGGTGGGAGCAAAGCATGCGATATGGGGATGCAACGGGCACCAGAACTCCAAGATCGCGCGCAGTCGGAGCCCTGCCGGGTCAGGGCGGGGTCGGTCAGGGCGGGGTCGGTCAGGCCATGGGTGGGGGTGGGGGCAGGGCGGTCAGGCGAGGGTGGCCAGCATGGTGGGGGAGACGTTGCCGCCGCTGAGGACCAGGATCGTCCGGGCGCCCGGGGCGGCGGTCACCCGCCCGGTGCGCAGCGCGGCGAGGGTGACCGCCGCCGCCGGTTCGAGCAGCAGCCGGGTGGCCGCCATCAGATCCCACCAGGCGGCCCGGATGTCCGCCTCGGTGACCTCCACCATGTCGTCGACCAGGTCCCGGACGTGGGCCAGGGTGAGCCGGCCGGCGAACGGGGCGGCCAGCCCGTCGGCCATCGAGACCGGTCGGGTCGCCGGGCCGTCGCCGTCGGTGCGCAGCGCGTGGCCGACGACGTTGGCGGTGGCCGGCTCGACGCCGACGATCCGGGCCGTCGGGGCAGCAGCCCGGACGGCAGCTGCCACCCCGCTGATCAGCCCGCCACCGCCGACCGGGACCAGTACCAGGCCCGGCGGTGGGCCGTCGGCCAGCAGTTCCCGGCCCAGGGTGGCCTGACCGGCGATGACGTCCGGGTCGTCGAACGGCGGCAGCAGGTGGTAGCCGCGCTCGGCGGTGATCGTCTGACAGGTGGCGAGCAGGTCGTCGGTGAGCACCACCTCGCCACCCCACCGGCGGACCGCCTCGATCTTGGTGGGCACCGCGTGCGGGGGCATGCAGACGACGGTGGGCAGGCCGAAGGTACGACCGGCGAAGGCCACCGCCATGGCGTGGTTGCCGGCCGAGAAGGCGGTCAGCCCGGCCGGGGTCGCCTGCCGTTCGGCCAGGGCGAGCAGCGCGTTCAGCGCGCCCCGGACCTTGAAGCTGCCGGTGTGCTGGAGATTCTCCGCCTTCACCGCGACGTCCAGTCCGAACTCGTCGCCGAGCTGCGGGCAGGGCAGCAGAGGGGTCCGGACGATCCGCCCGGCGAGCCGGCGCTCGGCGGCCAGGACGTCGTCCACGCTGGTCAGTCGCATCGCCGGAGCCTAGCCGCCCGGGTTGGGGGTCAGTCGGCGGCGGAGCGGGGGACGGGGTCGGCCGGCGGGTCGGCGACGGCGAAGACCACCACGTTGTCCCGGTAGTGCCCGACCCGCCGGTCGAAGTCACCACCGCAGGTGATCAGCCGCAGCTCGGGGCCGGGCGTCGGGCCGTACACGGTGGCGGTGGGGAAGGCGTCCTTGGGGGTACGCAGCGTGCCGGTGACCCGGAACGTCACCCGGCGCGCGCCCCGCCACACCTCGATCCGGTCGCCGGGGCGCAACTCGCCGAGGCGGGCGAAGACGGCCGGGCCACGTCGGGAGTCCAGGTGACCGGCGATCACCGCCGGCCCCGGGTCGCCCGGTGCCGGGCCGCCGCCGTACCAGCCGGCCCGGGTGAAGTCCGCCGGTGGGACCAGGGTGCCGGCGCGGTCCAGGCCGAGCGCGGTGAGCGTGGAGTCGACGTCGATCCGCGCCACGCGTACCCGGGTGGGTGGCGCAGGCACGGCGCGCAGCGCGCCGGCACCGGTGGCGCAACCGGCCGCGCAGCCGGGCCGCCAGTCACCGGCCGGGCCCACCGGCCGGGCGGAGCCGTCCGCCGGGCCGGCGTCGGAGTCTGGGCCGGCGTCGGAGTCTGGGCCGGGGGTGGCGGCCGGGCCGGGGGCGGTGGTGAGGCCGAGGCGGGTGTCGGTGGCCAGGCCGACGCCGGTGCCCGCGGCCAGGCAGAGCGCCGCGCCGACCGCGACCAGGGCGGCGGACGACCCCCGCCGGGCGCGGTGCCGCCGGATCGCGAAGCCGGGCCTGGTCACCAGACCGGTCGCCGCCGACGCCGCACCAGCACCGTCGTGCCCACCACCACGGCCCCCGCGAGCAGCCCGCCGGCCACCATCGGGTACGCCCCGAGCCCGCCTGCGGCCAGCCCGCCGGCACCCGCCGGCACGCCACCGGCCGGGGCGACCCCGCCGTCGCGGGCGTCCTCGCGCAGCTCGGTGGTGAGCCCGCCCCGCTTGCCGTCGAGCACCAGCAGCGAGTAGACCCGCCCACCGGCGAGGGTCACCTCGGCGTCGGTGGTCGGGCCGCTGCCACCGCCGAGGCGCAGCCGCCAGCGGCCCGGCTCCACCTGCCGGTAGGCGGTGGTGGTGGCGAACCGGACGGCCTCGGCGACGGTCGGGCCGTCGTCGGCCGTCACGTCGACCACCGGGGCCCGCACGGAGGCCTGGACGACCCGCACCTTCGCCTGCCCGGCTGCCGGGGCGCTGAGGTCGTCGGCGAGGACCCGCAGGCCGAGGTCGGCGTAACGACCCACCCCGGCCACCGTGTACGCCTCACCCGCGTCGACCGCCACCTCGGTGGTGAGCACCGGCGGCTCGCTGGCCGGTGCGCCGGCCTGCCGCATCGCCACCGCGTACCGGCCGGCGGCCAGGGGCAGGTAGCGGGAGACGACGCCGTAGCCGACGGCGGGGAAGACCTGTGGCGCCCCGTTGCCGGGGGCGGAGAGGTAGACGTCCACGGCCGGGGTGTCGGGGGAGAGGTGGGCGAGCCGGACGTAACCGACGTCGCCGGTCGCCGCGGTGGCGGGCGCGACGCCGATGGCGGCCGATGCGGTGCCGAGCAGGAGGGTGCCGGTGGCGGCGAGCAGCCGGCGCGGCGCGGTACGGAGCTGGGGCATCTCGCCTCCGAGGTGGTGTGTCGGTGCCAATCTGGTGTCGGTGCCGACCCACAGCGTCCCGTGAGCGGGACTGGATGGCAAGTCGGACAACTCCGTGTCCCACCGTTTCCGATCAGCGTGTCTCGGCGGGTGTCCCGTGCGGAGTATCCGGTACCGTCCGTTCGTGATCAACGTTCGACGCGCCGTGGTGGCCGACGCCGGCGAGATCGTCCGCCTGCGTGGGGTGATGCTGGCCGACATCGACGCGATGGCTCCCGCGCCGGGCCCCTGGCAGCAGGCCGCCCGGGAGGTGCTGCACCGGCGGCTGGCCGAACCGGCCGACCTGATGGCGGTCTTCGTGGTCGACGACCCGCGCCGGCCGGGTGTGCTGGCGGCCTGCGCGACCGGGACCATCGAGCAGCGCCTCGGCGGCCCCGGCAACCCCGACGGCCTGACCGGGTACGTCTTCAACGTGGTCACCGAGCCGGCGCACCGCCGGCGCGGCTACTCCCGGGCCTGCCTGGAGGCGCTGCTGGACTGGTACCGGCAGCGCGGGGTCGGCAAGGTCGACCTGCGGGCCTCGGCTGCGGGCGAACCGCTCTACCGGTCGCTGGGCTTCGTGCCCACCTCCTTGCCGACGCTGCGGTTGAGCCTGCCGGTGTCGAGCAGGAGGGGCTGACCGGTGTTCGCGCTGCCGCTGACCGGGGACGCCGAGCTGCGCCCGCTCTCGCCGTGGCACGCGCAGGAGTTCCTGACCCATCTGGACCGGGCCCGCGAGCACATCGCCCCCTGGGTCGGGGCGTCCTTCGTGGCCACCGACCTGGACTCGGCCCGCCGGGTGCTGCGCCGGTACGCCGAGAAGTGGGCGGCCGACGCCGGTGGCATCTGGGGGATCTGGGCCGACGGCACCCTGGTCGGCGGGGTGATGTTCGTGTCCTTCGACACGGCGTCCGGGCTAGCCGAGGCGGGTTGCTGGCTGGAACCGGCCGCCGAGGGGCGGGGCCTGGTGACCCGGGCGGCGACCCGGATCGTGGACTGGGCGATCCGGGAACGCGGCATCCACCGGGTCGAATGGCGGACCAGCGTCGGCAACGTCCGTAGCGCCGCGGTGGCCCGCCGGCTCGGGATGCGGCACGAGGGCACCCTGCGCGAGGTCGCACCGGGTCCGGCGGGCCGGGTCGACGTCGAGATCTGGGCGGTGCTGGCCGGGCAGTGGTCGTCGACGGACGGGTCGCAGACCCCCTGACGACCCCTGTTCCATATCGATGGCCTTCCCAAACTCTTCATCGAGTGATATCTATCTCACACCACCACTTCCAGCCCCCAGGAGTGCGACGTGCGGAGATCCCGTCTCGTGTCCCTTGCCGTGAGTCTCGCGGCATCCATCGGCGTGACCCTCGGCGTGGCGGTGCCCGCCCAGGCGGCCCCCACCGACCGTTACGTGGCCCTCGGTGACTCCTACGCCTCCGGCGTCGGTGCCGACAGTTACACCTCCGAGAGCGGCGCCTGCCAGCGCAGCACCAACGCCTACCCGGCGCTGTACAACACCACCGTCAAGCCCGCCTCGTACAAGTCGGTCGCCTGCTCCGGGGCCACCACCACGGACGTGGTCAACAATCAGCTCTCCGCACTGACCTCGACCACCACCCTGGTCAGCGTCACCATCGGCGGCAACGACGTCGGCTTCTCGTCGATCATGACGACCTGCGTGCTCCAGGGGGAGGCCCAGTGCGTCGCGGCCGTGCAGGCCGCCGAGAACAAGGCCCGCGCGGAGCTGCCCGCCAAGCTGGCGGCCGTCTACAACGGGATCAGGTCCCGCGCGCCGTCGGCCCGGGTGGTGGTCGTCGGCTACCCGGTCTTCTACCAGCTCGGCACGGTCTGCGTGGGGCTCACCGCGACCTCCCGCACGAAGATCAACGAGGGCATCAACCTGGTGGACGACATCACCCGCACCGCCGCCACCTCGGCCGGCTTCACCTTCGCCGACGTCCGGTCCATCTTCGTCGGTCACCAACTGTGCAGCTACGGCGAGAAGTGGCTGCACGCGCTGAACTTCGTCAACATCGGCGTGTCCTACCACCCGACGGCGGCCGGTCAGTCCGGCGGCTACTACCCGGTCTTCCGTTCCGCAGCGGGCTGATCCGCAGCGGGCTGGTTCGTGGCGGGCTGATCCGTGGCGGGTTGGTTCGTGGCGGGCTGGTCCGGTGCCCCATGGCCGTGTCGACCTGTCCCCGGGTCGGCGCGGCCCTGGCCTGATCGGGGACCGTCGGGCCAGGGCGGGGTCGCCTTCTCTCCGCTGGTCCGGCTTCTTCCTCCCGGTCGGCCTTTCCCCTGGTGCTCTTCCCGCCGGTCGGCCGATTCCCGCCGGTCGGCCCCTTGGCGTTGGTCGGCTATCTTGCGCCGGTCGGGCGCTTCGGGGGGACGTGGCCGGCTGGTACACGGCGAGGCCGGTATGCCTGCCCGGGTGCTTTGGAGCTGATGACGTTAGCGACTCACGATCCCTGTCGGAGGGGTGACTCGCTAACGTCATCAGCTCGAAAGGGCCCGAGGAGACATCGGTGGGTATCGGGTGCCAGTGTTCCTGACGGTGGTTGCGCGCCGGGCGGGCTGAGGGTCGGGTGACCTACTCCCGCGTCCTGGCTCTCAGGCTGGCAGGACCTTGTCGATCGCGGTGCGCAGCTCGGCCGAGTCCGGGGTGACCGTCGGTGCGAACCGGCCGGCGACCGTGCCGTCCGGGGCGACCAGGAACTTCTCGAAGTTCCACCGGACGTCCCCGGTGTGTCCCTCGGCGTCGGGGGTGTCGACAAGTGCCGCGTAGAGCGGGTGCCGGGCCGGGCCGTTGACGTCGACCTTCTCGGTCAGCGGGAAGGTGACCCCGTAGTTGACCTGGCAGAACTCGTCGATCTCGGCGGCCGTGCCGGGTTCCTGCCCGGCGAACTGGTTGCACGGCACGCCGAGCACCACCAGACCCCGGTCGGCATACCCGGTGGACAGCTCCTGGAGGGCGGCGTACTGCGGGGTGAGGCCGCAGCGGGAGGCCACGTTGACGACCAGCAGCGCCCGGCCCCGGTAACCGGCCAGGTCGGCGGATCCGCCGGTCAGCGCGTCGATCTCGATGTCGAAGACGGTCATGCCGCGAGGCTACGCGCCCGTGCGCGCCACCCGGGCCACCCCGACCCCGAACCGCCCGAACCGCCCTGCTCACCCCGGGCAGCGAATCGACGGATGCGCATCTTGACGAAGTGATGACGGTGTGAGTAGCGTCTCCCCAACCGATCTGGAAAGTTTCCTAACTGTTTGAGGAGGCGCCCCATGAAGAGATCCCTCCGCCGCGCCCTCTGGGCTGGCGCGGTCGTCGCGCTGACCGTTGCGGCGGTACCGGTGACCTCGGCGTTCGGCGCCGGAAGCGTCACCGCGACATTCGCCTCGGCCCAGGACTGGGGGACCGGCCACGAGGGCCGGGTCACCGTCGCCAACGGCTCCAGCGCCAGCGTCAGCACCTGGCGGATCGAGTTCGACCTGCCGGCCGGCACCACCATCAGCAGCTTCTGGGACGCCGACGTCACCAGCAGCGGCAATCACTACGTGGCGGTGAAGAAGAGCTGGGCCGGGCCGCTCGGCCCGGGAGCCAGCTTCAGCTGGGGCTACAACGGCACCGGGCCGTACAAGGCGCCGCTGAACTGCACGATCAACGGCGCGTCGTGCGGCGGGGGCACCCCGCCCACCACCACGAAGCCGCCGACGACCGCGCCGCCCACGACGACCCCGCCCACTACGGCACCGCCGACTACGGCACCGCCGACCACCCCGCCGGCGACGACCCCGCCGCCCACCACCCCGCCCAGCGGGGACAAGAAGGTCGTCGGCTACTTCGCCGAGTGGGGCGTCTACGGCCGCAACTACCACGTCAAGAACATCGCCACCAGCGGCTCCGCCGCCAAGCTCACCCACATCCTGTACGCCTTCGGCAACACCACAGGCGGCCGGTGCACGATCGGGGACAGCTACGCCGACTACGACAAGGCGTACACCGCGGCGGACAGCGTGGACGGCGTCGCCGACACCTGGGACCAGCCGCTGCGTGGCAGCTTCAACCAGCTGCGCAAGCTCAAGAAGATGTACCCGCACCTGAAGGTGATCTGGTCCTTCGGCGGTTGGACCTGGTCGGGCGGCTTCACCCAGGCCGCGCAGAACCCGGCCGCGTTCGCCGACAGCTGCTACAACCTGGTCGAGGACCCGCGCTGGGCGGACGTCTTCGACGGCATCGACATCGACTGGGAGTACCCCAACGCCTGCGGTCTGAGCTGTGACAGCAGCGGCCCGAACGCCTTCAAGAACGTGATCGGCGCGCTGCGTACCAGGTTCGGCTCGTCCGCCCTGGTCACCGCCGCGATCACCGCCGACGGCAGCAACGGCGGCAAGATCGACGCCACCGACTACGCCGGTGCGGTGGGCAACCTCAACTGGCTGATGCCGATGACCTACGACTACTTCGGCGCGTTCAACGCCCAGGGACCCACCGCCCCGCACTCGCCGCTCACCTCGTACACCGGGATTCCGCAGCAGGGCTTCAACTCCGACGCGGCGATCCAGAAGCTCAAGTCCAAGGGGGTGCCGGCCAACAAGCTGTTGCTCGGCATCGGCTTCTATGGTCGGGGCTGGACCGGGGTGACCCAGGCCGCCCCGGGCGGCACCGCCACCGGCGCCGCCCCCGGCACCTACGAAGCGGGCATCGAGGACTACAAGGTCCTCAAGAACACCTGCCCGGCCACCAGCACCATCGCCGGGACGGCGTACGCCAAGTGCGGCAGCAACTGGTGGAGCTACGACACGCCGGCCACCATCGGCGGCAAGATGACCTACGCGAAGAACCAGGGCCTCGGTGGCGCCTTCTTCTGGGAGCTCTCCGGTGACACCGGCAACGGTGAGCTGATCGGCGCCATCAAGGGCGGCCTCGGCTGAGCCGAGCGCCGACGCACCACCCACACGGGCGGGGAGGGACCACACCGGTCCCTCCCCGCCCGCAATGTCCGGGCAGGTCAGCGTCCGGCCGACCGGGCCCGGTGCTCGCGGGGGGAGAGGCCGAAGTCAGCCCGGAACGCGCGGCTGAAGTGGGCCCGGTCACGGAATCCGCACCGGACGGCGATCTCGTGTATGCCCAGATGGGCCAGGGCCGGGTCGGCGAGGTCCCGGTGGCACCGTTCCAGCCGACGGGTCCGGATCAGGGCCGCCACGGTGCTGCCGGAGGGCTCGAAGAGCCGGTGCAGGGACCGTAGCGACAGGTGGTGCGCCTCGGCCACCGCGGCCGGGGTCAGCTCGGGGTCGTCGAGGTGTCGGGAGACGAACGCCTCGATCCGGGCCCGCAGGCCGGTCGCCCGTACCTCGGTCGGCAGCGTCGCGGTCAGGTCGAGGCGTCCGGCCAGGGTGCCGGTGATCAGGTCCAGGGCGATCCGGTCCAGTCGGGGCGCGTCGGTCGGGGCGTACTGCTCGGGATGCTCGACGACCTGCCGCAGGAACTGGGCCAGCAGCACGCCCATCCCGGTGCCGGCCGGGATCCGTACGGCAAGCAGTTCCTCGACCCGGCCGGCCGGCAGGTGCAGCGCCCCGTGCGGCACCAGCGCGGTCACCGTCTGCAACGGCCCCGACCTGTCGGCGGCGTCCGGTCGGTGCGCGGAGCCGTGCGGCCGGACCGTGTCGACCAGGGTGAACCCGGACGGGTCGAGTGGCCCGTCCCGTCGCCCCTGGAACGCCCTGCCGTGCCCGGACAGCGGCAGGGCGAGCTGGTACAACTCCGGGTCGGTGCTGCGGATCAGCGGGTGTGTGCGGCGCATCTCCAGCGACGGGTACCGCCAGACGCCGAGCCGGACCACCCCCAGCTCGACGACCCGGGCCGCGGCGGGGAAGTCGGCCGCGTGGTCGCTGCTGATCCGGGCCGCCGCCGACTCCCGGGCGACCAGGTCCTGCCAGAAGGCGAACCGGTCGGCCGGCGGAAACCCGGCGGTGTCGATCGACGCCACGGCGAGGATGACCGCCACCTCCCATCGGTCGAGGTCGTTACGGTAACCACAGGATCGCAGTCACCGGCAGGCGGGAGGGCGACGCG
The DNA here is from genome assembly GCF_036017915.1 of Micromonospora sp. NBC_00421. NCBI lineage: Bacteria > Bacillati > Actinomycetota > Actinomycetes > Micromonosporales > Micromonosporaceae > Micromonospora > Micromonospora sp. NBC_00421. Next base: position 420,808 of record NZ_CP107929.1, read on the forward strand.
ACAGGGCCGCCGCGGCCGTGACGGGTTGCCACCTGGCCGGTGCGGTGTGACACACTCGCCGCTCGGCAACCGGTCGACATCCGCACCCGGGGGAGGACGCATGGGATCGAGGTTCCGCACCGCCGGCGTCGTACCGCTGGTCCTGCTGCCGTTCGCCCTGCTCGGCTGCGGTCTGGGTGGGGACGGGGAGGCCGACGGTCAGCCCGAGCGGGCACCCGCCCAGGAGGCGTCCGCCAAGGCCCGCGAGCGGGTCCAGGCGTACCTCGACGCGATGGCGGCCAAGGACCCGGCCGCCGGCCGTAACCAGCTCTGCGCGACGATGCAGGCGGGTTTCGACGCCGCCGCGACCGGGCCGAACGGCGACTTCGCCGACCACTTCCAGGTGCCCGATGCGACGATCACCGACATCCGGACCGGCACCCGGGGTCAGGAGGTCAGCACCACGGTGACCGTTTCGGTGGGGGCGAAGAAGGCCACCCGACCGCTGCTGTTCACCGTCACCAGGGACGGCGCGGACTGGTGCATCGCGGGCGAGGAGCCCGGTGGGCACACCCCGGAGCCGTCGGTCACCCCCTGAGCTCCCAACTGCCGGAACCGCGCCCCTCGCCGCCGCAGCACTCGGACCGTCGCCGTACGCTTTCCCTCATGCGCCATGAGTGGCATCAGCTGAGCTACCCCGCCGTGAGCAGCCCCGGGCTGCAGACCAGCCGCCCCACCGTCGACTCGGCCGAGGACGCCGCCCTCGGTCTCGACAGGTGGCGTGAGCTGCCCCGTCAGCAGATCCCGCCGTGGTCCGACCCGGCCCAGGTCGCCGAGGTGTGCAAGGTGCTCGACACCGTGCCCTCGGTGGTCGCCCCCTACGAGGTCGACCAGCTCCGCCGCAAGCTCGCCCTGGTCTGCGAGGGCAAGGCGTTCCTGCTCCAGGGTGGTGACTGCGCCGAGACCTTCGCCGACAACACCGAGAGCCACCTGCTGGCCAACGCCCGCACCCTGCTCCAGATGGCGATCGTGCTCACCTACGGCGCGTCCCTGCCGGTGGTCAAGGTGGCCCGGGTCGCCGGCCAGTACACCAAGCCCCGGTCGCTGCCCACCGATGCCCGGGGCCTGCCGGCCTACCGGGGCGACATGATCAACGCGCTGGAGGCCGACCCGACCGCCCGGGTCGCCGACCCGCAGCGCATGATCCGGGCGTACGCGAACTCGGCCGCCGCGATGAACATGCTCCGCGCCTACCTGGCGGGTGGGCTGGCCGACCTGCACGCGGTGCACGACTGGAACAAGGGCTTCGTGAAGAACTCCCCGGCGGGGGAGCGCTACGAGGCGATCGCCCGGGAGATCGACCGGGCCATCGCGTTCATCCGGGCCTGCGGGATGACCGAGGACGACGCGCTGCGTACGGTCACCCTCTACTGCTCGCACGAGGCGCTGGCCCTGGAGTACGACCGGGCGCTCACCCGGGTCTCCGACCGCCGGGCGTACGGGCTGTCCGGGCACTTCCTCTGGATCGGCGAACGGACCAGGCAGCTCGACGGCGCGCACATCGACTACATCTCCCGGATCGCCAACCCGATCGGCGTGAAGCTCGGCCCGACCACCAGCCCGGACGAGGCGATCGAGCTGTGCGAGAAGCTCAACCCGGAGAACATCCCGGGCCGGCTCACCCTGATCAGCCGGATGGGCAACCACAAGGTCCGTGACGCGCTGCCGCCGATCGTCGCCAAGGTCACCGCGGCCGGGGCGAAGGTGGTGTGGCAGTGCGACCCGATGCACGGCAACACCCACGAGTCCTCCAACGGCTACAAGACCCGGCACTTCGACCGGATCGTCGACGAGGTGCTCGGCTACTTCGAGGTGCACCGGGGTCTGGAGACCCACCCCGGGGGCATCCACGTCGAGCTGACCGGCGAGGACGTCACCGAGTGCCTCGGCGGCGCCCAGGGCATCGAGGACCTCGACCTGCCCGGCCGGTACGAGACCGCCTGTGACCCGCGGCTGAACACCCAACAGTCGCTGGAACTGGCCTTCCTGGTGGCGGAGATGCTGCGTGGCTGACCGCCCGAGCGGCCCGGCCGGTGACCCGACGGGAGGGCGGGGCATTGCGCCTGCCGACCGACGGGAGGGTGGGCACCTCGGCGACCCGGGCCCGGTGGTGGACCTGCGCTCCGACACGGTGACCCGGCCGACCGCCGGGATGCGGGCGGCGATGGCCGCCGCCGAGGTCGGTGACGACGTCTACGGCGAGGACCCGACGGTCAACGCGTTGGAGGCCGAGGTCGCCGCGCTCTTCGGGCACGAGGCGGCGCTCTTCGCCCCGACCGGCTCGATGGCCAACCAGATCGCCCTGCAACTGGTCGTCCCACCCGGCGACGAACTGCTCTGCGACGCCGACGCGCACGTGGTGACGTACGAGGTCGGCGCGGCGGCGGCGTACGGCGCGATCTCCTCGCGGACCTGGCCGGCCCTCGGCGCGGCCGTCGACCCGGACGTGGTGGCCGGGATGATCCGGCCGGACGGTTACTTCGCGGTGCCGACCCGGGCGATCGCCGTCGAGCAGACCCACAACCGTGGCGGTGGCGGGGTCATCCCGCTGGCGACCCTGCGGGAACTGCGCCGGGTCGCCGACGCCGCCGGCCTCGCCCTGCACTGCGACGGCGCCCGGATCTGGCACGCGCACGTCGCCGACGGTGTGCCGCTGCACGAGTACGGCGCGCTCTTCGACACCCTGTCGGTCTGCCTCTCCAAGGGCCTCGGCGCACCGGTCGGCTCGCTGGTCGTCGGCAGCGCCGAGCAGATCACCCGGGCCCGCGTCCTGCGTAAGCGGATGGGTGGCGGGATGCGGCAGGTCGGGGTGCTCGCCGCCGCCGGCCGGTACGCCCTGACCCACCACCTCGACCGGCTCGCCGACGACCACGCCCGCGCCGCCCGGCTCGCCGAGGCCATCGCCCCGTCCGGGGTGCTGGCCGGGCCGGTGCGTACGAACATCGTCCCGCTGGACCTGACCGGGCACCGGCTCGACGCCCGTGCCCTGGCGACCGCCGCCCGCGCGGAGGGGGTGCTGCTGTCGGTGCTCGGCCCGCGTACCGCCCGCCTGGTCACCCACCTCGACGTCGACGACGCCGCCATCGACCACGCCACCAAGATCCTCCCCCACCTCCTGACCCCCTGAACCCACCCCCACCCACCCCACCCCCCACGCCCCACCCACCCCGCCCCCGCCCGCCCCTCCGGCCGGTCGCTGGTGATCAAGAGGTTTGCGTCAACTTTGATCTTCAGGCTGCCCTAAACCTCTTGATCACCGGGGCGTGGCGTTGCCGGGGCGTGGCGTTGCCGGGGTGCGGCGCTGCCGGGGTGGGGGGGCCGGGGTGGGGGGTGCCGGGGTGGTTTGGGTTAGGGGTGGAGGCGGGTCAGGGTGGCTATGTCGGTGGCGTGGCCCTCGTGTTTGTCCGACGGGGTCTCCACCACTACGGGGATGCCGGCGGTGGCGGGGTGGGCCATCAACTCGGCGAAGGCCGGCTCGCCGATGCTGCCCTTGCCGATGTTCTCGTGCCGGTCCCGGGTGGAGCCGCACAGGTCCTTGGAGTCGTTGGCGTGGATCAGCTTCAGCCGCTCCGCCCCGACCGTGGCGACCAGGGTGTCCAGGGTCGCCGTCATGCCACCCTCGGCGGCCAGGTCGTGCCCGGCCGCCCAGGCGTGGCAGGTGTCGAAGCAGACCCCCAGCCCCGGGTGCCGGTCGACCGCGTCCAGGTAGGGGCCGAGGTGCTCGACCCGGGAGGCCAGTGACCGGCCGCCACCCGCGCTCGGCTCCACCAGCAGCAGCGGACCGCCGTCGGTCGTGGTCTCGTCGAGCAGCGGCAACAGCGACTCGCGTACCTGCCGTAGGGCGGTCTCGGCGTACCCGGCGTCGACCGCGCTGCCGGCGTGGAACACCACGCCACGGGCCCCGATCGCCCGCCCCCGGCGCAGCGCGTGCGCCAGGGTGAGGGTGGATTTCTCCACCGTCGCCGGGGTGGGCGAACCCAGGTTGACAAGCAGCGACGCGTGGATGTAGACCGGCACGCCACGGGCGGCGCAGCCGTCGGCGAAGAGCGCGTCCTGGGCCGGGTCGCCGGGCGGCAACGCCCAGCCCCGCGAGTTGGAGACGTAGACCTGCACCACCCGGGAGCCGGTCGCGTCGACGTACGGCAGAGCCGCCCTGGCCAGCCCGCCCGAGGTGGGGGTGTGCGAACCGACCGGCCGCAGGGTGCTCACAGGCAGCCCAGGGTGACCGGAGTGCCCGGGGGCACCTGGGAGTTCTCGCCCGGGTTCTGGAACCGGACGATGCCGTTGGGGTTGAACTGGACGTTCACCGTGAATCCGGCCCCCTCCAACTGCTGTTTGGCCTGCTGACAGGGCAGATCGACCACCCGGGGGACGGCCACCTGCGGCGGACCCTTGCTGACGTCCAGCCTGACCTTGGTGCCCTTCTCCACGCCCGCGCCGTCGGCCGGACTCTGTCCGAGCACCTCGTCGCGCGGCTTGTCGGAGTCCTTGTACGTCTCGACCGGCACCAGCCCGAGCTGGGAGAGCGCGGAGCGGGCGTCGCCGAGGCTCTTGCCGACCAGGTCGGGCACCGTGATCGGGGCCCGGCCACGGCTCAGGATGACTGTCACCTTGGCACCCGGCTTCACCTCGGCGCCGACCTTCGGGTTGGTGTCCACCACCACCCCGGCCGGCAGGTTGTCGTCGTAGCGGGGGGTGCCCTTGGCGACCACCAGCTTCGCGCTGGTCAGGTCGGCCTCGGCCAGCTCGAACTCCTTGCCGACCACGTCCGGCACCGGGAACCGCTCCGGCCCTAGGGACAGGGTGAGCGTGATGGTGCCGCCCTTGAGGATCTTGGCAGCCGAGCCCGGGTCCTGGGCGAGCACACCGTCGCGGGGGATCTTCTCGTCGTAGCGCGGCTCGGCGAAGGAGAGGCGGAACCCCGCCCGGTCCGCCTGGGCCTGCGCGTCGGTGCGACTGAGGTTCACCAGCTGCGGGGCGACCGTGTAGCGGCCCACCCCGACCCACCAGCCACCCATCGCGGCGAGCAGGCCGACCACCACCACGGCCGCCGCCACGGACAGCCGTCCGCGCGGGTTACCCATCACCCGGGTACGCAGCTCCGCCAGCCGGGATCCCAGGTCGGCGCCCTCGGTGGCCCGGCGTCGGTGTGGGCGCTGCGGGGCGGCCGGTTCGGGCAGCCGTGCCCAGGTCGGCCGGTTCACCGGGCTGACCGCCGCGACCACCATCGTCGGCTGGGCCATCGCCGGCGACTCCTCGGCCACCCGTCCCAGCACTGCGGTGTGTGCGTTCGGGTTGCCCAGGTCGTCCCGGGCCACCTGCACCTCGGCCAGCAGGGCGCCCGCGTCGGCCGGTCGGGCCCCCGGATCCCGCCGGGTCGCCCGGGCGACCAGTTCGTCGAGCGCCCGGGCCAGGCCGGGCACCAGGATCGACGGGGCCGGGACGTCCCGGTCGACATGCTGCCAGGCCACGTCGACCGGGCGGTCCCCGTCGTACGGGACCCGACCGGTCAGCATCTCGAACAGCACGATGCCGGCCGAGTAGACGTCGGTACGGGGGTCGGCGCGCCCGTCGGTGACCAACTCCGGCGCCACGTACGCGACGGTCGCCATCAGCTGGTTGTCGTCACCCTCCTCGGCGCTGGCCTCCACCGCGCGGGCCAGGCCGAAGTCGGCGACCTTGACCACACTGTCGATCAGGTTGGCCACCCCGCCGGTGGGCGCCTCGGCGACCAGCACGTTCTCCGGCTTTACGTCGCGGTGGACCAGCCCGGCGCGGTGCGCGGCGGCGATCGCGGCGAGCGTCTGCTCCATGATCGCCAGTGCCTCGTCGGGGTTGAGCCGGCGGCGTTCGGCAAGCACCTCCCGCAGGGTGCGGCCCCGGACGTACTCCATCACCAGGTAGGGCAGCCCGTTGTGGGTGCCCTGGTCGTAGACGGCGACGACGTTGGGGTGGGTCAACCGGGCGATGGCCTTGGCCTCGTCGGTGAACCGGTCCGGGAAGCCCGCCAGCCGGGCGCCTGCCCCGGCGGCCTGGGACGGGTGAATGATCTTCACCGCGACGGTACGTTCCAGCCGCTCGTCGGTGGCGGTGTACACGGTCGCCATGCCGCCACGGGCCACGCGACCGCGAATGCGGTAGCGCCCGTCGAGCAGCGAGCCCAGCAACGTGTCGGCGACCTGTATGTCCATCGGCAGGGAGTCTATGTGTCCTGAGGGTGAAGGTTGAACAGGATGCTACAGCCGGGTTCCGGCCCGGCTCGGCCCGCCGCACCCACGCAGGCGCGACGGGGTGCCGCCGTGCCGCACCCACGCAGGCGCGACGGGGTGCCGCTGCACGTGCGGCCGGGCGACGTGGCAGGGTGGTCGGGTGACCGATTCCGTACCCGCCGACCAGTCCGTCGGCAGTGACCTGGCCGGCCCCAGCGACCCGGCGGACTGGCTGAGCCTCCCCGACGTCGCCGAGCGGCTCGACCTGTCGATCAGCAAGGTCCACCAGATGATCCGGGACCGTGAGCTGATCGCCGTACGCCGGGACGGCATCCGCCGGATCCCCGCCGACCTGGTGGCCAACAAGACGGTGCTCAAGCACCTGCCCGGCGTGCTCAACCTGCTCGCCGACGCCGGCTATGACGACGAGGCCGCGCTGCGGTGGCTCTACCAGCGTGACGACACCCTCTCCGGCGGCACCGGTGCGGTCACCCTCGGCGGCGACCACGCCCGCGAGGTGAAGCGCCGCGCCCAAGCCCTCGGCTTCTAGCCCCACCCCCGCGCCACCCCCGCCCCACCCTGCTCCACCCCACCCTGCTCCACCCCACCCTGCTCCACCCCACCCTGCTCCTTGCCCTGCCCCCGCCCCCCTGCCTCTGCCCTGCCGCGTTGATCAAGAGGTTTAAGTCAGTTGATCAAGAGGTTTGGGTCATCTGCCGGGGCATTCGTGACCGAAACTTCTTGATCAACATGGCCCGGCGTGGGGTGGTGTGGGTGGGTGGGTGGGGTCAGTCGGCGCGGCGGGTGGCGGCGATGGCCAGGTCCACCAGGGCCTGGCGGGCCTCGGTGTCGAGGTCGACACCGGCCAGCGCGGCCAGGGCGGTGTCGGTCAGGGTGACGATGCGCTGCTCGGTACGGGCCAACGCGCCGGTGCCGCGGATCAGCTCGCGGAGCCGGGCCACCCCGTCCTCGTCCAGCTCCGGATCGCCGAGCCGGCCGAGCAGCAGGTCCCGACCGGCCTCGTCGGCGGCCTCCACCGCCGCCGCCACCAGGTAGGTGCGCTTGCCCTCACGCAGGTCGTCCCCGGCCGGCTTGCCGGTCTGCGCCGGGTCGCCGTACACCCCCAGCACGTCGTCGCGGAGCTGGAACGCCTCACCGAGCGGCAACCCGTACGCCGAGTAGGCGGTGCACACGTCCGCCGACGCGTCGGCGAGTGCGCCACCGAGCAGCAACGGTCGCTCGACCGTGTACTTGGCCGACTTGTACCGGGCGACCTTGCCGGCCCGTTCCAGCGAGACCTCCCCGGTCGCCTGGGTCAGCACGTCCAGGTACTGCCCGACGGTGACCTCGGCGCGCATCTCGTCGAAGACCGGTCGGGCCCGGGCCACCGTGTGCGGGTCCAGCCCGGCGGAGTGCAGCAGCTCGTCGGACCAGACCAGGCAGAGGTCACCGAGCAGGATCGCCGCCGCGTCGCCGAAGCCGTCCGGGGCCCCGTTCCAGCCGGCTGCCCGGTGCCGGGTGGCGAACCGTCGGTGCACCGCCGGCTCACCGCGCCGGGTGTCGGACCGGTCCATCACGTCGTCGTGGATCAGTGCGCTGGCCTGGAAGAACTCCAGCGCCGCCAGGGCGGTCACCACCTGGTCGGCATCCACCCCACCGGCACCCCGGAATCCCCAGTACGCGAAGGCCGGGCGCAGCCGCTTGCCGCCACCGAGCACGAACCCCTCGATCGCCTCGGCGACCGGGGTCAGAGCCTCGTCGATGCCGGCCATCCAGCCGCGCCGGCCGGCCAGGAACTCGGTCAGGGCCTTGTCGACGCGTTGCCGCAGGCCGGCACGGTCGACGGGGGAGACGGGAGCGGCGTGGGTCACGCCCAGACGCTAGCCGGTCCCCGCCGCCGCCGCCGCACCACCACCTCGGCGCGTCACCCCGGTGGGCGCGGCAGGCCGCTGCCGGTCGAACTCACTTCTGCTCGGCAACCCACGTCCCGCGACCGGCGAACGTCGATACCAACCCACGCTACGTGCTGGCCGGACCTGGACGCGAAGGGCGATGCCATGTCGGGCCGCAAGATCGGCGATGCCATGTCGCGCCGCAAGATCTTCGTGCGGAAGGACGGTCTTCGCCCTGCCGCAAGATCCAGCGGGCGGGGGACGGGGCGTCGGGCGGGTCGGTGGGCGTCGATGTTCTGGTGGGAAGTGCGTGGGGTCGGACGGCGTCGCCCGCTAGAGTCGTCACGTGGCGCTCGGTCTTCCCTCCGTCCTTCCCAATCCCCAGCCGGCGATCGGGGAGTTGATCCGCGACCGCCAGCCGACGTTCTCGTTCGAGTTCTTCCCGCCCAAGACGGCACAGGGTGAGCGGCTGCTCTGGCAGGCCATCCGCGAGCTGGAGTCGTTGCGCCCGTCGTTCGTGTCGATCACCTACGGGGCCGGCGGCTCGACCCGGGACACCACCGTCGCGGTGACCGAACGGATCGCCACCGAGACCACGTTGCTGCCGATGGCGCACCTGACCGCCGTCAACCACTCCGTCGCCGAGCTGCGCAACGTGATCGGGCGGCTGGCCGGCGTCGGCGTCCGCAACGTGCTCGCCGTGCGCGGCGACCCGCCCGGTGACCCGGGCGGCGAGTGGATCCGACACCCCGAGGGCGTCGGTTACGCCGAGGACCTGGTCCGGCTGGTCCGCGACGCCGGCGACTTCAGCGTCGGGGTGGCCGCCTTCCCGTACAAGCATCCCCGTTCGGCAGACGTGGACAGCGACACCGCACACTTCGTCCGCAAGTGCCGGGCCGGCGCGGAGTTCGCCATCACCCAGATGTTCTTCGACGCCGACGACTACCTGCGGCTGCGCGACCGGGTCGCGGCGGCCGGCTGCGACACGCCGATCCTGGCCGGGGTGATGCCGGTGACCCAGATCGGCACCATCGAGCGCTCGGTGCAGCTGTCCGGCGCGCCCTTCCCGGCCGCGCTGGCCGAGCGGTTCGCGCGGGTCGCCGACGACCCCGAGGCGGTCCGCCGGCTCGGCATCGAACAGGCAAGCGAGATGTGCGCCCGGCTGCTCGACGAGGGGGTTCCGGGCATCCACTTCATCACCCTGAACCGCTCGCCCGCGACCCGCGAGGTGTGGCGCAGCCTGCGGGCCGACGCCCGGGTGTGAACGCGTCGACCCCGACACCTCGACCGTGCCGTGGCGGTTGACCGATGGTGGGCACACAGCTGAAATGGGACGAGTACGCGACCGCCTGGGCGCGGTTGCACGGCGGCTTCGACCCCCGGGTCGCGGCGCCTGTGGTCCGTGCCTGGCTACGCTTCGCCTACCACGTCGGTTTCGTGCTGGGCCGGTTGCGGGTCACCCCGACCGCGGTGACCGTCGGCGGGGTGCTGCTCTGCCTGTGCGTGCCGCTGTTCAGCGTCCGGTCGCCCCAGGGGCCGATCGTCGGCGCGCTGTTCGTGCTGCTCGCCTCGGTCGCCGACAGCGTCGACGGGGCGGTCGCGGTAGCCACCGGCCGGACCACCCGGCTCGGCTACGTCTACGACTCGGTCGCCGACCGGCTCGGTGAGATCGCCTGGCTGGTGACGTTCTGGCTGGTCGGCGCGCCCGGCGCGCTGGTGGTCGCGGCCGGCGCGCTGTCCTGGCTGCACGAGTACGTCCGGGCCCGCGCGGTCGCCGCCGGGATGCGGGAGATCGGCGCGGTCACCGTGGGGGAGCGGCCCACCCGGGTCTGCGTCGCCCTGGTCGGGCTGCTGCTGGCCGGGCTGACCGGGCTGATCGACCTCGACCTGGCGGCCGGCACCATCACCATGGCCACCGCCGTCTGGCTGCTGCTGGCCGGCTTCGGCCTGGGCCAGCTCCTCTCCACCGTCCGCCGGGCCCTGCTCGACGCCGGCTGACCCGCTACCAGGCGGGGCCGATCTCGTCGGCGACGATCTGGGCGGACATGGTGACCATCGGCAGGCCGCCGCCGGGGTGGCTGGAGCCGCCGACCAGCCACAACCCGTGCGCCGGACCCCGGTTGGCGGGGCGGAGCAGCCCACCCGCCGTGCCGTAGATCGACCCGCCCGGCGCGGCGGTCGCGGCGTCCAGGTCGGCCGGGGTACGGGTCTCGCGGAACACCAGCCGGTCCCGGACGTCGACCCCCCGCTCGGCGAGCACGTCGAGGATCCGGTCGGCGTACGCGTCGGCGAGCCCCGGCCGACGCCAGTCCACCGCATCCGGGGCGGTGCCGTGGCGGGCGGCGTTGACCAGCACGAACCACGCCTCGTGTCCGGCCGGGCGGGCGGTCGGGTCGTCGGCCACTGTGACGAAGACCGTCGGGTCGGTCGCCGGCCGGGCCCGGATCCCCCGCCCGGGGTCACCGAAGACGGCGTCGAACTCGGCGTCGTAGTCGCCGGGGAAGAACACGGTGTGGTGGGCCAGGCCGGAGTCGCCGCGTACCCCGAGCAGCAGCACGAAACCGGCCAGGCTGCGGTCGGTCAGCGCGGCCAGCCGGCGCGGGTGGGGCAGCAGGTCCCGGTAGACGGTGAGCGCGTCGGCGTTGGCGACCACCACGTCGGCGGGCACGGGCGCGTGGACCCCGGCCAGGCGTACCCCGTGCACCCGGCCACCGGCGGCGTCGATCCGGGTGACCGTCTCCCCGGTGCGCACCGTGACGCCCAGGTCCAGGCAGCGGGAGAGCAGCGCGTCGGCCAGGGTGCCCAGCCCGCCGCGCAGGTACCAGCCACCGAAGGTCAGCTCGGCGTAGGGGACGGCGACCAGCGCGGCCGGGGCGCGGCGCGGGTCCGCGCCGGTGTAGGTGGCGTAGCGGTCCAGCAGCATCCGCAGCCGGGGTTCGGACAGGTGGCTGCGGCCCAGCCCGCGCAGGGTGCGGCCGGGGCCGATCGCGGCCAGGTCGCCCAGCCGCCAGGCCAGCGCGGCCAGGTCGCGCGGCGAGTCGACGGTCCGCCGCAGGATGTCCCGGTGCGACGCCGTCCAGACCCGGGCGGCCCGCCGCCACAGCCGCTGCCAGTCGGCGGCGGACCGGTCGCCGAGGGTGGCCCCGATCCGGGCGGCGAACTCGTCCGGGTCGGCGCACGAGTCGAGGGCCGGTCCGCCACCGGGGAAGACGTGCCGCACGATCGGATCCAACGGGACCAGGTCGAGGTACTCGTCGAGCTTCGCGCCGGTCGCCTCGAACAGCTCGTGGAAGACCTGCGGCAGGGTGAGCAGGCTCGGCCCGGTGTCGAAGTGGAAGCTGCCCGCCGGGGTGTCGTGGACGTGGCGGCCGAGCTTGCCGCCGACGGTGTCGGACCGTTCGAAGACGGTCACCTCGTGCCCGCTGACCGCCAGCCGGGCGGCGGTGGCCAGCCCGCCCACGCCGGCGCCGATGACCACGATCCGCGCCATGCCGCGTCCTCCTAGCTGACCGGACGGCCCCGCCAGGACAGGCGACGCCGCTTCCGCAGATGGTACGACCGCAGGGTCAGCCAACCGAGCACCACGACCGACACGGGGTGGGCCAGCGCGTCGGGCCAGGCCCGGCCGCCGGTGGCGCGGGCGCTGCGCACCCGCCCGGCGACTCCGGCGGCGTACCCGAGCAGGGCCAGCCCGGCTGCCGGCGGCGAGCCCGCCACCAGCGCCGCCACCGCCAGCAGCGGCGGCGCGGTGTAGAGCAGGAGCAGCGCGGCGACCACTGTCGCGGCGGCCCCCGGGTGGCCGAAGGTGGCCCAGAGCGACTTGGTGTAGCCGTCGCGCAGTTGGGGCCAGGTCCCGTACATCCGGCAGTCGGCCAGCCGGGAGCCGTCGGCCAGCGCGATCCGCCCGCCGGAGCGCTTCACCGCCCGCGCCAGCTCGATGTCCTCCAGCACCCGGTCGGCGACGGCGGCGTGCCCGCCGGCCCGGTCGTAGCCGGCCCGGTCCACCAGCAGGAACTGCCCACCGGCCGCGGCCAGCGACGGCCGCGCCGAGCGTTCCATCGCACGCAGCGGCAGGAAGGTCAACCACAACCACTGCAACAGCGGCTGCACCAGCCGGTCACCCACCGTCCGCACCAGAATCCTCGGGTACGCCGACAGCAGCGTCGCCCGTGCCGCGCGCAGCTCGGTCACCGCCGCCGCCACCGCGTACGGGGTGAGCACCACGTCCGCGTCGACGAAGGCGAGCACGGTGGCGGCCGGCCCGGCGTGCCCGGCGAGTTGGTGGCAGGCGTACGGCTTGCCCAGCCAGCCCGGCGGCGGGGTGACCCCGGTGAGCAGGGTGACCCGGGGGTCGTCGCCGACCACCGCACGGACCACCTCGGCGGTGCCGTCGGTCGAGCCGTCGTCGAGCACCGTGATCCGTAGCCCCGGCACCCCCTGCTGGGCGAGCAGCGCGCGCAGGCACGGGGTGACCCGGTCGGCCTCGTCGCGCAGCGGCAGCAGCACCGCCACGGTCTCGTCGACCTCGACCGGCCCGTCGACGGGCCGACGCAGCCAGCACCCGGCGTTGACCCAGGTGTGCACGGTCAGCGCGAGCACCGCGACGGCCAGCGCGAGCGCGACGACGGTCACCGCCGACCCACCGCCCGCCCCCGCGCCCCCGCTGCCGGCCGGTCGGCGGGCCGGTGGCGGGCGCGCAGCAGGGTCACCGCCAGCGGCACCGCCACCACCGCCATGCCCACTGCGCCCCAGACCGCCGAGGCGGGCAGCCGGAGGAAGACCGCGTGCGCCAGCACACTGGAGAAGTACGTCCACAGGTAGAGCGCGAACATCGGGTCGTCGCGGGAGTCGGTGACCGCGACGGCCGACCCGGCCAGCGGGCGCAGCGCGCTCATCAGCAGCACCGCGAAGAGCAGCCAGCCCAGGTAGTTGCTGACCGGGATGCCGGGCAGGCCGGGCAGCGCCGGGGTGGCGTCGCGCCACACCCAGTAGCCCTCGGCCACCATCTGCGGGTCGAGGAAGAGGTCCCAGCCGGCCAGCCCGACGGTGGCCAACGCCACCCGCCCGGCGTGCCCCGCCCACCCGGGCGTCGCGCTGCCGGGTGCTGCGGTGCGCGGTGCTGCGGTGCGCGGTGCTGCGGTGCGCGGTGCTGCGGTGCGCGGTGCTGCGGTGCGCGGTGCTGCGCTGCCGGCCGGTGCGGTGCCGGCCGGTGCGGTGCCGGCCGGTGCGGTGCCGGGGGCCCGGCCGGTGGGCGTGGTCAGCCGGACCGCGGCCAGCCAGGCGGGCCAGGCCATCCAGGTCCAGGCCAGCGGGATGATCAACGGCACCCCGGCCAGCTTCGGCCCCAACTCGCCTGAGTAGTCGTAGCTGCCGAACGGAAAACCGGTCGCCACCCCCAGCGCCTCGATCGCGAACCCGCCGCCGGTGGCCACCGCGACCAGCGCCACCGCCGCCCGGGGGCCCCGGGTGAGCAGCGCGTGCCCCACCGAGAGCAGGTAGCCGAGCACGACCGTGGCGACGGTGAGGCGGGCCCGGGTGACCCCGGTGGTGAGCGGATAGCAGATCTGGGTCAGCACCAGGACGGCCAGCAGCAGCCACGGGACGTGCCGGCGGGTCATGACGCGGTCGGGCCGGACGTGTCGGGGCGGGGCAACGGCAGGTCGCGGCCGAGCACCCCGAACGGTCGTTCGTCGCCGGGGAACCGGAAGTGCCGCAGGACGTCGACGAAGCCGAACCGCCGGTAGAGCCGCCAGGCCCGCGACGCCTGCTCGTCGGCCTCCGGGGTGGACAGCAGGGTGGTGCCGCCCTCGGCGAGGCTGAGCAGGGCGGTGAGCTGCCGGGCACCCACACCGTGCCCCTGCGCGGGCGGCCGGACGTGCAACTCGACCACCTCGAAGCAGTGGGTCAGCCAACGCTGTCGGGCGTCCGGGTCCAGCGCCCGGTAGACCTGGTCGTGCCACCACTGTCCACCCGCGCCGAGGTAGCCGTACCCGAAGCCGGCCAGGTGGCCCTCGGTGGTGAGGCTGGCGACGGCGCGGAACCCGGGTCGTCGGGCGTGGGTGGCGATGTAACCGCGTCGGGCCTCCAGCAGCTCGCTGCGGTAGCCCATCGCCTCCCCGTACACCGCGACCACGTCGTCGAGCCGCCGGACGAGATCCTCCGGCGTCCACCGCACCAACCTCATGCGCGTCCTCTCACGGTTGCGGATCACCGTCGGCGACCCATCCCAGCACCGACCGGTCACCGACCACTGCGCGCACCTCGAAACGCGCGAACAGCTCCTCCGCGTACCACCCCTCGGTGGGGGTGCGGGTGATCGCCGCGCGGTGCTCCGGGTGACGGTACGCGAACGCCACGAGGTCCGTCGGGTCGCGCCACACGCTGACCGTGCCCTGCCAGCCCAGCGGCGCCTCACCCACCCCGAAGCGGGCGAGCAGCCCCGGCGCGGCGTGCAGCGCTGCCGCGACCGGCGGGACGGCCTTCCAGAAGGTGAGCGCGCGGCGGGGACGCAACCGGGCCCGGGTCAGCGCCAGCACCGGTCCGTCGACCCGGCCACCCGCCGGATCGCCGAACGGACGCCGGCCCGACCACTCGCCCCGGCTGGTCACCGGGCGCAGCTCCAACCGGGCCGAGGCGCGGGCGATCCGGGCCCAGGAACGGCCCACCGGGGAGGTGTCGAAGCCGGCCGCCGCAGCGGGAGAATCCCACACCACCAGGGCGGCCCACCGGGTCAGGTCGGCGTCCCCCGGGCCGAAGCCGGTGCCGGTCCCGGTGCCGAGCAGCTTGCCGAACCGTACGCCGGGAGTGCGCCGCAGCCGGCCCGGGTGCCGGGCCATCCGCACCAACGCCTGACCGAGGGCGGCCCGGTGCACCCGCCACACGTGCAGGGTGACCAGCTCCGGGGTGGTGTTCACGCCACTTCGGCGGGGGTGCCACCGGTGATCCGCAGCAGCTCCGGGTAGCTGGTCGGGAAGACGGCCTGCGGTACGCCACCGGCGGCCCACACCTCGGCGTACCCGGTCAGGGCGGTGTCGACCAGGGTGCGCAGCGGCCCGGGGTGACCGACCGGGGCGACCCCGCCGATCACCTGGCCGGTGTGCTCCCGGACGAAGTCGGGGGTGGCCCGGCGCAGGTGGGTCACCCCGAGCTGGGCGGCCAGGCCGGCGGTGTCCACCCGGTGCGCGCCGGAGGTGAGCACCAGCAGCGGTACGCCGTCGGCGTCGAAGACCAGCGAGTTGGCGATCGCGCCGACGGCGACGCCGAGCGCGTCGGCCGCCGCGGCGGCGGTGTGCACCGCCTCGGGCAGCAGGCGGACCCGGCTGGCCGCGCCGGAGCCGTCCCGCGCGCCCGCGTCGTCGAGCGCCCGCTGCACCGCCTGCACGTTCGGGTGTGATTGCATGGGTCCATTCTCCCCGGTCCGCCCGGACGCCCCGCACCCGGTGGTCGGCCGGGGTGGGTCAGCGGGCGGGCGGCGGCCCGGGGCGGGTGCCGGGCCAGTCCGGGGTGGCGCGGACCCGGCCGTCGGCGGTCACCAGCAGCGCCTCGTGGTCGGCCAGGCCGGTCAGCCAGGTCAGCGCGTCGTCGGCGTCCCGGGTCATCGCCGCGGTGGCGTACACGTCGGCCCAGAGCAGTTCCGGCCCGACCACGGTGACCGACCGCAGCGCGGTCGCCGGCCGGCCGGTGAGCGGGTCGACGATGTGCGCGCCGCGCCGAGCGGTGCCCGAGGTGGCGACCGCGCCGTCGCGCCGGTCCAGTACGTCCAGCAGGTGGCCGGGGCGGTCCGGGTCCTCGATGCCGACCCGCCAGGCCGGCCGGTCCGCCCCGGCGTGCAGCAGCACGTCGCCACCAGCGTTGAGGCAGCGGTCGTGCCCGGTCAGGTCGGCCAGCCGGCCGGCCGCCCGCTGCACCGCCCACCCCTTGACCAGACCGGACGGGTCGTACCCGGCACCGCCGCCGGGCAGCGGGAGCCGCCGGGCGTCGAACCGGCCGCCGGTGCGCAGCCGGGCCAGCTCGCACAGCTCCGCCACCTCCCGGACCAGCGGGCTCGCGGTGGCCGGGTCCGGCGCCCGGCCGGCCAGCCGCCCGATCTCGGTGTCCGGCCGGTAGGTGCTGCACGTCGCGTCGACCGCGCGCAACTCGGCGAAGACCCGCTCCACCCGGGCGGCGACCGCGTCGTCGTGCACGTCCGGGCCGCGCAGGTGCACGCTCACCGGCAGCCCCATCACCTGCACCACCCAGGCCCGTCGGTCCGACTCCGCCGTCAGGTCCATCGTCGCGCTCACTTCAGGTGGGCCGCGTCGATGGCGGCCTGGAGGGACTCGCGGTAGCCGTCGCTGGTGACTGTCGCCCCGGACACGGTGTCGATCCGGGCGCTCTGCGCGGTGAGCGTCGACTGCCGCAGGATCGGCACCGCGTGGTCGTTGATCTGCTGGTCCCGGAAGTTGCCGTCGGGCACCTGGAGCGCCGTGACGTCGGTGATCCGCCCGCCCGCCACGGTGATCCGGACCTGCACCGGCCCCCACCGGGTCTGCGCCACCGACCCGTCGTACCTCCCGCCGCCGCTGCTGTTCCCGTTGCTGCCGTTGCTTCCGCTCGGCGAGTCCGAGTCCGAGTCCGGGTCCGAGCCGGTGGACGTACCCCCGGCGCCGGGGACGGCGCCGCCGCTGTCGCCGGCGGCGACAGTGCTGGTCCCCCCACCGACGCCCATGGTGCTGGTCCGGTAGCTGAACAGCAGCACCAGGGCGGCCACCGTGGAGAGCAGCCAGATGGTGATCCGTCGCACGGATCCTCCCTCCCCGCCCGTCACCAGGCGAAGCGTTCGTGATGGACGTACCGTTCGGGCACCCCGGCGGCCCGGGTCGCGGCCCGCACCGCGTCGATCCAGCCGTCCGGGCCGCACAGGTAGACGTCGTGGCCGGCGATGCCGGGGGAGAGCCGGCGCAGCGCCTCGGCGTCCGGCAGCCCCGCCGCGTAGCCGGGCAGCCAGGCCGGCTGCCGGCCGCGCGGGCCGACCAGGTAGTGGACCCGCACGCCACGTTCGGCCGCTAGTCGCTCCAGCTCCGCCCGGAAGGCCAGCTCCTGCGGGGTACGCACGCGGTAGAGCAGCACCGCCTGTCCCGGCGCGTACGGCAGTTCCCAGAGCAGGGCCAGCAGCGGGGTGATGCCGATCCCGCAGGCGAGCATGGTGATCCCGCCGCCGCGCCAGTGCTCCCCGGTCAGCCGCCCGTACGGGCCCTCCAGCAGCACCCGGGTGCCCGGTCGCAGGGCGGCCACCCCGGAGCTGTCGTCGCCGAGGTCCTTGACGGTGATCCGCATGAGGTCACCCGTCGGCGGGGCGGACAGCGAGTAGGGGTGGGCCCGGGACCAGCCGGGACCGGTCAGGAAGCGCCAGCCGAAGAACTGTCCGGCCCGTACCGGCAGCCGGTCCAGGCCCCGCCCGCGCAACCAGACCGAGGTGACGCCAGGTGCCTCGGGGACCACTGCGGCCACCTCGACCCGGTGCCGCAGCGAGCGGTACGCCGGCAGGCCGAGCCGGAACACCAGGACACTGCCCAGCGCCCCCAGGTAGGCCGTCCACCAGTACGCCCGCGCGGCGGCCGAGGCGACGAAGTCCGCACCGGTCCACAACTGGTGCGGCAGCGCCAACCCGACCCCCAGGTACGCGTACAGGTGCAGCAGGTGCCAGGACTCGTAGCGCAGCCGGCGGCGGGCCGTCCGGACCGAGGTGACCACCACCAGCACCAGCAGGGCCAGCGCGGCGGTGGCCAACAGCATCCCCGGGTACCCGGTGACCAGCAGCCAGAGCTGTGTCACGGGGTTCTCCCCGGCGGTCCCGGCGTACCCGAGGGTGGTCAGCAGCACGTGGGCCAGCAGCAGGTGGAACGAGGTGAAGCCGGCCAGCCGGTGCCAGCGGGCGAGCCGGTCCTGGCCGAAGCGCCGTTCGACCAGCGGCACCCGGGCCATCAGCACCACCTGGACGAGCATCAGGTCGGCGCTGAGCAGGCCGGTGAGCCGACCGGCGGAGGTGAGGCCGGCGGCCACCCCGGAGAGCAGTTCCTGCACCCCCCGGTCGGCGGTCCAGAGCGCGGTGACGACCAGCAGGCTGAGCACGGCCGCGCTGCCGGCCAGGTCGGCCCACCAGCCGGGGGCGGTGGGCAACGGCCGGCGGGGGGTACCTCGGTCCAGGACGGTGGCGCTCATCCGAGGGTGGTCTCGGCGGGTCCTTCTCTCATGGCCCCACCCTGCGAGCAGGACCTCGGCTCCGGCTTTGCCGCCGCTGTGCGCGGGCTGGGAATCGTCGGTGGCACGCCGTACGCCGGACGTTGCGTTTTCGTCGGGGGCAGGGTGTACTGTCAGGGTAGTTAGAACGAGTGTTCGATTCACTCGTACACCCGTTCCAACGCCCCCGGGGGCGGTGTTTCGCGGCACCGACCCGGGCAGGTGCGGTTTCGCGGACCGCACCGGGTTCCGGGCAGTCGCGAGCCCGGTCCCGTCAAGGCAGGTCGTCGCCCGCCGCCCACGACCCCCGGGCGGCGGGCGACGAACCCGCCGGTTCGCCGGCCGGGTGTGGTGTGGGGAAGCATCCGCACCCGGCCGGTCCCCATCGGTGCGTCTTCCTCCGCACCACCCGCCCCGGGCGTCGCGCCGGTGGATCTCCTCCACCGCGCGTCCCGCCCGACCCGGTCACGCGGAGGAGACAGTCATGCCGACCAACCCGGCCCAGGCGCCGACGGTGCCCGCGCACGTGCTGCCGCACCGCACCCCGACCCAACTCCTCACGATCGCCCGGCGCGGGCTGGCCGAGGCCGCCCAGACCCGCCCCGACGGGCTGCGCTACGCCGCCGCCCACCTGGCCGCGCTGCGTGCCGCCGCCGCCCTGCTGGCCGCCCGGGCCCGCCCCGCGCCCGCCCGCCGACGCCGGATCACCAGCGTCTGGGTGCTGCTCGCCACGGTCGCCCCCGAGTTGGACGAGTGGTCCCGCTACTTCGCCGCCGCCGCCGGCAAACGGGCCGCCGCCGAGGCCGGCATCCCCCGGGTGGTGAGCGCCCGGGAGGCCGACGACCTGCTCCGGGCCGCCGGGCAGTTCGTGGCGGTGGTGGAGCACGCCCTCGGGCTGGCCCACCAACCCGCCCTCGACGGCCTCGCCGCCTGATCCGGCCCGCACCCGGTCCCGGTCCGGCCGGGTCGCCGCCCGACGGACACCTGACCGACCGTGTCCGGGTCCCGCCGGTCTGCCGCCTGCGGAACACCTGATCCGGCCGCGTCCGGGTCCCCGTCGGCCGATGAACATCTGATCCACGCAACGACACGACGGGGGTTGGTCCGATGGCGGGCCGCATGGTGGGCGGTTCCGCCGCACTGGCCGCTCTGGTACGCCCGGCGAGCGCCCCGGATCCGACGGGCGGTCACCGGGTGCTCCCGGTGGCACCCGAGCTGACCGGCCTGCTGCCGCACCGGGGGCTGCGCCGGGGCAGCACGATCGCCGTCACCACCGGCCAGCCCCGGCGCAGTGGCGGCACCTCCCTGGTGCTCGCGCTGCTCGCCGAGGCGTCCCGGGCCGGATCGTGGTGCGCGGTGGTCGGGGTGCCCACCTTCGGGGCCGGCGCCGCCGCCGAGGTCGGCATCGCCCTGGACCGACTGGCCCTGGTGCCCCACCCCGGCCCGGAGTGGCCCACCGTGGTGGCAGCACTGATCGACGGGGTCGACGTGGTGGTGACCGCCGTGCCGCACACCGTCTCCGCCCCGGTCGCCGACCGGCTGGCCGCCCGCGCCCGGCAACGCGGCTGCGTGCTCGTCCCGTACGGCCGGTGGACCGGTGCGGACGTCACGCTCCAGGTGGTCCGTGGGGTATGGGCGGGGCTCGGGCCGGGTCGGGGCCGACTGCGCCGTCGGGAGGTCACCGTGTCGGCACGCGGACGCGGGGCGGCGGCCCGCCCGAAGGAGATCACCATGTGGTTGCCCGGCGACGGGCTCACCCGGGTCATCCCGCGCGCCGCACCGTCCGGTTCCCCCGCGTCCACCGCCGCGTCCGGTTCCGCCGGTTCCGCCGCCGGTTCCGCCGCCGGTTCCGCCGCCGGGGTCCGGTCGGGCGGGTTCACCGTGGTCGGGTCGGCGTGACCCGCGCGCCGGTACGCACCCTGCTGCTCTGGTGCCCGGACTGGCCGGTGCTCGCCGCCGAGATCGTCGACGGGGTGCCCGCCATCGGCCCGGTGGCGGTGCTGCACGCCAACCGGGTGGTGGCCTGCTCCGCATCCGCCCGTGCCGCCGGGGTACGCCGTGGCCTGCGCCGCCGGGAGGCCCAGGGGCGCTGCTCCACGCTGACCGTCGTGGACCACGATCCCGGTCGGGACGCCCGTGCCTTCGAACCGGTCGTCGCCGCCGTCGAGGAGGTCGTCGCCGGGGTCGAGGTGGTCCGTCCCGGCGTCTGCGCGCTCGCCGCCCGGGGCCCCGCCCGTTACCTCGGTGGTGAGGAGGCCGCCGCCGAGCGGATCGTCGAACAGGTCGCCCAGTCCTGTGCGGTGGAGAGCCAGGTCGGCATCGCCGACGGGATCTTCGCCGCCGGCCTCGCCGCGCGCACCGGGCAGGTGGTGCCGCCGGGCGGGACACCGGGGTTCCTGGCCGGGCTGCCCGTCGAGGCGATCGGCCGGCCGGCCCTGGCCGACCTGCTGCGCCGGCTCGGCGTACGGACTTTGGGCGACTTCGCCGCGCTACCCGCCGGTGACGTGCTGGCCCGGTTCGGCTTCGACGGGGCGCTCGCCCACCGGCTCGCCGCCGGGTACGACCACCGACCGCTCGCCGTCCGGCAGCCCCCGGTCGACCTGACGGTCACCGCCCACCACGACGAGCCCCTCGACCGGGTCGACGCGGCGGCCTTCGCAGCCCGGGTGCTCGCCGAACGGCTGCACGACCGGCTGGCCGGGCACGGGCTGGCCTGCACCCGGCTCGGCATCGAGGCGGTCACCGCGCACGGCCAGGAACTGCACCGGGTGTGGCGGCACGACGGGCTGCTCACCGCCGCCGCCATCGCCGACCGGGTGCGCTGGCAGCTCGACGGCTGGCTCTCCGGCAGCACCGGTCGGCCCGGTGCCCGACCGGCCCGACCCACCGCCGGGATCGTCCGGCTGCGGCTGGTCCCCGACGGGCTGCTGGCCCGGGGAGGGCTGCAACCCGGCCTGTGGGGGGAGGCCGGCGAGGAACGGGAGCGGGCGCACCGGGCGTTGAGCCGGGTGCAGGGCCTCCTCGGCCCGGAGGCGGTGGTCACCGCCGTGCTCGGCGGCGGTCGGTCCCCGGCCGACCAGACCCGGCTGGTCCCGTGGGGTGACGAGCGCCTCCCCACCCGCCCCGGCCCGCCCCCACCGCCGGGCGTCCCCGTCCCTCACCCACTGGACGGGCCTCCTGCCGGGTCGCCGGTTTCTGCCGTGCTGCCGGTTTCTGCCATGCCGGTGGTGGGTGGGTCGTCAGCCATGCCGGTGGTGGGTGGGTCTACTGCTGGGCTGGTGGTGGGCGGGCCTGCCCCGGTCAGGCAGGGGCGGGGCGGTACCGGGCAGCGGCGGGGGAGTCCCGTGCCGCCATGGCCGGGGCGACTGCCGCCACCCGCGCCGGCCGTGGTGCTGCCCGTCCCGCTCACCGCGAGCGTGCACGACGCCGCCGGGGAACCGGTGCTGGTCAGCGCCCGGCTGGCGATCAGCGCCGCCCCCGCCCGGCTGGTCGTCGGCGGCACCACGCCGGCGGAGATCGTCGGCTGGGCCGGTCCGTGGCCGGTGGACGAGCGGTGGTGGGCCCCCGCCGAGGCCCGCCGCCGGGCCCGGTTCCAGGTCTGCCTGGCCGACGGTGCCGCCCTGCTGTTGGCCGTCGAGGCGGGCCGGTGGCTGGTGGAGGCGATCTATGACTGACCGGTGGCCTGCGCTGGTCCCGCCCGCTTCGGCTCTGTTCGGGCCGGTCGGACCCCTGCGGGCGGGGCCCGTGTCGGTCGACTGCGTGTCGGTCGACTGCGCGCCGGTCGACTGCGCGCCGGTCGACTGCGCGCCGGTCGGGCTCGGGCTGGTCGGGTTCGGGCTGGTCGGGTTCGGGGCGGCCCTGTTCGGGGCGGCCCTGTTGGGGTCGGTCGGGTTCGGTGACCGGCGCTCCCGCTGCCGGTCGGTGCGGTGCTCCGCACGGGGTCGCCTTGTGTGGGGTCGCCTTGTGTGGGGTCGCCTTGCGCGGGGTTGCCCTGCGCGGGGTTGCCCTGCGCGGGGTTGCCCTGCGCGGGGTCGCCCTGCGTCTCGACGATGTTGCCGCATGAGCGGTATGCCGCTGAGGCATAAATATGCCTCAGCGGCATACCGCTCACCGGGAAGACCATCCCTGTCCGCGGTGTCATCACCCCGCCACGCGATCGGCCGCAGAAGGCACGCGATCGGCCGCAGAAGGACGGCCCGCTCCGCTGGGTCAGCCCGCACCGCTGGGTCAGCCGGCACAGCCGGGGCGACCGGATGAGCTTCCACAACCCGAAGTTGCCCTGGTCGGAGCTGGAACGGGTGTTGTCCGGACGATCCACCACCGACGGCGACGCGGGCCACCACCCCCGTGACGACCACCCCCGTGACGACCGTCCCCAGGGCGGCGGGCCCAGAGGCGGCGGGCCCCGGGGCAGTGAGGCCCAGGGCGGCGGGCCCCGGGGCAGTGAGGCCCAGGACAGCGGGGGTCGGGGCGGCGGGGCCCAAGGCGGGCGGCGGGGCGGGGAACGGCACCTGCACGTGGTGGACCCGCTCGCCGGGGCCGACGGCGGCGACTCGCCGGCCTGGAGCCGGCGCCGCGAGCGGTACGCGCCTCCCGAGCTGACCCGTCCGGACGGCACCGTTCCCTACGCCGAACTGCACGCGCACACCAACTTCAGTTTCCTCGACGGGGCGAGCCACCCGGAAGAGCTGGCCGAGGAGGCCGCCCGGTTGGGGTTGACCGCGCTCGCCGTGACCGACCACGACGGGTTCTACGGCGTGGTCCGGTTCGCCGAGGCGGCCCGTACGCTGCGTCTGCCGACGGTCTTCGGTGCGGAGCTGTCGCTGGGGCTGCCCGGCCCGCAGCAGGGCGAACCGGACCCGTCGGGCCGGCACCTGCTGGTGCTCGCCCACGGCCACGAGGGGTACGCGCGACTCGCGTCGGTCATCTCCCGGGCCCAGCTGCGCGGTGGGGAGAAGGGCCGCCCGGTCTACGGGGAACTGGAGCAGGTCGCCGCCGAGCTGCGGGACCACGTGCTGGTGCTGACCGGCTGCCGCAAGGGGCACGTGCCGGCGGCGCTGCTCACCGAGGGGGTCGACGCGGCGGCCCGGGAGCTGGACCGGCTCACCGCGCTGTTCGGCGCGGAGACGGTGGCGGTGGAGCTGACCGACCACGGGCACCCGGTCGACGCCGACCGTAACGACGCCCTCGCCGAGCTGGCGGCCACCGCCGGGCTACCCACGGTGGCCAGCAACAACGTGCACTACGCCAGCCCGGGTCGACGGCGGCTGGCGACCACCCTGGCCGCCGTCCGGGCCCGGCGCAGCCTGGACGAGATCGACGGCTGGCTGCCCGCCGCGGCCACCGCCCACCTGCGCAGCGGTGCGGAGATGGCAGCCCGTTTCGCCGGGTACCCGGGTGCCGTGGCGAGGGCCGCCGGGTTCGGCGCGGAACTCGCCTTCGACCTGCACCTGGTCGCGCCCCGGCTGCCGGCGTACCCGGTGCCGGCGGGGCACACCGAGATGAGCTGGTTGCGCCGGCTGACCATGGACGGCGCCCGGGAGCGCTACGGCCCGCCCGAGGCGCACCCGGAGGCGTACGCGCAGTTGGAGCACGAGCTGCGGATGATCGACGAGCTGGGCTTCCCCGGCTACTTCCTGGTGGTCTACGACATCGTGGCGTTCTGCCGCGCGCAGGACATCTACTGCCAGGGCCGGGGTTCAGCGGCCAACTCGGCGGTCTGCTACGCGTTGCGGATCACCAACGTCGATGCCGTCCGGCACCGGCTGCTCTTCGAGCGGTTCCTCGCCCCGGAACGCGACGGGCCGCCCGACATCGACGTGGACATCGAGTCCGACCGGCGGGAGGAGGTGATCCAGCACGTCTACGCCCGGTACGGCCGGGAACACACCGCCCAGGTCGCCAACGTCATCTCGTACCGGCCCCGGTCGGCGGTGCGGGACGTGGCGAAGGCGTTCGGTTTCTCGCCCGGCCAGCAGGACGCCTGGAGCAAGCAGATCGACCGCTGGGGCCCGGTCGCGGCGGTGGACGTCGAGGGCATTCCCGAGCAGGTGGTGGCGTACGCCAACGAGTTGACGGGGGCCTCGGGGCGGTGGGCGGGCTTTCCCCGGCACCTGGGCATCCACTCCGGTGGGATGGTGATCTGCGACCGGCCGGTGATCGAGGTGTGCCCGGTGGAGTGGGGGCGGATGCCCGGGCGCAGCGTGCTCCAGTGGGACAAGGACGACTGCGCGGCGGTCGGGCTGGTCAAGTTCGACCTGCTCGGCCTGGGCATGCTCTCCGCCCTGCACTACGGCTACGACCTGATCGGCCAGCGCCTCGATCTGGGGGACATGACGTTGGACGACCCCGAGGTCTACGACATGCTCTGCCGGGCCGACTCGGTGGGGGTGTTCCAGGTGGAGAGCCGGGCCCAGATGGCCACCCTGCCCCGGCTGAAACCGCGCGAGTTCTACGACCTGGTGGTGGAGGTGGCGCTGATCCGGCCCGGCCCGATCCAGGGCGGTTCGGTGCACCCGTACATCAGGCGCAAGAACGGCCAGGAGCCGGTGACGTACCCGCATCCGCTGATGCGCAACGCGCTGGAGAAGACCCTCGGCGTGCCGCTGTTCCAGGAGCAGCTGATGCAGCTCGCCATCGACCTGGCCGGCTTCGACGCGGCCGGGGCCGACGAACTGCGTCGGGCGATGGGGGCGAAACGGTCGGTGCAGCGGATGGCGCAGCTCGCCGACCGGCTCTACGCCGGGATGGCCGAGCGGGGGATCACCGGCGAGCTGGCCGACGACGTCTACCGCAAGCTCACCGCCTTCGCCAGCTACGGCTTCCCGGAGAGCCACGCGATGAGCTTCGCCTACCTGGTGTACGCCAGCTCGTGGCTCAAACGCCACCACCCGGCGGCGTTCCTGGCCGCCCTGCTCAACGCCCAGCCGATGGGCTTCTACTCGCCACAGACGCTGGTCGACGACGCCCGCCGGCACGGCGTCGAGGTCCGTCGGCCGGACGTCAACGCCAGCGGGGCGGGGGCGGTGCTGGAGTCCACCCCGCAGACCCGGTGGGGGAGCGTGCCGGGGGAGCCGCCGCACGCCTGGGGGCTGGGCGGGCCGGCCGTCCGGCTCGGGCTGGGCAGCGTCCGTACCCTCGGTGACGGGGTGGCCGGGCGGATCGAGGCGGAGCGGACGGCGCACGGGGCGTACCGGGACATGCCGGATCTGGCCCGGCGGGTCGGTCTGACCGCCGGGCAGCTGGAGGCGCTGGCCACCGCGGACGCCTTCGCCTGTTTCGGGCTGACCCGGCGGCAGGCGCTCTGGGCGGCCGGGGCGGCGGCCCAGGACCGGCCGGGTCGGCTGCCCGGCACGGTGACCGGCGCGGCGGCGCCCACCCTGCCCGGGATGGAGGCGGTGGACCGGCTCGTCGCCGACGTCTGGGCCACCGGGCTGTCCCCGGAGAGCCACCCGGCCCGGTTCGTCCGGGACCGGCTCGACGCGCTGGGCGCGGTGCCGATCGCCCGGCTCGGTCAGGTGGAACCGGGTCGGCGGATCCGGGTCGGCGGGATCGTGACCCACCGGCAGCGCCCCGCGACCGCCGGCGGGGTCACCTTCCTCAACCTGGAGGACGAGACCGGAATGCTCAATGTCACGTGCTCCCCGGGGCTGTGGCAGCGCTATCGTCGAATCGCCCGCACCAGCGTCGCCCTCGTGGTCCGTGGTCGGTTGCAGCGGCACGAGGGGGTCACCAACCTCACCGCCGACCGGCTGGACCCGATCACGCCGCCGGTCGCGCCCGCCTCCCGCGACTTCCGGTGAAGTGATCCACATTACGGTTTTCCGGGCCGGGAGACGGGAGAATTCCGGCACGCGCGGGCAGAGCGGCCCACGTGTGGCAAGGGGGATGACCAGTGACGATGGACAGCACGTACACCGGTGGACTGGCGAACGCCCGGCGCACCCGGCTGGGTGCCGGTTGGACGCCCGCCCAGGACGCCGAGCCGCGCGAGTACCAGGTGACCGAGGGTCCGGTGGCCAACGACCGCCGGTCCCGTGCCGAGGAGGACCCGGCCGGCGGCGGGGAGATCTGAGCCGTCGACGACGGCACCACCAGCGGGAGGTCGGGCGGTCCGGGTGACTAGGCTCGACCGGGTGGAACAGAGCCCCCGAGGCCGGTTCGCCGGGCCGCCGCTGACCCCCCGTACCGCCGTCGTCTGGTCGGTGCTCGCCGCCGAGCTGGACCGGCGGGCCGACGTCGAGCTGACCGTGCTCGACGTGGGTGGCGGCACCGGCGGGTTCGCCGTGCCGCTCGCCCAGGCCGGCCACCGGGTCACCGTGGTCGACGCCAGCCCCGACGCGCTCGCCGCGCTCACCCGCCGGGCCGCCGAGGCCGGGGTGGCCGACCGGGTACGTGCCGTGCAGGGCGACGGCGACGCGCTGACCGGCCTGGTCGAACCGGCCTCCGTCGACCTGGTGCTGTGCCACTCGGTGCTGGAGGTGGTCGACGACCCGACGCCGGTGGCGACCGCGCTGGCCGACGCACTGCGCCCCGGGGGCGCGGCGAGTGTGCTGGTCCCCGGGCGGGCCGCCGCCGTGCTGGGCCGGGCGATGAACGGCCAGATGGACGTCGCCGCCGCGCTGGCCGCCGCCGCCGACGGCGCCGCCGGCCCCCGCGACACCCTGCGCCGCCGGTTCGACGCCGAGGAGGCCGCCGCGCTGTTGCGCGCCGCCGGCCTCACCGTGGAGGAGATCCACGGGGTACGCGTCCTGGCAGATCTGCTGCCCGCCACCGTCGCCGACGGTCAGCCGGCTGCCCTGGTGGAGCTGGAACGGGCGCTGGCCGGGCGCTCGCCGTACCGGGATCTCGCCGCCCAGCTGCACCTGTTCGCCCGCCGGCCGGCATGACCGCCGTGCCGTCGGCCGGGGCGCCGGTGCCGCCGCCCGGTGCGTCCGGGCCCCGGGCCGTCGTGCCCGCGTCCCCCGCCGATCCGCTGGCGGTGGTGTCGCCGCGCTACGGCGGGGGCAGCCTGGCCGACGTGCTACCCAGCGTGCTGGCCGTGCTCGGCGTGCCGGGCGCGGTCGACCTGCTCGGGCTGGTCCCCGGCCTGACCGGGGTGCGCCGGGTCGCCGTGCTGCTCGTCGACGGCCTCGGCTGGTACCAGCTCCCCACCGCCGCCCGGTACGCCCCGACCCTGACCGGGCTGGCCGCGACGCTGGGTCGCCCGCTGACCTCCGGGTTCCCCTCCACCACCCCGACCAGCCTGGTGACCCTGGGTTCGGGTGCGGCTCCCGGGGCGCACGGCGTGCTCGGGTTCACCGTCCGGGTGCCCGGCACCGACCGGGTGCTCAACCACATCGACTGGACCGGTGAACCGGACCCGCTGCGCTGGCAGCCGGTACGCACCCAGTGGCAGCGGGCCCGCGCCGCAGGGGTCGCGGTGACCGTGGTGAGCCGCCCCGAGTACGCCGGCAGCGGGCTGACCCTGGCCGCCAACCGGGGTGGCGACTACCGGGGGGCCGCCGGGGTGGACGCCCTGGCCCGGACGATGCTGGCGGCGCTGGCCGCCGGGACCGGCCCCACCCTGGTCTCCGGCTACCACCCCGACCTGGACCGGCACGGGCATCTCAGCGGGGTCGACTCGACGCCGTGGCGGATCGCCGTCGCCGAGGTGGACGGCCTGCTCGCCCGGCTGGTCGACGGGTTGCCGTCGGACGCCGCGTTGCTGGTCACCGCCGACCACGGTCAGCTCGACGTGCCCGCCGGACACCGCTTCGACCTGGACACCGACCTGCGGCTGCGGGCCGGTGTGCGGGTGGTCGCCGGGGAGCCCCGGGTGCGTTACCTGCACGTCGAACCGGGTGCGGCGAACGACGTGGTGGCCACCTGGTCGGCGGTGCTCGGGTCGGCCGCCCGGGTGCGCACCCGCGAGGAGATGGTGGCCGAGGGCTGGTTCGGCCCGGTCGGCGAGGACCATCTGCACCGGGTCGGCGACGTGGTGGTGACCTGCCGCGACACGTACGCGGTGCTGGCCACCCGGTCCGAGCCGCCGGCGGTCTCCCGGCTGGTGGCGTACCACGGGGCGGACACCGCGGCGGAGATGACCGTGCCGCTGCTGGTGGTCCGGGGCTGACGCTCGCCGCCTGGCCGCCCGGCCGCCCGGCCGCCTGGCCGTGGGCGGCTGCCGGGGCGACTGTCGTACCGGGCGACTAGCCTGCGGTGATGGGTCGGAGTCAGTCGCTGCCGCGTGGTGGTGACCCGCGCTTCGGGCCCGACGCCGACGACTCGGCCAGCCCGATCCTGCACGTCGACATGGATGCCTTCTTCGCCGCCGTCGAGGTGCGCCACCGCCCCGAGCTGCGGGGCCGGCCGGTGGTGGTCGGCGGGGTCGGGCCACGCGGCGTGGTCAGCTCCGCCAGCTACGAGGCCCGCCGGTACGGCGTCCGCAGCGCGATGCCGACCGCCCGGGCGCGGGCGCTCTGCCCCGGCGCGGTCTACCTGGCACCTGACTTCGCCCGCTACCGGGCGGCCTCCGACGCGGTGATGCGGATCTTCCGGGACGTCACCCCGCTGGTCGAGCCGCTCTCCCTCGACGAGGCGTTCCTCGACGTGACGGGGGCCCGCCGGTTGTTCGGCCCGCCGGCCGCCATCGCCCGGCGGATTCGCGCCCGGGTGACGGCCGAGCTGGGGCTGACCTGTTCGGTCGGGGTGGCTCCGAGCAAGTTCGTGGCGAAGCTCGGCTCCACCCGGGCCAAGCCGGACGGTCTGCTCGTGGTGCCTGCCGACCGGGTGCTGGAGTTCCTCCATCCGCTGCCGGTCGACGCGCTGTGGGGGGTGGGGGAGCGGTCCGCCGAGACGCTGCGTCGGCTCGGCCTGCGCACCATCGGTGACCTGGCCGAGGCGCCCGTGGGGATGCTCCGCAAGGCGCTCGGCGTGGCGTCCGCGACCCATCTGCACGAGCTGGCCCGGGGGCGGGACCCGCGCCCGGTCAGCCCGGAGCAGGTGGAGAAGTCGATCGGGGCCGAGGTGACCTTCGACGTCGACGTGGTCGACCCGCAGCAGATCCGCCGCGCCCTGCTCGCCCTCAGCGAGAAGGTGGGCAGCCGGCTGCGCGGGGCCGGTCAGGTCGGCCGGACGGTCTCGCTCAAGGTACGACTGTCCGATTTCCGTACCGTCAACCGGTCCCGGACCCTCGGCGTGACGACCGACGTGGCCCGGGAGATCTTCGACACCTCGTGGGGTCTCTGGACGGTTCTCGCCCCTGGTGAGCCGGTCCGGCTGGTCGGCGTCCGGGTGGAGGGCCTGGCCGGGGTGGCCGACACGCCGAGGCAGCTCACCCTCGGCGCACCCGAGCGGGGCTGGCGGGAGGCGGAGACCGCCGCCGACGCGGCGGCTGCCCGTTTCGGGCGGTCCGTCATAGGTCCGGCCAGTCTGCTCGGCAAACGTGATCCCCGGCCCGGGGAAAATAGCAGTCGACCGTAGGTCGTCCCGCTTTCCGACGCGCGAGCCCCCTCGTAGACTTGGCGGCAAGCAGCCGGTTGGCTGCCACGGTCTGTCGGCCCGACCGGGCCGACCAACGTGACCGGGGAGGAGTGCCGTGCCGCTCTCGGAGCACGAGCAGCGGCTGTTCGAGCAGATCGAGCGGTCGCTTGCCGAGGACCCCAAATTCGCCTCGGCCGTGCGCGCCAGTGACCCGCGTTTCCATACGCGACGTCGCCTGCTCGTCGCTGCCGGCGTGGTCGTCGTCGGCCTGGCCCTGTTGGTCTACGGGGCGGTGATCAAGACTCCGCCGCTGGCAGTGGCGGGGTTCGTCGTCATGCTGGCCGCGTTGGGCTATGCGGTGCAGTCGCACCGGCGGGCGCAGTCACCGGACCTGCACGTGGTGGGTGGCACGACGAGTCGTCGCCGTCCGCGTGGCCGGGGCGGTCGTCGGCCGTCGTTGCTGGACCGGATGGAAGATCGGTGGCGGCAGCGTCCGGAGGGACATCGCTGAACCCGTCCACCCCAGAGGTGGACGGGCGTCACCGACGACGGTGGGTGCCGGACGCAGTCCGGCCACCTCCGTCGCATCATCACGTCCGCACCCGTGCCGTCCTCCCGGCTCGCCCCTTCCCTCCCCACCCCGGCTCGCCCGCCCCATGGGCGTGAGCCCCAAGCACCCGCCCCACGGGCGTGTGCCCATGGGGCGGGGGCGGTCAGGCGCGGCGGGTGGCGAGCAGCCGGCGGGGGTTCCAGCGCAGCAGCAGGCGGCGGAGCCGGCCGGAGGCCGTCACCAGTCGCGCGGAGTTGTCGCCGAGCGAGGTGCGCCAACGCAGCAGCACCGAGGGGGGCAGCACGGCGGCGAGGAGCCGGGTACGCCGGTCGGCGCGGGCGGCGAGGGTGCCGCGTACCGTCCGCAACGCCGGGTGCAGTGGTTCGCCGGTGAGCGGATCCCGGGCGTACCGGGCGCGTTCCTCGGCCCGGCCGAGCAACCGCACCGCAGTGGCCGAGTCGGCGTCCGCGCCGATCGCCTCCCGGGCCAGCCGCTCGGCGGTCGCCCGGGGCGTCTCCGTCCGGTCGATCGGAACCCGGTAGTCGACCAGGGTGTCGAGCAGTTCGTCCCAGGCGGCGTGGGCGTCCGCCCGGGCCCGGTCCGCGTCCGCACCCAGCACCGTCATCGGGATGCTCCCGCCCGCCCCGTCGTCGGGGGCCGCGCCGGCCTGCGCCGCCACGGGTGGGCGGTGCCGGCGCTGACGCAGCGTACGCCGACGCAGGGCTGGTACGGCCAGCAGCGCGAGCAGTGCGAGCAGCCCGGCAGCCGTCCACCACGGCCAGGTCGGGGCGCGTTCGACGGGAGCGTTGGCGGTCGCGTCGAAACCCTGGTCGACGTCCCGGTCGATCTCGTCGTCGCGCTGCGGTCCGGCAGTCGCGCCCGGGTCGCCCGGGGCAGCCGGTGTGGTGGTGTCCGACGGCTCCGGGTCCGGGGCGTCGGAGTCCGGCGCCCACGCCGACCGGGTCGACCCCTGTACGCCGTACGCGGGGGTGGCGTCGAACGGCACCCAGCCGAACTGGTCGAAGTAGACCTCCGTCCAGGAGTGCAGGTTCCGGTTGGTGAGCGTGTAGGTGTCGCCGGTGGCGTTGCTGCCGTTGGTGAAGCCGAACGCCACCCGGGCGGGGATGCCGGCGACCCGTACCAACCAGGCCAGCGCCGCCGCGTACTGCTGGCAGTAGCCGGCCTTGTTGGTGAGGAAGTCGACGATCTCCTGCCCGCTGGTGCCGCCCTGGGTGCTCAACGAGTAGCGGAAGCCGTTCTCCTGGGAGAAGTAGTCGTAGATCGCCCGGACCCTGTCGTAGTCGGTGGACTTCCCCTCCACCAACCGGTCGACGAGCAGACCGACCTCCCGTACGTCCGGGGTGCGGGTCTGCTGCAGCCGGATCGGGTGCTCGGCCGGCAACGGCCGGGCCCGGCGCAGCGCCGCCGGGGTGTACGTCGAGCGCACGTACTCGAACGAGTAGCGCTTGCCACGGGAGTTGTCCCGGTTGGAGAAGACCACCCCGAGATTCTGGTCGTACGACCAGTTGCCGTTGAGCCCGTCGAAGCCGACCGGGTCGGTGTAGAGCGGCACGAAGGGCATGTTCAACGTCCGGTTGACCTCCACGGTCGCCCGGTAGGTCTGCTGCTGCACCCCCGGCCCGGCCCGGTCCGCCGGGTCGGGCAGTTCCCGGTTGACCGGCCGGCCGTTGGGCGGGCGCACCCGGAAGCCGTCCGGGCGTAGTTCGTCGGCGACGCCGAAGCGCAGGTAGAACGGGTTCTTCTCGGTGGTGGTGACCTTGACCATGTCGGCCACCTCGGACTGGTTGAGCTGCCCGCTGAGCGCTGCGAAGAGGTCGATCCGGCCGGGGCCGCCGCCCTGCCCGGCGCGTCCGTTGCCGGTGCCGTTACCGGCGGTGCTGAACTGGTCCAGCAGCCCGCCGCTCATCCCCGGTACGGCAAGCGGCAGCACCACGGCCAGCGCCACCCCGACCACCGCCAGCCGGCGGCCGGCGGCGGCCAGCGGGGAGGACTCCCAGACGTCCACGTCCCGGCCCTCGCCGGTGAACCGGCGGCCGAACCGGCGTACCCGGTCGACGTTGTCGGTGACCAGCAGCCAGAGGTAGCCGGCGGCGCCGACCACGAACGGCAACGCGGGGACACTGTCCACGTAGACCGCGACCGGCACCGAGTAGATGGCCAGCATCGGCAGCCCGGCCAGGGCCGGCCGGCGCAGCCCGACGGCGAGCACGTCGACCACGACCGCCACCGCGCCCACCCCGAGCACGCTGATGAACAGCAGCGGGGTGGTGTCGGGCACCTTCACCCCGTAGGAGCGCATGTCCTGCAACGAGCCCTGCGCCAGCTCACCGAAGTGGGCAAGCGTCCCCGGCGTGGGCAGGAAGGCGATCAGCTCGCCGCCGCCCGGGAAGAGCCAGGTCAGGGCGAGCAGGAGACCGGCGAGCATGCCCAGCACCTGACCCCAGAGCGGGGCCCGGACCAGTCGGGTGAGCGCCGCCGCGCCGGCCACCACGGCGACCGCGATGGCCGACTGGATCAGCCAGGTCCACTGCTGGAAGATCGACGACAGCGGGGCCGCGGCGAGCAGGGTCGCCACGGCGGCCACGAAGCCGAGGTTCCGGGACGCGATCACGGCGTCACCCTCTCTGTCGTCGGACACCGGCGCTGACGCGCGGCGCGGCGTGCTGGTCGCCGGTGCCGTGCCCACCGGTGTGGCCAGGGGTGCGCGGACGGTGCGGTCGCGGGACCGGCCGGCGGCTCACCGCACACCCCCGGCGACCGTCTCGGCGAGCGCCGCGCGCAGCGCGAAGCCCTGCGAACCGCGCCCGGCCTGGGGCCAGAGCGCCGGCAGTTGACCGTCGTGGTTCACCCCGATGACCCGCCAGCCGCCCTGCAACAGGGCCAACACGGCGGCGGCGTGGGCCTGTTCGGCCTCGAACCGTGCCCGCTCCGGCAGGCTGAGCCAGGTGGAGCTGTGCAGCACGAAGCCGACGCAGGTCGCGCCGCTGCCGCGCAGCCCGCTCAGCAGCTCCGCCTCGCTCGTGGTCAGCGACCCGAACAGCGCGATGATCAGGCCCCCGTCGGCGCGTTGCCGGACCCGCTGCACCAGGCTCGCGACGTCGCCTCGCTGGTCGAGCCGGACGTCGGCGAGGTGGTCGAGGAGCAGGCCGTCCCCGGTGGCCTCGGTGGCGTCGACGTCCACTCCGTCCCCGGTCACCAGGCGCAGCTTGTAGCCGGCCTGCCGCAGGTGGGTGGCGATGCTGGCGGCGGCAGAGACCGACCACTCGAAACTGGCCGTCGGGCCGTCGCCCCGGTGACCGTGCGCCCGGGTGTCCAGCAGCACGGTGGCCCGGCTCTCCCAGGGCTGCTCCTCGCGGCGCACCATCAGCTCACCGGTGCGGGCTGTCGACTTCCAGTGCACCCGGCGCAGGTCGTCGCCCATCCGGTACTCCCGGGTGGCGGTGTCGTCCTCGCCGTGCACGGCCACCGACCGGGCCCGGCTGTCGCCGCTGCCGGCGTACTCGCCGGGCAGGCGTACCGAGGGCAGCGGGGTGACCTGGGGGATCACGGTGAGCTGTTCGGTGCTGGGGAAGGCCCGGCTCAGCTCGCACAGCCCGAAGGGGTCGGTCATCCGGACCACCAACGGACCCACCTCGTACCGGCCGCGCACGTCGGCACGGACGGTGTACGCCACCGAGCTGGCCTGGTGCGCGCCGAGCCGTTCCAGCACCACCCGCGGCCGGCTGCCCAGCGCGTACGGCAGCCGGTCCTCCAGCAGCAGGGTGCCGGTGGGCAGCCGGGACATGTTCTGCAACCGCAGCACCACCCGGGAGCTGGCCCCGACCGGCACCCGGTGCGGGTCCAGCGAGCGGTTGCAGGCCAGCTTGTAGCGGGTCCGCCCGACGTACAGCGCGGCGAGCAGCGGCAGGACGCCGAGCAGCACCGCCACCCGGAGCAGGTCCCGTTCGCCGAGGATGCCGGCGGAGACCGCCGCGGCGATCGCCGCCGCCAGGAACGAACGGCCCCGGGTGGTCAGGCCACGCAGCCCGGCACGCACGTCACGGCCTCCGTGGCTCGAACGGCGGGCGGCCGTTGCCGGCGGCGGGCCGGGGCGTGTCGTACCCGGTGGGGCGCTTACGGTCCGGCGGCAGGACCAGCCGGTGCACCAGCTCGGCGACGATCGCGTCGGTGGTGCGGCGGGCCAACTGGGCGTCCGCGGTGGGGATGATCCGGTGGGCCAGCACCGGCACCGCGAGCGCCTGGAGGTCGTCGGGCAGCACGTAGTCGCGCCCCTCCAGGGCAGCCACCGCGCGGGCCGTGCGCAACAACTGGAGGGTGGCCCGGGGGGACGCGCCAAGCCGCAGGTCGGGGGCCTCCCGGGTGGCGGTGACCAGGTCGACGGCGTACTGCTTGACGGCATCGGCGACGTGCACGTTGCGGACGGTGGCGATCAGTTGGCGGACCGTGTCGGCGTCGGAGACCGGCCGCAACTCCTGGAGGGGGTCGGCGGCGCCGTGTCCGTCCAGCATGGCCAGCTCGGCCTCCGGGCCCGGGTATCCCATCGCGATCCGGGCGGTGAACCGGTCCCGCTGTGCCTCCGGGAGGGGGTACGTCCCCTCCATCTCGATCGGGTTCTGGGTGGCGATCACCATGAACGGCGTCTGGAGCTGGTAGGTGACCCCGTCGACCGTGACCTGCCGCTCCTCCATGCACTCCAGCAGGGCGGACTGGGTCTTCGGCGAGGCCCGGTTGATCTCGTCGCCGACGACCAGGTTGGCGAAGACCGCGCCCGGCCGGAACTCGAAGTCGTGCGTCTCCTGGTTGTAGACGCTGACCCCGGTGACGTCGCTGGGCAGCAGGTCGGGGGTGAACTGGATCCGCCGCACCGAGCAGTCGATGGACCGGGCGAGCGCCTTGGCCAACTTGGTCTTGCCGACCCCGGGGACGTCCTCGATCAGCAGGTGACCCTCGGCGAGCAGGACGGCCAGGGCGAGCCGCACCGTGGCTGTCTTGCCCTCGATGACCTGCTCGATGTTGGCCACGATGGCCTCGCTGGCGGCGCGGAACTCGTCGTGCGGCAGCACGCCGCCCACCTCGTCCCAGGTCTGTTGTGTCACGGGCCTTCTCCTCGTCGCGACGGCAGCTCGGAAAAGAGCACCTGGACCCGTCCTTCGGTTCGCAACGGGAAGCCTCGTCTGCCGCAGGAATCGCACTGGCCTCTCAGGCTAACCATGTTTACGGTGATCGCCGACCCCTGCCGGAAGTCAGCCGGTCACGCGGCGGATATTCGTCAGGTCGGGGGACCTGACGCGCCCGGGTGGTGACGGAAGGTGATCGGCAGGCCGGACGCGGCCCGCAGCCGGCGGATCCGACGGGGTACACTGCCGGACATGGCCGGAGTCTTCCTGCTTCTTACCGGGCCGTGCTGATGCGCTGACGCGCGACAGCACGGCGGCCCCTCCTGCGCGAGGGGCTTTTTCGTGCCCTGAGCAGGTGCCCCGGATCCGACATGACCGCGCCAAGGAGAAGCCATGACTGAGGCAGCCGCACCGGCGGGCGACATTCCCCCGTTCCGGTACACCGCGGCCCTGGCCGACGAGATCGAGCGTCGGTGGCAGGACACCTGGGCGCGGGAGGGCACCTTCCACGCCCCGAACCCGGCCGGTCCGCTTGCCGATCCGGGCCACCCGCGGGCGGGCGCGGAGAAGCTGTACGTGCTTGACATGTTCCCCTACCCGTCCGGTGCCGGGCTGCACGTCGGTCACCCGCTGGGCTACATCGGCACCGACTGTTTCGCCCGTTACCAGCGGATGGCCGGGCGCAACGTGCTGCACGCGATGGGCTTCGACGCGTTCGGCCTGCCCGCCGAGCAGTACGCGGTGCAGACCGGCACCCATCCCCGGACGACCACGGTGGCCAACATCGAGCGGTACCGGGCGCAGCTGCGCCGGCTGGGGCTGGCCCACGACGAGCGGCGCTCGGTGGCCACCATCGACACCGATTTCTACCGGTGGACCCAGTGGATCTTCCTGCAGGTCTTCAACTCCTGGTACGACTCCGACGCCGCGAGGGCCCGCCCGATCGCCGAGCTGATCGCCGAGTTCGCCGCCGGGGACCGGCCCACCCCGGACGGCC
The DNA here is from genome assembly GCF_036017915.1 of Micromonospora sp. NBC_00421. Taxonomy (NCBI): domain Bacteria; kingdom Bacillati; phylum Actinomycetota; class Actinomycetes; order Micromonosporales; family Micromonosporaceae; genus Micromonospora; species Micromonospora sp. NBC_00421. The sequence continues at coordinate 457,314 of NZ_CP107929.1, forward strand.
GCGCCTGGGCCGAGCTGACCGACGCCGAGCGGCGGCAGATCGTCGACGACCACCGGCTGGCGTACGTCTCGCAGGCGCCGGTGAACTGGTGCCCGGGGCTGGGCACCGTGCTGGCCAACGAGGAGGTCACCGCCGACGGCCGCTCCGACCGGGGCAACTTCCCGGTCTTCAAGCGCAACCTGAAGCAGTGGATGATGCGGATCACCGCCTACGGTGACCGGCTGCTGGACGACCTGGACACGCTGGACTGGCCCGAGTCGATCAAGCTGATGCAGCGCAACTGGATCGGCCGGTCCACCGGCGCGCACATCGACTTCGCGGCCCCGACCACTGGTTCCGGCTCTGCCGGCGAAGCCCGCATCAGAGTTTTCACCACCCGGCCGGACACCATCTTCGGCGCCACCTACCTGGTGCTGGCCCCCGAGCACGCGCTTGTCGACGCGCTGGTGCCGGGCACCTGGCCGGCCGGCACCAGGGACGCCTGGACCGGCGGGCACGCCAGCCCCCGGGCGGCCGTCGAGGCGTACCGGAAGGCGGCGGCGGCCAGGACCGACGTGGAGCGGCAGGCCGACACCAGGGAGAAGACAGGCGTCTTCGTCGGGGCGTACGCCACCCACCCGGTCACCGGCGGGCAGATCCCGATCTTCATCGCCGACTACGTGCTGGCCGGCTACGGCACCGGCGCGATCATGGCGGTGCCCGCGCAGGACGAGCGGGACTGGGCGTTCGCCGAGGTCTTCGAACTGCCGATCGTGCGCACCGTGCAGCCCGCCGAGGGGTTCGACGGTGCGGCGTACACCGGGGACGGGCCGGCGATCAACAGCGCTGCGCCCGAGCGTGGCCTGGACCTGGACGGGCTGGGGGTGGCCGAGGCCAAGGCGGCGATCATCGAGTGGTTGGAGGCCAACGGCCACGGCGTCGGGGCGGTCACCTGGCGGCTGCGGGACTGGCTGTTCTCCCGGCAGCGCTACTGGGGCGAGCCGTTCCCGATCGTGTACGACGAGACCGGGGCGGCCATCGCGCTGCCCGAGTCGATGCTGCCTGTCGAACTGCCCGAGGTGGACGACTTCTCGCCGAAGACCTTCGACCCCGACGATGCCGACAGCAACCCGGAGACCCCCCTGTCGCGGCGGCGCGACTGGGTCGAGGTGGAGCTGGACCTGGGCGACGGGCCGAAGCGGTACACCCGGGAGACCAACGTGATGCCGCAGTGGGCCGGCTCCTGCTGGTACGAGCTGCGCTACCTGGACCCGACCAACGCCGACCGGTTCGTCGACGCCGAGAACGAGCGCTACTGGATGGGGCCGCGCGCCGAGGGCGACTGCGGGGGCACCGACCTGTACGTCGGCGGGGCCGAGCACGCCGTGCTGCACCTGTTGTACGCCCGGTTCTGGCACAAGGTGCTGTACGACCTGGGGCACGTGTCGTCGTTCGAGCCGTACCGCAAGCTGTTCAACCAGGGCATGATCCAGGCGTACGCGTTCCGCGACCCCCGGGGTACGCCGGTGCCGGCGGAGGAGGTCGTCGAGGTCGACGGTCGGTGGCTGCACGGCGAGCAGGAGGTCACCCGCGAGTACGGCAAGATGGGCAAGTCGCTGCGTAACGTGGTCACCCCGGACGACATGTGCGCGGCGTACGGCGCGGACACCTTCCGGGTGTACGAGATGTCGATGGGCCCGCTGGAGGTGTCCCGCCCCTGGGACACCCGGGCGGTGGTCGGGTCGTACCGGTTCCTGCAGCGGGTCTGGCGGGCCGTGCTCGACGAACAGACCGGCACGCTGCGGGTCACCGACGCGCCCGCCGACGCCGAGACCCGCCGGCTGCTGCACCGGGTCGTCGACGGGGTCCGGGTCGACATGGAGGGCATCCGGTTCAACACCGCCATCGCCAAGCTGATCGAGCTGACCAACGCGGTGACCCGGCTGCCGGAGACCCCCCGCGAGGTGGCCGAACCGCTGGTGCTGATGCTGGCCCCGTTCGCCCCGCACGTCGCCGAGGAGCTGTGGCGCACGCTGGGCCACGACACCTCCCTGGCGTACGCGGACTTCCCGACCGCCGACCCGGCCCTGCTGCTCGCCGAGACGGTCACCTACCCGGTGCAGGTCAACGGCAAGGTCCGGGGCCGGATCGAGGTGCCCGCCGACGCGTCGCAGGAGGCCGTCCGGGCGGCGGCCCTGGAAGCGGTCGCGTCCGCGCTGGCCGGTAGGGAACCCCGCAAGGTCATAGTGGTGCCGGGCCGGTTGGTCTCGGTCGTCGCCTGACGGTGCGGCCGGGCCACCCGTCCGGTCGGGGACGCGTCGGGTCCGGGCGGCCGTCGGGCCGCCGTAGCGCAGAGTGACGACAGGTCGGATGTATGTCGACCCGGAGTGGTATGCCGGAGAGTCATATTTATGACTCTCCGGCATACCACTCGCACCGCATAGCTATCCCCGGTGCCCGGACCGGTTCTGGCGGAGGGGCCGCAGGTGGCGCATCGGTAGGCCTGTTCCGGCAGCCGCCCACCAGGTCGGTCGCACCGGTCGGCGAGCACTCCGGTGACCGGTGCGACCACCAGGGCGTGGGCAATCATGGGTGCGGACAGCGTCGGGCGGGCGTCGGCGGGCGGCGGGCGGGCAGGCAGGGGGCGGCGGGCGGGCGTCGGGCGGCGGACAGCGGCGGGAGCATTCGGCCGGTGTCAGGAGCCAGGGTCGGTGATGACCCGCCGGCGTCGGCGTTCGGCCTGCCACCAGCGGTACGCCAGCACCGCGCTGGCGATCAGCCCGAGACTGGCCGGGGCGGCGGCGTACCAGTTGATCCGGCCGGGGGAGCTGACCGCCGCGCCGATCGCGGCGTAGCCGAAGGCGGTCGGGGCGGAGGCCAGCACGCTGCCGACCAGGAACGGCAGCACCCGCGCCCCGGTGGTGCCGTAGCCGTAGCTGACCAGTCCGAACCCGGAGATCGGCAACAGCCGTACGGTGATCACGCCGAGCACGCTCTGCCGGGCGAACCAGCCGTCCAGGCGGGCCAGCCGGCCGCGTACCCGCTCGGCGACGAACTCCCGGCCGAGCACCCGGCCGACGGCGAAGCCGAGCGCGGCGGCCAGCAGCGCCGCGCCGAGCGCGTACGTCCCGCCCTCCAGCGGGCCGAAGACGGCCCCCGCTGCGAGCGTGACGAAGGTACGCGGGACCAGCGCCACCAGCAGCAGCGCCCCGACGACGATCCCGGCGACCGGGGCGTAGCCGCCGAGGGAGTCGGCGAGCCGGGGCAGCGCGGCGACGTCGGGCCGGGGTGCCACCAGCAGCAGTACGGCGAACCCGACGAGCATCACCAGCAACAGGACGAACCGACGCGCCGACGGCTGGCCGAGCAACCGCCACCCGACGGCGATCGTTGCCGCCCGGCGGGAGGTCATGTCCGCCCGGCGGGAGGTCATGTCCGGGCGGCGGGAGGTCATGTCCGGGCGGCGGCGGCCACCGCGGCGCGGCGCTCGGTGCGCAGCCGGTCCGCCCAGGTGTCGTCCAGCGGCGGAAGCTGGTGGGTGCCGGTCGCCCAGCGCAGCAGCAGATCGGCCAGGGCCGGGTTACGGGCCAGGGCCGGACCGTGCGAGTAGGTGCCCAGCAGGCTGCCCCGCCAGGCCCCCTCGGTGACACCGTCGTTGCCGACCCCGGCGCTGACCCGGGCCAGCGGCGACACGCCGGGGCCGAGGTGGGTCCGACCGCCGTGGTTCTCGAACCCGGACAGCGCCGGCACGCCCAGCCTCGGGTCGATCTCGCCGGCCAGCTCGCCGACCGCCCGGGTCGGACCCCGGTCGGAGGAGATGTCGAGCAGCTCCAACCCGGCGCACTTGGTGCCCTTGGCGAAGAAGGAGGTGCCGAGGAGTTGGTAGCCGGCGCAGACGCCGAAGACCACCGAGCCCTGGGCGACGGCCCGGTGCAGGCCGCCGTCGGCGAGCAGCCGCTGCGCGCCGAGCGCCTGCGGGCCGTCCTCACCGCCACCGATCAGGTAGATGTCGGCGGTGGCGGGCAGCCGCTGGTCGGAGCGGACCTCCAGCACCTCGACCGGCATCCCGCGCTGCTGCGCCCGACGGGCCAGGATCAGCAGGTTGCCCCGGTCGCCGTAGGTGGAGAGCAGGTCGGGGTAGATCCAGACGATACGCAGGCTCTCAGTTGACACGGTCCAACTCCGCTCGGATGTCCTGGAAGGCGGTGTAGTTCGCGATGACCTCCAGCCGGCCCGGCGGGACCGCCCGGACCGCCTCGCCGAACGCCCGGACGTGCTGGAACGGCACGCCGTTGACGTCGAGCCGGACCGCCAGGTCGTACGCCCGGTCGCCGGTGATCAGCACCTGCCGGCCGCGCAGCGGGGCGAAGTCGACGTCGAACAGCCAGGAGGTGTCCAACCCGTCGGGGTCGCGGGCGTTGATGGAGAGCAGGGTGGGCGCCTCGTCGGCCATGTCGAACGCCTCCAGCCAGCTGGCCGGGTTCTTGGCCAGCAGCAGCCGGATGTTGCGGCCGTCCCGGTCGACCTGGGCGTAGCGGCCGGCGACCGAGGTCACCGTGTGCAGCCGGGAGACCGCGTCGACGGGGCGTACCCCGAACTCGGCGGCGACGGCGAGGGCGGTGGCCGCGTTGCCGAGGTTGACCTTGCCGGGGAGCTGGAGGGTCACCTTGTGCCAGGCCCCGGTGGGGTCGAGCACGCCGTCGTCCTCCACCGTCCACTGCGCGTCCGGGCGGCGCAGCGGGCAGCCGCTGCACCACCACTGCTCGCCGGAGCGCTGGATGGTGGAGCCGCACTCGGGGCAGACCCAGGAGTCGTCGTGCCAGCGCTGTCCGGCGCTGAACCAGGTGACGTGCGGCGGGCGGATGCCCTGCGCCGGGTCGGCCGGCGGGGTGGCCGCCCAGACCACCAGCGGGTCGTCGGCGTTGGCGACCACCCGTACGTCGGTGTGCCGGACCAGGGCGGCCCGCCAGAGCTGCGCCATCATGGCCACCTCCTTGGCCCGGTCGAGCTGGTCACGGGAGAGGTTGAGCAGGGCCACCACGTGCGGCTCGGTGGCCTCCAGCACCTGCGCGAGGTAGTGCTCGTCGACCTCCAGCACCGCGTACGGGGTGCTGCCGGCCTTGGCCAGCGCCGAGGTGTGCCCGGTGGGCATGTTGGCACCGAAGGAGTTGGTGGCGACCCGGCCGAGCACGCCGACGGCGGCGGCGCTGAGCCGGGTGGTGGTGGTCTTGCCGTTGGTGCCGGAGACCAGCGCGATGGCGCGTCCGGCCGATAGGTGGGCCAGCAGGTCCGGATCGATCTTCAGGCCGATCCAACCGCCGATCACCGAGCCGTCGCCCCGCCCGGCGGCGCGCGACAGCGCCGCGGCTGTCCGCGACACCGAGCTGGCCACCTTCGCCCGCAGGGGCATCTTCGCGTCAGTCACCCGAGCGAGGTTACCGGACCCCCGCGCCCGCCAGATCGCCGCCGACGGCGAACCGTTCGGTCGGGGTGGGCCGGGCGTCCGGTCGGTGGACGCTCCGCCGGATGGAGTCGATCGATGTCGGGTTGTGGACGCCGGGCGGGGCGCTCCGCCCCTCCACTTCCCTCCACCGCTCCTGACGTGCGGTTTTGTCCATGACGGCGACGCGCCGGGCGGGCGATTCTGGTTGCAGGTGGAGGGAAGTGGAGTAGAGTGGGGCGCATTGGTGAGGCCGGGAGGGCCCACCGGCCCGGGGGGTCAGCGGCGCCGCGAACGCCGCTCAGGGCGAGGGGGGTTGGGCCGATGTTCCTCGGCACCCACACTCCGCGCCTGGACGAAAAGGGCCGGTTGATCCTTCCGGCCAAGTTCCGGGACGAGCTGGCGGGGGGTGTCGTGATCACCAAAGGACAGGATCGCTGTCTCTACGTCTTCCCCACCCCCGAGTTCCAGCGGATCGCCGACCAGTTGCGCGCGCAGCCGATGACGAACAAGGCGGCCCGGGCCTACAGCCGGGTCTTCTTCGCCAGTGCGCACGACGAGGTTCCCGACAAGCAGGGCCGGGTCACCATCCCGGCCCACCTGCGGTCCTACGCCGCGCTCGACCGGGATCTGGTGGTGATCGGGGCGTCCACCCGGGTGGAGATCTGGGACCGGGCGGCCTGGGACACCTACCTCGCCGACAGCGAAGACGACTTCGCCGACATCGAGGAGGGGGTGCTGCCCGGCGGTCTGTAGGGCGTGGCGACGCCCGACGTACTGCGAGATCTCCAGCCGCTTTCGAGTTCCTGGCGCCCCTTCCCCGGTGCCAGGTGCACGATCTCCACTCCGGGTCGGTGAGCCGGAGCCGGAGCGGGAGCGGATGGGGATCTGGCGGTACGACGGTGCGGCATCGTCCGACGAGCAGAGCGCGACACGAAGAGCAGGTATTCCACAGTGGGGGTCGACATGGGGGAGCTACGCGGCACGCACGTGCCGGTGCTGCTCGAGCGGTGTCTCGAGCTGCTGGCCCCCGCGCTGGACCGGGGCGGCCGTACGGTCCACGTCGATGCCACGCTGGGGCTGGCCGGGCACGCAGAGGCGGTGCTGGAACGGCATCCGCGCACGGTGCTGATCGGTCTGGACCGGGACACCGAGGCCCTGGCGCACGCCCGGGTCCGGCTCGCCCGGTTCGCCGACCGGATCCACCTGGAGCACGCCGTCTACGACGAACTGCCCGAGGTGGTGAGGCGGCTGGGCTACCCGGGCATCGACGGGGTGCTGTTCGACCTGGGCGTCTCCTCGTTGCAGCTCGACGCGCCCGACCGCGGGTTCGCCTATGCCCAGGACGCGCCGCTGGACATGCGGATGGACCAGACCCGGGGGGTGACCGCCGAGGAGGTGGTCAACAGCTACTCCCACCCGGATCTGGCCCGGGTGCTGCGGGTCTACGGCGAGGAGAAGTTCGCCGGCCGGATCGCCTCGGCGATCCTGCGGGAGCGGGAGCAGGGCCGGATCACCTCGTCGGCCCGGTTGGCCGAGTTGGTCAGGGAGAGCATTCCGGCACCAGCGCGACGAACCGGGGGACATCCGGCCAAGAGAACGTTTCAGGCTTTACGGATCGAGGTAAACAGGGAACTGGCAGTGCTGGAGCAGGCGCTGCCGGCTGCCCTCGACACGCTCGACGTGGGCGGTCGCATGGTGGTCCTGTCCTACCACTCGCTGGAGGACCGGCTCACCAAGCAGGCGCTCGCCGACCGGGTCCGCAGCAAGGGCCCGATCGACCTCCCGGTGGAACTGCCCGGGTCGGGTCCGACGTTCCGGCTGCTCAGCCGGGGTGCCGAACTCGCCGGGGAGGTGGAGGTCACCGCGAACCCGCGGGCCGCATCCGTGCGGTTGCGGGCCGCGGAGCGGCTCGACCCGACCACCGGGCAGCAGGGGCGGACCGACCGCGAACGGTCCCGCCGACGGGTCAGGGCGATGCACCAACCGGGGACGGGGTCGACACCGGGTTCCACAGTGGACCAGGGGCCGACGCCGGGGGATGGCAGGACGGACGAACAGGGGGAGGGGACATGAACGTCAACAAGCGTGACGGCCGCGACGCGGTCGTCGGGCAGCGCGCACCGCGGTCGGGGGGCCGGACCACGGCGCAGCGCACGACCCGTACCGCGATGCCGGCGGACCTCGCCGGTCGGCAGGGGGAGGCACGCCGGGGGGCGCGCGAGTTCCCCACCCAGGGCAGCGCCGCGCTGCGGCCGGCCGAGCAGCCGGCCACCCGGACCACCGCCACCCGGCCGCCCCGACTGCGGGTGGCACCGCCGCCGCCGGTCCGGGTGCCCCGGGCGCCGTTCGCGGCGCTCATCGTGGTGCTGGTGGTCGGTGGGGTGCTGGGCATCCTCGCGGTCAACACGAAGATCAACGAGAACGCCTTCCGGCTCCAGCAGCTCCAGCAGCAGCAGGCCCGTCTCGACGTCGACCAGCAGCAGCTGGAGAAGCAGATCGAGGAGTACAAGGAGCCGGGCAACCTGACCGCCGAGGCCCGCAAGCTGGGCCTGGTGGAGGCGGGCGAGCCGGCGTACATCCGGCTGCCGGACGGCCGGCTGATCGGCGTGCCGCAACCGGCCGACGGCCAGCCGGCGATCACCAGCCAGCAGGGCGACGGGGGGTAGCACCCGTGCCGCCGAGGTCGGACGAACCGCGCCGGGACGCCACGGGCTCCCGGCGCGGTGCGGTTCGTGGTGGAGCCGCCCGGTCCGGCGAGCCACGCCCAGGGGAGCCACAGTCCGGGCAGCCGAGGGCCGGGCAACAACGGTCCGGGCAACCCCGGTCGGGGGAGCCGAGGGCCGGGCAACCCCGGTCGGGGGAGCCGAGGGCCGGGCAACCACGGGCCGGGGAGCCACGGGCCGGGGACGTCGGTGGGATCTCCGACGCGCGGGCGTACACCCCGCGGGGCCGGACCATCCGGGAGAGCAGCGAGGACCGGGGCGGGCAGCGACGTACTCCGCGCGCCGGGCGGTCCGGCGACCCGTTCCGCCCTGCCCTCCAAGTGCTCGACGGTGGTCGGGCCGCCGCCAACCGGGCCGGCCGCCGGGAGGCCGCCGCCGACCGGACCGGCCGCCGGGGGGAGGCCGCCACCGGTCGCACCGGCGTGATCAGGACCGTGCCGCCGCGGGCCGCCCCCGACGACGACGAGTTCGCCGAGCCGCCCGCACCGCGCCGTCGGCCCGGGCGCACCACCCCGCGCCGGGGTGACGTGCCCGGCCGTACCCCGCGCCGCACCGAGATGCCCCGCCGTACCGACCGGCCGGCCGGCCGGCGACCGGTGCGCAAGCCGCGCCGCCCGCCGAAGCTCGCCGAACCCCGTCGCCGGCTGCGGCTGGGCACCGTGCTCGTGCTGGCGATCTTCGCCGTGATCGGCATCCGGCTGGTCGTCCTGCAGGCCGTGGACACCCCGGCGTACGCCGGGGGTGGCGTCAGCGGCCGGCTCACCCGGATCGACCTGCTGGCCCCGCGCGGGTCGATCGAGGACCGCACCGGCGCGCCGCTGGCCCGCAGCGTCGAGGCGCGGTACGTCTTCGTCGACCCGACCCTGGTGAAGGACCGGACGGAGACCGCGAAGCTGCTCTCCCCACTGCTCGGCATCCCGGTCTCCGAGCTGGCCGAGAAGATGAAGCGCAAGGGCGGCCTCCAGTTCCGGTACCTGGCCCGGGGTGTCGACATCGCGCAGGCCAAGCAGATCGAGGCGCTCGACCTGGCCGGCATCGGCACCCACCGCGACGAACGCCGCGAGGTGCCCGGCGGTGACCTGGCCGCCAACCTGGTCGGCTTCACCAGTCTGGACATGGACGGACTGGAGGGGTTGGAGGCCCGCTACGACGACCTGCTGCGCGGGCAGGACGGCCGGCGGGTGTACGAGGCCGGCGCGGGCGACCTGAACGCGGCGATTCCCGGCGGCTACAGCCAGACCACCGCCCCCAAGCCGGGCAGCTCGCTGGTGCTCACCATCGACCGGGACCTCCAGTTCCAGACGCAGCAGATCCTCAGCAGGCAGATGGCCCAGACCCGGGGCGCGATCGGCGCGGCGGTGGTGCTCGACGCCAAGACCGGTGACGTGCTGGCCCAGGCCAGCAACCCGACCTACAACGCGGCCACCCCGGACCGGAGCCGGCCCACCGACCGGGAGGACGCGGCCAGCAGCTTCGTGGTCGACCCGGGCTCGGTGCACAAGGCGATCACCTACGGCGCGGCGTTGCAGGAGGGCGTCATCACGCCGGACAGCGCCTGGCCGGTCGCGAACACCATCACCAAGGGCGACGTCACCTTCCGCGACACCCACCCGGCCGAGGGCAAGAAGCTGAGCGTGGCCGGGATGCTGGCCTACTCGTCGAACGTCGGCACCATCGAGATCGGCGACCGGCTCGGTCCGGACCGGCTGATCGACTACCAGAAGCGGTTCGGGTTGGGGCAGCCCACCGGCGAGGGGATGCCCGGCGAGGCGTCGGGCCGGCTGCTCCCGGCCGACAAGTGGAGCGGCTCGTCGTACGGGTCGGTGCCGATCGGGCACAGCGTCGACGCCACACCACTGCAGATGGCCGCCGCGTACGCCACCATCGCCAACGACGGCACCTACGTGCAGCCGCACCTGATCAAGGAGGTGGTCGGGGCGGACGGCAAGCGCACCCCGTCCGCCGCCCCGGTCACCCGCTCGGTGCTCAGCCCGAGCAACGCCGCCGCGCTGCGTACCCTGCTGGAGGCGGTCACCACCGTCGACGGCGCGACAGGCCTGGCCGCCGCGGTGCCCGGCTACCGGATCGCCGGCAAGACCGGCACCGGGCTGCGCTACGTCGACGGCAAGCAGCAGCCCGGCGAGGTGGGTTCGTTCATCGGGATGGCCCCGGCGGAGGCCCCCCGGTACGTGGTGGCGGTCTTCGTCTGGAATCCCGAGGGCGGTGGCGGCGCGGTCGTCGCCCCGGCGTTCCGCGAGATGATGGGCTTCACGCTGCGTCACTACCGGGTCCCGCCGTCGCGCGGGAAATCCCCCAACTTCGAGGTCTTTCCGCGCTGACCGGGAACGGCGGGACATCATCGGTGAGTGCCGACGAACCATCGGGGCGGCTGTGCGGCCGGAACCGGACGACCGGGTAGGGTCTGACGCCGTGCCCGGCAATCCACGCCCCCGTACCGTGCCCGGAGTCCGGCTCGGCGACCTCGCCGACCGGCTCGCCGTAGCGCCGCCGACCGACGCCGCCGAGCTGGTCGTGACCGGGGTGACCCACGCCAGCCAGGAGGTCCGCCCCGGCGACCTGTACGCCGCGCTGCCCGGCGCCCGTCGGCACGGCGCGGAGTTCGCCGCCGGTGCCGCCAAAGCCGGTGCGGTGGCGGTGCTGACCGACCCGGCCGGTGCCGCGGCGGCCGGCGCGACAGGGCTGCCCGTCCTGGTGACGCCGGACCCCCGGGCCGTGCTGGGCGAGCTGGCCGCCGCGGTCTACGGCGACCCGACCGACGGACTCACCGTGATCGGGGTGACCGGCACCGCCGGCAAGACCTCCACCGCCTACCTGATCGAGTCCGGGCTGCGCGCCGCCGGCCACGTCACCGGCCTGATCGGCACGGTGGAGACCCGGCTGGGCGACCTGGTGATCGACAGCGTCCGGACCACCCCGGAGGCCACCGACCTGCACGCCCTGCTCGCCGCCGCCCGGGAACGCGGGGTGACCGCGGTGGTCATGGAGGTGTCCAGCCACGCGCTGGCGATGGGGCGGGTCGGCGGGGTCCGGTTCACCGTCGGCGGCTACACCAACTTCGGCTCCGACCACCTCGACTTCCACGCCGACTCGGCGGACTACTTCGCGGCCAAGGCGAAGCTCTTCGACGGGCGCTGCCGGGTCGAGGTGCTCAACCACGACGACCCGGCGCTGCGGCCGCTGTTCCGGCCGGCGACGGTCAGCTACTCCGCGGCCGGCGACCCGACCGCCACCTGGTGGGCCGACCGGGTCGGTGGTGAGGGCTACGCCCAGCGGTTCACCGCACACGGCCCGGACGACCTCGTCCTGCCCGCCGGGGTGGCGCTGCCCGGCCGGCACAACGTGGCGAACGCGCTGCTCGCCGTGGCCACCCTCGTCGCCGCCGGGGTCGACCCGACGACCGCCGCCGCCGGGGCGGCCGCCTGCGGCGGGGTGCCCGGCCGGCTGGAACTGGTCAGTGGGGACGCCCCGGTGCGCGGGGTGGTCGACTACGCGCACAAGACCGACGCCGTGGTGGCCGCCCTGGCCGCGCTGCGCGGCACCGGCACCGGGCGGCTGATCTGCGTCATCGGCGCCGGGGGTGACCGGGACCGGGGCAAGCGGCCGGTGATGGGCGCCGCCGCCGCCCGGGGGGCCGACGTGGTGCTGGTGACCGACGACAACCCGCGTACCGAGGACCCGGCGACGATCCGGGCCGAGGTGCTGGCCGGCGCGTACGGCGTCGCGGCCGCCGCCCGGATCATCGAGGTGCCGGGGCGGCGGGAGGCGATCGCCGAGGCGGTACGGCTGGCCGAGCCGGGCGACGTGGTGGCGCTGCTCGGCAAGGGACACGAACGCGGTCAGGAGATCGCCGGCGAGGTGCACCCGTTCGACGACCGCACCGAGCTGGCGGAGGCGCTGCGCGTCCGCTTCGGCGACCTGGCGGGTCGACGGTGATCGCGCTGAGCCTGGCCGAGGTCGCCTCGGCGGTCGGCGGTCGGCTGCACGCCGCCGACCCGGACGCCCGGGTCACCGGCCCGGTCGAGTTCGACTCCCGCAAGGTCGTCGCCGGTGCGCTCTTCGTGGCCTTCCCCGGCGAGCGGGTCGACGGGCACGACTACGCCGCCGGCGCGGTCGCCGCCGGTGCGGTGGCGGTGCTCGGCACCCGGGAGCTGCCCGGGGTGCCGATGGTGCTGGTGGACGACGCGCTGGCCGCGCTGGGCCGGCTGGCCCGTGCCGTGGTGGACCGGCTGCCCGGCCTCACCGTGATCGGGCTGACCGGTTCGTCGGGCAAGACCACCACCAAGGACCTGATCGCCCAGCTCGCCGTGCGACTCGGCCCGACGGTGGCCCCGCCCGGGTCGTTCAACAACGAGCTGGGCCACCCGTACACCGCGTTGCAGGCCACCGCGCAGACCCGGTACCTGGTGATGGAGAAGGGCGCCCGGGGCGTCGGGCACGTCCGCTACCTCTGCGACGTGGTGCCGCCGCGGATCTCGGTGGTGCTCAACGTCGGGGTGGCGCACCTGGGTGAGTTCGGCTCGGTGGAGAACATCGCCCTGGCCAAGGGGGAGCTGGTGGAGGCGCTGCCGGCCGAGGGGCTGGCCGTGCTCAACGCCGACGACCCACTGGTCGCCGCGATGGCGTCCCGCACCGCCGCCCGGGTGGTCCGCTACGGCGAGTCGGCCGACGCCGACGTCCACGCCGTGGACGTGACCCTGGACGGGCGGGGTCGGCCGGCGTACACCCTGGTCACCCCGGAGGGGACCGCGCCGGTGCGGCTCGGCCTGACCGGCCGGCACCAGGTCTCCAACTCGCTCGCCGCGGCGGCGGTCGCCCGGGAGCTGGGCATGCCGCTGGCCGAGCTGGCGGCGGCCCTGGGTGACCTGGGGCTGGTCTCCACCCGCCGGATGGACGTCTTCACGCGGTCCGACGGGGTGACCGTGATCGACGACTCGTACAACGCCAATCCGGCCTCGACGGCGGTGGCGCTGCGCGCGCTGGCCGGGATGCACCGGGGCGGGCGGACGTTCGCCGCGCTCGGCTACATGGCCGAGCTGGGCGCGTACGAGGACGAGGGGCACCGGGAGGTCGGCCGGCTCGCGGCCGAACTCGGTGTCGACCGGCTGCTCGTGGTGGGTGAGCCGGCCGCGCCGATCCACGAGGGCGCGACAGCGGTAAGTGACTGGGGAGGAGAGTCGGTGCTGCTCACCGATCAGGCGGCGGCCGTCGAGGTGCTGCGCAGCGAGCTACGACCGGGCGACGTCGTCCTGGTGAAGGGCTCCCGGTACCGCACCTGGGAGGTGGCCGACGCGCTGCGTGCCGACGGCGATGGTGACGGGGCCGGCGCGGGGGGTGCCGCGTGAGGGCGGTCATCGTCGCCATCGGGGTGGCGTTCCTGGTCTCGCTGCTGGCCACCCCGCTGGCGATCAAGGTGTTCGCCCGGCTCAAGGCCGGCCAGCCGATCCGCTCGGGACTCGGGCTGGCCAGCAACGAGGGCAAGAAGGGCACACCGACGATGGGCGGCGTGGTCTTCATCCTGGCCACGGTGATCGCGTACGTCGCCGGTCACCTCGCCCTGACCACCCTGCCGGACGCGCAGATCGCCCAGGTCGAGCCGACCATCACCGCGCTGGTGCTGCTGGGCCTGATGGTCTTCTCCGGGGCGGTCGGCTTCATCGACGACTTCCTCAAGGTGCGCAAGCGGCACAGCGGCGGGCTGAACAAGCGCGGCAAGCTGTTCGGGCAGATCCTGGTCGGGGCGATCTTCGGGGTGGTCGCGCTCTACTTCCCGAGCAGCATGACCGACGCCAGCGGCGCGACGACCAACACCGAGACAGTGGGCAGCAGCACGCTGAGCTTCATCCGGGACATCCCGGCCCTGGAGATCGGCAAGATCGCCTCGGTGATCGTGATCATCCTGGTGGTGATGGCGGCGACCAACGGGGTCAACCTCACCGACGGTCTGGACGGGCTGGCCACCGGCGCGTCGGTGATGGTGCTCGCCGCGTACGCGCTGATCGCGTTCTGGCAGTACCGGCACTGGTGCGCCGACCCGACGTACACCGCCAACCCGGACAACTACTGCTACGCCGTCCGGGACCCGCTGGAGATCGCGCTGATCGCCGGGGCGGCGGCCGGGGCCTGCGTGGGCTTCCTGTGGTGGAACACCTCGCCGGCCCGGATCTTCATGGGCGACACCGGCGCGCTGGGCCTCGGCGGCCTGATCGCCGGGATGGCGATGTCCACCCGGACGGTCCTGCTGCTGCCCATCCTCGGCGGGCTCTTCGTGATCATCACGATGTCCGTGGTGATCCAGATCATCTCCTTCCGGACCACCGGCAAGCGGGTGTTCCGGATGTCGCCGCTGCAGCACCACTTCGAGTTGGCCGGCTGGAGCGAGGTCAACATCGTGGTCCGGTTCTGGATCATCGCGGGCATCGGGGTGGCCATCGCGCTCGGCCTGTTCTACAGCGACTTCCTGGCCAGCATGGGCTGACCCGGCCGCGGACACTCCTGACGGTGCGTCCCACGCCCGACCACGAGAAGGGGGTTCCTCACTACCGGAGGCGCCCCCTTTTCGCATTTCGACACGCCGACCGGGGGGAACGGCCGGAACGGGCCGCCGGTAACGGCGATGATGGGCGGGTGGGGGAGGACCGAGGCACGAGCAGCGGCACGACGACGCAGACCCAGCCGCGGCGGGTCACCGGCGCGGGGCGTACCGCCGACCCGCCCGGGGCGCTGGCCGGGCTGGGGCCGGCCGGCGGCCTGGCGGCGCTGCGCGGCCTGCTGGCCCGCCCGTTGGCCTCCTACTACCTGCTGCTGTCCAGCGCCGGTCTGCTGCTGCTGATCGGCCTGACCATGGTCTTCTCGGCGACCAGCGTGCGGGACTACGCCGAGGCGGGCGACGCCGCGGCCTCGGTGACCAAACAGGCGATCTTCGCGGTGATCGGCATCGTCGCGTTCTGGGCCTGTCAGCGGCTGCCGGCCAGCACCTTCCGCTCGCTGGGCCGGCCCCTGCTCGGGGGCGCGGTGGTGCTGCTGCTGGTGCTCAACCTGCTGGGGGCACTGGACGCGTTGTTCGGGCTGGAGTCCCTCGGGCCGCTGCAGGCCGACCTGCTCTGGCTCTACCTCGGGCCGATCCAGGTGCAGCCGGCCGAGTTGGCCAAACTGGCGCTGGTGCTGTGGGGCGCGCACGTGGTGGCCCGCAAGGGCGCCGCGCTGGGCTGGTGGAAGGAGTTGGCCACCCCGCTGTTCCCGGTGGTCGGCCTGCTCTTCGTGCTGGTCGGCTACAACGACCTGGGCAGCATGCTCTGCCTGCTGGCCATCGTGGTCGGGCTGCTCTGGGCGGCCGGGGTGCGGCTGCGGGTCTTCGCCGCCCTCTCCGCGGTCGGCCTGGTCGGCATCGGCCTGCTGGTGGCGGTGGCCTCGCTCGGGGCCGGCTCCGGCGCGCGGGGCAAGGAGAACTACCGGCTGGCCCGGCTCACCTCGTTCCTCGACACGCCCGACCCGGCGAAGTGCGTCGAGGACGCCTGCTGGCAGATGGTCCAGGCCCGCAACGCCATCGAACACGGCGGCTGGTTCGGCGTCGGTCTCGGCAAGGGCAGCCTCAAGTTCGGCTGGCTGCCGGCCGCCCACAACGACTTCATCTTCGCCGTCATCGCCGAGGAGCTGGGCGTGGTCGGCTGCACCGTCATCCTGGTGCTCTTCGCCGTGCTGGCCTACACCGGGCTGCGGATCGCCCGCCGGGTCGCCGACCCGTTCCGCCGGCTGGCCGCCACCGCCGTCACCGCCTGGCTGGTCGGCCAGGCCGTGATCAACATCGGTGGGGTGACCAAGCTGCTGCCGCTGACCGGGGTGCCGCTGCCGTTCATCTCCGACGGCGGCAGCGCCCTGGTCGTCACCCTGGCGGCGGTCGGCATGCTCGCCTCCTTCGCCCGCGCCGAACCCGACGCGGCGCGAGCCCTGCACGCCCGTCCGCCCGCCCGATGGGTCCGACTAGTCTGGGCCCCGTTGCCGCCGCTTCCCGGCGCGCGGAGCCGACCGGCGCCGCCGTCGGCTGCCCCGGGGTCCGTACCCCGGACGCGCGGGCGGCGACCCGACGATCAGGCCGTACCGCGCGGCGTCCGGCAGGACCGGGCCCGGGGCGGGTCGGCGAGCGAGAGGAGACGCTGATGGGTCCGCTGCGTTCGGTGGTGCTCTGTGGAGGGGGCACCGGTGGGCACATCTACCCGCTGCTCGCCTTCGCCGACTGCCTGCGCCGACACGACCCGGGCGTCCGGATCACCTGCCTCGGCACCCCCAAGGGGCTGGAGAACGAGCTGATCCCGCCGGCCGGCTACGACCTGCGGACGATCCCGGCCTACCAGCTGCCCCGCTCGGTCAACCTGGGCCTGGTCCGGACCCCGGACCGGATGTGGAAGGCGGCCCGCGCCGCCGGCAAGGTGATCGACGAGGTCGCCGCCGACGTGGTCGTCGGCTTCGGCGGGTACGTCTCGGTGCCCGGTTACCTGGCCGCCTGGCGGCGCGAGATGCCGATCGTGATCCACGAGGTGAACGTCCCGCCGGGGGTGGCCAACCGGCTCGGCATGAAGTTCACCAGGAACCTCGCGGTCGGCTTCCCGCACCAGCCGGCCCAGTCCGAGGCGCTGCGCGACGCCCGGGTGGTCGGCGTGCCGCTGCGCCGGGGCATCGCCGGGCTGGACCGCAACGCCGCCCGCGCCGCCGCCCGCGCCCACTTCGGACTCCGCCCCGACCTGCCGGTGCTCTTCGTCGCCGGGGGCTCGCAGGGGGCCCGGTCGATCAACCTGGCGGTCTCCGGCGCGGCCAAGGAACTGGCCCGCAACGGCGTGCAGGTGCTGCACGTGATGGGCGCCCGCAACGAGCCGGTGCCGATCCCCACCGACCTCCCGGTGCCCTACGTGGCGTTGCCCTACCTGTCCGAGATGGAGCTGGGCTACGCCGCCGCCGACCTGATGCTGGCCCGGGGCGGGGCGATGACCTGCGCCGAGGTGGCCGCGATCGGCCTGCCCACCATCTACGTGCCGTACCCGCACTCCAACCAGGAGCAGAAGCGCAACGCGCTGCCCGTGGTGGAGGCCGGGGGCGGGTTGCTCGTGGACGACGCGGAGCTGACCCCGGCCTGGTTGGAGCGCACCGTGCTCCCGCTGCTGCGCGACCCGCAGCGGCTGCACGCGATGGGCGCCGCCGCCGCGGCGTACGGCCGGCGCGACGGCGACGTGGCCCTGCTCAACTTCGTCTACGAGGCGGTGGCCCGGTGAGCCGGGCGGCCGCGACGGGAAGGTACCTGGCATGAACACCGCGCAGTTCACCCCGGCCGGCACGCTCACCGCGGAGGACCTGGGCCGGATCCATCTGATCGGGGTGGGCGGGGTCGGCATGAGCGGCCTGGCCCGGCTCTTCCTCACCCGGGGCCTGCCGGTCTCCGGCAGCGAGCTGCGCGAGTGGCCGTCGCTGGCCGGGATGCGGGCGCTGGGCGGCACCATCCACATGAGCCACGAGGCGACCAACCTCGACGGGGTGGACACCGTGGTCTACTCCTCGGCCATCCCGCAGGACCACCTGGAGATGGTCGAGGCCCGGCGACGCGGGCTGCGGGTGCTGCACCGCTCCGAGGCGCTCGCCGCGGCGATGACCGGCCGGCGGACCGTTGCGGTGGCCGGCACCCACGGTAAGACCACCACCACCTCGATGGTGACCATGGTGCTCCAGCAGGCCGGGGTCGACCCGTCCTTCGTGATCGGCGGGGAGATCTCCGAGGTGGGCTCGGGGGCCCACCACGGCACCGGTGAGCACTTCGTGGTCGAGGCGGACGAGAGCGACAGGTCGTTCCTGATCTACCGACCGTACGTCTCGATCATCACCAACGTCGAGGCCGACCACCTGAACACCTACGGTGACCTGGCCAACCTGGAGGCGGCATTCGCCGATTTCGCCCGGCTGACCGACCCGGCCGGGTTCGTCATCACCTGCGCCGACGACCCGGGCGGCCGGCGGCTGGCCGAGACGTTGCGCGCCGAGGGCCGGCGGGTCTGGACGTACGGCGAGGCGGCCGACGCCGACCTGCGGCTGTCCGAGATGGCCTCGTCCGCCCAGGGGGTGCGCTACCTGGCGGCGCTCGACGGCCGTTCGTTGGGGGAGATCCGGCTGCCGGTGCCGGGGCGGCACATGGGGCTCAACAGCGCCTCGGCGGTGCTCGCCGCCCACCTGCTGGGCCTGCCGGTGGCGGCGGCGGAGGCGGCGCTCGCCGCGTTCCCGGGGGTGCGCCGGCGCTTCGAGCGCAAGGGTGTCGCCGACGGGGTGCTGGTCTACGACGAGTACGCCTACCACCCGACCTCGATGACCCTGGCCCTGCGGACGCTGCGCGAGGTGGCCGGCGACGGCCGGCTGATCGTGGTCTTCCAGCCGTACCGGCTGTACCGCACCCGGGATCTCCAGGCCGAGATCGCCGCCGCCCTGGGCATCGCCGACGAGCTGGTGCTGCTGGAGGTCTTCGGCCCCGGCGAGCTGCGCCAGCCGGGCGAGGGGTCGGCGGCGTTGCTGGCGGCGGTGCCGCTCGACGCCGCGCACAAGGTCTTCGTGGACTCGTTCGACGACGCGCCGGTGGAGGTGGCCCGCCGGGCCCGCCCCGGCGACGTGGTGGTGACCATGGGCGCCCCGCCGATCTCGCTGCTGGGTGACCAGCTGCTCGACGCGCTGACCGCCCGGGCCGGGGACGCCGCGGACCCGACCGTTACGGGTCCGGACGGCGCGGCCGCCACGACCGGATGAGTCCGGGGCCGGCGCGGGGTCGTACCGCAGGCGCGGACGGCGGCTCCCGACGTGGCCCGGTACGGCGCTGGCAGCTCGTCCGGGCGGGCAGCGACGCGGTGCCGCCGTCCACCCGGCGGTTCATGGCCCGGGCCCGGCAGCGGCGGATGCGCGCTGCCCTGCCCTGGGCGGTGCTGGCCGGGGTGCTGGTCCTCGCCGGCCTGGTGGCCTGGGCGGTGCTCGGCTCCGGCCTGTTCGGGGTGCGCGAGGTCCGGGTGGAGGGGGCCAGACTGGTCACCCCGGTCGAGGTACGCGACGCGGCGGCGGTGCCGGACGGGGCGCCGCTGGCCCGGGTGGACCTGGCCGCGACGGCCCGGCGGATCGGTGGCCTGGCCCCCGTGGAGCGGGCCACGGTCCGCCGGGACTGGCCGGGCACGTTGGTGGTGACCGTGGTGGAGCGGACCGGGGTGGCGGTGGTGCCCCGCGACGACCGGTTCGTGGTGCTCGACCGGAGCGGGGTGGTGTTCCGGACGCTGGCCCGTCCCCCGGAGGGTCTGCCGGTGGTGCGGCTGGCCACCCCGGGGCCGGACGATCCGGGCACCCGGGCGGCGTTGCAGGTGCTGGCCGTGCTGACCCCGCAGTTGCGGACCCTCCTGGTCGAGGTGACCGTCGAGGGGCTGGCCCGGATCGGGCTGACCCTGCGCGACGGACGGACGGTGGTGTGGGGCGACGCCACCCGGGGCGAGGACAAGGCTCGGGTGGCGACGGCGCTGCTCGGTCGCAAGGCCGACACGATCGACGTGAGCGCGCCGGACGTGGTCACCCTCAGATGAGGTCCCCGACGAACGTGAGTCGGCTCGCTCCCGGCGGCGACACGCCGGTGGGGTCCTTGGCTGACGGCGTGGGGACGCTTACGTTGCCCCGAAGAGGATCAGTGGTTGACATAACTGTAAGCCTCTAGTAGAGGGTTAGGGTTCAGCTCTGATCCTCGCTGGTGACAGCTCGTCGACCACCGGTGTGGGCCACGCCGACCGGGGCGGTGCGAGCCAATCTCGAAGGGAAGGACCGGAGATGACACCTCCGCACAACTACCTGGCGGTCATCAAGGTCGTCGGCATCGGCGGCGGCGGCGTCAACGCCGTCAACCGGATGATCGAGGTTGGGCTCAAGGGCGTCGAGTTCATCGCGATCAACACCGACGCGCAGGCGCTGTTGATGAGTGACGCCGACGTCAAGCTCGACGTCGGTCGGGAGCTGACCCGGGGGCTCGGCGCGGGTGCCAACCCGGACGTCGGCAAGAACGCCGCCGAGGACCACCGCGACGAGATCGAGGAGGTGCTCAAGGGCGCCGACATGGTCTTCGTCACCTGCGGCGAGGGCGGCGGCACCGGCACCGGCGGGGCGCCGGTGGTGGCCAACATCGCCCGTAAGCTCGGTGCGCTGACCATCGGCGTGGTGACCCGGCCGTTCTCCTTCGAGGGAAAGCGCCGCCAGGTGCAGGCCGAGTCGGGGATAGACGAACTGCGCAACCAGTGCGACACCCTGATCGTCATCCCGAACGACCGGCTGCTGGCCCTGGGCGACCGCGGGATCAGCATGATGGATGCCTTCCGCACCGCCGACCAGGTGCTGCTCTCCGGTGTCCAGGGCATCACCGACCTGATCACCACCCCGGGCCTGATCAACCTGGACTTCGCCGACGTCAAGAGCGTGATGAGTGGGGCGGGCAGCGCGCTGATGGGCATCGGCAGCGCCCGGGGCGAGAACCGGGCGGTCGAGGCGGCCGAGGCGGCCATCTCCAGCCCGCTGCTGGAGCAGAGCATGGACGGCGCGCGGGGCGTGCTGCTCTCCATCGCCGGTGGCTCCGACCTGGGCCTTTTCGAGATCAACGATGCGGCGCAGCTGGTCACCGACGCGGCCCACCCGGACGCCAACATCATCTTCGGTGCGGTCATCGACGACGCGCTCGGCGACGAGGTGCGGGTCACCGTGATCGCCGCCGGCTTCGACGGCGGCACGCCCGCGTACAAGGCGGTCGAGTCGCCGCGCAAGAGCAACCAGAACCAGCCGACGACGCAGACCCCGACGGTCTCCGCGCCGGCCACCATGCCGCCGCCGCAGCAGTCGCCGCGCCGGGTGCTCTTCGACGACGTCGATGTGCCCGACTTCCTCAAGAACGGCTCCTGAGCCCCGCCGATGACGAGCAACCCCGCTGGTGGGCCCACCGCCCCGCCGACGACGAGCAGTTCCTGTGGTGGCCGCGCCGCCCCGCCGACGACCGGGCGGCCCGGCCGATGACCGGTCGACCCGACCCGGTGCGTCCGGAGCGCCGTGCCGAGTTGGCGGCCGGGCTGGCCGTGGTGCGTACCCGGATCGCCGACGCCTGCGTCGCCGCCGGCCGGGATCCGGCCGAGGTGACCATGATCGCGGTGACCAAGACCTACCCGGCGGGTGACGCGGTCGCGCTGGCCGGGCTCGGCGTCGGTGACCTGGGGGAGAACCGGGACCAGGAGGCCGCGCCGAAGGCGGCCGAGGTGGCGGCGGCGGGGGTGACCCCGCGCTGGCACTTCATCGGTCAACTGCAACGTAACAAGGCCCGTTCGGTGGTCCGCTACGCCGACGTGGTGCATTCCGTGGACAGCGTCCGGCTGGCCCGCGCGCTGGCCACCGCCGCCGAATCCGGCCGGGACCGTCCGCTGGAGGCGTTGGTGCAGGTCAGCATCGACGGTGACCCCGATCGGGGTGGCGCCCTGCCGGGCTCCGCCGACCCCGACCGGGGGCTCGACCCGGTGGCCGGGGCGCTGGCCGGGGCGGGGGCGCTGCGGCTGGCCGGATTGATGGCGGTGGCGCCGCTGGGCTGGGAACCCGAGCGGGCCTTCGCCCGGTTGGCCGAGGTGGCGGCGGCGTTCCGGGCCCGTCATCCGGCGGCCACCGTGCTCTCCGCCGGGATGAGCGGTGACCTGGAGGTGGCGATCGGGTACGGGGCGACACATGTCCGCGTCGGCAGCGCGTTGCTCGGAATGCGTTCCACGCTGCGGTAGCCTGGCCCCGGTAGGAGCAAATTACATCAGTGTTGTTCAGGAGCGGCGTCCCGAGGTCGGGGGCCACGACGGGCGAGCCGCGAATCGCGCGTCGGGGGATTGCCGTTCCGATCCGGTGGGCAGGGAAGTCCACTCGCGATCATGGCGACACGGCACGGGGGTGCGTGCCGCACGGCGGACGGAAGGGCGCGGGATGGGTGCACTGCGCAAGGCGGGGGTCTGGCTCGGGCTCGTCGAGGAAGACGACGAGCGCGGCTACGACGAGGGCTACGACAAGCCCGGCTACCGCGAGTCGCGGTACCGGTCGAGCCGGTACTCCGAGGAGTTCGCCGACGACGACGAGGACGACGCGGAGGAGCCGCCGGCGCCGCGTCCGCGCCTGGGTGACCGGGGCCGGCTGGCCGACCGGTCGAGTCGGACGGTGGAGGCCGACCGCGCCGACGACGAGCGGGCCGAGCGGTCGGACCGGGCTGAGCGGGCCGAGCGGTCGGACCGGGCCGAGCGGGCGAGCGTCCGGTCGATCACCCGGTCCGGTGGGTCGGAGACCTCGGGCGCGTTGAGCTACCACACCCGGGACAATCTCGCCCTGGCGCCGCAGGCGTCGCCCCGCGAGCGGCCGGTCGTGGCCGAGGAGGAGCAGCGCTACCAGATCACCACGCTGCACCCGACCACCTACCGGGAGGCGCGGACCATCGGCGAGCACTTCCGCGACGGCGTCCCGGTGATCATCAACCTCACCGAGATGGACGAGGCCGACGCCCGCCGTCTGGTGGACTTCGCCGCCGGGCTCGCGTTCGGGCTGCGCGGTACGATCGAGCGCGTGACCAACCGGGTGTTCCTGCTCTCACCGGCCAACGTCCAGGTCACCGCCGAGGACAAGGCCAAGATCGCTGAGGGCGGCTTCTTCTCCCTGAGCTAAGTCCACCCGAACGAGGGACGTCGTCTGCCGTGTTGTCGATCGTGTTCCAACTTCTGTACCTGATTTTGTACCTCTTCCTTATTGTGTTGTTGGCCCGATTCGTTCTCAGTGCCGTCCTCCAGTACGGTCGTCGGTGGCAACCGGGGCGTGGCGCGTCCGCCGGGCTCGAGTCCGTGTGGAGCGTCACTGATCCGCCTCTCAAGGCGTTGAGGCGGGTGATCCCCCCACTGCGAATTGGTACCGTGAGCATCGACCTGGCCTCCCTTGTGCTCCTGGTTATCCTGTTCGTGCTGATGAGGTTTGTGTTAGATCCGCTGATCAGGAACTTCTCCTGACCAGCGCGCGCTTTCGCGGCCGCAACTGACCCGAGGAGTTTCGATGCCGCTGACACCGGCCGACGTGCACAACGTCGCCTTCAAAAAGCCGCCGATCGGCAAGCGGGGGTACGACGAGGAGGAGGTCGACGCCTTCCTGGACGAGGTCGAGCGTGAGCTTGCCCGTCTGATCGAGGAGAACAACGAGCTGCGCGCCCAGGTGGAGCGCGGCGGTCGTGGCGGGGCCCCTGCCGGCCCCGGTGGCGACGCCCGGCTCGCCGCCGAGCTCAACGACGTCAAGGCCCAGCTCGACCGGGTGCAGCGCGACAAGGCCGCCGCCGAGCAGGCCGCCCGCGCGATGCAGGCAGAGCTGGAGCAGGTCCGCACCACCGGTGGCCCGGCCGTCGGTGGCGACGGCGAGCAGCAGGCGCTGCGGGTGCTCATGATGGCCCAGCGCACCGCCGACGACCACGTCTCCGACGCCCGTCGCGAGGCCGACCAGCTGCTCTCCGAGGCCCGTTCCAAGGCCGAGGAGGTCACCCGGGAGGCGCGGGCCAAGGCCGACGCGCTGGAGCGCGACGCCCG
The DNA here is from genome assembly GCF_036017915.1 of Micromonospora sp. NBC_00421. NCBI lineage: Bacteria > Bacillati > Actinomycetota > Actinomycetes > Micromonosporales > Micromonosporaceae > Micromonospora > Micromonospora sp. NBC_00421. The sequence continues at coordinate 481,088 of NZ_CP107929.1, forward strand.
CCAGCGGCACCAGGAGGCCATGGGCGGCCTGGACGCCAAGCGGACCGCACTGCAGAAGCACATCGAGGAGCTCAAGCAGTTCGAGCGCGAGTACCGCACCCGGCTCAAGGCCTACCTGGAGAGCCAGCTGCGCGACCTCGACGGTCGGGGTCAGGGCCTGGAGGCCGAGATGACCCGCACCGAGGGCACCCGTGCCGTCGGTGGCAACGGGCTCGCCGCGGCGAGCCTCGCCGGCTCGTACGGTGGCAGTCGTTCCGGCGCCCTCGAAGCCGGCCGCTGATCCACGGTCGGCGACCGTCGCCCGACGGTCGCCGACCCAGCCACGACCCACGACGCGGCGGGGGTGAGCCGTGCTAGTCGCCAGTCTGCTGCTCATCCTCGGCGCGGTCGTACTGCTGGTGTTCGGCCTCGTCGAGGGTTCCAGCTCGCTGTTGACCAGTTCCATAGCGGCCAGTCTGCTGGCCGCCGTCGCGTTGGTGGCCGGTGCCCGCCAGGCAGCCGCCACCAGGGCGAGGGCGGCGGAGCGGGCCGACTCGGGTGATCGGCCGGCGGGTCCGCCCCGCACGACCGCCCCGCCGACCGCGACCGAGTCGTCGGAGACCCCGACGACGTACGTCCCGACGACGATCGGTACCGGTGGTGCCGGGTGGCGGCAACCACCCGGCCCGCCGGCAGCCGGCGGGCCCGTCGATGTTTCCCCCCGCCCTGACGTCGATGCCTGGAAGCCCGAGGCGGAGGCTCCGTGGGACCCTGTCGTGGTGTCCGCCCCACCGGATCCGACGGCCCCCGGACAGCCGGCCCCGCCGACCGGCCGGCAGCCGGCGACCGACCTCGGCCGGGACGCCGGAACCGAACCCGCCTGGCCCGACGCGGACGACCCTGCCCGATACGGCACGGAAGATCCTGCCCGGCACGACGATTCTGCCCGGTACGACGATTCTGCCCGGCACGACGCGGACGATCCCGGCTGGGACGCCCCGGACGACCTCGCGCCGCCCTGGGAGCGCCCGGGTGACGCCGCCTCGCCGTGGGACCCGCCGGCCCAGCGGGTGCCGCCCGGTGACGCCGCCCGGGTGGCCCGGCTCGACGCCGAGGTGCTGGTGGTCGACGGGCATCCCCGCTACCACCTTCTTTCCTGCGCCCACCTGATCGAGCGGGAGCACGAGCCGCTGCCGGTCTCCGAGGCGATCTCCCTCGGGTTCACCCCGTGCGGTCTGTGCAATCCGGACACCGCCCTGCTCGCCGACACCTACCCCCGCTGAGGTTGGGGTCGATGCCCACGGACGACACGTTGACCGTCGCGGTACGGGTCAAGCCCGGTGCGTCCCGGCCCCGGGTCGGCGGCTGCTTCGCCGGTCCGCACGGTCCGGCCCTGGTGATCGCGGTGACCGCCCCGGCGGTGGACGGTCGGGCCACCGAGGCGGCCCGTCGGGCGCTGGCCGGGGCGCTGGGTGTCCGCCCGGCGGTGGTGGCGCTGCGTACCGGGGCGACGAGCCGGGACAAACTCTTCCTGGTCGACCGTCCGACGCCCGGCCTGGTCGAGTTGCTGCGCCGGCTGCGCGACGGAACGGACGGGTGACGGCGCCTCGGGTGGGGCGCCCGTGACGCCGGGGTTGGATCTGGCGCTGCTCCTCGGCGCGGCCGTGTTGCTGGTGGCGGTCGGTGCGGTGCGGTTCTCCACCCGGCTGGGCGTGCCGAGCCTCCTGGTCTATCTGGCGCTCGGGGTGGCGATCGGCGAGGCCGGGTTGGGCATCCGGTTCGACGACGCCGAACTGACCCGGGTGCTCGGCTTCTGCGCGCTGATCGTGATCATCGCGGAGGGTGGGCTCACCGCCCGGTGGAGCACCCTGCGCCCGGTGCTCGGGTTGGCCGGCGCGTTGTCCACGGTCGGCGTGCTGGTCAGCATCGTCGTCGTCGGTCTGGTGGTGCACCTGCTGCTCGGGCTGGACTGGCGACTGGCGCTGCTCTACGGCGCGGTGCTCTCCTCCACCGACGCGGCGGCGGTCTTCGCCACCCTGCGCCGGCTGCGGCTGCCGCCCCGGCTGGTGGCCACCCTGGAGGCCGAGTCGGGCATGAACGACGCCCCGGTGGTGATCCTGGTGGTGCTGCTGTCCCGTAGCGGCCCGATCGAGCACCCGTGGTGGTTCGAGGTCTTCCTGGTCGGCTACGAGCTGGGGGTGGGTGCCGCGGTGGGGCTGGCCGCCGGGCTGGCCGGCCGGTTCACGTTGCGGCGGGCTGCGCTGCCGTCGTCCGGGCTGTATCCGATCGCCGCCGTCGGGTTCACCGTGCTGGCGTACGCCGCCGGAGCGGTGCTGCACGCCTCCGGGTTCCTCGCCGTCTACGTGGCAGGGGTGCTGCTCGGCAACGCCCGGCTGCCGCACCGACAGGCGATCCTGGGGTTCGCCGACGGGTTGGCCTGGCTGGCCCAGATCGGGCTGTTCGTGCTGCTCGGTCTGCTGGCCACGCCGGAGCGGTTGCACACCGCGCTGCTGCCGGCGGTGGTGACCGGCCTGGCCCTGCTGTTGCTGGCCCGGCCGCTGTCGGTGCTGGTCTCCGCGTTGCCGTTCCGGGTCCCCCTGCGCGAGCAGGTCTTCCTGTCCTGGGCCGGGCTGCGTGGTGCGGTGCCGATCGTGCTGGCCACCATCCCGCTGTCGGCCCGGGTGCCCGGGGCGGACCGGCTGTTCGACGCGGTCTTCGTGCTGGTGGTGATCTTCACGGTGCTCCAGGCGGGGACGCTCGCGTCGGCCGCCCGCCGGCTGCGGGTGACCGCCCCGGCGGAGTTGGCGGAGATCCGGGTGGAGACCGCCCCGTTGGAGCGGATGCGGGCGGACCTGCTCCAGTTGGAGGTGCCGGCGGGCTCCCGGTTGGCCGGGGTGCACGTCGACGAGTTGCGGCTGCCGGTGGGGGCCTCGGTGACCCTGGTGCTGCGCGACGGGGTGGGCTTCGTGCCTGCTGCGGGCACCCGGCTCAAGACCGGGGACAGCTTGTTGATCGTGGCGACCGCCGGAGTGCGGGACGAGGCGGAGCGCCGGCTGCGGGCGGTCAGCCGGCGGGGCCGGCTGGCGAGGTGGTTCGGCGAGTACGGCGAGGATCGGGACGGTTGATCTGCTAGTCTTCTTTTTGCCCCAATTGGGGGTTTTAGGGGCTGAGCAGCGGTGCGACAGTGCGGTACGTTGTCGGACGCCTGTACGTTCCGTATTCTTGCCAACCTCCGGAGTGCGCGGCCACCGTTGCCGTGCGCCCGTTTTGTTACCTGGGTACGCCACGTCGGCGGACCCTGTCCGGGCACCGCCGACCGCCGCGTCCCGCGGCTGAGGGAGCTGACGATGGCGAAGCCAGCCGACACCAGGACCGCCGGTCGTAAACCAGCGGCGAAGGCCACTCCGAAGGCGACCCGCAGCGCGGCGGAGACCGAGAAGATCCGGGCGGCCCTGGCGGCCCGACGGGACGAGCTGCGTGCCGAGTACGATCAGACGCTGAGCGAGATCACCGAGCTGCAGCGCGACCGGTTGACCGACTCGGCCGGGGACGACCAGGCCGACACCGGCACCAAGACGTTCGAGCGCGAGCAGGAGATCTCCCTCGCCAACAGCATCCGGGAACGGATCACCCAGGTCGAGCGCGCTCTGGAGCGGCTCGACGAGGGCGGCTACGGATGGTGCGAGCGGTGCGGGAACCCGATCCCGGTGGAGCGGCTCGCCGCCTTCCCGTCGGCGACCCTCTGCGTGACCTGCAAGCAGCTGGCGGAGCGGCGCTGACGTCCACTCCCCGGTGACCTCGCGAGACGGCGGACCGCGCCGTCCGGACAGTCGATGGGGAGTCGATGACCACAGCAACGACCGCCGGATCCGGCACCACCGAGCCGGGTGGCGGCACGCCCCGCCGCAGGGCGGTCGTGGTCCTCGTCAGCATCGCGTCGGTCGCGCTGCTGACGGATCTGCTCACCAAGCACCTCGCCCTGCAACTGCTCGACGACCGGGGGCCGGTCCGCCTGCTCGGCGGGGCGGTCTACCTCACCCTCACCCGCAACAGCGGGGCGGCGTGGAGCATCGGCGCCGGCCACACCTGGGTGTTCCCGCTGATCACCATCGGGGTGGTCGGCTGGATCGGCTGGATGGCGCTGCGGTTGCGCTCGCTGCCCTGGGCGGTCTCCCTCGGCCTGGTGCTGGGTGGCGCGCTGGGCAACCTCACCGACCGGATCTTCCGGGCCCCCGGCCACTTCGTCGGTCACGTGGTGGACATGGTCAGCCTCTTCGACCCGTACGGCCAGGTGTGGCCGGTGTTCAACCTGGCCGACAGCTGCCTGGTCGCCGGGGTGCTGCTGGCCGTGCTGCTGGAACTGACCGGTCGCCAGCGCGACGGGCGGCGGGTCGGCGGCAGGGGTGACGAGGTGTCCGCCGGGTCGACGTCCGGCGGCGGCCCGGTCGCCGCCGGGTCGGACCCGACCGATGTCGAGCCGAGGGAGCGGGCATGACCTCCACCTTCGCCGCGGGCGGCGACCACCGTTCGCTGCCCGTCCCGGACGGCCTCGACGGGATGCGGCTGGACCAGGCGGTGTCCCGGCTCTTCGGCCTGTCCCGCACCGCCGCCGCCGCGCTCGTCGACGCCGGTGACGCGCTCGTCGACGGCGCGGCCCGGCAGAACTCGCACAAGGTCAAGGCCGGTTCCTGGCTGGAGGTGACGCTGCCCGCCCCGGTCGCCCCGCCGACCGTGGTGCCGCAGGCGGTCCCCGGGCTGACCGTGGTCTACGCCGACGACGACATCGTGGTGGTCGACAAGCCGGTCGGGGTGGCGGCCCATCCCAGCCCCGGCTGGACCGGCCCGACCGTGATCGGTGGCCTCGCCGCGATCGGCCACCGGATCTCCACCAGCGGGGCCGCCGAGCGGCAGGGCGTGGTGCACCGGTTGGACGTGGGCACCACCGGGATCATGGCGGTGGCCAAGAGCGAGCAGGCGTACACCGCGCTGAAGCGGGCGTTCAAGTACCGCGAGGTGGAGAAGCGTTACCACGCGGTGGTCCAGGGGCACCCCGACCCGTCGCGCGGCACCATCGACGCCCCGATCGACAGGCACCCGCACCACGACTACCGCTGGGCGGTGGTCTCCGACGGCAAGCCGAGCATCACCCACTACGACACGATCGAGGCGTTCCCGGCGGCCAGCCTGCTCGACGTCCGGCTGGAGACGGGGCGTACCCACCAGATCCGGGTGCACTTCTCGACCCTGCGGCACCCGTGCGTCGGCGATCTCACCTACGGCGCCGACCCGACCCTGTCGGCCCGGCTCGAACTGCGCCGACAGTGGCTGCACGCCCGGTCGTTGACCTTCGCGCACCCGCGTACCGGCGACGATGTCACCTTCGTCAGCGAATACCCGGACGACCTGGCCCGCGCGCTGACGATCCTGCGCGACTGACCCGGTGCGGCACGATCCGTCGGGCGGTGTCTCCGGGCCGGGCACCGACCCGGAGACCGTCGACCCGGTGACCACCGACCCGCCCGTCGACCCGTCCCGGCAGGCGCGGTGGCTGGTCACCGCAGCGGTGCTCGCCGTCGGCGCGGTGCTGCTCACCGTCGGCTGGCTGGCCCGCCGGCCCGCACCGGTCGGCGACCGCACGGTCGGGCAGGTCACCCGGGTCGGGGTGCTGCCGGGTGACTCGCTGCCCGGCTACGCCATCGCCAGCCGGGCCGAACTCGCCGCGCTGACCGCCGGGGCGTACGCGCTGGTGAGCTTCGACAGCTACCTCGCGCCGGACCGGCTGCCGGTGCTGCTGGCCGACGTCGAGGTCGCGGCGGTGGTGGTCCGGGTGCCGCTGCCCGGCCGGCAGACCGAGGTGGTCCGGCTGCCGGCGCAGCTGCTGCCGCAGGACGTCACCGCCGGGATGGCCGGCCTCGCCGACCGCAAGGACCGGGAGGCCGCCGACCAGCGGATCCGGGCCGCCGGCACCACCGACCCCACCAGCCGCCGGGGGTACGAGACCGGGGCGCAGGTCGCCCGGGCGGAGGCGGCCGGCTACCGGTCGGCCTGCGCCTGCGTCTATGCGGCGGTGGTCCGGGCCGAGGCGGCCACCCTGCGCGCCCTGGCCGGCCGCGGCGGGGTCCGGGTGCTCGACCCCGCGCCCGAGGTGACCCGGCTGGACCGGACGGTGTTCCTACCGCCGCTGCCCGAGCAGCGGGAGGTGGCCCGGCCGCCCGCCGACACGGCCGCGACGGTGGGCGCCGCGATGGCGAGCCGGGTACCGCGATGGGCGATTCGTCGGAAGGGGCACCCGGTGTGACCGTCCCGACACCGTCGCCGAGGGTGGCCGGACCGGACCGGTGGGTGCCGACCCCCGCTCCGACCTCCCCGGACTCCCGTCGCAGCGGGTCGTCCGGCCGGTTGCCCTAAGTATTGTTCCCTGGGGATGTGTGCAGACCGGTGTGGTCCGAATAGGGTTTCGTTCGTAGCCTGTCAGGCGGAGATCGACGGCGCGGGAGGGCGAGCCTTGGACGGCACCGAGACCGGCTGGGGCCGGTCGGCCGAACCGGCACCGCGATGGCGGGCGCTCTTCGAGCGCGCCCGCCTCGGCGGACGGGCCGCCGAACAGGCGGAACCGGACCGCCGCAGCGAGGACGCGGCCCGCGAGTCGCTGGCCGGCCGTGCGCCCGGTGGCGGCTGGTCCGGACGGGGATCGGCCGCCGTGCCCCCGCCCGCCGACCCGGCCTACGGTGCCGATCCGGGCTACGGTGCCGGCCCGGGTTTCGGTGCCGACCCGGCCTACGGTGCAGATCCGGGCTTCGGTGCCGACCCGGGTTACCGTGCCGGGGCCAGCTACCGGGTCGAGCCGGCGTACCGGGCCGACCCCGGTTACCCGGCGGATCCCAGCTATCCGGCGGACCCCAACTATTCAGCCGATCCCGGTTACCCCGCGACTCCCGGCTACTCAGCCGATCCCGGTTACCGCGCCGATCCCGGCTATCCGGTCGACCCCGGTTACCGGGCGGCCCCCGGGTACGCGGCCGACCCCGGGTACCCGTCGGAGCCGGCCCACCCGCCGGAGCCACCTGTCGTCCCGTCCCGCTACGCGCTGCTGGACCGCGGCTACCGGCCCGAGCCACCCCCCGAGTCCCGGTACGCGTTGCTGGACAACGGCTACCGTGCGCCGGGCTACGCGCCGCCGGAACCGGGGTACCAGCCGCCCCAACCGGCGTACCCCGAGCCCGGTTACCCGGCCGAGCCGGCGTACCAGCCGGAGCAGCCGGCCTACCCGCCCGCGGTGGTCGCCGACCGGGGCTATCCGGCTCGCGTGGAGCCGGCCCGGGTCGAGCCCGCCCGCATCGAGTGGCGTCAGCAGGGTCCGCAGGACGAGCAGGAGCGGGCCGCCGGGATCCTCCGCCGCGATCTGGGCACCCCCCGGGTGCTCGCCTTCGCCAACCCCAAGGGCGGCGTGCACAAGACCACCGCCACGGTGCTCGCCGCCGCCACCGTCGGCAGCGTCCGGGGTCGGGGCGTGCTCGCCTGGGACGACAACGAGCTGCGCGGCACCCTCGGCCTACGCGCCGGCAGCGCCCGGCACGCCCGGACGATCCGGCACCTGATCAGCGACCTGGCGCACATCGAGATCCGGGACGGCGCCGAGCTGCTGGAGTCCCTCGACGACTACCTGCGGCACGCCTCCGACGGCTCGTACGACGTGCTGGCCGGGGAGGAGAGCCCCCGGTTCGCCCAACGCCTCGACCAGTTCACCGTCAAGCGGGTGCTGGAGCTGCTGCGGCGTACCCACGACGTGGTCTGCGTGGACACCGGCAACAACGTGGAGAGCCCCAACTGGCGCACCGTCATGCACGCCGCCGACCAGCTCGTGGTGACCACCGTGCCGCGCGAGGACGCCGCGTTCAGCGCCGACTGGATGCTCGACCTGCTGCACGAGGAGGGGATGGGCGAGCTGGCCGACAACGCGATCACCCTGATCTCCTGCCCCACCCCGGGCCGGTCGACCCTCCAGGACGACCTGGAGCGGCACTTCGCCACCCGGACCCGGGCCGTCGCGGTGGTGCCGTACGACCCGGTGCTGGAGACCGGGTCGTCGATCGAGTACCACCAGCTCCAGGCGGAGACCCGGGCCGCCTGGCTGCGGGCCGCCTCGGTGATGCTGGAGCCGTTCGCCCGCTGAGCGGCTGTACGGGCTCCGCCGCCCCGCCGCACCGCTACGCCTGAGAGGATCATCGGGTGAGCCCGGACACCCCCGATCCGCACCGCCCCGCCGACGCCCCGGCGGGTGCCGTGCCGACCCCGGACGCCCTCACCACCGGGCCACCGGCCGGCGGGACAGCGGCCGACGGGCCACCGGCCGACGGGACAGCGGCCGCGTCCGGGTACGACCCGGGTGGGTCGTACCTGCCGTGGCCGCCGCCGTACGCCGGGCTGCCGCAGCCTCCCGACGCGCGGCCCCGGCACACCACGGCGGTGGCGTTCGCCCTCGCGTGCGGCCTGACCGCGCTCGGGGCGTTGCTGGGGCTGCTCTGGGCGGCGCTGGCTCCGGACACCCCGGTGCGCAAGACCGCCGAGGGGGCCGTCTACGCCCAACCCCAGCCGGAGCAGCCGATCGCCGCCGACGGCTGGTTCAGCCTGCTCGGGCTCGGCTTCGGGGTGCTCGCCGCGATCGCGGTGTGGACGCTGCTGCGCCGCCGACGCGGGCCGGCGCACCTGGCCGCGCTGACCGTCGGCGCGCTCGGTGCCGCCCTGGTCGCCTGGCAGGTGGGCCGCCGGATCGGGCTGGCCGGCTACCAGCGGCTGCTGGACACCGCCCCCGCCGGTACGCCGTTCGACAAGCCGGCAGACCTGCGGGCCGGTGGCATCGAACGGGTCTTCGGGGTGCTGCCGGTGCCGTACGGCAACCTGCTGCTGCCGGCGTTCGCCGCCGCCGTGACGTACACCCTGCTGGCCGGCTGGTCTCGTTGGCCGTCGCTGCGCCCGGAGCCGGAGCCCGGCGGACCCGAATGGCCGGGCGGACCCGAATGGCCCGGCGTCTCCGGTGCCCCCGGTGGGGTGGGCGGGGTCAGTTGGGGGTCGGCGGGGACGCCAGCTCCGACAGCGGCACCGGAACCGCCCGCACCTGACGCAGCAGGGCCGACTCGCGGTTGAGCAGCCGCAGCTCGGCGCGGAGCCGGGCGGCGGTGTCGTCGATGGCGAGCAGCCGCTGCCGGTCCGCCACGGTCAGCACCGCGGTGGCCGCGACCAGGTGCGACAGCACCGTCGGGTCCTCCGGTAGCTGCTCGGACAGCTCCTCCGGGTCGGCCCGGATCAGCCCCAGGTACTGCCGGAACACCGCGATCACCCGGGCCGCCAGTAGCTCCGCGGCCTCGTCCGGGCCGGTCGGCTCGGGCAGCCACTCGACGTCGGCGGTCAGGTAGGGGGCGGCCTCCCGGTCGACGTCGACGACCCGGAACCGCCGCCGACCCACCGTGACGATGTCGAAGCCCCCGTCGTCCAGCTCGGTGACCTGGCGCAGCTCGGCCGTGCAGCCCACCTCGTGCAGGGTCACCTCGCCGCCGCCCGGGGTGGTCCCCGGGCCCGGGGCGACCTCCCAGCCGGAACGGATCGCCACCACACCGAACTCCCGGGGCACCCCCTCGGGCCGTCCGACCAGGTCCCGCACCAGGTGGCGGTAACGCTCCTCGAAGATGTGCAACGGCAGCACCAGACCTGGGAAGAGCACCGTTGCGAGGGGAAACACCGGCAGCCGTGCGGTCACGCGTCCGAGCGTAGCCCGATCCCGCGAGGTCGGCGTGTCCCGGCTCACCGTCCCGCGGTACGGGCGGCGCGGGTCGCCCCGGGAGCCGCCGCCTAGACTCGGGAGCGTGTTGAATCGGATCGACCTGCGCGGCGGGTTCCGTGACCCGCGCCGCCTGCTGCCCCGTGCCCAGCTCGACGTCTCCGTGGCCGTCGAGCGGATCCGCCCGCTCGTCGAGGCGGTCCGGGACCATGGGTACCCGGCGATCCGGGAGGCGAGCGAGCGGTTCGACGGCATCAGCCCGCCGGTGCTGCGGGTGCCGACCGAGGCGATCACCGAGGCGGAGGGGACGCTCGACCCCGACGTGCGGGCCGCCCTGCTGGAGTCGATCGACCGGGCCCGGCGGGTGCACGACGACCAGCGCCGCACCGACCACACCACCCAGGTCGTGCCGGGCGGCACCGTCACCGAGCGCTGGGTGCCTGTCGACCGGGTCGGCCTCTACGTCCCCGGCGGGCTGGCGATGTACCCGTCGACCGTGGTGATGAACGTGGTCCCGGCCCAGGCGGCAGGGGTCCGCTCGCTGGTGGTGGTCAGCCCGCCGCAGCAGGACAACGGGGGCCTGCCGGACGCCCGGGTGCTCGCCGCCTGCGCGCTGCTCGGCGTCGACGAGGTGTACGCCGTCGGCGGCGCCCAGGCGGTCGCCATGCTGGCGTACGGCGCGGCGGTGGACCCCGAGGGCACCCTGCGCTGCGAGCCGGTCGACATGATCACCGGGCCGGGCAACATCTGGGTCACCGCCGCCAAGCGGCTGCTGCGCGGCGTGGTCGGCATCGACGCCGAGGCCGGCCCGACCGAGATCGCCGTGCTGGCCGACGACACCGCCGACCCGGCGCACGTCGCCGCCGACCTGATCAGCCAGGCCGAGCACGACCCGCTGGCGGCCAGCGTGCTGGTCACCCCGTCGGTCGAGCTGGCCGACGCGGTGGACCGGGAGCTGACCCGGCAGGTGCCGGCCACCAAGCACGCCGAGCGGGTCGGCACCGCGCTCGGCGGGGAGCAGAGCGGCATCGTGCTGGTCGACGACCTCGACGCCGGGTTGCGGGTGGTCGACGCGTACGCCGCCGAGCACCTGGAGATCCAGACCCGGGACGCCCGCGAGTGGGCACTGCGGGTACGCAACGCCGGGGCGATCTTCGTGGGCGCCTGGGCGCCGGTCTCGCTCGGCGACTACTGCGCCGGCTCCAACCACGTGCTGCCCACCGGGGGCTGCGCCCGGCACTCGTCCGGCCTGTCCGTGCAGTCCTTCCTGCGCGGGGTGCACCTGGTGGAGTACACCCGGGAGGCGCTGCGCGACGTCGCGCCGCACGTGGTGACCCTGGCCAACGTGGAGGACCTGCCGGCGCACGGCCAGGCGGTCGCGGTGCGCTTCGTCGGGGAGTCGTCGTGACCACCCTGGACGACCTGCCCGTCCGCGACGACCTGCGGGGCCGCTCGCCGTACGGTGCGCCGCAGCTCGACGTGGCGGTCCGGCTGAACACCAACGAGAACTCCTACCCGCTCCCCGAGCCGGTGGTGGAGGCGATCGGCAAGGCGCTCGCCGCCGAGCTGCGGGACCTCAACCGTTACCCGGACCGCGACGCGCTGGCGCTCCGCGCCGACCTGGCCGGCTACCTGGGCGACGGGATCACCGCGGAGCAGGTCTGGGCGGCCAACGGCTCCAACGAGATCCAGCAGCAGCTGCTCCAGGCGTTCGGTGGGCCGGGGCGGTGTGCGCTGGGCTTCGTGCCGGCGTACTCGATGCATCCGTTGCTGGCCCTGGGCACCGGCACCCGGTGGGTCCCGGCGCAGCGGGGGGTGGACTTCGGGCTGACCGCCGACGAGGCGGTCGCCGAGGTCCGGGCGCACCGCCCCGACGTGGTCTTCCTCTGCTCGCCGAACAACCCGACAGGCACCGCGCTCGACCCGGCGGTGGTCAGCGCCGTGCTGGACGCCACGCCCGGCATGGTGGTCGTCGACGAGGCGTACGCCGAGTTCGCCCGCCCCGGCACGGGTAACGCCCTGGCGCTGCTGCCCGGCCACCCGAGGCTGGTGGTGACCCGGACGATGAGCAAGGCGTTCGGCTTCGCCGGTGGCCGGCTGGGCTACCTGGTCGCCGATCCGGCGGTGGTGGCGGCGGTGCAGCTGGTCCGGCTGCCCTATCACCTCTCGACGCTCACCCAGGCCGCCGCCCGCGCGGCGTTGGCGCACCGCGACGCCCTGCTCGGCACCGTCGACGCGATCAAGGTGCAGCGGGACCGGATCGTGAGCACGCTGCGGTCCCGGGGGCACCGGGTGGCCGACAGCGACGCCAACTTCGTGCTCTTCGCCGTCGGCGGTGACCAGTCGGTGGCCTGGCAGAGCCTGCTCGACGCCGGGGTGCTGGTCCGGGACGTCGGCCTCCCCGGCTGGCTGCGGGTCACCGCCGGCACCCCCGCCGAGACCGACGCCTTCCTCACCGCGATGGAGAAACTGTCATGAGTCGCACCGCCCGGGTGGAGCGGATCACCAAGGAGACCAAGGTCCTCGTCGAGATCGACCTCGACGGCACCGGCCAGGCCGAGATCAGCACCGGGGTCGGCTTCTACGACCACATGCTGCACCAGATCGCCCGGCACGGCGGCTTCGACCTGACCATCCGCACCGTCGGTGACCTGGAGATCGACGCCCACCACACGATGGAGGACACCGCGCTGGCCCTGGGCGCCGCGTTCGACCAGGCGCTCGGTGACAAGGCCGGCATCCGGCGGTACGGCTCGGCCACCGTCCCGATGGACGAGGTGCTCGTCCGGGCCGCCGTCGACCTGTCCGGCCGCCCGTACGTGGTGCACGACGAGCCGGCGCTGACCCCGTACATCGGGCCGGTCTACCCGACCAGCATGACCCGGCACATCTGGGAGTCCTTCGGCCAGTCGGCCCGGGTGACCCTGCACGTGGACGTGCTGCGGGCGGCCCGTCCCGGCGGCCACCCGGACGCGCACCACGTGGTGGAGGCCCAGTTCAAGGCGGTCTCCCGGGCGCTGCGGGAGGCCACCGCGCTCGACCCGCGCAACGCCGGTGTGGTGCCCAGCACCAAGGGCGCGCTGTGACCGGCACGCCCCGCCCCGGCCCGGCCCTGCGACGTGGCCCGGCGGACCGGGCCGGAGGGCGGCGCTGATGGGCCCGGTGCTGCCGACCCTGCTGCTGATCCTCGCCGGCATCCTCGTCGGCGGGGCCTGGTCGTTGTACCGGCAGGACGCGCCGCGCGGTGCGATCGTGGTCACCGGGCTGCTCGCCGTGCTGGCCACCGTCGGCGGCGTGCTCTGGCTGCTACCCGGGGAGGGCTGATGAGCGAGCAGGTCGCCGGAGCCGACACGGGCACGGGCGGGCGGGTCGTCGGAGCCGACACCGGCACGGGCGGGCGCGGTAAGCGGATCGTGGTGCTCGACTACGGCTCGGGCAACCTGCGCTCGGCCGAGCGGGCCCTGGCCCACGCCGGGGCGGACGTGACGGTCACCGCCGACCTTGCCGCCGCCGCCGAGGCCGACGGGCTGGTGGTGCCGGGCGTCGGGGCGTACGCGGCCTGCATGGCCGGGATCGAGGCGTCGGGTGCCGGCCCGGTGATCGCCGAACGGGTCGCCGCCGGTCGGCCGGTGCTCGGCATCTGCGTGGGCATGCAGGTGCTCTTCGCGCACGGCGACGAGCACGGGGTGGTGACCAAGGGGCTGGGGTTGTTGCCGGGCGGGGTGACCCGGCTGCCCGCCGAGCGGTTGCCGCACATGGGCTGGAACACGGTGACGCCGCCTGCCGGTTCGGTGCTCTTCGCCGGGCTGCCCGCCGACAGCCGCTTCTACTTCGTGCACTCCTACGGGGTGCTCGACCAGCCGGCGTTGACCGCGGCGGGGGCCAGGGTCACCACCGCGCACCACGGCACGGACTTCGTCGCCGCGGTGGAGTGGGGTGCGCTGTCGGCCGCCCAGTTCCACCCGGAGAAGTCGGCCGAGACCGGTGCCGTGCTGCTGCGCAACTGGCTGGCCACGGTTGACTGAGAGCCGGACCGGGTCGGGGGCTCGGTGAGCAAGGAACGGGCCCGTCGGCGGGCCGTCCGGGAGGCGGAGGCGGCCCGCGACCGCGTCGTACGACAGCGCAAGCTGGCCCGTCGGCAGCGTCGCCGCGCCCTGGTCCGCCGGGTCACCCCGCAGTGGCGGCGGGGCCGGACGGGTCGACTTGCCCGGCGCAGCCGGGGGGAGCGGGCCGCCATCGTCGGGTTGACCGCGGCGGCGCTGGCGCTGATCTGGGTGTTCGTCGACGATCTCGCGCTGCGGTTGGTGCTTGTCGTGCTGTTGCTGCTGGTCCTGCCGGCGATCGTGGTGATCGCCCTGGACCGTCGGATCTGATCGAGGAGTAGGAAACGTGAGCCTGACCCTGTTGCCCGCTGTGGACGTCGCCGACGGCCAGGCCGTCCGGCTCGTGCAGGGCGCCGCCGGCAGCGAGACCGCCTACGGCGATCCGCTGGACGCGGCGCTGGCCTGGCAGAACGACGGCGCGGAGTGGATCCACCTGGTCGACCTGGACGCGGCCTTCGGCCGGGGCTCCAACGCCGCCCTCCTCGCCGAGGTGGTCGGCAAGCTGGACGTGCGGGTGGAGCTCTCCGGCGGCATCCGGGACGACGCGTCGCTGCGGGCCGCGCTCGGCACCGGGGCGGCCCGGGTGAACATCGGCACCGCCGCCCTGGAGGACCCGCAGTGGTGCGACCGGATCTGCGCCGAGTACGGCGACCGGGTGGCGATCGGCCTGGACGTGCGGGGTCGTACCCTCTCGGCGCGCGGCTGGACCCGCGACGGCGGTGACCTGTGGGAGGTGCTGGCCCGGCTGGACGCCGCCGGCGCGTCCCGGTACGTGGTGACCGACATCACCAAGGACGGCACGATGCGCGGGCCGAACCTGGACCTGCTCCGCGAGGTGTGTGCCCGCACCGACGCCCCGGTGATCGCCTCCGGCGGGGTCTCGACCCTGGACGACCTGCGCGCCCTGGCGACCCTGGAGTCGGCAGGCGTGGAGGGCGTGATCGCCGGCAAGGCGCTCTACGCGGGCGCGTTCACGGTGGCCGAGGCGCTGGCCACGCTCCGGGCCGCCGGGTGACCGACGTCGAGCTGCTGCCGGGTGACGACGCGATCGTCACCCGGCTCGGCTCGGGCGGCCCCTGGGAGGCCGTGTACGGCTACTCCCGGGTGGTCCGGGCCGGTCGGTCGGCCTGGACGGCCGGCTGCACGTCCACGGTCGACGGGGTGGTGACGCACGTCGGTGACGCCGCCGCGCAGACCGCGCAGGCGTTGCGGATCGGCCTGGCCGCCCTGGCCGAGGTGGGCGCGTCCGCCGCCGACGTGGTGCGGACCCGGATGTACGTGACCGACCGGCTCTTCGCCGACGAGGTCGGCCGGGCGCACAACGCCGTCTTCGGCGCGATCCGGCCCGCCGCCACCATGGTCGTGGTCGCCGGCCTGCTCGACCCCGACCACCTGGTGGAGATCGAGCTGGAGGCACACCTGCCCCCGGCCTGATCCTCCGGTCGGCGTCGTCCTCCGGTCGGCGACCCGGGCGGGTGACGGGGGCCACCTCCGGCCAGATGAGTTGTGCACAATTTAATTGCGGGCTACAGTTTCCGGGTGAGTGAGAATCTGGTGCTGCGTCGGCAGGTGTGCTTCGCCCTCTATGCGGCGTCCCGCGCGCTCACCGACGTCTACCGGCCCATCCTCGACGAGTTCGGGCTCACCTACCCGCAGTACCTGGTGCTGCTGGTGCTCTGGGAGCGGGGCGACGACCCACCCACGGT
This sequence comes from Micromonospora sp. NBC_00421, assembly GCF_036017915.1. Classification (NCBI taxonomy): domain Bacteria; kingdom Bacillati; phylum Actinomycetota; class Actinomycetes; order Micromonosporales; family Micromonosporaceae; genus Micromonospora; species Micromonospora sp. NBC_00421. The sequence continues at coordinate 496,651 of NZ_CP107929.1, forward strand.
CTCCGAGCTGGGGGCGGCGCTGCGGCTCGACTCCGGCACGCTCTCCCCGCTGCTCAAGCGGTTGGCGGCGGCGGGCCTGGTGGTCCGCACCCGCTCCGCGCACGACGAACGCCGGGTGGAGGTGGGGCTCACCGCCGACGGCGCGGCCCTGCGCCAGCGGATGACCGACGTGCCGCTGCGGGTGGCCTGTGCCACCGGCCTCGACGAGGCCGAACTCGTCGCGTTGCGCGACATCCTCACCCGCGTCACCGAGACGATCCACCGACAGAAGGAGCAGTGATCCCCATGCAGGTGCTCTACACCGCCTCCGCGACGGCCACCGGCGACGGCCGTGACGGCCACGTCCGCACCTCCGACGCCACGGTCGAGCTGGACCTGGCCATCCCGAAGGAGATGGGCGGCGCGGGCGGCGCGGCCAACCCCGAGCAGCTCTTCGCCGCCGGCTACGCGGCCTGCTTCCACTCCGCGCTGCGCCTGGTCGCCCGCCGGGCCAAGGCCGACGTGACCGGCTCGGTCGTCGAGGCCGAGGTCGGCATCGGCCCGAACGGCAGCGGTGGCTTCGGCCTGGCCGTCACCCTGGTGGTGGACCTGCCTGCCGTCGAGCGCTCTGCCGCACAGCAGTTGGTCGAGGCCGCCCATCAGGTCTGCCCGTACTCGAACGCCACCCGGGGCAACATCGAGGTGGCGCTCACCGTGCGCGAGGCCGCCGCGGCCTGAGCGCCGCACCGGCCCACCACCATCGCGTACGAGAGGACGACACCGGATGACCAGCAACCGTGAGATCCACCTGGCCTCCCGCCCACAGGGGTGGCCGACCGCAGACGACTTCCGCCTCGTCGAGACCGAGGTGCCCACCCCGGGTCCGGGGCAGATCGTGGTCCGCAACCAGTTCATGTCGGTCGACCCGTACATGCGCGGCCGGATGAACGACGCCAAGTCCTACGTGCCGCCGTTCGCCCTGGACGCCCCGCTCGACGGCGGCGCGATCGGCGAGGTGGTGGCCGGTGGTGCCGACGGGATCAGTGTCGGCGACACCGTGCTGCACGGGCTCGGCTGGCGGGAGTACGCGCTGCTCGACGGTGCGTCCGCCCGCCGGGTCGACCCGACCGCCGCCCCGGTGAGTGCCTACCTGAGCGTGCTCGGGATGACCGGGCTGACCGCGTACGCCGGGCTGCTCGACGTGGCGGCGATGCAGCCGGGGGAGACCGTGTTCGTCTCCGGCGCGGCCGGCGCGGTGGGCAGCATGGTCGGCCAGATCGCCAAGCTCCGGGGTGCCGGCCGGGTGATCGGCAGCGCCGGTTCGCCGGCCAAGGTGAAGCGGCTGACGGCGCTCGGCTTCGACGCCGCCTTCGACTACCACGACGGCCCGGTGCGGGATTCGCTGAAGGCCGCCGCCCCGGACGGGATCGACGTCTACTTCGACAACGTCGGTGGCGAGCACCTGGAGGCCGCCATCGGCGCGATGAAGCTGCACGGTCGGGCCGCCATCTGCGGCATGATCGCGCAGTACAACTCGGCTGAGCCGCCGGCCGCACCGCGCAACCTGGCGCTTGTCATCGGCAAGCGGCTGACCCTGCGTGGTTTCCTGGTCGGCGACCACGGCGACCTGCGCGAGCAGTTCGTCGCCGAGGTGGCCGGCTGGCTGCGCGAGGGCCGGCTCTCCTACGACGAGACGATCGTCGACGGCATCGGCAACGCCCCCGAGGCGTTCCTCGGCCTACTACGCGGCGAAAACCTCGGCAAGATGCTGGTCCGCCTCTAACCCCCCCACCCCCACCCCCCACCCCCACCCCCCGGCGGGTGGTGACCAGGATGACCGTGTTGATCAAGAGGTTTGCGTCATTCTTGAAGATCGAACTGACGCAAACCTCTTGATCACCGGCGCCTCCCGGGGGCGGACACACGGGGCGGTCGTCGGTGTGACCGGGGTTGGATAGGCTCACGGCATGACGGTGGCGGTGCGGGTGATCCCGTGTCTGGACGTGGACGCCGGTCGGGTGGTCAAGGGGGTCAACTTCCTCGACCTGCGCGACGCCGGTGACCCGGTGGAGCTGGCGGCGGCGTACGACCGGGCCGGCGCGGACGAGTTGACCTTCCTGGACGTCACCGCGTCCTCCAGCGACCGGGGCACCATGCTCGACGTGGTACGCCGTACCGCCGAGTCCGTCTTCATCCCGCTCACCGTCGGCGGCGGCGTCCGGCAGGTCGCCGACGTGGACACCCTGCTGCGGGCCGGAGCCGACAAGGTGGGGGTGAACACCGCCGCCATCGCCCGCCCCGAGCTGATCGCCGAGATCGCCGACCGGTTCGGCCGGCAGGTGCTGGTGCTCTCGCTGGACGTCAGGCGGGCCCCCGCCGGCACCACCCCCAGCGGTTTCGAGGTGACCACCCACGGTGGCCGCCGGGGCACCGGGCTCGACGCGGTCGAGTGGGCGGCGCGTGGGGCCGAGTTGGGCGCGGGGGAGATCCTGCTCAATTCGATGGATGCCGACGGCACCAAGGCCGGCTTCGACCTGACCCTGATCGAGGCGGTCCGGGCGGTGGTCGACGTGCCGGTGATCGCCAGCGGCGGGGCCGGCCGGGTCGCGCACTTCCCACCCGCGATCGGCGCGGGCGCCGACGCGGTGCTCGCCGCCAGCGTGTTCCACTTCGGCGAGTTGACCGTCGGCGAGGTCAAGGACGCCCTGCGCGCCGCCGGCCACCCCGTCCGCTGACGATCCGCGCCGCCATTCACCCGGCCCCCTGATCCGGACCGCCGGCCCACCCGGGCACCCTGATCCGGACCGCCGGCCCACCCGGGCACCCTGATCCGCGCGCCGAGCGCGATGCATCAGCGGCCGGTCTGGCCCTCCGGGGAGCGGCGCGGGGCCGGGATCGACCGGACCACGTACTCCTGCACGGCGGCGGCGTGGTCCTCCTCGGGCAGGTGCCACTGCGCGCTGCCCGGAGCGTGTCGCCGGACGAGCACCCCCTGGACGCTGTCGACCGTGCCGCCGACCCCGGCCCGGGGCCGGGTACGCCAGAGCTGCTCCCCGTCGGGGGTGATCCGGAACCAACCGTCGGAGACGGTGACCAGCCCCGCCCCGACCAGCCGCTGGACCGCTGTCTCCACGTCGAGCCGTTCGGGTATCGCCTGGTTGAGGTGGTCGGCGGTGGACAGCACGTCAGTGAGCCGGACCCCCTCCGGGCGGCGGGAATCCACCGCGCGGCGGTGCCGTCCGGCCCCGCTGGCGATCACCAGTGACACGAAGATCCAGGCGTCCGTCCAGCGCCACGCGTTCTCCCCCATGCACGAATGATGCCTGTAGGTGTCCGTTGAGGAAACACCTACTTTCCCCCTGTCGTGTCAACGCAGCTCAGCGTGGTCACCTCCGGACGCCCCGAGCCTGGTTTCGGCGGGAACGGTGCCCGGGGGCCCGGTTCCGCGGCGACCGGTGCCATCTCGCCCGGTGCGGTGGCGACCGGTGCCGGGTGGCCCGGTGCGGTGGCAGCCGGTGCCGGGTGGCCCCGTTCCGCAGCGCCAGGTGCCGCGGGGACGGCGAAGCGCGGGATGAAGAACTGGGCCAACGGGCCGATGCCGAGCGCGTAGGCGACGGTGCCGAGGCCCACCGTGCCGCCGAGCAGCCAGCCCAGGGCCAGCACGGTGACCTCGATGACGGTGCGGACCAGCCGGACCGAGGGGCCCGGCCGGCGGGCGACGTAGCCGGTCATCAGGCCGTCGCGGGGGCCGGGGCCGAGCCGGGCGCCGAGGTAGAGGCCGGTGGCGGCACCGTTGGCGACGATGCCGCCGAGCAGCAGGCCGATCCGGGCGGGCAGCGGCAGCCCGGCCGGCAGCAGGGCCACCGTGGCATCCACCACCAGGCCGATCACCACCACGTTGCTCACCGTGCCGAGCCCGGGGCGTTGCCGCAGCGGGATCCAGAGCAGCAGCACCACAGCGCCGACCGCGATGGTCACGGTGCCGAACGACAGGCCGGTCTGCCGGGCCAACCCCTGGTGGAAGACGTCCCACGGGTCCAGGCCGAGCCCGGAGCGGATCATCATGGCCATGCTGACGCCGTAGAGGACCAGCCCGGCGTAGAGCTGGGTGAGCCGCCGGGCGGGGCGGTGCCGGAGATTGCCAATCGAAGCCATGCATGCCACCCTAGGGTCCAATACCGCGCAGAGAAGAGCCAATTCTGGAGGGGTGGCCGTGACCAGCCAGGTGCGAGGGGTCCAATTGGCTCGGCTGCTCGGGCAGTGGCACGCCCTGCCGGGCCGTCGCCGCAACCCCGACTACGCCGCGCTCGCCGCCGCCGTCCGGGGCCTGCTCGCCGACGGTCGCCTCCCCCTGGGGGTACGCCTGCCGGCCGAGCGGGAGCTGGCCGAGGCGCTGCGGATCAGCCGCACCACGGTCACCGCCGCGTACCGGCAGTTGCGGGAGACCGGCCACCTGGCCAGTCGGCGCGGCGCGGGGAGCTGGACCATGCTGCCCGGCACCCACCGGGTCGCCAGCACCGGCCTGTGGACCCCGCTGGACGACCGCGACATGATCGACCTCGGGGTGGCCGCGCTGTCCGCCCCGCCCGAACTGGTGCCGGCGGCCCGCGCCGCCGTGGAGGACCTGCCGCGCTACCTGTCCGGTGCGGGCTACCACCCGACCGGCATCGTCGAGCTGCGTGAGGCGGTCGCCCGGGCGTACACCGGGCGGGGGTTGCCGACCAGCGCCGAGCAGATCATGGTGACCAGCGGCACCCAGCACGCCCTGGACCTGGTGCTGCGGCTGGCCCTCGCGCCCGGCGGGAACGTCCTGGTGGAGTCACCCACCTACCCGAACGCGCTCGCCGCGCTGGCCGCCCGGCGGGCCCGGATCAGCACCCACGGCCTTGCCGTCGACGGTGCCGGCTGGGACGCCGACCTGCTGCTGGGCAGCGTCCGGCAGACCCGGCCCAAACTGGCGTACCTGATCCCCGAGTTCCAGAACCCGACCGGGCACCTGATGCCCGCCGAGCTGCGGGAGCGGCTGGTCGCCACCGCGCACGCCGCCGGCACCGACCTGGTCGTCGACGAGTCCTTCGTGGACCTGCCGCTGGACGGCACGCCGCTGCCCCCGCCGGTCGCCGTCTTCGACAGGCACTCCCGGGTGATCTCCATCGGGGGGATGAGCAAGCCGTACTGGGGTGGCCTGCGGATCGGTTGGGTACGCGCCTCAGCCCCGCAGGTGCAGCGGCTGGCCGCGGCCCGGGTCGGGGTGGACATGGCCAGCCCGGTGCTCGACCAACTGGTGGCGGTGCACCTGCTCGCCCAGGCCCCGGCCATCGTCGCGGCCCGCCGTACCCAGCTCGCCACCCAACGGGACGCCCTGCTCGACGTGCTCGCCGAGCGGCTGCCGGACTGGCGGGTCGGCGTGCCCCGCGGCGGCGTCACGCTCTGGGTCGAGCTGGACGGCCCGATCTCCAGCGCCCTGGCCCGGGCCGCCGAGGAGGTCGGCGTACGGCTGGCTCCCGGCCCCCGGTTCGGCCTGGACGGCACCCTGGAGCGCTTCCTGCGACTGCCCTTCACCCTGCCCGTCGCCGACCTGGTGGAGGCGGTCGGCCGGCTGGCCGCCATTCGTTACGACCTCGACCGGGGCGCCGGCCGCCCAGGCTGGCGGGAACCGGCCGTCATCGCCTGATCCCGGCTTCCGCCCGGGGCCGCCGCCGCGCCCGAGGCCACCGCCCGCGTCCGGCGCCGAAGTAGCCGACCCGCCGGATTGGCCGACCTGCCGGGAGTGGCCGACCGGTCGGAGTGAACCGGCCTGGCCGGCCGGCGTCGACTGGGAGACTGCCGGTGTGGGCAGCCGGAGGTGGTCGCATGGTGTCCGGCTCGGTGCGCCCGGCTCCCGGACCACCCGGCTGGAACTCTTCTACGACCTGGTCTTCGTCTTCGCCTTCTTCAACGTCACCACGTTGACCTCGCAACAGCCCACCGTCAGCAACCTGCTGCGCTGCCTGCTGGTGCTGGGATTGCTGTGGTGGTGCTGGACCGGGTTCGCGGGCCTCGGCAACATCGTCCGCGCCGACCAGGGGCTGCTGCCGGTGGTCGGCTTCCTCACCCTCACCGCCACCTTCCTGCTGGCGCTGACCATGCCCGGGGCGTTCAACGACCGGCCCGGCGGGCTGAACGGCCCGCTGGTCTTCGTCAGCTGCTACTTCCTGGTCCGGGCCTGTCAGTTGGCCGTCCTAGGCGTGGTGGCCCGGGGCGACCCGGCCCGGTGGCGGCAGTGGAGGCGGCTCGTGCTGCTGCCGGCGACCGCCACGGCGTTGCTGATCGTCTCCGCGCTGCTGCCGCGGAGGATCGCCGAGGACGGCACCGCGACCGCCCTGCAGCTCACCCTCTGGACGGTCGCCCTGCTGGTGGAGTACGTGGCCGGGGTGCGCCTGGGCGGGGCCTACTGGGCGGTGGTCTCCGCCGGGCACTGGGCGGAACGGCACGCCCTGATGGTCCTGATCGCGCTCGGCGAGTCGATCATCGCGTTGGGGGTCGGCCCGAACTTCGTCACCGGTCTGCCGCTGACCTGGCCGGTGGTGATCGCGGCGGCGCTCGGCATCGTCGTCGTGTCGGTGCTGTGGTGGGCCTACTTCGACACCCTGGCGCTCGCCTTGGAGCAGGCGTTGCACCGCAGCCGTGACCCGGCGTCCCGGGCCCGGTTGGCCCGGGACGCCTACACCTACCTGCACCTGCCGATCGTCGCCGGGGTGATCTTCTTCGCCCTCGGGCTCAAGGACCTGCTGGCCGAGGTGGCCGACCCGGGCACCCCGGAGTGGGGAGTGCCGTTGGGCGGCTACTGGGTGCTGGTGCTCTACGGCGGGGTGAGCCTCTATCTGCTCAGCCTCGTCGCCTGCGGGCTGCGGGCGGTGCGGGTGCTGCGCTGGCCGCCGGTGCTGGCGGTGCTGGCGTTGGGCGCGCTCGCCCCGCTGGGGGCCCGGGTGCCCGAGGTGGGCGCGTTGACCCTGCTGGCCCTGGTCTGCGTCGCCCTGGTCGTGGTGGAGACCCGGGGGCAGGGCCGCCGTCGGCACCGGGTGCGCCAGTTGGCCCTGGAGGAGGAGGAAGCCGCCGAGACCGAGCAGAGCCGGTGGCGTCACGAACACCTATGACCGGCCGGCGGCCGTGTCCCGGGACGGGAGGACACGGACGCCGGCCGGTCACCGGCGGTCAGATCTCGGCCAGGCTGCCCGCGTACATCCTGTCGATCTCGGCGGCGAAGTTGCTCTCCACCCCGCGGCGCTTGATCTTCAGCGACGGGGTCATCTCGCCGTCCTCGATGGTCAGGTCGCGGGGCAGCACGGTGACCTTCTTGATCGTCTCCCAGCGGTTGAGCTTGGCGTTGAGCTGGGCGACGTGTTCCTCGACCATGGCCCGCGCCTCGGGTGAGGCGACGATCTCGGCGTAGTCACGCCCCTCGAGCGGGCCGCCCACCGCCCAGCCCCGGATCGCGTCCGGGTCCAGGCTGACAAGCATGGTGCAGTAGTTGCGGGCCTGACCGATCACGATCGCCTGCGAGGTGTACGGGCAGATCGCCTTGAACATGCCCTCGATGTGTGACGGCGCGACGTACTTGCCGCCGGAGGTCTTGACCAGGTCCTTCTTCCGGTCGGTGATGCGCAGGTAGCCGTCGTCGGTGAGGCTGCCGATGTCGCCGGTGCGGAAGAAGCCGTCCCCGGTGAACGCGGCGGCGGTCTCCTCGGGCAGGTTGTGGTAGCCGCGCATCACCGGCCGACCCCGGACCAGGATCTCGCCGTCGGTGTCGATCCGGCACTCCAGGTCGCCCATCGCCCGGCCGACGGTGCCGATCCGCAACCCGTCGGGCGGGTTGACGAAGTTGCCGGCGCTGGTCTCGGTCAGGCCGTACCCCTCGGAGATGGGCAGGTTGGCCGCGGCGAAGAAGGTGGCGATCTCCGCGCTCAGCGGGGCCGCGCCGGAGACGAGCACCCGGATCCGCCCGCCGAGCCGGGCCTGGAGCTTGCTGAACACCAGCTTCTCGGCCACCGCGTACCTGAGTTTGAGGCCGCCCGGGACCGGTCGGCCGGCCTGCTCCAGGGCGACCTTCTCCTTGCCGACCGCGACGGCCCAGGCGAAGATCTTGGCCTTCGCGCCGCCGGCGTCCTGTGCGGTGGTGACCGCCTTGTTGTAGACCTTCTCGTAGACCCGGGGCGCCCCGCACATCAGCGTCGGCCGGATCACCCCGAGCAGGTCGACCAGCCTGTCCACCCGGCCGTCGACGTAGGTCGGCAGGCCGACGTGCGTCGAGCCGCAGAGCAGCGTCTTGCCGAACGAGTGGGACAGCGGCAACCACAGGTACTGCACGTCGTCGTCGCGCAGCAGGCCCGTCTCGGCCTGCACCACCCCCTCCCAGCACCAGCCGCCGTGCAGCAGCTCGACCCCCTTCGGCCGGCCGGTGGTGCCCGAGGTGTAGATCAGCGTGGCCAGGTGCTCCGGGCCGACCGGGGCGACCAGCCGGGCGATCAGGTCGGGATCGGCGGCCAGCGCCCGCGCGCCCTGCTCCTCCAGCTCGGCCAGGGTGAGCTGGGGCACCGCGGCGGCCGGGTCGGGGGTGCCGTCGAAGAGCACCACGTGGGTCAGCGCGGGCAGCTGCGCCCCGGCGATCTTCGCGGCCTGGGCCGGGTTCTCGGCGAACAGCACCCGGGAGCCGGAGTCGGCGACGATGTACGTCGCGTCCTGCGGCTCGGTGGTCGGGTAGACGGTGGTGGTCGCGCCGCCCGCGCACATGATGCCGAAGTCGGCGATGATCCAGTCCAGCCGGGTGTTGGCCAGGATCGCCACCGGGTCCTCCAGCCCGACCCCGAGCCCGTGCAGGCCGGCGGCGACCGCGTCGGCCCGCCGGCCGACCTGCGCCCAGGTCAGCCAGACCGGCCCGGAGTCGTCCGCCGCCGGGTGGGCGAAGGCGTGCCGGTCGGGGGTCGCGGCCACCCGCTTGCGGAACATGTCGGGGATGGAGCGGTACGGGACATCGAGAGCCATCGCGGTAGCCGCCTTCGGGGGTGGGTGACGTGACGGGGGTCACGTCGCTCTGCGGTTACCGAAGGGTATTGCCTGCACGGGGGCATCGGCTAGCCCTCGAACCTGTGAGGCGGCTGAGTGGTGCGCGCGGTCGGCCGGTCAGAGTCCCAGCGGGGCGGTGCGCAGCCGTTCGGTAAGCGCGGGCGGGCCGTCGAGCTGGACCCGGGCCACCCGTTGCCGGCCGGAGAGGAACAGCACCAGCTCGCCGGGGGAACCGACCAGTCGTACCCGGTCGCCACCCCGACCGGTGGTCACCTCGCCGTGGCCGGGTGCCTGCACCAGCAGGTTCGCCGGGAAACGTCGGGCCCGGGTCCGGGCCAGCAGGGCGACCGGCTTCCACAGACGGGCGGCCAGCCCGGCCGGGAGGTCCCGGGGATGCCACCCCGACCGGGCCCGCCGGACGTCCTCGTGGTGGATGAAGAACTCCATCGTGTTGGCCAGCTCGTCGGCGAGCGGGTTGCTGACCGGGCTCCACAGCGGTGGGCGGCGCACCTGACCGACCAGCTCCGGCCAGGGCCGGGCGGCCACCCGCAGGCGCACCCGCTCGGCGTACCCGTGCAGGGGCGGCAGCAGGATGCCGCCGGCGGCGTCCGGGCGGCGCTCCCGCACCACCAGGTGGGCGGCGAGGTCCCGGGCGGTCCACCCCTCGTTGATCGTGGGGGCGTCCGGGCCCACTTCCAGCATCAGGTCGGCGAGCGCCTCGCGCTCCGATCGGGCGTACCGCGGCATGCAGCGATCGTAGGTCGGGCGGCCGTCGTCGGCGCGGCGAGTGGCCCGCTGCCGCCCGGCACGCCGGGGCGGCGACGTGATGGTGGACATACGACGCAGGGCGGCAGAGGTGGCGGCGACCGGTAAGGATAAGGGAGATAATTGCGGCTTACGGCGGGGGAGAGCGTGGCGAGCGGGACGAGTCGGGACGTCATCCAGCGGGGGCTGTCGGTCCTCGGCCGGGCGATCCGGGAACAACCGCGCATCTTCGCGGTGGCGGTCGCCGGCAGCGTGCTCTTCGGCGGGCTGGTGATCGTCAGCGCGTACGTGGTCGGCGCGGTCGTCGGCGACGTGGTGGTGCCGGCGGTGGAGTCCGGTGAGGTCGGTACGGGGACACTGGCCCTGGCCGCGGTGGCGCTGTTCGGGATCAGCGTGCTGCGGGTGGTGGGCATCTTCGGCCGACGGCTCGGTGCCGGCTACATGCAGTTCCGCCTCCAGGCCGCCTACCGCCGTCAGGTCACCCGCCGCTACCTGGAGCTGCCGCTGGCCTGGCACCACCGCAACGCCACAGGCACCCTGCTGTCCAACGCCAATTCCGACGTCGAGGCGGCCTGGTACCCGATCGCGCCGCTGCCGTTCGCGGTCGGCACGCTGGTGATGCTGGTCGGCGCGGTCGGTTCGCTCTTCGCCACCGACTGGGCGCTCGCCCTGGTCGGGCTCGCCGTGTTCCCCGCCCTGTTCGCGCTCAACGTGGTCTACTCCCGCCGGATGGCCCCCCGCCAGGCCCGCGCGCAGCGGTTGCGGGCCGAGGTCAGCGGCATCGCCCACGAGAGCTTCGACGGCGCCCTGGTGGTCAAGACCATGGGCCGGGAGGCCCAGGAGACCGCCCGGTTCGCCGGCCGTGCCGGGCAGCTGCGGGACGCGCTGATCTCGGTCGGCCGGCTGCGGGGGGTCTTCGACCCGCTGCTGGAGACGCTGCCCAGCCTCGGCACCCTGGCCGTACTCGTGGTCGGCACGATCCGGCTGCGGCAGGGCGCGATCAGCGTCACCGAGCTGGTCAGCGTCGCCTTCCTCTTCACCGTGCTGGCCTTCCCGGTGCGGGCCATCGGCTGGGTGCTGGCCGAGCTGCCGCGCAGCGTGGCCGGCTGGGACCGGGTCAGCCGGGTGCTCGACGCCACCGGCGAGATGCCCTACGGAGACGTCACCCTGGACCGCGACGGACCGCCCGCCACCCTCGCCTTCGACGGCGTCCACTTCGGGTACGAACCGGCCGAGGCGCACCTGCCCGGGACGCAGGTGCTCGGCGAGGTCGCTTTCACCGTGCCGGCCGGGCGGACGGTGGCGCTTGTCGGCCCGACCGGCGCCGGCAAGTCCACCATCGCCTCGCTGGCGGTCCGGCTGGTCGACCCGGACGCCGGCACGGTCACCCTGGACGGGGTGGACGTCCGGCAGCTCACCGCGGAGTCGCTCGCCTCGACCGCCGCCCTGGTCGCCCAGGTGCCGTTCGTCTTCGACGACACGGTCCGGGCCAACATCGGCCTGGACCGGCCGGGCATCGGCGACGAGGACGTCTGGGCGGCGCTGCGGCTGGCCGAGGCGGACGGTTTCGTCGCCGCCCTCCCCGACGGGCTCGACACCATGGTCGGTGAGCGGGGCACCTCGCTCTCCGGCGGCCAGCGGCAACGGCTCACCCTGGCCCGCGCGCTGGCCGGTCGGCCCCGGCTGCTGGTGCTCGACGACGCCACCAGCGCTGTCGACCCCCGGGTCGAGGCCGCCATCCTGGCCGGGCTGCGCGCCCCGGCCCCCGGCCAGCACGCCGCCGCGTCGATCCTGGTGGTGGCGTACCGGCGGGCCACCATCGCGCTCGCCGACGAGGTGATCTACCTGGAGCAGGGCCGGGTGCTGGCCCGGGGCACCCACACCGAGCTGCTGGCCACCGTGCCCGGCTACGTCGACCTGGTCACCGCCTACGAGCAGGCCGAGCAGGAACGGGAACAGAACCGGACATACGACGAGGTCGCCCCGCTGCCGTCGGGCCTGGAAATCGAGGTGGACCGGTGAGTGCGAGGAGTGCAGCGCAGCGGAGCCCCGCAGTCGCGAACGGAAGGTCGGTCCGGTGAGTGCGAGGAGTGCAGCGCAGCGGAGCCCCGCAGTCGCGAACGAGAGGTCGGCACCGGTGGGCGTGGGTACGGGTGACGGGGAGGAGCGGGTCGAGGGGACCTGGCAGACGTTGCGGCGGGGGTTGGCGCTCTCGCCGGAGCTGCGTACCGGGCTGGCCGGCACGATCGCCCTGGCGCTCGTCTACATGGTCGGCCGGGTGGCCGTACCGGTCGCCGTGCAGCGCGGCATCGACCAGGGGATCGCCGTACCCGGTGGCCCGGATCTCGGGGTGATCGTCACCGTGGTCACCGCCACGGCGGCGGTGCTGGTGGTCACCACCGCCTGCGGCTACCTGATGATGCGGCGGCTGTTCACGGTCAGCGAGACCGCGCTGGCCAACGTCCGGACCAGGGCGTTCCGGCACGTGCACGACCTGTCGATGCTGCACCAGCAGTCGGAGCGGCGCGGTTCGCTGGTCTCCCGGGTGACAAGCGACGTCGACCAGATCACCCAGTTCCTCCAGTGGGGCGGGGTGATCCTCATCGTCAACCTGGGCCAGCTCGCCGTCACCACGGCCGTGATGCTGGCGTACTCCTGGCAGTTGACGCTCGTGGTGCTCGTCGCGTTCGCGCCGGCGGTGTTGATGATCAGGCTGTTGCAACGCCGGTTGGCCGGCGCCTACGGGATGGTCCGGCAGCGGATGGGCACCCTGCTCGGCACGATCGCCGAGAGCGTGGTGGGCGCGCCGGTGATCCGGGCGTACGGGGTGTCCGGGCGGACGGCCCGGCGGCTGGACGCGGCGATCGAGGGGCAGCGGGTGGCGCAGCAGCGGGCCATCCGGATCAGCATCCTGGGTAGCTCGGTGGGGGAGTTGGCGGCCGGTGTGGCGCTGGCCGGGGTGGTGGTGGTCGGGGTGTCCCTCGGGGCGGACCGGACGCTGTCCGTCGGCCAGCTCACCGCGTTCCTGTTCCTGGTCACCCTCTTCATCCAGCCGGTGCAGATCGCCACCGAGGTGCTCAACGAGGCGCAGAACGCGATCGCCGGCTGGCGTCGGGTGCTCGACGTGCTGGACATCGCGCCGGACGTGGCCGACCCGGGGGAGCAGGGCCGGGAACTGCCGGTGGGGCCGTTGGACATCCGCTTCGCCGAGGTGACGTTCGCCTATCCCGGTGGGCCGCCGGTGCTGCACGGCGTCACCCTGGACATCGCGGCGAAGAGCCGGGTGGCGGTGGTCGGCGAGACCGGCAGCGGCAAGACCACCTTCGCCAAGCTGCTCACCCGGCTGATGGATCCGACCGAGGGGCGGGTGTTGCTGTCCGGGGTGCCGTTGGACGAGGTGCGCTTCGATTCGTTGCGGTCGCGGGTGGTGATGGTGCCGCAGGACGGGTTCCTGTTCGACGCCACGGTCGGGGAGAACGTCCGTTTCGCCCGCCCCGAGTTGACCGACGCGGAACTCACCGCCGCCTTCACCGAGCTGGGCCTGGCCGACTGGTTGGACGGCCTGCCGGCCGGTCTGGCCACCCCGGTGGGCGAGCGGGGGGAGGCGCTGAGCGTCGGGGAGCGGCAGTTGGTCGCGCTGGCGCGGGCGTACGTGGCGGATCCGGACCTGCTGGTCCTGGACGAGGCGACAAGCGCCGTCGACCCGGCCACCGAGGTACGCCTGCAACGCACCCTGGACGCGGTGACCCGGGGCCGGACCACGCTGGCCATCGCACACCGGCTCTCCACCGCGCAGGCCGCCGACGAGGTGGTGGTGGTGGACCGGGGCCGGATCGTGCAGCGTGGCCCGCACGAGGAGCTGGTCCGTGACCCCGACTCGATCTACGGCCTGCTCTACGCCTCCTGGCTGGAACAGACCCGCTGACGGTCTGCCGCGCTGCCTCCGCCCGGCACCGGCTACGGGGCCGGGGCGGTCCGCGGCGGGTGGCCGGCTTCCGGGTGCTACCCTCCGGGTTAGGTAAGCCTAACCTTCGGAGGTGCCCGATGGCCCCGACCCCCGCTGAGCGGATCCGTACCCTGGTGGCTGGCCGGCTGCCCGGCCTGGTGCACCTCGCCCACCGGCCCGGCCCGTTCCACGTCCGGCACGCCACCGACCGGGAGGGGCGGGTGTTGCTGCTGGTCCCGGTCTTCAGCGACCTCGCTGCCGAACTGGACCCGGGTGCCGTCCGGGACGTCGCCGTGGTGCTCGACGTGCTCGACCTGCCCCCGGCCGCCGGAGCGCCGTCCGCCGGGCGGGCCTGGGTGTCGGGCTGGGCGATGCCGCTGCACGGCGGGTCGGCCCGTCGCGCCGCCGCCGACTTCGCCGCCGTGGACCCGACCGGCGACCTGCTCGACGTCGGCAGCCGTTTCCGGCTGCACCGCTTCGAGGTGGCCGAGGCCCGGTTGGAGACCGCCGGTGTGGTGCACCGGGTCGACCCCGGCGAGTACGCCGCCGCCGAACCGGATCCGCTGCACGCCGACGAGGCCGCGTTGCTGGCCGACCTCGCCGACCACCACGGGCCGGCGGTGGTCGCGTACCTGCGCCGTCGGCTCGACCTGACCGACGACGAACCCCGGGTGGTACGCCTCGACCGCTACGGCCTGGTCGTGGCGTACGGCCGACCCGGCGATCGCCGCCGAGCCCGCCTCCCCTTCCCCCACCCGGTGACCCACCCGGCGCAACTGCCCCACCTCCTGCACCCCATGCTCTGCACCCACCCCACCCCCCACCTCCAACCCACCCACCCCCACCCCTGACCCCCCACCCCCCACCCCCCCCCCCCCCCCCCCACCTCCCGCCCTCCCGCCCTCCCGCCCCCCTTTGTCCCCGGTGATCAAGAGGTTTGCGTCACGACAGACGTCTGGCATGACGCAAACCTCTTGATCACCGGGGTGGGGACGGGGCGGGGACGGGGCGGGGACGGGGCGGGGTGGGGGGTGGGTGGGTGGTCAGGGGGTGGTGGGGGGTAGGGGGGCGGTGAGGTAGCGGTGGATGGTGGGGCCGAGGGTGGCGGCCAGGGTGTCGGGGGTCGCGGAGGCGACCGGTTCCAGCCGGATCACGTAGCGCATCATGGCCAGGCCGATCATCTGGGTGGCCACCAGGGCGCCGCGCAGCGGCAGCTCCGCCGGGGGCAGGTCGAGGTGGTCGAGCACCCGGCGTAGCACCTGGGTGACCAGGAACTCGCGCATCAGCCGGGCGGTCCACTCGTTGCCGGTCGCCGACCGGAGCAGGGCCACCGCCGCCGCCCCGGCCGGCGAGTCCCACACCCCGAGGAACGTGCGGACCAGTCGTTGCCCGATCTCGTCCGGGTCGCCGGCCAGCACGGCGGGCAGCAGCGCGGCCGGGTCGACCGGGATGTCGACGGTGGCCCGGAACAGCTCCTCCTTGCTGCCGAAGTAATGGTGCACCAGGGCCGGGTCGACCCCGGCGGCGGTGGCGATCTGCCGGATCGAGGTGGCGTCGAAGCCGCGCTCGGCGAATGCCGACCGGGCGGCGGCGAGGATCGCCTCCCGGGTGTCGGGGTTGCCGGGGCGGCGGCCGGTCCGGCGGGGCATCGGGCTCAACCGCTGCGCCGGCGCAGGGTCGCCGCCGCCAGCACCAGGGCCACCAGCGCCGCGCCGGCCACGATCGCGAGGTCCCGCCACATCAGGCCGGTCGGTTCGGGGTGCGCGCCGACCTCCTGGAGCGCCTCCACCGCGTACGACAGGGGCAGCGCGTCGCTGACCGCCTGGAGCCAGCCGGCCATCTGCCCGCGCGGCACGAAGAGCCCGCACAGCAGCAGTTGCGGGGCGACCACCACCGGCATGAACTGCACCGCCTGGAACTCGGTACGGGCGAAGGCGCTGCAGAACAGCCCCAGCGCGACGGCCAGCACCGCGTTCACGGCGGCGATTCCGACCACCAACCCGGCGGATCCGGCAGTGGTCAACCCGAGCAGCTGGTACGCCACCGCGGCGGCGACTGTCGACTGCACCACCCCGGCCAGCCCGAATGCGATGCCGTAACCGAAGAGCAGGTCGAGCTTGCCCAGCGGGGTGGTGAGCAGTCGTTCCAACGTCCCGCTGGTGCGCTCACGCAGCATCGCGATACTGGTCACCAGGAACATGATGATGAACGGGAAGAAGCCCAGCATCACCAGGGCGACCCGGTCGAAGGGGGCCGGCTGGCCGGGCGGGGCGGGCTGGTCGTCGTACATGTAGTAGACCAGGGTGAGCAGCACCGTGGGCACCACCACCAGCAGCGCCACCGTACGCCTGTCGTGCCGCAGTTGGCGCAGGATGCGCCAGGTGGTGGCGGCCAGGATCGTCGGGTTCACGCCGCCGCCTCCCCGGTGGTCGACGGGCCGGCCTCGCCGGCCCGGATCAGCCGCAGGAACGCCTCCTCCAGGTCGTCCACCCCGGTGGCGGCGCGGACGGCGTCCGGGGTGTCGTCGGCGATCAGCCGGCCGTGGCGGATCAGCAGCAGCCGGTCGCAGCGGGCCGCCTCGTCCATCACGTGGCTGGACACCAGCAGGGTGGTCCCGGCGGCCGCCAGGGCGTGGAACCGGGCCCACAGGTCGGCCCGCAGCACCGGGTCCTGCCCGACCGTGGGCTCGTCCAGGACGACCAGTTCCGGCTCGCCGACCAGCGCGCAGGCCAACGAGGCGCGGCTGCGTTGCCCGCCGGAGAGGGTGCCGACCAGTTGCCCGGCGGCGGCGGCCAGGCCGACGTCGGTGACCGCCCGGTCTGCGTCGGCGGCGGTACGCCCCTGGAGGGCGGCGAAGTACCTGGCGTTCTCCCGGACGGTCAGGTCGGCGTAGACGCTGGGCGCCTGGGTCAGGTAGCCGACCCGGTGGCGCAGCTCGGCCGCGCCGGCCGGACGACCCAGCACGGTGACCGTGCCCGAGCTGACGGTCTGCACCCCGACCACGGCCCGCATCAGGGTGGTCTTGCCGCTGCCGCTCGGGCCGAGCAGCCCGGTGACCGCGCCGCGCGGCACCGCGCAGCCGATGCCGTCCAGCACCCGTCGTCGACCCCGGTCGACCACCAGGTCACGGACGGCGATGGCGTCGTCCATCGCACCTCCTCGGTAATTCATCACCTGTTGAACTCAACGATAGATGAATTACCCGGTGCTTCGCAACGACCTGTCACCGGGTGCCCCCGGGGCGCGGCGGTCCCCGACACGCCCGGGTCTGGAAGTCGGGCACCAGCCTTCGGATCGGGCGTCAGCCTTCGGACCAGGGCACTAGCCTTCGGATCGGGCGTCAGCCTCCGGACCGGACAGGTGGTCCGCCTTCGGGCATTGCGCCCCGATCGGGCCTGCGGCACGATGGCGCGGTGGATCACGCTCCGTTGCCGGAGGCCGCCTTCCTGGCCGACTGGACCGACCGGTTGCGCGCGTCCGCCGAGCGCCCGGTGGTCGGAATCCTGCTGCGCGGCAGCCACGCCCGGGGGGCCGCCACCGTGTGCAGCGACGTCGATCTCGACGTCCTGGTCGCCGCGATCGCCCCGCCCACCCCGCCGTACGACGTCCGGCTCGCCTACCTGGCCGAGGCCGACGGGCGGATCGTGCACGTCTCGGTGGCCGCCCGGGACGTCCGCTCCTGGGTCGACCGGCTCGGCGAGCCGGCCGACTGGGCGTTCGGCTTGCCGGTGACCACCCCGGCCCGACTGCTCTGGGCCGACCCGACCTGGCGCCGGCGGATCGACCTGCCGGTGCTCTGCCAGCCCGCCGACCAGCCCCGCCTGGAGGAACTGGTCGCCACCCTCGGCAAGGTGGCCGGGGCCTGCGCCGGTGACGACCCGCTCGGCGTCCGGCTGGCCGCCGCCGACCTGGCCCGGCTCTGCCCGAGCGTGCTGCGCCCGGCCAACCCCGGTGTCCGGGTGGCGTCCCGGCGGACCGCCTTCGCCGCCGCCCTGGACCTGCCGGTCGCGCCGCCGGGTTACCGCGACGACATGTTGCTCTGCCTGGGGGTACGCCCCGGTCTGACCGTCGAGGTCGCCGCCGCCGCGGCCCGCCTGGTGACCGGGGTGCTCCCGCTGGTCCGCCCGTACGCCGACCGGATCGCCGAGACGGCCGGCGCGGACCTCGCCCTGGCCCTGCTCGACGGCCGGTTGGACAGGTACGTCGCCCAGTTGTCCCGGGCGGTCGGGGACGGGGCGCAGGTGCCCGCGCCGCGTGCGGGACAATCGGTAACTGTGCCCGTACCTGACTCTGCTTCCAGCGACGGCGGACCCGCCGGCGCGGTCCGCCCGTCCCGTCTCGATCCGGCCGTCGCCGCCCGGCTGCGCCGCACCCCGGACGGCCTGGTCGCCGCGGTCGTGCGCCAGCACGACACCGGCGAGGTGCTGATGGTCGCCTGGATGGACGACGAGGCGCTGCACCGCACCCTCACCACCGGCCGGGCCACCTACTGGTCGCGCAGCCGCCAGGAGTACTGGGTCAAGGGGGCCACCTCCGGCCACCACCAGTACGTCCGCTCGGTGGCGCTGGACTGCGACGGCGACGCGCTGCTGGTCGGCGTGGACCAGGTCGGCGCGGCCTGCCACACCGGCGAGCGCACCTGCTTCTTCACCGAACTCCCGGTCACCACCCAGGGGGCCCGCTCATGACCGACGGTGCGCTCAGCCCGGATCTGCCGGCGTTCGTCGAGGCGGCGGCCCGGTGGCGGGTGGTGCCGGTGACCCGGCGGTTGCTTGCCGACGCGGAGACCCCGGTGGGGGTCTACCGCAAGCTGGCCGGCGGGCCGGGCACCTTCCTGCTGGAGTCCGCCGAGCAGGGTGTCGGCTCGGCCGGGATGGCCTGGTCGCGGTACTCGTTCATCGGGGTGCGCAGCAGCGCCACCCTGGTCGAGCGGGACGGTGTCGCGACGTGGACCGGCACCCCGCCGGCCGGCGTGCCGGTCTCCGGCGACCCGGTGCACGTGCTGCGGGAGACCGTCGCGGCGCTCGCCGGTGGCACCCCGGACCCGGCCGCCGGGCTGCCGCCGCTGACCGGCGGCATGGTGGGCTACCTGGGGTACGACCTGATCCGCCGGTTCGAGCGGCTGCCCGAGCTGACCGAGGACGACCTCGGAGTGCCGGAGCTGGGCATGATGCTCGCCACCGACCTGGTGGTGCTCGACCACTACGACGGCTCGGCGATCCTGGTCGCCAACGCGGTGCTGCCGCCGCTGGACGACCCGGACCGGGCGGCCCGGGTCACCGCCGCCTACCACCACGCGGTGGGTCGGCTCGACGCGATGACCACCGCTCTGTCCCGACCGATTCCGCCCATGATCTCGACGGTGGGCCGACCGCCGGCCGGCGACGTGGTCAGCCGGACCGCCGAGGGTGGCTACCCGAAGGCGGTCGAGGCGGCGAAGGAGGCGATCCGGGCCGGCGAGTGCTTCCAGATCGTGCTGGCCCAGCGGTTCGAGCGGGTCACCGACGCCGACCCGCTGGACGTCTACCGGGTGCTGCGGACCACCAACCCGAGCCCCTACATGTACCTGCTGCGCTTCGACGGGTTCGACATCGTGGGCTCGTCCCCGGAGGCGCACCTCAAGGTCAACACCGACACCGACGGGCAGCGGCGGGCGATGCTGCACCCGATCGCCGGCACCCGGCCGCGCGGGGCCACCCCGGTCGCCGACGCCCGGCTCGCCACCGAGCTGCTGGCCGACCCGAAGGAGCGGGCCGAGCACGTGATGCTCGTCGACCTGGGCCGCAACGACCTGGGTCGGGTGTGCCGACCGGGCACCGTCCAGGTGCCGGAGTTCGCCACCATCGAGCGGTACAGCCACGTGATGCACATCGTCTCCACTGTGGTGGGCACCCTGCGCGACGACCGGACGGCCTTCGACGCGCTGGCCGCCACCTTCCCGGCCGGCACGCTGTCCGGGGCGCCGAAGGTCCGGGCCATGGAGATCATCGAGGAGTTGGAACCGGTCCGCCGGGGGCTCTACGGCGGCACCGTCGGCTATTTCGGGTTCGGCGGCGACCTCGACATGGCGATCGCGATCCGTACCGCGCTGATCCGCGACGGCCGGGCGTACGTGCAGGCCGGGGCGGGGGTGGTGGCCGATTCCGATCCGGCCGCCGAGGACCAGGAGACCCGGAACAAGGCTGCCGCCGTGTTGGCCGCCATCGCCGCCGCCGAGACCCTGCGGCCGGCCCGGTGAGCAGCACCGGGACCACCGCGACGACGGCCACCGACGGTGCGTCGACCGGGCGGCGCGAGCTGACGTACGCGGTGCTGCTCTGTCTGGTGGGCGCGGGCCTGGCCTGCTGGGCGGCGACCCGCACCTGGTCGGTGGAGGTGCTCGCCCGGGGCGCGTTGCCGCCGTCGCGGCAGGGCCGCTCCGGGGCGGACCTGCTGCCCTGGCTCTCCGCGTTGGCGCTTGTCGCGCTGGCCGGTGGGGGTGCGGTGCTGGCCACCCGGGGGCGGATCCGTCGGCTGCTGGGTGGCCTGGTCACCCTGCTCGGTCTGGCGGTGGCCCTCGGCGGCGGCTACGGGCTGGTCGCCGACCTGGGTGCCGAGGCCCACCGGCAGTGGCCCGCGCTCTGTCTGCTCGGGGGGCTGGTGGCGGTCGGCGGCGGGCTGCTCACCGCGCGGCGCGGCGGGCGCTGGCCGGCGATGGGTGCCCGCTACGAGCGGACGGTCCGCGCCGGCACGCCGGACCGGCCCGACGGGCGGCCGGCCGCCGACCGGGGCAACCGGGAGGCGTGGGACGCGCTCGACCGGGGTGAGGATCCGACGGTCAGCTGACCGGCTGCGCCGCGCGGGCCGGTTGCCGCCGGTCCCGGGCGGTGTGCCGGGCCTGGGTCACCTGCCGGGCCGCGGCCCGGGTGGCGGCCAGTTCGGCGACCAGCCGGTCCAGTTCGGCGCGCTGGTCGGCGCGGGCCCGGTCGGCGCAGACCGCCTCCCAGGCGTTGCCCCGGGCGGTCCGCACCCGGCCCTCGCCCGCCACGACACGTTCGAGGGTGTGCACCACCTCGACCGCCAGCGAGGCGACGGTCCGGGAGATGGTGGTGAGTCCGATGCCGGCGTTCGGCTCCGCAGTGCTCATGGTCACCCCGCACGATGAGATCCGATGATGGGCAGGCGCGTCGTCGAGTCTGCCCGAAACCGATGCTGCCGGGTTGACGTTTCGCCCGGGTGACGGGCAGGTCAACGGCCCCCACCAGCGCCGCAGGGTCGTCCTTGACCTTGGTCACAGGTCGCCGGGACCGGGCCGAGCTGCGCGGTGGACCGGATCGTGATCTCATATCGTATGGGCATCGATCGATGGTCCGGAGGACTCCTGAGGACGGATGTCGATGACACCGACCGGCAGGTCCGGTGGCGCTGCGTGACATTCCGTTCACCGGAGGTCCGGCATCATGCCACAGCCCATCTCGTGAGGAGCGCCATACCCCCGGCGCATGTCGCCAGGTGGCGCCCCCTAGCATCGGCCCATGACACCCGGAGAGGGGAGTCCGTTGGTGACTGCTGAGCATGCGCACGCGGAGGGGGACGGGGCCGGTTCGGCGGCGTCCGGAAGCGTGCTCGACGAGATCCTGGCCGGCGTCCGCGAGGACGTGGCGCGACGGCAGGAGCAGCTTCCGCTGGAGCGGCTGCGCGAGCTGGCCGCCGCCGCGCCGCCGCCGTTGGACGCCTATGCGGCCCTGCGTAAACCCGGGGTGGCGGTGATCGCCGAGGTGAAGCGCTCGTCGCCGAGCCGGGGCCGGCTCGCCGAGATCGCCGATCCGGCCGAGCTGGCCGGTGAGTACGCCTCCGGCGGTGCCCGCGCGATCAGCGTGCTGACCGAGGGCCGTTGGTTCGGCGGCTCGCTCGACGATCTGGCCGCGGTCCGTGCCGCCGTCAAGGTGCCGGTCCTGCGCAAGGACTTCGTGGTCTCCAGCTACCAGGTGCACGAGGCCCGGGCGCACGGGGCCGACCTGGTGCTGCTGATCGTCGCCGCGCTGGAGCAGAACGCCCTCGTCGGTCTGCTGGAGCGGATCGAGTCGCTCGGCATGTGCGCGCTTGTCGAGGTGCACACCGAGGAGGAGGCCGACCGGGCCCTGGAGGCCGGCGCGCAGGTGATCGGGGTCAACGCCCGTGACCTGCGTACCCTTCAGGTCGACCGGTCGGTGTTCGAGCGGATCGCCCCCGGCCTGCCGAGCAGCGTCGTCAAGATCGCCGAGTCCGGCGTGCGGGGCCCGCACGACCTGATCCGGTACGCCTCGGCCGGCGCCGACGCCGTCCTGGTGGGCGAGGGCCTGGTCACCCAGAAGAGCCCCCGTGAGGCGGTCGCCGAGCTGGTCAACGCCGGGAACCACCCGGCGACGCCCCGCCCGGCACGCTGACCCGACGGGCAGATCTGCGCAGCGAGAGGACATCGCGATGAGCGAACGCGAGCGATTCGTCACCGGCGACGCGACGGGGCGTCAGGTCACCGGCGACGCGACCGGGCGTCGGAGCGCGACCGGTCGGGGAGCGGCGGCATGAGCGCCGACGTGTCCACGCCGGGGCGGTTCCCCGACTCCGCCGGTCACTTCGGCCGGTTCGGTGGCCGCTTCGTCCCCGAGGCGCTCGTCGCCGCGCTCGACGAGCTGGACGCCGCGTACCGCAAGGCGATGACCGACGAGGAGTTCCGCGCCGAGTTCGACGCCCTGCTGCGGGACTACGCCGGCACCCCCTCGCTGCTGTACTCCGCCGAGCGGTTCTCTGCCAAGATCGGCGCCCGGGTGCTGCTCAAGCGGGAGGACCTCAACCACACCGGCGCGCACAAGGTGCGCAACGTGCTGGGCCAGGCGCTGCTCACCCGGCGGATGGGCAAGCGGCGGGTGATCGCCGAGACCGGCGCCGGCCAGCACGGCGTGGCCACCGCCACCGCCGCCGCCCTGTTCGACCTCGAGTGCGTGGTCTACATGGGCGAGGTGGACACCGAGCGGCAGGCGCTCAACGTGGCCCGGATGCGGATGCTCGGCGCCACCGTCGTCCCGGTGACCACCGGCTCGCGCACCCTCAAGGACGCGATGAACGAGGCGATGCGGGACTGGGTCGCCAACGTCGACGACACCCACTACCTGATCGGCACCGCCGCCGGCCCGCACCCTTTCCCGGAGATGGTCCGGGACTTCGTGCGCGGCATCGGCGACGAGGCCCGTCAGCAGTGCCTCGACCTGACCGGCGGGCTGCCCGACGCGGTGCTGGCCTGCGTCGGCGGCGGCTCCAACGCGCTGGGCATCTTCCACGCCTTCGTCCCCGACACCGGGGTGCGGCTGTACGGCTTCGAGGCCGGCGGCGAGGGTGTGGAGACCGGCCGGCACGCGGCCAGCATCACCGGCGGTAGTGCCGGGGTGCTGCACGGCACCCGCACGTACGTGCTCCAGAACGCCGACGGCCAGACCATCGAGTCGCACTCCATCTCGGCCGGGCTGGACTACCCAGGGGTCGGCCCGGAGCACGCCTGGCTGCACGACAGCGGCCGGGCGAACTACCTGCCGGTGACCGACCGGGAGGCGATGGCCGCGTTCGAGCTGCTCTGCCGTACCGAGGGGATCATCCCGGCGATCGAGAGCGCGCACGCGCTGGCCGGCGCGGTGACTGTCGCCCCGCGGCTCGCCGCCGAGCTGGGCCGCGAGCCGCTCCTGGTGGTCAACCTCTCCGGTCGCGGCGACAAGGACGTGCACACCGCCGGCGAGTACTTCGGCATCCTCGACAAGGAGCAGTGAGATCGTGAGCCGGATCGGGGTGGCCTTCGACAAGGCCCGTGCCGACGGGCGGGCCGTGCTGGTCGGCTGCATGCCGGCCGGGTTCCCCACCGTCGAGGGCAGCATCGCCGCGATGACCGCCATGGTCGAGGCCGGGGTGGACGTCATCGAGATGGAGATCCCCTACTCCGACCCGGTGATGGACGGCCCGGTGATCCAGAAGGCCAGCGACATCGCCCTGGCCGGCGGCGTCCGCACCGCCGACGCGCTGCGCATCGTCGAGGCGGTCGCGGCAGCCGGTGCGCCGGTGGTCACCATGACCTACTGGAACCCGATCGAGCAGTACGGGGTGGACGCCTTCGCCCGGGACCTGGCCGCCGCCGGGGGCACCGGCCTGATCACCCCCGACCTGATCCCCGAGGAGGCCGGCGAGTGG
Organism: Micromonospora sp. NBC_00421; assembly: GCF_036017915.1. Classification (NCBI taxonomy): domain Bacteria; kingdom Bacillati; phylum Actinomycetota; class Actinomycetes; order Micromonosporales; family Micromonosporaceae; genus Micromonospora; species Micromonospora sp. NBC_00421. The sequence continues at coordinate 520,574 of NZ_CP107929.1, forward strand.
CTGGCCGCCTCCGAGGCGTACGGACTGGACCGGACGTTCCTGGTCTCCCCGTCGTCCACCGACGCCCGGTTGCGGATGACCGTGGAACACTGCCGGGGCTTCGTCTACGCCACCGCCATCATGGGGGTCACCGGCGCCCGGTCGCAGACCTCGGACGCCGCGCCGGTGCTGGTCTCCCGGCTGCGGGAGGTCACCGAGCTGCCCGTCGGGGTGGGGCTCGGGGTCGGCACGGGTGCGCAGGCGGCCACCGTCGCCGGGTACGCCGACGGGGTGATCGTGGGCAGCGCGCTGATCCGCTGCCTGCTGGACGCACCGGATCTCGACACCGGCCTGACCGCCCTGCGGGCGCTCTCCGCCGACCTCGCCGAGGGCGTCCGGGCGGGCGGGTCGCGGGTCTGACCGGACCGGGGTGCCACCGTGGGGCTGCGCAGCGGTAGCCTGTGCACCCGTGACCCTCGTCTCGATGACGCCCCTGGCGGCGCTGCCCAGCCCGACGACCGCCGTCTGGCAGCTCGGGCCGGTCCCCATCCGGGCGTACGCCCTCTGCATCGTGGCCGGCATCGTGCTCGCCTGCCTGGTGACCGACTACCGGCTCCGCCGGCGCGGCGTGGCCCCCGGCGCGGTGCTCGACATCGCGGTCTGGGCCGTCCCGACCGGCATCATCGGCGCCCGGATCTACCACGTGATCACCTCGCCCGAGAAGTACTTCGGCACCGGTGGCGACCCGTGGAAGGCGTTCGCCATCTGGGAGGGGGGTCTCGGTATCTGGGGCGCCGTCGCCGGTGGCGCGGTCGGCGCCTGGATCGCCGCCCGGCAGCTCGGCATCCCGCTGTCGGTGGTGGCCGACGCCCTGGCCCCGGGCCTGCCGCTGGCCCAGGCGGTGGGCCGGTTCGGCAACTGGTTCAACAACGAGCTGTACGGCGGCCGGACCAGCCTGCCGTGGGGCCTGGAGATCCACCGGATGGACCCGGACAATCCCGGGCACGCACTGCGCGACGACGCCAACCAACCCATCCTGGAGCCCGGCCTCTACCACCCGACGTTCGCCTACGAGGCGCTGTGGAACCTCGGCGTCGCCGGTCTGGTGTTCGCCGTTGACCGCCGGTTCAAGCTGGGCCGTGGCCGGGCCTTCGCGCTCTACGTGATGGGGTACACCGCCGGCCGGTTCTGGATCGAGCTGATGCGCAGCGACGAGGCGAACCGCATTCTCGGCGTACGCCTCAACGTGTGGACGGCCGGTCTGGTCTTCGTCGGCGCGTTGATCTACTTCCTGCGGGTCCGTGGCCCCCGCGACTATCTGATCCCGATCGACGCCCCGACGGCCCCGGCCCCGGTGACCGGTGGCGACGTCTCCCAGGTCGATCTGTCCCGGACCGGAAAGGGGTCCCCGACGGCCGCCGCCCCGGTGGGCTACCAGGTGGTCGACGAGGAACAGTTCACCGCGTACCGGGAGACCGGGGTGCGACCCGACGAACCCGCCGCCGACGACGTGCCGGCGACCGGCGACGAGGTCGCGCAGCCGGCCCCGGACGCCGCCGACCAGGCCCCGGCGACCGCCGACGCGGCCCCGGCGACCGGTGACCAGGCCCCGGCGACCGCCGACCAGGCCCCGGCGACCGCCGACGCGGCCCCGGCGACCGGTGACCGGGCCGCAGGCCCCGGTGACCGACCCGCCGCCACCGACGACGGCACGCCCGCCGGGGCGGGCGGCAACCGGTCCGCCGACCGGGACAGCTGAGCGGGCGCGGCGTGCGCAGCGCGGTGGTGGTCGGCGCCGGGCTCGGCGGGCTGGCGGTGGCCGGCGCGCTGGCCCGCTCCGGATGGCAGGTCACCCTGCTGGAACGCGCCGACCGGGTGCGCCCGGAGCCCACCGCCGTGGTGCTCTGGCCCAACGGGGTACGCGCGTTGCAGGTGCTCGGCCTCGGTGCCGGCCTGGACGCCATCGCCACCCCGCTGCCCGACGGCGGCATCCGTCGCCCCGACGGTCACTGGCTGGTGCAGCCCCGACCCACCCCGGCCGACCGGATGCCGGTGGTGGTGCACCGGGAGGATCTGCACGACGCCCTGATCGCCGGCCTCGGTGACCGGGTCGAGCTGCGGACCGGGGTCGCGGTGGACGACGTCCGGGCGGATGCCGGCGAGCGGCCCGGGGTGGGGCTGGACGGGCAGTTCGTCGAGGCGGACCTGGTGGTCGCCGCCGACGGCACGGACAGCGTGCTGCGCCGTCAGCTCGCTCCCGAGGCCGCCGTGGTCAGCTCCGGCTGCGCCGCCTGGCGGGCGGTGATCCCCTGGTACCGGGCGCCCCTGCCGGCCGACCAGCCGGTCGGTGGCGAGGTGCTGGGTGCCGGCTACCGCTTCGTGGCCGCCTCACTCGGCGAGCGTGGTTCCTCCGGCGCGTCCCGCCGGGGTGGCATCTACTGGGTGGCCACCGCCGCCGGAGCGCCCCGACCGGAGCCGGCAGAGACCCAGCTCACCCTGCTCAAACGCTGGTACGACGGTTGGCCCGCGCCGATCGGGGAGCTGTTGGCGGCCACCGATCCCGCCGACCTGGTGCAGCAGGAGGTCCGCGAACTGCGCCCGCTGCCCCGGTCGTACGGCTTCCCGGCCGGGCCGGGCGGGGTGGTGCTGCTCGGTGACGCCGCCCACGCCATGCCGCCCCACCTCGGGCAGGGCGCCTGCCTGGCCTTCGAGGACGCGGCCACCCTCGCCTCGCTGCTGCGCGAATCCCGGCTCCCCGACGCCGTGCAGGCGTACGACCGGCTGCGTCGTCCCCGGGCGGCCACCGTGGTCCGGCAGACCCGCCGGATGTCGGCGGTGCTCCAGGCCCGGGGCCGGCTGGCCCTGCGCGCCCGCGACGCGGCCCTCGGCACGATCACCACCCGCCTGCTCTCCGGCGCCGCCACCACCGCCGCCGCCTGGCGCCCCCCACCCACCTCCTAACCCCACCGCCCCCGCGCGCCCCGCCCCGCCCCCGCGCGCCCCGCCCCGCCCCGCCCCGCGCGCGGTGATCAAGAGGTTTAGGTCACCCGCCGCCGATTTCGTGACGCAAACCTCTTGATCACGGAGGTTCGTGACGCAAACCTCTTGATCACCGGGGGCGGGCGCGGGCGCGGGTGGGGGTGGGGGTGGGGGGAGGGCGGCGCGAGGGGTGGGGGTGGGCGGGAGGGTGGGGTGTTAGAGGAGGGCGGTGGGTTCGGCCAGGCAGGCGGTGCCGATGCGGCGGAAGCCGATGCGGAGGTAGACCCTCGCGATCTCCTCGCTGCCGGCGGAGAGGAAGACCAGGTCGGTGCCGGCGTCGCGCAGGGCGTGGGCGAGGGTGGCGGTCACTGCCGAGGCGAGCCCGCGGCGGCGGGCGGAGGGCAGGGTGGCCACCCCGGCGATCTCGGCGACGTCGTCGACCCGCATCGCCATGCCGCTGGCCAGCGCGCCGTCGTCGGGCGTACCGGCGATCGCCGACAGTCGCCGGCCGTCGGCGATCCGGACCCGTTCCTCGTCCAGGGCGGCCATGTCCAGCTCGGTCATCGCGGCGTCCCGTTCGGCCGGGCCGGCGTCGCCCCGGGTGGTGCCGGCGGCGGAGAACCCGACCGCGGCGACCGCGCGTCGGGCCGCCACGTCGAGCGCGAAGCCGGGCGCGTCCGGGTCCAGCACCCGCACGGGTACGTCGGTGAGCGTCGCCGGGTCGGGCAGGGCGGCCGGGTCGAGCACCAGCAGCGGTGCCTCCAGGACGCCCAGCCCGGCGGCGCGGGCGGTGGCGAGCAGGTCCGGGGTGGTCTCGTGCACCCACTCGAACGCCTCCGGCAGGCCCAGCTCCCGTTGCCGTTCGCGTACCGCGTGCACGTCGGCCAGCGACGGTGGTGCGGTGGCGTCGAGGCGCGGTCGCGCGTAGAACGGCCAACCCTCCCCATCCCGGGCAAACAGCACCAGCGCGCCGTGTTCCTCGGGGCGGGCGGCGTCCCGGGGTACGGCATCGTAGAAGCGTTCCAACCGGTCGAACAGGTCGCGGTGTGCAGGATCCACCGCGCGAGACTACATGTCCCAGAGTCTGGACGGTGTGATCAATCCGCACTGGCCCCGCCGGGGTCGCCCTAACGTAGACTCAACAGACTGCCAAGGGCCGACGTCGTCCCGACCACGAAACAACCTGAGTGACGACAGGAGACCCGGTGGCCCTTCCGTACCCGCACACCCCGCAGCCGGTCCCGTCCGCGACCGGTCTGTACGACCCGGCGCACGAGCATGACGCGTGCGGGGTGGCCTTCGTGGCCGACCTGTACGGACGGCGCTCCCATGCGGTGGTGGCGAACGGCCTCGGTGCGCTCTGCCGGCTGGATCATCGCGGCGCCCGGGGTGCCGAGCAGAACACCGGCGACGGCGCAGGCATCATGATCCAGATTCCGGACGCGTTCCTGCGCGCGGTGGTGGACTTCCCGCTGCCTCCCGCCGGTCAGTACGCCACCGGCCTGGTCTTCCTCCCCGACGACGACGGCGGCGAGGCCCGCGCCCGTCGGGTGGTGGAGAAGTACGCCCTGGTCGAGGGGGCCGAGGTGCTGGGCTGGCGGGAGGTGCCGACCGACCCGAGCGGGCTCGGCGCGACCGCGCTGGCGGCGATGCCCCGGATCCGGCAGGTCTTCCTGGCCGCGCACCGGCTCACCGACACCCCGGCCGGTCCGGCCGGCTCCCCGCTGGCCGGCATCGACCTGGACCGGGTGGCGTTCTGCGTCCGCAAGCAGGCCGAGCGGGAGACCGCCGAGCGGGGGGTGACCGCCTACTTCCCGTCGCTGTCGGCGCGGACGATGACCTGGAAGGGCATGCTCACCCCCGACCAGCTGCCGGAGTACTTCCCGGAGCTGACCGACGAGCGGGTCGACAGCGCTATCGCGCTGGTGCACTCCCGGTTCTCCACCAACACCTTCCCGTCCTGGCCGCTGGCCCACCCCTACCGGTTCATCGCGCACAACGGCGAGATCAACACGATCCGCGGCAACCGGAACTGGATGCAGGCCCGCGAGGCTCTGCTGCGCAGCCCCGGGATCCCCGGCAACATCCGGCGGGTCTTCCCGGTCTGCACCCCGGCCGCCTCCGACTCGGCCAACTTCGACGAGGTGCTGGAGCTGCTGCACCTGGCCGGTCGGAGCCTGCCGCACGCGGTGCTGATGATGATCCCGGAGGCCTGGGAGAACGACCCGGGCATGCGCCCGGACAAGCGCGCGTTCTACCGGTTCCACGCCAGCCTGATGGAGCCGTGGGACGGCCCGGCGTCGGTCGCCTTCACCGACGGTGAGATCGTCGGCGCGGTGCTGGACCGCAACGGCCTGCGGCCGGGCCGCTGGTGGCGTACCGCCGACGGGCTGGTGGTGCTGGGCAGCGAGGCGGGGGTGCTCGACCTCGACCCGGCCACCGTGGTCGCCAAGGGCCGCCTCCAGCCGGGCCGGATGTTCCTGGTCGACACGGTCAACGGCCGGATCGTCTCGGACGACGAGATCAAGACCGAGCTGGCCGCCGCCCAGCCGTACGACGAGTGGCTGCACGCCGGCCTGATCGACCTCGGTGACCTGCCCGCCCGCGAGCACGTGGTCTACACCCACGACTCGGTGCGGCGGCGGCAGCAGACCTTCGGGTACACCGAGGAGGAGCTGAAGATCCTGCTCGCCCCGATGGCGCGTACCGGGGCGGAGCCGCTCGGCTCGATGGGCACCGACACCCCGATCGCGCCGCTGTCGACCCGGCCCCGGCTGCTCTACGACTACTTCCACCAGCTCTTCGCCCAGGTCACCAATCCGCCGCTGGACGCCATCCGGGAGGAACTGGTGACCAGCCTGGCGTCGACCATCGGCCCGGAGGGCAACCTGCTGGACCCGGGCGCGGCGAGCTGCCGCCAGATCGTGCTGCCCTACCCGGTGATCGACAACGACGAGCTGGCCAAGCTGCTCGACGTCGACGAGGACGGCGACCTGCCCGGCTTCAAGGCGGTCCGGGTCTCCGGGCTCTACCGGATCCGCGACGGCGGTGCCGGCATCAAGGCTCGGCTGACCGAGATCTGCCGGCACGTCTCCGAGGCGATCGAGGACGGCGTACGCATCCTGGTGTTGTCCGACCGGGACTCCAACGCCGATCTGGCGCCGATCCCGTCGCTGCTGCTCACCGCGGCGGTGCACCAGCACCTGGTGCGGGAGCAGACCCGGACCCAGGTGGCGCTGATCGTGGAGTCCGGCGACTGCCGCGAGGTGCACCACGCGGCGGTGCTCATCGGGTACGGCGCGGCGGCGGTCAACCCCTACCTGGCCTTCGAGTCGGTGGAGGACATGATCACCACCGGGGCGCTGGCCGGGGTGGAGCCGGCGAAGGCGGTCCGCAACTACGTCAAGGCGCTCGGCAAGGGCGTCCTGAAGATCATGTCCAAGATGGGCATCTCGACCGTGTCCTCGTACTGTGGCGCCCAGGTCTTCGAGGCCGTCGGCCTGGACACCCGGCTGGTCGACCGTTATTTCCGGGGCACACCCAGCACCATCGGCGGGATCGGGCTGGTCGAGATCCACGCCGAGGTCGCCGCCCGGCACGGGCAGGCCTGGCCGGCCCCCGGCGCCGTCGGCTCCGACCGGCTGGAGGTGGGCGGCGAGTACCAGTGGCGGCGCGAGGGTGAGCTGCACCTGTTCAACCCGGAGACGGTGTTCCTGCTCCAGCACGCCACCCGCAGCCGCCAGTACGACGTGTTCCGCCAGTACACCGCCAAGGTCGACGAGCTGGCCGCGCAGGCCGGTTCGCTGCGCGGGCTGTTCACCCTGCGTACCGGGCTGCGCCCGGCGGTGCCGATCGACGAGGTCGAGCCGGCCACCGAGATCGTCAAGCGGTTCGCTACCGGGGCGATGTCCTACGGGTCGATCTCGGCCGAGGCGCACGAGACCCTGGCCATCGCGATGAACCGGCTCGGCGGCAAGTCCAACACCGGTGAGGGCGGCGAGGACGTCGACCGGCTGCACGACCCGGCCCGCCGTTCCGCGGTCAAGCAGATCGCCAGCGGCCGCTTCGGGGTGACGAGCGAATACCTGGTCAACGCCGACGACCTCCAGATCAAGATGGCGCAGGGTGCCAAGCCCGGCGAGGGCGGGCAGCTACCCGGCAACAAGGTCTGGCCGTGGATCGCCAGGACCCGGCACGCCACCCCCGGCGTCGGCCTGATCTCCCCGCCGCCGCACCACGACATCTACTCCATCGAGGACCTCGCCCAGCTCGTACACGACCTCAAGTGCGTCAACCCGGCCGCCCGGGTGCACGTCAAGCTGGTCAGCGAGGTCGGCGTGGGCACGGTCGCGGCCGGGGTCGCCAAGCTCAAGGCCGACGTCATCCTGATCTCCGGGCACGACGGCGGCACCGGCGCGTCCCCGCTCAACTCGCTCAAGCACGCCGGCACCCCCTGGGAGCTGGGCCTGGCCGAGGCGCAGCAGACGCTGCTGCTCAACAAGCTGCGGGACCGGGTCACCGTGCAGGTCGACGGCCAGCTCAAGACCGGTCGGGACGTGGTGGTGGCGATGCTGCTCGGCGCGGAGGAGTTCGGCTTCGCCACCGCCCCGCTGATCGTCGAGGGCTGCGTGATGATGCGGGTCTGCCACCTGGACACCTGCCCGGTCGGCATCGCCACCCAGAACCCGGTGCTGCGGGAACGCTTCACCGGCCGCCCGGAGTTCGTGGAGAACTTCTTCCTCTTCCTCGCCGAGGAGGTCCGCGGCTACCTGGCCGAGCTGGGCTTCCGCAGCATCGAAGAGGCGATCGGGCAGACCGAGGTGCTCGACGTCGTACCGGCGATCGACCACTGGAAGGGCCACGGCCTCGACCTGGCCCGGGTGCTGCACACCCCGGAGCTGCCCGAGGGCGCGGCCCGGCGCGGCGTCCGCGCCCAGGACCACGGCCTGGAGCTGGCGCTCGACAACGAGCTGATCGCGCTGGCCCAGCCGGCGCTGCGCGACGGCAGCCCGGTCCGGGTGGAGGTGGCGGTGCGCAACGAGCACCGCAGCGTCGGCGCGATGCTCGGCGGCGAGGTGACCCGCCGGCACGGCGGTGCCGGCCTGCCGGACGACACCGTCGAGTTCGTGCTGCGCGGCACCGCCGGGCAGTCCTTCGGCGCGTTCCTGCCGCGCGGGGTGACCCTGCGGCTGCACGGCGACGCCAACGACTACGTCGGCAAGGGGCTCTCCGGCGGGCGGATCATCGTCCGCCCGGACGCCGCCGCGCCGTTCGTCGACCCCGAGGCCACCGCCGGGCAGCGCGCCGAGGACCAGATCATCGCCGGCAACACCATTCTCTACGGGGCCACCGGCGGTGAGCTGTTCCTGCGCGGCCGGGTGGGGGAGCGCTTCGCGGTCCGCAACTCGGGCGCGGTGGCCGTCGTCGAGGGCGTCGGTGACCACGGTTGCGAGTACATGACCGGCGGCACGGTGGTGGTGCTCGGTGAGACCGGCCGCAACTTCGCCGCCGGCATGTCCGGCGGTACGGCGTACGTGCACCGGTTGGACACCGGCCGGGTCAACGCCGAGCTGGTCGACCTGGCCCCGCTGCGCGACGCCGAGCGTGAGATGCTGCACGACCTGGTGCAACGGCACGTCGCCGAGACCGACTCGGCAGTCGGCGCGGAGCTGCTCAAGCGCTGGCCGGAGGCGGTGGAGGAGTTCACGGCAGTGGTCCCCCGGGACTACCGCCGGGTGATGGAGATCATGAAGGCCGCCGAAGCCGCCGGCCGCGACGTCGACGACGCGGTCATGTCTGCGCTGACCGCGTCGGTGCCGCCCGCCACGCGGGTGGTCGCCCAGGAGGTGGCCCGTGCCTGACCCGAACGGTTTCCTGCGTTACGACAGGCGGCTGCCGGCCCGCCGCCCGGTGGCGGTGCGGATCACCGACTGGCGCGAGGTCTACCCGCCCGCCGGTGCCGAGCTGATCCGGGAGCAGGCCACCCGCTGCATGGACTGCGGCATCCCGTTCTGCCACGACGGTTGCCCGTTGGGCAACCGCATCCCGGACTGGAACGACCTGGTCCGCACCGGCGGTTGGGACGCCGCGGTGGAGTCGTTGCACGCCACCAACAACTTCCCCGAGTTCACCGGCCGGCTCTGCCCGGCGCCCTGCGAGGCGGCCTGCGTACTGGGCCTCGGTGGCCAGCAGCCGGTCACCATCAAGCAGGTCGAGGTGGAGATCGCCGACGCGGCGGTGGCCCGGGGCGGGCTGAACCCCCACCCGGTGCCGGCGTCCACCGGCCGGTCGGTCGCCGTGGTCGGTTCCGGCCCCGCCGGGCTCGCCGCCGCCCAGCAGCTCGCCCGCGCCGGTCACGCCGTCACCGTCTACGAGCGCGACGACGCGATCGGTGGCCTGCTCCGGTACGGCATCCCCGACTTCAAGCTGGAGAAGCAGCACATCGACAGGCGGTTGGCCCAGCTCGTCGCCGAGGGTGTGCAGTTCCGTACCGGCGTGAACGTCGGCGTCGACGTGACCGCCGAGGAGCTGCGGTCCCGGCACGACGCGGTGCTGCTGGCCTGCGGTGCGCTCCAGGGACGGGACACCCCGGAGACGCCGGGTCGGCCGCTGCGCGGCGTACACCAGGCGATGACCCACCTGGTCGCCGCCAACCGGGTGGTGGCCGACGCGGCTGCCGCCGGCTCCGGCGTGGCCGGTGGCGGCCTGCAGGGCGATGGCGTGGCCGGCGGCACCGGGTCCGATGGTGGCGGGCCCGCGACGGCGGTGCTGCCCGACGGCACGCCGATCGACGCGGCCGGCAAGCACGTGGTGATCATCGGGGGTGGCGACACCGCCGCCGACTGCCTGGGCGTGGCCCACCGGCAGGGCGCGGCCGGTGTCCACCAGCTCGACCTCTATCCGGAGCCGCCGCACGGCAGGGACGCCGAACGGGACCCGTGGCCGACCTGGCCGTGGGTGCTGCGTAACTACCCGGCGCACGAGGAGGGCGGCGAGCGGGTCTTCGCGGTGGCGGTGCAGGAGTTCGTGGACGACGGCACCGGCCAGGTCAAGGGTGTCCGGATCGCCGAGGTGACGGTGGAGCGGCGGGACGGCCGACGGGTGGTCACCGCGCTGCCCGGATCCGAACGGGAGCTGCCGGCCGACCTGGTGCTGCTGGCCATCGGCTTCGAGGGCACCGAGGAACAGCCGCTGCTGGCCCAGTTCGGGGTGACCCGCAACGCCCGGGGCGCGGTCGACGCCCGCCCCGACTGGCAGACCGACACCGACGGCGTCTTCGTCGCCGGTGACATGCACCGGGGCGCGTCGCTTATCGTCTGGGCGATCGCCGAGGGACGGGCCGCCGCCGCCGCGATCCACTCCTACCTGGGCGGGGTCGGCACTCTGCCCGCCCCCGTCGACCCGGCCCGGCAACCCCTGGCCGCCCGCTGATCCCCCGACCCGCCGAATCCCTCGCCGCCCGCTGGTCCGTCCGCTTCGCTGGTGCTGTCAGCCGACCTGGTCCGCAGGTCGGCTGACAGCGTCCGGAGCCGGGATCGGCCCGCACGCCCGCCTGGGCCCGCCGGGTCCACTCCGTCAGCTGGCAGCCGGTCTCGCGGCACTACCTGTCCCGGTTCTCGTGCTGGGTGCCGGTACCGCTCCGGGCCGGCGGGTCCGCCGGTGCGGGTGCTGGTGCTGGTGCGGATGCGGGACAGCAGGGACCGTGCCCACCGGGAGGCGAGCTGGCTCGGGTTGGGCACTGTCCGCAGAGGCTGCTATGCCCAGCAGGCATATTCATGCCTGCTGGGCATACTGCTCTCCGGGGTTACTGTTCCGGCTGGCGTAAAGGCGGTCCGGGGTTGGTCTGCGGGGCTACTGTTCCGGCCGGGTCGAAGCCGGCCCGGGGCTGGCCCAAGCCGAGCCGGAGCAGGGGTCAGAACCAAGACCGGGACCAGTGCAAGCCGGGGCGAAGGCAAGGCCAGACCGTCGTGAGAAGGCTGGAGTCGGGGCCAGCGCATGCTCTGGAGCAGAGTCAGGTCGGGGCCGGGGCCGCCGGCAGGACTGTCGGGAATGTCGGGCCGGTCGGGTGCCCCGTGAGATGCGCAGGGGTGGGGCCGGTTCGGGCTGCCCGCCCCGGTGCCTGGGGCAGGCAGCCCGAACCGGGGTCGGTCAGCGCGCCATCAGCTGGTGCGCCGCCCGGATCTGTGACCACGACTTCGGCTGTGCCGGAGCGGTCGCGGTGCGGGTGGCGGCGGCCGGGGTGGGGCGGCCGGGGGTGAACAGCCAGGTGGTGAAGACCGGGTCCAGGTCGACGCCGGAGATCCGCTCGGCGAGGGCCTGGAACTGGGCGATGCTGCCGTTGCCGTACTGGTGCTCGGCGGTCCAGGCGGGCAGGATCCGGAAGAACGCGTCGTCACCGACAGCCCGCCGGAGCTGGTGCAGCGCCATTGCGCCCCGGTCGTAGACCGCGTCGTCGAAGATCGCACCGGCACCCGGGTTGCCCGGCAGGACCTGCCAGAACGGGTCGTCGGCGGGGTAGTTGCCGTACGTGAAGTCGAACAGCTCCTGCGCGGTGCCCTCACCCTGCGCCTCCGACCAGAGCCACTCGGCGTACGAGGCGAAGCCCTCGTTCAACCAGATGTTGCTCCAGTTCGCCACCGAGACCGAGTCGCCGAACCACTGGTGGGCGTTCTCGTGCACCACCACGTACGGGTTGCTGCCGCGTCGCCAGAAGCCGGGCCCGTACACCGGGCGGGTCTGCGTCTCGAGGGCGAAGCCGATGCCGTCGACCGGCCCGGCCACGCCACCCTGCGCCTCGAACGGGTACGGCCCGAAGAGGCCGCTCTCCCAGTCGACGATCTCGGCGGTGCGTTCGATGCTGGCCCGGGCGGCGGGCCCCTGCACGCCCAGCGTGGTGCTGTAGGCGTTGATCACCGGCTGCCCGTTCGGCGCGGTGTCGGTGACGATGTCGTACTGGCCGATCGCCAGGAACGCCTGGTAGGTGGCGCCCGGCTTGGTGCTGCGCCAGCTCCACCGGGTCCGGTTGCCGGCCTCGGCCAGCGGGGGCCGGGGCTGCACGCCGTTGCTGACCACCTCGACGCCGGTGGGCACCGACACCGAGATGTCCCAGGTGGCCTTGTCGAGCGGGTGGTCGTTGGCCGGGAACCACCACCAGGCCGATTCGGGCTCGTTGACGGCGAGCGCCCCGTCACCCGTGCGGGTCCAGCCGGAGTAACCGTCGACCAGGGTTTCCGACGGCACACCGGAGTAGGTGACCACGATGGTCATCGCCTGGCCGGTGGTGAGACCACGCGGCGCCGTCACCACCAGCTCGTGGACGCCCTCCCGGCTGAACCGGGCGGTCCACCCGTTGACCCGCACCGACTCCACGTCGAGCAGGAAGTCGAGGTTGAACCGGGAGAGGTCCTGGGTGGCGGTGGCCAGGATGGTGGTGGTGCCACTGAGCCGGTCGCTCGCCGGTTCGTAGCGGAGCCGCACGTCGTAGTGGTCGACGTCGTAGCCGCCGTTGCCGTAGTCGGGGAAGTAGGGGTCGCCGAGCCCGGGGCTGCCGGGTTTCGGGGCGGCCGAGACCGCGACCGACCGGCTCTTGCCCGGTCGGGCGTCGGCCTGGCCGGGGGTGCCGGTCACCAGGGTGCCGGCGGTGGTGACGGTCAGGGCGGCGATGGCCGCCGTGAAAACACGTCGCACGGGTGGACTCCCTCCATCGGGGTGTTCGCACCGACAACCTAATCGACGGCGGTGGAACCGTCCGCCCCGCATCGGTGGCGATCCGCTACTTGCCCCGGACGTCGACAATGGGGGGTCTGGAGCTCCCGAGAGCACGGCGGAGGTGCCCGATGGTCGAGCCGGTGACTCCGGAGCCTTCCGGGTCCGTTCCGGACGGGCTCCCGGCGGGTGGCGTCGAACTGCTCTCCCTGCTGACCCGGTTGCTGCGCCGGCCCCGCCGGGGCGACCACCGGCTGCCGGTGATCTGGCTGGTCCGGGCCGTCGCCGGTAGTGACCCGGGTGCGCTGTTGCGGCGCTTCGTCGGGCGGGGCGTCGGTCGTCGGGTGCCGCATGCCGTACTGGATCTGGCGGTCCGTCGCGACATCTCGGACGTGCCGGCGTTGCTGCGGGAACTGCACAGGCAGTTGTCGCTGGAGGCGTTCGGGGCGGCCCGGCTGCGGTTCCGGCACTACCCGCTGGCCGACTGGCTCATGCAGCAGACCCTGGGCGTGGGCACCGGCCCTGCCGGCCCGGCCGACTCTGCCGACCCGGCCGACCCCGCCGACAGCGGCCGGGCCACCCTGGTCCGTCGCCTGCGTGACCGGCGGGGCCGGCGGCCCGTCGACGAGCCGCAGGTCAGCGGGGAATCGGGGGTCGGCACGGCGCTCCAGGTGCTGCTCTGGCTGCTGCGCCGCGCGGTGCCCAGCGTGGTGTTCCGGATCGCCGTCTCCGGCCGGGTGCCGGTCGTCGGAGGTCAGTACCGCTGGTTCATGCGGCAGCAGTACCTGGCCCCCCGCCAGTCGGTGACCTTCCTCGGGTTCGCCGAACGCCTCACCGCCGGTTGGCGCGACGGCGAGCAACCGGCCCAGGTGGACAAGCTGCTGTTGCACGCCTTCCTGGAGGACCTGCGGCAGGCGTACCGGCGACGGGTCTGGCGGCCCGGGGACTGGCGACGGACCGCCTACCCGGTGCTGCTGCTCGACGGGGTGACCGTCGGCAGCGTCGGGCACACCCTGGCCCGGCTGCTCAACGACGTCCGCAACGAGACCGGGCGCAACGATCCGCTGCTGGTGGTGGCGCTCGCCGCCGAACCGCCACCGGAGCTGCCCGGCACCCGCCCGCTGCGCGAGGCGGACGACGCGGTCGACGAGTGGGCCGAGGCGGTGACCGAGACCCGACGGCTGCGGCGGCCGGCAGCCTGGCTGGTGGCGTTACGGCCGGACGCCGACGACGCCACGCCGCCGCCGGGGGTGGTCCCGCCCGCGCTGGTCGCCCCCGATCCGCCGTGGTGGGCGCGGCGGTTCCTACCGGCGGCGGTGGTGCTGGCGCTGCTGGTCGGGGCCGGTGCATGGGCGGACAGCCGCTGGACGACCGACTGCCATCCGGCGCTGACCGGTCAGGTGCGGGTGCGGTTGATCGCCGGGGAGTGCGTCGGCTACAGCGACGGCGCGGCGCAGGTGTTCAACAGCGAGCCCGGCCAGGACCGGCTGCGGGCGGTGCAGCGGCGGATCTTCGCGCAGAACCGGGCCGCCGAGGAGGTGTGGCGGCGCAGCGACCACCGTCGCCCATACCTCACCCTGGTCTACCTGGGCACCCTCACCGGAAACCGGACCCGGGCGGACGAGGAGTCGTACGTCTCTGAACGGGAGGAGCTGGAGGGTCTGGCCACCACCCAGTACGCCCTGCTCAAGGAGTCGGCGGCGGCCGACGGCGCGGCCCTGCTGCACGTGGTGGTCGCCAACGGGGGCCGGCAGATGCGCCACGCCGGGCCGGCGGTGGCCATGCTGGAGGGTCTGGCCCGTGAGGATCCGACGGTGCTCGGGGTGGTGGGGCTGGTGGAGAGCCGGACCAGCACCGCCTCGGCGTTACGGGAACTCAACCGGGTCGGCCTGCCGGTGCTCGCGCCCACCCTGTCCGCCGACCGGATGGATCAGAACTCCAGCCTCTACCTGCAGATCTCCGCGCCCAACTCGGCGCAGGCCGCGATGATCGAGGTGTACGCCCGGCAGGTGCTGCGGGTGACCGAGGCGCACGCCTACTACAGCACCGGGGAGGACAGCTCCCTCACCGAGGACCTCTACGTCGGCACCCTGGTCGACGGGTTGCGCCAGCGGTTCGGCACCCGGCTCACCCGGCTCGACGAGTGGCGTACCGGGCAACGGTTGACAGGCGAGTGCGGTTACCGGGGGGTGCTGGTGTTCGCCGGGCGTTGGTCGGAGTTCGACGGTTTCCTGCGGGCGTTGAAGGAGTGCGGCGGCAACCCGCCCCGGCACCTGGTCGGCGACGATTCGGTCAACAGGTACATGGCCAACCCGGGGCTGCGGGTAAGCGCCCCGGGCAACCTGCCGGTGACGTACGTGTCGAAGGCGGCCCTGGCCACCTGCGCCGCGCTGCGGGCCGCGCAGGCCGCCGGGGACGACGCCCGGGGCAGCTTCCTGACCTGGGTCGGCTCCGCCGGCCTGCTCGATCCGCCGCGCTGCCGCGACGGTGCCGGCGCGCCGGTCGGCGAGCGGGTCAGTCTCGCCTACGACGCGGCGATGATGGTGGTGCGGGCGGTGGAGAGCCTCGCCGCCCGGCTGCGGCACGCCGATACCGGTCGGCGCTGGGAACCCCGCGCGGTCAACCCGGTCGGGGTGCACGCGGAGGTGCTGCGGCAGAACGCCGCCGCCGGCTACCCGGGGGTGGCCGGGGTGGTCCGGTACGCCCCCGACTCCGGGGAGCCGGTCGCCAAGCGGTTGGCGTTGCTGCGGGTGGCCCGGGTGCCGGACGTCGTCGCCGAACCGGTCGAGGTGTTCCACTGCGGTGCCGCCGACAGCGGGCCGGACCCGGGCTGCCGGCCGGTCTGACCGGTGGGCGGGTCGTGCGCCGCGACCCGGTGGGGCGCTAGGGTTCCCTCGATTCGTCCGCGCGTCGGTGGGGAGCAGTGGTGGGCAGGCTCGCATCGGCGTACGGGCAGGCGGTCGCCGCGCACCGGCAGGCCCGGCAGCGGTGGACGGCGGCCCGTGCGCTGCTGGACCGGTTGGCCGGGCAGCCCGTCCCGGAACGCACCGCCGACCTGGTCGCCCGGCTGGCGCGGCTCGCCGACGCGCTGGCCGCCCCGCAGGCGTCCGGGGGTCCGGCGCCGGTGCGCATCGGGGAGGCGTCCACGGCGGACGGTCGGTTCCCACTGCTGTTGCCGTTGGGTGCCGGCCGGCACCTGGCGGTCGACCGGGACGCCCGCGATCCCCGGGTGGCGGTGCTGTTGCGGGTGCTGGTGCTGCGGCTGCTCACCACGGCCGCACCGGGCAGCGTGCGGGTGGTCGGCATCGACCCGGCCGCCTGGGGTGCCACCTTCATCCCGCTGCGCCCGTTGCGCGACGCCGGGGTGCTCGGCGGCGTCGCCACCACCGAGGCGGAGATCGGCGCGCTGCTGGACACCGCCGAGGCGCACGCCCGCGCCGGTGCGGGGGAGGCGGAGCTGCTGCTGGTGGTGGCCGCGTCCGCGCCCGGCCCGCGGGAACTGGCCCGGCTCGCCGCGCTCACCCACGCCGGGCCGACCGCCGGGGTGTGCGTGCTGTTCGCCGGGCGCGCGGTGACGACGCCCGGCCAGGCCGCCCCGGTGTTGGGCGGCACCACCGAGGTACGCCTGGACGAACGCTACGCCCGGATCGGCGACCCGCCGGGGCAGCCGTTCAGCGACGACGGCACCGGGCTGGCCGTGCCGGTGTTGCTCGACGGCGATCCGCCCGCCCCGGCCGTGCAGGCGTTGGCCGACCGGCTGGGCGCGCAGGTGCGCCGGGACACCGCCCTGCACCTGGCCGACCTGCTGCCCGAGCGGCGCTGGACCGGCTCCGCCCGCGCCGGCCTGTCGACAGTGGTCGGCCGCTCCGGTCGTACCCCGGTGGGTCTGGCGTTCGACGACGCGACCCCGCACTGGCTGGTCGGTGGCCGCACCGGCGCGGGCAAGACGGTCTTCCTGCTCGACGTGCTGTACGGGCTGGCGGCCCGGTATTCGCCGACGGAGCTCCAGCTGTGGTTGCTCGACTTCAAGGAGGGGGTGAGCTTCACCGAGTTCGTCCCCACCGACCGGGACCCGTCGTTCCTGCCGCACGCGCGGGCCGTCGGCGTCGAGTCCGACCGGGAGTACGGCCTGGCTGTGCTCCGGGAGCTGCGCCGGGAGCTGGGCCGGCGGGCCGGGCTGTTCAAGCGGCACGGGGTGACCAAGCTCGCCGACCTGCCGGACACCGAGCCGGTGCCCCGCACGGTGGTCGTGATCGACGAGTTCCACGTGCTGTTCGCCGGCAACGACCGGCTGGCCCGGGAGGCCGTCGACCTGCTGGAGGAGCTGGGCCGCAAGGGCCGCTCGTACGGCGTACACCTGGTGCTGGCAAGCCAGAGCACAAGCGGCGTGGAGGCCCTGTACGGCCGGGCCGAGTCGTTGTTCGGGCAGTTCGCGTTGCGGGTGGCGCTGCCCGGCGGCGAGGCGGTGCTCGGCCCGCGCGGGGTGGTCACCGGCGCGACGGAGATCGGCACGGCGGTGGTCAACACCGCTGCCGGGGCGGCCGGCGCGGACACCCTGCTGCGGTTCCCCGACGCGCACGCCGACGCCCGGCAGCTCGCCCGGCTGCGCTACGAGCTGTGGGACGCGCGTCCTGACGACAACGGCCCGCCCGCGGTCTTCCGTGGCTACGCCACCGCCCACCTGGAGGACGAGCCGGTCCCGGCCACCGCTGCCGCCGCCCGCCGCCCGACGGTGCTGGTGGGCCGCACTGTCGACGTGGCCGGCAGCACCGCCCGGTTCGACCTGGACGCCTCGCCCGGCCGGCACCTGGGCGTGGTGGGCACCTCGGCGACCGGCGGGCACGTGCTGCGGGCCGCCGCGCTGAGCCTGGCCGGTCAGCACCGGCCCGGGGAGGCCGATTTCGTGTTGGCGTCGCTGGTGGCCGCCGCCGACGAACTTGCCGACGACACGGCCGTCGGGCTGAAGGCCGCCGGGCACCCGGTGACCCGGGTCGACGCGGCCGGGCTGCGCGCCCGGATCGGTGCGCTGGTGGCCGACCCGGGCGGGGGCGGCCGGACGTACCTGGTGGTCTTCGGGGTGGACGCGGCAGGTGCGGCGCTCGCCGTCGCCGACCCCGACACCTTCCGGTCCGGCCACGACGACCTGCGGTCGCTGCTCCGGACGGGGCCGGGGCACGGGGTGCACCTGCTCGGCTGGTGGCGGGGCCTGCGCCGGCTCGCCGACGACCTCGGCGGCAGCCAGAACCGCGACGACGTGGCCTGCCTGGTGGCGTTGAACGTGCCCGCCGACGATCTCGGGCTCTATCTCGGGGTGACCGACCTGACCTGGACGCCACGCCCCGACCGGGCGCTGCTGGTCGACAGGCACGCCCAGCGCACCGCGCTGATCGTGCCGTTCGTCCGCCCCGGGTACCACCCCGAAGAGGAGCGCTGAGTGGCCGGCTACGACGAGTACGCGGCGGCGGTCCGTCAGCTCTCCGCCCGGATCCGGGAGGGCGAGCGGGGTGCCGCCGCCGAGGCGGAACGCCGGCGCACCCTGCACGCCGGGGTGACCCGGCTCGGTCAGCGGCTGGCCGCCCAGGAGCAGCGCCTCGGCCAGCTCGGGGCCGCCGCCGGCCTGCCCCCGGCGACCGACCCCGCTCCGGGTGCTGTTCCCGCTCCGGAGTCGATCGCCGGGGCCGGGGCTGCTTCCGGGGCCGGGGTGGCTCCCGGGTCCGGAGCGGACGGTGATCCGGCGGTGGTGTTGGCGGAGGCGGCCCGGCTGGTCGACGAGGCGGACCGGCTGGGGCAGCAGGCCGAGGCGCTGGCCCAGCGGCCTGCTCTGCTGCCCACCTGGTCACCGACGGCCCGCGCGGTCGCCGTCTACGTCGGCTGTGCCGCCGTCGGGGCGCTGACCATGCTGGTGCTGGTGGTCGCCAACGGCATCGGCGTGGTCGACGGCTTCACCCTGGCCACGCTGACCTGCGCCGGCCTGCCGCTGGTCTCCTTCGTCGCCGGTTGGCTGATCCTCGGGCGGTGGGGACGACCGGCCCTGGCCGACACCGATCCGCCCCGGTACGCCCCGCTGGGCTTTCTCGTCTGCGCCCTGCTGGTGCCGCTGGCGTACTGCGTGACCCTGCTGCTGTTCCGCCTGGTGCGCTGAGGTGCCTGCGGGGCCGGTGGCGGCTGCTGCGCGGCAGCCGTTTCGGCGGTGGTGAAGAAGGGACCTCGTCCCGGTGGTCGTCCGGGAACGACCACCGGGAATGCTGGTCAGCCGGCCCGATAGGAGAGGTAGTAGCCCTCGTACGGCCAACTGTGGAAGTTGTTCAGTTCGGACGCGGTACCGGTGCAGTCGGAGGTCCGATAGCCGAAGACGGAACCGAAGCCGTTCCAGCCGATCGCCCAGATCGCCTCTGCCGGGACCGGGCGGCAGATACCGTCGGGCGTGGCCTGCCTGCCGACGATGATCTGCGTGGTGGCCTGGTAGAAGACGAGGCCGACGTCGGGGACCTTGAGCGTCTCGACAGCGGCTGCGGGCGACGCCGGTACCGTCACGGCCAGCGTGGTGATCAGTGCGGCGGCGAGACCCGCAGCGATTCGGCTGGTGAAACTGCGCATGAGCTTCCCTTCCTAACGGTTTTCAGGAACGGGGCCGGAGCTCGTTCAGTCCCGGAATAAATTGATCTGGATCGACTATATTCCCCGTGTCAACCAACCCCGTCGCTGATCGCTGTCGCCGGCTGCTGCCCGGGAGTGCCAGGTACTTGACGGTGAAACCTGCCGGCGGTAGCTTGGAGTCCGATCCACTCACATCAATGTGGTTAGATAGCTGTGCTGTTTATGCCGGCACGGACTGCGCCACGCCTGGTGACGGATTCTTCTACGTTCCCATGACCGTGACTAAGGTGAGTTGGCAGACGCACGTCTGCTGAATCCCGCCGTTTCCGCTCTCCCGGTGCCGCTGACCCGCCGCCTACCGCCTCGGCATCTACTGTGGTGTCGGTGCCTGCGGCGGCTTCGGCGGTGTTGGTTTCGCGGTGTCGGTTGCGGCAGTTTCGGCGGCGGTGAGGAAGGCGTCCAGTTCGGTGGGGAGCAGCCCCTCGTCCTCCAGCAGCCCGAGCAGCAGCACCGTCCGGGCGACCACGGCCGTCGGGTCGTCCGGCACCGGTGGCTGTTCGCCGAGGGCCGCCCAGATCAGCGCCTCGGCGCGTACCGGGTCGACGTCGCGGCCGGTCGGGTCGTAGCGTTCCCGGGCCGCCGCCACGAACCGGATCACCGGGGCGCGGTCCTGGCCGGCGACGAAGCGCCGCCGCACGGCGACCAGCAGCGCCCCGGCGAGCAGGTCGCCGTACCGTCGCCACTGGGGTTCGGTGAACCGGCGCAGCCGCCGGTCGTGGCTGCGGAGCCGGCCGGTGAGCAGGCCGCGCAGCGCGGCGGTCGGATCGTTCACCAGGTGTCCTCTCGGGAAGGGTGGCGCGGGTACGGGCCGGGGCGCGAGCGGAGCAGGCTCAGCGGGCCGGGGCGGAGCAGGCCGAGTGGGCCGGGGCGCTGGCGGCGGCGTCGGGCGGCGACCAGGCGTACCGCCGCTCTGCTGCCCGTGGCCACGGCGGCGACCGAACCGGTTGCCGGCGGTGGCGGCGGCTCCGGCTCCGGCGAGCCGGACACGTTCGCGGCGTACCGGTCGACGCGCCGGCCGCCGACCGCGAGCCGGGCGGCGGCCAGGTCGAGCCGGTGCCGAGCCGCACCGAGCCGCCGGGCCGCGACCAGATCCGCCGCCCCGCCGGTACGACGGAGCCGATCCTCGGCCGCGCCGAGCCGGTGCCTGACCACGCCGACGAGCGCGGTGGCCAGCTCGGCGTCGAGTCGCGCCGCCCGCAGCCCGGCCAGCAGCTCACCGGCCGAACCACCAGCATCGTCCGGTACCGCGTGGGCCAGGTTCAGCGCCCGCCAGCACTCGACGACGGCGTCCTGCCAGGGCACCTGCCGACCCGGCGGCCCCGCCCCGTGCAGTTGCGCTCCGGCCCGGTCGGCCGCCGCGAGCGTCGACAGCCAGGCGACCCGCAGATCGTCCACCGTGCCGCCGTAGTGCGCCAGCCAGGCCCGCGCCGCCCGCTGCGCGTCACAAGGCCCCGGCCGCCCGCAGCTCCGACAGACCCCGGTGTACGCCTCGATGCCGTGCTCGGCGAGCGTCCGCCGCGCCTCGGCGGCCCGTTCGGCGGCGTACCGGCGCAGCTCGGTGGCGTTCACCGGCGTCCCCTGGCGGCGACGGCCTTGATCAGCCGGGCGTACCGCACCTGCTCGCACGGGTAGTCGTCGCCGCAGCCGCAGATCCTGTGGGTCACCACGCGCGGGGGATGGGCGAACAGGATGTCGTCGGCGTCCTCGACGTCCTGGTCGGAGACGAGCAGACCGAGGTCACCGCCGGGTTCGGGGGGACCGTCGGCGGTCGAGCGCTGGTTGTCGTACGGGCGGCGGTTGTCGGGCTCGCGGTGGTTGTCGTGCGCTCGTTGGTTGTCGTGCGCTCGGCGGGTGGGGTGTGCTCGGTGCCGTCGGTCGGCGTGGCGCTGTTGGTCGGGGCCGGTTCGGTTGTCGGGGTGGTCGTCGGGGTCGGGTCGGTTGTCCATCGGGGCAGCTCCCGGTTTGTTCGGTCACCTCGGGCGGGGTCTGGTGGGTCGGGTAGCAGGGCTGTGTGGGCAGAGCGCATGCAAGCGGGCTTCTGGTCGGGTGAGCCTTGTTCGGGGGCGGGCTTCCGGTTGGGTGTGGGTGGGCAGGCTTCGGCACGCCCGGTCGGGTCGGGGGATGACCCGACCGGGCGCTCTGTGCGGGTGCGGAACAGACCAACTCCGGGTTTGCAGACCAGGGAGCCAGTCAGGGGCGACTTTGCCACACTAGTATGTACAAGTCAATGACGTAGTGGTCCCGTCTTGTCCTGACTAGTGCGATGTGATCAAATGGCGGCGCAGACCAGGGAGACCACACATGCCCGCCAAACCCAAGTGGGCGCAGCTCGCGGACAACATCCGCGAGAAGATCGCGTCCGGTGAGCTCGCCCCGGGGGATCAACTCCCCTCAACCGCGCAACTCCGCGCCGAACACGGAGTCTCGGCGGGCGTTGTCCGACAGGCGATCCTCGTGCTTCAGACACAGGGCCTCGTCGAGGGCGTTCATGGGCTCGGGGTGTTCGTCGCCGAGCGGGAGTGATCGACGACGGGCTTTCCGCCGACAGGCCGTCGGTGGCGGTGGCCCTGCCGGGCGGGGTGCGGTTCCGTTACGGGGTGGCTGCGTTCGGTGTTCACCTCGTAGGCTCTCTGTGGTCATCGCCGGTGCGGCGGCGTGACTGTGGTGTGTCGACAGACCTGGGGGAATGTGTGTGAGCGCGGCGGAGATGATCGCGAAGCTGGCAGCGGCCTCGCAGAAGTTGGACGAGGCGCGGGCGAAGACGGCAGCGGCGGCGCAGGACGCCGCCGAGGCACGGTCCCTGGTCGCCGGGGCGTTGCAGGGCATCGCCGCCGGTCCGCTGATCGGCATGATCGACAGCTACCGGCAGGCGCTCACCCAGGCCGCCCAGGGTGGTCAGCCAGCCAAGCAGCAGGTCCAGGAGACGATCACGAAGGTTCGTGCGCTGGGAAACTGAGCGGGGGTGCTGGCAGCGCCACCCGCCAGCCACCCGAATTCGTGGTGCCCGTCCTTCGGAAATCAGTGCCACCGTCAGCTTCTGCTCTGCCGATCCCTGCCAGCACGCTCGGTGACGCCCGGAGTCGAGAGGCGAACCGAGCACCGCAGCCGACACGTCGGCAGCGCATCAGCCCGGAAGCTCTAGCTCTCGGTGGTTCCGCTGCGGGAACGGCATGGGCTTCGGTGGCAGAGTTCCTACCGGCTCTACCGAAGGCTGTTGCTGGCGTGGTCCTCGGTCTCGTTGCGACGTGGGGATCAGTCAAGGCATACAAGGCGAGGTCACGGCAAGATGGAGGTTCCGATGAAGGTTGACGATGACGTCGAGCAGTTCGTTCGCGACACACTGCACTTCGCTGTGAAGCAGCAGCCGGCCGAGTTCGATCAATCTCTCAGTCGAGTCTCCGGCGAGCGGGAGCGTCAAGCTGCTCTCGAATTGCTCGTTGCGATCTCGCTCTATGTCGCCATCGACATCTGCGGCGAAAGGCCGTCGGCACAGCAGGTCAGAGAGCTTGCCGTGAGGGTCGCTGATGCGGAGTCATGGAGTTCGGCCACTCCGGACGACGTCGAGAAGTTTCTCACCACGGCATTGGCGGGTGGCCGCCTGATCGACGAACTACCTGCGAACACTGTCGTCGTCCTCGCCTTTGTGATTGCCGCGAGTCTGCTTGCGTCAAAGCCCAAGGCGGAAGGGGAGTGGTGGTTCAACTACCTGGACAAGGTGGAGGCGGCTATCGAGGTGGCGGGGCGATGACAGTGGCTGAGGTGGGCGGGCGCGACGGTGGCGAGTTGGACGGGTTCCAGGTGGGGCGGGTGCCGGAGGGTGCCGGGGAGTTGGTGTCGGACTTCGCCTCCGAGTGGGAGGACGTCAGCTTCGCCAGCCGGGTCTGGGAACGTGCGGTGGAGGACGGCTTCCGGGTCGACCTGCGGGTGCACGTGTTGCGGGGCGAACGGTTGACCACACTGGTGCAGTTGCGCGAGTTCCTGGCGGGCTACCACGAGCGCGATTCCGCCGAGTGGCCCCTGGCCGAGTTCGGTCGCGGCGACGGCGTCGGGCTGGCCGGTGGGGGCGAGGCGTTCTGGCTCGTCCGGCCGGGCCTCGCGGTCGACGTGCTGGTGGACGTCGAGCGGTTCGACGCGGAAACCGCCATCGAGGTCGCCAGCTCCATCACGGAGCTACCCCACGGCTGACCCCGGGCGGGGTGATTCCTGGGGAAGGTCGTATGCCTGTCCGTCATATTTATGACGCTGCGGCATAAGACCTTCCCCACGTATTACGTCTGGGCGGCGGCACCCCCGCGCCGCTCGGAGGCACCGCCTACTCCCGCGCCGCTCGGAGGCACCGCCTACTCCCGCGCCGCCCGGAGGCACCGCCTGCTCCCGCGCCGCCGGGGGCACCGGAGCACCCCCGCACCGCCCCGGTCACACCCCGCGACGCCGGGCGCTACCGGAGTGCTGTCGGGTTTCCGATAACGCGCGGGGCCACGAAGATGTACGCCCGTTCATATTCTGACGTGTTCACCGTCGGCTATGGACGTGGAGAGTCGTGGATCATCGACAGGTACGCCGCTTGGCGGAGCAGTCTGCCAACTTCGGGTTCTTGGCGGAGCACCCGCTGCTGGTCTGGTACGGCGCAGGGGCGGAACTGCTCGTCTACGTCGACGCGCAGTCGGCGATGCTCAAGACCCGCAGTTTCGGCGAGGTGCTGGCAAAGGACCTGGTGCGCCGCACCAACGCCAAGGCGGTCAGCGGCAAGTTCGTCCACCAGGTGCAGGCCCTCAACGCCGACGGTGCCCTGAAACCGAACGTGTACGCCGCGTTCGAGAGGTTGCGCAACGTCGGAAACGAGGCGGCGCACGAGCATCTCAGCGAGGTGCGGGAGGCGTTGACGCTGCTGCGTACCTGCTTCGAGTTGGGGTTGTGGTTCCACCGGGCGGTGACCGACGACCGTGCCCCGATCGGGTTCGTGCCGCCGTCCCCGCCGCAGCGGCAGGTGCCGGCCGAGGCGGTGGCCGGTCTCCAGGCGGAGCTCGATCGCTACCAGCGGGAGCTTGCCGAGACGAAGTTGCTGTTGGCGGGGCAGCCGTCGCTGGCCCTGGCCCAGGCCGCCGCGAGTGTCGCCGCCGAGCAGGCGGTACGGGACGCCGACGCCCGCCGGCCGCAGGCCGCCGCCCTGCTCGCCAGCCTGGAACCGGCCGCCGAGGCGGCGCGGCAGGCGTTCGACAGCGCGAAGGTGGCGAGGGTGTCCGCCGCGAGGCGCGAGGACTTCATCGCCCGCGCCCGTCGTGCCTCCCAGGAACCGCTGAACGAGGTGCAGACCCGGGTCGAGATCGACCGCCAGCTCACCGCCGCCGGTTGGCAGGTCCAGGATCAGAGCCAACTCAACCTGTACGCGGGCAGCGGCGTCGCCGTCCGTGAGGTGACCCTGGCGACGGGCCGGGCCGACTACCTGCTCTACGTCCACCAGCGGCTGGTCGGGGTGATCGAGGCCAAGCGGGAGGGCACCGCCCCGCGTGGTGTGGAGGCGCAGCTCGACCGCTACCTCGACGGGTTGACCGCCGAGCAGCGGCTCAGTGCCTGGCGGCGGGACGCGGCGTTGCCGTTCGGGTACGTCGCCACCGGCACCGAGACCGCCTTCGTCAACCGGCTCGACCCGTTTCCGCGTACCCGGGAGGTGTTCGCGTTCCATCGGCCGGAGACGCTCGCGCGGTGGATGCGCGAGGCGGACGACGAGCCGGACGCGCCGACGCTGCGGGCCCGGCTGCGCCGGATGCCGGCGCTGGACCGGCTCGGCCTACGCCCGGCGCAGGTCGAGGCGGTCGACGGTCTGGAACGGTCGTTGGCCGACAACCGGCCCCGGGCGCTGATCCAGATGGCCACCGGGGCGGGGAAGACCTTCACCGCGGTCACCAGCAGCTACCGGCTGCTCAAGCATGCCCGCGCCCGCCGCATCCTGTTCCTGGTCGACCGGAACAACCTCGGCAAGCAGACCCTGCGCGAGTACGCCGGCTACCAGACCCCCGACGACGGGCGGAAGTTCACCGAGTTGTACACGGTGGACCGGCTCTCCGGAGCCGGCCTGCTCGAATCGTCCAACGTGGTGACCTCGACGATCCAGCGCCTGTACGGGGCGTTGCGCGGCAGCGAGTTGCCCGACGTCGACCTCGACGATCGGGCCTACGACAGCTACGACCTCGACGAACCGGCCGAGGTCGGCTACAACCCGCAGTTGCCGCCGGAGACGTTCGACCTGATCGTGGTGGACGAGTGCCACCGTTCGATCTACGGCAAGTGGCGAGCGGTGATCGAATACTTCGACGCCTTCGTGGTGGGGCTGACGGCGACCCCGGTGAAGCAGACCCTCGGCTTCTTCCAGCAGAACCTGGTGTCGGAATACACCTACGAGCAGGCGGTCGCCGACGGGGTGAACGTCAACTTCGACGTCTACCGGATCAAGACCGAGATCACCGAGGGCGGGCAGAAGATCGAGGCCGGCACCGTCGTGCCGCTGCGCGACCGCCGCACCCGGGCCGAGCGCTACCAGGAGCTGGAAGACGACTTCACCTACGCGGGCCGCCAGGTCGGCCGGTCGGTGATCTCCAAGGGGCAGCTCAAGCTGGTGCTGGACACCTTCCGCGAGCGGCTGTTCACCGAGATCTTCCCCGGCCGCTCCACGGTGCCCAAGACGCTGATCTTCGCGTGCGACGACAACCACGCCGAGGAGATCGTCGCCATGGTGCGGCTGGTGTTCGGGCGCGGCAACGAGTTCGCCAGGAAGATCACCTATTCCTCCCGGCGGGACGGCGACAACCCCGACACCCTCATCCAGGCGTTCCGCAACAGCCCCGAGCTGCGCGTCGCGGTCACCGTCGACATGATCGCCACCGGCACCGACGTCCGGCCGCTGGAGTGTGTGTTCTTCCTCCGGCCGGTGCGCAGCGCCACCTACTTCGAGCAGATGAAGGGGCGCGGGGCACGCACCATCGACCCGGCCGACTTCCAGTCGGTCACCCCCGACGCCCAGGTCAAGGAGCGGTTCGTCATCGTCGACGCGGTAGGCGTCACCGAGGCCGACCTCGACGAGGCGGTGCCGCTGCAACGGCACACCGAACAGCAGATCTCGCTGCGTGACCTGCTGCGCAAGGCCGGCACCCTGACCGCCGACCCGAACGAGGTGGCGACCCTCGCGTCCCGGCTGTCCCGCCTCGACCGGCAGCTCACCGACGACGAACGCGCCGAGTTGGCCGAGCTGGGCGGGCAGCCGCTCAAGGGCATCGTGCGCGGCCTGGTCGACGCCGTCGCCCCCGAACAGCTCAACCCGGCGACCCAGGCCGGGCCGGACGCCGTCCGCGACCTGCTGGCCGGCGCGCTGCGCCCGCTCGCCGCGAACCCGCAGCTGCGCGACCGCATCCTGGAGATCCGCCGCGCCCACGACATCACCATCGACGAGGTCAACGTCGACAACCTGGTGTCGGCCGCCGGGGTGCCCGCCGCCGATCGTGCCCAGGTGACCGTGCGGAGCTGGCACGACTACCTGGAACAGCACCGCGACGAGATCACCGCGTTGCAGGTGTTCTATGAGGGCAAGGGGCGGGTCAGCTACGACCAGCTCAAGGAGTTGGCAGCCCGGATCGCCCGGCCCCCGCAGGCGTGGACGCCGGATTCGCTGTGGCAGGCGTACGTGCTGCTCGGCCGGACCGCCGAGCAGTCCGGGCCGCGCGGGGTCACCGACCTGGTCGCCCTCATCCGCTACGAACTGGGCTACGACCAGGAGCTTCGTCCATTTCGTACGGCCACAGAGGAGCGTTTCCGTGGGTGGCTGCTGCGGCAGCAACAGGCGGGCGCTACCTTCACTGCCGATCAGGTGTGGTGGCTGGAGAGGATCAAGGACGTGATAGCGGTCAGCGTGGAGATCACCCCCGACGACCTGGAAGGGGCACCCTTCACCGAACGCGGCGGCATCGACGGCTACGCGGGCGCCTTCGGCAACCGCGCCGAACCCCTCCTCACCGAACTCAACCAGGAGCTAACCGCGTGACCGACCTGCCACCTGGTTGGGAATGGTGCACGCTCGGCGATCTGGTCACCCGCATCGAGGCCGGAAAATCGTTTACGTGTCACCCGCGCCCCGCACGCGACAATGAGTGGGGCGTGCTCAAGGTCAGCGCGATGACCTGGGGTGAGTTCCGTGAGCAGGAGAACAAGGCAGTTCCTGAGGGTCGAGAATTCGACCCGAGGTATGAGGTTCGGCCTGGGGACATCCTCGTAAGCCGCGCGAACACGGAACAGTATGTAGGCGCTCCGGTCCTGGTCCGCAAGTGCCGTCCCCGACTTCTGCTCAGTGACAAGAGCCTGCGATTGGTGCCGTCTCCCGAGATTGATTCCGCCTGGCTGCTTCGAGTTCTTTCCTCGCCGTCGATCAGGCGTCAGATATCCGCCCGCGCCAGCGGCCAGCAGGACTCGATGCGGAACATCTCCCAACAAGCGCTCCTGTCCCTGGAACTGCCCATCCCGCCGCTCGCCGAGCAGCGCCGCATCGTCGCGGCCCTAGAAGGTTATCTGTCTAAGGTCAAGGGAGCGGATGCACTTCTTGCTTCTGCCATGTCGAAACTGATCTGCCACCGTCAAGCAACTGCACTCGCTGCTATCCGTGGTTCACTTGTATCGGATGACTCGACTGATCTCTCCGCGAGTTTACTGGTGGAGAAGATCGCTGGGCGGGCTGGGATTCTTCCTAGTGGCGATTGGCCTGTTCCTGCGTCGTGGGCGTGGTCGACGTTGGGGGACCTGTTCGAGATCTATGTCGGCTTCACTCCGCGTAGGTCTGATCCGACATTATGGCAGGGTGATGTGCCCTGGGTGTCGAGCGGAGAGGTTGCTTTCGGGCGAATTAAAGCCACGAGAGAGAGCATCGCTCGGCAAGCAATTGGCAATACCGCTACCAAATTGCATGCCCCAGGCACCTTACTTCTTGCCATGATCGGTGAAGGCAAGACGCGCGGTCAGGTGGCAATCCTTGACATCGAAGCTGCCCATAACCAAAATTGTGCATCAATACGCGTATCAAATACTCCGATTCTCCCCGAGTTTGTTTACATCTTTTTGATGGCGCGATATGATCAGACGCGGCGTGCTGCTGCGGGCGGAAATCAGCTCGCCTTGAATCGAGGCATGATCCGCGAAATCCGGATTCCAGTTCCGCCAGTTGAAATGCAGGTGCGGATCGTTGAAGTCGCGAATGAAGCATTCTCTGCAAACGATCGGTTAAGCCTGGAGTTGGAGCGCGCTGTAGAGCGATCCGCACGGCTGGTGTCGTCGCTGTTGGCGGAGGCGTTTGCGGGGCGGTTGGTACCGCAGGATCCGAACGACGAGCCGGCCGCCGGACTGCTCGCCCGGATCAGGGCCGAGCGCTCGGCCACCATCCCGAAGCAGCGGACGCGCTCCCGGCGTACCCCCAAGGAGTTGGCGGCACCGCCGACCAGGGTGACCGGCGACGACTATCAGCAGGAGACCTTGCCACTGTGAGCACTGTGGATTCGCGCCGTCTGGTGCAGAAGCTGTGGAACTACTGTGACGTGCTGCGCGACGACGGCGTGTCGACCATCGATTATGTGGAGCAGTTGACGTTCCTGCTGTTCCTCAAGATGGCCGACGAGCGGGCCAGGCGGACGTTCCGGCCGGAGCAGATCGTGCCCGACGAGTTGAGCTGGCAGACCCTGCTGGACGCCGAGGGCGACGACCTGGAGGTGCAGTACCGGCACATCCTCACCGGGCTGGCCCGGGAGGGCGGCACCCTCGGCACCATCTTCCGCAAGGCGCAGAACAAGATCCAGGACCCGGCGAAGCTCAAGCGGCTGATCGTCGACCTGATCGACAAGCAGGAATGGTCGGGCACCGGGGTCGACGTCAAGGGCGACGCCTACGAGGAGTTGCTGGCCAAGGGCGCGGAGGACGCGAAATCCGGCGCGGGGCAATACTTCACCCCGCGTGCGTTGACCGTCGCGATGGTCGACTGCATGCTGCCCACCCCCGACGACACGATCACCGACCCGGCCTGCGGCACCGGCGGGTTCCTGCTGGCCGCCTACGACCACATCCAGCGTAACCACGGCAGCACCCTCACCCCCGACCAGCGGCGACGGCTCGCGGGCGGCGCGATCTCCGGCACCGAGCTGGTCGACGGCACGGCCCGCCTGGCGGCGATGAACATGCTGCTGCACGGCATCGGCACCCCGAACGGCCCGTCGCTGATCGCCGTGCGCGACGCCCTCGGCCGGGAGCCTGACCAGCGGGTCAGCCTGGTGCTGGCCAACCCGCCGTTCGGGCGCAGTTCGTCGATCCGGATGGTGGGGGAGGACGGCCGGTCCTCCCGCGAGGAACGCGAGATCGAGCGTGCCGACTTCTGGGCCACCACCGCCAACAAGCAGCTCAACTTCGTCCAGCACATCGCCGCGCTGCTGGAGATCGACGGCCGGGCGGCGGTCGTCCTGCCCGACAACGTGCTGTTCGAGGGCGGCGCGGGGGAGACCATCCGCCGCCGGCTGCTCAAGCAGTACGACCTGCACACCATGCTGCGCCTGCCCACCGGCATCTTCTACGCCGGCGGCGTCAAGGCCAACGTGCTGTTCTTCGAGCGCAAGCGCGCCCGCGAGGAACCCTGGACCCAAACCCTCTGGGTGTACGACTTCCGCACCAACCAGCACTTCACCCTCAAGCAGAACCCGCTGCGCCGGGAACACCTCCAGGATTTCGTCGACTGCTACCTGCCCGGCAAGGACCGCGCCGAGCGGGTGGAGACCGAACGTTTCCGCCCCTTCTCCTACGACGAGCTGATTGCCCGCGACAAGGTGAACCTGGACATCACCTGGCTCAAGGACGCCTCCCTGGAGGACGCCGACGCGCTGCTGCCACCCGAGGTGATCGCCCAGGAGATCGTCGAGGACCTCCAGGCGGCCCTACGCGAGTTCGCCGCCATCGCCGAAGCCCTCGGCGCGACAGCCTCACGGGTCGACACCGACTGAGTCGTGGGGCGCACCGCTGGGGAAAAGCGCAGGCGTGCTGGTGGCCCTCCCGGTAGGGTCGCCAGCGCGTGCCGTACCGGCCGGTCGGTGCCGTGGTGCCCCGTGACCTGCCGGCCTTCCTTCCGGTCGCGCCAGCTCTCCCGTCCGATGTCGTCGTGCTCAGCAGGAGCCGGAGGTCCCCACCATGGCCGCTAAGACCTACCAGGTCATCGTGCGCGGCAAGTTCGCGCCGCTCGGTGACGAGCAGCGTGCCGCGCTGCTCGCCAGGGCGGACGACCATGAGGTGTTCCAGGCGAGGTTCACCGAGGAGGGCACCGTGACCTATGAGCGGTCCCTGCTCGGGTTCACCTTCCGCTGCCTGATCCCGGCCACCGGGGAGGAGTCAGAGGCGGTGGTGATCGGTAGGGCGGAAGCGCTGGCTGCGGCCGCCGTCGCGGAACTCGGTGCCGGCCACCGTGACCTCAGGTCGGTGTCGACCGACCTCGACAACATCAAGATCCGCCACCGCGCACACCCGTAACGGTCAGCCACCTCTCACAGCCGTCGCCGCGAATACCTTTGTGGAGAGTTGTTGTCGCCCTGGGCGCAACAAGTTTCCACAAACCTGGCCTGCTCGTGGCTCGCCCACCCGCAAATCGACTCTCCAGCAGATTGCCGACCGCCCGCGTGTCGCCGAGGGGCGCGTCTCGCACATCGAGCAAGGCAAGCTCACCGCAGACCGGATCCGGCCGATGGCATCGGCCGGCACGATCACCGCGTTGCCGTGACGTCCTCGCCCGCTATGCGGGCGTGCTCGGGTACGGTCGCTTACTCCGGGGTGTCGCCATCGGTGGGGCGTGGCGGCCGGTGCTTCGTGATCCACTCTTCGACGTCCTCGGCCAGCCACACCTTCATGCCGCGTAGCTCCTGGTAGGGCCTCGGGAAGGTGGGGTGCCGGGTGAGCTGCTGGAACCGTTGCCGCGAGACACTCATCCGCTGGGCGATCTCGTAGGGACCCATCAGCAGCACCGGGTCACGACTCATGTGGCCGACGGTAGTGGGTTGCGTACTTTCCGATCGGCTATTGCCAGCTGACTAAAGCTCCACCGGGGACCGTGTCGGCATGTCTCGACGAGTGTCCTACCACGAGTATCTGCTCGCCACCGCGATGACGTTGGCGCGGCGGCACCGGCCGGCGTGGTCGTGGCGGCGGTGGCGGTTCGTCTGCCGGTGCGGCAACGAACTGCCCTGCCGCTACCGGCACCGCATCCCGATCAACCAGCGGCACTGGCCGAGCCAGGACGGGCCGCGATGATCGCGCTACGAGCCGGGGTGCTCGTGTACGTGACGCGGAAGGCGAGCCCGCAGTTCGTCAAGCCGATCCTGTTCCGCCTGATCCGGGTCCGCACCGAGTGGATCACGTACGACGGGTGGGCCTGGCTCGACGGCTACCAGATCGACGCCAAGGGCGACGCGGTGGCCCGCCGGTTGATCTACGTCCAGCCGGCCGAACTCCAGCCCCCGAGCCCACCCCGCAAACCACCCCGCCCCGCCGCCCCGCCCCCGCTTCCCGCCCCGCCCCGCCCCGCCCCGTCGGATGTCAGGCGGAGTAGACGGCGGGAAGCCAATCGAGATACGTCGATTGACAGAAGTTTGTCCGATCGGGACACTGGCGGAAACATAACTGTGCGTGCAAGGGCCGATCGGGAGTACAGATGAGGCTCGTACACCGTCGGTCCCTGCTCGCCGGAGCGCTCGCCGTCGCCACCCTGGTCGGTGCCGGCGGCCTCGCCACCTCGGCCTCCGCCGCCGCCGGCTGCCGGGTCACCTACACCGTCTCCAGCCAGTGGAACGGCGGCTTCGGAGCCAACGTCGCCGTCACCAACCTCGGCGACCCGCTCAACGGCTGGCAGCTCACCTGGTCGTTCACCGCCGGCCAGCAGGTCACCCAGTACTGGAACGGCACCGCCACTCAGAACGGCGGTCGGGTCACCGTCGGCAACACCACCTGGAACGCCGCGCTCGGCACCGGGGCGAGCGCGGCGTTCGGGTTCAACGGCTCGTGGAACGGCGTCAGCAACCCGGCACCCACCGACTTCGCACTCAACGGCACCCCCTGCACCGGCGGCACCACCACGCCCACGGCACCGACCACACCCACCCCGGGCACCCCGCCACCCACCACGCCGCCACCCACCCCGACCACGCCGCCGCCGTCGAGCACCCCGCTGCCCACCCCGAGCACCACCCCGAGCGGCGCGGAGGCGACGATCGTGCCCGACCCGTCCTGGACCTGCGGCCGGTCCGCCGGCATCGTGCCACCGGCGCGCGGCCGGCTGGTCCTCCGCGCCACCGCCCAGCTCGGTGCGATCCGTGACGTGGGGCTCACCCAGTACGGCCACCGCCGCATCCTCGACATCAGGGGCGGCACGATCACCGGGGGCCGGATCAACGGCACCATCCTCACCGGCGGGCTGGACCTCGAACTCACCCTCGGCAACGGTGCGACCGAGCTGGAACAGGTCGCCATCCTGCGTACCAACGACGGCACCCTCATCTACCTGCGCAGCTGCGGAGTCGCGCCGGCCGGCGACTCCACCGTCCGGATCGTGCCCGACTTCGAGGCCCCGAACTCCAGCGCGTACGCCTGGTTGAACACCGGGACGTACGCCGGCACCCGGACGGTCGACACCGCGACGAACACCCTGCACCTGGCCGTGTACGACGTCTCCGGGGTGACCCCGGCCGACCCGCGCGTGCAGCTCACCGACCCGGCCGGCGTCGCCAACCAGTCGTGGGACTGCGCGACGGGCAGCGGCACCCGGGGCGCGGCGGTGTTCACCGAGACCGTCACGCTCGGTGCCAGCGTCTCGATCGGGGCCAGCAAGCGCGGCACCCGCAACATCATCCCCATCACCGGCGGCACCGTGACCGGCCGGGTGACCGGGACCGTCCTGCCCGGCGGCGCGGACTACCAGCTCATCGGCGCGACCAGCACGCTTGACGCCCGCTACGTGCTGTCCACGGACGACCGGGAGCTGATCCTGGTCCGCAACTGCGGGGCGTTCGGCCGGCTGGTGCCGACCTTCGAGGCCCGCGCCGCCGGCCCGTACGCCTTCCTCAACGCCAACACCTGGCTCAGCTCCGACCCGGGTTCCGCCCAGGGCGGCGTGAGCATCACCTTCTACGAACGCCGGTGACGCGGGGGAGTGCGCCGGCCGGTCAGCCGTCCAGGGCCAGCCGGGCCACCTCGTCCGCGCAGCCCCAGGCCAGGGTCACCCCGGCGCCCCCGTGGCCGTACGCGTGCACCAGCCGCTGCCCCGGGGCCGCCCCGGCCTGCACCGCCACCCTCGGCCCACCGTGCCGGGCCGGGCGCAGCCCCACCCGGGACCGCAGCACGGGGGCGTCGGCCAGCTCCGGCACCAGCGCCACGCACCGGTCCCGGATCGCCGCCGAGGTGGCCGGGTCGGGGCTGGTGTCCCACTCGCCCGGCTCGAAGGTGCCGCCGAGCACCACGTCGTGCCGGCGCGGGTGCACGTAGGTGATGCCGGCCGGGTTCTCCTCGTCGCGTACCGAGGTGGTCAGGCCGGGGTTCGCCACCAGCACCAGCTGCCCGCGTACCGGATGCACGGCCGGGTCGTCGGCGAGCCGGCCGGCGGCCAGGCCGGTCGCGTTGACCACCGTCGGGGCGAGGGCGAACCCGTCGACGAGCCGGTCCAGCCGGCCGGTCTTGACCACCCCACCGGCCGCCGTGAACCGGTCCCGCAGCCAGCCCAGGTAGGGCGACATCTCCACCGTCGGCGCGGTGAACCGCAACTCCGCCGCGTACGGCCCGAAGCCCGGCCCGGTCGCCAGGTCACCGGTCGCCGCCGCCCACCACGGCGGGCCGGTCCACGGGCGGCGTAGCAGCATCCGGGTCGGCCGGGCCACCACCCCGGGCACCCCCGTGGTGGCCTGCCAGCTCAGCTCCGCGTGTGTCTCGACGGCCCAGCGCAGCACCCGGGGATCGGCGTCGGTGTGGCTGGGATACCAGACCGCGGCGGCCACCGCCGACACCGTGTCGTCGGGCGGGTCGGCGGTCAGCAGCGTCACCTGCGCCCCCCGCTCCCGCAGCCGCACCGCCGCCGTCGACCCGATGATCCCGCCCCCGACCACAAGCACGTCCACGTCCATCGTCGACCTCCCGTCGGCGCCGCCCGAGGTGGAGCGGCCGGACCCCGATCGTCTCCCCCGCCCGACGGTCCGGTCCAAGACAGAATCGGCAGTCGGCGATAAGCCCCGCTTATGCTCGTCGGATGGGGGTGCCACCGCCCGACGGACCGCCCCGGCCGGACGACGTGGACCTGCGCCGGTGGCGGTACTTCGTGGTGCTCGCCGACGAGCTGCACTTCACCCGCGCCGCCGCCCGGCTGCGGATCGCCCAACCGGCGCTCAGCCAGCAGATCCGCGCCCTCGAACGGCAGCTCGGAGTGACCCTGCTGCACCGCGACAGCCACGGTTGCACGCTGACCGGGGTGGGCGCGCAGGTGGCCGGCGAAGCCCGTCGGCTGCTCGCCGAGGTGGACGCCGCCAGCACCCGGATCCGTGACCTGGTCGGTGGGCGCGGCGGCCGGCTGCGGTTGGCGTACACCAGGTCGGCCCGGGGTGGTCGGGTGGACGCGCTGGTGGCCCGGTTCCGGGCGGCCCACCCCGAGGTGGAGGTGGTCCCCGAGACCGGCTGGACGGCACCGAACGTGACCGGGCTGCTCACCGGCCGGCTCGACGTCGCCTTCGTCCGTCCGCCGTTGCCGGAGGCGGGCCTGACCTGCCGTACCGTCGATCGCGAGGAGCTGTTGCTGGCGGTGCCGGTCGGGCATCCGCTCGCCGCCGGGCGGGGCCGGGTGCGCCGGGCCGAGGTGGTCGGCCTGCCCGCGGTGATGTGGCCCCGCGAGAACGGCCCCGGCATGTTCGACCGCACCATCGCCCAGGTCTGGCCCGACGGCGGTTTCCACCTGGTCCGCCAGGAACCCGACGACGAACAGTTGCTGCGCGCGGTGGCCGACGGCGACGTGGTCGCGGCCGTCCCCGCCGGCCGGGCCCGCGCCCTGAAAGTCCCGGGTGTACGCCTGCGGCGCTTCGCCGCCCCGCTGCCGACCGTCGACGTCGCCCTGGCCTGGCGTCGCGGCACCACCAACCCCGCCGTACGCCACCTCGCCGCCCTGCTCGCCACCGCCTGAGCCGGTTCCGCCGTGCCGGGTGGGACTGCGTCGTGCCGGGTGGGACTGCGTCGTGCTGGGCGGGACTGCGTCGTGCCGGGCCGTTGTGCCGGTTTGTGCGGTGGGCGCGACAAGAGGTTACCGAGGCGTAACTTTCCATTGACGGGTGTGAAACAGGCCACGCATCATCGGTCCCACGATCGATCGGATCCCCCGCCCGCCGTCCCGGGTCACCGGGTACCTCCCACCGGAGGCGCAGCCATGCTGCTCCGCACGATCCTCGCCGCCACCACCCTCGCCGCCGCCCTGCTCGCCCCGGCCACCGCCGCCGTGGCCACCCCACCCACCCCACCCACCCCATCCGTCCCCGTCGTTCCCGCCGCCCCCGCTGACCGGACCGCCGCCACTGGTCGAGCCGCTCCCGCCGCCGACCCCGCCGCCGCCGACGCTGCGGGTGGTGAGCCGGGGTTCGCCCGGGTCGCCGCGACCGCCAACCCGGTCATCGTGGTCGGAGGGCTGGTAGGTGTCGCGATCGCCTACGAACCCATCGCCGCCCGGCTGCGCGCCGACGGCTTCCGGGTGTACGTCTACCAGCTCCCCGGACTCGGGTTCGGCGACATCACCGACTCCGCCCGCGCCTTCGCCGGCTTCGTCGACCAGGTGCGGACCGCCACCGGGGCGGCCCGGGTGGACATCGTCGGCCACTCAGAGGGTGGCCTGGTCTCCCGCTGGTACGCCAAATTCCTCGGCGGTACCGACCGGATCGGCCGGTACGTCAGCCTGGGCAGCCCACAGCAGGGCACCTACGTGGCGAACATCATCGCGTTCGCCGGGCTGGGGGACTGCGTCGGCATCATCGCCTGCCAGCAGATGTCCATCGGCTCGGACTTCCTGACCAGCCTCAACGCCGGCGACGACACCCCGGGGTCGGTGCGCTGGACCACCATCCGCACCAACCAGGACGAACTCGTCCGCCCGGTCGGCAACGCCACCCTCGCCGACGGGGCCACCAACGTCCTGGTGCAGGCATGGTGCCCACTGCGGGTGGTCGGCCACCTTGGTCTCGTGCTCGACGGCACCACGTACACGGTGGTCCGTCAGGCGCTCACCGACGCCGCGATCCGCCCCAACTGCCTGGCCCTGTGACGCCCGGGCCGGGCCCTGTGTCGGCCGGGCTGCCTGTGCCGGTCGAGCCTGGCCTCGTGTCGGTCGAGCTGGCCTCGTGTCGGTAGTGCCGGGTCCGCGCTGGTCGCGCCGGGTCGGGCCGGTCGGGTCGGGTCGTGCCGGGTGGTCGGGCCGGGTCGGCCGGGTCGGTCGGGTCGGGTCGGTCGGGTCGGTCGGGCCGGGTCGGTCGGGTCGGGGTCGGTCGGGTCGGGGTCGGTCGGGTCGCAGACCGGGCGGCACCGCGGGAGCCTCGCGCCGGGAGCCTGCGCCGGGGCATGTTCCTCTGTAGTCCTCATGCCCGTCCGTCATAAATATGACGGACGGGCATGAGGACTACTCGACATACTGTGGCCCGGCGCGACACGCCGACGCGAAAGCTTGCCATCGCCACATCACAGCCGTCCGCCGCCGCCAGCCGTCCGCCGCCAGCCGTCCGCCGTCCGCCGCCCGCCGTCCGCCGTCCGCCGCCCGCCGCCCGCCGTCCGCCGCCCGCCGTCCGCCGCCCGCCGCCGCCCGCCGCCAGCCGTCCGCCGCCGCCCGCCGTCCGCCGCCCGCCGCCAGCCGTCCGCCGCCGCTAGCCGCCGTCGGCCGCCAGCAGCCGGTAGTCGGTCAGCCGTGAGCCGGCGCCGTCAGCCGGTCAGCCGCGAGCCGCGAGTCGGGAGTCGGGAGCCAGCATGCGGTCAGCCGGCAGCGGCAGCGGGGGTCGGCCGCGGCCGGGCCGGGGCCGGGTCGGGTCAGGCGGCCTTGGCCAGGGCCTCGTACTCGGCGTCGGTGAGCTCGACCTGGGCGGCGGCCACGTTCTCCTCCAGGTGACCGACCGAGGACGTACCCGGGATGGGCAGCATGACCGGCGAGCGGCGCAACAGCCAGGCGAGCGCGAGCTGGGCGGGCGTCGCGTCGTGGCCGGCGGAGATGGCGTCCAGCGGACCGCCCGGCTTGGCCAGGTTGCCGGTGGCGATCGGGAACCACGGGATGAACGCCAGGTCGTTGCGCTCACAGTGGTCCAGGACGTCCTCGGCGCTGCGGTCGGCCAGGTTGTAGAGGTTCTGCACCGACACGATCGGGGTGATCTTCTGGGCCGCCTCGATCTGCGCGACGGTCACCTCGGACAGCCCGATGTGCCGGATCTTGCCCTCCTGCTTGAGCAGGGCCAGCTCGCCGAGCTGGTCGGCCAGCGGGACCTTCGCGTCGATCCGGTGCAGCTGGTAGAGGCCGATCGACTCCAGGCCCAGGTGCCGCAGGCTCAGCTCGCACTGCTGGCGCAGGTACTCCGGGCGCCCCACCGGCCGCCAGTCGCCCGGCCCGGAGCGGGTCAGGCCGGCCTTGGTCGCGATGACCAGGTCGTCGGCGTACGGGTGCAGCGCCTCCTTGATCAGCAGCTCCGAGACGAACGGCCCGTACGAGTCGGCGGTGTCGATGAACGTGACACCCAGCTCGTACGCCCGGCGCAGCACCCGGACCGCCTCGGCCGGGTCCTTCGGGTCACCCCACACCCCCGGCCCGGTGAGCTGCATGGCCCCGTAGCCGAGCCGGTCGACCTGGAGGTCGCCACCGATCCGGTAGGTGCCGGACGCCTTGGCGGGTTGTGCGTGGGTACCCATGAGTCTTACCTCGATCCTGTGCGTTGTCGTCAGCGGCAAATCTAGCCACCACCTCCATGGCTTTCCCGGAGATCGCCGTCGGCAACACCTGCGCGCCCGATGTGGGCACCGACACCTCAGCCGGCGTGCCGGATGACCACCAGCGCCTGGTCGTCGTCGGAGCCGGAGAGCTTGGTCAGGATGGTGTCCGCGATGACCTCCACCGGCTGGTCGCGCACCGGCACGAGCACCTCGTGCAGTGCCGCCACCCCGGCCTCGTACGCCTGGTCGCGCCGCTCCACCAGCCCGTCGGTGTACGCCACCAGCAGGTCACCCGGGCCGAACGCCACGGTGGTCACCGGCACCGGGTCGCGGACCAGCCCCAGCGGCAGCGAGTGCCCCGTCCAGACCGTCTCCGGCGGGTGGCCCGGCCGCAGCAGCACCGGATGCGGGTGCCCCACCCGGGCGATCTGCGCCTCGCCGGCGACCGGGTCGACCACCATCGCCAGGCAGGTGCCGAGGAACCCGACCCCGAGCAGCCCGGTCAACCGGGGGAACACCTCGGCCAGCGGCACCCCCGAGCGGATCAGGGTGTTCACCACCGTACGGAGCTGGGCCATGTCGGCGGCCGCCTCGACCTGGTGACCCACCACGTCGCCGACCACCACGCCCAGCCGGCCCTCGTCCAGTTCGACCAGGTCGTACCAGTCACCGCCCAGGTGCAGGCCGCTCATCGCCGGCTGGTACCTGGTGGCCAGCTCCAGGCCGGGCGACCCGACCGTGTCCGAGGTGCGTAGCCGATCCGCCAACCGGGTCACCAGGTTGTGCTCGGCGGCGACCAACCGGACCCGCTCCAGGGTCTGCTCGCACAGGTCGGCGATGGTGTCCAGCAACGCCAGGTCGTCGTCGTGCAGCGGCCGTTCCCGGGGCCAGCCGAAACCCAGTGCGGCGATGGGCCGCCTCGACGCGTCCAACAACGGCAGCACCACGGTGGTCACCATGCCGTACGTCGCGGCCAGGTCCGGCAGGTCGGGATGGCGGGCGGCGAACTCGGCCCGGTTGCGCAGGATGATCCGCTCACCGGTGCGCAGCGCGCGGGCGATCGGCCGCGGATCGTCGATGGTCAGGTCGTCGAAGGTGGCGACCAGCCCGGTCGGCAGCTCGCCGTGCCACACCCGGACCCGGCGGCCCTCGTCCCGTATCGCCAGGCCGGGCAGTGCCGCGCCGAGCGCCGTCGGGGCGGCGTCCAGGATCACCTCGATCGCCTCGGCGGTGGACCGGGTGACGCTGAGCCGGGCGGCGAACTCCGCCATCGCCCGCGCCGACGCGGTCAACTCGGCCCGCCGCAACGCCTGGCTGCACAACCCCGCCACCGCGTCGAGCAGGGTACGGCGGGCCTCCTCGTCGGTGACCGGCCCGGCCCAGCGCACCTCGAGCGCGCCGAGCACCGCGCCACCGCCGTCGCGCAGCGGCAGGCAGATCCCGTCGGGCAGCGGCACGGTCGTCTCCTCGCGTACCGCGCGGGCCAGCGGCTCGTCGTCGGCGACCGCCAGCCGGGACGGCCCGGTGCCGCCGGCCACCGCCAGGTCCAACGCGCCGGCCGTGGCCACCGCGACCCGGACCTCTGCCGCGCCGACCAGCGCCGGGGTGACCGAGGTGACCACCTCCGTCACCGCCGCCGTGCTGCCGGCTGCGCTGAGCGACCCGGCGAGCCGGGCCAGCCCCTGGGCCTGCCGCAGCGCCCGTCGCCGGTCCCCGGCCCGCTGGGCGGGAACGTCCCCCTCGGTGGGGGCGTCGGTGATCGTGGTGAAGACGCCGCCGGGGTGGCCGAGGGCGTCGACGACCGGGCCCGACGAGCAGACCAGCCGCCGTCGACCCGCACCGACGTCGACGTCGCGTTCGTGCCGGCAGGTGACCCGGGCGGCGGTCAGCACCTCGGTCAGCGCCGGCACGGCGTCCGGCCAGACCGCCGCGCCCCGCCGGCCCGGCGACTCCCGCCCGGCCGGGTCGAACAGCGCCAGGTAACCGTCGTTGGGCAACAGCACGAGTTCCGGACCCCACCAGACCGCCGCCGGGGTCGGGGTGTGCAGGCAGATGGCCAGGGCGGTGCGCAGGCTCTGCGGCCAGGAGTCCAGCGGCCCGAGCGGGGTGCCGGCCCAGTCGTGTCCGACGATCCGCAGGCCGGCGTCACCGGCCCGGGAGAGGAGTTCCCGCCAGCGCGAGTCGTCCGGCGGCCGGGGGGCGACGGCGGCGGAGCGAGTCATGTCGGGACCTCCGCTCTGCGGATCGAGCGCTTTCCCATCAGTCGGACCGTACCAGCGTCAGCCGACACCCACGTCGGTCGATCCCCGGTGCGGGACGTCGGAGCGCCGCCGTCCCGCCCGTCGGACCGCGCCGGACCGGGTGCGCCCACGTCGCCGGTCGGCGCACCGGCAGCAGCCTCCCGGGCAGTTGCCCCGACCGCCCGCCGGGGGCGGTCGGGTCGTGGGACGCTGGCCGGGGCCGGGGGAGCGCGGCGGGTTCGGCACCGCCAGGTCATCCCGGACGAGGTCGACGACCGGCGCGGTGGGGCGCCGACGCGCAGGGGGACGCCATGACCGGTACGCCGCAGCTGGACTTCGCGCTCGACACGTACGAGTGCATCGTGCTCTATCCGGGACCGGCCGGTCGGGTGCTGCCGAAGGAGACCGTGCAGCGGCTCCAGGCCGAACACGCCGCGCACATGCGGGCCCTGCAACGCCGGGGCCTGGTGCTGGTCGCCGGGTCGATCGACGGCCCGGCCCGGGAACCCGCCCCGCCGATCGGCATCGGGTTGGCCCGCACCGGCTCGGTCGACGACGTACGCAGCGTGATGGCGGCCGATCCGGCGGTGCAGGCCGGGCTCTACACCGTCGACGTGCTGAGCTTTCTGTGCCCGGCCGGCTCACTGGAGTTTCCGCTGGTCAAGACCGACAGCTAGCGGCCTGCGGGGAAGGAGGTCCGGCAGCGGCGGCCGATGACGGCGCCGCCGGGGCGGACGGGCACGGGAGCGCGCGGACGGCGGTGGCCGGTGAGCGGTACGATTCCCGGCGCGCGGTCGCCGATGCCCGCGCCTCCCCGACGTCCCCGGCGTGGCCCGCGTCCCGCCGGCCACGCGCCCCACGCGCGCGTCGTCGGACCCTGTTCCTCAGTCCGCAAGGGGTCGGCCCACAGGTCGACCCGGAGGAGAGACTAGCCTGATGGGCGTGAAACGCCGCGCGAAGATCGTCTGCACCCTTGGCCCCGCCACCTCGTCCCCGGAGCGGCTCCGGGGGTTGATCGAGGCGGGCATGAACGTGGCCAGGCTGAACTTCAGCCACGGCAGTCACGCCGATCACGAGTCGGTCTACCGCATGGTCCGCGAGGCAGCCGAGGCGGTCGGCGTGCCGGTCGCCATCCTGGCCGACCTGCAGGGCCCGAAGATCCGGCTCGGCCGGTTCGCCGACGGGCCGCACGAGTGGCGTACCGGCGACTCGGTGGTGATCACCGGGGACGACGTCCTGGGCACCAGGGACCGGGTCTCCTGCACCTACCGCAAGCTGCCGCAGGAGGTGAAGCCGGGCGACCGGCTGCTGATCGACGACGGCCGGGTCGCCGTCGAGGTCAGCGACGTCACCGGCAACGACATCCGGTGCCTGGTCACCGAGGGCGGCCCGGTCTCCAACAACAAGGGCGTCTCGCTGCCGAACGTGGCGGTCAGCGTCCCGGCGATGTCGGACAAGGACGCCGAGGACCTGCGCTTCGCCCTCGGCCTGGGCGTCGACCTGATCGCGCTCTCCTTCGTCCGCTCGGCAGAGGACATCAAGCTCGTCCACACCATCATGGACGAGGAGGGCGTACGCCGCCCGGTGCTGGCCAAGGTCGAGAAGCCCGAGGCGGTCGACCACCTGGAGGCGATCGTGCTCGCCTTCGACGGCGTCATGGTGGCCCGCGGTGACCTCGGCGTCGAGATGCCGCTCGACCAGGTGCCCCTGGTGCAGAAGCGGGCCGTGCAGCTGTGCCGGGAGAACGCCAAGCCGGTCATCGTGGCCACCCAGATGCTCGACTCCATGATCGAGAACTCTCGGCCGACCCGCGCGGAGGCCTCCGACGTGGCCAACGCGGTGCTCGACGGCGCGGACGCGGTGATGCTCTCCGGCGAGACCAGTGTCGGCAAGTACCCGGTGCTCACCGTCAGCACCATGGCCAAGATCATCACCACCACCGAGGCCGGCTCGATCGGGGTGCCCCGGCTCCAGCACGACCCGCGTACCCACGGTGGCGCGCTCACCGTGGCTGCCTCCTCGATCGCCCGCGCCATCGGGGCCAAGGCGCTTGTGGCCTTCTCGCAGACCGGCGACACCGTCAAGCGGCTCAGCCGGCTGCACTGCGACCTGCCGCTGCTGGCCTTCACCCCGGTCCCCGAGGTACGCAGCCAGCTCGCGCTCTGCTGGGG
Source organism: Micromonospora sp. NBC_00421 (assembly GCF_036017915.1). Classification (NCBI taxonomy): domain Bacteria; kingdom Bacillati; phylum Actinomycetota; class Actinomycetes; order Micromonosporales; family Micromonosporaceae; genus Micromonospora; species Micromonospora sp. NBC_00421. The sequence continues at coordinate 563,280 of NZ_CP107929.1, forward strand.
CGTGGAGACCTTCCTGATGCCGTTCGTGCAGCACACCGACGACATGTTCCGCCAGGTCGACCAGGCGCTGCTCGGCCTCAACCAGGCGACTCCCGGCGACTACGTGGTGATCGTCGCGGGCAGCCCGCCCGGCACCCCCGGCTCCACCAACACCCTGCGCGTACACCAGCTCGGCTCCCTGGTCGACGCCGCCTCCGCCCGGGCGCTCCAGTGAGCCCGTCGGCGTCGCGAAGAGAAGTGATCCGGTGAGCGCGAGGAGTGCGCCGGGGTTGCGCGCCCCGCAGTCGCGAACAGAAGTGATCCGGTGAACGGGCGTCCGGCGGCGACCGGTCAGGCCGCGGTCGACCAGCTCCTCGAGGTCCTCGACCTCGACCACACCGGCGAGATGACCTTCCGGGGGATGAGCCCTCCGGTCGGTCCGCAGCGGGTGTTCGGGGGGCAGGTCGCCGGTCAGGCCCTGGTCGCCGCCGGGCGCACCGTCGACCCGGAGCGGTTCGTGCACTCGCTGCACGGCTACTTCGTCCGCCCTGGCGATCCGGCCGAACCGATCGAATACCAGGTGGAGAACGTCCGGGACGGGCGGTCCTTCTCGGTCCGTCGCTCGGTGGCGTTGCAGCACGACAAGCCGATCTTCTTCATGTCGGCCTCGTTCCAGCGGCAGGAACAGGCCCTGGAACACCAGGCCCCCACCCCGCCGGACGTGCCCGGCCCGGACGACGTCCCGACGATGTCCGACCGGCTGGCCCGCTACCCGGAACGGCTCGGCATCTGGGGGCAGATCCCCCGCCCGATCGACGTCCGTTACGTCGGCGAACCCGGCTGGGTACGCCCCGGTGACCGCCCGGCCGACCCGCACCAGCGGGTCTGGATGCGCATCGACGGCAAGCTGCCCGACGACCCGCTGCTGCACGCCTGCGCCCTCACCTACGCCTCCGACCTGACCCTGCTGGACTCGGTCCTGTCGGTGCACGGCGAGGTCTGGGGGCCGGGCGGCCTGGTCGGGGCGAGCCTGGACCACGCGCTGTGGTTCCACAGGTCGTTCCGGGCCGACGAGTGGTTCCTCTACGACTGCTGGAGCCCCTCCGCCTCCGGCGCGCGGGGCCTGGCCACCGGCCGGATGTTCACCACCGACGGTCGGCACATCGCCAGCGCCGTCCAGGAGGGCCTGCTCCGCCGCGTCGGCGCGTGATCCGGCAGGGCCGGGCGGCCCCCCGGCCCGTGCCCGCCGGCCCCGGACCCCGCAGGCACCGGCCGGCTCCCGGCCCCCGACCCGTCGCCGGCCGGGGTGGGTCAGAAGCTGCTGACCACCTTGACCAGGGCGTCGTCGATGGTGGCCGGGTCCTTGGCGTCGAACGCCTTGCCGGCCGACGCCTTGGCGATCCGGTCCAACGCGGCCAGGTCCGAATCCTGGTCGAAGGCCACGCAGAAGACCTTGACCGGCTGCTTCGGGTCCAGCGCGATGTCCCGGAGCAACCGGTCCAGGTCGCTGTCCTTCTGGTACTCGTTCTTACCGTCGGTGAGCACCACCACCGCGTTGATCCGGTTCGGGTCGTAGCGGTCGAGCAGGGTGCGGTGCGCCGCGCGGACCGTCGCGTACAACGCGGTGTTGCCGCCGATGCGCAGCCCGGTCAGCTTGCGGTTGAACGCGTCCCGGTTCAGCGGCGCCAGCCGTACCTCCTCGCTGTAGGGCTTTTTCGGCCGCTGCGGAGTCTCGCTGGAGAACGACCAGAGCGCCACCTGGTCGGCGGAGTTGAGCAGCCCGATCGCCTTGCTGGCGGCCCTGGTCGCCGCCTGGAACCGGGTCTGGTCGCCGACGACGGCCTTCATCGAGCCGGAGGTGTCCACGGCGAGCAGGATGTTGGCCTTCTTGCGCAGGGTGTTCCAGCTGCCGAGGATCGCGCCGACCACCTCCGGGGTGGGCGGGTCGAAGTAGGTGAGCCGGTCGCCGCCCGGCCCGGGGACGGCGGCGAGCAGCCTGTCGTCGGGGCGGCGCTCGTCGTCCCGGAAACCCAGCGCGGCGAAGCTGCGCTGCTGCGCGCCGTCGCGGAGGAAGGCGAGGAAGTCCTCGGCGGCCTCGCGCTGCGCCGGGTCGGCCGAGGGCAGCACCACGTACGGGTGGTCCAGGTTGAAGGTGCCCTCCTTGGGATGCACCGCCACCAGCGGAACCCGGGGCTTGCTGCCGGTGGGGCTGAGCTGGCCCTGGTTGTAGAGGTAGACCAGCTCCTCCTGGAGGACGATCGCGCTCATGTCGGTCGCCGGGGCGTCCCCGCTGGCGGCGGCGTCGGCCTCGGCGAGGTTGCGCAGCAGGTCCACCGAGTCGTCGCTGTAGTGCGAGACGTTGGCCTCGATCCGCCTGACGAACTGGGTCACCGCCGGCTGGGCGAGGTCCTCGCTGGTCAGGTCGCTGGCCCGGTTGACCGCCGCGTAGTAGGTGGCGATGGTGGCGGCCAACCCCGAGGTGGACAGGTGCGGGTTGTCCTTGCCGAAGGTGAACCGGCCCCACTCGGGCTTCCCGAACGCCGCCCAGCCGGTGTCCCCGGAGAGGCCGAGGACGTCGGCCCAGCCGAGCGGGCCACGCTGCTGCACCAGCTCGCCCTTGTCCTTCGGCATCGCGATGACCAGGGGACTGTTGGCGATCGACGGGTACTGACCGGGGGTCTGCGCGGGTCGGCCCGCCGCCTTGTCCAGCAGGCGCAGCTGCCCGGTCCACAGTGACGAGGTGGGCAGCCACACCTGCGGCTCGGCTACCTGCGGCTGGGTGAGCGCCCACCCGCCGGCCAGCGCCTCCATCGCCTCGCCCGAGTTGAGGCCGTGCACGGTCACCTGCGCGCACCGCCCGCCGAAACGCCGGTCGGCGGCGTTGTACCGGTCGGCGAGCTGGGCGACCAGCTCGCTCTTCTCGGTCGAGGAGCTGACCTCCAACCGCACGCAGTCCGCCCGCTGCGTACCGGGTGCCGGCCGGACGTACAGGTACGCCGCGCCGATCACCGCGAGCCCCGCGACGACGGCCATCGCGTACGGCAGCCACGATCGGGCGGGACGCTCAGCGGTGGCCATCGGGTCCTCCAGGGGTTCGTTCGGCGTGGGTCAGGAGTCGGACCGGGGTGCCGGTGCGGGGCGCCCGGGGGGCTCCGGCGGGCCGTCCGGCGCGGCGGGCGGGGTCAGCGCGGCGGCGACCAGTAGACGGACACCGTAGACCACCACCAGGGTGACCGAGCCGAGGGCGGCGGCGGTGCCCACGGCGGTCGTGGCGACGTACCCGGTGGCGGCGCCCACCGAGCCGAGGAAGATCGCGGTCGACACCCCCCACGGGTCGGCCCATTGCCGGCGCAGCCGCCGGCCGAAGCCGTCCCGACCCACCGGCGGGGTGACCGCCGTGACCGGCCGGTCGGTGGCCGTCAGGGTGGGTGGGGGCGTGAGGGCCGGGGCGGTGGCGGTGGCCCGGGTCCACGGGGGTGCCGTCGGTCCGGCCGGGGCGGACCGGGCCGTCGCCGGTGGGGCCGTCGCCGGGTCGGTCGGCACGTGCGGTGCGTGGTGGGTGCTTGACGTGGTGGGCCACGGTGCCGTCGCCGGCGGCTCGGTCGGCACGTGCGGTGCCGGGTGGCCGGTCGACGCGGTCGGCCAGGGTTCCGCCACCCCGGCGGTCGGCCAGGGGTCCGCCGCCGCACCGGTCGGCCAGGGGTCGGCCGCCGCACCGGTCGGCGCGTGCGGGGTGGCCGGCGGGGGCACCGGCGGGGTGGTGGTCAGGGTCCGGGGCACCTGCTCGGTGGCCGCCGCGTCGGTGCCGGCCCGCAGCACGGTCTGCAGCGGCGCGTCGCCGGTGCCCGGGTGGGTGTCCCGCCCGAGCAGGCGGAGCAGCACCTCCTGGGCGTGCGGCCGGGCCCGGGGGTCCTTGTCGAGACACTGTCCGATCAGGGCGGCCAGCGGGCCGGAGAGCCCGGTCAGCTCCGGGGGGTCGTGCAGGATCCGGTGCATCACCACGGTGACCGGTCCGGTGCCGAACGGCGGCTGCCCGCCCGCCGCGTAGGCGATCGTCCCCGCCCAGGCGAACACGTCGCTGGCCGGCCCGACCGCGTCGTCGCGGAACCGTTCCGGGGCCATGTACGGGGCGGTGCCCATGATGCGGTTGGTCATCGTCTCGGTGACGTCCAGTGCGCGGGCGATGCCGAAGTCGATCACGCGGGGGCCGTCCGCCCCGAGGATCACGTTGTCCGGCTTCAGGTCGCAGTGCACCACGTCGGACTGGTGGATCGCGGCCAGCGCGGTGGCGGTGCCCACGGCCAGCCGGTGCAGCGCGTTGCCGCCGATCGGCCCCTGCTCGCGTACGTGCCGTTGCAGGGTGACGCCCTCGATGAACTCGCTGACCACGTACGGCAGGTCACCGTCCACGTCGGCGAAGAGGATCTGCGCGGTGCAGAACGGCGCCACCCGGCGGGCGGCGGCGATCTCCTTGGTGAACTGGGACTTCGCCTTCGGGTTCCGGTGCAGGTCCACGTTGATCACCTTGACCGCGACCCACCGGCCGTGCTCGTCACGGCCCAGGTAGACCACACCCTGCCCGCCCGCGCCGAGCCGGCCGACCAGCTCGTACGGCCCGGCCTGGCGCGGGTCCCACGCGTTCAGCGGTGTCACGTCCGGCATCGCTGTCGCTGCCCCTATCGGCCGGTGCTCCGGTGCGCTGTGTCGTCGCTCGGCGACCATGCCGACGACACGGGTATGGTGCCATGCCCGTGCCACCGTTGGCATCGCCCGGCCGGTAGCAGGGCACCGTCGGGCCGGTAGCAGGGCACGGTCGGGCCGGTAGCAGGCCCGGTCGGGCCGGCGGCGGGGACGGTCCGTCCGGCGAACCGTCCGTGACGCGATCGGCCGTTCGGTGGAGGGTGGCGGACCGGCCGGACGGTCCGCCGACTAACCTTGCGGCCATGCGTCTCTCCGCCCGGGTCGACTATGCCCTCCGTGCGGCCGCCGAACTCGCGTCGGTCGCCGACGGCGCGGACTCCGGGCGGTCGCGGCCCGTCACCGCCGAGCAGATCGCCCGGTCGCAGGACATCCCACCGAAGTTCCTGGAGAGCATCCTGCTCCAGCTGCGCCGGGGCGGCATCGTGCACGCCCAGCGCGGCCCGGAGGGTGGCTACTGGCTGGCCCGACCGGCGGCGGAGATCTCCCTCGCCGAGGTGATCCGGGTGATCGACGGCCCCCTCGCCCACGTCCGGGGGCAGCGCCCCGAGCAGCTCGGCTACCGCGGCGCGGCACAGGCGTTGCAGGAGGTCTGGATCGCGTTGCGGGCCAGCGAGCGGGAGATCCTGGAGCAGGTCAGCATCGCCGACGTGGCGGCCGGGGTGTTGCCGGGGCGGATCAACGAGCTGGCCGCCGACCCGCGCGCCTGGAGCTGAGCCCGGCGGAGCCGGTGGCGCGTCCCAACTACCAATCAGGGGGTTGACCCGCGGGCCGCGATGCCGCATTGTCGACCAAGTCGATAGGAGATACCGAAAAGTTCGGAGGGGCTCGTGCGCAAGCTTCTGGTGCTCGCCCTGGTGGGCCTGGCCGCGCAGCTCGTCGACGGCGCGCTCGGCATGGCGTACGGGCTCACCTCGTCCACCCTGTTGCTCTTCGTCGGCGTCGCCCCCGCCGCCGCCTCGGCGTCGGTGCACCTCGCCGAGATCGGTACCACCCTCGCCGCCGGTGTCGCGCACTGGCGGTTCGGCAACGTCGACTGGCGGGTGGTCACCCGGATCGCCCTGCCCGGCGCGGTCGGCGCGTTCGTCGGGGCCACCTTCCTCAGCTCCATCTCCACCGAGAACGCCGCCCCGTGGATGGCCGGCATCCTGTTCACCCTCGGGGCGTACCTGCTCGTGCGTTTCTCCCGACCGCTGCGCCAGCGCTCCGGCGCGGGGCCGCTGCGTGGCCGGTTCCTCGGCCCGCTCGGCCTGGTCGCCGGGTTCGTCGACGCCACCGGCGGCGGGGGATGGGGGCCGGTGGCCACCCCGGCGCTGCTGGTCTCCGGCCGGATGGAACCCCGCAAGGTGATCGGCTCGGTGGACACCGCCGAGTTCGTGGTGGCCGGGGCGGCCAGCATCGGTTTCCTGATCGGCCTGGGCAGCGAGGGCTTCCTGCTGCCCACCGTCGCGGCGCTGCTGATCGGTGGCCTGATCGCCGCGCCGGTGGCCGCCTGGCTGGTGCGGATCGTCCCCGCCCAGCTGCTGGGCGCCACCATCGGCGGGGTGATCGTGCTGACCAACGCCCGCATCCTGCTCAACGCCGGCGACGCCGGGTCGACCGCCCGCCCGGTGGTCTACACGCTGCTCGCCCTGGGCTGGGTGGTGGCCCTGACGCTGGCCGTCCGCGCGCTGCGCCGGACCCGCCGTGCCCGCGCCATCGTCGACGCCCACGCCACCGACGCCCACGCCACCGACGCCCACGCCACCGACGCCGACGCCGACGTGTGGGCCGACGTCCACGCCGGCACCCGCGTCGCCGCCGAGGTCGACACCCGTGCCACCGCCGAGGTCGACACCGGTGCCACCGCCGATGCCGACGTCCGGGCCGGTGCGGACGCCCGCGCCGACGCCGGGACGGCACCGCGTCCGGTCACGCCCGCGCCGGACGCGGCCCCCGACGCGCTGGTCGTGGCCGAGCGCTGACCTTTACCGGTACGCCGGCAGCTCAGTCCCCGGTCCCGGCCAGGATCTCGGTCGCCGCGCTCGACAGCAGGTCCCACGCCCGGTCCACGTGCTCCGGCCCGGTCAGCGGCGAACCGACGGCCAGTCGCAGGGTGTACCGGCCGTTGACCCGGGTGTGGGTCAGGTGCACCTGGCCGCTGTCGTTGACCCGGGCCAGCAGTGCCGCGCTGGCCTCGTCGCCGGCCCGCAGCCGGAACGTGACGAGCGAGAACGGGTGCGGGGCGGCGAGGGCGAACCGGTCGTCGGCCAGCACCCGGGTGGCGAACCCGTCGGCCAGGGCCACCCCGGAACGCAGGTGCGCGCGCAGCCCTTCGACGCCGTACCAGCGCATGACGAACCAGAGCTTGAGCGCCCGGAACCGGCGGCCGAGCGGCACCTGCCAGTCCCGGTAGTCGATGACCGCGCCGGACTCGCTGGCGGCGTTGCGCAGGAACTCCGGCATGACGGTCAGCGCCTCGACCAGCTCACCTCGGTCGGCCACCCAGAAGGCGTCGCAGTCGAAGCCGGTGAGCAGCCACTTGTGCGGGTCGAAACAGTACGAGTCGGCGTGCTCGACACCTGCGTGCGACCAGCGCAGCTCGGGGCAGATCGCCGCCGCCCCGGCGTACGCGGCGTCGACGTGCAGCCAGACGCCGTACTCGGCGCAGATCGCGCCGATCTCCGGCAGCGGGTCGACGGCGGTGGTGGAGGTGGTCCCGATGGTCGCCACCACGATGGCCGGCACCTCGCCGGCGGCCAGGTCCGCCGTGATCGCCGCGCGCAGCGCCGCCGGCCGCATCGCCTGGGTCTCCGGGTCCACCTCGATCGTCCGGACGCCCTGCTCGCCGAGCCCGGCGACACGGGCCGCCTTCTCGATCGAGGAGTGCCCGTGCACCGAGGTGTACGCCCGGTACCGCCTGTCGACGCCCACCTCCCGCCAGCGGCCCTTGCCGGCCCGGTGCAGGGCGGCCAGGGTGGCGACCAGCGTCGCGGAGGAGGCCGAGTCCTGGATGACGCCGCCGCCGGGGCCGGTGGAGCGGAACCTCGCCGGCAGGTCCATCAGGTCGGCCAGCCAGTCCAGTACCACCGTCTCCAGCTCGGTGCCGGCCGGGTTGGTGGCCCAGAGCATCCCCTGGGTGCCGAGGCCGGAGCTGACCAGGTCGGCCAGCACGCTGGGGCCGCTGGTGTTGGCCGGGAAGTAGCCGAAGAAGCCGGGGTGCTGCCAGTGGGTGACCCGGGGCACGATGATCTCGTCCAGGTCGGCAAGCATCGCCGCGACCGGCTCACCGTGCGCGGGCGGGGTGGTCGGCAGGGCGGCGGTGACCGTGCCGGGCGGGTCCTGGGGGACGACCGGGCGCTGGTCCAGCGTCCGCCAGTAGTCGGCGACCCAGTCGACCACGGCGTAACCGGCGCGGCGGAACTCCTCCGGGTCCATGTGCTCAGCCATGGGCCAAGTCGATCAGGTGGGTCGCCCGGGAGCAAGAGCGGGTACGGGTTGTGCGGCCGGAAAGCGTTGTCCTACGATCCAGCTGCGCGGAGTCGAACTATGGATGTCGATGCAAGGCGTCCCGTCACCACCGTCAGCGTGGCGCACCATCCCGCCGGTCTGGGCAGGCCGGCGTCGTCGCCGTGCGCTGACCTCCGCGAAAGGCGTTCCCCGTGCACCTGAATCCCACCCGTCGACGAGCCGCGTTGCTCGCCGCCGCCGCGGTCACCACCCTCACCGCCGGCACCCTCACCGCCGTGACGGCCTCGGCCGCCGCTGCCGGCTGCCGGGTCGACTACAAGATCAGCAGTCAGTGGGGCGGCGGCTTCGGTGCCGACGTCACCGTCACCAACCTCGGCGATCCGCTCAACGGCTGGACGCTGACCTGGTCCTACACCGCCGGTCAGCAGGTCACCCAGGCGTGGAACGCCACTGTCACCCAGTCCGGCGCGCAGGTCAGCGCCAAGGACGCCGGTTACAACGCCGCGCTCGGCACCAACGGCGCCGCGAACTTCGGCTTCAACGCCTCGTGGAACGACGCCAGCAACCCGGTGCCGGCGAGCTTCGCCCTCAACGGCACCACCTGCACCGGCGGTACCGCGCCGACGACCGCCCCACCCACCACCGCGCCCCCGACCACGGCACCGCCCACCACCGCGCCGCCGACCACGCCGCCCCCGACCACCCCGCCACCCACCACACCGCCGCCGACCAACCCGCCGGCCGGGGCGAAGCAGTTGGAGAACCTCGACCGGGGGCTGATCAGCGTGCGCTCCGGCAGTGGCAACCTGGTCTCCTGGCGACTGCTCGGCACCGAGACCAGCGGGGTGTCGTTCAACCTCTACCGGGGCTCCACCAAGGTCAACGCCTCGCCGCTCACCGGTGCCACCAACTACCTGGACAGCGGGGCTGCGGCCGGCTCGGCGTACACAGTGCGGGCCGTGGTGGGCGGTGCGGAGCAGGCGGCGTCCGCGCCCGCGCTCCAGTTCGCCAACGGCTACCTGGACGTGCCGATCCAGCCGCCGGCCGGCGGCACCACCCCGAGCGGGGAGGCCTACAGCTATTCGGCCAACGACGCCAGCGTCGGCGACCTCGACGGCGACGGCCGCTACGAGATCGTGCTCAAGTGGGACCCGTCGAACGCCAAGGACAACAGCCAGTCCGGCTACACCGGCAACGTCTACGTCGACGCGTACACCCTGACCGGCAGCCGGTTGTGGCGCATCGACCTGGGCCGCAACATCCGCGCCGGCGCCCACTACACCCAGTTCCAGGTGTACGACTACGACGGCGACGGCAAGGCCGAGGTGGCCATGAAGACCGCCGACGGCACCCGCTCCGGCACCGGCCAGCTGATCGGCTCGTCGTCGGCGGACTACCGCAACTCCAGCGGCTACGTGCTGTCCGGCCCGGAGTACCTGACCATGTTCAACGGGCAGACCGGTGCCATCGCCTCCACCGTCAACTACGACCCGCCGCGCGGCACCGTCTCCTCCTGGGGCGACTCGTACGGCAACCGGGTCGACCGGTTCCTCGCCGGCACCGCCTACCTGGACGGGCAGCGGCCGTCGCTGATCATGGCGCGCGGCTACTACACCCGCGCGGTGATCGCCGCCTGGGACTTCCGCAACGGCGCCCTGACCAAGCGGTGGACGTTCGACTCGAACGCCTCCGGCAACTCGGCCGCCGCCGGCCAGGGCAACCACCAGCTCTCCGTCGCCGACGTGGACGCCGACGGCCGCCAGGAGATCGTGTACGGCGCGGCCACCATCGACGACAACGGCCGGCTGCTCTACTCCACAGGCAACGGACACGGCGACGCCCTGCACGTCGGTGACCTGGACCCGAGCCGCTCCGGCCTGGAGGTCTTCAAGGTCGACGAGGACGCCAGCAAGCCCAGCTCGTGGTTCGCCGACGCGCGTACCGGCCAGATCATCTGGAAGACCGCGGCCAACGGCGACAACGGTCGGGGTGTCTCGGCCGACATCTGGGCCGGCAGCCCCGGTGCCGAGTCGTGGTCGTCGGCGGTCGACGGCCTGGCCAACACCCGGGGGCAGAACATCGGGCGCAAGCCGTCGTCGGCGAACTTCCTCGCCTGGTGGGACGGTGACCCGGTGCGGGAGCTGCTCGACGGCACCAAGATCGACAAGTACGGCACCGGCGGCGAGACCCGGCTGCTCACCGGCAGCGACGTGGCCTCCAACAACGGCACCAAGTCCACCCCGGCGCTCTCCGGCGACATCCTCGGCGACTGGCGCGAGGAGGTCATCTGGCGCACCAGCGACAACCGGGCGCTGCGGATCTACAGCACCCCGACCCAGACCAGCACCCGGATCTACACGCTGATGCACGACCCGCAGTACCGCGCGGCGATCGCCTGGCAGAACACCGCCTACAACCAGCCGCCGCACCCGGGTTTCTTCATCGGCGACGGCATGTCCACCCCGCCCACGCCCAACATCTACCTGCGTTGACGGCGCCGGCCCGGCGCTGACGCGGCCCTGCCCGCACCGCCCCGACCGGGGCGGGGCGGCTGCGGTAAGGGCGGTGCGGTCAGGGCCGAAAAAGCAGGCACCGGGTCGCCAGCCGCGGAATCCGCTCAGCTGGCGACCCGGTGCACCACACCGCAGCACCCCCGACCCGTCCCGACCGGGAGTGCCGTACCACCACCGGTCATAAAGTTAGAGGTCCTACGCGACGGTGGGGTGACGTGGCTATGAAGAGCGTGTTTCAAGCGCTCCGGGAGAGCCCGCCGGCAACCTTCTCGGCCACCAGCTCGAACGAGCGCACCCGGTCGGCCACGTCGTACACCATCGTGGTGAGCATCAGCTCGTCCGCGCCGGTGCGGGCCAGCAGCTCGGACAACTGCCGGCGGACCGTCTCCGGCGAACCCATCGCCTGGCCGTCGCGGCGCTGCCTGACGAACTCCCGCTCGACCTCGGTGTACGGGTATGCGGCGGCGTCCTCGGGACTGGCCAGCGGCTCCGGCCGCCCCGACCGCAGCTTGAGGAACGACAGCGCGCTCGGCCCGGTCAGCCACTCGGCGCGCTCGTCGGTGTCGGCGCAGACCACGTTCACCGCCACCATCGCGTACGGCTCGGCCAGCCAACGCGACGGCCGGAAACTCTGCCGGTAGAGCTGGAGCGCGGGCAGGGTGTGCTGGGCGCTGAAGTGGTGCGCGAAGGAGAACGGCAACCCGAGCAGACCCGCGAGCTGGGCGCTGAACCCGCTGGAGCCGAGCAGCCAGACCGCGGGGGACTGGCCCAGCCCCGGGGTGGCGGTGATCGCCCCCGGGTCGTCGCCGCTGAAGTAGTTCATCAGGTCGGCCAGCTCCCGGGGGAAGCCCTCCGCCGACAGCCCCTCCATGGTGCGGCGCAACGCCAGCGCGGTCCGCTGGTCGGTGCCCGGGGCACGGCCGATGCCGAGGTCGATCCGGCCCGGGTGCAGCGCCTCCAGGGTGCCGAACTGCTCGGCGACCACCAGCGGCGCGTGGTTGGGCAGCATCACCCCGCCCGAGCCCAGCCGGATCGTGGTGGTGTGCGCCGCCAGGTGGGCGAGCAGCACCGCCGGTGCGGAGCTGGCGATCGCCGGCATGTTGTGGTGCTCGGCCACCCAGAACCGGCGGTAGCCCAGCTCCTCGGTCCGGCGGGCCAGCTCGGTGGTGTGCCCGAGCGCCTCGGAGGCGGTGGCCCCGGCGGCGACCGGAGCAAGATCAAGAACAGACAACGGTACGTCGATCACGCCACTGCCCAACCCGTCCCGCGCCGGATTTGTTCCCCTGGCCGGGTCTCCGGGGAAGACTCAGCTCTTGGGGCCGACATGGCGGCCCAGGGTGGCGACCGCCGTCCGTCGGGCCACCGACAGGCAGTTGCGACGGTTCATCCTCCAGTCGATGCCGAGCAGGTCGAGTGCCCACTGGCAGAGGCCCATGATGTGGGGTGATTCGTTGCTGAAGTGGTAGCGCGGGAGACGCACCGCCGGCCACGGACGGTCACCCGGTTGTCCACCCGGCAGCCGTCGGAGTGGAACAGGCCCCGCAGAAAGTCACCCAGTTGACGCTGGACGATCTCGCGTTGCCAGTCGGCCAGGACGATCGGGCGTTCGTGCTTCCTGCCCCGCCCGTGTTGGGCGAACAGGCACGGCCAGTGCGTGCCATAGCTCTGCACGCCGACGCAACCCTGCTTCCGTACCCGTTGCACCTTCGTGGCGAGTACGGCCCGCATGGCCACGTCGCACGCGTCGATCAGCCCCGGCCGGGTCTCGGAGCAGTAGATCCGCAGCACCGGCACCCGGGCTGTCGTTACCAGGTGGCCGTCGCCGAGGTAGAGGCCGAGGAGATAGGCGTACGCCGCAGGGTCGGTCGGACCGTCGACACCGTCCCGGCAACGGAAGCACCGCAGCAGGGTGCCCTGCTGCAGTGGTTCGGGGCGGTCGTTGCACCAGTGCCAGACCGCGCGGTAGGGGAGGCCGACGGCACGTGCGGTGTCGGCGACCGAGCCGCCGGCGCGGTGCAGTTGCCGTGCGCGGGCCCTGATCTCTGGTGGATGCACGGGGGCATCGTCGAATACACGTATGACAGCGGTGCCGGGAGCGGGATTCGAACCCGCAAGCCCTCTCGGGCAGAAGTGTTTGAGACTTCCGTGTATGCCGTTCCACCATCCCGGCGTCACCCCACGGGGCGCGTGGCTCACTGTACCCGACTAGGCTCATGCGAGAGCATGGGCGGTAGCCGTGTGGGATCTATGTGGGGGTAGGGCTGGTGGCCGAGACGCAGACGGATGCCGAGCGCAGGCGGGTGTTGATCGCCGAGGACGAGGCGCTCATCCGACTGGACCTGGCCGAGATGCTGGTCGAGGAAGGTTACGAGGTCGTCGGCGAGGCCGGGGACGGCGAGACCGCCGTCCGGTTGGCCGAGGAGCTCAAGCCCGATCTGGTCATCCTCGACATCAAGATGCCGATCATGGACGGGCTGGCCGCCGCCGAGCGGATCGCCGGCGCCCGGATCGCCCCGGTGATCATCCTGACCGCGTTCAGCCAGCGTGACCTGGTGGAACGGGCACGGGCCGCCGGCGCGATGGCGTACCTGGTGAAGCCGTTCCAGAAGAGCGACCTGGTGCCGGCGGTGGAGATCGCCCTCTCCCGCTACTCCGAGGTGGCCGCCCTGGAGGCGGAGGTCGCCAGCCTCACCGACCGGCTGGAGATCCGCAAGACGGTCGAGCGCGCCAAGGGCGCGCTGATGACGACGTACGGGATGACCGAGCCGCAGGCGTTCAAGTGGATCCAGCGCACCGCGATGGACCACCGGATGACCATGAAGGAGGTCGCCGAGCGGATCCTCGCCGAGACCGCCGGTGGCGAGGTCGCCGAGCAACCCACCACCTGACCGGTCGCGCCGCGGATCCCGCCGGTTCGGCCACCGGATCATGGCCGACCGGCGCGACACCCGCCTCCGGTGGGCGGCCGGTCCCGCACGGATCGGGTGGTCGCCCACCGCCTGTCGGCGGCCGGTCCGGAACCGGTCGGTGTGATGACACCCGTCGACGGGTGTCACTGGTTAACATCGACGCGTGTCTGCACGACGCGTCCTCGCGGTGTTCGGTGTCCTCGTCATGCTGGTCGCCGGCTGCGACCGCCCCGGAGCCGATGACGACCGTTCGACGGCTGGTGACGGCCGGGCGGCGGCACCGATGGAGCTTGCCTGGCAGGAGTTGACCCTGCCCGCACCACCCGGCCCGGCCGGCCGGCTGCTGCTGCGTGACGCGGTCTCCTGTGCCGGGCGGTGGTTCCTGGTCGGCGGGGTCGTCGACGCCGCCGGGGAGACCCGTCCGGCCGCCTGGTCCAGCGTGGACGGTTCCTCCTGGACCCCGGTGCCGATCGCGGCGCGGACGTTCTACGGCCGACAGCACGTGCTCTACGCGGCGGCCTGCGCACCGGGCCCGGCGGGCGGGTCGGCCGGGGGTCGGGTGGCGGCGTTGGGCGCCAAGAACGGCGGGGTGCACGGCAATCCGCGTACCGGCACCTGGGTACGCGACGGGGCTGGCGCGTTGCGTGAGGTCCCGGCGGCGTTCGAGCTGTTCGGCGGGCCGCGTGCGGTAAGCGTGGCCCGGCTGGCGGCCGGTGCGGGCGGGTGGTTGATCGCCGGTGCCCGGGTGGACGGCGCGGCGGTCTGGACCTCCCCGGACGCGGACGGGTTCACCCTGGCCGAGGGCCTGCCGGAGCTGGCCGGGGACGCCCGGGGCCGGACGGCGGCGTACGACGTGGTGGCCCTGCCGGCGGGCTGGCTGGTGGTCGGTTCGCTGCTGCCGACGGGTGGCACCGCGCTGACGCCGGTGGCCTGGACCTCGACCGACGGGCGATCCTGGCGGCGGGCGGAGCTGCCGGCCCGGGGCGGGCGGGGCCGGGCGGAGCGGGCGACCCTGCGCGACGGTGTGCCGGTGGTGGTCGGCGCGGCTCCCGACGGCTTCGACGTGTGGCGGGCCGACGACGGGTCCCGGTGGCGGCGGGCCGGCGGGTTCGGGGCAATCGGCCCGGGGGTGCTGTCGGTGGTGGGGCTGACCGCGGTGCGGGGTGTCCTGGTGGCGGTCACCGGGGACGGTGCCGGTCGCTCTGCGTGGGCATCGACGGACGGGGGAGCGTCGTGGCGGGCCGTACCGGTGCCGTTGACGGTGGTCGATGGGGGCGACACGGCGCTGGCGGTGGCCGGCGATGGAGATCGACTTTTGCTGTTGGCTGACGACGGCCGCGGCTCCCATGCCTGGTGGGGGAGGGTTTGAGTGCCTATAGGCGGGGGTTGTCCCCCGGATTGCCCGACACCTTCGAACGGAAAGTGAAAGCCATTCGTAACCGATGGTTCTTACAGCTAACGTTTCCGATCCGCCACGGCGTGTAACGGTTCGATCAACCCCGCTTGCTGGGGCTTACGTCGCAGCTTCCCGGTGGGATAACGTCCCGCCCCAGACCGGCGACGACGGTCTGGTTCGTCCGCCCCCCGCAAGGGCCAATAACCAGCGGGTGGTCCGGGCCATGTGACGGAGGAGGGTTCCGGCCTTGAGGCAGAAGCTCGCACGCGTGATCGGTGGAGTTGCCATGCTGGCGCTCGTCGCCGGCGGCACCGCCTGCTCCAGCGGCGGCGACGACGAGGCGTCCGGTGGGGACGGCTGCGGCAGCAAGATCGCGTTCTTCGGCGCGCTGACCGGCAGCTCGGCGGCGCTGGGTATCAACGAGAAGAACGGCGCCAAGCTCGCCGTCGACAAATACAACAAGGAGAACGCCGACTGCAAGGTCGAGCTGGTCGAGCTCGACTCGCAGGGCAGCGGCGACCAGGCCCCCGGCCTGGCCCAGAAGGCCATCGACGACGCCAAGATCCTCGGTATCGTCGGCCCGGCCTACTCGGGTGAGTCCGAGGCCGCCGGCCCGCTGTTCAACGAGGCCGGCCTGGTCACCATCACCCCCTCCGCCACTCGTCCGAGCCTTGCCGACCAGAACTGGAAGACCTTCTTCCGGGCGGTCGGCAACGACTTCAGCCAGGGCCCGGCGGCCGGTAACTACATCAAGAACGTGATGAAGGCCGACAAGGTCTACGTCATCGACGACCAGTCCGCCTACGGCGCGGGCCTGGCCGACGAGGTCAAGAAGGTCCTCGGCGGCTCGGTCGCCGGCTCGGACAAGGTCCAGGGCGAGGGCAAGCAGACCGACTTCTCCGGCGTGGTGACCAAGGTCAAGGCCGCCAACGTCAAGGCCGTCTTCTTCGGCGGCTACTACCAGGAGGCCGGCCTGATCCGCAAGCAGCTCACCGCTGCCGGCGTCACCGCCCCGCTGGTCGCCGGCGACGGCACCAACGACCCGGCGTACATCACCTCGGCCGGCGCCGCCGCCGCCGAGGGCACCATCCTCACCTGCCCGTGCGCGCCGGCCACCGAGGCCCGTGGCACGTTCGTCGAGGAGTTCAAGGCGCTCAACGGCACCGAGCCGGGCACCTACAGCGACACCTCCTACGACGCCGCGAACATCCTGCTCGCCGGCATCAAGGCCAAGAAGACCACCCGGGCCGACCTGCTGGAGTTCGTGAAGGGCTACAGCGGCGAGGGTGTCGCGGCCAACTACAAGTTCGTCGAGGGCGGCGAGCTGGACCCGGCGCAGGTGAAGGTCTGGGCCTTCAAGGTCACGGGCGGCAAGGTCGTCCCCGACCAGGAGATCCCGAAGTCCTGACCACGGTCGCCGTGAGCGATTGACGACAGATCGCGGGTGCGGCCGGGAGCTAGCTCGCTCCCGGCCGCACCTTCTCTTTCTCCTCACCTGACGGAGCGGCCCTCCCGTGAACTTCGACGGACTGTTCTCCAACTTCGGGGAACTCACCACGACCGGCCTGACACAGGGTGCGATCTACGCCCTGGTCGCGCTCGGCTACACGCTTGTCTACGGCGTACTCAGACTCATCAACTTCGCGCACTCCGAGGTCTTCATCGCCGGCGCGTTCGCCGCCATCTGGACCTGGAACGCCTTCGGCCTCGACCAGGACTCCCAGGTCAGTGGGCTCGGCTCGATCCTGTTCTACCTGCTCGTCGCGATGATCGTGGCGGCCATCGCCTCCGCCGGCACGGCGACCGTGATCGAGCGGGTGGCGTACCGGCCGCTACGCAAGCGCAACGCCCCACCGCTTGCCTTCCTGATCACCGCCATCGGCGCGTCGATCGCGATCTCCGAGGCATTCGGCGTCTACACCCGCCGCCTTCCGGAGAGCGCGCCCAAGCTGGTCAGCTCCGAACCGGTGTTCCACCTGGGCAAGGTGCCGATCGATGGGATCCAGCTGCTCACCCTCGGTGCCGCGCTGGCGATGATGGTCGCGCTGGACCAGTTCATCAACCGTAGCCGGGTCGGCCGCGGCATCCGGGCGGTCGCCCAGGACGCCAACACCGCCGCGCTGATGGGGGTCAACAAGGACCGGGTCATCCTGATGGTGTTCATCGCCGGTGGCTCGATGGCCGGCGTCGCCGGCCTGCTCTACGACGTGCGGATCCAGACCCTGACCTACAGCGTCGGCTTCCTGCTCGGGCTCAAGGCGTTCACCGCCGCGGTGCTCGGCGGCATCGGCAACCTGCGCGGCGCGCTCCTGGGCGGCCTGCTGCTGGGCGTGCTGGAGAACTACGCGGCGGGTCTGTTCGGTAGCCAGTGGAAGGACTTCGCCGCCTTCGCCGTGCTGGTGGTGCTGTTGATGTTCCGGCCGACCGGTCTGTTGGGCGAATCGCTGGGAAGGGCACGGGCATGACGACGACGGTTAATCCGCCGACCCCCGAGCAGCAACAGGGGATCCGGACACGGCTGCGGCACGGCCGCGAGGCCGTCGCGCAGCGGTGGCACGACGCCCCGCGCTGGGTGCGCTGGGCGGCGCTGGTGGCGCTCATCGCGTTCTTCTACGCGCTACCGAACAAGGAGTTCTACCAGTACCTGGGGCCGATCCCCACCACCGGCTCCAACTTCACCCAGGTGTTGTTCACCGTCTCGATCTACGTGCTGCTGGCGGTCGGGTTGAACATCGTGGTCGGCTTCGCCGGCCTGCTCGACCTCGGCTACTTCGGCTTCTTCGCCGTCGGCGCGTACACCGTGGCGGTGTTGACCTCGCCGAGCAGTGACCTCAAGACGCTCTGGCCGTGGCTGCTGGTGGTGCCGGTCGCGATCGCCCTCACCATGGTCTCCGGCGTCATGCTCGGCACCCCGACGCTGCGGTTGCGCGGCGACTACCTGGCGCTGGTGACGCTCGGCTTCGCCGAGATGATCCGGATCGCGGCGACCAGCTCCGAGTTCCTCAAGGGCCAGCGGGGCTTCAACCAGATCCCGCACCCGCCCGGCAAGTACGCCGACGGCAAGCCGCTGTTCGGGGTGCTCGACGCCCGCCCGTACTACTGGCTGGTGCTCACGCTGATCATCCTGGTGGTGATCGGGGTGCGGAACCTGACCCACAGCCGGGTCGGCCGGGCCTGGATCTCGATCCGGGAGGACGAGGACGCCGCCCAGCTGATGGGCGTGCCGACCTTCAAGTTCAAGCTCTGGGCGTTCGCCTCGGGCGCGGCGATCGCCGGCCTGGCCGGCGCGCTCTTCGCCGGCAAGCAGAACTTCGTCAACTCGCAGAACTTCGAGCTGCTCAACTCGATCATCATCCTGGCCGCGGTCATCCTGGGCGGCTCGGGCAACATCGTCGGCGCGATCGTCGGCGGCGGCCTGGTGGCGTACATGATCGAGCGGTTCCGCGGCATCGAGCTGTTCGGCATCGAGCTCTACGAGTACCGCTTCCTCTTCTTCGGCGTGGTGCTCGTGGTGATGATGATCTTCCGCCCACAGGGCATCATTCCCAACCGACGACGGGCGGCGGAGTTCAAGGACCGTCGCAAGGAGGTGATCGTCGGTGAGTGACACCGAACAGACCCCGGCCGTTCCGGCCCAGGCGGGCGCGCCCGCCGTCGAGACGGTCCCGGCGCGGGAACCGCTGCTGGAGGTCGACCACGTCACGCTGCGCTTCGGTGGTGTGGTGGCGCTCAACGACGTCGACTTCACCCTCTACAAGGGGGAGATCCTCGGGCTGATCGGCCCGAACGGTGCCGGCAAGACCACCTGCTTCAACGCGATGACCGGCATCTACCAGCCCAGCGAGGGCCAGATCCGGTTCCGTGGCCAGAAGATCAGCGGTAAGAAGCGGCACCAGATCACCAAGATGGGCATGGCGCGGACGTTCCAGAACATCCGCCTCTTCCCGGAGATGACCGCGCTGGAGAACGTGCAGGTCGGTGCCGACGCGCACCACAAGACCAGCGTGGTCTCGGCGCTGCTGCGGCTGCCCCGGCACCGGCGCGAGGAGCGCGAGGGCCGGGAGAAGGCCGAGCGGCTGCTGGAGTTCGTCGGCATCCGGCCCCGGATGCACGAGTTCGCCCGCAACCTCTCCTATGGCGAGCAGCGCCGGCTGGAGATCGCCCGGGCCCTGGCCACCGACCCGGTGCTGCTCTGCCTGGACGAGCCGGCCGCCGGCTTCAACCCGGCGGAGAAGGAGGAACTGCTCCAGCTCATCCGGCAGATCCGCGACACCGGCGTGACAGTGCTGCTGATCGAGCACGACATGCGCCTGGTCATGGGCGTCACCGACCGGATCGTGGTGCTGGAGTTCGGGAAGAAGATCGCCGAGGGGCTGCCCGCCGAGGTGCGGGACAACCCGAAGGTGGTCGCGGCGTACCTGGGGGTACCGGACGATGCTGCTTGAGATTGAGGACGTCAGCCTGCTGTACGGGCGCATCCAGGCGCTGCACGGGATCAGCCTGACGGTGGGCGAGGGCGAGATCGTCGCCCTGATCGGCGCGAACGGCGCCGGCAAGTCCACCACCATGCGGGCGATCTCCGGCATCCGGCCGATCGCCACCGGGGCGATCCGCTTCGAGGGCGAGGACATCTCCAAGCTCCGGGCGGACCTGCGGGTCCGGCGGGGGCTCTGCCAGGCCCCCGAGGGTCGCGGCATCTTCCCCGGCATGACCGTGCTGGAGAACCTCGACATGGGTGCGTACACCCGGCGGGACCGGGCCGGCATCGCCCAGGACCTCAACCGGGTGCTGGAGCTGTTCCCCCGGCTGGCCGAGCGACGCAAGCAGGCCGGTGGCACCCTCTCCGGCGGCGAGCAGCAGATGCTGGCCGTCGGGCGGGCGCTGATGAGCCGACCCAAGCTGCTGCTGCTCGACGAGCCGTCGATGGGGCTGGCCCCGATGCTGATCCAGCAGATCTTCACCATCATCACCGAGATCAACGAGCAGGGCACCACCATCCTGCTGGTGGAGCAGAACGCGCAGCAGGCGCTCGCCCGGGCACACCGGGCGTACGTGCTGGAGACCGGTCGCATCGTCAAGAGCGGCACCGGCGCGGAGCTGCTGCACGACCCGTCGGTCAAAGAGGCCTACCTCGGCGTGGCCTGACCGTCGCCCCCCTCGCAAAGGAGTACAGCCATGTTCCACCTCACCCCTGGTCGGCGGGCGGCGTTCGGCGTCGCCGGCGCGACCGCCCTGCTGCTCTCCCTCGCCGCCTGTGGCGAGGAGGAGAGCACCGAGCAGCCCGGCGGCGGCCCCTCGGTCAGCGCGTCGGCCGACACCTCGCTGGCCGACAAGGTGCCCGCGGCCATCAAGGCCGACGGCAAGATCGTCGTGGGCACCGACTCGACGTACGCCCCGGCGGAGTTCCTGGACTCCGACGGCAAGACGGTCATCGGCTTCGACGTGGAGCTGTTCCGTGCCGTCGCCCA
Organism: Micromonospora sp. NBC_00421; assembly: GCF_036017915.1. NCBI lineage: Bacteria > Bacillati > Actinomycetota > Actinomycetes > Micromonosporales > Micromonosporaceae > Micromonospora > Micromonospora sp. NBC_00421. Next base: position 583,693 of record NZ_CP107929.1, read on the forward strand.
GAAGCTCGGTCTGCAGGCCGAGTTCGTCTCCGCCCCGTTCGGCGACATCATCTCCGGTGTGGGCAGCGGTAAGTACGAGGTCGGCGTCTCGTCGTTCACCATCAACGACGAGCGCAAGCAGCAGGCCAACATGGTCAGCTACTTCCAGGTCGGCACCCAGTGGGTGACCAAGAAGGGCAACCCGGCCGGCGTCAAGATCGACGACGCCTGCGGCAAGAAGATCGCCGTGCAGAAGGACACCGTCCAGGTCGAGGACATCCAGAAGCGCTCCAAGACCTGCACCGACGGCGGCAAGCCGGCGATCACGATCGAGCAGTTCCCCGGCCAGGACGCCGCGACCGCCGCGGTGGTCTCCGGCAAGGACGACGCGATGCTCGCCGACTACCCGGTCGGGGTGTACGCGGTGACCCAGTCCAACGACGCCCTCGAACTGCTCGACAAGCAGTACGAGGCGGCCCCGTACGGCTACGTGGTCGGCAAGGACCAGGCGGCGTTCGCCGAGGCGGTGCGGGACGCGACCAAGGCGCTGATCGCCGACGGGTCGTACAAGTCGGTGCTGGACAAGTGGAAGGTGGCGGACGGCGCGATCACGGACCCCGCGGTCAACCCGTAACAGGTCATGGAATCCCACGACACTTCCACCGTACGGGCGCGGCCGGAGCCACTCCGCGCCGTGCCCGTACGGCACCCGGGGCGCTGGGTCGCGGTCGCGGTGCTGGCCGTGCTGGTCGCCATGTTCGTCCACCTGCTGGTCACCAACACGGCCTTCAACTGGCCGTTCATGGTGGACAAGATGTTCCGTCCACCGATCATCGAGGGGCTGCTGCGCGGCACGGTGCTGATGACGGTGAGCGCGATGCTCATCGGTGTCACCCTGGGCGTGGTGGTCGCGGTGATGCGGCTGTCCGACAACCCGATCCTGCGCGGGGTGGCCTGGCTCTACACCTGGTTCTTCCGGGCGGTGCCCCGGCTGGTGCTGCTGGCGGTCTTCGGCAACGTCGGCATCCTGTGGAGCCGGATCGAGTTCGGGGTGCCGTTCGACACCCAGCTCGGCCAACTCTTCGGCATCGACAACCTGCAACTGCGGCTGTTCGGGTTCTCGTCCCGGGACATCATCAGCGGCTTCATGGCGGGTCTGCTGGGGCTCGCGCTCTCCGAGGCGGCCTACATGGCCGAGATCGTCCGGGCCGGCATCCAGTCGGTCGACGAGGGGCAGACCGAGGCGGCCCAGGCGCTGGGCATGAGCCGGGGTCAGCTGCTGCGCCGGGTGGTGCTGCCGCAGGCGATGCGGGTGATCATCCCGCCGACCGGCAACGAGACCATCGCGATGCTCAAGGACACCTCGCTGCTGCTCTACGTGCCGGTGAGCGTGGAGTTGTTCTTCCAGCTCGACGCGGTCGGCAAGCGGACCTTCCAGATCTTCCCGATGTATGTCGCCGCCTGCCTGTGGTACCTCTTCCTGACCAGCATCCTGCTGGTCGGGCAGTACTTCCTCGAGCGGCACTTCGGCAAGGGTTACGGTCCGGCGGGCCGGGCGCGGCTGCGGTTGCGCGGGATGGCGGCGGAGACCGGTGGCGGCGGCAACGCGGGGACGGTGGGTCCGGCATGAGTGAGCTGATTCCCGGCCAGCCTGGTGCGCCGGCCGCCGAGTCACGGGCCGGCGGGTCCGAGGTGATGGTCCGGGCCGAGCAGGTGCACAAGTCGTTCGGGTCCCTGGAGGTGCTCAAGGGCATCGACCTGGAGGTCCGCGCGGGGGAGGTGTGCTGCCTGCTGGGGCCGTCCGGCTCCGGCAAGTCCACGTTCCTGCGCTGCATCAACCACCTGGAGAAGATCAACGCCGGGTCGATCCGGGTGGACGGCGAGCTGATCGGCTACCGGGAGCGCGGCGGCAAGCTGCACGAGATGCGGGAGAAGGAGGTGGCCGCGCAGCGACGGGCGATCGGCATGGTGTTCCAGCGGTTCAACCTCTTCCCGCACATGACGGTGCTGGGCAACGTGGTCGAGGCGCCGGTGCTGCTGGGCCGGGAGAAGAAGGTGGCGGCCCGGGAACGGGCCGCGCAGCTGCTGGAGCGGGTGGGGCTGGGCGACAAGCTCGGCGCGTACCCCGGTCAGCTCTCCGGCGGGCAGCAGCAGCGGGTGGCGATCGCCCGCGCGCTGGCCATGCGGCCGAAGCTGATGCTCTTCGACGAGCCGACCAGCGCGCTCGACCCGGAACTGGTCGGCGAGGTGCTGGACGTGATGAAGGACCTGGCCCGGGACGGGATGACCATGATCGTGGTGACCCACGAGATCGGCTTCGCCCGGGAGGTCGGCGACACGCTGGTCTTCATGGACGGCGGCGTGGTGGTCGAGTCCGGCGACCCGCGCGAGGTGATCGCCAACCCGCGGCACGAGCGGACCAGGGCGTTCCTGGCCAAGGTGCTCTGACCGTCGGCCGGACGGCGGCCCGCTGCGGTGTCACCCACCGCGCCGGGCCGCCGTTTCTGTTCCGGTATGTCCGTGCCGCCGGCCCGGGTCCCACCCGCCTCCGGCGGCGACCGCAGGGCGCGCCCGTGCCGCCGCCCGGGGTTGTCGGGGGTACGGACTAGAGTCGCTGCCGTGACAGCTACGACGCCGCGCCTGCTTCTCGTCGACGGACACTCCCTGGCATACCGGGCGTTCTTCGCTCTGCCGGTGGAGAACTTCTCCACCACGACCGGGCAGCCGACCAACGCGGTCTACGGCTTCACCTCGATGCTGATCAACGTGCTCCGCGACGAGCAGCCGACCCACATCGTGGTCGCCTTCGACGTGTCCCGGCACTCCTTCCGCACCGATAAGTACGCGGAGTACAAGGCCGGCCGCAGCGAGACCCCGTCCGACTTCAAGGGTCAGGTCAGCCTGGTCAAGGAGGTCCTCGACGCGCTGCGCGTCCCGGTCGTCGAGCAACCGGGCTACGAGGCCGACGACGTCATCGCCACCCTCGCCTGCCAGGCTCGCGACCAGGGCATGCAGGTGCTGATCAGCACCGGCGACCGGGACGCCTTCCAGCTCGTCGGCGACACCGTCACAGTGCTCTACCCCCGCAAGGGCGTCTCCGACCTGGCCCGGATGGATCCGGCCGCGATCGAGGCGAAGTACGGCGTCGGCCCGGAGCGTTACCGCGACCTGGCCGCCCTGGTCGGCGAGACCAGTGACAACCTGCCCGGCGTCCCCGGCGTCGGCCCCAAGACGGCCGCCAAGTGGATCACCATGTACGGCGGGGTCGAGGGCGTGATCGCCCACGCCGACGAGATCAAGGGCAAGGCCGGCGACAGCCTGCGCGAGCGGCTCGCCGACGTGATCCGCAACTACGAGATCAACTGCCTGGTCTCCGACCTGGAGCTGCCGATCCGCCCCGAGGACGCCCGCTGGCAGGGCTGGGACCGGGAGGCCGTGCACCAGGTCTTCGACACCCTCCAGTTCCGCATCCTGCGCGACCGGTTGTATCAGTACCTTGAGGCGGTGGAGCCCGAGGCCGAGGCCGGCTTCGACCTGACCGCCGAGGTGCTCACCGCGCCCGGCGCGTTGACCGGCTGGCTCGCCACCCACGCCCCGGTCGGCACCCAGGTCGGCGTGGCGGTGAAGACGCCGGCCAAGCCGAAGGACCCCCGCGAGCGTTACGAGCCGCAGCTGGAGGCGCTGGCGTTCGCGCTGGCCACCGGTCCGGCGGCGTGGCTCGACCCGACGACGTTGGCAGAGGACGACGAACGCGCCCTGGCCGGCTGGCTGGCCGACCTGCGGCAGCCGAAGGTGCTGCACGACAGCAAGCACGCCCGGCTGGCGTTCGCCGCGCGTGGCTGGTCGCTGGCCGGGGTCGCCCGGGACACCGAGCTCGCCGCCTACCTGGCCCGCCCCGACCAGCGCTCCTACGACCTGACCGACCTCGCGCTGCGCTACCTGCACCGCGAGCTGCGGGTCGACGCACCCGAGACCGGGCAGCTCACCTTCGACGGCCTCGGTGACGACGGCGAGGCCGAGCAGAACCTGATGCTCCAGGCACGGGCCACCCTCGACCTGGCCGAGGCGATCGACGCCGAGCTGTCCCGCGACGGCGAGCAGTCCGCCCGGCTGATGGCCGAGGTCGAGCTGCCGCTGTCCGAGGTGCTGGCCGCGATGCAGCGCGTCGGCATCGGTGCCGACCTGGACTACCTCCAGGAGCTGGAGGCGCACTTCGCCGGCGAGGTGAAGTCCGCCGCGCAGAGCGCGTACGCCTCGGTGGGGCGGGAGTTCAACCTGGGCTCACCCAAGCAGCTCCAGGAGCTGCTCTTCGGGGAGCTGGGGCTGCCGAAGACCAAGAAGATCAAGACCGGCTACACCACCGACGCCGACGCGCTCCAGTGGCTGCACGCCCAGAACCCGCACCCGGTGCTGGAGCACCTGCTGCGGCACCGGGACGTGGCGAAGCTCAAGACCACAGTCGACGGCCTGCTCAAGTCGGTCGCCGACGACGGTCGCATCCACACCACGTTCAAGCAGACCGTGGCGGCCACCGGCCGGCTCTCCTCCACCGACCCCAATCTGCAGAACATCCCGATCCGCACCGAGGAGGGGCGGCGCATCCGTCGGGCCTTCGTGGTGGGGGAGGGCTACCAGACCCTGCTCACCGCCGACTACAGCCAGATCGAAATGCGGATCATGGCGCACCTGTCGTTGGACGAGGCGCTGATCGAGGCGTTCAACTCCGGCCACGACTTCCACGCCGCCACCGCGTCCTCGGTCTTCGAGGTCCCGGTCGGTGAGGTCACCCCCGACCAGCGCCGCAAGATCAAGGCGATGAACTACGGCCTGGCGTACGGGCTGAGCGCCTTCGGCCTGTCCCAGCAGCTCGGCATCACCGCCGAGGAGGCCCGGGGGCTGATGGAGAACTACTTCACCGGTTTCGGCGGGGTGCGCGACTACCTGCACGAGGTGGTGGCCCGGGCCCGCCAGGACGGCTACACCTCCACCGTCCTGGGTCGCCGCCGCTACCTGCCCGACCTGGTGAGCGACAACCGGCAGCGCCGGGACATGGCCGAGCGGATGGCGCTCAACGCCCCCATCCAGGGCTCGGCGGCCGACATCATCAAGGTCGCCATGCTGCGCGTGGACACCGCGCTGCGCGACGCCGGGCTCCGGTCCCGCATGCTGCTCCAGGTGCACGACGAGTTGGTCTTCGAGGTCGCCCCCGGTGAGCGGGAGGCGTTGGAGGCGCTGGTCCGGCAGGAGATGGGTGCGGCGTACCCGCTGTCCGTGCCGCTGGAGGTCTCCGTCGGCGAGGGCCGGGACTGGAACAGCGCCGACCACTAGCCGCTACCCGGCCGGGACGATGGAGCTTGCCCGGGTCCGGCGTGCGCGTCGACTGTCGGAGGGTGCGGCTAGCCTGCCGGGCAGCGCGGCCGACCGCACCGGGGGCTGCCGACCGGTTCGATCGCCACCAGGGGGAGACACATGAGCACACTCACCGACCGACCGCACACCGCGCTGCTCGTCGTCGACGTGCAGAACGGCGTGGTCGCGGGGGCCTACCGGCGCGACGAGGTAGTCGCCAACATCGGCGGGCTGGTGGAGCGGGCCCGGCACGAGCGGGTGCCGGTCGTCTGGGTGCAGCACTCCGACGCCCAACTCGTCAGGGGTGGTGACGACTGGCGGATCGTCCCCGAGCTGGTTCCGGGTGACACCGAGCCACTTGTCGAGAAGCGGTACGGCGACTCCTTCGAGGACACTCCCCTGGAGTCGGTGCTGGCCGGGCTGGGGGTCGGGAGACTCGTCGTGGCCGGTGCGCAGACCGACGCGTGCGTCCGGTCGACGCTGCACGGCGCGTTCGTCCGCGGCTACGACACCACGCTGGTCAGCGACGCCCACACCACGGAGGACCTGACGGCCTGGGGCGCCCCGCCGCCGGCGCAGGTCGTCGCCCACACCAACCTCTACTGGTCCCACCAGTCGGCCCCGGGCCGTACGGCCGGCACGGTCGAGTCGAAGGACGTCGACTTCGCCGCTCCGGCCTGACATCGCCGACGGCGTGCCGACCGTCGCCGGTGCGGCGTGGGTGCGGGGTGCGTCCGGTCAGCGCAGCGGGTCGTGTCCCCAGTTCATCAGCGACCACCGCCACTTCGTGTCCCGGACGTCCCCGGCGGGCCGCTGGGCCAGGTGCCGGTGCACGTAGCCGATCACCGTGCGCATGTGGTGGTAGTCGGCGGCGGAGAGCTCGGCCCGCTTGCGGCGGAGCAGGTCGACGATCCGCCGGCCGGACGAGTGCCCGACCGACTCGCCGCCCCCGGCCCGGCCGCCCTTGTGCCAGCCGACCTGCTTGGACTCCTGCGTCTGCAGCCAGGAGGAGAGCTCGCCGGGCCGCATGTTCACCGCCTCGGTGAACTCCCGGTAGGTCTCCTGCGGATCGTCCGCCCGGCTCATGGCGCGACGCCTCCGGCCGGCGGACGACCTCCCGGAGCGTCGTGGTGGATGCGGGACCTCTGCTCGACCATGCCGCCGGGTACCCGGCGGCGGTCCACCGAAACGACCAGGTCGGCCGGGCGGCGTCGCTAGGGGGTGATCTCGGCGATCGGCAGCTTGATGTCGAACGGCTCGGTCAGCTCGATCAGGTCGGCGCTGTCGGCGACCAGCTCGTACTGCCGCACTCCGCCCGGGCCGACGCGCTCACCGATCCGGTACGCGTAGAGGTGCACCGGATCCTGCTCGATGCGCCAGTAGAACGGGATTCCCGCGGCGGCGTACTCGCCGGGTTTGGCGAACCGGTCGACCCGCCGGGTGCCGGGCGTGACGATCTCCACCGCGAGTACGACGTCCGACGACCGCAACCGGAACCGGTCGGCCGGCACCTCGGCGCGATACAGCAGCACGTCCGGCTGGCGGCTGGACTACTCCGTCGACGAGTTCGACGTCGACGAGTTCGACGCGGGGGCGTCGTCCGGCAGGGTGAGCAGATCCTCCAGTGTGTAGTCGGCACTCTGCTGCCGCATCGGATCCGGACACCAGGGGCCAGGTGATGTCGGGATGGGCTCGGCGCTCATGGGTGCACCGTACCGCCGGGGAAAGCGGCCCGGGTCGCACCGGCGGTGCGACTGCGGCCCGGTCCGGCGACGGCGTCCACTCGCTCCCGGCAGCCGGATCGACGTGCCGGAACGACCCGGTACGGGCGGCGACCGGGCCCGTCGGGACCGGTCAGGGCGGAGGCCGGTCAGCCGGGGGACGGCTTCTCGGCGACGAAGATGGCGGTGCCGGGGAAGAGCCGCCCGCGCAACGGGCTCCACTGCCCCCAGGTCTGCCGGTGCTCCGCCGGCCACTCCGGTTCCACCAGGTCGAGCAGGCGGAAACCGGCGTCGACCAGCTCCCGGATCCGGTCACCGAGGGTCCGGTGCTGCTCCACGTAGCTGGCCACCCCGCGCTCGTCCTGCTCCACGTAGGGCGAGCGGTCGAAGTACGAGTGCACGGCGGTCAGCCCGCCCTCGCCCGGGTCGTCGAGGAATATCCAGCGCATCGGGTGGGTCACCGAGAAGACCCAGCGTCCGCCGGGGCGCAGCACCCGGTGCACCTCGGCCATCACCGTGGCCGAGTCGTCGACGAACGGGATCGCTCCGAAGGCCGTACAGGCGATGTCGAAGGACGCCTCGACGAAGGGCAGGGCCAGGGCGTCGGCCTGCACCAGCGGAACGCGTACCCCGCTGGTGCGGGCGGCGCGGGAGGCGTGCCGCAACATGCCGGCGGAGAGGTCGAAGGCGACCGGGCGCGCGCCCTGGGTGGCCAGCCAGCGGGCGCAGGACGCGGCCCCGCAACCGACCTCCAGGACCCGCCGCCCGGTCACGTCGCCGAGCAGCCGCGCGTCGGCCTCACGGAGCCCCTCCGGGCACCAACGGAAGTCCACCTCGCCGAGGAACGTGCCGTGTTCGGCCTGGTAGTCGTCGGCATCGTCGTCCCACCAGCCGCGGTTGGCCCGGCGCGTCTCCGTGTCGCCCACCCGGCGTCGGAGCACCCGGTCGTCATCGTCCAGCCGCACGTCGTCGTTCACCCGCTCACGCTAGGCCCTGCCCGGGCGTCACCCGCCGGACCCCGGTGTGCGCGGCGTGCCGGACGGCCGTACGCTGTCGGTCCCGTGGGGTGGATGTGACGGATGAGACAGCGGAGGTGTTTTCCCACCGAAATCTCCGCTTTCGCAGCTGACGAGGTCACGAGGACCGGGGAGGGCTTGCACGCTGTGGTAATGCAGCGGGTAGGCTGGACGATGCGCTCGTGGATCGTGTACCTCGGCAGGGAGCAGGTGCGCGGTCATCGGAGCACCAATGGTCTTCTTCTTGGCGATCGTTCGGTGCGCCCGGTGGCGGATCCGCTGGCGCGAACGGGTCACTGCGACACCACGCCTGCTGTGACAACCCATCCGACCGGAGCAACCGCCCACATGACGAGCAGCATCGAGGCCCCCTCGAGCGCCACCCGGGTCACCCACGACGATCTCGGTTCCGAGGAGGCTTTCCTCGCCGCGATCGACGAGACCATCAAGTACTTCAATGACGGCGACATTGTCGAAGGCACCGTCGTCAAGGTCGATCGGGACGAGGTCCTGCTCGACATCGGCTACAAGACCGAGGGTGTGATCCCCTCTCGGGAGTTGTCGATCAAGCACGATGTGGACCCCGCCGAGGTCGTCTCGGTCGGTGACCACATCGAGGCCCTGGTCCTCCAGAAGGAGGACAAGGAGGGGCGTCTGATCCTCTCCAAGAAGCGGGCGCAGTACGAGCGGGCCTGGGGCACGATCGAGAAGATCAAGGACGAGGACGGCGTCGTCCGCGGTTCGGTCATCGAGGTGGTCAAGGGTGGCCTCATCCTCGACATCGGGCTGCGCGGCTTCCTGCCCGCCTCCCTGGTCGAGATGCGGCGGGTGCGTGACCTGCAGCCGTACGTCGGCCGCGAGCTCGAAGCCAAGATCATCGAGCTGGACAAGAACCGCAACAACGTGGTCCTGTCCCGCCGGGCCTGGCTGGAGCAGACGCAGTCCGAGGTGCGCACCGAGTTCCTCAACAAGCTCCAGAAGGGCCAGGTCCGCAAGGGCGTCGTCTCGTCGATCGTCAACTTCGGCGCGTTCGTCGACCTGGGCGGCGTGGACGGCCTGGTGCACGTCTCCGAGCTGTCCTGGAAGCACATCGACCACCCGTCCGAGGTCGTCGAGGTGGGCCAGGAGGTCGAGGTCGAGGTCCTGGACGTCGACCTGGACCGCGAGCGGGTCTCGCTGTCGCTGAAGGCGACCCAGGAGGACCCGTGGCGGCAGTTCGCCCGTACCCACGCGATCCAGCAGATCGTGCCGGGTAAGGTCACCAAGCTCGTCCCGTTCGGCGCGTTCGTCCGGGTGGACGACGGCATCGAGGGCCTGGTCCACATCTCCGAGCTGGCCGAGCGCCACGTGGAGATCCCGGAGCAGGTCGTCCAGGTGGGCTCCGAGGTGATGGTCAAGGTCATCGACATCGACCTGGAGCGTCGCCGGATCTCGCTGTCGCTCAAGCAGGCCAACGAGGGCTTCGTCGAGGGCGAGGAGCACTTCGACCCGACCCTCTACGGCATGGCCGCGACGTACGACACCGAGGGCAACTACATCTACCCGGAGGGCTTCGACCCGGAGACGGGCGAGTGGCTCGAGGGGTACGACAAGCAGCGCGAGACCTGGGAGAACCAGTACGCCGAGGCGCGTCAGCGGTGGGAGGCCCACACCAAGCAGGTGCAGACCTCCCGCGCCGCCGACGCCGAGGCCGCTGCCAACCCGGCTCCGCCCGTGGCCACCGGTGGTGGCACCACCACCTCGACCAGCTCGTCGACCCCGAGCCGGCAGGCCGAGGAGCCGGCCGGCACCCTGGCCACCGACGAGGCGCTCGCCGCGCTGCGGGAGAAGCTCGCCGGCGGCAAGTGACCCCGGCGGCCACTCCCATCCGGTACGGCGGCTGACGCCGCACCGGGCGGGGAACCGTCGCTGACGACGAAGAGCCCCGCCCCCGATCCGGTTACCCCGGGTCGCGGGGCGGGGCTCTCGCCATTCCCTCCCGCTGCCGTTTGCGCACGGCACCATTCCCGCCCTGTGCTGTTCTTGCGCGTGGCGGTCCCGGGCATGGCGGTCCCGGGCGTGGGGATTCCGCGCGTGGGGTCGTCTGTGGTGGGTCGGTGTGGTGGGGCGGGGGCCGATCCGGTTGACTGGGCCCGTGTTGAGGGTGGGGTTGACCGGTGGCATCGGGTCCGGCAAGAGCGCGGTGGCGGCCCGGCTGGCCGAGCGGGGCGCGGTGATCGTCGACTCCGACCGGATCGCCCGGGAGGTGGTCGCGCCGGGCAGCGAAGGGCTGGCCGAGATCGTCGCCGCCTTCACCGACCGGGTGTTGACCGTCGACGGGGCGCTGGACCGGGCGGCGCTGGGCGCGATGGTCTTCGCCGACGGGGCCGCCCGTCGCCGGCTGGAGGAGATCACCCATCCCCGGGTACGCGCCCGGTCCGCCGAGCTGTCCGCCGCGGCGCCTTCCGACGCGGTGGTGGTCAACGACGTACCGCTGCTGGTGGAGGTGGGACTCGCGCCGACGTACCACCTGGTGGTGGTGGTGCGGACGGCCGTGGCCACCCGGCTGGAGCGGTTGGCGCGGGACCGGGGGATGACCCGGGCGGAGGCCGAGCGGCGGATCGCCGCCCAGGCCGACGACGCCCGCCGCCGCGCCGCCGCCGACGTGCTGCTCGACAACGACGGCGGCCTCGACGAACTGCACGCCGCCGTGGACGCCCTCTGGCGGGACCGGCTGCTGCCCTACGAGCGCAACGTGCGCGACCAACGTGCGGTCCGGGAGGGACCGGTGGTGCTGACCGAGCCGGACCCGACCTGGCCGCAGCAGTACGCCCGGCTGGCCGCCCGCATCCGGCACGCGCTCGCCCCGGCCGACCTGCGGATCGACCATGTCGGCTCCACTGCCGTCCCGGGGTTGGCCGGCCGGGACGTCATCGACGTGCAGGTCACCGTGCCGTCACTGGCCGAGGCGGACGGTCCGTTGGCGCAGCGGCTCGCCGACGCCGGCTTCCCGAGGGTGCCCGGGGACCGGTGGGACAGCCCCCGGTCGGCGGGTGGCGAGGGTTGGACAGGCACTGAGGTCGGAGCACCAGGGGAGGATTGGGCAGCCGGCGAGGGCCGGGCGGGTCGGGTGGGCCACGAGGGTTGGGAGAAGCGGTTGCACGGCGGTGCCGACCCGGGTCGGCCGGTCGAGGTGCACCTGCGGGTGGCGGGTTCCCCCGGTTGGCGGCACGCGCTGCTGATGCGTGACCACCTGCGTGCCGATCCCGATCATCGGGCTGCCTACCTGCTGGTGAAACGGGAGTTGGCAGCGTCGGCACCGGACGGCGCGGGCTCCGCCACCGCCGCCGACCCGTGGTTCGACGAGGAGTACCTGCGGGCCGAGGCCTGGGCTGCGCAGACCGGCTGGCGCCCCTGACCGGGCACCGGGGTCCGGATCCCGGTCGGAACGCGAGCCGGACGGGAGTGCTAGCCACGACGGGGTGGGACGATTTCCGCCGGCAGCGGGCCGGGGGTCAGGTCGAGCTGCGCCCACGGACCACCTGCGGTACGCAGTTCCAGCCGGTGCGGGAATCCGGAACGGTCCAGCCAGTACCTCATGCGCTGGCTCTGGAGGCGTACCTCGAACACGTCCACGGGTCGGCCGGCCCGCCGGTCGCCTCGCACCCGTACCGTCGCGTTGGTCGGTGGGGTCGCCCCGCCGGCCCGCAGCGCCGCGTCGACAAGCACGTCCAGTTCGTCGGCCGGTTGCCCGGCGGACCGCCAACCGACGTCGGTCGGTGGCGGCAGCGGCGGCCCGGTGGCCGAGGTGTCCGGTCCCACCGGTACGTCCGCCCGGGCGAAGCCGGCCCGGTCCCGACGAAGCAGCGTGCGGCGGCCGAGGGTGTCCAGCTCGGCCACCGACAGGTAGGCGACGCCGGCGGACCAGCTCAGCCAGCCGGTGCCCCGCAGGTTGGCGGCGCCGCCGAGCGGTGCCGTGACGGTCACCGCGGCTCCGGAGCCGGTACGCAGCCGGGTGGGCAGCCGGCCCAGCCGTGCGGCCTCCTCGTCGGTGAGGGCCCGGGGCAGCCCCGGCCGGCCCCCGAGCGCGTCGACCGGCCACAGCGTCGGCCGGTCGACCCGGTCCAGTTCCACGGTGATCGGGGTGCCGTCGGCGAGCCGGCCCGCCCAGCGACGCAGCCGGGCGTCCCGGTCGACCCACCAGCGGGGATCCCCCTCGCCGGCCACCGGATGGCCGGTCGGTGCGGTGGTCGGGCCGGCTGGTGCGGACGGTTCGGCCGGCCACAGGGCCGCCTGGAGGACGTCCACCCGGTCGCCACCGAGGGTGTCCTGCCCGATCCAGCGCCCGCCGCCGGCCCGCAGCGGTTCCGCCACCTCGGCCCGGCCGGCGGCGAGCCCGAACAGGACGGCCAGCGCCCCGGCCAGACCCCGCCCGGACGGCAGGCTCCGTAGCCGCCACCGGTCAGCGGGCGGCACCAGCGGCGGCCGGGCCGGGGTCACGATCGCCGTGGGGTCGGGACGGTGCACCACCGTCGACCGGGTGGCCTGCACCAGCCCCCGGTCGGGGCCGGCCCCCGGACCGCCGACGTCGAGGTAGGCCAGCGGACGGGACCAGTCGACCCAGCCGATCAGGTCGGTGCGGCCGGCCCCGGTCCCGACGGCCACCCGCACCCCGGCCCGGACGTCCCGGTAGGTGCTGACCCGTACGGCGGCGAGCCGTTCGGCCTCCTCGCCGGTCAGCGCGCGGGCCGGCACCGCCGGGGCGGGCGCCCAGCTGAGCAGGCCGGCGGTCAGGGCTGCGGCGGAGACGGCGGCGACCACACCCAGCGCGACCAGGGTCACCCGCCGACGGCCAGGTGCGTTGTCGTCGGTTTCCGCCGTGGCGGGTACGGCGACGGTGGCCGGTCGACCGGACGGCCGATGGTGCCGGCCGGGTCGCCGCCGACCCGGACCGGTCGGCGGCGGGCTGGCCCCGGGGGTGCGTCGTGGCAGGTCGGACGAGGTCTCCACGTGTGGTTGAACGGGCCGGCCCGGGGTCGGGTGACGCCGGGGGCCGCCGGGGTGATGCCGGGCGGGTGGGTCGGGAAGGCAGGGGCGCTCGCGGCGGCCGGTCTGCGCCAGGGGCGCGACCACGCGGGATGCGCACGCCGGTGATGTCCGGGTGCTGCGACCCCAGGTGCCGGGCGGTGGGAGCCTGTCGAGGGCCCGGCCACCGCCGCGGTCGGCCGCCGCGAGCGGCCTACGGTGTCAGGCTAGCCCTCTGAGATGTGGGCCACAATGGCAATATCGAAGGTTATCACCGGCTGGGCGATGATCGCGGTGGAGTGTCGGACCTGCGGCGTACCGTGGGGACCATGGCGCTCGACATTCCCCGGCTCGACGGTCGCTTCCAGGTCGTCAGCGACTTCCAGCCGGCCGGTGACCAGCCGGCAGCCATCGACGACCTTGAGCGCCGGGTCCGGCGTGGCGACCGGAACACCGTGCTGCTCGGCGCCACCGGCACCGGTAAGAGCGCCACCACGGCGTGGCTGGTCGAGCGGCTGCAACGGCCGACCCTGGTGCTCGCCCCCAACAAGACGCTCTGCGCCCAGCTGGCCAAGGAGTTCAGCGAGCTGCTCCCGCACAACTCGGTGGAGTACTTCGTCTCCTACTACGACTACTACCAGCCCGAGGCGTACATCCCGCAGACCGACACCTACATCGAGAAGGACTCCTCGATCAACGAGGAGGTCGAGCGGCTGCGGCACAAGGCGACGATGTCGCTGCTCACCCGGCGGGACACGATCGTGGTGGCCACCGTCTCGGCCATCTACGGCCTGGGCACCCCGGAGGAATACCTCGACCGGGCCGTCCGGGTCACCATCGGGCAGGAACTCGACCGCGACCAGCTGCTACGTCGGCTGGTCGACATCCAGTACACCCGCAACGACATGGCCTTCCAGCGGGGCACCTTCCGGGTCCGGGGCGACACCCTGGAGATCATCCCGGCGTACGAGGAGCTGGCGGTCCGGATCGAGCTCTTCGGGGACGAGGTGGAGAAGCTCTACTACCTCAACCCGCTCACCGGTGACGTGGTCAAGGAGGTCGACCACCTGCTGATCTTCCCGGCCACCCACTACGCGGCCGGTCCGGAGCGGATGGAGCGGGCCACCCGGGACATCGAGGCCGAGCTGGGGGAGCGGCTGGCCGAGCTGGAGCGGCAGGGCAAGCTGCTGGAGGCGCAACGGCTGCGGATGCGGACCACCTACGACCTGGAGATGATGCGTCAGGTCGGGTTCTGCTCCGGCATCGAGAACTACTCCATGCACATCGACGGCCGGCTGCCCGGCAGTCCGCCGCACTGCCTGCTCGACTACTTCCCGGACGACTTCCTCACCGTGGTCGACGAGTCCCACGTCACCATTCCGCAGATCGGCGGCATGTTCGAGGGCGACGCGTCGCGCAAGCGGATGCTGATTGACCACGGTTTCCGGCTGCCCAGCGCCGCCGACAACCGCCCGTTGCGCTTCGACGAGTTCCTGGAACGGGTCGGCCAGGTGGTCTACCTGTCGGCCACCCCCGGTCCGTGGGAGATGGAACAGGCCCAGGGCGAGTTCGTCGAGCAGGTCATCCGCCCCACCGGTCTGATCGATCCGGAGGTCGTGATCAAGCCGACCAAGGGCCAGATCGACGATCTGATGCACGAGATCAAGTTGCGTACCGAGCGGGACGAGCGGGTGCTGGTCACCACGCTGACCAAGAAGATGGCCGAGGACCTGTCCGACTACCTGCTGGAGAACGGCATCCGGGTGCGTTACCTGCACTCCGAGGTCGACACCCTGCGCCGGGTGGAGCTGCTGCGCGAGCTGCGCAAGGGCGACTACGACGTGCTGGTCGGCATCAACCTCCTCCGGGAGGGTCTCGACCTGCCCGAGGTCTCCCTGGTGGCGATCCTGGACGCCGACAAGGAGGGTTTCCTGCGCAGTGGCCGGTCGTTGATCCAGACCATCGGCCGGGCCGCCCGTAACGTCTCCGGCCAGGTGCACATGTACGCCGACAAGATCACCCCGTCGATGGCGGCGGCGATCGACGAGACCAACCGCCGTCGGGCCAAGCAGACCGCGCACAACGAGGCGCACGGGATCAGCCCCGAGCCGCTGCGCAAGAAGATCCACGACATCCTCGACGACATCTACCGCGAGGCGGAGGACACCGAGGCTTCCCGGGTCGGCGGGGCCGCCCGTCAGCTCTCCCGGGGCAAGGCCCCGGTCAAGGAGACCCGCAGCCGCAGTCGGACCACCGCCGGGGCGCCCTCCCGGGAGGGGATGGCCCGAGCCGACCTGGCGCAGCTCATCCAGGAGCTCAACGACCAGATGCTCGCCGCCGCCCGGGAGTTGCAGTTCGAGCTGGCCGCCCGGATCCGCGACGAGGTCGCCGACCTCAAGAAGGAACTGCGCGGGATGGACGCCGCCGGGGTGAAGTGACGGGGCGCGACGATGCTGGACGAGGTGTGCGTCGGGGTGCCGGCCGGCCGGTTGCGTCCATTCGTGGGCGGCTACCTGGGCTACCGGGAAGGCGCGGCGCGGCACCCGGCACGCCTGGAGGGCACACCGCCGCCACTGGTCCGGCACGAGGCGGCCGGTGCCTTCGTGGTGCTCGTCCTCGGTTGGGGTGCCCCGCTCGACGTGGTGGACCCGCGATCGACGGCGCGTAGCGCGTACCGGGTGGACTCGTTCGTGGCGGGGCCGTACGACGGCTACTGCACGACCTCGACGATGGGTGCCGGGGCCGGGGTGCAGTTGCTGCTCACCCCGCCGGCGGCCCGCCGGATTCTCGGGGTGCCGCTGGGTGAGCTGGCCAACCGGGCGGTGCCGGTGGACCGGCTCCCCGACCCCTGGCTCGACCGGCTGCGGATCCGGCTGGCCGAGGCACCGGACTGGCCCCGCCGGTTCGCCCTGCTCGACACGGCGCTCGGCGCCCGGCTGGCGGTCACCGACCCGATCGACCCGCGCCTCGATCGAGCCTGGGGCCTGCTCACCGGTTCGGCCGGTCGGATCGGCATCGGTGGGTTGGCCGACGAGGTGGGGTGGAGTCGTCGGCACCTCTCCGCGCGGTTCGGTCGGGAGCTCGGGTTTCCCCCGAAGGCCACCGCCCGTCTGTTGCGCTTCCAGCGGGCGTACGCGGCACTGGGTCGGGAGCTCGTGCTGCGTCCCACGTCGGTCGAGGCGGACCCTCCCGGGCCGGGTGGCTGGGCCGAGTTGGCCGTGCGGTGCGGGTACTACGACCAGTCCCACCTGATCCGGGAGTTCCGGGAGTTCGCCGGGGTGACACCGGCGGCGCTGGGACAGCCCGGTTCCCATTCGTCCAATCCGGGCTGAGCGTGGGGCGGCACACTCGACACATGACCAACATCTTCCCGACCTTCCGATACCCGGATGCCCGGGCGGCGATCGACTGGCTCTGCACCGCGTTCGGTTTCCGGGTCCACGCGGTGCACGGTGGCCCGGACGGGGCGGTGGCGCACGCCGAACTGGCGCTCGGTGACGGCATCGTCATGCTCGGCACCGGCCCCGGTCGACCGGACCGGCCGGCCGACGACGACTACGCTGTCTACGTGGCGGTCGACGACCTGGACGCCCACCACGACCGGGCGCGGGCGGCCGGGGCGGAGATCGTCCGGCCGCCGTTCGACACCGACTACGGATCCCGCGACTACGCGGTCCGGGACCCGGCCGGAAACGTCTGGTCGTTCGGTACCTACCGGCCCTGACCTCAGCTCTTCACCGGCATCCGAATCCGGCTCAGATAGTCATTGCGGTGAGCAAGCAAGGTGTTGCCCTGGGTGATGATCCTGCGTACCCTCCCTCGTGGGGAGGCTGGGATGCCATTGTCATCGAGTCCTGTCATTCGACGTGCACGGCTCGGCGCCGAGCTGCGGCAGTTGCGCAGACGGGAGGCGCTGACGCTGGAACAGGTCTGTTCCCGGTTGGGTTGGGCCTCCACCTCGAAACTGTCCCGCATCGAGCTGGGGCAGAGCCGGCCCGACCTGGCCGACGTCCTCGACCTGCTGGACGTCTACGAGGTCCCGTCGCCGCAGCGCGAGGCGCTGATCGTCATCGCCCGGGATGCGGCGACCGGCCGCGGCTGGTGGAAGGCGCTCGGCGAGATGAGCGAGCGGCAACGCACCTATGCCGAGTTGGAGGCGGGGGCGGCGTCCATCGTGGAGTACCAGCCGGCGGTGCTACCCGGCCTGCTCCAGGCGCCCGGGTACGCCCGGCTGCGGATCACGGCCGGCCGGCTGTTGCATCCGGACATCGACGTCGAGGCCGATCTGCGGGCCCGGCTCACCCGGCAGGGGGTGTTGCGCCGTCCCGATCCGCCGCGGTACACCGCACTGCTCGACGAGCGGGCCTGCGATCCGGCCGACCTGCCCACCGACGTCTGGCGCGAGCAGTTGGACCAGTTGCTGGCGTTGGCCGAGCTGTCGCACGTGACGATCCGGGTGGTGCCCCGTACGGCGGCTCCGCGCGGTGGGGCGTACCCGTTGACCGCCTTCTCGTGCTATTCGTTCCCTGACCCGGCCGATCCGCGCACTGTGATGCTGGAGGCGTTGACCACCGATGTCCGGCTGGCCTCCGACGCCGACGTCAGCCGCTACGACCGGATGACCGGCTGGCTCTCCGCCGCCGCGCTGAGCCCGGCGGAGACGGCGGAGCTGTTCCGCCACAAGGCCGCAGATCTGGCCGCCGGCGCAGCCGTCGAGCTCGCCACCGACACCACCGCAGATCTCGCCGCCGACCCGCTCGTCGATCCGTCGGCCGGCGAGGAGGCCGGCGAGAGCGGGCCGGCGGCCGTCGAAGAAGCCGGTGACGTCGTGTCCGGGGCCCAGGGGATCAGCAGGCGGACGGTTGCTCCGGGGCTCAGCCGTAGCGGTTGAACCCACCCTCGGAGTCGATGACCTGACCGGTGATCCAGTCCGCCTCCCGGGAGCAGAGGAAGCGGACCAGTCGTGCCGCGTCCTGTGGGGTTCCCCAGCGCCCGGCCGGAAAGCGCGCCGCCACGGCATCGTGCGTGTCCGGTGGGGCGTACCCGGTGTCGGTCGGTCCGGGGTTGAGGCAGTTGACGGTGATCCCCCGGGCCATCAGCGCCGGCGCGAGCTGGGTGGTGAGGTTCTCCACGCCGGCCTTGCTGGCCGCGTAGGCCAACTCGGCCGGCATCGGACCGAGCCGTTGGCCGCTGGAGAAGAACACCAACCGGCCGCCCGCTCCGGCGGTGAAGGCGGTGGCGTACGCGTCGGCCAGCAGCAGTGTGGCCCGTACGTTCACCAGCAGGTGCCTGTCGATCTGGGCCACCTCCAGCTCACCCAGGCTGGTCGGGTGGGAGTAGGCGTGCGCCGCCACCACCGCGTCGAGCCGACCGTGCCGGCGCACCGCCTCGGCCACCAGGGCGGCCGGGGTGGCGGGATCGAGCAGATCGGCGACGACGTGGTCGGCGGCGTCGCCCAGCTCGGCGAGCAGCGCCGGTATGCCGTCCGGATCTCCGCCGTAGGGCTGGGCGTCGTCGTAGCCGGGCAGCCCGGTGAGGAGCAGCCGGTGCCCGTCGGCGGCGAGAGCGCGGGCGACCGCCGCGCCGATGCCGATCCGCCGGCTCACCCCGGTCACCAGGAACACCTGTTGAGTCATGCGGGCCAGTCAACTGGCCCGGCGGCCCGCCTGCCACGGGTTATCCGTCGCGTCGCCGACCCGCGTCGCTGACGTGTGTGGATCGTCGCCGCGTGGCCACCGGACCCGGCACCCCCGAACGCGTCGGGGCCGGTGTGCCGCGCGTGCGCCGCACGATAGACCGGGGGTACGACAGTTTCGGGGTGCCGGAATCGAGCAGGGTGAATTGCTTCTCAGGCGGGGACGTCGACGAAGTGCTCGACCCGGGGTGGCCCGGCGAAGTGCGGGCCGATCAGCGCCCGCCACCTGCCGAACGCCTCGGTCGCCCGGAAGTTCTGGTCGTGCGCCTGCACCGAGTCCCACTCGACAAGCAGGACGAACCGGGAGGGGCTTTCGATGCCCCGGGTCATCCGGACCGAGCGGCAGCCCTGTGCGGCGACGATGATGGCGTGCGCCTGCGCGTAGGCGGCGGCGAATTCGTCCTCGTGTCCGGGCAGTACGTCGATGAGCGCGACCTCAAGCACCATGTCGACAGCCTGCCACGCCACCGCACCCCGCCGCCCTGCCGGGGGCGATCTCCCTGCGCGAGTGCCGGGAGAAGTCGCGGCACCTGCGCTCGAACGACTATCCCTAGCCTCCTAGGATGCCTTAGGGAATGGGAGGTGGGTAGCAGGCGACCGGGTGTCGGAACGTGATGCTGTCGGCAATGCGGGCCGCAGGAGGTGCGCCCGTGGCCCTCGATGGTGAACAATGGCGGCCGAGGAGGGGAGTATTCCCTCGCGACGGAGTCGTCAGCACGGTCGAGCGTCACCCCGACGATCGACCCGGCTCCGCCGGTCAGCGTCCTGCTCGCGGGGGTCGCTGGCGGAAGAGACCTCCGACAGTCACCAATGTGTGCGTCGTCGCCCACCCCGCCGTCACGCGGCGTACGGTGTGCCCGACGCCGCGTGTCTGCCGGAGGAATGGATTGAACGTGTCCGGAATGGTGTGGGCGGGAACCCTCGTCGCACTGACGGCGGTACTCCTCGTCGACCTCTTCATCATCGGCCGCCGGCCACACGAGCCCAGCGTTCGCGAGTCGAGCCTCTGGGTCGGCTTCTACGTCGGCCTGGCGCTGCTGTTCGGGGCGGGGCTGTGGGTCACCGCGGGCGGCAACGTGGCCGGCCAGTTCTACACCGGTTGGCTCACCGAGTACAGCCTCTCGGTGGACAACCTCTTCGTCTTCGTGATCATCATGGCCCGGTTCGGGGTGCCCCGGAAATACCAGCAGAAGGTGCTGCTCATCGGCATCGTGCTGGCGCTGGTCATGCGGGGTGGCTTCATCGCCGCCGGGGCGGCGCTGCTCGCCCAGTTCTCCTGGGTCTTCTACATCTTCGGTGCGTTCCTGATCTACACGGCGATCAACCTGGCCCGCCAGGGTGAGCCCGAAGAGGACGAGTTCAAGGAGAACGTGCTGATCCGGTGGAGCCGCAAGGCGCTGCCGATCTCGCGGGACTACGACGGCGCGAAGCTCACCACCCACCAGGCCGGCCGGCGGCTGTTCACCCCGATGCTGGTGGTGATGATCGCGATCGGCACCACCGACCTGATCTTCGCGCTGGACTCGATCCCGGCGATCTTCGGGATCACCCAGGAGCCGTACCTGGTCTTCACCGCGAACGTCTTCGCGCTGATGGGGCTCCGGCAGCTCTACTTCCTGGTCGGTGGGCTCCTCGACCGGTTGGTCTACCTGAGCTACGGCCTGGCCGTGGTGCTCGGCTTCATCGGCGTCAAGCTGGTGCTGGAGGCGCTCGCCGACAACAACCTGCCGTTCCTCAACGGTGGCGAGCCGATCGGCTGGGCGCCGCACATTCCGATCTGGCTGTCGTTGACCGTCATCCTCGGTTGCCTCGCCGTGGCGACGGTGGCCAGCCTGGTCAAGTCGTCCCGGGACCGGCGGCGCGAGCCGGTCGAGGCCCACCACTGACCGTGGCCCGGCCGGGACGCCGCCCTACCCGGCGGTGTCCCGGCCGGGGTCAGACCCGGTGCGCGCCGACCAGGGTGGCGACCCGGTCGGGCGGCAGCGGCTCCGCCAGCACCCGTTGCTGCCGGTAACAGGCATGCAGCATCCGGGGGCCGGCACCTGCGGTCACCAGGCCGACGTGGTGGATTCCCCTCCCGGGTCGGGCGAAGAAGTAGAGGTCGCCGGGTCGCTCCTCGCCCGCCGGCACCGGTGTGGTGGCCGCCGCCTGGTCGTCGGCGTCCCGGGGCAGCGTCACGCCGAACCGCCGCCAGACCAGGTGGACCAGGCCGGAACAGTCGATCCCGTGCCCGGAGAGCCCACCCCAGACGTACGCGACGTCGCGCAGCCGGGCGGCGACGGCGAGCACGTCGACGGCCGACGGCGCGACGGCGGGCAGGTCGGTGACGTCCGCCTCGGAAACCCAGAGCGGAACGAGTCGCCCGGGTACCCGGACCGGCCGCCACCCGTCGACGGCCGGCCCGACGGGAAGGAGCCGGGTGCCGAGGACGACCCCGGGCAGGGCCACCGGACCGTCCGGAACGGCGTGCAGCGCGGTGCTGACGGCGTCGACGACCAGCGGCGCGGGTGGGTCGCCGGCCGGGGTGGAGGGGGCGAGCTGGGCGGCGGGCAGCCAACCGGGATAGCCGCGCGGGTCGCGGCGGGGGGCCGCCTGTTCCACCGCGACCACCTCGGCCCAGCCGCCGGGATGCAGCGCGGTCACCAGCACCCGTTCGCCGAGCAGCAACTGGCTGAGCACACAGTCGCCGACCCGCTGGGTGGGGTCCATCCCGGTGATCCAGCGGTAGGTGTCGGAGGGCACCGACAGGGCCGGCCGGTCGACCGTCCGGGTCGCGCCGGGCTCGGTCCAGAGCGTGGCGACGGCTACTCGTACCAGGGCCTCCCGGCCCGGCTCCAACTCCACGTCGACCTCCGGCTCACGTGTCGGTGCCTACCCGGACGATAGGAAAGAAATCTGCCGCCATCAACCGTGGTGTTGAACTTTTGTTTCGGTCACCGAGGTTATGCCGAGCCCCGGCGCGTCCGGCAGCACCACCGTGGCGCCCTCGTACCGCAGGCCGCCGCGCACCGGTGACCAGGCCAACCACCAGGCGGCGTCCAGGTCGGACACCGCGCTGGTCCGGTACGCGGCGGCCAGGCTGGCCGCCGCGCCGACGCCGACCTGACTCTCCATCATGGACCCGACCAGGGTGCCCATCCCGTGCGCGCGGGCCAGCTCCAGCAGGGTCCGCGCAGGTCGCAGGCCGCCGCACTTGGCGAGCTTGACGTTGACCAGGTCGGCGGCCCGTCGCCGGATCACCTCGACCAGGTCCCGCACCCCGAACACCGCCTCGTCGGCCAGGATCGGCACATTCACCCGGTCGCCGACCCAGGCCATGCCGTCCAGGTCCCACCGGGCCACCGGCTGCTCGACCAGCTCCACGTCGAGCCCGGCGTCCTCCGCACCCCTGATCACCCGGACCGCCTCCCGCGGTGTCCAACCCTGGTTGGCGTCCAACCGGATCCGCACCTGCGGGCCGACCGCCGCCCGGACCGCCCGGACCCGTTCCAGGTCGCCCGCCGCGTCCGTGCCGACCTTCAGCTTCAGCACGTCGAAGCCCTCGGCCCGCCGTTGCCGGGCCGCCACCGCCAGCTCCGCGTCGTCCCCGGCGGCCAGCGTGACGTCCGTCGGGACCCGCAGCTCCGCACCCCCGAGCAAGCGCACCAGCGGTACGCCGAGCCGCCGTGCCGCCAGGTCGTGCAGGGCCACGTCCAGCGCCGCGCGGGCCGCCTCGTTGCCGGCCACCGCCGCCTCCACCTCGGCGCAGCGCGCCAACACGTCGTCGGCGTCCCGCCCGACCACCGCCGGGGCGAGCAC
The DNA here is from genome assembly GCF_036017915.1 of Micromonospora sp. NBC_00421. NCBI lineage: Bacteria > Bacillati > Actinomycetota > Actinomycetes > Micromonosporales > Micromonosporaceae > Micromonospora > Micromonospora sp. NBC_00421. The sequence goes on from NZ_CP107929.1 coordinate 606,255, forward strand.
GTCGTGCACACACGCCTGGGCGCCGGCCACCGACGCCCCGGTCACCTGCCACACCTGCGGCGCCTCGCCGTAACCGGACCGCCCGTCGGCGTCGGTCACCTCGACCACCAGGGTCTCCACAGTGGTGGTCCGGCGCAGCGCGGTGACGAACGGGGTGTGTAAGGGGGCGGACAGCCGGTGGGTGCGTACCGCGGCGATCGTCATGTGCGGCACCCTATACGCACGACGTCACCGGAGAGGGAGGCCGACGAACGTGCGGGACTGGGAGCTGTTGGGCGCACCGAACGCCCGTGACCTGGGCGGACTACCCACCACGGACGGGCGGCGGGTGCGGGTCGGCCGGCTGATCCGCACGCCGGCGCTGGGTCGGCTCACCGAGGACGACCTGACCGTGCTGGGTCGGCTCGCCCCGGCCTGCGTGGTCGACCTGCGCGACGACTCCGAGACGGCGGTCGCTCCGCCCAACCGGCTGGTCGGTGACCCGTACCTGGTCCGGCTGCCGGTGCTCGATCCGGCGCACCCCGGGTTTACGTACCTCTCGGCGGTGTTGCACGGGCGCGACCTCGCCGGGTACGACGACCAGGCTCGACGGGGCGCGGCGGCGGCGATGGCGACGGTCTACCGCTGGTTCGTCACCGGTGCGGCGGCCCGGGAGGGCTTCGCCCGCGCGGTCCGGCTGGCGGCCGACCCGGCGAACCTGCCGCTGCTGTTCCACTGCTCGGCGGGCAAGGACCGCACCGGGTGGCTGGCGGTGGTGCTGCTCACCGCCCTGGGCGTCGACGAGGAGACGGTACGGGCGGACTACCTGCGGCACAACGAGCTGACGGTGGAGCTGCGCGAGGCCATGTCGGCGGCGATGCTGCGCCGACGGCCGGAGTTGGACCCGGAGACGGCGCGGGCGGTGCTGGAGGTCCGCCCCGAGTACCTGGACGCCGGATACGACGAGGCGCGCCGGGTGTACGGGTCGTTCGACGCCTACCTGGCCGACGGGTTGGGGATGACCGCCGCGCTCCGCACCGCCCTGCGCACACACCTGCTGGACTGACTGTGAGGCTGGCGGGGTCGGTCCGCAGGTGATGTGCCGAGGTCGGCAGCGGTGGGCGTGGCTCCTGGTCTGACCGGCAGCGCGGCCGGCCGGGTCGCCCGTCGGTCGGTCAGCCGGTCAGGTCGTGTCGGGCGGCCCAGGCCGTCGCCGAGATCTCCGCGACCAGCCGGCAGGCGTCGTCGAGGTCGTCGTCGGGGGAGGCGGCGAGGTCGGTGGTGGTGCAGACGGCGATCACGTACGCCGGGGCGTCGTCGGGCCACACCACGCCGACGCCGTGCCGCACACCGCGTACCCAACCGTTCTTGTGGGCGATCCGGGTGCCGTCGGGCAACCCGGCGGCGAGGTCCTCGCGGTGCCGCTGGGCCAGCAGCACGTCCACCATGGCGGCACAGGCCGCCGGGGAGGCCAGCGGACCGGCCCGGAGTGCGCCGACGGCCAGCCCGCCGAGCAGCGCCGCCAGGTCGGCGGGGGTGACCAGGTTGGTGATGCCGGCCTCCCGGGCGGCGGCGTCCTCGATGCCGCGGCCGGTGACGCTGTGTCGGGCCCCGGCGAGCTGCCACGCCTGCGCCACGGCGGGCAGCCCGACCCGGTCGATGATCAGGTTGGTGGCGAGGTTGCTGGACCGGGTGATCATCCGGTCGGCCAGCCACCGCGGGGTGGCCTGCCCGCCCAGCCGTTCCCAGACCGCGTCGTCGTTGTCGTAGTGCCGGGCGCAGGAGAACCGGGGCGCGCCCGGCTGGGCCGAGTCGAACTCGTCGACCACCGGCACCGGGGTGTCCAGGTCGAGGGCGCCCGCCTCGGCGGCCCGGTGCAGGGCCAGCAGCACCGCGACCTTCATGGTGCTGGCTGCGTAGTGGGTGGCATCGGGGTCACGGGTCCAGGTGGGCGGCGCGTCGAGCCGGCCCAGGTACGCCGAGACGGTGCCGGGCACCCGGTCCAGCCGGGCGTCGAGATCGTCCCAGGTCATGCCCGTGACGCTAGCGGACCACCGGCCCACCCGGGTACCGGGACCACGTCGGGGCCCACCGTTGCACCCACACCTCGCCACCCGGTGGCCGGACCGGAGCGGTCTGCCGCGCCGCCCGATGGCTGGAGTGGGAGATCGCCCCGGCGCCCCTCGCGCCCGCCGCAGTGGGAGCGGGCCGCTTGCTCTCGCGTCGCCGTCGCTGACGTCGACCGCCTCCGCAAGGGTGCGGGACGGCTGGAGCCCCGGGCCGCGTGCGGCGGCCCGGGGCTCCGGGTGGGTCAGGTGGGGCGGGTCAGCTGGAGTGCTTACGGCGGGCGGCCATCCGGCCCCGCTGGGTCTGGTCCAGCACCACCTTGCGGATCCGGACGGCGACCGGGGTCACCTCGACGCATTCGTCCTCGCGGCAGAACTCCAGCGCCTGCTCCAGGGAGAGCTTGCGCGGCGGGATCAGCTTCTCGGTCTCGTCGGAGGTCGAGGCCCGCATGTTGGTGAGCTTCTTCTCCTTGGTGATGTTGACGTCCATGTCGTCGGAGCGGGAGTTCTCCCCGACGATCATGCCCTCGTACACCTCGGTGGTCGGCTCGACGAAGAGCTGGCCGCGTTCCTGCAGGTTGATCATCGCGAACGGGGTGACCACGCCGGTCCGGTCGGCCACCAGCGACCCGTTGTTGCGGGTCCGCAGCTCGCCGAACCACGGCTCGTACGACTCGAAGACGTGGTGCAGGATGCCGGTGCCCCGGGTGTCGGTGAGGAACTCGGTGCGGAAGCCGATCAGGCCGCGCGCCGGCACCAGCCACTCCATCCGGATCCAACCGGTGCCGTGGTTGACCAGCTGCTCCATCCGGCCCTTGCGGGTCGCCAGGAGCTGGGTGATCGCGCCCAGGTACTCCTCCGGCGCGTCGATGGTCAGCCGCTCCACCGGCTCGCAGGTCTTGCCGTCGATCTCCTTGGTGACCACCTGCGGCTTGCCGACGGTCAGCTCGTACGACTCGCGGCGCATCTGCTCGACCAGGATGGCCAGGGCCAGCTCGCCACGGCCCTGCACCTCCCAGGCGTCCGGCCGCTCGGTCGGCAGGATGCGCAGCGACACGTTGCCGACCAGCTCCTTGTCGAGCCGGTCCTTGACCATCCGGGCGGTGACCTTGGCGCCCTTGACCCGGCCGACAAGCGGCGAGGTGTTGGTGCCGATGGTCATCGAGATGGCCGGCTCGTCCACGGTGATCAGCGGCAGCGGGATCGGGTTCTCCGCGTCGGCCAGGGTCTCGCCGATCATGATCTCCGGGATCCCGGCGACGGCGATGATGTCGCCCGGCCCGGCCGAGTCGGCGGGCTTACGCTCCATGCCCTCCGTCATCAGCATCTCGGAGATGCGGACCCGTTGGGTGTTGCCGTCGGTACGGCACCAGGCCACCGTCTGGCCCTTGGTGATGGTGCCCTGACGCACCCGGCACAGCGCCAGCCGGCCCAGGAACGGCGAGGCGTCGAGGTTGGTGACGTGCGCCTGCAACGGCGCGTCCTCGTCGTAGGAGGGCGGCGGGATGGTGTTGAGCAGGGTACGGAACAGCGGCTCCAGGCTGGTGCTGTCGCTGGGCACCGAGCCGTCGGCCGGCTGGGTCAGCGAGGCGATGCCGTCGCGGGCGCAGGCGTAGACGATCGGGAAGTCGATCTGCTCCTCGTCGGCGTCCAGGTCGAGGAAGAGCTCGTAGGTGTCGTCCACGACCTCCTTGATCCGGGCGTCGGGCCGGTCCACCTTGTTGATCACCAGGATGATCGGCATCCGGGCCTTGAGCGCCTTGCGGAGCACGAAGCGGGTCTGCGGCAGCGGGCCCTCGCTGGCGTCGACCAGCAGCACCACCCCGTCGACCATGGTGAGGCCCCGCTCGACCTCGCCGCCGAAGTCGGCGTGACCGGGGGTGTCGATGATGTTGATGGTGACCGGGTCCGAGCCGTCCGCCGGCAGGTACCGCACGCCGGTGTTCTTGGCCAGGATGGTGATGCCCTTTTCCCGTTCGAGATCCATCGAGTCCATGACACGCTCGGTGTTCTCGCCACGGGCCCCGTAGGCGCCGGCCTGCCGCAACATGGCGTCGACCAGGGTCGTTTTGCCGTGGTCGACGTGGGCGATGATGGCGACATTGCGGAGGTCGGTGCGAAGCTGCATACCCTCCATACTCCTGTCTACGGTTGCCGGGGCATGCGTCGGGGTAACCCCGGCACCGCCCGGATCTCTGCCGGAACTGCTGTTCCGGCCGTGCCAGCTGCTGGTCCGCCGTTTCCTCCGGTCCGGTCGGTCGGTCCGGTCCTGTCGGTCCGGCTGGCCGGGGCCGTTCGACGACCGCGAGATCATGGCGGACGAGGCCGCAGTGATCTTCGGTTTGTCGGTGCCGGGGGAGACGACCCTGCTGGTCGGTCTCCTAGCGTACGCGGGACCGCGAAGGCCCGTCTCGGCACTGCTCCCGACGACCGCCCCCACCGTGACCGGCGACACCCCCACCCCCGCCCCCGCCACCCCCGGTGGCGGGTCCGTCGCCCCGTCAGCAAGACCGCACTCGAACATGGTTGTAGTGGCATCCAGTGCATCGGATGCCACTACAACCATGAGGCAGCGCGCTCCTGAACCAGGAAGCAGCGCGCTCCTGCTCAGTCCCGCCCGGCGCGGGAGCGGTCGGGGGTGAGGGTGTCGGGGGTGGGGGTGGCGGGGACGGGCTCGGTGGGGGTGTCCCGGTGGATCCGGCCCGGCCACCAGAACCGGTCGCCGAGCACGAACGCCAGCGCCGGCACCAGCACCGTACGGACCAGCAGGGTGTCGAGCAGCACACCGATGCACACGATGATCCCGATCTGGGTCAGGGTGATCAGCGGCAGGACGCCGAGGACGGCGAAGACCGCGGCGAGCAGGATGCCGGCGCTGGTGATCACCCCGCCGGTGACCCGCAGGGCGGAGAGCATCCCGTCCCGGGTGCCGGCCCGGCGGGCGTCCTCCCGGGCCCGGGTGACCAGGAAGATGTTGTAGTCCACCCCGAGTGCCACGAGGAACACGAAGGCCAGCAGCAGCACCCCGCTGTCCAGCGCGGGGAAGCCCAGCACGTGGTCGAAGAGCAGCCAGGCCGCGCCGAGGCTGGCGAAGAAGGACGCGATCACGGTGAGCACCAGCAGCAGCGGGGCGAGCAGCCCGCGCAGCAGCAGCACCAGCACGGCGAAGACCAGCACCAGGATGATCGGCAGGATCAGCCGCAGGTCCCGGGTGTTGGCCTCGTCGGAGTCGTACGTCGCGGCCACGGTGCCGCCGACGAGTGCCCCACCGGCCGGTGCGACGCCCTCGACGGCGGGCGGTGCGGAGTCCGGCACGGCGGCGACGGCGTCGCGCAACGCCTCGACGGCCCGGTCGGAGGCCGGGCTGCCCGGTTCGGCGGTCAGCACCACGTCGACCTGGGCGACTGTGGTGCCGGCCGCGCCGGGGCGGGCGGAGGCGACTCCGGGTACGGTCGCGGCGACCCGGGTGACCGCCGACGCGGCGGCCGGGTTGGTGATGACGGCCACTGGCTGGGTGGTGCCGGCGGGGAAGGCACGGGCCAACGTCTCGGCTCCGGCGACCGCCTCCGGCTTGACCCGGAACTGTTCGGTCTCGGACAGGCCGGTGCGTACGCCCAGCCCACCGAGGGCGAGGCCGGCGAGCAGCAGGGTGGCCAGCACGGCGACCGGCACCGGGCGGCGGACCACGGCCGCGCCGAGCCGGCCCCACAGCCTGCCCTCCCGGGCGGGGCCGCCGACGGTCGGCACGAACGGCCAGAACAGTCCCCGCCCGAAGACGACAAGCACGGCGGGTAGCACGAACAGCGCCGAGAGCATGGCGAAGACGACCCCGGTGGCGCAGGCCACGGCGAGTGCCCGGTTGGTCTCCTGCTCGGACAGCAGCAGCGTGAGTACGCCGAGCACGACGGTCCCGCCGCTGGCAAGGATCGGTTCGGCGGTACGGCGTAGGGCGGCGCGCATGGCGGCGAACCGGTCCTCGACGCGGCGCAGTTCCTCCCGGTAGCGGGCGATGAGCAGCAGGGCGTAGTCGGTGGCGGCGCCGAAGACCAGCACGCTGGCGATGCCGGTGACCGCGCCCTCCTGGAGGTTGATGCCGACGGCCGGGACGATGGTGTCGACGGCGCGCAGGGTGAGCTGTTCGGTGGCGGCGACGACGATCAGCGGCACGATCCACAGGAACGGGCTGCGGTAGGTGATCAGCAGCAGCAGGGCGACCACCCCGGCGGTGACGGCGAGCAGGGTGACGTCGGCGCCCTCGAAGACCTTGGTCAGGTCGGCGGTGAACGCGGGCGCCCCGGTGACCGCGACGGTGAGGCCGTCGGGCAGGCCGGTGAGGGTGTCGCGTACCTGGGCCACCTCGTCGGCGACGGCCTGCTGGCCACCTGCGGTGTCCAACGGCACGGCGAGCAGCGCGACGGTGCCGTCCGGGGAGACCTGGGGCGGGCTGACCTGACCGCCGACGGCCAGCCGGCCCAGTGCGCCGGAGCGGTCGGTGACGGCGGCCCGGTCGGCGTCGGTCAGCGGGCTGCCGTCGTCCCGGCTGACCACGATGATCGCCGGTTGCACGCCGCTGGCCGGCAGTTGGTCCTGGAGGCGTTCCACCTGGGTCGACTGCCACTGCACGGACAGGCCGGTGGCGGAGACCGGGGCGGGGTTGTCGGGCTTGGGGAGCCCGAAGACGACCGCGCCGACGACGATCGCGGCGACCACGGTGAGCCAGGCGGCGAGCCGGCTGCGGGCGACGCGGGTGAACAGCGACATCGAATGTCCTCATGGTCTGCCGGTGTGACGCCGGACGGAGAGATAGCCCGTTCTTCGAGTATCTTGATAGGCGAGATTATCGGCAGCTGCTCTATGCTGCAACCGGGCACACCGACAGGGGGCGGCGCGGGCGTGGCAGCGCACGAGATGTATCGGCGGCGGGACGACCCGCGCGGGCGGATGGTGGCCGACATCACCAACGACCTGCGGCGTTACTCGGTGGACGCGCAACACATCGGGCACGCCTTCGCCGGCCTGCACGGGCTCAACCCGACCGACCTGCACGCGTTGATCGCGGTGATGGACGCCGAACTGCTCGGCGCCCCGATCACCCCCGGCCGGCTCGGCGAACAGCTCAACCTCTCCTCCGGGTCGGTGACCGCGCTGGTCGACCGCCTGGAACGCGCCGGGCACATCCGCCGGGACCGGGACACCGCCGACCGGCGCAAGGTGTTCCTGCACTACGCCGACCAGGGGGCCGCCCTGGCGATGAGCTTCTTCGGCCCGCTCGGCCGGCGTACCGACGAGGTGATGGCCCGGTTCACCGACGACGAACTGGCGGTCGTGCACCGGTTCCTGGCCACCATGGTCGCCTCGATGCGGGAGCACCGTGACGCCATGCGGGCTGCCCGTGCCGAGCCGCCCCGCCGTCCGGTGGACTGACCGCCGTGCTGGACCGTTCGCTCGCCCGGCTCGCCGCCGCCGCGCTGCGGCTGCCGGCCGGGCCCACGCACCGGGTCGACGTCACCCGGGGCCTCACGGTCCGGGCCCGCGACGGGGTGCCGCTGCGCACCGACCACTACGCCCCCCGGGTGCCCGGTGCGCCGACCGTGCTGATCCGAACCCCGTACGGGCGGGGTGGGCCGATGCGGCTGCTCGGTCGGCTGGTCGCCGGTCGCGGCTTCCACGTGGTGATCCAGTCCTGTCGGGGAACCGACGGCTCAGGCGGGCGGTTCGACCCGCTGGTGCACGAGCGCGACGACGGCCTGGACACCGTCGACTGGCTGCGCCGGCAACCCTGGTACGCGGGCCGGTTCGGCATGTTCGGGGCCAGTTACCAGGGCTTCGTCCAGTGGGCGCTGGCCGCCGACGCGGGAGAGGACCTGGCCGCGATGGTCGCGGTGGTCACCGCCTCGGCCACCCGTGACTCGACGTACGCGGGGGAGTCCTTCGCCCTGGACACCGTGCTGACCTGGGCCGAGCTGCTCCAGGCGCAGACCGTGCCGTGGCTGGCCCGGCAGTGGGAACTCAAGCGCGGGCAGCCCCGGCTGGCCGCCGCCCTGGCCCACCTGCCGCTGGCCGAGGCCGACCGGGTGGCGACCGGGGTGACCGTGCCGTTCTTCCAGGAGTGGCTGCGCCACCACACCCCGGACGCCGACTACTGGCGGACCCGGGTCTTCGGCGCGCGGATCGCCGAGGTGCGCGCCCCGGTGACGATGGTCAGCGGCTGGCAGGACATCTTCCTCCCCGCCCAGCTCGCCGACCACGCCGCGCTGCGGGCGGCGGGGGTGCCCACCCGGCTCACCGTCGGCCCGTGGACGCACGGCAGCCCCGGGCTGCTGGCGACGGCGCTGCGGGAGGGGCTGGGCTGGCTCGACGCCCACCTGCACGGCCGGCCCGTGCCGCCATGCGCCCCGGTGCGGGTGCACGTCGGCGGGGACGGCGGCGGTTGGCGGGACCTGCCCGACTGGCCGCCGCCGGCGACCGGGACCCCGTGGCACCTGCACGCCGGTGGCCGGCTCGCCCCGGAGCCACCGGCGGCGTCGGCACCGGACACCATCCGGTACGACCCGGCCGACCCCACCCCGTCGCTGGGCGGCCCGCTGCTTGTCGCCCAACGGGCCGGCCCGGTCGACAACCGCCCCGTCGAGGCCCGGCCGGACGTGCTGGTCTACACCGGCGCGGTGCTGACCGCCCCGGTCGAGGTGGTCGGCCCGGTCCGCGCCGAGATCCACGTCCGCAGCGACCTGCCCTACCTGGACGTGTTCGTGCGGCTCTGCGACGTGGACCTGCGCGGCCGGTCCTGGAACGTCTGCGACGGTCTGGTCCGGGTCGCCCCCGGCCGGTTCCCGGTCGACCCGGACGGGGTGACCCGGGTGCCTGTGGCACTGTGGCCGGTGGCGCACCGCTTCGCCGTCGGGCACCGGCTGCGGGTGCAGGTCTCCGGCGGTGCCCACCCCCGGTACGCACGCAACCCCGGCACCGGCGAAGCGCTGGGCGAGGCGGTCACGCTCCGCGCAGGGCTCCGACAGATCCTGCATGACCCAGCGCACCCTTCGCGGCTGGTGCTGCCGGTGCTCCCCGCCAGTCCCCAGCTTTGACCTATCTGAAGACAACCCCTCTGAGCTGGGTATTTCTGGCAACTACGGATAGCGTTCCTCGCAACACTCGATGACGTACACCAGTGCTCGGGTCCGCTCCCCAGCAGGTGCTGCCTACTGGCAGTCACGATCCTCCAGCCCTGGTTGGCGCTGAAGCAGCCGACGCCGCTGGCCCGGCCGCAGAAACGGGACGTCATGACAACCGCTCCGACCAATCTGCTCGCCGTCCGCCGGCTCCTGCTCGACACCATCAGCGGGCTCGATCCCGCTTCGGTCGGGATCGTCGGTGATCCGGCCCACCGGGGTGGCTACCACACCGGCTCGGACCGGGTGGTGGCCAACGACTACTCCGTGGTGGAGTCCACCCGGGACTCCACCGGCCTCACCCTCTACGCCTCGGCACTGGACGTCGGCACGTTCAGCGTGTGGTCCGGGGGTGCCACCCACAACCTGCGGACGTTCTCCGAGTGGTGTGTCGCCCAGTGCCGGGCGAACACGGGGGACAGCCGCGACATCCGCGAGATCATCTACAGCCCGGACGGCAAGGTCGTGCGGCGCTGGGACCGGCTCGGCCGGCGCAGCTCCGGCGACGACTCGCACCTGTGGCACACCCACGTCAGCTTTTTCCGCGACTCGACCAAGGCCGGACGGGACCAGACCCCGCTGTTCCGGCGCTACCTGACCGGCATCGGACTACTGGAGGGCACTGACATGACACCCGAAGAGCACGCCTGGCTGGAAACCGTCCACCGGAACCTCACCGTCCTGGACGGCCGGAACCCGGTGGGTCAGATCTATACCCGGATGGCTACGGGCGAGGACCACACCAACCCCGACCTGGTGGTCTCGCACCCGACCCTGAAGTCGCTCGGCACCCAGCTGACCTCGGTGCAGACCGTGCTGGCTGTGCTGGCCAACAAGGATTTCACCGACGAGCCGGCGATCGTCACCGGCGTACTGGCCGGACTCGCCCCGGACAAGATCGCCGCCGCCATCCCGCCCACCATCGCGAAGCAGGTCGCTGACGAACTGGCCAAGCGGCTGGTCGCCTGACGGCCGAGCCCGTGGGCACCCCGTCCGCCGTCGGCACACCCGCAGCAGCGGTCCGTGCCGGAGTGGTGAGAGCGGCGGGTGACCGCGGGAAAGCGCTCGGTGGCGGCGGCCCACGGCCGCCGCCACCGGCACGGACCTACAGCGGGCGGACGTTCTCCGCCTGCGGACCCTTCTGCCCCTGGGTCACATCGAACTCGACCTTCTGGGCCTCCTGCAGCTCCCGGTATCCGCTACTGGCGATCGCCGAGTAGTGGACGAAGACGTCGGGGCCTCCGCCGTCCTGCTCGATGAAGCCGAAGCCCTTTTCCGAGTTGAACCACTTGACCGTGCCGGTTGCCATGCATCTCTCCCTGTTTTACAACGGGTGACCCTCCACCACTGCGGCGGCTGGTCGCCCTGTACTGCCCCGACAGTAACCGGCCGGCCCGGTTTTTGCCTGCTGAAGTGCCGCAAGATTCAACGGAAAACTCGCGGGCGGTGCCGGAATACCGCCCGTCGGCTGGTCGGCTCCGGCACACTCGACCGGTGAACGGACTGAGTACCGCCGCGTTGACCGCGCTGGAGCGGGAGATTGACGCGCCGGGTGAGGGGCTGGACCGGCTCCGGCTGGTGCCCACGCCGTTCGTGCCCGAGGTGCGGCTGCACCTCGCCGAGGACGCGATCGTCTGGTGGGCCCGGATGGAGGCGGCGGCCGGCCATACCCTGCCGCCGCCGTTCTGGGCGTCGGCCTGGGCCGGCGGCCAGGCGCTCGCCCGGCACCTGCTGGACCACCCCGACCTGGCCGCCGGCCGTCGGGTCCTCGACCTGGCCGCCGGCTCCGGGCTGGTCGCCATCGCCGCCGCGCTGGCCGGTGCCACCCAGGTCGTCGCCAACGACGTGGACCCGTACGCGGTGGCGGCGGTGACCGTCAACGCACGGGCCAACCGGGTACGGGTGCTCGCCCGCCAGGGCGACCTGCTCGACGACGACGGAACGCCCGCCGATCTGCTGGTCGCCGGGGATGTGCTCTATGACCGGGACCTGGCTGAACGGGTGCTGCCGTACCTGCGACGGGCCGCCGAGGGCGGAACGCAGGTGCTGGTCGGCGACCCGGACAGGGGGCACCTGCCGCCGGACGTGCTGGAGGTGGTGGCCAGCTATCCGGTGCCGACCACCGAACCCTCCGTCGACTCCCAGGTCCGTCGGGTGCAGGTGCTGCGACCCCGCTGAACGGCCCGGGAGGGGCGGCGTCGGCGTGGCCCGGGAGGGGCGGCGTCGGCGTGGACCGGGAGGGGACGGCGTCGACCGGCCGGGCCGACCGACGCCGCGCCGTCACCAGCCGCGGGCCCGCCACTGCGGCAGCGACGCCCGCTCCGCGCCGAGGGTGCTGTCTGCGCCGTGCCCCGGGTAGAACCAGGTCTCGTCGGGCAGCCGGTCGAACAGCTTCTGCTCGACGTCGTCGATGAGTTGACCGAAGCGCTCCGGGTCCCGGTCGGTGTTCCCCACGCCTCCGGGGAATAGCGGTGGCGCTAAGACGCCCATACTATGCCCTCATGTTCGAGGACTACTTGTACGCCCGGATCAGCGATGACGAAATCGGTATGGAGAAAGGCATCACTCGGCAGCTCCGCGACAGCCGCGACGTGTCCGAGCGGTCCGGGGGTCGGGTCGTGGATGAGTTCTCCGACAACGACATCAGCGCGCTGGCAGGTGCCCCACGGTCGGGGTATGACCGTCTGCTGGCGGCGCTCGCCGCCCCTAACCCGCTCGGTGTGCAGCGGCGCATCGTGTGTGTGCACACGTCCCGGGTGTGGCGTAACCGGTCGGAGCGGGCCGCTGGCATCGAGTTCGGCAAGGCACACAAGATCATTGTCAAGCAGGTCAACGGTCAGGAGTTCGACCTGCGGACCGCGCAGGGCCGCATGTTCGCTGGGATCGTGGGTGAGACCGACACCGGAGAGTCGGAGGTCAAGGCGGAGCGGGTGGCCGACGTGGCCCGGGAACGCGCCGAGGAAGGCCGCGCGAACGGGCGGGTGGCGTACGGCTGGCAGCGGGTCTACGAGTACGACTCCCGAGGCAAGATCGTCGGGTTTCACGATGAGGAGGACACCACCGAGGCGGATGTGGTGCGGGAGATCGTCGGTCGACTGCTGGCATCTGACACCCTCAAGGCGATCACCGACGACCTCAACACCCGGGGGGTGCTGGCTCCGAGCGCGGGGGACCGGCGTAAGCACCGGGCGAAGGGGCAAACGGCGGACGGGGCTCTGTGGAACAAGACGAGCGTCAGGAAGATTGCGGTCCGACCGGCGAACATCGGTTTGCGGATCTACCACCGGGGCCGCCCCGATGAACAACTGCTGCCGGCGGCGTGGCCGCGCATCGTGGACCCCGACGACCACGACCGGGTGGTGGCGTTGCTGTCCGATCCGGAGCGGGGGCAGACGAAACCGGCAGCACGATCGCACCTGCTGTCGTGGGGTATCGGCGAGTGCGGGGTGTGTGGGGCGCACCTGCGGACCACGTGGAAGGGCAACGCCAAGTGGGGGAAGAAGCAGCTGCTGTACACGTGTGAGGCGAAGGGGTGTGTGGGGCGCAACGAGCAGGCGGTGGATTTGCGGGTGAGGGCGGTGATGCTGTCGTTGCTGCGGCGTTCCGATGTGCTGGATTTGTTGGATGGGTCGTCGTCGCGGCAGGCGGAGTTGTTGGCGCGGGCGGAGGCGTTGCGGGCGCGCATGTCGGCGGCGGCGTTGGCGTTCGCGGAGGGTGACATGTCCGCCGAGCAGGTGCGGGTGATCAACGGCCGGTTGAGGCCGCAGATTGAGGAGGCGGAGCGGGAGGCACGCCAGCATCAGGTGTCGCCGCATTTGTCGCTGGTGGTGGCGTCGGTGGGGGAGCAGGCGGAGGAACGTTGGGACTCGTACAGCCTGGTGCAGAAGCGGGCGATCATGGAGGCGTTCGGGGTTCGGGTGCGGATTTTGCGTACCCGCCGGGGTCCGGGGTTTGACCCCGAGTCGGTGGAGGTCAAACCCCGTGACCGTGAGGGTTAGCTGTAGCGGTGGGATTGGCGGGCTTGCGGGAGACGGATGACCGGGCTGGGGTCGGATGAGGGGGCGGTGCCTTGACGTGGGCGGGGAGCACGCCCGTTGGTGGCGGCAAGGGCCTGCTCGATGTTGTCGGCCTTCTTTTCCCACCGGGTTTGCTGGGCGGCTTTCTCCGCTTTGACGAACCGGGCGTACACGGCCTCCGCGACCCGCTTGACTTGCTGTTCTTCGTCGTAGGCGTGGATGCGGTCGTGGTCGGCGGTGTGCCGTTGGATGACCCGCACCATCATCCAGGTGCGTACGCAGCCTGCTGCGGCAACGCCGGCTAGTAGGGCGAATGCAAGGAACGCCTGGTAGCCGCGTGTGCTTTGCGCGGCAGGGTCCATGTGGGCGTCGTGGAATACGAGGCCCCACATGAAGGCAGCGCCTATGGTGAGGCCGAGGGCGATGAGGCCGTAGGCGGTGTGGCCTACACGTTGCCGTTTGGCTCGGAGGTCCAGGATTTCCTTGTGCCTGTTGGTGAGGCGGGTGATTTCTTGGCTGTCTTGGTCGGTGCGGCTGGTGTTGTTGCACATGGTGGTGGTGCTCCGTCTCTGCCTGCTGGGGAGGGGTGAGATCGGAGACGCAGGTCGCGGGCTGCGTCTCGCCGTGTCCCGGGGCGGGGAAGTCCCCGGGGTGGCGGTCAGCCTGGCGGTGCGAGGTGTGCGGTGGTTCTGGTGGTGGTGCTGTGAGGCGGCATGGTGGTCCCCCCGGAAACCGTGCGCGTTGTGTGTTTGTTGATGGTGCAACGGTTGGTGTTAGGCAACCATCGGTCTGCTGGTGGTGTTTCTGCCTGTTCACGTTAGTCGGGGATGGTTCGTTCGGTTGACCCCTGTTTGGGGGTCGCCGCCCGCTCGGTTCGCACAAACGGACATTATGGCTGAGTGACTGGTCAGGGGTGTTTGAGTAGTCGATGGTGCCCCAATCGACGCAGCGCGCAAGTCTCACTGGTACCGACAGGCACATGATGCAAAGTTGCCTATTGGGCGTATCCCACGCGGCGGGGGTGTCGTTAGTGTGCGTCAGGCCAGGATGGACCCGGGACCGTCCACCGGTCACCGGCCAGCATCTCCGGCACCTCTGCGCCGTCGCGCCACACCAGCAGGATGGGTACCCCATCGTCGGGTGGCACGTCCATGTCGTCGCGTTCGGGGCCGGTGGGCATGCGGGTTTCGATGCGCACGACCCCGGTCATGTCGAGGGGGCGTCTCGGGTGCTCTTGCCGCACCCTGGAAGTGTGCCCTTGTCGTACGACGATTAGCCCTTCGGCGCGGAGCCGGGCGATGGCGAGGCGTACAAGGTTGCGGCTGACGCCGTGGGTTTCCTGGAGCCAGCGGTCGGATGGGATGGGGTCACCGGGTTTGAGCTGCCCGGACAGGATTTGGGTGCGGAGCAGTGCGGCAAGCTGGTGCGAGCTTGGGCGCGGCTGTCCCGGGTGGACCACGCGCTAAGTCTGTGTCAGCGGAGGGTAACCACCTCAGCGGACCATGTCGGTACCAGTGGGGCCTGAGCGTGGCGCGGCCCGCACCCTCGGGGGATGGTGCGGGCCGGGCTGGTGGTGGCCGCAACCTGGGGGGATGTGCGGGCACCGGGGGTCGATGTTACGCCGGTCGATGGGATGCGGGGCCCCGGCGACGCGAGGTGGACTCATGCCACGGGCCGGGGTCGGGGTCGGGTCAGCGAAGTTCGCGGATGGCGGCGGCGATCAGCCGATCGGCTGCCTGCTGGTCGATGTGTTCGATGTAGCCGTCCTCATCGAGCCGTCCGGGCACCATCCCGGCAATGATCAGCGGTAGGTGCAGGTCGCTCTGCCAGCCAGAGTTGCCGAACGGCCGCTTGCCGTTGAAGCCCTGCTCCTCCTCCCACACCATGGCGAGTAGTTCGATCAGGTAATCGCGGACGGTGGCAGCGTCGGCGTCGTTGTCCGGCAGCGGAAGGTCGAGCACTCGGCGGGCGGTGTCGGCGTCGATGGTGTCGGTCACGGGGTCTCCTCGGCGGTCTGGGGGTTGTTTAGGCAGTGGGGTGAGCAGTAGTCCACGCCGCTGGCCTGAGCGACGATCCACCCACAGTTGCGGGAAGCGTGTCGGCGGATGCGCTGGGCGTTGCCCTCCCAGGTGAGGGCGTTATCGCAGTCGTGGCCGTTGCAGCGGATCTCGCTGAGGCGGCGCACGGTCATCGGTTGGCCCCAGCAGGGTCGAACAGGGCACCCTGGCTGGTGGGCTGGCGGGTCTTTCTCTGTCGCGGCCGGGCTGGCGGTGCCACGGTCGGCGGGTGCCTGACGTCCTGCCCGTTGTCGTCGACCTCGTACCCGTACAGGGCACCCACCACCTGGTTGAAATGCCGAATGTCGGCGACCTGCTCGGGGGTGCATGAGTGGTCGGCGTCGGCCGGGTTCCGGTCCGAGCTGGTGAACAGGGCGTCACCGTTGTTGCCGGGTAGACGTTCGAGGCGGATGAGGTCTCGGTCTCGGGCGGCCGGGGTGGGGTAGGGGCCGATCAGGTGCAGTTCACGGTAGGTGTCCTCGTCGCCGAAGAATGCGGTCACCTCAATGCTGTGATGTTCGGTCATCGGAACATCCGGGGGAGGGCCATCAGCCCGAACACGGCGAGGATGGCGAGTGGTGCGATCAGCCAGGTTGGCATGGTGGTCTCCGATCGGTGGGGGTCTGGTCGGTTACCGCTCGCGCCGGACGCTGGGGTTCCGGCGCGGCGGTACGCCGGTCAGTCCGCGTAGTTGGCAGCCAATGCCAGCACCGTCGCCGGGTCGTCGCGGATCGCTCGGGCGATCTTCTCGGCGAGCCGGCACGCCTCCTGATGCTTGTCGTCGGCGATCTCGTCGTCCTCGTTCATGTCGTCCTCGGCGAACGAAATGGCACCGTCCACCACCAGGCCGATGGCGTATTCCTCGATGGTCTTCATGCGGTTCTCCTTCGGTCAGGTGCGGTCAGGCGGCTTGCGCGGTGAGCACACCGGCAGCGCGGTAGGCGGCACGCAGGGTGGCCAAGGCGGCGTTGGTGACGTGGAGGGTGTCGCGCATGTTCGGGTTCCGGTCCAGTTCGGCGCGCAGGGCGGACACCTGCCACCGGTCGTCGAACTCGGTGAACTGGGAGCCGCCGCCGAGCTGTCCGGTGAACGGGTACGGCTCAAAGTCGCCGCTGGTCTGGTGGTTGACGAAGTGGTCGAGCTGGTCGAGTGGGGCACCGGCCTGCCCGGCGAGGGTCAGGTAGATGTCGGTGGCCTGCTCGGCGGTCATCGGGTGTGCGGTGTTGGTCGTCATGGTGGGGCTCCGTTCGGTCAGCGGGTGGCGTGGTCGATGCCGTGCACGACCCACACAGCACCCGACAGGGTGGCGCGGTCGCTGTAGTTGCTGTCGTCGTTCTCGGGTGCCTGCTCGATGGTCAGGTCTGCGGCACCGCGCACGATGGGGCTGATCCGCCAGATGCCGGCATTGGTGTAGGTGATGCGCAGAAGGGTGCCGTCGGAGAATCCGAGGGTGGCGGGTTCGGCGTTGCGGTAGGGGAATTCGGCGCTGATGTCGCCGTCGACCTCGATGATGTCGTCGCTGGCTCCGTAGACGGTGATGGCCATGAGGGCTCCGTTCGGTCAGGCGTTGGTGGGGATGGTGATCTGCCGCGTGCCCGCGTAGGTGGCGAGGTGCGAGCGCAGCTCGGCCACGGCCTCCTTGATGTGTTGGTGTACGGCCCGTAGTTCCTGCGCCGACTCCACCGGGTTGTGCCCGCAGTCGGGGTCGGGGCAGTGGTGCTCGCACAGCAGTTCGCCGATCTTTCCGGACCGGTCGTAGGTGGCGAGGTAGTGCAGTTCGGCGTCGATGAGCCTCAGGGCGGTTTCGGTGAGCTGCTTGTCGGTGAGCATGGGTGGGGCTCCGTTCGGTCAGTTGGTGATCTCGGGTATGTCGACCAAGTCGACGGTCATGGTTGCGGCGAGCGGGTCGCCTCCGTGTCGGGCGACGATGTCCACGCACCACTGCTGGGCTTCGGTGTCGCTGGTGGTGAAGCCGTGAACGCGCTGCCGCCGCCAGTCGACGACGGCGATAACCCGCACCCGTTCAGCCACGGTCAGTTCTCCGCCGGGATGGCGCGGGCAATAATGTCGGCCAGCCAGCCCGGCATGTCATCCAGTTGGCCCGGGTGGAGGCAGGAACCGACCAGCGCCTCCCCACCGCCCGGGTACTGCTTGGTGGCGTAGATGGCGATCAGGGTGGCCCGCCATGGTCCGTTGCCGGTGCGGCGGTGGTCGAACGTGATGCTGTAGGGGCGGTAGGTTTTGCCGCCTGCCCGGATGGTGGGTGCGTCGGCGAGTTTGACCCCAGTTTCCACCTGGTGGCGGGGTGTCTTCCACGCCTCGGAGGGTGCGGGGGTGGTGTCGGTCACGGGTCAGTCCTCCTTCTTCCATCCGGCGGTCTGCCACTCGGTTGCCGGTCGGTAGACCCAAGTGGTGCGGTGCTCGCCGCCAACCCATTCCTGAACGTCGGTGCGGCGGGTTGGATCGCCCGAGTAGGGGCCGCCTGGGCGTGCCCTGAGCATCCGAACTGCCGTCTGCGCTGCGGCGAGGGATCCGTAGACGCCGAGGATGGCCAGGGACTCTTCGTAGTCCTGGACGGGGTCGACGGCGATGAACACGTGCGCCGAGTGCTTGGGTTCCATCGCGGTCGGTCCTCCATCGGGTCGCAGGTGAGGCAGTCGACGGCGGCCTCGGTGGGGTGGTTGATGCAGACGGTCAGCACCTCGATTGACGGACGGTGCGGGGCGAGGTCGACCAGGATCTGCTCCACGGCCGCGTAGCCGTACGGGTCGGCGGCTTCGTTGATGTGCTCGGCGAATCGGCCGTCAACGAACACGGCGAGCGGGGCACCGGCGTCGCCGCAGGCGTCCTGGTGGGCGAAAGGCTGGCGGGGCATCAGGCGGCCTCCGCCCTGTGGACCCGCGCCACAGCTTGTGCCTCAGCCCGGTCATCACCCTCGCCCCGCCATCCGCAAGTGCACTTGGCGAATGCGTTCTCGGTGCGCCGCCGGGCGAAGACGCGCCCGTTGGACTTCACCGGCTGGTATTCGCGCTGGACGGCGTAGAGAGCGGTCGTGGTGATGTGCGTAAACGTCGGCGGGATCGTCTCGCCCTGCTCGGCGCTCTCGTACGGCAACCAGATTGCGCCGTGATCGTTGGGGCGCTCCGGGAGCAGCCGTCCGGCAACCCACGCCCCGTCCTTGGTCATGAGCAGGGTTTCGCCGAATTCGCCGAGCTTGGTGATGACCCAGCAGCGCAGGGGTCGGGTGCAGCATCCCGGCATGACGCGGATGTCCTTGTCGACGTTGAGGCCGCGCACCCGCAGGTTCCGGAGCGTCGTCTCGGCTTCCCGCTTGGTTGTCCAGTGGGCGACGTGGCGGGTGCGCCGGTGGAGGGCGATGGCGGTAATGCCGTCGCGCGGGTCGGCGGGGGTGAGCTTGGCGCGGAGGGCGGCAACGATGGCGGCGGTCTCGGCGTCGTAGGCGGCGCTGGTCATCGGTGCTCTCCCTCTGATCTGACTGCTTGCTGTGCCAACACAGTATGCGTACTCTGTTTGCATGATGTCAACCCGCTACGCAAACACAGTTGGCACACTCGGTTGTGAGATGATCGCCGACGTGTCCTTGAAGCCAGAGCAGGAACGCGCACTCGCCGAAGCTGCCGCCAAGTACGAGCGGGCAGCCGAAGCGAAGGAACGCGCGTCCGCCGAACTGGCCGAACTGATGCGGGCCGCCTACGCCGACGGCGGACAGCAGTCGGCCATCCTGCGCGCCACGAGGCACGTGTGGACCCGCGAGTACCTGCGGATCGTTCTCGGACTCACGAAGCGAAAGGGCCGGGGGGAGTAGCGTCGCCTACCTGACAGACGTCCGTCTGATCGGCCCATCCCCGCCCACCACCACCAGCAGCACACTCGGGCGGGTGAGAAACCCTTTCACCACCAAGCAGACCATCGGCGTCACCCTTGCCTCGCTGTTCGTCCTGTGCTGCTGCGGTGGCGGCATCGTCGGCGCAGTCAGCGACACCGATCCGAAACCGAAACCCGCAGCAGCGCCGGCCATATCGGCGACGGTGGAGGCACGGAAGCTGGGTGGGGCGCTCGACACCGCCAGCCCCACGGCCGCACCAAGCCCGTCGGCGGTCACCACAACCAGCGCCGCCGCGAAACCGACGCCTTCGCGCACCCCTGCGGCCCGGAAGACGACCAACCCACCCCGGACCACCGCGCCCAAGCCGAAACCGAATCCGACCCCGGTCAAGACCACCGCGCCGTCGGTGCAGAAGGGTGTGCACCCGGGCGCGTTCTGCTCGCCGAGGGGTGCGCTCGGTCGCACGGTGAAGGGCACCCTGATGCGGTGCGGGCCGAAAGGCTCAGACACCCGCAACCGGTGGCGGGCCGCCTGAACCCGCACACGACGAAGCCCCGCACCTGAACGTGAGGTGCGGGGCTTCAACTCAGAACCGGCGTCGACCAACGGCCGACACGCCATCACATGTCAATAGTCGGCTGATTGCTTCCCGGGCACGTTTTGCGGCTGCCCTCCGTTTGATGCATCGGACACGGCTGACCGGGTGTCACACCGACACGGGCACCGCAGGTGCCGCACTTCGACCGTGGTGCCATTCCACGACCCCCTCAGGGATGCGATAGTCCGGGCACGGGTCGGTCTTCGGTTCGGCTGCGCCACCGCGAGGCCCAGACGCCGCCGTGGCACGCAGATAGGCTACCGACCCGTCGTCGCCGACGATACGGATCGCCGACGGGCTTTCCCCGGACGCAGGCCAACCGACGCCGGGGGCCGCGCACAACTGCCACGATGTGAAACCGTTCGGGCGGGCGGCGTCGAGAAGCCGCACCATCAGCCGCAGCATCCGCCCCGGCATCGACGTCACCAACACGTCATCGTCGGCCTGCACGGGTGTGGCCTCGCGAGGCACTTCGGCAGCCCACAGCATCGACGTGGACCCGGACATGTGGGCGGCTTTCACCCCGGCCGGCGACTGGCCTCCCGGCAGGCTGTCCCGACCGTACCGGGTGATGTTGGTGTAGTCGGGGTGCTCGGCTGCCCTCAGCAGGGCTTCCACCACGTCGAGAACAGCCCTGTTGGGCATCGGCTTTGCCATCAGCGATCAATCCTCGTTCCGGGCTGCATGCAGCCGTTGCTGCCGAGGCGCAGGCCGGCGAGGATGCCGCCGTCCCGCCTGCCGCTGCGGGCGAGAGTGTTCACGCCGCACGCTTCGGCATACTCGTACACATCGAAGTTGGGGTCGTTGTAGCCGAGCACCTGCGCGGTCACCCACATAACGTTCATGGTGAGCCGGTGGGTGTGGGCGTCGTCGAGTTGTTCGGTGGGGTGGCGGTCGTCTGCCCGGTCGTGTCCGGCCCGGTCTGCCCGGTATGGGGCGTCTGACCAGTCGTGTTGCCGGATCTCGTCGGCGAACTGCTGCGCCAACCTGCTCAACGGCATGGGTGGTTCTCCCTCCGATAGGGGTGTTGCTGGCGTCGCCCCCCGACGGGACTGCCTGGCGGTGAGAGTACACCGAAGGTTGGCCGCAGGGGTCAGTCGGCGGGTTCGACGACCATCCGCGCCCGGTAGTCCTCGGGCTGCTCCCCGGCCGCGTCCTGCACCTCACGCACGTGGTTGAGGAGGATGTCCAGCATGTCGCGGAACCCGGCCACCGCCCCGTAGCCGCCCAGCTCGACCGGGTGCGGTCCGCCGTTCTGCTTCGGCTCCTCCCAGATCCGGTCAACGTGCATGTAGACCATCCACAGCGCCCTGCTGTGGGCGGCCCGTTCTTCGGGGGTGTACTGGGCGAGCATCCGCTTGTCGTGGTCTTCGAACCGGCGGGTGAGGTGCACGGCGACGGTCTGGAGTTCGTCGTCGCTCATCGGGTTGTCGTCGTAGTCACGCATGTTCACTCCTCGGGTTCCGGCGGTGACGTTCAGGGTAGGGCCGGAAGCCGCCCGTGCAGTGGATGCGACGTGTGGCACACATCAGTGACCTTCACCGTTGTCGTCGCCGGGGCTGGTGACTGGCGGAATGATGCGGGCGCGCAGCCGTTCGATGTCGTCCGGTTCCGCGTAGGTGTGGGTGTGGGCTGCGGCGACGGACCGGCGCAGAAACTCCGCCAGCTCAGGCCACTCGTCGGGGCCGGGCAGGTCGTCTACCGATCTGATCGGCCGGCGGGTCGGCGGTTCGGTCATTGGCGCTCCTGTGGTAGACGCGGGCCGGGTTGTGTGACATGCCGTTGCGCAGACGGTGCACCACAAGCCAAGGTCAGCAGGCACCGGGTTCGACGGGGCGATGCAGGTCGGGTCGGTTGCAGCACACGTCGAAGCCGCCGTGCACCCCGCATTCCGTCTCCCCGGAGGTGGGGCAGAACCACATCTCGCAAGGCGTGGCGGCAGCATCGATGGCCGCCTGGATAGCGGGAGCGTCGTCGGTTATCCCGTCGCCGACGGCACCGAAGTTCTTGACGTTGACGACGCAGTCGCGGGTGCTCAGTGCGGCGGCGCGTTCCACGATCCGCTGCGCCGTGTCGTCCGGCACGCTGTCGCGCAGCTTCCGGGCGTCAGGCGTGCCCAGCGAGGATGCTTCGATCAGCCGGCGGATCGGTGAGTCGGAGCCTGGAGACGTCATGCCGGTTGCCTCCGCGCTTCCCCCAACTGGTGGTGCAGGTCGGCGACGGTGGCCACCCACTCGTCAACGGTGTGGGTTTCGAGGTGCCGCCGGCATGCCTCGTCGTCGGCGGCCGTGGCGGCGGTGAAGGCACGGCTCATGTCGAGGTTGCCGTCGTGGCCGAGCTGGACGAGGCCGAGGGGCGGCTTGGTGCGGTCCATCTCCCAGGGACAGTTGTTGACGGGGCATTGGATGACCCATCGCATGCCGAGCGGGCTGGTCAGCGGGTCCATGGCAGTGCCTCACGTCCGGGATCGGGTAGGTAGGTGACGGGCACCAGGGCGAGTCCTTGCGGTGAGGTGCCGACGGCGGCCGGATGGTCGGGGCGGCATTGGGTGCAGACGCGCGGTTGGTCGGGTCGGATTTTGACGGTGGCGGGTCGGGTTTCGCGCCACCAGTGGCCGCAGCCGGCGATGACGAGGGCGCTGACGGGTTCGGTTGCGGGGGTGTCGGTTGCCGGCATGACGGCTCCTTCGGTTGGGGTGTCGGCCCGCTCAGTTCGTCTCAGAGGGTTCGGGGTGTGCCGGTGGTGCGGGGCGGGCGTTTCGGGGCTGTGCGTCGATCTGAGCGGGCGCGCGGTCCGGTTCCGGGGCGGCATCACCCCACAGTGCGCGGGCAAGCCGGTCCCGTGCCGACTCCCCCCACAAGGTGACCGTGCAGTCATGCCCGCACCCCACCACCCACGGCATGCCTGCCGCCTGCTCCGCCACAGTGGTGGGCCGCAGCACCGTGCACCCGCCACCCACCCACGCTGAGGTGTGATGCCCGCAGTCGGGGCACACCGGGTACCTCGGGTCTGCGGCGTCCGGATCCGGTTGGGGGCGGGGGGTGGTGCGACGGCGCAGGGACGCCGGGCCACGGCGGGCACAATGGCCGGTCACCGGATGTGCTCCGCGCCCAGGATGATGCGCCGACACGCGCAGGCGTAGGCGTCGCACCGGTCGGACCGTGCGAGGAAGTGCAGGCCGGTGCGGCAGCAGCCGAGACGTGCCGCGCGCGCCCACCGGTAGCGGGAGAGTAGCTGACCCTCAACCACGGCCGACCCGCCCCACCGTCGGGTCGCCGGCACCAGTGCACCTGCACGACCCTCCGTCGTCTGTGTCGGTGCGTCGGCCGCACCGAGGGCACCACACACGCAGGTCGTCATCGCACACACAGTCGTCGCCCTCCGTGCACCACCAATCGTGTTCCACGGTCACCACCCAGCCTCGACGGTGGCGGCGTGCTGGCGGAGTCTGACGATCTCGTCGACCAAGCCGGCGATCAGCAGCCGCACATCCCCGGTGGGGCAGGTGCACGACTGCGGCAGGCCGGCGTCACACGACCCGCACACCTCCAACCAGGGGGCGACTTCCACCAGGTCGAGGGGCACGGTCGGTGCGGGGGTGCCGTCGTTGACCGCGTGGTAGGCGGCTTTCAGGTTGGAGCGCACGGCATCCCCGTCGGACACGACACAGCCCTGTTGGATCCGGCCGGAGGGGATGAGGCGCAAAGCTTGCAGCAGGGGCAGGGCGAGGATGCGGCGGATACGTTCCCGCTCGACCTGGATGGGGTCGGCGGCAGTGGGGGCGGTGTCCATGCCCATCCGTGCCCGTGCGGCGGCTGTCACGGGCACCCCCTTACAGGAGTGGATCACGGGAAACACCCACTTGCCGCAGCGTCCGCATTCCTGCCGGCCGTCGCCGGGGTCGGTGTGCGGGTGGTCGCCGGTGACGCGGGCGGTGTTGGTCATGGTCGGCTCCGTTCAGTTGGGGGTGATGACGTGCCCGAGTTCCCGGCACCGGAAGGTGGGCGGTGCCGGGTGGCAGTGCTGGCAGACGGGTTCGCCGGTCGGGGACACGATGGTTCGCCGGTAGCCGGCTTGGAGGATGGCCAACGCCATGGACCAGGTGGCGGAGCCGATACCACGCATGCGGGCGTCAGCGATGACGTCCAGGAGTGCCATCACTTCGTCGTCGCTGTAAGGGGCGGGGATCGTGCGGGCCGGGGTCGGGTCGGTCATTGCTCGTCCCACACGGTCGCGTTGAGGCGTGGCTCATCGCTCTCCCGTTTCGCCCCGTACTCCACCCTCACCACCTCGAAGTCGGGTAGCCAGTCCTTGACCCGCTGAACGAACAGGTCGCGGGCGTCATCGCCGTCGAGGGTGGGGAAGATCCACGAGTCTTCCCCCTCGGGCATGAACACGTACGAGGCGTACCGCACCCCGCCTTGTTCGCCGGGTGCGCGGACCGGGCCGACGATGAGCGGGTGCAGTTCGGCAGGCATACCGGCGTGGAAGTCGCCAGCGTCGGGCAGGTTGCCGGTGTCGGGGCCGGTGGCGATGACCGCTTCGTGGGCGTGGTACTTGGTCACGGGTTCCTCCGGTCGGTCAGCCGCGCTCGACGTCGCGGACGGTGGCAGCCCAGTCGGGCCGGAACACGAGCCGGTCACGATCCACGTTCAGCCGGTCGCACAGCAGGTCGAGGGCAAGGTTTCCGCCGGTCATGTGGGAGCCGTTGCGGAGGGCGTTGTCGATCGCGGCGAGAATCGCGGGCAGGGCGTCATCGGCGCGGCCGGGCGGGCAAAGTCGGCCGTCTTCGTGAAGTGCGGTGAGGACGGCTCGGGCGTCACCCCGGTAGTCATCCATGAGGATCTTGTCGATGTTGGGCATGTCGGGGGCGGTTTTGGTGCCGTTGATCCACTGGTCGTCGCCTCCGGCTGCGGCGATGACGAGGGCGTAGCGGTCAACGTCGGCGTCGGTCCAAGGCTGCGCGGTTATGTCGGTCATCGGGCCGCCTCCCGGTTGTTGGCCATCCACCGGTCGTTGGCGGCCTGCACGTCGCCTTCCAGTGCGGCCCGGCGCGTGAAGAACCGGGCGGTCTGCTCCTCGTAGGTGATGTGCAGGAGTTGCACGCAGATGATGGCGAACAGCTTGTCGGTGACCTCGGTGTCGGCCCACCCGTGGGCGGCGGCAATCTCGGTCAGGTCGGGGTCGTTGTTGATGGCGTTGCGGATGATGCGCGGGTCGAGGGTGACGGCGGCGTATCCGCGTAGGGCGGCCTGTGCGGCGGTCAGGTCGCGGGTGGTCGGTTCGGTCATCGTCGTCCCTGCGTTCCGTCTTCGCGCACCAGGGATGACGTTTCGATGCCGTGCTCCACCGCGCCCCCATCCCAGCGGACCGACGCCCGCCAGTACGGGTCGGCGAAATGCCCCCAGCGGTCGCAGCGGATGACGGTGCCGACGGTGCGGGGGGCACGCCAGCGGGTGACACGTTCGTTGGCGTCGGGTTCCCACCCTCGCAGCGGGGGACGGTGCTGGTCGAGGTCGGTCATCGGTTTTCCTCCCTGCTCGTAGCGGTGAGGGTCATGCCGCCACCGCACTCAAACCGGCCATCACCGGGACCACTCCGGCCAGGAAACCGCCAGCCTCCCCGGTGAAGTGCGGTGCCGGCGTCACCTCCCACCATGACCGCAACGCCCGCACCGTCTCCGGCTGCTGGGTGCGCTTGTGCGTGAACGTCACCTCCCGCTCACCCGAGGCTTTCACCACCACCCGGCCGCGCTTGCAGCCGTCCGGGTAGTCATTCCAGTTGATGCCACACTCGGACCACAGCAGCTCCTGCATCTGCCCGGTGTTCATCCCGTGCAGCAGCTTGTGCGGGAACTGGGCTTGCGCGGCCATGGTGATGCTGTTGCGGACACAGTCGCGTTGCCGCCAGATGAAGTAGTTGGCGACTTCGCGGGGGTCGGCGATGGTGAACACCCGGGAGTCGAACAGGGCGGTGCGGCCGGGGCGGCGGGCGTTGAGGGTGGCGGTGGCGACAGCCGCGCTGATGGACACCATTTTGGCGGCGACACCACCGAACCACGGTTGGGTGCCGGGGGTGGTGAAGTCGCACAGCAGCAGGCTGATCTCGTCGGATTGGGTGTAGGCGAACACGGCCCCGCTGATTTCGTGGCAGAGGGCTTCGGCGACGGCGTCCATGTCGGCCATGAACTGCTGGTCGTACGGTTTGGCCGCGCCGCGCAGGTAGGTGTGGAAGGCGCGTCCGTCGGCCCGCAGGATGGTGTAGGTGCGGCGGGGCAGCAGGGTGCGGGTGGCGCGCTCGTACGACTTCATGCGGTCGCCGAGGCTGTCGGTGTCGGTCATCGGGTCACCTCCGGTCGGGTGCTGTTGAGGTCAGTGCCACGCAGTGCGGCGGCTGCGACACGCCGCCAGTGCCGTTCCTGCACCCAGTGGTGGCCGGTCAGGAATGTGAGGCCGAGGGTGACACCTGCACCGGTGGCGGCGATCATCCCGAATGGGCTGGACGGGTCCAGGGCGATGGTCGAGGTGAAGGCGGCGATGGTCAGGGCGGCGAATCCGAGGGTTTGCTTCGCTTCGGTCAACATGACGCGCTCCTCCGTGGGTGGTTGGGGGTCAGCGGCGGGGGTGTCGCGGGTTCAGCCCCAGTACGAGCACAGCAGCCACCGCGCCCGATCCTGCGTTGGCGTCAGCCCCAACGCCGTCAACGCGGCCCGCAACTTCTCGTCATAGCCGCCCTCGACCGTCTCCCGGGTGAGGGCGTCGAAATCGACCACCTCACAGTCGCCCCGGCTGGCGGTGATCTTCTTCGCGGCGAGCACGTACATCGGGTAGTCGCCGGAGCAGTGCGTCACAACCTCCACACCCATGGCGGCCTTCGCCTCGGTCTGCCTCTGGTAGAAGCCGTCAACCTGCCAGTCGGTTTCGGTGAAACCGTGGGCGGCGAGAAGCTTGGTTTCGATCGACTCGACCAGGTCCGTGCCACCGTCTTCGCTGTACCAGTCGTGTGCGGTGAAGTCGTAGCCGCCGTACTCGCCGGCCCCTTCAAGCTTCCATTCGTCGTCGTTGCCGAGGTTGTAGCCGTAGGTGAGGATCGCGTCGGTTGAGGTTCCCATGATGATCTCCTTCGAGGGGGTCAGGTGTTGTCGGCGTCGAGCTGGGTTCGGGTCGCGGTAAACCGGTCGGTGTCGCACACCCCCACACCCCACCAGTCACTGTCGGGGCGGGTGCTGTGGTAGTGGACGTTCGGCCGGTCGTGGATGACGGACAGTTTGGTGATGGTGTCGATGGTGCCGTCACGACGCCGCCAGCGGCTGTCGACGGTCGGGGTGGGCTTGAGGTCGGTCATGGGTTCCTCCGTGGGTGGTTGGGGGTCAGTGCTGGTCGAGGGCGGAACGCCCGGTGTCGGTGATCTCCCACCGCCGGTGCACCCCGTCGCCTTGGCCGGCGCGGATGTACCCCAAGCCGCGCAACCGGTCGATGGTCTTGTGGTTGACGGTTTTCCCGGTGCGCCGGTTGGTGGCCTGGAAGATGGTGCCGACGGAGGTTTGCCACAGGTGGCCGTCGGCTGCGGCGCGGAGGGTGGTGGTTTGGGCGGGGGTGAGGCGCGGCGCGGCGGTAGTCGTCTCGGCGGGATCGCTCATCGGTTCGCGTCCTTCCATGCGGTTTGGAATGCGGCCAGCGGGTCCATGTCGAACACACCGTCGGCGCGTTGCACGGCCAGCGGGGAGAACTCGCGCACCTGGTCGTGGCGGACAATCATGGTGCCGGCGGTGAACGAACCCAGCGGCCACGAGTACAGGTCGAGGCGGAACGTGTCATCGTCGACGGCGGTGACGACACCGACGGGGCAGCGTCCGTCGTTGAGGCCGGCGGCGAGCACATCACCGGGGCGCACCGGCATGAACGCCTCATCATCGGTGCCGTCGGCCCGGTAGTGCTCGTCCACCGTCAACAGCAACTGCTCGGCCAGCCGTCGAGCGTTGTCAGCGGTCAGGTGCAACGGGGCCTCCACCATCGGCCCGTTCGGCGCGTTCAGGTCGGCCGGGGCGGTGGCGCGAACCCACACGTGCGGGCCGGAAGCTGCCGACGACTCCGATACGGAAATCCACCCGCCGTACTGCGAGGGGATGTCGGGGAGAATCGTGAAGCCCCGCTCGGTTTTGATCCGGTTGAGGTGCCAGCGGTCATCGGTGTTGGTCGGGTCGGTCATGCTGTTCTCCTTCGGGGTTGGGGGTCAGCCTCGGGACACGGCGGGGGCGAGCAGGTCCATGCGGCCATGCTCGATCAGGTAGGCCACCAGGCGGGCGCGGGCTTCGGTGGTGTCGTTGTAGATGTGGTTGAAAAGGGGCCGCTCCGCCTCGATCGCGGCCTTCTCTGCCGCCTCTGCCTCCTGGCGAGACGGGAACCGCTCGATGGTGCCGCGAACCGCGAAGTCTGCCCAGGAAGACTTCTTCGCGTGAGCCGACTGGCGAACGTGCGGGTCGTTCGTGATCCCGATGTACAGAAGCGTGCCGTCAGCGTCGAACCAGCGGTACAGGGCCGTCACCGTGGAACCCTGATCTCGTGCCTTGATGAAGGTCCAGTCGGCTCGGTGGTCAATGCCAAGGTTCTCGCTCATACACGCGTGGATGTGAGCAAAGGTGGCGGCGATCCGCTGCCGGTTCCCCAGCAGGCACTCTCGAAGGAGCATCTCGGCACCTGCCTGCATCTGCCTGGCGAACGCCTTGTCGGCAAGGCAAGTCGCCCACTCGTCTATCTGGCTTCCCGGGTTGATGAGCTTGGGAGCCTTGGCTACCAGTTCGCGTAGATACTCCACGCCGTTGTCTGCGGTGAGCTTGCCGGACGAGGCAAGAGCGTCTGCCACAGACTCGGGCGTCACAAGCCGGCGTTGGGCGTTGAGCACGAAGATTAGGTTGGCGATCGGCCCGTGCATGGGCGAGAAGGTTGATGCGTCCACGATCCATGACGCTCGGGTTATGGCGAGGCGTGACCGAAGCATGGCACCGATCAGCCAGCGCTCGGCTACATGCTGGGGGATGTTCGCCACTTCGCCAACACCACTGCCCACCTGAGTGCTCGGTCGCAGGGGGCCGCCTTCGATCAGGGTGGGGTCCGCGTTGGGGAAGTTCGCGTTGGTCATCGAGTCTCCGTTCGATCGCACCGCCCTTCGCGGTAGCGAAGGGGAGAGGTCTTATGAGTGTTGAGGATGAGTGATCACATGAGTGATGGGCGGCACTGACTTCCGGTATCTGCGGAACTCACTTCCGCCATTGCCGGAACTCACTTCCGGTACCCCCGGAACTCAGTACCGGCACCGGAACTCACTTCCGCCATCTCCGCGACTACCGAGGTCACCAGTCGTCCCCCCTCGCCCTGCGGAACCCGGCCCACACCTTGCCGCCGAGCTGCCCCCACCGTGGCTGCCCCTGCTCGGCTTGGCTGTCGTTCCACATGTCGAGGCAGTACGGCTCGTCACGGCCCTTCTTCGCCCTCGGTGGAGGGCAGAACGCCATCAACTGCACCCGGAACGACACCACCTCGCTACCGCCGTCGACCTTGACGGTGCAGTTGCCCTGCGGGGTGAACTGCTTCTCGCAGTACAGGCAGTGGAAGTCCTGCACATGCGGCCCGTAGATCGGCAGGCTCTGCCAGTTGTCGGGAATCACCAACTGGTACTCGTCCGCCAGTCGCCGGTGAGGCGAGCCGTAGGCGACCCGCTCAGCCATGCCGAGGCCGCGCAGCACCTGCCACGCGGTGCGGACCGTCCGGTCGCTGAGCCCTGTCTCCCGTTCGATGCGCTTGTTGCTGGGGTGGCAGCTTGACCCGTCGTCGAAGTCGGCGAAGTCGATCGCGGATCGGGCGACGGCTTTGACGGAGGGGTCGAGCAGCAGCACCCGGACGAGCACGTTCCATCGAGCGATGAACGGCTTGTCTTCGTCGTCGGGGGCGTGGAGGCGGCTCACCACAGCGTTTCCCCTGGGAAATGGCTATGGCATGGGCTATCCGATGGCCTATCCCAGAGGTGGCCGCGCTGCGGCACCCGTACGCCTGTACGGGTCGGGAAGTCGCGTATCTTCGGCATCGGCTGGTCAGGTCCGTTCTCTCTTAGCTGGGGAAGCAGGCTCGCTGGTCACAGGCCCTGGCTCGGTGGTAGGACACCGGGCTGGGGCCGTCTCTTTGGGTCAGGCAGAACTAGCGGCCGGCGGCACGTCGGGGCGTTTCGGCAGCTTGGAACCGGGTCGGCGTGCCATCCAGCGCATGAACTCCAGGATCAGAGCGGTGCGGTTGGAGCCGAGCTGCTTGGACACGTCGCCGAACTCGTCCCAGAGGTCGAGTGGTACCCGGATCGGCCTGGTCGGCGTGCTGTTCGCGGTCGTCGTCTTGGTCATTGTCACCCCCTCACTGTAGCTACAGGGATCATCTTACGCACACCGGGGGTGTAGCTACAAGAATCTTGAACGACATGCCCGGCATCTCTTGCGCCGTAGCTATCGCCGTAGCTACAGTGATCCCAGCACCAAGAGGAACGGCCCCCGGAAAACGACGCTCCAACGTCGCCCCCGAGGGCCGCCAGTAACACGGGGCGCTCCAACGCCCCGGTACCTAGCCCGACAACCTGAGCAACCAGGAGTCGAACCATGCAGCAGACTACTTCTGCACGCACCGAGCCGGTCACCGAGCCCGGCGAGCACTACGCTCGCACCTACGGCCAGTACACGGTCGTCCTGTCCCTGCCCGTCGACGGCGGGTTCGCCATCAACACGTACGCCGCCACCGGCAGCCACCGCTACGCCGAACTCTCGTTCACCGTCGGCGACGCGGACACCGGCAACCTCGCCCACCGCATCATCAAGACCGGCGGCGAGCAGGGTGTCAGCCCGGCCGGCATCCGTGAGGCGTTGACCGACGCCCTGGTGCGGGAGTTGCACGAGGTGCAGGCCCGCCGGGACGCCGAGTCCCGCACCCGCATCGAGCACATCAACGCCCTGCTCGACCACCTGGAGTCGCCCGCCGACACCGCCAAGGTCGCCGAGCTGGCCGAGCAGGTGCGCCGCAACCTCACCGACACGGTGCCCGCCGGCCAGCAGCCGCAGATCACCCGCTCCCGCAGCGGTGTCGAGCACAAGCCGCTCAGCGTCCCCATGCAGCGGGCACTCAACGCGCACGTCAACGGGATCGTCTACCCCGACACCCGGGTTGTCCGGGCCACCCTTCGTGCGCTCGCCGGGCGCGGTCTGGGCACCCTGCACTTCGAGGGCACCCGCAAGCGCATCGTGTCCCTGGAGTTGAACAAGCAGGGCCACAACGCGGTCAAGGCGGTGGCCCGATGAGCACCCTCACCTTCGCCGGCCTCCGCAGCCACCACATCTTCCACGGCGGTGACATGCACCCCCGCTGGTGCACCCGCATCATCGGCTGCGACGGGCAGTGCACCACCACCGCCAGCTGGCCCACCCTCGACGGCCGCACCTTCACCATCACCGTCACGCTGCCCCACAACGCCCTGTGGCCCACCTTCACCTGCACCCTCGACGGGCTGCCGGCCGCCTTCGACCCGCACCTGCACACGGTTGCCGTGTCCGACGTCATCTACTGGCAGGTCCGGGTGTGGTGCGAGCAGGTTCCGTCCCCCGTCCGTCGTGCCGCCCCCGCCGGAGGTGTCCGATGACCGCACCCGCCCTGCTCGACGCCTACACCGCCCCCTGCCCCGACTGGTGCGTCGAGGACCGCATGCCCGACCCCGGTGTCGTCGACCACTTCTCCCGAGTCTGGTCCGGCTCCGACTGGCTGGAAGTCGCCTGCTGGAAGGTGCAGGTCACGCAGACCGTCACCCACCACGCCGACGGCAGCATCACCGAAGGGCTGGCCGGGATCATCGTCTCCGGCGCTGACAGCACGTTCGGGTCGGTTGCCGAGTTCACGCGGGCGTTGATGCAGGCCGAGGGTCTGAAGAACCGCATCAACGCCGGCCGCCGGCAGGTGTTGTGATGAGCGCCCTATTCGACGGTTCGGTGCTGGCACTGATCAATGAGGGCGGTGTGGCTGCCGATCAGTTCGGCAGCATCTTCCTTCCCGACCACATCGAGGTGCCCGCGCTGCCGGAGGTGCGGCTGCGGGTGGTGGTGGCCATCGCTCGAAGCCTCGCGTTCCGGGTCGCCCCCGACGGGGAGCTGGGTCCACGTCCGGTGGAGTTGACGACGTTGGGGGAGGCGGTGCTGCGGCACGGCAACCCGGACCGGTACCGGTCGGCGACGGCGGTTGAGGTGCGTGACGGCCGGTACAGCACCCCGGCGGTGAAGTCGTGACCGGGCCCAGCAGGTACGCCCGCACGGAGATGGTGGCGCAGGCCGCCGCACTCCAACCCGCTGCCCGCGTGTTCGACCGGGCCCACATTTCGGGTGCCCCGGTCAACGAGCGGTACACGGCGCAGCGGCCCACCACGAAGGCCAGCATCCGATGACCGGCCGGGTGGTGCACCTCGACGACCGGCGGGAGCCGCAGAAGCGCCGCGACAACCAGGTCATTGAGGTTTTCGAGAACGTGACCGACTGGCCGACGGCAGCCACGACCAGCAGCACCGACAAGCGCGGCAACAGCAGGCGCTGACCGCACTTCACACCCGGTGGCCCCGTCGAGGGGGCGGGGCCACCACACCTTCCGACATCCTTTTCGTCCCGCTTTAGGAGCATCCCATGTTCGCCAAGTCGACCTCCCGTCGTCTCGCCCGCGCCACCCGCACCACCATCGCCATCGAGGCGGACACCGACACGGGCATCACGTTCCGTCCGGCCCGACGCCCGGCCCGCCGCAACGTCGAGCAGGCCGCCATCCGCGCCTCCCTGATGGGGCTCGCCTTCTGACCCTGCGCCGTGCCTGTCGGGTTGGACCCAGCTTTCCCAGCCCGGCGGGGTCGCCGCAGCGGCCAGCCCCAACCCCGTCGGAGGACACCACGATGGACGCCAACAACGTCGAGGTCACGATCACCGTGACCATCAACGGCACCAGCATCACCAAGAGCGCCACCGCCGGCAGCACCGGCAACCCGTACCGGCTGGCAGAGAACGTCGTCAACAGCGTCGCCGGGGAGGCCAACAACGAGATGCACCACGCCCGGTTCGGCTGGGACCAGGCCGCGAAGAAGGCCCGCCGGTGACCGGCCCCGACCAGAGGCCGATGACCGGCCCCGAACACGTGGCAGAGGCGCTGCGCCTCGCCGACCTCGCCGAGCAACCCCACTGGGACGACCTCGCCGACCCGTCAGACGAGCACCGGTACCGGATGCTGATGCGCGCCCACCTGCACGCCAACCTGGCACGCACCGCCGCCATGGTCGACGGGAAGCGGTACAGCGACGGCACCCGGAGCTTCGAGAGCCGCGACGGATGGCAGCGGGAGGCGTGGCACAAGACGTTCGGGGTTCAGCCGTGAACCCCCGCCAGCGCCACCACCGTTGGTTGACCGTGGACGGTGACCCCGACCGTATGACCGTCCGGCAGCAGTTCCTGTGGACGCTGCGCGCGGTCATCCCCATCACCGTCCTGCTGAGGGCGGACCGGTGAACGTCGACACGGGCGCACTACTCGACCAGGCATGCGAACGCACCGACGCCCACCACCAACGCATCGACACGAAAGTCAGCGTCCTCCTCGCCCTCAACCTCGCCACCATCGGCGTCGCCGGGGCCGCACTCACCCAAGCCCCCGGCTGGGCGGTCACCGCCGTCGCCGCCGGCACACTCGCCCCACTGGTGGCGTCCACACTCACCGCCCTGACCGCATTCGCACCCGACCTGTCCGGCACGTGGGGGTTCATGGCATACGCCCGCGCCTCCGACCCGGATGAGGTGATCGGCGCGGTGGTGGAAGACCACCGGCAGCAGGCAACCCGGTTGGCGGGCACGTCGTGGGCGGTGCGCCGCAAGTACGGGCGGCTGCGGCTGGCGGTTCTCCTGTCCGGGGTGGGCATCTGCGCTGGTGCGGTGGTGGGGGCTGTGGTGGGGGTTTCCTGGCTGCTGTGACTGTGCCGGTCCCGTGGTGCCCGACCCATCACTCGGGCGCACGCGGTGCCGCCACAACCGGCGGACCACCCAACCCTGTAGGAGCGCACATGTCGTCTGACCTGCCCGAAACCCTGCGCACCATCGCCGGCCTGCAGAACAACCTTGCCGGTGCCGCCGAACTGGACGCCCGCGCCGACGGGCTCGCATGCCGCCCCGGAATCACCAAGGCGGAGCGGGCCGACACCTACACGACCATCGCCGAGCTGCGGCAGCGGGCACGCGAGCTGCGCGGCGAATAGCAGCACTGACCATCCCAACACCAACCCAGCAGGAGGCCCTCATGTCAAACAGCAGCAGCAGCGCCCAGCAGGTCGGTCAGACGATCCGCGCCACCGGCGACCTGTCCCCGACCAAGCGGCACACCGCCGTCGACCAAACCCTCAACCCGCCGAAGCGCGGCAAGTGAATGGCGGCGGGGTGCGGCAGCCCTCAGAAAGCACCGCACCCCGCCAGATCCCCAACCAGAGGACCAGCCAACCCCCGAAGGAGCCGACCATGACCAAGCCTAAGCCCCCGCAGTACGACCCGAAGATCGGGCAGGCCGCCCGCGACGAGGCCAAGCCGTACACCGACCCCACCGCCACCTACCAGACCGCGCAGAACTACAGGCACAACATCGCCGAGGGTGCTGCACGGCGGAGCCAGCAGTGACCGGCCAGAACGAGCACTACAGGCAGCAGCGCATCGACCGGAACCGGGCTGCCCGCTTGGCGACGATGGCGGAGGCGCAACGCCTGGCCGAGCAGCGCAACGCGGCCCGCACCAACCAGGACGGGCAGCGGTGACCGCAGGCAGCATGAGCGCGGGGGTGGCCACGCACGGTCGCCCCCGCGCCACCCGCCGGCCGGTACCACCGCCGCAGCCGGTCGACACCGTGTGCCCCGCCTGCCTCACCGACCAGACGACCGGGGTGTGTGCTGCTGGCTGCCCCGAACACGCCCGACGCCGTTAGGAGGTCCACCATGCCGTTCATGCCCGCGCTGGAGCCGTGCTGGCTGATCGAGATGGAGGGCGACTGGTTGGGGTGCGGCAGGGACTTCGATCGGGCTGTTCGTCTGGCCGCTGCCATCTGGGGTGACGAGATGCAGGCCGGTGCGGTGACGGTCGGCCCGCCAACGTTGAGGCGGGCCGACCTTCCGTGCGTGCAGTTGTTGTGCGAGGGCTGTGGGCGGTGGTTGGCGGATCCGCAGACGTTGGCCCCGCTGCATGGGGTTACGGGGGCGGATGTGCTGGCGTTGGCGGTGGGTGACGGGTGGGTGGGGGAGAGGTGTCCGGCCTGCCAGCCCGCCGAGGCGACGTCTTAGCCCTTCGCCTTGGGTGGCCGACCTCGAACGCGTGGTGGCTTGAACGAGGCGAGGCGCTTCAGCATGGCGCTGGGGTTCTGGTTGACCAGTTCCATGCACGCGGACACGAACTCGGTCATGGTCCAGTCGTTCGCTTCGAGGGTCTTCTTGGTGCGTTCTTGTAGGTCGTCGTCGGGGCGTATGCCCATGGGCTTGTTGCGGTGGCGGTCGCTGTTGGTGTTTGTCATGGCCTCAGTCTGCCATGTGGCTTGCCACTAATCCACGGGTGGGCTACTATATGGATAGCCACTTACCGAGGAGGCCGTCATGCAGGAAACCCGCCACACCGTCGACAGTGTCCGCTACCTGTACAGCACCCCCACCGGCATCCTCGAATTCCGCGCCCGCCCCACCAACACCACCATCATCGAAACCCTCATCGTGCACATCCCGCAGTGCGACGGCGACCAGTGCGCCGCATTCGACTACGACTGCGACGCCGAAAACGGGGCCGACATCGCCCTCTACTGGGCGGCCGGAGGTGACGCCGGAGTGTGGTACGGGCTCGCCGAATACGCGGTCGCCCAAGAAGCCGCCACCATCCACCAAGGCCCACACGAGGCCAGCCACGAGCAGAGGGCGTTCCGGGGCCGGCTGATCGCCGAAGGCCGCCGCATGGAAACCGACCCCGACTACTTCAACTGACAGGAGCACCGACGTGTCCACCCTGACCGGCCCCGACCGCGCCGCCATTCACAGCATTGCCGCAGTCATCCGCCGCCACAGCAACGACACCGACCCGAACATCCTCGGCGCAGCCATCGCCGCCCACCTCAACGACGACAACTGCGGCTGCCCCGGCTGCGGCGGGGTGGTCGCCGACATCATCCGCCGGGTGAACCCGAACCACACGATGGGTGCGCGCAATCTGGCCGAGGCCATCTACCTCGACCTGTACGACGACGACGACAACTGAGCGCCTGACCTCATCACCCCAGCAGAGGAGAACCCGAATGTCAGTGAACCCGCTGTGGAGCCGCGAGGACCGCATCAACATTGCTGCTCTGAACCTCGGAGTTCGGAACGTCGCCGTTCAGGTGGACGACCCGGCGGGTGGGCCAGTCACGGTCTCTGTGACCAGCGGTGCCAACCGGGCTGGTGTCGCTGACGCGGTGAGGGAAGCGTTTGCCCACGTCGACATCGACGTTGCCCAGATCAACCGCTGACCAGCAGCGAGGAGAACCCGTCATGGACACGATCCCCGCCGACCTGTTCTTCGCCACCGTCACCCCCGGCACCCGCTTCCGTGCGTGGCCCACCACCGGCCGCAACGTGCACGCCGGGCTCATCCTCACCGCCGTCACCCCACCCACCCGCAACGACGACGGCGACCTGTACGTGCCGTTCGCCTACCCCCGGTGGACGAACCTCGGTGGTGGTGCCGTCTACCGCGACAACCCCGACCGGTACGAGCTGGTGGCGGCGGGCGCGGTTGACGTGTGCAGTTGCGGTGAGCCCGGCAGCATCGTGCCCGACCCGCACCTCACCGCCGACGGCCGCCACGACACGGCCGCGATGCTGCCGGTGATGCTGTGCCCGACCTGCCTGGTGCAGGTGACCGCCCTCGCCCACGCCGACTGACCCAACCCGCCAACCGCTCGCAGCAGAGGAGAACCCGACATGACCGAGCTGACCCGCTACCGCAAGCCCTCCGACATCGGCTGGGTGTTCGAGTTTCCCAACGGGCACACCGCCTCCGTCATCAACGACCCGTCCCGCCCGTTCCGGTTCGAGGTGTTGTCCGACGACCCGGACGACGCCGGCCGGGGCGGGGCGGCGGTCAACCTGACCACCGAGCAGGTGGAGGACAAGCTACAGCGGATCGCTTCGCTGCTGGTCTGACCCGCTCAGCCTCTGCATCTTGCCGTGAGGGTGCCGCATCGAATGCGGCCGGAGGCACCACAACCCCACACCGCCCAGACCGACCCGAGGAGCACCAGATGTTCGACGAAGCCGCCTTCCGCCAGCTCGCCGCACAGTTTCGCGACCACGGCCACGACTACGCCGCACTCGGCCTCACCTCCGACCAGGCCGCCCACTGGGCGAACCGGGGATTCCTGCCCTCCGAGGTCGGACCGTGGCTCGCCGCCGGATTCGACCCGGACACGGCAGCCCGGCACGCGGACGCGTTTCGTGGCCCCGCTGAGGGGCCCGCCTACGACAACCGGCGCAAGCCGAAAGCCGCCTGAGGAGCAGCCATGACCGTTCCGACCGTTGAGCGGCACTTCGCCGCCGTCCGCATCCTCACCACCACCAGCGCCTACCACCTCAACCACGAACGGCTGACCGCCGCCATGCGATACCTCCGCGAGGCCGACGGCAGTGCGGCCATGAAGATGCGAGACACCTACCCGGGCATGAGTCCGGCGGACATCACCGATCACCTGTGCGCCGCCGTCCTGTGCATCGACTACAACATCGAGCCGTAAGGGGCAGTGACATGGACGGCACCGCAACCCTGACCGTCACCCCCATGGGGCTGAACCTGCGCCTGTCCCACCGAGGCTTCACCTTCGACACCCTCCACGGCACCGTCGTGGACGGGGAAACGCCCACCGACACCGCAGGGCGGATGCTCGCCGAACACGGCTGGCAGCCGGTCGACGGGTGGGAACAGCAGCGGACCGGCAACCTCGCCCAGTGGGCGGCAGTCATCGACACCACCAAGGAGCAGTGATCATGCCTTGCCCACACCGCACCGCCCTCATGGCCGTCGGCACCGTCATCGAGGACACCAACGGCACCCACTACCGGAAGGCCACCGAATCCCGGCGCGACCCGTTCCCGTGGACCACCGAGCAGGGCAGCGAGTACGGGGATGAGCGGATGGCGCACCTACTCGACGACGGCGCGCAGGTGGTGGAGGAGCCGTAGCCCGGCCCGCCGGAAGTAGGCCGCTTGACGCAGCGTTGACACCCCACAACAGCCACACACGCAAGGAGCAAAACCGGTGAAGGTATTCACGATCGGCCACCCCAAAGGTCGCATCAACCAGTCCATCCGCGACGCACTCGGCCTCAACGTGGCAGACAACCACGGCACCTGGATCGTCGCCGCACCCAACAAGACGTTCGCCGTGCACATGCTGCGCGCCCGAGGTTTCCCCGACTGGCCCAGCGATGGCATGGGTCTCATCCAGGCCAAGGGTGCAGGGGTGGATGCCCTCACTGCCGCCGGGCGGCTCGACGAGCAGACCGTGCTGGTGTGCCCGTTCAGCCTGCTGCCGGGGCACCCGGTGGCTGTCGTCGACAAGGGCGGTCAGGCTCGACGTATCGGCACCATCAACGGTGACCGGTTCACCCCCGACAACGACCACCTGACCGCACCCGAGCGTGCCGCCCTGGACGCATGGCTGCGGGGCAGCGCCGACACCACCGGCATGCTATACGCCGTACGTGCCGCACTCCAGCAGGTCGACAAGCACAAAGACGCCCGCCTGGCCGTCGCCAACAAGAAGCTGCACGACGCAGGGGAAGCGATCCTCGGGGTGGTGGAGAACGGGTCGTGGGCCACCGAACCCGACCCGCAGACCGCCGAACGTGCCCGCCGGTATGTGGTCGACGCCTGCTATGCCATCGCCATGGACGCCGGCCTGACTGAGGTTGCCGAGGCATGCCAGCGGGCGCTGAACGGGGAGGTCGACCGTGGTTGACGACGACATCGAACCCGCCGCCCTGGCCGCCGCAGCACGCGTCGACTTCCGGCTCACCTACGCGCGAACCCAGCTCCGCCGTGTGCAGCCCGGCGCATTGGACGGCCCCACCATCCCCTGCGCCTACGGCGGCAAAGACGGGCAGGACGGCGGCTGGTACGACGGACGCGACCTAGCCGTCACCGGGCGCACCGAAGCCGAATGGGTGGACCGGTACTTCGGGTACGCGGTCAACGAGGCTGTTCACGAAGTGTTGGAGTGGTTTCGGGTCGACGGCTTGCCGTGGCTGGACCCGCACGGCAGCCCCGCCCATGAGGACGAGGTGTGCGCGGCTGTGGATGAACTGGTGGACCGGCTCGCGCAGATCAGGAGGAACCGCCGTGGCTGACCCGACCGACCTGGCACTCGCCGTCATCACCGGAAAGGACACCTGACATGCGCCTCACGAATGGTGCCGTCGCCGCCATGTTCAAGCCCGTTTCCTGCAACCGCTGCCACAACGGCGTGTACGACATCGGTCGGGTGGAGGTGACAGCCCGGTACGCGGACTGCTCGATGTGGAAGACACCGTGCTGCGGGTCGGTGGTGGATGACCGGGGTGAGACCGGGTGGACGTCCCGCAAGGACTACGAGGTGATCGACAAGTCGGGGTTGGACCCGGACGACCGGAGGCCGTGGCGGGGGCGGTTCAGTGTCGGCATGGATGGGGTGTTTTACCGCCGCTGGCCTGGGTTGTTGGTGGTTGCGTGAGGGGCCTGCTGCTTTCGGGTGGTGGGCTTCTTTCGTGTGGACACTCAAACCGGGTTGATATGGCTTCCATATCTTGCTATGCTTGCCATATCAACGCAGAGAGGTGCCAGCCATGAAACTCACCCCCACCCCCACCCCCACCCGCCTCGCCGTCCTCCACGCCATCGCCGCCGGCCACGTCAAGCACCACCGAAGCTGGACTGGCGACAGGAAGGACCACGACACGTGGAAGGTCGACGAATACACCACGAAGAACGTCACCCGCATCTGTACCGACCTCGCCAACGCCACCCCCCGACTGATCCGACCAGGACGCCGCACCAGCCCGTCAATCCTCGCCCCCGAGGTGTGGGAACTGACCGCCGACGGAGAGAAGCTGCTCGCCGACCACAACACCAAGGAGGCGTGACCCATGAGCGCCGCCGACTGGATCCACGAAGGCGCAACAGTCGCCGAGTACTACAACAGCTACTACGACCCCCGCGTCTCCACCGCGAAGATTGCGCGCATCACCAAGACGCAGATCGTTCTCGACAACGGCAACCGCTACAACATGCGGTGCGCCCAGATCGGCGAGAAGCGCTCCCTGGCGGGCTACAGCACCGAACTACGGCCCATCACTGATCCGCAGGTTGTCGACACCCTCGCCCGCGCACAGTTCGCCGACGTGGCCAGGCTCGTCGAAGTCCTGGCCGGCAGGAACAAGAACGAGCGAACCTCCGCGACCGACGTGCTGGCCGCCCTCGACCAGATCGAGCAGGCCGTCCACGCCGCACGGCAGGCCATCACCGGCAAGGAAGAGTGAGTCATGACCCGGCAGACCAGCACCCCGCTCCAGCGCCTCCCCATCGACACCTTCCGCCGCCAGGCTCGCTGGCTCGTCAAGCAGATCGAAGCCGGCGAGATCGACATCAACCCGCCATACCAGCGCGGCTCAGTCTGGACCGAAGACCAGCGGGTCGCCCTCATGCGTTCCCTGCTCTCCGGGACCCCCGTGCAGTCGATCATCATCAACGACCGACACGGCGACTGGTGGACTGACACCGACAACTACGACCGGCACAACGCCAACGGCATCGCCTCTTACGTGGTGGTGGACGGCAAACAGCGCCTCCTCTGCCTCTCCGCATGGTTCAACAACGAACTGGCCATCCCCGCGTCGTGGCTGCCCGCCGAAGAAGTGCTGCACACGGAAGACACCCCAGACGGCCCGTACGTACGCGCCAGTGGGCTGACCGACCTCGGCCGTCGGATGACGGGGGAGCGGATTCAGCTTGCCGTCGCCGAGGGTCAAATGGGCAGCCTCCGGGAGGAAGCAGCCGTGTACGTCCTCGTCAACGGCCAGGGAACCCCACAGGCCGACGCCGACATGGCCAACGCCCAGCGCGTCGCCGAAGGGAAGTGACCGGCATGACCGGCCAGCCCGCCACCGTCGAGCAGTACGCCGCCGACCACCTGACCCGGCAACTCCACAACACCGCAGCCAGCCTGACCGATCTCGCCGACACCATCCGTCGACTCGCCGACGACGTGCCCCGCGTAGACGGCTCACCTGGCCGCCCCCACTACGCCGGGATCGTCGGGCAGGCCGTCAACGAAATTAACACGACACTGATGAACCTCAACCTCGGCTCCCTCGCCAACCGGGCCGCCGAAGCGGACACCGCCCGCGTGAAGGGGGAGTAGTGGCCGACCGGGATGCCCTACTAGCCCAGCTCGCCACCATCCGCCCCCGACGGCAGGCGATCGACACCGAAGAACTCCAGCTTGTCGCCGACCTGCGTGCCGCCGCCTGCCCCTGGAAGTTCATCGCCCAGGCACTCGGCAGGGAAACCCCCAACGTCATCGCCACGTTCAAGCCGAAGCTGGAAGAGACACGCACCGTCCGGGTCCGACCCAACCCCGAGGAGAAGCCGTGACCAGCCAGCCCAAGTCGTTCGGGCGAGCCCTCCTGTCCGCCCTCGCCGACCCGCAGGGCTACCTCGCCAGCGCCACCCGCCTCAACGCCGGCCCCGGCTACACGTTCACGTACACCGTCGCCCACGAGGCGTGGTGGTGGCCCGCCCGACGTAAGGCCGACCCCCTCCCCACCCTGATGGTCGCCAAAGCCGCAGACGGCGGTGGCTGCGCATGGGAGTTCGCCGTCGTCCACAAGCAGTTCACTGCCGTCGACCAGGCCGCGATTCAGGTGCGGGTGTTCAATGACGGGTTCGCCGCCTACACGGAGATGGCCCCGTTCTTCGCCGCGCTCGCCGACCAGCAGCCGACCACCCTGGACGGGGTGCGGGCGATCCTCGACGGCTTGGGCGTGGTCGACGCCACCGAACGCACCAACCCGAACGACTGAACCCGAGGAGACCGCATGATCCCCACCGTGTGCCCCGCCCCCACCACCCACACCGGCCACTGCCACGACACCCGCTACGACAACCGAGGCGACTGCCACGGCCACACCCACACCTACACGCTCACCGACTACATCCTCGACGGGAGGCCGGGGGAGCAGATGCAGATGTGCGGCTCCCACGGCCGGCAGGCCAGCCGAAAAGGCGAGGTGAAGCGCGTCTGACCCCAACCACAGAAGAAGCCGCCCAGCTTGATGCTGGGCGGCTTTCTTGTGCCCGGTGGGAGGGGTGGTGACATGACCGGCAACAGCACCACCCCCGACAACCAAAGCAACCGATGAGCGGCCCCGGCTGAGACCGGGGCCGTTTCGTGTCGAGAGGAGACCACCATGCCCCGTAAGCCACCCCGCCCCCGCAGCCGATGTAAGCCACACCCCTGGGAACCGTGGGCTGGACCTGCTGCCCGCTTCGGCGTCGAGGTGATCGCCGCGATTGTCCGAACCCTCACCCAGTAGCCGCTTGGTGCCGCCCACCCACCCGGTAGGCGGCCCCGGTGCTCGCCCCTTACGAAGGCGGCCGTCAACACACCCGTTCGATCACCACACCAAACGGGTACCCATCCGGGTAGTTGATATACACCACCATGTTCACGCACACGCCCGGGGGCGCATACACCTGCATCCCGTAGCTCCACCCCGTGCCGGAGTCGTACTCCTCCCACGTTTGGCCGTAGTCAGAGGAAAGGGTCTTGCTGGTTACGCCGCCGGCCGGGTTGCCCGTCACGCGAATCCAGTTCGTCTGGCAGGTGCGCGAGTACCACAGCTCGGCGCGCTCCGTTGTGCCTGCGCCTCCTGACGTACTGAACGGGAAACTCCTGTACATGAACGAGTTGCCGGCGCATCCGCTGGCGTACGGGTCGGTGCCGTAGTGCTGTGGTCCGGCCTGCGCTGGTGCTGCGGCCAACCCGACCAACACCAGGATGGTGGCGAGTGTGGCTGCCGCGTAGCTGACGAGTCTGCGCATGGGGCTCCCTCCGTCGTGTGACTGTCCACGTTGGTGCACGACGGGTGTGGATGTCTGTGGTGTGTCGTGTAGCGGGCGGGAATCGTGACGGATCGTGTTCGCGTCGCTACAATCCCGGGCGGACGTGGGGTGGCAGTGACGGCGACTTCCATCCGGGGCCGCCCATCCGGTGTGGTGGGCGGCCCCTTCCGTGTGCTGGCGTGAGCAACCACAGCAACCCGATGGCACTTGCTACCGGTTTGCTAGACGTTTGCCATGGCACCTGCCATCCGAGCAGCCGTCACGCCGTGGGCAGCGGACCCAGACGGGCCGGATGCACCAGCCGCAGCCGCTCCACCCCGCCCACCGTCTCCGGCACCAGGTAGCCGCCCAGCTTCAACTCACGCACCATCTCCGCCACCGGCGGATCGTTCGGGTGCCCCCGTTCCGCCAACACCGAACCGGGGATCACCTCGCCGAGATCGTGGCTGAGCAGGAACACGACCAGGCCAACCGTCGGGTACTCGGGGTACAGGTCTTTCAGCCAAATCTGCGGTACGTGGGTGTTCTCGCCGTCGCGGGGCACGTCCACATCGCACACGATGTCCAGAAGCTCACTGCTGTCGGTCATGATCGCTCTCCTTCAAGGTGGGGTTACTCGGGGGACAAGCCTTCGTTGTCCAGCCAGTCCAAGACGCCAGTACGCGGGTTCTCTTCGTGGATCTTCTCCAGGTAGCGGCCAGGCCACTTGATGGACGGGGTGCGGTTGACGCGAAACG
Source organism: Micromonospora sp. NBC_00421 (assembly GCF_036017915.1). Lineage (NCBI taxonomy): Bacteria > Bacillati > Actinomycetota > Actinomycetes > Micromonosporales > Micromonosporaceae > Micromonospora > Micromonospora sp. NBC_00421. The sequence goes on from NZ_CP107929.1 coordinate 649,913, forward strand.
CCCGGTACCACAGGTCAGCGGTCCAGGTGCCCTCCGGCCAGCGAGAGCCCTTGCCGCCCTCGCAGGTCAGCTTCTCACCAACAATGGAGCGGAACAGGGCACGGTCCTCGTCACGCCAGTTGCCAGACGATCCGTCGTAGCCGCCGGCAGGTTCCGGATCGCCGTCGTCAGCTTCGGTGTCGCCTCCGCCGCCTTCGCTTGCGAAGGTGGGGCAGGACAGATCAGGAGCATCTTCTACTACGGTTCTTCGGTCTAGTTCTTCTATAGAACGGCCTTCACCATCCGACGGGATACCGTCCGACGGTTTGGGACTTATGGTCCGACCTGCGGAAATGTCAACCAGGTGTGGCTGCGACACGTCGTAGAAGACGTGCTCCCAGCCGATCCGGCCGTCGTCGCCCCTGACGCGCTTCCGCTCCAGGTATCCGGCCTTCTCCAGCTCGTTGAGTGCCCGGCGGATCGTCTTGATGCCCTCACCCTTGACGGTGCTGGCGGCCAGGCTTTCGGCGGTGATCCGCCAGTTGTCGGGCCGAGACACCACGTCGCTGAGGATGCCTCGGGCTACGTAGCTGATCCGCTTGTCGCGGGCGACCGCGTTGCGGAGGATGAAGAAGTCTCGGGTGGGTAGCGGAGATCGCTTGATCACGGGGCCACCTCGCCGCTGCGGCGGGTGTCTCGTGGCATGCCTGGTATCCGCACACCAGTGCGGACGGGATACACTCGTACCCTCATCGTGGGTCGCCTCCTAGCGGCGATCAAGGGGCCGGATTCCAGGCGTTGGCGCGCCTGCCGGCCCCGTCTTCTTTTGTGCCTCCATCCTACCGTGTGTCCGGATCATGCCGGCCGACGGCGACGCTGGTGGGGCACGCATACCCTCACCCCGTGGACACCCAGAACCTCGTTACCCTCGGCGTCGCCCTTCTCGCAGCAGCAACAGCCGTATGGGTTCCCACCTGGACCTTCAAGCGGACCCTCGAACTGGAACACGTCAAGTGGATGCGCGACCAACGGTCACAGCTCTACATCGACATGCTCACCGAGGCGTACGCCGAGAAGCAGTGGCACCTCCACCTCATGACCGAGCATGAACTTCACCTCATCGGCACCCGCGACGGCGACGAACCCCGCGTACCCCGCACCGAACTCCCGCCCCCTCCAAACCTGCGGCTCGGCGACGTCGAGAGAGCGCGGCTCGGTGCCCGAAGTGCCGCATTCGCCAGCGGCAGAGTGATTGCGGCGTTCAACGCCTTCAACGGCGTCCTCGCCCGGACTTCACTGCTTCCGCCGAGGACTGAGGGCGATGCCCACATGGCGAAGATCCGTGCAGACGAACTGTTCGCCGCGCTGGAGAAGGCGATTCGCGATGAACTGGGCGCGACCAAGCCCGACCTGCCCGCGCAGCGACACTAGATCGTCCTGCACGACGAAGCCCCGGCCGGTCACCCGGTCCGGGGCTTCATCGTCTGCGGCGCGGGCGACTACAGGTCGATCTCGTACTCCAGGCGCACCCCGTCACCCGGATACACAATCTCCCGGGCCACCTCCACCACCCGGTCACCGGCGTACATCTGCCGGGTGATCGCCAGCACCGGACCCGACGGCATGCGCAGCACCTCCGCCTCACGGGCTGTCGGCATCCGCGACTCCACCGTCTCCACCACCCGCGTCACCCGCACCCCCAACGACCGCAGGTGTCCGATCGCCCCGCCCTGCGCCGGCTCCGACCCCGGCCCGGCGACCGATGTGCCGGCCACCATCTCCGCCAGGTAGTACGACGTCGACATGTGGGTTGGCCAGCCGTTCAGGCGGAACACCAGATCACGGCGCACCAGGCCCGTGCCCGGGTCGACGTCGAACAGTTCGGCGACCTCCGGTGACGCAGGCTCCGTCGTGATCACCGCATCCGGGTTGTGCTGGTCAAACCGAATCCCGTAGTCGTGCGTCACCGATGTCTGCGGGTTCTCCGGGGTGGACTCGACGTCGGCGCGGTAGCGGGATGACGCCACCCGGACCGGCTTGAGGCGGGGCCGCACGAACGAGCCTCGGCTTTTGATGGTGTGAATGCGCCCCTGCTCCCGCAGCACCGCCAGCGCCTGCCGGGCAGTGTTCCTGGCGACCCCGAACTCGGCCTGAATCTCCTTGTCGGAAGGGAACGGCATGCCGTTGCCGAGGATGCCCGCGTCGATGCGCCGCCCGAGCTCGTCTGCGATCTGGGCGTATCTGGGGCGGGGGTCGGCAGCCATGCAGGTCACCCTAGCTGCCGATCTTGCAAGTTTCGCATCACCTGTATGGACACGACATGAGAGTATCCCTGTATAGACACACCGGTCTAGTCAGGTGTACGTTATGACCCGTGACCAACCACGCGACCCTCGCCCTCATCCCCGACCCGGGAGAGCCGGACCAGTGGCACGTACCCGCCCCGGTCAACGGCGGCTGGCTCGCCGACATCACCGCGTGGGCCGACACCATCCCCGGCTGGTCCTGGGCCGCAGCCCTCACCACCCTCACCCTCTTCACCGTCATCTCCCTACCCTGGGCACGCGCACAGGCATACAAAGCAGGACGACGCACCGCCGGCACCACCACCGACACCAAAGGCCGGGCACTGTTCATCGCCGCCATGGTCCCCGCCGCGTTCTTCTGGCTCGCCGTCCTCGCCGGCAGCTTCCGGGGCCTCGCCGCATTCGGCCGCGACACCCTCCACTGGGCCGACGGGTGGGAATACCTCGTCCCCCTCACCCTCGACGGCATCGCCATCAGCTTCGGGTTCCTCGCCTTCCGGGCAGTCCGCTCCCACCGGTCACCCGACCGGGCAGTCCACGTCGCCACCGGTGCAGCCGTCGCATCCGCCCTCATCAACTACGCGCACGAAGTCAGCGTCGGCGGCTCATGGGTGGGCGGCGGCTACCTCGCCCTGCTGTCCATCCTCGGCCTGCTGATCTTCCACGAGTTCCTCGACCAGTTCACCGAAGGCACCGCCTACATCCAGCGGGTCAACCCCAAGTTCGGGCTGCGGTGGCTCACCTGGCCGTCGAACACGGTGTGCGCGTGGATCGCCTGGCGCAACTACCCGCCCCTGCCACTGCCGTCCAACCCGACCGACGGGCAGAAGCGGTGGTGGGGGTCCATCAACCACGCCGTCGCCCACCTCAACACGGTGCGCCGTGCCAAGCGCATCGCCCGCCACACCGTCGACCTCAACCAGAAGCGACACACCATCCACCCGCTGCTGGCCACCATCCCCCCAGTCCGGCAGCTCGTTGCCACCCTCACCGCCCAGAGTGCGGAGATGGCGGAGATGTCCGCCCGCCTCGACCAGGTTGCCGCCGGCTACGAGGCGGAGAAGCTGCGGGCTGCCGCTGCGGAGAACCGGGCGGAGACCGAACGGCAGCGCGCCGACAACGCTGTCGACGCCCAGACCATCGCCGAAGCGGAGACCGTGGAAGCCCACCGTCGGGCGGAGAAGCTGCGCGGCGAAATGGAGGCGGAGATGACCCGCCTGCGGGCGGAGACCACCAACACCATCCACCGCACCGAGTCCATCGCCGACCGGCGGGTCACCACCGCGCAGGCGGAGAAGGACCAAGCCCTCGCCCGCATCGACCAGCTGGAGCAGCAGTGGATTGAGGCGAAGCAGGAAGCGGCTGTCTCCGCCGAACGTCTCTCCGCCGCACAGACCGAAACCGTCTCCGCTCTCCGCTCCGCAGAGCAGGCGGAGAAGGAAGCCGCATCCCTCCGCTCCACCCTCACCCAGGTTGCGGAGAAGCACACCGCCGAACTGGCGGAGACCACCGCACGGTTCCGGGTGGAGATGGCGGAGAACGAGGCACGCCTTCGGGCGGAGATGAGCACGGTGAACCTCTCCACCTGGCGGAGTGAAAGCCGCAGCGGAGAGCGGAGGAAGCCCACCACCGGGCAGCGGGGCAAGCCTGCGGAGAACCGCAGCGGAGCCTCCAACCAGCCGCGCATGAGCGACGGAGAAGCAGTTCAGGCGCTTCTCCGCGCCCACCCCGAACCCGACTACGAGTGGAAGCAGACGGAGGTGCAGGCGATCACCGGAGCAGGCTTCGGTCGGATCCCCCGGCTGATCTCCGCCGTCGCGGAGCACCACCGGGCCGCCGTCGCGGAGAACCACTCCGGTATCGCACGGAGCGCCGACGCGGAGCGGAGCGGAGACGCCACCAGCCCGGAGACCACTCCGATCGGAGAGGACACGGAGATTGCTCGAACCCCCGCGACTGTCGCTGCCGGCTGATCTGCGGAGTGACGCGGAGAAGTTGCTGTGGCTTCTCCGCTCCGCATGGAACGACGGACCGAAGTTGATCGAACGACCCGAACCGGAGGAGGACCCCGATGAGCACTGACACCGTCACCGCACCGCTGACGACCCTCACCGAGGCGGAGGTTGCGGAGATCCGCAACAACCTGCCCGACGTCCACATCTACTTCGACGAGCCCGACACCCCGACCGTCCTCGACGAGGTGCACATCCACCGCGACCGCACCCAGGACGCCTACGACGCGTCCGTTATCGGCGCTGGCCTCATCGGCACCGCCGCCGCGTTCGCCCACGCCTACAGCCCGTACGTCCTGCTCAACAACACCCTCATCGGACTCACCGTCGCCCTGGTCTTCACCGCGATGCTGCTGCGCTGGGCGGTCACCCGGGAGGGCCGCAAGTGGGTGTACGCCGACACCGACGAACCCTGCGACCCGAACCCCGCCCCAGCTGTCTGACCAGCGCAAACACGAGGAATTCGAGATCAACATGGCATCGAAAATCTACGAGATCACCGTCTACAAAGACCGCCGGGAGGTACGCGACATGCAGCCGTTCCTCACCAGCGTCGACCTCGAAGACGGGGACACGACCGCCGACACCCTCAACCGGCACCTGCTCGGGGCGGTGCTGCGGGCCAACGCCCACCGCTCCGACGTGCACCGCTTCCACCTGGAAGCCCGCGACGTGGACCGGGACGGCAAGGGACGCGGTTCGGTGCTGTGGCGGTGGGCGATGCCCGCAGGGGAGGGCGTGTGATGGCCGGCAGGGCCAGGAAACCCGAGGTCAACCGGCATGCGTGGCATGAGGCGAGGGTTGCCGAAGCCCGCACCCCGAAGGAGAAGTTGTGGGCGCTGTGCCACTGGCTGGTGGCGGAGGCGTTCCACGCCGGACCCGACCAGTTGCAGGCCGCCACCGACATGGTGCGGGGCCGTATCACCGAACTGGCTGAGGCCAGGAAGGAGGCCACCCGATGACGACGACTGTCACCGAGCGTGAAATTCGATCCCCTATCAACGGGCGGGTGCCCCGCCTGGACAGCCCGCCCGCGCCCGCGCGCGCGGGCGCGAGATTACCGGTAACAGTCAGTGTTGGCAAGGTGTGGGGGTCGGTGTGCTCCGCATGCCGTGATTGGTGGGCATGGACGGCCCGTCCCGCCACCCTCGCTGACCTGTGGGCGGCGTCCGCCGTCGACCCGAAGCGCATCCCCACTAACAACACGGCGCTGCGTGTCGCGTGGCAGGTGTCCAACTGGACGGACCGGCTGCTCATGTTCGCCGCCATCGCCGCCGCACCCACGCTCGCCACCGGCCCGCTGCGGTGGCTCGCCGCACGCCCCACCCGCCGGTGGGCGTTCTACCTCATCACGGCGGCACTCACCGCCACCTACACCCTCGGAAAGGGGTGACCCATGTTCAACGTCGGAGCCGGTGTCGGCCTCATCATCATCGCCCTGTCCGCCCAGTACCTGATCGCCAAGCGGCTCAAGCACCAGAAGGTGTCCAAGTTCTACAGCTGGGTCGCCTGGGTGTTCGCCGTCCTCGGCGGTGTCGCCGTCACCGGTGACCTCGGTGACGCCGTCGGTGTCACCGCCGGTGGTGCCGCCATTGCCTCCATCGTCGGCCTGCTGTTCATCGGTGTGGACATCGCCGACAAGCGGCCCGACTGGTTGGCGTTCGCGTTGATCATCGTCACGCCGACGATGATGCGCGCCTCCGGCGGCACCCTCGGCACCATCTACGACGGAATCCTCATGCTGCCGGACTCGATCCTCGCCGGCATGCGCACCTTCCTGGGGATGTGACCGGGTGATCGATCCGATCTCCATCCTGGTGACCGTGTTAGCCCTGTACGGGCTGGCGAAACGGTCACCGCGTCTGCTCGGCGAGTTGGCTGAGGAGTGGCAGGCGGCCCGGCGGGGTGAGGAGTCCCCGTCGGCTGCCGCCCGCCGGCAGCGGCTCATCGCCAACGGCATCGACCCCACCACGGGCGGCCCGATGCGCCAGTACGTGGGTAACCGGTGGCGGGACTTCTGGCTCGACGAGGACCTGAAGGCCACCCGCCGCCGCGCCGAACGCCTCGACAAGGAAGCAGCCGGGGAGGTGCTGTCGTGGCGGGAGCGGATGGAGTCCCGCATGGATGACGAGGTGACCCGCCGCGCCGAGCAGTGGCGCACCCGCCCTGACGGCGACACCACCCCACCGGTGACGGTCACCGACATTCCCCGGCAGAACCCGGGCGGCAGCACCCCACCGCCCCAGCGTGACGGTCACACCAACCCCGGCTGGGCCTCCGACACCGTCCACGACACCCCGCCCACCGGCGGCCCCGAACACACCAGCCCCCCGCCGCACGACACCCCGCCCACCGGCGGCCCCGACCGGGAACCCATCCGGGTCGACGTCACCGTCGGCGAACCCACCCGCCCCACCAGCAGCCAGCCAACCGCCGAACCGGCAGCAATCACCGCAGGAGGAACCATGTCCAACACTGTCGCCCAGCAGGCCGTCACCGGTGTCGTGTCCGGTGCCGCCGAGGCACGCGCCATCGAAACCGCCCTCAACGCCGCCACCGAGGAGTATGTGACCCGCCTCAACCGGCTGCGGGGTCGCATCGCCCAGTTGGGGGAGCAGACCGTCGGCACCGTGCAGATGTCCGGACGGTCGCAGGTGGTGGCGAACATCGCCGCCGCCGCCGAAGCCGCCGCCGCCGCGCAGGCCAACGCCCGGTCGTGCACCACCGAAGTGGTGCCGCTGCTCGGCCAGGTGGCCCGAGCGTTCGAACGCATCAACAGCTGACCCCGCCCACAACCCTCAAGGAGGACGCCATGGCAGTGACGACGCACCGGCCGACGCCGCTGCCGCACAACGGCGGCAACCCGGCACCCGACTTCACCGGTGCCGCCCACAGCAGGACCGCCCCCACGCCGGTGCCGGTGGGGGCGACCCGAATGCAGCCCTGGCACATTGACCCGGCCGATGACCGGCGCAAACGCATGCCGTACCCGGTGCCCGTCGACAACGACAACCACCGCACCCCACACGTGCTGCACCAGTGCCCGAAGATGCGCAACACCAACGGTGGTGGCAAGGAACGCTGCCCGGTCACCGCGTGGATGCTGCCCGGCGAGCCGCGCCAGTTCTGCCAGCACCACGGCGAACCGCTGACCCCACCGAAGACGTCCACCGGGCTGGTCGACTTCTTCGCCGAGGTGCGGCGTCTGCACGGCCGTTCCGCTGCCGCATGGGCGCTGCCCGCCTCCGTCGTCACCGTCGACATGGCCGCCGCCGTCGCCCACCTGCCGGCCGCCGGGGTCGCCGCGTTCGCGCCGGCCGCCGCCGGGGCCACCTACCTGCACGTCAAGCGGACCCTCACCCGCCGCGCTGTCGCCCGCAACCGCATCGAGGTGGGGCAGCGCACCGGGAAACGTGTTCGCGCCATCCACCGTCAGGCGCAGCGGGCCGCGCTCACCGCCGGGGAAACCAGCCTGTGGGCTGCCGCGCTCGCCGCCACCGACATCACCACCCTCGCCGGTCAGATCGTCGCCGCGTTCGGCCTCGTCCGGTGGGCGGTCGGCGCATACCGCTGGTGGGCTGACGCCGACGCCCGCCGGGCAGCCCCCACCCCCATCACCATCGACACCGCCGCTGTCGTCGACACCCCACCAGTGGAGGCACCCAACCCAGTGCAACTGCACGCCGTCACCACCTTCGCGACGCTCATCGGCTGCACCGGTGGCCCCCTCGCCGGCACCGAACTCGTCGACTGGAAACAGCTTCCCGCCTGCGACGTCGGCGCGAACATCCGCACCCGCCTACCCAACTGGACGGCGAAAGTCGTCGCGAAGATTCCCGGCTCCATCAACATGCGGGAGCAGCGCCCCCTGCTGCGCGGGCGGATCGCCGCCGCCTACGGATGCACCTACGCCGACGTGTCGTTCGCCGCCGACGAGTCGGACCTGTCCATCGGCTGGCTTCGCGTGCAGCCAGACAACGTGCTTGCCGAAACGAAACTGTGGCCCGGCCCCGCCACGGCAGGCGAATGGAAGCGGGGACGGTCCCGCATCGGCCGCTACGACGACGGCGAAGACATTTGGTACCAGTGGTGGACGAAGACAGGTGCCGCCCACGACCTGATCTCCGGCTGCACCGGCTCCGGCAAGTCGGAACTGGTGGCGCAACTGCTGCTCGCTTCCCTCCACTCGCAGGGCCTGGTTCTCGACTGGGTTGGTGACCCGCAGGGCGGACAGTCGTACGGGGCGCTCAAGGACGCCGTCGACTGGTTCGCCCGTGACACCTCCGAGATTCGGTTCATGCTGCTGGCCGCACTCAAGGAGATGTTGCGCCGCAACGACGAACTGGCGGCAGCGAACATCAAGACGTGGCAGCCCACGAAGAAGATGCCGCTGCTGGTCATCACCTTGGATGAGGTGCAGTCGTACATCGACGACCCGATCATCCTGGAGTTGGTGGAGAAGCTGGTCGGGCAGGGCCGCAAGTGCGGCATCAAGATGCGGCTGATCACCCAGATCCCCGCCGCGTACAACCTGGGCGGTTCCACGTACATCAAGGAGCAGTTGAAGGCCGGACAGACGTTGATCTTCCGGGCGATGACCGACATCGCCGGCCGTTCGGCGGTCGACGGGGACTGCCCCGTCGACCCGACGGAACTGCCCGACAGGTGGGGCAAGAACACGTGCGCGGCAGGCGACACCACCGCCGGCCTCATGTACGTGCAGGGCATCAACGGTCGCGACGTGTACGGCCGCGCCGACTACACCGGTGAGGACATGCGGGTGTGGTTGGTCGACGACGCCGGCCAGTCGACGCTCACCCCCGGCGTGTTTGGTTCGGAAGCGCAGCAGGAATCGGGGCCGCTGTGGGGTGACCGGAAGGAGCGGGCGGCGCTGCTGATTGCCGCCGGCCGCAACGACGCCGACCTGCTGTCCGGGGGGAAAGCCGTCGAGTTGTTGGAGGCCGCCGCTGTCACCCAGGTCACCCCGGCGTCGCTGCGGCCCACTCAGCCGAGCACGCAGCAGCAGGCGGCGGCACGGGTTGCCCGCGATGTGGTGCTTGAGGCCGCCCGGGAGAACGCCGACGGGCGGGGACTTGTCACCAAGGAGCAGGTGGTGAAGGCGCTTGCCGCGATGGTGGAGCCGATGAAGGACGGCACCCGCGACAAGGCCCTCACCGACCTGGTGGCCGACGGGAAGCTCCGCCGCGTCAAGAACGGCCTGTACGAGGTGCCCGGTGCTGCCGCCGCGCCTTCCCTTTTCGAGAGCACGGAGGCAGGCCAGTGACCGCGACTGCACAGCAGTACACCGACCGACGTGAGTGCGCCCTGTACCGGTTTTGGGTGCGCCACCCTGTCACCGGGAAGGTGGTGCTCGGGTACATCGGGGAAACCGGCCGGCTGCCGTTCGTGCGCCTCATGGAGCACGTCCTCGCGCAGCCGTGGGCGGACACGATCGTCCGCTGGGAAGTTGACCCCACCACCTACTGGGGTAAGCCGGCGGTGGAAGCAGCCGAGAAGACCGCCATCGAGCAGGAACGGCCCCTGTACAACGTCGAGCACAACATGGGCAACCCGGACCGGATCAAGCCGTGGGAGGCGGTGGCGCAGCGTCAGGCCCGGGAGCCTGGCTGGCAGCCGCCGGTGGTGAAGCCGAGGGTGCCGCACCCGCGCGGCGGTAGCCGTCAGCCCCGGAAGGCGCAGGTGCCGGAGTGGCGGCAGCGGGTGCAACTGTTCGGCCAGGTGGCCTACTGGCTGGGTGTGGTGTTGTTCGGCGGGTGGGTGACTGCTGTTGCCGCCTCCGGTCCGGTAGCCACCTGGGTTGACGGACTCGCCTACGGGATCGCGTTGCCGACGGTGCTGGTGTGCGCCCCGTGGCCTGCGATCCGCCGTCGTGCCGGTCGTGGGGTGCGCCGGTGGTGGCGTCGGGTGACCCGGTGACCGGGGTGTGGGGGTGGCAGTTGCTGGGCAGGTCGGGGGAGATCCGCACCTACGGCACCGTCCACCTGTGGGGTGATTTGGACGAGCAGCATGAGCAGGCCCATCGGTGGGCTGCCGACCGCATGTGCGCCGAGCTGTGGCGTGTTGAGCCCCGGTGGGAGCGCCTGTCCGGGTGGCGGGTGCGGGTGTGGTCCGGGCAGCGGGAGGCGGTGGCCGAGGCGGAGGAATGGTTGGCGGTGCTGCGGGCGGGGCCGTTGGCTCGGGTGCGGGATCGGGTGGAACTGCTGTCCCGGCCGGTGGGGCGAAGCCTCGCCAAGGTTCATGCCCCTGAAGTAGGAAGGAACCGTGATGCCGTCACGCATACGAAGTCTGGTTGACCCGCGCTTTCCGGCCACCCTCGCCCACCTGCGGGCCAGCCGGGGCATGTCCCTACGCGACCTCGCACGACAGATTCACCGAGGCAAGAGCTACATCAGCGAACTGGAAACGAGCCGCACCCGACCGTCGGCCCTGGTGGCCGCCCAGCTCGACGATGCCCTGCAAGCCGGCGGCACCCTCGCCGCCCTCGTCGTCGACCTGCCCCCCGTGGTGGCCGACGACGACGCCCGCATCACCCACAACCTGGGCCGCCCCCAACGGCTCGATGTCACCACCGTGGCGTTGCTCGCCGACCGGCTCGCCGAACAGCGACGCCTCGACGACCGGCTACCCGCCCCCATGCTGCTGCCCACCGCCGCCCGCCAGCATCACACCGTGCACCAGCTCGCCGGGCAGGCGCGCGGACCACACGCCGACGCGGTGCGGGAGGTGGCCGCCGAGTGGACCCAGTTCCTCGGCTGGCTGCACGCCGAAGCCCGCAACGACGCGCACGCCGTTCGGCTGCTGACCGAGGCCACCGACCAGGCCGACGCCATCAACCATGGGCCGCTCGCCGCACAAGCCAGCAACTTCCGGGGCTGGTTGGAACGGCAACGCGGCAACCCGCGCGGCATCGTCCGCCACTTTCTCGACGCGTACCACACCCCGGGGGCCAACACGCTGCAACGGGTGGGGGATGCCATCCAGGCCGCCCACGGGTACGCCCTGCTCGATGACCGGGTGGAGGCCATGAGGTGGATGGGGGTCGCCAGTGACCTCACCACGGCGGCCGAAGCCGCAACCCCGCCGGTCACCGCCTACTGGCTGTCCCCGACGTTCCTGCGGCTGAACCTGGGCTTGGCGTTCACAGGGCTGGGTGATCCTGCGGCAGCCGCCGACAACCTGCGTGTCGGGCTTGCAGGGCTGCCGGCGGAGCATCAGAACGCCCCGTGGACGGTGGAGTATCGGATGGCACTGGCCGCACTGGAGTGAAAGATAGTTTCCGGACAGGTTCCGGACGTGTTGGGGCCGCCTACCCGCCGGTCACCGGGCACGCTGAACATGTCGGTACCAGCTGTTCTGCTGTTCCCGACGTGGAGAGGCGCAGCCCGCAGCAGGCCGGAGGCCGGTGCTGGTTGTAGCCGGAGCAGTGTGTGGTGCTCGCGGGGGTCCCCAGCCCCTCCGGGCACCACACCCCCGGAGGTGGTGGCGGTGGCGCACAGTACGCAGCCCGACGGCAACAGCCGCATCTGGGACCGCCTGCCACCTGACCCGTACGGCAACCCTGGGACGCACGCCCCCCTGTACCCGGATGAGCCGGCCATTATCGGCGGGTGCGCCGCCGCGAGGATCGCCCAGAATTTGCCGTGGCGGTGGCAGCGGTGACCGCCGTGGACCTGCCCGAGGTGCCGGCCGGAACCGTCATGCAGTTCGCCGCCGCCGACTGGTATCCGAGCCCCCGCCGGCACGCCGAACACGATGTGACCGTCGTGGTGGCCGCTGTGTACCGGCAGGAACTTGCCGGCCGAATCTGGGTGCGCGGGCATGTGTGCTCGTGGCATGAGCCGGACTGTGGCACGTCGGCGTGCTGGGAGTACCAGGTGCACACGTCGGCGGTGCGCGCCCAGCTCGGCGGTGGCCGGTGACGGGCATGGTGGAGTCGGATGATCCGGCGGCGGTGTGGGTGGTGGCGCGGCTGGTGTTGGACTCGCATGCCCGAGGTGTGACCTGCCAGCGGTGCACGGCGGATGGATGCGATCAGGTGCCGTGGGCGGAGCGGATGGTCGAGTGGGGTCGGCGGGGTAGCCCGGGGGAGTGCCCAGCCTGAACGCACGACAACGCCCCACCCCCGGCGCGGGAGGTGGGGCGTTGTTCTTGTGGGTGAAGGAAAGCGTGTTCCTACTCTGGGTCGGGTTGGGTGTTCTGGGTGCGGGCCTTGTTTCGGGCGCGCCGGTCCAGCTCCCGGCGGATTGCCCGTTCGAGGAAGACGGCGAACTTCTCCCCGTCCTCTTTGGCTGCGTCGTGGGCCTCGTCCCATGTGGCTCCCATGCGGACGCTGCGGCCTTGGATTTGCCCTGTTGCCGGTCGCCCCGGCTTGCCGTCTGCCATGCAGAAAATGTAGCACAAAAACTTGCCGTGAGCTGTTGTGGTCTACTGCCCGCCGTGCCATACTTGTATTACAAGAAAGGCTAGCGAGCAGGGGAGACGGAAATGGCGAACACCGACATCATCACCACCGCCCGGGAAATCCACACCACCGAGCAGCAGATCGCCGACGCCCGCACCGCCCGCAACCGCACCGACATCGCCCGCCTCAACCGGCAACACCGCAAGCTCACCGCCACCCTCCAGCAGATGACGATCGCCGCCCTCAACAACGGGGCCGACGCCGGCACCCTCCGCGCCCAGGTGTGGGCCGCCCTCGACGGCAAGGCCACCACCCCCGCCGACCTGGAGCAGGTCATCGTCGACACCATCCACCAACTGGCCGCCGAGCCCGACGCGTGGGTGTCCCTCACCCGCCTCCGCGCCGCCCTCCCCACCACCCACAACCGCGACGCTGTGGACACCGCCCTCCGCAACCTGGACCGCAAGCGTGCCGTCGACATCGCCCCCGAGGACAACATGCGGATGATGACCGAGGCGGACCACGCGGCAGCCCTGCGGCACGGCGGGCAGGACCGGCACCTGATCGCCACCTGCTGACCCCAGGTACGCGAAACAGCCCCCACCCCGATCGGGGTGGGGGCTGTTGTCTGTGGCCCGGAAACACGTCAGGGAAGCGCTTTCCTCCACCCGCCTCAGCGTCAACCACCAGCCCAGCGGGTACCGCACCCCGCATGAACCGGGAGCACTGGCAGGCGCTCGCCCACAAGCACAGCCGGTGCGACACCGACCCCCGCCGCTGCCACGACTGCGCCGCCTACTGGCCCTGCTGTTACCGGCTCCGCGCCAACACCGAACTGGACACCCGCCGGCCCGCGCACGCCCACTGAACGCAGAGAAGGGGCCGCCCCGCCTCCTGCAACCCGCGTGGCGGCGGGGAAGCAGAAGACGGGACGGCCCGATGGGTGCCGGCGCTGGGGAGCTAGACCGGGGAACCCGAGAGGAAAGTCAGACCACGTCGGCGGCAGACGGCCCCGACACCACCACACCATCGACCACACGCGGGTCCGCCTTCGGCGTCGACTGCGGCCGGATCACCAGCGCCGTCAACAGCGCCACCGACGCCGCAGCGATCGAACCCACCTGCGACTGCGACAGCGAGAACCCGTAGGTGGCAGCCAGCGTCGCCCCCGTGGTGATCACACCCACCAGCAGCGTCGGAGCGACCGGCCGCACCTTCGCCGCGATCAGCACCGCCGCGACAGCCGTCAGGAACGCCTCGATCGCACCGGCCTGCGCCGCCGACAGGAAGTCCAGGCCGAACGCCACGAACACGGCCAGCAGGGATGCGACACCGCCGATGAGGACTGCCGGTTCCCGGCCGAAGATGGTGCCCGACGTTGCGGGCAGGTTGACGTCAGTCATGACCCCTCCATGGGGTGATCTTGGAATGTAAGGAAACCGGCCGAAGCTTTAAAACAGGCCGGCAGAATTAACGTCGCCGTACGATCAGCGGCATGAGCGGGCCGGGAAAGCGGGTGCAGCCGTGGAACCTGCCCGGCCTACAACGGGTCCGCCGCTGGCAGCAAGGCCACACCGGGCATCACGCCGCGCGCCACGTCGCCCTTGGCGAACTGCCGGACGGCAGGTGGATCGCCGAACACGCCGACCTCACCATCGGGTCGTACACCCACCCCACCCGCGAGGCCGCCGAACAGCAGCTCACCGAATGGATGTGGGACGGCGAATGGCATGAGGTGCCCGCCGCCTACAAGGCCGACGGGCAACCGTACGGCGACGGCTGGGTGCGGCGCGGCAGCCAATGGGTGCGCAGCTAACCGTCGCGGGACAACCGCCTCCGCTCCCGCCCCACGAACGCCCGATACGACACCAGCCGCAGCAACAACAGCGCGTCAATCAACGCCAGCATGCCCAACCCGAACACGGCATCCCACACATCACGTTGCGACGCCCCCGGCCAGCGGACCACCACCAGCACAATCTGCCGCAGGTAAAACAACCCCACCAGCAGCACCCACCCGGACGCGTCCCACGCCGCCAACCGCCGCCACTGCCGAGGCCGATGCGCCGTCAAAAACGCCAACGCCGACAACAACCCCACCACCAGCAGCACCAACACCAACACCTGATACGTGACAGCACTCATTCGCCCCGCACCACCCGCCGCAGCCAGTCGTCATACGCGTTCGCCGTGTTGTGCGCGCGCAACCGCTCCGTCAACTGCTCCGCCTCCACCCTCCGCCGGGCAGCTGCACGCCGATCCTGCTCAGCCAGCGACGCCGAACGGTCAGCGCACGCCACAGCCTCCCGGGCCTCCGGTGATGGCTGACGCCCCCAGTCGAACGGCCACAAAGCTGTTCGCATGCGTCGCCACCACCTCATGAGATACGCCCCCCGCCCGTGGGGTGCCCCAACTTGTCGAGCAGCCCCGTCGCGGTGCGGGCGGTTTCTACCGCCGCATTCGCCGACCGGGACGCGTCGATGAACGCATCCCGGGTGGCCTGGTGGGCGTCCCTTTCTTTCTCGTAGGACGCACGCCACGTGTCCCGGTCGGTGCGCATCTGCTCATATGCCCCCTTCGGCACCAGCCAACCCATGAGGATCAGCAGCAGCACCACCCCGGGGACACCCCATTGCAGGATCGCCCCGAGAACGTTGGGTGTGTCTGTGGTGGCTGCGTCGGCGGCCCATCGGATCAGCATCGGCCCCCCGAGTGTGTGTTGATGATGTGGTGCCGCGCCCGGTCAGTCGGCGAAACGCCGGGCCAGTTCGTCGGCGACCTGCCGGGCGATGCTGGGCGGGATGGCGGCGGCGATCTTCTCCGGGGTGAGCCCGGCCAGCACACCGGCCGTCACCGCCGGGGCAGATGCCTCCGCGCCCTCACGGGCTGCTGCCCGGATCTGCTCCAGCTCGGCCGCATCCAGGCCGGCAGCCTCCCCCAGGGTCACCAGCGTCTTACCCAGCCACGTGGTGTCCGTGTTGCCGTGCACCACCGCCCACGCCACGTCCCGGATCTGCTGCACCACACTCGCCGGGTACCGGCTGCCCTTCTTGCCCTCACCCAGCAGCGCCTCATGCAGCTCGGCGATCTGCGCCTCAGCCTTCTGCGACATGTCGTCTCCCCCTCGAATGCGGGCCACCGGGTCATAGCCGGCCCCCACAGTGCTCGACTCGAAGCCGGTCAGGCCCGAGATGTGAATGTGCCCCCGGTCCGACGACGCCCGCCGGGAGTAGTTGGGCTGCCACGAGTCATGCCAGCACGGGCCACCGTTGTCCCGCTCCGGCTCCCAGTTCAGGTACTTCAACCAGCGAACATCCGCCACGCCGGCCTTCCGGTCGGCGACCAGACGGGCACCCAACTGCTGCAACGACGGCAACGGCAGCCCGTCCACCTTCGACCGGGCACCTTTCGGCGGGGGCATGATGTCGACCGCGTAACCCACCCCGTACACGGCCCGACCCGGGTAGGCAGTCGCCGAGTAGGGGGTGTGATCCTCCGGCGGCTCATGCGTCAGGTGCGCCTCGTTGCCGATGTCGTAAACCACATACCCGTGCGCGCGCAGCCGAGACTTGAGATCCTGCGCCGGCTGCATCAACCGGAACGGCCTGCCCCGGCTGATCCACTGCTGATAGTCGGCCCGACTCACCAGGCCACCCCCTTCGAGTAGCCGCGAATGATCGCCATGTCACGCCTGCCAGCTGCCGTATCCGGTGGTCCCGTTCGCCCCACGGGCTAACGCTCGGTACTCGTAGTTGCGGCCCGACCGGACCGTCCAGTCGTCGTACACCCCCGCCGCCGACAAGCCCTGCACCACCGTCACCGCCACCTCATCCGGCTGCCCCGCCTCGCGGCGCTGCAAGTCGTTGCCGAGCAGGGCCGGTTGACCCACACCAGGGGCAGGATTGGTAATCACCAACCGGATCACACCCAACGCGGGCAGCGGCGACGCCGACACCGTGGGCAGCGGCGGCTCCACATAGTCGACGGCGATGGTGGTGACGACTTCGCCCGATGGAAGCCCCTTGGCGTTGCGGGTCTGCACCACGATCGTGTACGTGACGCCGTCGGCCAGCGGGTACGGGACCGTGTACGAGGTGCCCGCGCCGGCACGCCAACCCGAGTCGTGCAGCACATCCGAACCGTCACGCAACTGCACCCGGTACGCGGACTGCTCGGTGACCGCCCACGACACCGCCACCGTGTCCGACGTCCACGTCACCCCATCCGGGGTGGGCGCGGTGATCGTCGGATCCACCGGTGAGGCCGGCACCACCACCAGACCATCCGAATACAGGGAGGCTGTGTCGGCGGTGTCCCACACCCGCACCCGGAAGGTGTACGGATCATCGGTCGGCGACGCCCATCCGGCCGGCAGCACCCGCAGCGATGTGCCGCCCGCGTTCTTCTGCTCCGCCGGCTGCCAGGTGGCGTCCGAGGCGCGCAGCCACTGCACAGCACCTGAGCCGATCTGCCGCGACAGCGCCCACGCCGTCTGTGCATCCACCGGGTCCGGATCGGAGAACAGCCACGGCAGGTCCAGCGACGCGGCGACATCCATGGCGGCACCGTTGTTCGGTGGGGCTTGCGAGGTGGACCCGACCAGCCACGTCGGCACATCCGGTGCATACGTGACCACCTGATGCGTGGACACGATCGTGTTGGGGGAGCCGGCGTGGGCGGTGAGCACGTCATACCGGGCGGACCCGTACGACTCGCGGCGCACCGCAAAGTTCTGCCCGGTCGTGCCCATGATCGGGGTGGCGGTGACCGTCGCCCACGACGTCCAGGTGGCGGTGGCCCTCTGAAAATCGGTGTAGTACAACACGGTGTCGGAGGTGCCGACCGCGTACACCCGGAAATCACCGGACGTCGAGTTGTAGGCGAGGGTGCAGTTTCGGACATCCCCGGTCGGGTGCGGCGGGGACGTCCACCGCACCGAAAGGCTGTTGGCCGCGTTGCGTTCGGTTACCGCCACCGTGTCAGTGGCACCCGTCGCAGGGTTCGGAACGGCGATGAGGAACCGGCTGCCGTCCCACCGTCCCGTGATGGCGTCCTGCGCGGCGACCGAATCCAACGACACCGGGGCCGTTGGCCCCGCCCAGGCACGGCCCGTCCACGCCAGTTTCACCACGAATGCGCGGGTGCGGCCGAACACGCACCACAGGTGCGGGGAGTTCGCCGTCTTCGCGTTACCGATGTGCTCAATGTCCAACGACGGTGTGGACCGGCCCGTCGATAGGGGCGCGGACAACCATTGCCGTTTGCCGGTGATCACCGCATTGTAGGAGGTGAGAACTTCGGAGGCGCTGACGTTCGCGCCGTACAGGGTGACACCCATGCTCGCCCCGACAACAGTGCCGACAGCCACCACCACACGGGCGGTGCTGTCGGCGGGAATTTTCACCACCTGCACATCCATACCGGTGTGCACAGACCCGGCCACCCCACCGTTGCCCGGTGAAGCGGCCAGCAGGGGCGTGCCGGCGGTGAACGACAGTTGGTCGCCTTGGCAGCGGCGCACCCAAATTCGGTCCTGGCTGGCCTCGGCGGTCCGGTAGGCGATGGTCAAACGCTCGTCGTTGCCGATGTGCAAGCTGGAAATCTCCCGCACAGTCGCGGAGATCGTCCACGACCCGGCGAGACTCCACGTGCCGGTGCCGTACGTGGACCGGTAGTAGTTGACCCCGTTGCCGGCGTTGTTGATGACCGCCGCCCATAGGTGTCCCCGCAGGGACTGCCGGGCAATCTGGCTGACCGGCGGATAGTTGAGTGGATTGGCGAGGGTGGAGGTAGTAACGGACCCCATCGCGCACCTCCTAGATCGGGCAGGCGTGCGGCCAGTCGGCGGGGCTGCCGGGCATGCGGTGCACTTCCAGGTAGCGGGGGGTGGTGGGGGTGCCGATGTGGGTGACGGTGCCGGTGGACGCCTGCGCGGTAACCGCGACCGTTTGCTCAGTCAAGGCCGTGTCGGTGGCGTTCGCTAGGTAGTGCTCGCCGATGAGGGCGTACGGGTTGCCGCCCGAGTAGGCCGGGTAGTGGCCGAACTGCCCCCAGTCGACGAGGAACGGCCCGGCTGCGCGGTCTCGCACCCGCCACAGGCTGTAGTTCGCCACCGACCCCTGCTGCTGCCCGCCCAGGCGCAGCCGGTACACGGTTTGTGGGGCGAACGTGAACCCGGTGAGGGTGAGCACCACCGCCTCCGAGGTGACCGCCGCCGAACTGTTGGTGTCGGAGGCGACCGCCACCAGATCACCGGCACCGCCGAACACTCCGGTGATCACCCAGTCGGAGCCATGGCGAATCAACGTCACCCGAGCGGCGAGGCGTGGCTGCACATGGGCGAGCACCTTGGCCGGCACCGGCACCTGCGACCCGTCGAACGCGACCGCAACCGTTGCGCCGGACAGGTCAGCGACCGTGCCGACGGCGGTGACAATCTGCCGTGCCGCCTGGATGCGGGTGTCGATCAGCCGGATGAGGTCTGCGCCCCACATCAGATGATCCGCCATTCGTGGGTCATGTCCGAGCCATCGAACGGCAACGTCCACGACGTGCCGAGAACGTTGGAGAAACGCCCGATGTCAGGGTCGTCGACCACCAGCCGGTCGAAATGCCAGTGCAGCGGGTTCGGGAACGTTGCCACACGGAGGGTGGTGGGGGCGCGCATGTCGGCGTCGATCATCGCCAGCGCGGTACGCACCAACGCCTCGTGGTCGGCGGCGTCGGTGAACTCGACGCGGGTGATGACCCGCCCGTTGCGGGCCGACACCGACGTGTCCCCCTCGAAGTCGTTCTGGAAGATGAACAGGCCATCACCGTCCACCGGCGGCTTGTCATCGATGTTGTTCTGCCGGGCGATCACCCACCGGTTCGGGGCCTCAAAAAAGTCCCGCACCGCCGTTCGCGCCGGCGACAACATCGACGTCTGCTGGCCGGCGTCGTACACCCACTCCGTCGCCCGCTCCTTGGGCGTCTGGTACGGCTGGCAGCGCAGTTGCCCATCCCAGTCCGACCAGATGCCCTGGTATCCGATCGCCTCAAGCAAGTCGTTGACGATCGACAACCAGCGGGTTTGGTCATCCAACGGCCACACCCGCGCTGACGGCAGCACCGAATCCGCCCGCGTCTGGTCGATCAGGTAGCGGGTGTAGCCCTGCTCCCGCAGGATCTGCTCCACCGCCACCAGGTACGGGGTGCCGGCGGCGACCGCGTACGCCTCACCGGTAGGCGAGTACAGGCCGTGAAGGATGTCCACCCCCGCCACGTCGTAGGTGACAGGCTGCTCCCCGAACGTGCGTTCCGGAACCGACGGGTAGTAGACACCAAGGTTGAACCGGGCGGTCACCCCCTCGTCGCACACCTCCAGGTAAGGGCGCACCAGCGCCGAAGACCACGCCAACTCCCGCGACAACGCCAGCGAGGCGGTGCCGTGGAGGGTGGCGTAGGAGTTGCGGGACACCGACCCGCCGGCCAGGTCGGTGGAGATGTTCTCGACCGTCTCCAAGTTCTGGTCGACCAGCTCACAGCCTGCGGTCACGGTGGGGGCGTTGGAGTCCCGCAGCAGCCAGGTGACCTGCTCGGCGGGCAGACTCTGGCGGGGTGAGGCGGTCAACGGCTGCACAACACCCCCTACTGAGTCCGAGGTGCGAGAGCGTCGAAAGATCAGGTTGGATTGCCCTCAAGGCCAACGACCCGCCATATGGGCGTGATCACCCACGGCACCTCGGCAGTGGCCCCAGAGTCGGTCCACGCTTGCAGGACACCCACCGCTTCCTCGAAGGTGTCAACCACCTGCGACAGGGCGCTCTGCGAACTGTGAACCCGAAAGCCGGCCTTGACGTCGGCGATGTCTATCGTCGCCATGGTTGCTCCTATCCGATGCCAGCCCACAGCACGTGCTGGCTGGGGGTGTTGCTGCTGGTGGTGATCGACGCCGGTAGCGACGTCTGCGAGGTGCCGTTGGTGGCGAACCGGGTCGTTGAACCGGCAGCCCCCGCGTTGTGCAGGGTGGCGTTCAGGTCACCGCCTCGGTACGGGGCGGGTGGGGTGGTCGCGTTGAACACGAACCCCACCCAGTGCCGGCCGGGGGTGACCGCTGTCGACGACACTGTGGTGGTGCGCATGCCGGTGGTGGTGACGTCCGCGTCGACCCCCGCCGAGACGAGCAGCGTGCCAGTCGAGTTGTACAGGCCGACGAAGTTCTGCCCAGCGGTCGGCGTCGCCCCGGCGGTGAAGTTCCCCCACATGATCTTCGTGACGCTGACGGATCGGGGCACATACACGGCGACCAGGTAGACGGTGCCGGACGTGGTGGTCTTGCCTTGCGCCACGTTTGCGGGATCGAACGACCACGCCGCCAAGCCGACCGATCGGGGGGTGGGTAGGCCAAGCGCCTGCGCCACCACGTCCAGGGACGCACCCAGCACGGTGTCGCCGGTGGCGCGGGAGATGGTGAGCGGCGAGTCCAGTTCCGCCCCTGCATCCGAATGCCGCACCACCGCGAAATCGGAGCCCGCATTCGACCCCGACTCGGAGGTGCCCGTTGCCCGGGTCGCCCAACGGATACCGCCACCCCGGGTGCTGAACAGCACCTCGCGTGCCGCCCCTTGGTTGCCGACGATCACCGCACGGTCGGACGTCGACATGGTGATCGCACCGGTGGACACGTTGACGGTGCCCAGGTTGGTGCCGGGGGCGCGGGCCACCACCAGGGCCGTGTCCTGGATCGCCGCCGTCGTCCCGAGGTAGTGGCCGCCGGCAATGCTCACCCGGTTCGCGCCCGCACCCGCGTACAGGCCGTACTCGGGGGAGCGCAGCCCTGACGAGTTGTCGTCGCGGGCCACATCCGCGTAGCAGCCGTTGAGGATCGCCCCCGGGCCCGTGCCGCTGGCCGGGGCGATGCGGAAGCCGGCCCACCCGCCGGGGGTGATGTTGTCGCCGCGCCCGTCACGCTTGGCGAGGCAGTTGGTGAGCAGCACCGGACTGCCGGCGGTGTGGGCGAGCAAAAACCCGTCCTTACCGGACCGGTCCGTGTCGCAGGCGGTGATCACCAAGTTGTAGCAGGTGCCAGACACTACATACCCGTAGCCGGTGGTCCACTCCGACCGGCAGTTGGTCAACATCACCGCGTTCGGGTTGTTGAGGAGGATGCCGTCGCCGCCGCTGCCCTGGACGTACACCTCCACCAGGTCGGCATCCACCGCACCCGAGCTGCCGCCGGTGGAGTCCCACAGGCGGACACCGTTTCCGCCGCAGTGACTGACCACCACGTTCCGCATTTTGATGCCGGCGGCCCGGTCCATGTCGACGCCGACCCCGGACATCTGCCAGATGGTGGTGTCGCGGATCCCGATGTCCTTCACACCTGAGGCGACGCTGATACCGGCGATCGTCCCGCCAACACTGTTGGTGGCGTTACGGCCGGAGACCGCCAGCCCCTCGATGCGGGGGCCGCCGCCGTAGGCGCTGTCCAAGTAACTGTCGTTGACCGGCGCGGGGTTGACCTGGATGAGGGTGGTGCCGACGAACGCCCCGCCGGTGGCGGGCCGCAGAAACGACCCGATCATGTTGGTGCGGGGTGCAAAATGCGGGGCCCACCCGGCCCCCTGCAACGTGACACCCAAGGTGAGGGTGATCGGCGACGCCAGCCGGTACCGGCCCGGCGGAACCACCACCACATCGCCCTGCACCGCCGCGTTGATGGCGGCCTGAAACGCGGGGGCGTCGTCGGTGACGTCATCACCAGTGGCACCCCACGAGCGGACGTTCAGACTGCGGTACGAGGTTGCGCCGACGATCGCCACAGCGGTGGCGGCATCCGTGGAGGCGGTGGCCAACGCGGTCTCCATTCGGTTCAGTTCGTCGGTGGTGGCCTTGTAGCGGGTCGATGACCACACCTTCGGGGTGAACGGCACGTCAGGTCACCGTGATCTCTCCGGGCAGCGGAGCCACATCCAGCGGCCCATCCACCCACGTCGTCTCTTGCAAGGTCAGGGAAAGGTCGTACCGGTCGACCTCGGTCTTGTACTCGCGGTAGCCCAGCTCGAAATACACGCCGGTGAACCTCTGTCCTCGGTAGTCGCGGTACATGACTTCAAGGCCGATCCACTGCTCCAGGCGTTGCACCTGTGCTGATGTCAGCCGACGCATGGTGAACGCCATGCTGTTGCGGCGGCCAACACTGGTGACCGCCCGCCGCCGACCGCCGCCGTAGGTGCGGACCTCGCCCTCCGCCGACAGGTCCCGTTTGCGGTCGGCGGAGGGGGCGGCCACGAACTCACCCGACGACATCAGGTTGATCCACACCGCTTTCAGGTGCAGGGTCGCCACCCGCCACCCCCATCCGCCGGTTCGTGTCTGCTCAGGGGGTTAGAGGGTGCGGCCCATGTGCAGGGCGTGTGTGCTGGCCCCGTTGATGGCCCGACCAACACCCGGCGCTACCCGGCCGACCGCGTCACCGAGAGCGGCGAGGTCATCCCGCACCCCTTCCAGCAGAACGGCAACCCGGTCCATGGATGCCCCGGTCGACACATGCTCGGTGCGGCCGGACAGGTTGACGCCGACGGTGCCGGAAGGCCAGTCACCGCCGGAGTCGAACAGGCGGGCCGGCATGCGCGGGACGATGCCGCCGAGCCGAGCCGCCCAGTGGTCGTGGGCGTTGCCCCCGGCGAAATTGTGCTGATTCCACACCGCACCCGTGTACCGGTGCTTCTTGCCGTTGAGCAGGTTGTACTCCGGCCACGGGGTGATCAGCTCCTTGGTGACCTTCCGCATGTTGGTGTAAATCCACTCGGCGACGTCGTGGATGGGTGGCACATCGACCGCCCGGTTGGTCGAGTGGTAGCTGCGATTGCCGGTCAAGGTCACCGACCCCGGCCGGTAGCCGGAGATCAACCGCAAACCCGGAAACTGCCCCCGGAGGATGCGCATCATGCCGGCCGATCCGCCTAGCGGTGAGTTGCCGACAACCCCGTTGCCGCCATCCTCACCAGACAAAAAGAAGCTGCCCACACTGTCTAGGACGGCTTTCACTGCCTTGCGGGGCATGGCGGTGACGAGCCGCCCGAACTCGGTGCCCTTGCCCGGCACCAGGTCGATCAATTTGTCGACGACACGGCGGAGGGTGCCCACTGGGTCGGTGACGAAATCCGTCACCCCGGAGATCACATCCCCGGCGGTTTTGCGGGCCTTCGCGGCGGCGTTGTTCAGCGAGCCGAGGATGCCGCCGTCAGCGAAGCCACCCAGCCAGCGTTGCACCCCGGAGACGCCGCCGCTGCGGGCTGCCGCGTTGATGCCGTCCACCCAACCCCGGCCGAGCGCCCGGGTGCCCTCCGGGCGCAGGATCGCCTCACCGCCGGACAGGTCCAACGCGCCGCCAGTAGATGAGACGAAACGGTGCACATCCCGGCCCGGGGTGTAGCCGGGTAGCACGCCGCCACGGGCGAACCCTGGCGGCTTGTCAATCCGATCCACCTTGTCGACGCCGAACTTGCCGGCGATTTTGTTGTACGTGTCGATGATTCCGCTATTGATGACTGTGTCGATGATGAACTTGACCGGCACCTTCGCAACGTCCTTGATCTTCTCCCAGGCTTTCCCGATCGCCGACACGCCCGTTCTGAAAGCCGGCACCACATACTTTTCGAGGAACCCGCCAAGGGCGTTGAACACCGGCTTGATGCCCGTCTCCCACACCGCCGAGATGGTGGCCTTGATGCCGTTCCACACCGGCTTGATCACGTTGTTCCACAACCACGTGAACACGGGGGCGAGTACGTTCTTGACGTAGATTTGGATCAACCCGAACACGATCTTGATCAGCGTCCACGCCACCTCAATAGCGGCACGGATACCCGTCCACGCCGGCTGGATGACCCGCTGCCAGAACCATGTGAACAGGGGTGCCAGGATCTCCGACACGAAGAACCTCAGGCCGGCGAACGCAGGCTTGATCACGTTCTCCCACGCCCACGACACCGCCGTACCGATACCCTCAAACGCAGGCTTGATCACGTTGCGCCACAACCACAAAACCGCCGGCACCACCTGGTTAAGCAGGAAGTCTCTGAGGGCACTCAGCGCAGGCTTGATGTACTGCCCCCACGCCCGAGCCACCACCGCCGAAATGTCGTTGAACGCCGGGACGATCACCTCACGCCACAGCCGCAGCACCGCCGGAATGATCTGGTTAAGCACCACATCCTTGAGCGCGAAGAACGCCGGCTTCAGGTACTGCTCCCACGCAGTCGACACCGCCAACTGAATCCCAGCCCACGCCTTCTGCACGACCGCCCGGAACGTGTCCGACTCCCGGTAGGCGATCACAATCGCAGCGATCAAGGCGAGCACGGCCACCACAATGAGACCAATAGGGTTAGCGGACAATGCGGCGTTGAACGCCCACTGAATACCCGTCCAAACCTTCTGCGCGGCAGCCGCGACTTTCGTCGCGAAAGCCCACGCCTTGGTGGCCACCGTTGCGGCTTTCACGCCCACGTTGTACACCGTCACAGCGGCGGAGATGGCACCAATACCAATGAAGATCTTCGCCAGTGTTTCCGGAGACAGCTTCGTCAGCGCGCCACTCAGCATCACCAAGCCTCGAAGCAGGCCGGCACCCAAAGGTGCCAAGCCTACGACCAGATTCCCGGCCGCCTTGGCAAGGTTCCCCACCAGTTGCAACACAAGCGGCCCATTCGCCCGCACATAGTCCAGAAAGCTCTGGAAACCCTCACTGGCCGACAGTTGCTCAGCCCACGCCGCGAACTTGGCAGTCAGATCAACCAGGCCGGCACCCATGTTGGCGTTGAGCGGTCCGAACGCCTGCAAGATCGAGGCCAGCCCCGTGCCCACATTCAGCGCCGCATCGAACATGGTCGTCAGCGCAGGGGAGGCCGACTTGTCGATGAACGCGAAGAACCGCTTCCACACCGGGCCGGTCAGCGCCTTCGACGCCTTCACCGCCAAATCACCCAGCGTGGAACCGATCTTCCCGACGAACTTCTCCACCTGCGGCAGATACGGCAGCAGATTTTCGATGGCCTTCTGCACCCCCGGCAGCAAACCTGCCTGGGCGGCATTACGGACCCGCCGGAACTCGTCCTTCAACCCGAACAGAAACTTGGCGAATTTCCGCCCGGCCGGCGACAGGCCAGCCATCGCATCCCGCAACTTGCCCATCGCGGACGCACCCGCCGCACCCGACGCGACCGTAGCCTGCCGGTACGAGCGCTGCGCGGCGATCAACTGCTGCTGTGCCTGCTGGATCTGCCGGGCCCCGTCACGTTCCTGCTTCTGCTGCTGCTTGCGGGCATCGGTGACCTGCTGCTGCGCCTGCCGCACCCGCTCGTCCGCGTCAGCGATCCGCTTCCGGACCGCCTCCACCTCGCGGGAACCCTCAACCCCGGCCTTCGACGCGGCGGCCTGCTCGTCGGCCATCTGCTTCCCGCGCCGCTTCAAATCCTCCAACTGGAGAACTTCACGCTCGTAGGTAATGCGAGCCTGTTCCCGCTGCGCCAGCGTCGCCTTCGGGTCGGCGAGCACCTTGTCCAGGGCGGCCTTCGCCTCCGCCACATCCAAGTTGGCTTGCCGCTGGGAGAGGGCGTTCTCCTTCACCGACTGGTTCAGGTCCTCCAGCCGCTGCTTCGCCTGCTTGCGGGCCTCGTTCAGCTCCAGGGCGACATCGCGGGCGTCCTGCTGGGCCCTCGTCAGATCCTTCTCGGCATCCGACACGCGGCGGGCCGCCTGTGCGCTGCCGTCGGCGGCCTGCTCCCGGGCGCGCGCCAGCGACTGCTCCGCGTTGCGTACACCCTCAGCGGCGGAGGTGACCGCGTCGTGGGCGCGCGACAGGGCGGCGGCATTGTCGGCGGCGGCATCCTCGGCCGCACCCATCGCCGACACCGCATCCGAGATGCCGTTGAATGCGAGGGCGACCACACCAAGTCCGGCGAGCGCGGCAATTCCGGCGGCACCGATACCGGCAACCGCAGCGGCAGCGGCAGCGGCCACCGGGATCAGAGTCGGGCCGAGGGAAAGCCCAGCGGTCAGAACCCCACTCAACCCGAACTCGGCGCTGGCCGCGCCCCGGTTGAACGCCCGAGCGAAGCCGCTACCGGAGTTACCGCCCTCGGTGACGAATCGGCCCCGCGCATCACGGAGCCGGCCGTTGGCGTCCCGCACAAACCCTTCGCCGAAACCGTCACCGGCACCCTCGCCTTCGCGAATGAACCGACCCCGTCCGTCTCGCAGGCGGCCGGCGGCGTCCCGCACGAAGTCGTCACCAAACCGGCGACCCGCGCCGGCCCCGGCACCGGAGGTGGACTCCTCCGCTTCACGCCGAAACCGGCCGAAGGCATCCCGTGAACGGCTGGCGAGGCTGCGGGAGAACGAGTCCCCGAACGAGCTGCCAGCCCGGTCACCGGCGCGGGACGCATCCCGTTCGACGTCCCGTTCGAACCCGCTGGTGTCAGCGCGGACCCGCACGAACGCGGTAGCCAGGGGCACACCCACGAGGGGTCACCCCCTCGCGGATCACGCCTGTTGGATCAGATCCTGTAGCCGCCGGTCGGCCGCATCCCAACCCTCAGCGGGGGCGTTCAACCACTCGTCGAACGATGTGAACGCCTTCGCCCGGTCCTTGCCATCCGCCATCACCAGGGCTTGCACCAGATCCCGGCGCAGCCACGCATACGCCAAGTTGCACAGCAGGCGGGGGGTCAGGCCGTCTAGTGGGCTTCGAGCAGTGCGGTAATCGACACCAACTCCCCAGCCCCCTCCGGCACCCGGGGGGACGGCCCCGTTGAGGGCGAGTTCCCCTTCGAGGTCGGGGATGTGGGCTGCGGCCCAGCCGAGGAGTCGGCGGGCCGCTGGGTAGGGCGGGCCGTCAGCACCTGAATGACGTCCGTGACGACCTTGAGCAGGTCGTCTTGGTCGGCCTTTTTGTCGGTGGCGTCCCGCTCGAACCGCGCCCATTCGGGGGCGTCGATGCAGTCTTTGATCAGCGAGTACATGGCGGCCAGGGCTTCCATGTCGTCGGACTCCATGCCGGATCTTGCGGCGACCGCGAACCGCATCAGCGGCATCAGCCCTACGCGGTCGGCGATCCGGTAGTCCTCGCCCATGAAGGTGACCTTCTGCCCACCGCCCACCACATCCACGCCTTCGGCGCGGGCCTGAATCTCATGCACACTCAACCTCTTGCTCCCCTCATCGTGATGTGCGTTCATGCGCCAGGGTGGGGCCGCCACCCCGAACCCCCGGCGTCAGATCAGCCCCGGACAGCCCCAGCGAAGATGTGGTGGTACGGGTTGCCATCGGCCGCCGGCTCGAACTTCCACTCCGTCGGCAGACCCGCGTTGTCGGCACCCTTGCGGCGGGCGATCGACAGGCTTCCCGTCTGAAACGCCTGCTCCGCGTACAGACGCTCCGTCAGATCCTGCGACTCCCAGCCGAGCATGCAGCGGGTTTCCTGCCCGATCGTCGGCGGCGTCAGCTCCGACCGGAGGGTGGCACCCGACCCGGACGTGGCGATCGTGCCGCCGTTGAGCGCCCGCTTGAGGTTCGTGGCGTGGATCTGCATCATCTCGAAGGACATGCCACTGGTGCGACCGGTGGTGACCGTGGCGATCGGGTCCAGGTACTCGGCGGCCTCCACGTCCTCGGTGGACAGCTCGTAGTTGAACTCGTGACCTTCGCGGGTGACCCCCAGCAGCACCCAGCCGACCGGCCACGTGTCGGTGAACACGGAGCCGGAGACGGTGCAGGCGGGAACGCTGGTGCCGAGCGGAGCCCAGTAGAGCCAACCAGCGCCGAACGACAGGGCGTTCTTCGGCGCGACTGCGATAGGCATGGCGGTGTCCTTCCCCCGGCGCTACGCCAGGCGATCGAAGTGGTGCGCGGGTGGTTCGGGTGGCGCTACGCCGCCCGGAGGTAGAAGTCGGCGTCCACAACAAGGCGGGGGCCGGCTTGGTCGGGTGCCCAGTAGGGGCCGCTGATGCTGTCCGGGTCGACGACCAGGCAGACGGCGTTCGCGCCCATGGGTTGTGGTGTGCCGTCGAGGGTGAGCAGCGCATCGCAGTAGGCGAGCGCCGCCGCCGTCGCAGCTTCCTTGGTGGGCCCGTAGATGGATGCGGAGATTCGCGCCCGATGGTCCGGGTTTTCGGGGGAGAGGGCGACACCACCGGGCAACATCGACAGGAGCGCGTAGCAGGTGGGGGCGGCAGCCCTCAACTGGTGCAGATGTGCGCCTTTGGTAAGGGGCTGTCCAACACCTACGAGGGTGCCGGTGAGGGAGTTGACCCAGTCGGCGACCGCACGTTCCGCATCAACGAAGGTGCCCACGGTCACCCCCTACACTTCGCGGCGCAGCACTTCCAACGACGGACGGAGAAACGGCTGCGCCTCGGTGCCGGGGTGGTTCACCTCGTGGCCGAACACGTTGCCGTGCTGGTCGCGCAGCGGGTAGCTGCCGTGGGAACGGATCACATGCGGGCGGGTGCCAAGCTCCACGTCCATCGGGTAGCTGTGCCCGTCGGGTGTGGTGGCGTCTGTGCCGATGTCGACATGCAGGCCGATCTCGTCGCGCCCCAACTGGGACTTGACGTGGTCCCGCATCCATCCGGGCGGGCGACCGTGCGACCCGTCAGGAGAGACGGGGGCGAGTCGCTTCTGCTCGTTGGCGACCCGCTCGCCTTTGATGGCGAGGTCCCGGCCGACCGGCCCCGACTCGGACGCCAGCAGCCGTTGCAGTTCGGCCCGGTTCCACACGACCCGTGCCACTGTTGCCTCCTTCATGCGGTGAGGCTGTGCCCCACCAGATGCCGGTGGAATGCCACCCCACCGGAGACGGTGATCGGGCAGTAGTGGCAGACGATGACGACGCTGTCGGGGTCACACCGGTCGCAGCCCGTCAGGGTGCCGATCTTCTGCAACCCGGACGGCACCATCGCGTACATGTCCGCCTCATACCCGGCGGAGGTGAGGCAGGTGCCACACCATCGGGTGCGAACGTCGTCGGCGACGGCGACCGCGCTGGCAAGTTCCGTGGCCACGGCTATCGGCCCTTAGGAAGGAACGTGGCGTGTGCTGCGCTGTACGCCTCCATGAAGCCACGCGATTCAAGGGCCAGCTTCATCAGGTTTTTAGCGTCCGGGTGCATGTAGATGGCGTAGAACAGGCGTGTGCCTGCGTTGACCTTGGCGATCAGGTCAGCGGCCAGCACGTCACCGGCGACCGGACCGGCAGCAGGGCTGGCGTCCTCGTCGCCGCTCACGAGCGTTCCGGCCCGAACAGGGTGTCGTAGTCGGCGTCCGCGAGCTGCGGAATCGTCGAATCCTCCGCCGTCTCACGGGGCATACCCCGCCACACCGCGTACGCCACCCACTCGGGCTTACGGGCGTTCTGGGCTGGACGCTCCACCGGCTCCACCGGTTCGGCCGTCTGCTCGGCAGCCTGCACGGCCACCACATCCGGCAGCGGGTCCGGCACCACATGCACCGCCGCGTTCAGGTCCGGGTCGCCGCCCAGCACCTCCGGCGGACGGCCGGCCAGCTCGTCACGGGTCATGCCGTCGATGTCCTCTCGCGGCATGCCCTGGCCCAGCCAGTACGCCTCCCAGTCGGCACGGCGCGCGTTCCCGGCCGGGCGTTCGATCACCCCGGCGTGGACGGGCAGCACATGCTCACCCACGACCAGCCCCAGGTTCGACACGGCCGACGCGGGCACGTCATCACCCGGGTTGTAAGCGCGCACCCCGTTGACCTGGATCGGCTGCTGCGCGATGTACTCGGCAGGTGCACGCACGTCAGGCCCCCACAATCCAGTAGGTGACCTCGGACGCGGTGCCGTCGATGGCGAGCGGCACTCGACCGTTGGCGTCGGCGTAGGAGGTCGGCACACGGATCGCGGCGGCAGCACCGGCGGCCACCGTCACCACCCGGGACGCGACCGCCAAGCCGTCGTACAGCGCAGCCACGCTGAGCGTGAGGGTGTGCGATCCGGCACCGGTGTTGCGGGCGATGACCAGCGCACCCGCCGGCACCGTGTCCGAACTGGCGGTGCCGGTCCGCTGGGTCAGAGTCGTGCCCGCGCTCGTCGGCGCTTGGGCCGCATAGTCAGCCATCAGTGTTCGCTTTCTTCAGGGGATGGTCAGAGCAGCCAGTCGCCCCACGCGGGCGCAGCCGGGAAGCTGTAGACAGGCAGCAGCACCGGTTCCGACCCGGCACCACCACCAGCGGCGTCATTCGCGGCGATCAGCCGCAGCAGGTCCGCATCGGCGCGGGCATCCAGCGCGGCAGCCCGAGCTAGGTCGCCGTCGTCGCGGGGGAACGCGCGGACAATCGCAGCCGCCGCCCGCAACGCGGTCACATGCTGCGCCAGCGGGTAGACGGCCTCCGCCAGCAGTCCAACGGCGGCAGCCACCGGCGGCCACGCACCCTCAATCAGCCGCGTGGCCTGCACGTCCGTCGGCGACGTTGCCACGCTGAACGTGCCCAGATATGCCTGCGAACCGGGGGTTACCACATCCACCGTCATGTACGGGATGTGGTCGGCGACCTGGGCCACCGACGGTGCCCACACGGGTAGAGCCACACCGGCCTCCTCGCCTGCGGTGACGGTCGCATCGGCGAGCAGCAGAGTGGCAGCAGCCATGACGGCGGACACGTCGGAAACGGTCACCGCGTCGGCGTCGAAGTCGCTGGCACCGTCCAGGGCTGCTGTCGCCGGCTGCACGGCCACCGCGTCAGCGGTCATGCTCGACGCGCTGCCCAGGGCTGATGCCGCCGAGGCGATGTGTGTCCCGGTCGCGGTGAGCGAAGACCCCGCCGCCAAGGCTGCCGCAGCAGGCGCAACCCGGGTGGCCGAAGCCGTCAACGACGACGCAGCCGACAGGCTGCCGGCAGCAGCCACCGACAGGGGGATGACCGTGGTCATCGACACCCGGGTCACACCATCGAGGGAAGTGATGCCCTTGTAGTCGATGGTGATGCTGCTACCAGCGTCGCTAACATCCAGCCACCCGTACGCCTGCATCGTGGGTCCGCCGAGCGTGTACGTGCCCTGCGACCACGTGTCGGTGGGGGTGGTCGACGACTGTTGGATGGGTGCCCCGCCGGCCTGCGGGATGCCACGCGTGCCGGTGGAGGTGCCGTCGTCAGCCCACAGGTAGTGCCTGTCCCCGGCGATGACGTACACCCGGCCGGGCACGTTGGTCGCCATGTACGTGGACAGTTCGTCGAATTCGTTGGGGTAGCTGCCCCACCTGCCGCTGCCGTTGCCGTCGTCACGCCACGGGTAGTTGGCGCACACGATCTTGACGGGCTCGGCGGCGACGAGCTGCGCCTTGAACCAGCTCTTCTGCTCGACACCCAGCATCGTCTTGGTCGGGCTGTTGCTGGTGGCCTGCGGATCCCGGTAGGAGCGCACATCCAACTGGATAAGCCGAACCCTGCCGACCACCCACGTGAAGTACATGCCCCGGCCGTTGGTGGCGGGCAGCGGGTAGGTGGGAAACAGGCGACGCCACTGTGCGGCCACCAGATCACCGGCCGCCGCAGTCCGGTCGGACGTGTCGCCACCCCAGTCGTGGTTGTCGACCTCATACGCGAGGGGGATCTTCGCCACCGTCGGGGCCATGCTCGCCGACCCCAACGACGTCATGTACTGGGCGAGTAGCTGCGCGGCAGTGGTGGTGCCGTCCGGGTCCAGGTAGTGCATGTCGCCCCCGTGGGAGCCGAACAACGCCCGCCCGTACGGGCCGTTGCGGGCGAGGATCGCCGCGAACGTGGAATCGGTGGGGGCGTTGAACTGGCACGACGAAAACCACAGGGAGAACGACGCCTGCGATCCGGCGGCGGGGAACGTCTTGACCTCACCCCGACCGCCGGTCAGCAGCAGACCGTCGGCTTCCACCCCGAAGTAGTAGGCGGTGTTCGCGGTCAAACCGGTTACCGGGAGTTGCACGATACCGTCGGCGTCGGGGGCCACCGTGCTGCCGTACACGGGTGAGGTGAGACCAGAGTTGGTGGACACCACCAGCCGCGCCGACGCCGTGTTAGCCAGCCGGTAGGCGCCGGTGAACCCGGTGGGGCCGACCGCACCCGACCACGGGCCGACCTGTACTGCCGCCGCCGACGGGATGGCCGGGTAGCCGGAAGTAGACCAGTCAACGTCATCGACGACGACGGTGTAGCTGTTGACGCCGGAGCGGACCGCCCCCACCTGCAACTTGCACAGCCCAGCAGCGCCGCTGGTGTTCTGGTTCGCGGCGCTGGCCAGCGTCTCGGCGATGTTGCCGGCGGCATCCCAAATCCGCATCTCCATCTGCCCCACGGACGTGGAGAAGACGAGCACAGCCACACCGGCATCCGCCCACGTGTTCGCGGTGAGCGTCAGGGTGGAGGTGGCGAGCACCGTCCCGGCCGCGTTACGGAGTTGCAGTTTGCCGCTGTCGATCAGCCGGACCTCGGCCCGGAACGAGCCGGTGGAGTCGGCGACCAGGATGATGCGCATCCCGGTGGAGTCCGGGGGGAGCACTGGCACACGGAACCGCAACCGTCCGAACACCTGGCCGGTCGAGTTGACGTTGACGCTGGTGGTGCGCTCGGCATAGCAGATCCCCCCGGCGGTGCCGGTGGTCAACTGCATGCACTGGCTGCCTCGGTAGGGCAGGGTGTTGATGATGGTCGCGCCACCACCGGCCGGGCTGGCAATGAAGTCGAACCCGGCGGTGGCTGCGCTGGCCGCGCCAAGGGTTAGACCCTCGAAGGTGGAGACAGCCACGGCACCCCCCGGCGGGCTGGTAGGCGGGCGGTCAGGTCAAGGCGACGATGACCGACCCGATGGCGAACTGGACGCTGTCGCCGGCCTGCACGGTTTTCGACGCCGACAGGGCACCCCACCAGCAGCGGCGCGGCGAACCAGACGAGTCGAACACCTCCAACCCGACCACCGTGGTTGCCGGCATGCCTGCGAAGGTGATGAGCGCCGTGTTGGAAGCGGACCCACCCGAGGCAGCACCGAACACCACGGTCTGCCGGGCGTACGAACCACCCGTCACCTCCGTGCCGGCAGCCGACGCCGACCCGTTGGCGGTCACCAGCGCCAACTTCATCGGACCGGTCGGGGCGGCGAACGCGGCGGCACCCAGTGACGCGTCAAGCAGCCGGTTCGCCTCAGCCTGCGTCAGGTTGTTGGCCATGCGGAGCCTTCCTGCTCAGCCCAACCCGACGCCACCCACCCCCGTGGGCAGGTGGCGTCGGGTGCGGGGGTCACTGCTGGCGGGACTTCGCCAGGTCGATCAGCGCCTGCTTGTCCTGGCCGGCGAGGTCGTCGTAGCTGCCGCCCTGCGCGACGTGGTACTCCACCCACACGTCCTGACCGTGGGACGACTTCGGCGGCGAACCGTCGGTCGGGAGCTTCCCCCGCGCCGCAGCGCGCTTCGTCGCCAGCGCCTCACCGGCGTCCTCCGTGGAGGTCCGCTCCGGCAGCCGCGACTCGGCCTGCTCGCCGGTCGTCGCATTCGCCGCATCGAACTGCTCACCAGGATCGCCGTCCGCGCCCACCCGCTCGGTGTCGGCGACCACCGCCCCCGCCGAGTCGACGCCCACATCCTGCGAACCGCCGACCTTCTCGATCAGCCCCACCGACAGGTTGTGCTCGATCTGCCCCGGCTTCGCGTCCGCCGGGACAGTCTGACCCCGGTAGAACATGACCCGCTGGTGGCCGGCGTCGGTGACCGTGTCGAACTGGGCGCAGTGCCCCGTCACCACATACGTGTCTGCCATGACTGTCTCCTCAGCTGCCAGTGCCGGTGATACGGATGCCGGCACCCGGCTCGGTGACGATCGGAACGGTCAGGCGACGCGCCCACAGATCCCAGCCGTCACGCTCCGGCCGGCGCATCGTCTGCACCTGGATGTTGTAGGCACCGGTCGCGTAGCCCGGGTCCTGGTTGACCTCGTCGGCCATGCCGCCGAGCTGCTTCGAATCGATGACCCACACGTCGTTCGACGGCAGGTTCGCGGCGCTGGTGTAGACGACCTTGAACTTGCCGACCCGGTCGATGTCACCGCCGTAGATCGGGTTGTCGGTGGCTTCCCGACGCCGCAGGTTCGCGATGATCGGGTCAGACATGAGCAGCGCGTACTTGCTGGTGGACATGAGCAGCAGGTCCGGGTTGTAGCCCATGTTCAGGTCGGTGATCTTCGCCGCCGCGACCTCGACGTCACGGAAGATCGACGCCGAGGCGTTGTCCCACGTGGCGGTCGCGGCCTGGGTGGCGGTGATCGCCGACGACACTGCCGCCGTCGACAGTCCCTCGATCTTGTTGGCGACGGTGTTGACGGCCTTCGTCAGCTGCCGGTCCACCTCGTCACCGGCGTACACGGATCGCTTGATCCGTTCGTCGCTGATGAAGAACGCCTCACCCCACTTGGTGACCGCAGCCAGTGCGGCGACACCCTGCGCGGGGGTGTCACGCGGGTACTCGGAGCCGGGGGCGACGGCCTTCACCGGCCGGGTGTTCAGGAACGGCTCCGACACCTCGTACATGACGGCCCCACCGGACGAGCGGAACCGCTGGGTGAGGATCTGGTCGGAGATGAACCGCAGGTCGGTGAGGTCCCGCAGCCGCCGGCCGATGAGGGTCGGGGACTGGAGGAACCGGGAGATGGTGACGAGTTCACCGGAGATGGTGGGGGCGGCCGGCGGGTAGCTCGGTCCGGGCATGGGGGGTGTGTCCCTTCTGGGGGTGCCCGGTTTCCGGGCATGCAGTTCAGGCCCGCCACCGGGGGGTGGTCGGGCCTGCGAAGTTCGAGCGGGTTGGGTGACACCCGCCCAGCGGGGGCGGGTGTCTACCGGTGGAGGGTCAGATTTCCATCCACGTCACGGACGCACCGTCCGCAGCGGTGGTCAGCGCCACGCCGATGTTGGTGACCCCGGCCGTCGCCGATGCGACCGTGCCGGCGGCACCAGCGTCAACGCGGGCAGCGGCGGTGATCGCACCCGACGCGGTGGAGATGTGAGTGATGCCCCGAGCGAACACCGTGACCGAGCCGTTGGTGGCAGCATCGAAGGCTGCCACCCCGACGACCGCCGGGCTTGCGGCACCGGCGGGGGCGACGGTGCCGGAGCCGGAGACGGCAACGACCTGCCCACCGGTGATCGTCGCGGACGCTTGGAGGGTGATCTCGTGACCGGGAACGTAATCCGGGGTGTAGTCGCCCATGGTTACGCCTCCTTGCTGAACGGGGTGGAGAACAGGCCGGCGATGTCGTCGGGCACGTCCACGGGGTTGGTGGTGTCGTCGCCGCCGGTGTAGCCGGACGCGGCCACCGGAACAGCGGTGTTGGGGGCGATCGACGCCAGGATCTCCGTGATGACCTCGGGGGCCCGGTCGTAGCGGGCCTCCCAGCCCTCACGGTCGGCCGGCTTCAGCTTCCCGGCCGCGACGGCACCGTCGAACAGGTTCTTCTTGGTGTCGGCGGCAGCGGAGGCGTTGATGCGGGCCAGCTCACCGGACAGGCGGGCGATCTCGGCCTTCATCTCGTCGTCGCGGGCCGCCGACGCGGCGACCTGCTCCGGGTTGGGCTGCTCGTCGGCCTTCGTCTTGAGGGCGTCGAGCGCCGCCAGGATGGCGGTGTCGTCGGCGTCCTCGGTGAGGCCGAGCCGCGAGCGCACGTCGGTGCTCAGAGTGGACACAGGGTCCTCTCCCTTCGGGTCGGTGGATGGTGCGGTTTCCGGCTCGGCGGCCGGGGGTTCGGGGGCCGGTGCAGCGGCCGGTTCCGGGGGCGGTACCGGGTTCGGTTCACCGGCGGTCACCTCCGGGGTGTTGTCTCGCCCGGCGGGCAGGCTGTGCAGCGGCGTTACCGGCGGCGGGGCGGGGCGGGACTCGTCCCGGGACGCGTACACCGCCACCGACGCGGCGACCTGCTCTGCCGGCACGTAGTCGAGGGCCACCTTGCGGGGCTCCCCGAACGTCACCGTGTCCCCGTCGACCGTGACGGGCACTGCGAGGGTGGTCCGGTCGGTGTCGTCCATAACGATCACGTCGGAGGCGCGCACCTGCACGATGTACTGCTGCACGGGTGCGGTTGCGTTCCAGGCGGCCTTGATCCGGTCCGCCGCGTCGGGCTGCGGGTTGGGCATGTCGGCTCCTTGTCCGGCGGAGGCGGTCTTCTTCTGGTTCGGCATGTGACCGAACACGTCGCGGTACCAAGCGGAGGTGACCCGCTTCGCCTTGACCGGGTCCATGAACTTCTTGAGGTAGGAGAAGAGGGCTCGCCACGGGTGCGGCTTGTCGCGCCACTTGGCCAGCCCTTCCGGGTCTTTCGTCCAGTACCGCTTGAGCCGGTTCTCGTCGCTGCCGTCTGCCGCCGCCACCATGCCGTCGTCGCGGGCGAAGGGGATGGAGTCGTACTGGTAGCTGTCATCGGTCGACGTGAGGGGAATGTCGGTGCGGTCACCGCCGAACACCACCCGCACCCGGTCGAATCGGATCGGCCCCACCCGGTCGGTAAGGGCTGCCAGCTTGGTGAGGTCATCGGTGTAGGCGAGCGTCAGATGCGCCACCCACGGCTCGTGCTGCGCCGGTAGTTCCAGCAGGGTCTCGGCCTGCACATCACGGACGGTGGTCCGACACAGGTACTGCGCGTCGGCGACATATTCACCCGACACGCCCAGGACAACGCAGGTGTCCCGGTCGGCGCGGCCAGGGTTGAACACGCTCAACGCGAACCCGTCCGCGTCCACCGGAGGGAAACCGGTGGTGGCGCGGCTGATGGCGTCGACCAGCCGGTTGCGTGCCTTGTCGGGAATCTGGGATGCCTCACCCAGGTACATGAGGGTGACGTGCAGTTCGTCGGCTGCTTCGCCGCCGTCAACGGCCAGCCGCGCGGCGTCGGCTTCGGTGGGAATGAGCGCCACCATCGCGCCCGTGTGCTGCGCGGGTTCGGCGGCGGTGATCCGGATGGAGATACGCACCTCCCCTTCCGGCGCGTCAGCGGAGGCGGCCAGCCCGTACAGGGCGCGCACGTCGGCGAGGGATTGCAGGCTGGTGAGGGTGCCGACACCGGGTCGGGTCACCCCGAGTAGGGCGACACCGTCCAGCACGAATGGGTGGGTGTGCCCGAGCTGGCAGCGCCGGTTGTACGCGCCCTCCACGGACCGGTCCGGGTAGGCGGACGCCATCACCTGATCCAGCCAGGCAGGCACCCCAACGTAGTCGCCGATGAGGGTGTGACCGCCGTCGACCAGACGCAGGTTCTCCACCCAGCCGATCGCAGGCTCACCGTCCCCGCCGTCGGTGGAGGCGCGGGGGGTGAACCGGCTGTCGGTGTGCCCGATCCACAGCACAGGCCGGCGGATCGCCGGGCACTGCTGGGCGGCAACAGCGGCGGCCAGGTCGGCGGGGGAGGCATCCCACCGCCCGGATGACAGCGCCCACGATCCAGCGCGCACCAGTTCCACACCGTCGCGGCGCACCAGTTTCACGGTGTCGGACATCAGCCCTCCCGCCTGCTGGTCGGTAAGTGCAGTCAGGAGCGCCACGCCCCGCGCTCGCGGAGGATGGCGCGGGCCTGCGGTGCCCAGTCCTGCGGGCGCGTGGCGATTGGCGAGTTGAGCGCAGGCCGGCGGAACAGGCTGAGGTCCAACGGCGCGGGCTGTCGGATGGTGGGTAGCGGCGGAAGGCATCCGCTGCACGATCCGAGGCAGGCCGGGTAGTGCAGGCTGTTGCCGTACTGCTGCGGTTCCATGTCGATGGGGTCGTCCATCAGACCCGCTCCGGCCAGTGCCAGGAACCGCCAGCCTGCTCGTTTTCCTGGTTGTGGCAGCCACCAGCGGCCAGCGAGTGGAAGAACATGCCGGTCGGGTTCAGGACGCACAGGCCGACGATGTTGTTCTCCCCGACCTCGGTGACGATGGCGGACCGGCACTCCGAGGTGAACGCCTGGCTGCCGTCGCTGCGCGGCGGGGTGCCGTGGCTGACGTAGTGCACGATGCGGCCAACGGTCGGCTTCATTCCGCCACCGTCCTTTCAGTCAGTCGATGGGGTGGAAGAAACCCCGGCACCTGTCGCGCCCGAGGCATGCCCGGTAGCGGCCGGTGGGGTAGTCGGCGAGGGCGTCGGCGATGCTGTCGTATTCGGTGCCGTCCACGGCGGTGCACGGTTCGCAGCGGTGCCGGTCGTTGACCTCCGTCGCCCGGAACCGGGTGCCCGCTGGTAGTTGGTAGAACACGACCTCGCGGCCGATGCCCTGCGCCGTGGTGGCCGCAGCAGCCAGGTTGCCGGCGACCAGGCCCGACGGTTTCGCCTGTGCAAGGTCGGTGAGCGCCGCGCGTACCGCACCTGCCACCTGCTCCGGGTTGGCATCGGCCCCTGTCTGCCCGAGAGCAGTACGGGCGGCAGCCGACGCGAACCCGGCCACGATCAGATCGGTGACGGCCTGCGCCTGCTGGCCGATCCGCTCCCGCGCCTCATCGGGCAGGTTCGCCGACAAACCGGGGCGGCCCGCCTCCCGAACCGCACCCGCCGCAGCAGACTCGGCCAGGGCGAGCATTCCCGCCGTCACCACCCCGGCTAGGGCGGCAGCCACAGCAGGCGGCACCACCAAAGCACCAAGGCCAACAATCATCCCCGCAGCCAGCTCAGCGGACACCGCGTCGGCCATCGCGTCCACCAGCGGCGGGGATTCCTGCTCCCACCCTGCGGTCATGTCCTGCACCGCCTGCGCGTGCGCCGCATCCAGACCGGCAGCATCAGGTGCGGCGGCGGCAACCGTCGCCGGGCGCGGCGTGCCACCCCGTGCCGTCGGAGCCGGGGTCGGTGCACCCGTGCGCTCCGGCAGCCGGTACTCCCGCCGCACCCACGCCTCAAGCCCCGGATCAGCCGACAGGGCACCCGAGTTGAGCAGTAGTTGCAGTGATTCGGCGGTCACCTCACGGCGCGACCCGATCCCCGACACCACCACGCGGGGGACCGGTTCGTCCTCACCCCAGTTCCAGTCGACGATCCGCGCGGCAGCCTGCCGGGTGGCGGTGTCGGCGATGAACTCGCCTTCCGCCTCCAACGCCAGCGTCCACGAGTCGATGAACGCGGTGCCCAGCGCCCGCGATCCGGTCTCGCTGGTACCCAAGTCGAGGTGCCCCATCAGCACACTGGTGGCGATTTCCTGGTTGAGGAACCGGATGAAACCGAGGGTGTCCGGAACCGACCCCGACAGGCCGACGATCTTCACCGTGAACCCGGGGGGTGCGGCAACACCAGCTTGGTCACCGGCGCGCGCCGCCGACATCATCTGCTGCGCCGCCTGCAACTGCGCCTGCGTCGGGTTCGTGCCCGGGGCGGCCTCCGCTACCGGAACCCCTGCACCCCACCGGCGGTTGGAGATCGCGGCAACCCGCATCATTTCCCGCTTCAACAGCCACGGGGCGTACGCCGGTCGGATCAGGGACGTGCCCTGCCAGGACGCACCCTCCCGGTTTCGGGAGTAGAAGACGAGCCGGTCGGCGGGGATCTGCGGCGACCGCTGCCGGGTCGTCAACTGCTGATCAATGCCGAGCAGGGCACCCGTCTTCGGGTCGGCGTGAATCGCGGAGATCGTGGCCGGGATCCGCTCGGCTAGGGCCGTCAACCGGGCGCGACCATCCGCGCCGATCTCCGCCTGCATCTCGAACACGTAATGCCCGAACACCTCACTGAGCAGCGCCGACCGCAGGTGGTCGTTCCACGACACACCCCGACGGCGGGCACCCGACGGTCGGTCCACCCCGACGACGTTGAGGCCGAGGCAGTCGGCAACCAGTTGGGTGACCTCCGGCCGGCACCCCGAGCCGTCCAACTGCCACTGGGCACGCCGCAGTTGCAGCCCATACCCGTCGATGATCGCCGCCAGGCGCGAGTCCCGGCGCATCTCCGAGAACACTTGAACAGACGTCGGGTACCAAAGATCCGGAATATGCTCATAGACGTCGTTGACGATCGTCCCGTACTGGGTGTCATCGACCATGCCGAGCATGCGGGTGGGGGCAGTCACGACTCACCCCCGGCGTCTGCTATTTCTCGTTCGCAGTTGCAGGGGAGCGCCAATCAAACGGACTGCTCAGGTAAGCCGATGCTCTACTCAGCCATCCCGGGCGTTCTATATGCCCTAGCCCGGTGTTGCAGGGTATGCAGAGCCAGCCACGAACCTTCCCAGACTCGTGGCAATGATCGATGCATTGACCTTGATTCGTCCGGCAAACC
Organism: Micromonospora sp. NBC_00421; assembly: GCF_036017915.1. Lineage (NCBI taxonomy): Bacteria > Bacillati > Actinomycetota > Actinomycetes > Micromonosporales > Micromonosporaceae > Micromonospora > Micromonospora sp. NBC_00421. The sequence continues at coordinate 690,872 of NZ_CP107929.1, forward strand.
CAGCACAGGCCACCATAGCGACCGACCATCTGCCGGAACTGGGGCTCGGTAATTCCGTATACGTCATACCGGACCCCGGCCCGCCGATCGGGAACACAAGTGTCGCAACGCTTCTGAACCCTGCTGCGCGGGGTGAAGGCGGCGCTACAATGCGTGCATGTCCAGGTCTTCGGCTTCGGGCGGCATTCAGCGCAGAGGCGCTGATTCCCGGACGCCGGAGTGTAGCCAACGCCGCACTTCTTGCAAGACCTGCGGCGGTACTGCCCAGCCGAGCAGCCATGCACCTTCACGCTGCATGCCCTTGAGCAGGTGCCTTGGTTCGGATTCTTCCGGCTCGGGCGGAACATCCGCCCGCAGGCCGGACACTCGCGCTCCGGCGGGAGGCACGCCGATGAGCAGTAAGCGGCGGTGTGATGCTCGGCGATGAATGACCTACCGCACTGCCGGCACGTCCGGTCGTAGGTGAACCCGGTCGACAAACGCCGCTGGCGGGGCGTGCCTCGTCGGGTAAGGTCTTCCATGTTGGCGCTCCCTGAAGCGTCGGCCGCAGCCCGGGGGTGTTCCAGCACCCGCCGGGCCTTTTCTTTATTGTCGCACTCACGCCAAGTCAACGCGAATGCAATATTCGCCTACAGTGGCACGGTTTCCAGGTTTATACCTTCGGAGTAAGAGGCGGTCGGATTGGGCAACGCCGGGGCGGGCTTAGTTATAGCTACCCGCACCGCATATGCGAGCGTATCCACTTGGTCATCGTGTGCACCGTTCGGGAAAGCCGCCGCTTCGTCCACGAAGACCTTCGTCCACCACGCCCCAGCTGGCAGCCACACCCGCCCGTTCGACGCCCACGCCGACGCCGGCAAAGCCCGCGACAACTTGTCCGTGTCCGCCGTCAACGGGCTGATGGGGATACCGGCGTTCGCAGCCTCCCGCACCAGCGTCATGCCGTGCTGGGTTGCCTCCACGAACACGGTGTCCAGCTTCCACCGCTCCACCAGGGGGCGGGCGTGCGTGAAGTGGTCCTGTTCGCCGATGCGCGCCCGCACCCGCTCCAATAGCACCAGGTCGCCGGAGATGGTGCGCGCCCACGCCGAGATGACCGTGTAGTCGGCGCTCGTCTTCGTGGACGCGGCGAGGTCGACGGTGGCGAACCGCCAGCAGTCCCGCAGGTCGTAGGCGTGCGGGCCGAGGGCGATCCGTTCCCCACCGGAAGGCGTCCAGTACCGCCACCAGATGCGTTTGAACAGGTTTCCCTCGGCGGGGGCGGGACGCTGCTGGTACATGGCGGCGAACACGTACTCGCCGACGTCCTTGCGGACTTGGCCCCAGTCCCGGTCACCCCGGGCGGAGATCATGCCTTCGCCGCGCTGCCGGCCGAGGATGTCGTTGTCTTCTTCGGCGACGGCGGGGATGCGTAGCACCCGCCACCGGCCACCACTGTTCTGGTCGCCTTCGTTGGCGATGATCCGTTGGATGGGCTCCGACTCGTGCCACAGGGTTTGAATCCACGCCATGCGCGCTTTGGGGCTACCCATGCGGGGCACTAGCACCGACTGGTAGACGCTCATCGCCTTGTCGCGGATCTTCTCCGACTGGGCTTCGCTCATGTTCTTGAGGGGGTCATCCACCAGGATCACATCACCCGGCTTACCGGTGATCGATCCGTTGATGCCGGCGCAGTACACCTGCCCCCTGTGCCCGGCAATGTTCCACCGGCCGGCGGCCCGGGAGTCCTTGCGGAGCCGGATGCCGAGGTCGATGCCGCCTTCTTCACCCGACCACCGGTCGATGGCGTTCTTCAGTTCGCTGCCCCACCGGCGGGCCATCTCATCGCTGTAGGAGACGATCAGAATCCGCAGGTCCGGGTTGACGCAGGCGATCAGCCACAGCGGAAACCAGTAGGAGACGGTCGTCGACTTGCCTTCCTGGGGGCTGACGAACGCGGCGAGTTTCTTCTGCCGGCCGTCGGCCATGTCCACCAGGGCGGCGTTGATCAGGTCGAGGGCGGGGGTGCGCCACACCCCCATGCGTTCCCCGTCGTCACCGACGCGTGGCGGGTCCAGTTCGGCACCCATGTCCAACGGCGACGGCCACCGCTCCCGGTTCCGGGTGATCTTCCGCCGGGCCTCGGCGTGCTGCCGGTGCTCCTTCTCGGCCCGCAACGCCCGCAGGGTCCGCAGCCGATCCAGTTTGAGTTGTTTCAGGCTGGGCGGGTTCGCCGTGATCGTCACCGGCACCCCCGCAGGTTCTACTCGACGGGCACCGGGCTGTCCGCTTCGGCATCCAGCTCGGCGGACAGCTTGGCGATCTCCGCATCCAGCGCGTCGGTGGTGATTGCCTCCACCCGAGTCGGTGCGTCGAGCCCGAGGAACTTGGCACGCCGCTCCTGAATCTTCAACACCCGGTCGATCGCCGCCAACACCGGCCCGTCGTCGAGCAGCGGCTGATCGGTTTCCTCGTCGCGGATGATCCGACCGTGTGAGACGGTGACGTGCTGCCGGCGGAGCACCCGCCACGCTTCGGCCATGAGCAGGTCGAGTCTTTGCAACTCTTCCTCGCGGTACACCTCGACGGCCCGGTTCTGTTCGGCGATGTTCGCCTCAAGTGCCCGGGTGACGTCTTGGCATGCGGCACCACGCGAGTTGTAGTCAAGCTTGTCGGCGATGTCTTGGTAGCTGGCTCCGGCCATGCGCATGGCGACGGCTTCGGCACGGCGTTTGGCGACGTCGGCTCGTTTGGCGCGGGATGCGGGCACGTTCACACATCCTTCTTGATCACGGGTGACGGGTTGGCGACAGTTGCTTGGCCCGCTCCGGGGATGCGCGGTCCGGGGCGGCTGGGCAGTCTGTGCGGATGCGTTTACTTACCGCCACAGTTGCTGTCGTTGTTGTGCTGGCTGGGCTGGCCGCGTGTTCGTCGGGGTCGGAGCCTGCGGCACCGCCGTCGTCTGCGCCGCCTGCTGGTTCTTCGGGGGATGCCGTTGAGCCGCCGTCGTCGCCTGCCGCGTTGGAGGGTCCGGTATCGGCGGGTGCCCGCTGGCCGGACGGCCTGTCGGCGCGGTTGAGGACGGTGGAGCGGGTGCCGTCGTCGTGGGGTGTGGATGTGCCGAAGTCGCTGGTGATCGTCCGCATGACGTTGGAGGTGTCGAACGGAACCTCGGCGGTGTTGCCGGTGGAGCCGATGTCGCGGGAGATGGATCTGCTGTACGGCCCGAACCGCGAGGAGGCGTCCCCGGTGACCGGGTATTCCTACCCTGATCCGGCGGAGGGTCGACGGAAGGGCTTGTCGCGGGATGGTGGCACCCGCATTCCGGTGGATGGGAGGGCCACGTTTGTGGAGTCGGCGTTGGTGCCGGCCGGGTCGGTATCGGATTTGACGGTGGTGGTGTCGCTGCCGTCGGCGGACGGTATCCGCGATCCGTTCACCCTGACCGGTGTGGGGGTGGTGGTGAAGACGGTGAAGTGAGGGCGGGGGCTGCCCGGCCGACCCGTGGGTGTGGCCGGGCAGCCGCCCTCACCGGAGGAGGCAGGTCAGCGGAAGGTGTCGGTGCTCGGGTCGGTGGGCTCGGTGGGGGTGTCGGAGCCGTCGGCGTCGCCGATCCGGTCGTCGGCGCTGGCGACGGCAGCCTTGAGGTCGTCGAACACGGCCTGGGCGTCCGGGTCGAGGTTCTTCTGCGCGGCGAGAAGCTGGTCGAGCTTGGCGTCCACGTCGGCGGTGAAGTCGGTGAACGCGGTCTTGAGGTCGTTGAGCTGTTCGGCGGCGGTGGCCATCTGGCTCTCCATTCGTTCGTGCTGTTGGTAGAGGGTGTCGTCTCGCAGGTTGGAGCGCACCCAGTCCCAGAGGGTGAGGCGTTCGGGGGCTGCCATGGGGGTCTCCCGACGTGGGCGGGCCGGGGGCGACTGTCCCGGGAATGCCGAAAGCCCGCCGAGAGCGGGGCTCTGGCGGGCTGCGGAGACAGTGGTCCTGGCTGGAATTATGCACGAAGCACGAATCGGCGCAAGATCCGGGCTCAGGTGTGTCGTGCCCGTTGTACGGCGACAGCTGCTTCGAGGACTTTGCCGGCGATGAAGGTGCGTTCCCTGCCGCGTTTCCCGAAGCGGGGTAGGAGGGGCTGGTCGGGGTGGTCGGGGTGGTTCATGGCCGCCCATTTGTGGAGGGTGTTGGGGGGGACGTTGATGAGGGCGGCGGCTTCGGCGGCGGTGAGTTCTTGGTCGGGGTTGATGGTGTCTGCCTGTTCGAGCATCCATGTTTCGCCGAACTGTCGGGCGGTGGTGTCGGCTTGGTCGCAGAGGTCGGGGCGGGCAGTGTGGAGGAGTGCCCGGTACATGCGGGCGACGGCCCGGGATCGGTCGGTGGGCCCGTCGGTCCAGTTTGGCCAGCGGGGGTTGGTTTGTTTGTCGTAGTCGGGGTTCATGCTGCGGCTCCGGCGCGGGTGGGCCACACGAGTTGGGTGACGTATTGCTGGTAGTCGGTGTGGGGCCAGGTGGTGTGGCATGCGGCGCACCACACGTCGCAGGGGTCGTCGGGGTGGCGGGGGTCGTCGCGGCGGAGTTCGTTGAGGCCGCAGCCGGAGCAGGTGCCGGGGAGTTGGGTGGTGCGGTGGGTGCGGCCGAGCATGCCCCGGGCGCGTTGGTGGAGGTGTTGCATGTGGTGGATGGCTTCCCATCCGGCGAGGGTGGCGGGGGTGTCTTCGCAGCCGGTGGGGTAGACGTCGGCGGCTTCGATGCCGGCCAACTGGCGCAGGCGGGGCAGCAGGATGCGGATGGCATCGTCGAGTTGCCGGCCGGGCCTGCGGGGTGACGTGTCGCGGGGGCTGAGCCGCGCGTGGTCGCGGATGACGTCTTCCCACGTGACGGCGACGTGCGCGATCTCAGCTTGCAACGCTTCGGCGTGGCCGTTGAGCGGCATGGGGGGTGCGGCTTTGCCGGCCGGCTGCATGTTGAGGGCCTGCGACAGGGTCGGGGCCTGTAGCTGTTCCAGGTCGACGAAGTCGTAGATGAGGCTGCGCACGTCGCGTTCGGCGGCGGCCAAGCACTCTTCGCAGAGGGGACAGGTGGTGACGGGGGCGGCGGCCGGCGGTTTGGCCAGCCGGTTGTATGCGCGGCAGCGGGTGTCGGAGACGCAAAGCCGTCCGGTGTCGGTGGTGTGGTGCATGGTGGGGGTCTCCGATCTTGGCGCGGGTACGCTGTCGGGGACTCCACGGGGCGTGTGGGGGTGGCTGGTGGGCGGCGGTTCGGATGGCAGTCCGGGCCGCCGTTGTTTATCTGCGCCGTCGGCCGTCCAACCTCGGCGGCGGCGGACCGGCGTTACGGCGCTTCTTTGCCTCGATTGCCCTCAACATCGAATCAGCCAGCGGTTCGTCCTGCTCCAGCGCGTCGGGGTAGGTCAGGAAATCCACTCCTTCCGTAAGCCCAGACTGCGCGAGGATGGTTGCGTTGCGAGCGTTGACCAATGGCCGGAAGCCGATGGTGTTGTCGATGAGGTCGAGGATGGTCATCGCGGCTCCGTTCGGTTGTGCTGGGTAGGGTGCGTGGTGGCGGCGGTCCGACCTGGGGAGGGCGGGCCGTCGTCGTCGTCGTGTCAGGGCCGGGTTGCCGGCTTGTGTGGGCGGTCGCCGCCGCAGGTGGCCCAGAGTTGCGGGTCGACCCAGCGACCCCACAGGTCCGTGTGAATGCGTCTCTCGCAGCGGGTGCAGGTGGTCATGACGCCTCCATGATCCGTCGGTAGGTGGTGTGCCCGGCTGCGGTCAGTTGGTCGGGGGTGGGTGGGGTGACGGCGTGCGGGTGGTCGCCGGGCGGCCATTCGGTGGCGAGTACCGCGATCGGTTCGGCCGCTTCGGGGGTGCAGAGTTCGGCGGTTTCGGTGGGCTTCACGCCGCACTGCCAGCAGCGAAGGTCGGTCATGGCGTGGCCTTCCGATCCTGCATCCTGACCACGCCCGGTTTGCCGCACAGGTCACAGGAGTCGTCGTCGGGGTTGTAGTCGGGGGTTGGGGCGGAGCAGATGACACCCATTGCCTCCCCGCAACTGCACGTCAGGGTTCCGGCCCGAGCGTGCGTGTGATGTCCGTAATGCGGGTTTAGTGGTCCGGCGACGCCGCGCATGCCGCAGAGTTCACATGCCCGCTGGCTCAGATCCTCGTCGGGGTCGATGACCACACAGGTGACCCCCTGGTATTCGCCGCAGCTGCACACGGTGGAGGTGCCGATCAGGTGGGTGTGGTGGGTTCGGTGCGGATCGGCAGCGGCCTTTTCGGCGAGGCGTGCCGCTTCCCGCCGTTCGGCCCGTTGGCGGGCGCGGGCGGCCATGCGGGCTTCCCAACCGTCGTCGGTCACTGCTTCCCCCACAACTCGTGATAGCCGGGACGGTTGTCGTACACGGCGGCGAGGGCACGCCGCTCCGGGCAGTCTTTGACATGCTCCACGACCGGGTCGTCGCAGATGCCTTCGTAGCCGCATCCGTCGCAGCAGTCGTCGAACATGCTGCCCATCTCCCCGTTGACGTCGGCGCGTCGGCGGTGGATGGCGAGGATGCGCCGCTTGAATGCGACCTCACGCAGTTCTCGGTACGGGTCGTGGCGAATGATGTGACCGGCGGCGGACGAGTCCATCTCCACGATCTCGGTGGAGTAGACGCGCGGCATCTGCCGGCCTTTCGACGGCCACTGTTCGACGGTGGCGAGGTTGCACGGCTGGCCGGGTTCCGCCACGAACTCGTTGACGACCGGGTTGGGGGTGGTGGTTTCCCAGTTCGGGCCGTGCACCCACCGCCAGTGGACGCCTGCCGTCGGCGGGGTTGCACCGTCGTCGGCGTACTCGTATGGGCGGTTGCAGGCGAGCGCCCACCGTTCGTCGTCGTCGATCTGCTTGTGGAGCCAGGCTGCCTGTTCGTCGGTCAAGGTCGCCACCCTTTCTGCCAGTTGCGTAGGGCGTATGCGAGCAGCATGCGGATCATCTCGGACCGGTTGGGTTCGCCGTCCTCATCGACGATGCCTTCGTCTCTGGCGCGCTGTTCGATGGCGTCGACTGCGGCCCATGAGGCGAGGAAGTGCACGGAGCGTCGGCCTTGTTTGCGGGCACTGGACACACGTCACCTCCGGTTGCCATTCTACCTGTTCAGGCCATGCGGCGCACGATCATTCACGTCCGCATTCCGATCGGTTTCCGTCGTCGTCTTCACTGTGCAGGGCGGGCGAAAACTCGGCGGAAACTCCGGCGGCGTCGAACAGGTCCGGCCCTTCCTGCCCGTCGTTGCGCGGGTGTGGTGCGGCCGGCGGGATGAGGCCGAGCCGCCGGGCGCACGTCTCCCCGTACCCTGCCCCGTACACCCGACCCGTGGGGATCGGGTGGTGGCAGCAGATGCAACGGCGTGCGGGTGCGCCCGGCAGCAGCGGCAGTGTCATCGGCTCGGCTGGTTGGGTCCGCGCTGCATGAGATGCCAAACGAGCCGCCCGTCAGCGGTGATGGTGCTTCCCCGGTGGTGGATGTCGGATGCGGCCGGGTAGGGCTGGCCGGTGCCGTAGACGCGCAGGTCGGCGTGGTAGGGGCCGAAGCTGTCGGTGGTCGCCCACACTTCGACCGTGCCCGGGTTGCGGGAGGCGATGTGAACGATTGGGCCGGGCAGGTGGGTGAGGTTCCAGCGGTCGTTGACGGGCACCTCGTAGCGGAGGATGCGGGCGGTGTCGGTGGGGGCGGTCATCGGTTCTCCTCGGTGGCGTGTTGTTCCGTCGTGGTGGCTTCTGCGGGGTTGGGGGTGGACGCGGATACCGCCGCGCCACGTTCGGCCGCTGTGGTGGCGCTCAGCGGGCCTGTGGCGTCTTCGAAACCGGCGTCTCGCCGCCAAGGTTGCGGCCAGCGGCACGCGTGTTGGGCGATGAACCGAAGATGCTCGGCCACCCAGTGCGCGGACACCATGCCGCCGGACTGTTCGAGGGCGTCAGCCTCGGCGGTGAGCGCCGCCCGCATGCCGGCGATGTTGTTGTGGTCGGCGGCGATCCGCTCGGCGACCTCCCAGGACCACACCATGTCGGCGGGCATCGGACCCCCGTTGAGCGGACCCATGCCGTTGTGCGAGACGGTCCAGCCGCCGATCTCGTTGTTGGGAACGGCAGTCCAGGGGGCGGCCAGCATGGCGGTGGTGCGGTCGTCTCCGGTCTGAGCGTCGGCGCTGGGCTGCCCGGTCACAGCTTCACCTCCACGTCCGCCCACGCCCCCACCAGTTGCGACCCGTCCGAAAACCAGGTGGTCGCGCGGCGGCGTATCCGTATCGGCAGCCGATGGAACCGCTCGGCGGCCCGCAGTTCGGTAGCTAGGTTGATGTCGGCTTTGCCGGCAGGCCACCGGTAGCCCATGGAGGCGACGGTTCGGCCGTCCGTGCACCGGTCGTCGGTCCATTCGACGTCATACTCGATGATCGTTTCAGCTCCGTCGAGCAGGCAGCTGTCCCCGTTGAGGGGCAGGCAGATGGCGTGCGAGCACGGGACGGACGGGGTGTCGGTCACGGCGTCTCCTCGGTGGTCTGCTGGCCTTCCCGATGCGCCCGGTCGTAGGCGGTGGTCAGGCAGGCGTAGTAGTCGCACAGGTACGCGCCGACGATGCCGTCAGAGGTCGTCGCGTCCCGCCCGCACACGTCGCACAGGCGAACCACCTCAACCCGGGTGGCGGTGCCGTTGCGACGCCCGTGGGGGTTGGTCTGCCACAGCATCGTGTGGCGAAGATTGCCGATGTACACGAAGTGGTCGACGCCCGGCTCGTGGTGGGCTACCAGTCCTTCGGCGGTGATGCTGGTGCCGTCGGCGTAGGTTTCGGTGATGCGGACCCGCGCGCCGACGGGCGGCTTCCGGGTGGTCGTGTCGGTCATGTGCGTCTCCTCAGGGTCGGGTTTGGTCAGGGTTTGGGGCAGGTGACAGCCGGTCGGACACCCCAAAGGCGGGGTCACCGTGCACGGGGCACGCCACCTGCGCGGCCCTCACAGGGCCACCAATGGCGGCAACCATCACGCACACCCCGCAGTCGTCGAGCGCGTCCCACGGGGCAATGAACCGGCCGGACGGGGCGGTGTCGGGGATGGGGTGCGAGTCCCAACCGCAGCGGGGGCATGCACCGCCGTCGGCTCCGTGCCATTCGTGTCCGCAGTCGGGGTGCGGGTCGGTGGGGTCGGGGTGGGTGCCCCACGGCGGGGCGGTCACAGCACCCCACCACCCTGCCGCCTGCGTTCCTCCCACAGCAGGTCACCGGCGATCGGGGAGATGGACGTGCCGCCACCCGACAGGTCACCGCCGAGACAGCCACCCCCACGACCCCGGTAGCCGCAGTCGAAGCTGGGTCGGGCGTAGGCACCCTCGTTGCCAGCCAAGTCCACCCGGTCCCAGCACGGCGCGTCCTGCCGATAGCCGGCGGGACCATGCAGGCCAGTGCAGAACGGGCCAGCAGTGCACTCGATGCGCTGCTCGGTGGGCATGCCGTGCCGCTCGTGGATGAACCGGATGCCGGGGCACGAGGCGAGACGGGCAACATCCGGGTTGTCGGACAGCCGACCGCCGCGCTCGTACTTCTCGGCCGCACCCCAGCATTCGGCCCGCCCGGCATGAAACGTGGGACCGGGCGCACCCGGAACCAGCCGCGACTCCTCGGGGAACGTCACCGCCTTCTGCCGGGTGCTGATCGGCTCCAAGCAGTTGGCGCACACCCCCGGCTGCGCGGTCGCCATCAGCCGGTCCATCTTCCGCAACTGGTGCTGGGTGAGCACCTGCCGGTCCCGTTCCTGGCACGGCCACGGATGCCCGTGACACGAGCACGTCTGGTACGGGTCGGGCAGCCGGTGCCACTTGTAGCGGCCCGGCCATGACGTGAAGCTGACCTCGCGGGTCCCGTCGTGGAGCCGCTTGAACCCTTTCTCCTCGCCCGGCTTGATGATCACCGGTCCGGCCTGGTGCCGCAGCACGATGTGGAAGGGCCGGTTTCGGATGAGGGCGATCGACCGTTGCTCGCCGGACAGGCGGGCGACGGAGGCGTCGAGTTTCGCCTGCTGCTTGTCGGTCATGTCGACGTCGAGGTAGGGGCGGATTTCGTGGACCAGCCACGCCCCGTACCGCCATGCCACGAGGTCGCCAGCTTCGGGGTGGGCGCAGCCGAGCGATTCGCGGCGGTTGCCGTTCGACGGCTTCCACTGGTCGGGGTCTTGTGCGCCGTTGTTGTACAGGGACGGCAGGGGCAGTTCCTCCATCACGGCGTTACCTCCATCTGGTGCAGGTCCAGGGCCAGTCGGGCAGCCTCACCACGGCGGGCAGCCGCCAGCAGTTGCGTCTTCACCAACGCCAGCAGTTCGGCGAACTCCTCGGGGGCGGTGTCATCGGTGGGCACCCTCAGCGACCCGTGCGGCCACTCCGTGCCGGGCCAGCCCATGCGCACGTAGCCGCGCCCTTGGCCCGCAGTCGTGAACCCGGCAGCGGTCAGAGCAGCCACCATGCGGGTGCCGTCGTTCTCCCGGCCGGTCACGCTGCCACCCCCAACGGTCGGGCCGGCACCAGCGGCGGGCAGTCCACCAGGTCATGCCCGCACACCCCCGGCAGCAGACACGTCACACCATCCCGGGACGCAGTCACCCGACCATCCGGGCGGACCGTCACCAGCCATCCGTTGCGGGCCAGGAAGTCAGCCGACAACCACACCTCACACACCATCATCAAGACCACCTCGAAGGACCAGTCGGTTTGATTACTCCCGGCGTCACAGGCTCAGCAGACGGACCCAACGCCACCTTCCACGGCCAGTCACCCGGATCACCCCACGTCAGATAGCCGGGCCAGTTCCGCTGATCCCGCATCCCACGCCAATGCCGGATCTCCACATCCATCACCGGCTGACCAGGCTTCGGATCCTTCGACGGAGCGATACCGAAACCGAACTCCGGCCACCGCATCAGCAGACTCGACCCCACCGGACGCACCGACCTGCTCTTGCCTGCCTCCCCGTGGCCGGCGTGCGCCTCAATGAACAGGGCACAGTCGGCGGCGGTCCGAACCTTGTCGAGCACGGCGACGGTCTTCCGGGCCGCCATCTCGTCCTTGATGTCCGCGTTATGAAGCCGGTAGAACGGGCCAACGAAGAGCATGTCTGGCCTATGAGCGGTCACCCGCTCCATCAGCCACTCCTCGGAGTCAGCCCGAGTCAGGTCGATGCCTTCCGGCTTGTGAATGAGCCGCAACATGCCCGGAGCCGGCCGGCAGTTCTGCTTGATCGTCACCTCGGCGATCTGCCGGTACTTGCGTCGCCCCTGCCGCTCGGAGTTCTCGCAGTCGATGACCAGCACCCGCACCGGGTCGATGCGACGGTGGTGCAGGAACGGATGAACACCGGCGGCCATCGCCACAGCCATCTGCCGGGCGACCATGCTCTTTCCCAGACCCTCAAAGCCGGTGAACAGCACGCGGTCGCCGCGTTCCAGAAGCTCCGGGATCAGCCACTTGTACGGTTCGTCCTCAACAGCCAGGAACTCCCACAGGTCCGGAGCCAGGTCGGGCTTGGGGGGTTGCGCTGACCGCCAGGTGACTTCCATGTCGGCGAGGCTGTGTCCGCTGTTGACGTGGTCGGTGGCGTCCTTGCCCTCTTTCGCCTCCCAGATTTCGATCTCTGCGGCGATACCGATCAGGCTGTCGCGCACCTGCCGGGCATGGGCCTGTCCGGGTTCATCACGGTCCGCGATGATCATGACTACGGCATCACGGAAGAACTCGCTGAACTCAGGCTTCCACTTCCCCGCACCACCCGGATTGCAGGTCGCCACCAGGCCGTGCTGTTCAAGGGTGTGAACGTCCTTCTCACCCTCGCAGATGAACACCAGCTTCCCGGCGGCTACCGCCTCAATGACCTGCGGCAGCCGATACGGAACGCGGCGGGTGTTGCCCAGCTTCCACGACCAGCCGTCTTTGCCAGTCGGATCCCGTCGACGCTGCAAGAACTTCTTGTCAGGTGACCGGCACACCTGGAACAGCAACTTGCCGGTCTCATCCACGTATTCGTAGGTCGCGGCCCAGCGGGCGGCACCGGGCTGCATGAGAGGACCGGACCGACGACCCTGCCAGTTGTCCCGCTCGGTCCTCTCGCGCGGCTTGGACAGGTCTTCCCATCCAAGGTCGAGCTTGGCGAGGATGTCCTCAGGGGCGCAACCGGCGTGGCAGTGGAAGACGACGGGGTGTTCTTTGCCAACCCCGACAGACAGGCTGGCAGAGCCGTCGTCGTGGGCGGGGCAGCGGGCCATGTAGTTTCCGCCGGACTTCCTGATGCCGTCCAGCTTCGGCAGAACCACCTCGTACAGGGCGTCCACGGTGTCGGCCGACATCAGTTCTCCCACCACGGGCGCGGGCCAGCGGTGGCGGCGTCAGCCAGTTCGAGGTAGTCGTTGAAGCGCTCCCCGTTAAGCCACGTAGTGGGGTGGGGGACGTACTTGATGTCGCGTGGCGTCTTGGGGTGGTTGCGGAAGTTCAGAGCGGCGCTGGTCAGCATCTCGGGGTCAACACCGCTGCGGAGCACCTTCAACCACGCCTTGCGGGCATGCCCCTTGTCGGTCTTGCGGGGGTACGCCTCCCAGAACGCCACCCAGTGCGGGTCGGCGTCGACCTGCTCGCTGGTCCACGACTTCTTGGGTGCGGTTGACGGACTCAGATCCGGTTCGGGGTCGGCGGGCACGGGGTTGGGCGTGGCGAACAGCCCGTCAGGGTCAGTCTCCGTCGGCGCAGCCGATGAGGGAGATACATGCTCCATGCTCCCTGCTACATAAAGAAGCGACGACTCGTCGAGGTGCCGCGCAAACTCATCCGTGCCGCGCGCAGACAGATCGTTTTCCGGCTCCGACTTGGGCGTGAGCAGCACAGACCCTTCGTCGTTAGGTCCAGGCAGTTTGGTTGGCACCTTGTCCGGCTCCAACCGCTGATGGTTCGCCAGCTTCGGCAGGTAGATGAACGTCCCGGCGTGGGTTCGGAACTGCACAACCTTGCCCGCGAGTGCCAGCGAGCTGATGAGCCCGGCGATCGTGTCCGGCGTCAGGTCGTCGTCGTAGGGGAACAGTTGACCCTTGATGTAGCGGGGGTCGCCACGCAGGCGGCTGTGCTCGTCGGCCAGATTCCACAGGCCGATGTACAGCAGGCGGGCATCCCGAGAAACCTGCTCGGCGAGATCCTGGTCTGCCCAATACTCCGGCTTGACGGACCTGATTCGTGCCACGGCTGCTCCTATGGGGTGGTGCGTGAGGATGTCGGGTGTCTGCACTGCTAGGCGGCGCGCTGCTGGCCGTGCTCGCCGTGCTCGAAGCGGGCCGAGCGGGCGGCACGGTAGGCGGCGAGGATGCGCGGGTGGTTGCCGGTGAAGTACCGGTCGTCGGTGATGCGCGGGCAGCCGCAGAGGATTCGGCCGCCACGCGCCTCGAACTGGATGTCGAAGTGCTCTCCGGCGGGGCAGACACACCAGGCGTAGTGCCAGTCGCCGAGGATGACGATCCCTTCCTCGTACCAGGTGCCGGCCCTTGGTGGACCCTTCCGGTCGACCTGCGCGGGGTTGGGTGGAGGGCCACAGAACATGGCCGTCTTGTCGTGGTCCCACTTGGTGGCGACCATGCCGGCGAAGTTCTCCCACAGGAGAACCCCGTCGGGGTCGGCTACGTCAGCCATGGCCGGCTTCACCTCGACGTGCAGGCCAAGCTTCGGCAGGTAGAAGTCGGGCAGGTATCGCTTTGCGGGCTTCCCGACCTCGAAACCCTGCGACTCGTGCTGCCAGGCCAGGCCGATGTTGTCGAAGAAGACAGCCCATCGGGCCTCGGTGCGGGAGCGGAACAGGCACCCCGCGTAGCTGGTCTCGATGGCGCGAATGTCGGTCATGCCGCCTCCTCGCCGGGCCATTCGTCGCCGGGTATCTCTTCGAGCACTTGTCGGCGGCGGGCCCACGTCTTCACGTTGTCGGGCTCGGCCGTCGGGGTGGGTGGCGGGGAAGGGCGGGGGCCGAATCGTTCGGCGGTGAGCTGCTGGATCAGGTCGTCCACGCGAAGCCTCCTCGCGTTAGGGATGCGGGTCTGTTGATGACCTCGCCTAAGATAGCGTACGCTATGTACAGCACGTACGCCAGTTACCTTATGGACATGAAGGGCGTTGAGATCATGGGGATCATGCAGCTGCGGAAGGCGCTCGGGCAGCGAATCGACGCCGCCTTCTTCCACGGCGAACCGACCATCATCAAGAACGAGAAGAAGGATGAGCCTCGCGCCGCACTTGTCCCGTACGGCTGGTTGATGGAGCTGTACGAGCGCAGAGCCAAGGATCAAGGCGCGGTCGACCCTCCGGCCTGACTCTCGACGAACCCAGCTCAGCCCGTCACCCGTGTGGTGTCGGGCTTTCGTGCCGCCCCCCATCACGCCACCACCTGCCACCCGGCCACATCCCAGCCGTCCAGCCAGCACCCCACCCCAGGGTCACCGGTCGGCGATTCGACCACCCTCCACACCCGGTCCGTCGGGGAACACGGCTGCCGCCCATCCCAGGTGGGTTCGCACACCACCACCGCCCCACCGGGAGACTGTCGGCGAACCCCCACCACCGGTGCAGGTTGCGGCCCCACCTGGCAGCGGGCGCACCGCCGTTGTTCTGCGGCGTCCGGGTTGATGAGGTCGGTGGGCACACGCTGGCCGGGCTGGTGGCAGGCGAGCACCGTCCAAACAGCGTCGGTGGTGACGACTTGGTGTTGGGCACCCCACCCGGTGGGAGTCCAGCAGCCGGGGGTCACGCCGCCACCGCCAGCGCAGCCTGCCGCTTCGCCCTACGCGCCCGGTCGGCTTCACGCTCAGCAGGCATACACAGGTCGCATGGCTTCTCACCCCGGGTCCTGTGCCGGCGGGCCGCCGCCGGGGTGCCGCACGGCTTGAACGTTCGACCGTCGTTGCGCTTGTCCGGGTGCCGCATCTGCACGTGGTGTGGGGTTTCGTGTTCCAGCCACAGTCGCAGGCAGATGCGGCGGGCCACCTGAAGTCGCCGGTTGAACGCGGGCCGGTTCAGTCCGAGGGAACAGGTGGCGGCATCCCGGTCGGTGTGATCCGCCCACGGTTGGTGGCAGTGGGCGCAGTCGTGGGCGGTCAGGGCGCGAACATGCCCGTTACCAAGGTGGGCAGCAAGTGCGACCACAGCCGCCCGGTATGGTTCGCCGAGCTGTTCGAGGAGCCGGGGCAGGGCGTGGCGTTCGATGATGGGTTCTTCGGGGCTGGGTGTGGTTTGCCGGTGGTCGAGCCAGTAGGCGCAGAAGCGTGGGGCGGAGGCGAGGCCGGCGTCCCATTCCCGGTTTCGGTAGCCGTAGGTGGTGCGGTGGGATTTGACGATGCCCCAGATGGCGGCCCGGCCGACGGCGAGTAGGTCGTGTTCGTTGGGCCAGTGTTCGGCGGTGTAGATGTGTTCGGCGATGGCGGACCATGCGGTGTCGTACAGGTCGCGTTGGTCGGCGGCCATGGTGCGGTTGGTGCCGGCGGATTGGCGGGCGAGGCGGGCAATGTGGGAGAGACGCCAGCCGTGGGCGAGTTCTTGGTCTGCTGCGTACATCAGGCGACCTCCGGGAGGTGCACGGTGACGATGGGGCGGCGGGGGCGCGGCAGCTTGGTCGGGGGTGCGGGCGAGGGCTCGGGGGCGGGCGACGGCGTGTACGCCGGTAGGCCGTTGAGCCGCCGGTAGTCGGCGTCCAACGCCTCAAGCTGGGCGTTGATGCCGGCGAGGCTGAGGGTCGGTTCGGGGCGTGGCGGATGGCAGCGTGCGCAGTCGGGGCGCAAGCACCAGTGGAGGCCGGCAAAGTCCACGCCGGGCGGGTGGAGCACGACGAGGGCGGCAAGTCCCCGGGCTAACTGTTCGAACGTGTTGGCGACCTTGAGCCGTTTGGCTTCGGTGCGTCCGAGGTCGACGAACTGGAGCAGGTCGCCGCGTTCGCCGACGGCGCTGGCACCAGTGGCACGCCACCGTTGGGCAACAGCGGCCCGGTCAGCGGCGGGCCGGGTAAGCAGGTCGGCGAGGTAGAGGGGTACGGCGAGGCGCAGCGACTCAACAAGGGTGGTGTCGTCGGCGAGGCGCATCACGCCACCTCCGGCAGATGCACGTCTTTGATGGGGCGACCCTGATAGGTGGGGCCGGACGGCCGGTCAGCGTCGGGGTCACGGTCGAGTAGCGACGGAGCTTCGGCGGCCTGTCTGTCGGCGTCCATGCACTCTTGGTGGTTGACGCACCAGTGGATGCCGCAGAACGTGATCCCGCCCGGCTGGAAAGCCCCGGCAGCCAGCGCGCGGGCGAGGGCGTTGAACGCCTGCGCTGCCTCACCGCGTTTCTTGCTGCCGTACTGCAAGGTGTCACCCCGGTAGGAGATCTCGTCGACACCGTCGGCCGCCCACCGTGTTCGGAGCCGTTCGCTGGTGCTGGGGTGGAGTTGGTGAAGGTTGAAGATGTGAAGGGGCACGGCGGCTTCGAGGGCGGTGAGGAGCAGCGGGTTCTCGTCCAACTTCATTTGCTGATCTCCGTCTATGGCTGGGTTGGAAAGGGGTGGGGCGCGGCCCGCCAAACGGCAGGTCCGCGCCCCGTATCCGCAGGTCAGAGATCAGGCAAGATCAAAACGGAGGCTCTTCGTCGAAGTTGCCGCCACCGGTGCGGGTCGGCGCAGCGCCACCAGACGCCCACGGGTCATTCCCGCCGCCCGGCTGCCCACCGTTCGACCGGGCCAGCTTCTGCGGCTTCGCCGTGGCGAACTTCAACGACGGACCGATGCCGTCGATCATCAGCTTCGTTGCCGACCGCTTCTCACCCTCACGGGTCGTGTACTGCTCCGTCTTGAGTCGGCCGTACACGACGACCTCCGTGCCCCGGGTCAGGGACTCGGCGACGTTCTCCGCTTCCTGCTTGAAGACGGTGCCGTCCACGAACAAGGTGTCGGCGTCCTCCCACTGGCCGGTGGCGTCGTTCTTCTTCCGGCTGTTGAAGGCGAGCCGCACCCGGCACACGGCAACACCGGATGGGGCGAATCTCAACTCCGGGTCGTCGAGAAGTCGGGCGGTTCCGAAGATCGGGGGAAGGCTCATGTCAGGCCACCTTTCGGTTGTGGTTGGTGTCGTTCTGGTCGGCTCGACGGGCGATCTGCCGCGCATGCCACGCGGTCAGGTGGAAGGCGCGGGCGAACGGTTTGATGCCGGCCCGGCGGCCCTGCTGCTGCTCGCGCTCACACCACGCCGTGTACATCAGCGCCTGCTCGGTGTCGGTGAGTGCCGTCACCGGCAGCAGACCGCTTGCCGCCCAGCGCATGTGCCGTTGCGATGGGGGTCGCTCCCTGACCGGCTGTGGGGTGCTTCCTTCAACAGGTCGGGCGTCTGGGGCGTCAATGTCGTCCCATGCGGCCATCGGCACCCAGCCGAGCCGTTCGGCGTAGGCGCGTGCCCTGGAGGATGGGCCGGGGATTCCGTCGAGGCGGCCGGCAAGCTGCTTCACCGCATTGTGGGTGTGCCGGGTGACGGTTGCGGTGTGTGGGGTTCGCCATTTCGTGATGGTGCTGTCGGTGACGCCAAGGTGTTCGGCGAGGATGTCAGCCCCGTAGCCGAGTGCGGTGAGCCCTTGGAGTCTTCGGGCGGTTCCGGCGGCGGGAATGTAGTGGGTGGGGAGGGTGCCGAGGATGGTTGCTTTGTGGCGGGCTGCTTGCCGGCGTCGGTTGCGGCGTTGGCATTCGGGGCAGCCTGCGGTGGTGCGGGGATGCTGGTCGCATTTGCTGATGCAGGGGCGCTTGGTGCGCCGCTCGGTGTCGCCTTGGAGGGTGTCCATCAGCGGCTGACCCTGATCGGCATGATGAGGTACCGGTAGCCGGGGATGACCTCGCCGTCGGAGCCGGCGGGGTGGATGACGGCCGGTTTGAACGCGTCCACGAAGCGGAGTTCGGCGTGCGTGCTGCCGAGGTTGGTGAGCCCGTCGATCAGGTAGGCAGGGTTGAAGCCGATGGTGAGCGGGTCGCCGATGAACGTGGCGTCCGTGGCCTCAGATGCGCGGGCTTCCTCAGTGCCGCCGGCCTCAACGATCAGCCCGTCGGCGTTGAAGCTGAGCAGTACGGGGGTCGTGCGTTCGGCGACGAGAGCAACCCGCTTGACCACCTCGATGAGGGCGGCGACCGGCACCACGGCGTTGGCGGCGAACGTCGCCGGGAACAGGGATCGGACGGGCGGGTAGTTGGCCCCGTCGAGCAGCCGGGAGGTGGTGCGGCGGGTGTCCCGGGCGAACCCGATCATGCCTTCCCCTGCAGTCTGCTGCGCCAGTGCGATGGTGACGTGGCCGCCGAGCGGGCCGAGTGCTTTGGCCGTGTCGTGGAGGGTGCGCGCGGGGATGAGGGCGTTGATGGCGGCGTCCGGTTTGGTGGGCTGCCACTCCATCTCCCGCACGGCGAGCCGGTACCGGTCGGTTGCCAGCAGCGCCATCGTGGCCCCGGACAGCTCCATGCGGACGCCGGTCATCATGGGCAGGCTTTCGTCCCGGCCGGCGGCGATGGCCACCTGGGCGACGGCGGCGGCGAACGCCGCCGCGTCCACGGTCCCGGCGCTCTCCGGCATCTCCGGCAGGGCCGGGTAGTCCTCCACCGGCATGGTCGGCAGGGTGAACCGGGCGCTGCCGCAGACCAACTCCAGGTGCGCACCGGTGGTGGCCAGGCTGACCGGCTTATTGGGCAACGCCTTGGTGATCTCGGCGAGCAGGCGGGCGGACACGAGGGTGCTGCCCGGTTCGGTGACGGTGCCGCGCACGTGCAGCTCTTGCGACACCTCGTAGTCGAAGCCCTGCACGGTGAGGGTGCTGTCGGCGGCGGTGAGCTTCGCCCCGGCCAGCACCGGCACGTGAGCCTTGGCGGGCAGGGACTTGGCGACGGCTGCGGCAGCCTCGGCGAGCGCGTCACGCTCCAGGGTCAACTTCATCGGCGGGCTCCTCTGGCTCGGTTGGCGCGGCGGCGGTCGGCGCGGTTGGGGACAGTGGCCGGCGGGTCGGGTTGGTTGGTCCAGGGGCGGACACCGAACCTGCGGCCGAGACGTTGCAGGGCGAGGTAGTCGGCGATGGTCATGTCGGGGTCACCTCCGTGGTGGTGGGCCAAGTGCGCCAGCCGAGGTGGGAGCGGGACGCGACAGGGCCACGGGGCTGCTGCTGGTAGTGGGACGACAGCGCGGCCGACCCGTACGGCCAGCGGGCAGGCCCAGACAGTTGGAACAGGCACAGTTGCCCGATGCGCATCCCGACGTGCAGAAGGAACGGGCGCGGGGCGTGGTTCACCAGCTCCAAGGTGATATGGCCGGAGAAGCCGGGATCGATGAAACCAGCGGTCACATGGGTTGCAAGGCCGAGGCGACCCATGCTGGAGCGGCCTTCCACCCGGGCGGCGAGCGTCGCGTCGAGGGTGACGTGTTCGACGGTGGATGCGAGCACCATCTGGCCGGGCTGGAGCGGGTAGGTGCCGCCCATGGTGAACATGTCCACGGGGATCATTGGGTTGTCGACGGCCGGGTCGATGAACCCGCCTTGCTCAGGCCACACGAGCAGGTGCCGGTCGAGGCGCACGTCGATGCTGGACGGCTGGAGCAGTCGCGGTTCGAAGGGTTCGATGATGATCCGGCGCTGCGCCTCGGCGCGGGCGATGTCTTCGTCGCAGAGCAGCATCAGGAGAAATCCCCGTCGTAGAAGCGGAACCCCTCGCCGTCACGCCACTCGCGCGGGTCCGACCCGAGCGGCCGACCGAACGGGCCCTGCCACTCAGGTGAATCCTCTTTGCGCTGCTGCTCGGCCGAGGGTGCGATGAGCTGGTCTAGCCATGCGATTGGGTCGGCGATGTGTTCGCGGTACTCGTCGACCAGACGGCCGGGCCGGTCGGTGAGCACCTTCCGCCAATGGTCGCGGGACAGCACGGGCACCCCGAACGGCGACTGCGGGTCGTGTCCCCACTCCGGGTGGGCGGGGTTCATCAGTGCGTGTCGGTAGCCACGGAATCCGAACGACCAGCCGGCGAAACGCTTGCCGACGTGGATGACCTCGAACCGGCCGCACGATCCGCACGGCTGGTCATGCCAGTAGAAGTTGGTTCCCATCAGGCAGCCACCGCCTCAAACTGCGGCACCGTCTCCACGCCCAGCCACAGGAACCCGCCGAGCACACGGCAGTAACGCTGGACCGTGGCAACCATCAGTCCGTGGCGGGTGCGTTCGAACTCACCGACCGCGTTCTCCGTCGACCCCAACCGCGCGGCCATCTGTGCCTGCGTCAACCCGGCTGCCCGGCGGGCCGAACCTAGCGATGCCACCAACTGCTTCTGATCCCAGGCGTTCGCTGCCGCGAAGTCGGAGGCGGGCCGGAACAGCAGCAGATCCGGGTCGTCGTATGGGCCGCCCGGCAGCCCGTCGGGGTAGGCAAGCACGCGCAGGCCGAGGTGGTGGGCGATCAGCCGGTACTTGTTGAGGTGTTGGGTGTCCCGGGTTTCGAACGAGGCGATGGCCGACTGGGCGATGCCGGCGCGGGCGGCAAGGCGTGCCTGGCTGATTCCTTCCACCCGGCGGGCGTCCACGATCAGGTCGCGTAGGCCGAGACGGTGCGCGTGGTCGTCGGGGTGAAGGTCGTCGGGGGCGCGCATCAGGCCACCGCCGGTGGCTGGAACACGACCGCACACGGGGCCGGGGTGTCACTGGTGTCGCCGGTGAGCCACTGCCGGCCGGTCCGGGTGGTGGTGATGCTGCCGTCGGTGTGCAGCTCGATGAACTTCCGCCGTTCGGCCTCGTAGACGGCGTCGTCGATGACGGTTCGGGTGAGCCGGTCGGCGTACCGCCAGTCGGGGTTGATTTCGATGCGGCGTTTACGGATGAGTTCGAACAGGTGCCGCAGGTCGGTGTCGGTGACGGTCATGGTGTGGTCCTGGGGGTCGGGGCCCGCCCCGGTGGTGGGGCGGGCCGTGATGCTGGCGGTCATGCGGCGTCGGCCCGCAGTACGCGAAGCCCGCCACGGCGCTTCACAGCGCGGCGTTCGTCCTCGGACATGCCGCCCCACACGCCGTGGTCCTGCCCGCTGTCGAGAGCCCACGAGAGGCATTCGTCCTTGACGGGGCAGCGGCGGCAGTTGGCCTTGGCCTGCTCGGTTTGGATGAGGGCGGGGCCGCTGGTGCCGACCGGGAAATGCAACTCCGGGTCCTTGTCGCGGCAGTAGGCGGCGTCGCGCCAGTCGCGGGGCCGTTCGGCGGTCTGGTGGTTGGCGACGTTCCGGAACGAATGGCGGCTCACGCGGTCACCACCTTCGCCGCGAGGCCGGCAGCCCGCCGGATCAGGGAGTCTCCGTGGCAGGCGTTACCCGGGGCGCACGGGCACGCCAGATCCTTGCCGGCGAGCAGGTGCAGGTCGGTGAGGATTCGCGCCCGCCGCTCCGGTTCGACGCTGGCGTACTCGGGTTCACCGTCGAGCCACCCGTCGTACGCCTCAACGCACACCTTGCGGGCGTCGTCCTCGTTGTCGGCGAATCCGTTGGCGATGCAGTCGTCAGCACGGAACGGGTTCCCCCACCGGCTGGTCCGGTCGACGATGACGGTGTTGTCGGGCTTGCGCCAGTTCTTGACCCGCTTGCGCTGGATGCGCTTCGGCGGACTCGTCGTGGCGGTCACGCGGTCACCGCCGCACGCTCGGTCGGGTAGTCACGCACCAGCAGATCCGACGGCCAGTTCTCCCAATGCCCGCCCTTCGGATCGGTGCGGGCCACCAGCTCACCGCCGACGGACGTCTCCCGCGCCCACACCGAACCGAGCTGCTTGATGAACAGGGCGGCACCGGAGTCCTGCGCCTTCGCGGCCAGTTCACGCACCCAGCCGAGGTCCAGGGGGCGGGAGCTGGGGCCGGACTCACCGCCAACGATCAGCCAGTCGATGCCGGTCAGGTCGAGCGACGGGAGCGGCCCGAGCAGCGGCTCGGCGGAGATGAACCGGACAGCGGCCGGGGTGGCCGCGAGGGCATCGGCGCGGCCGGCGTGCCCGTCGGACTCGATCGACGTGCCCAACCAGACGTTCGGAAGGGGCCAGCCGCCCCGCCACAGCCCGCTCAGCGCGTCGGATCGCAGGCCGGGCACGTAGATCGGACTGTGCGACGTGGCAGCCCACGCCATGTCGGACCGGAGGTGCACGCCGGGGGTGTGCCCGGCACCGCAGGTGCACTCGTCGGTGAGCATCCGGGCCATGCGCTCGGGCCGCTTGGTGAGCACCTGGTAGGTGTGCTGCGGCGTCGCGGCCATCACCGCGAAGACGCGGGCGACGAACTCGCGGGGCACTCGGGCGTGGAACAGGTCGGACATGGAGTTGACGAACACGGTGCGCGGCTTGCGCCACCGCAGCGGCGTGCTCAGCTCGTCCGGGTGGGTGGTGAGCGCGAATCCGGGGCCGGAGGTGACCGGGTGCCCGTCGTTTTGGTACTTCGCCTGCCCCATTGCCTTGAGTCTCTTGGCCATGGTCAGCGCGTAGCAGTTCGTGCACCCGTCGCTGATCTTGTCGCAGCCGGTGGTGGGGTTCCAGACGGCTCCGATGGTTCCGGGGCGCTGGGTCCATTCGATGTTGGTATCGGCCATGGTCAGGCTCCTTTGCTGTGGTTGGGGTTGGTGCGCTGCTCTGCGATGTCAGTGACAGCACGGCCGAGGGCGGCGCACAGGTCGAGGGCGTCCACCGGCGGCAGAACCGGGGCGGGCAGGTAGATGTGGATCAGGCCGTCGCGGACGGCGACCGTGTTGCCGTAGGCGTCCCGCCAGGGCAGGACCGCACGGCGGACGGCAAGCAGGGCAACGTCAGGCACCGGACACCGCCATGCGTGCGGCCGGGCGGCGAATGGCGTCCAGTTCGGCGGCGATGCGCCCCGACTCCCAATCGCGGGGCTTCCACACCGCCACGTCCTGACCGGCCTCCGCCAGCCACACCGCCCACTGCCGCTGCTCCGGCCTGTGGGAACCCGTCGCCGACTTGAGTTCGCGGAACAGGACACCGCCGGGGCCAACGATGGTGAGGTCCGGCCAACCTTTCCCGTCACCGCTGACGGGGGTAATCCACCGGCCGGCGGCGGTCATGGCGGGCCGGAAGTGGGCGGTGTGCAGGTGCAGCAGCTTGCACAGGTCGAGCACCTTGCGCTGGAAGTCGTCTTCCGGCCGGCGGCGAGCGGTCATCGGGGCACCGCCTGGTCGAGTTCTTCGTTGCGGGTCTGCCAACCCCAGCGGGACGCGTCCCGGGCGACAACCAGCAGCCCCCACCGGGCTTCCGGCACGAACCGCATCCCGTCGTCCAACCACCACACCCACCCGCCGGTCTGCCTCTGCAACCAGTCGAGCGACGGCATGAGTTCAGTGATGTTCTGCGGAAATTCGGTGCCCGGCGACCAGTAGGCGCGGCCGGTGGCACGCCAGTCGAGTAGCGCCTGCCACAGCACCCATTCGGTGCCGGACAGCCAGCCGGCGGCGTACACCTCTTCGGAGATGTGGGACATGTACTCGCCGAGGGCGTTGGCCCCCGGGTTGTCGGCGAGGGTGGCGGCCATCAGGGCTTCACCGCCGTGCGGGCTTCCCCGATGACGTCGGCCCACATGCCGTCGTACGCGACGCCCTTGCACGACTCTGCGAACTGTTCGAGCAAAGCCACGGCGGCCTCCACACCCGCGTTGAACGCGCCGGTGACGGCGGGGTCGTCGGCCCGGTACAGGCGCATCAGTTCGCGGCCCGACTCGGTGGCGATTCGCAGAACATCCGCCCACGACCATTCGCCGTCGTCGCCGAACCAGACAGGCTCGTCGCCCTCGTAGTTCTCGATCTCGGTGTCGTCGCGGCGGTAGGCGACGGGCACAGCGGCCGGGTCGGTGGGGTCGAACATGCCGACGATGGCGCGGTCGGGCGGCTCCGGCATCGTGGTGGTGCTCATGCGGTCACCGCCTGCGGCAGGGCATCCACGGCGGCGATCAGGGCGGCGCGGCGAGGGAAATTGATGACATCCCGCTTGTAGAACTGCGCCCGCCACACCTGCGCCGCCTCTACCACGGCATCCCGTGCGGCGTTCTCGGCTCGCATCCGCTCCAGGTCGGCCTTCAACCGGCCGATCTCGTTGGCGTAGGTGGCGGCCTGCTGGCGGGAGGCAGTCAGCCACGCCATCGGGTCGGTGTTCCGCCCGGCCAGGTACGCGGACACACTGACCGCGTCCACTTCGTCGAGCAGCACCGAATGCCCGTCGTTGCCTCCCGGCTCGGCGATCCACGCCGACATGCGGCCGTCGTCGTTGCGTTCCACGGTGAGGGTTGCCCGGTTGGTGTCGGTGATGGTGATGGCGGTGAAATCCCGGCCCTGCCCCAGGGTCGCGGTCACGCCGCCACCTCTGCCTTGGACAGGACCGCCCGGCAGATGGCCTCCAAGTCGCGGGCGTACAGCGGATGCCCGTCGAGCACGTCGTAGATGCCGTCACCGTTCGCCGTGATGTAGTCGCGGACACGCTCGGCGGCCTTCACCGGGTCGGGCAGGTCACTGTCGTCCTCGTAGTGCTCGTTGAGCCCGTCCGGCTGAGCCGGGATCACCGTGACATCGGCCAAGTCGACGGCGCGGTCGTCGCCGTCGAGCCACACGACAGCGCGCATGAACGGGCCGCTGTCGAGAATGATCGCCTTGCCGGTGGTCTGCCGATACTCGGTTCGGTGGCCGGACTTGTGGGCCACCCACCCGCCGGTGTTGTGGCGCTCGTTGAAGTCCTTCACCGCCTGCAACTTCTCGCGCTCGGCGTCGGTGTAGGGGTAAGTGCTCATGCGTGTGCCTCCTGTGCGGTCTGGTTGGGGGAGTGAGAGATCGTGAAACCGCCGTCGGGGGTGAGCAGCACCCAGCCGTGGCGGGTGAACACCGGCGTCGTCTCGGCGTTCTGGAACTCGCGCAGCACCCAGCCGGCATGCTCCGCATCCGCCCGCACCTCGCCGACCGCGTTGGTAACCCGCTCGTGATGGGGGCGGCAGGCTGCCAGCAGCCATGCGGCACCGTTGATGCGGGCAGCGGCGGCACCACGCCGGCCACCCGACTTCCGGTTCAGCCGGTGGTGCACATCCGTGTACAGGCGGGGGCAGACAGGCCACTCACAGCAGCCGCCGGAGCGGGCGGCAATGAGGGCGCGGACTTCGGCGGCGGGACCGGTGTCGCGGGGGCGGCGCTGCTTGGGGGCGGGGGCCGCCAGGCGCGGCGTCATGTCACGCCCGGCAGCACCGTTGTTGGTGAGAGTTGAGAACGGGTTGGCGACGCCGGCAGCGGCAAGCTTGGCCCGCCGCTTGCCGGACATCGCGTTGAGAGGCGAACGCTTCACGCCGAGGCGCTGCCGTTCGCTCCGGCGGGCTGCGCCGTCACCGGCCACTCACCGGCACCCGTCGGGGCACCCGACGTCGGCCGCTCCTCAACCTCCCCTTCGATGACCTCGGGGCGCTCCGTCACCTCGGCCGCGTCAACGGTCGGACGGAGGTCGACCCGAACACCCTCATCGGCGGCGATGGCGACGGCCATCTCAGTGTTCTTCGGCATCCACTTCGCGAGCTGACGCACGCAGGTCTTGTGCGCCATGCCCTCGAAGTTGTCGACCCACGGGCCGAACACCTCGCCGTCGCGGTTCTTCGCGGTCGCGTTGTCGTTGCGGTACTTCAACATGTCCTGGTGTGACATGACGAAGAAGGCGTACCCGCCGCCCTGAAACTTGACGATCGCGTAGTAGGCGATCGGGTTTCCCCGCTCACCGAACAGGTTCGGCTTGTGCACCAGGTTGTCGGCGATGCCGTAGTCGACGTCGAACTCGTCACCCTCGTAGGCGGTCCGGGCGATCAGAGACGCGATCTTGCCGGAGCGGTGCGCCAGCTCGATGTAGCCCTGATAGCCGATAACCAACTGAGCCTTGTAGCCGGCGATCCACCGACCGTTCTCGTCTTGGTGGTGCTTTTTCGTGTAGAACGGCAGCGGCCAGGCGTGACCGAGAACCCCCGGGCGGAGGCCAAGCTGCGCGCAGGTCATCAGCGAACCCAGCACCGAACTGGCGTCGCACTTGGCGAGGTTCTTCGTCATCCGTAGCGCGGTCAGGGCGTCGCGGATGAGCTGGGTGGCCTCGGCACCCTTCGGCATCGCGAGCTGGAATTCCTTCTCCATGGCCCGGATCTGGTCGGCGATCGTGTTGGTGGCAACCCCACCGTTCTCCCGCCGGGTGGCGAGGGCGGTCTTCGCGTCAGGCTGAGGCTTCGTCGTCATGCGGCGTCCTTCACGTTCAGGGAGCGGGTGGAGGGCTTGCGGTACTCGTCCGGGTTGGGTGCCGGAATGTGGTGCTGCTCGACCAGCGCGGCCACCAGGCGGGGCCAGTCGACCTGGCCTTTCTTGTTCGACCAGGTGGCGATCGGATGGCCGTCGACCTTCGCCACCTCGCGGTCACCGATCAGCTTCTTGAGGCCAGCACCGGCGGTTTCCTTCTCGGCTTTCGCCGCCGACTCGCGGTCGCGGGCATCCCGGTAGGCGTGCCACAGTTCGACCGCGTCGGTGTCGCCGGTGAGGTCAACTTCGGCGGCCGGGGTGTAGGTGGGGTACAGCTTCGCCATGGCCGCGTTGTCGACCTTGCCCATGGGCGGTTCGACCCCGGCGACGATGTGCTGCTGGTACCAGTCGGTGACCTGCCCGACCAGTTCGTGTTCGATGCTGATGTCACGGATGACGGTGCGGCGTTGGACGCCCATGCCGGCGATGAGGGCGATGACCTCGGCGGCGGGGGAGTCCATGACGTACAGGGACCAGCGGACCTGAAATTCGTAGCCCAACGGAATGCTGTTGTCGGCCCACCCGTGGGGGGTGCCGAACCCGGACTGCAACCCGGCGGTCTTGGCTTCCACGAGCCGGCCGTCTGCGGTGATGCCGTCGGGGGAGCACCGCTGCCACTGGTGGTGGGGGTGGGCGTAGGTGCGGTAGGCGGTGGTGGTGACGGGCACGTTGAGAATGCGGTTGGCCTGCCCGATCAGCCACGGCTCCAGGTCGCGGCCGAGGTCGGCGGCGGCCCCCGCGTCGTCTTGCCAGGTGCGGACGCCGGTCTTCTCGGCCCACACGTCCCAGGGGGTGCGGTAGTTGGAGAATCCGAGGACGGCGAGGATGTCGGACCCGCCGAGCCCGTGGCGACGGGCAGCAACCCACTCGTCTTCGGTGGCGTCCCAACCGGCGACGGGTACCGGCCCGGCGGTGAGGGTCTGCGTCACTGGTCGGAACCCCCGTCTTCTTTCGGGCTGTACCGGGTCTGGTCTTCCACGACGACCCATGCGGTGTGGCCGGTCTGCTGGACGTGCTGGCGGACCCGCTCACGGGTGGAGTCCGGGTGCAGTCGGGTGCAGTTCTCACATTCGGCCGTCCCCTTACTGACGCCCCGGCGAATGTCGACCTTGGCGATGTAGGCCATCAGTGGTCCCACCTCGCGTCTAGTGCGGCGTCGTAGTCGAGGTCAGCCCGGCGGCACGCCGGTTTTCCGCAGCCGGCCAGCAGTGATCCGGCCCGACCCCCGCAGGTGGGGCAGGACACCCGGCGGGTCTGCGCGGACGGCAGCACACCCTCTTGCGGGTCGTGGTAGGGAACGGGAAACACCGGCGGCAGCGGGTGCGGGGCGACGACGGGGGCGGTCACGCCGCCACTTCCGCTCGAACCCACGCCGCGTGGTCGGCCGGATCGAACGCGGCAGCCTCATCCCATACGCGTCGCGCCGCCGCCACGGCAGCGGATCGCCAGCCGCGCCGGAAGGGGCGCTCGTGCCGCTCCCCGTCCGTCCACGAGTCGCCGCATCCGCAGCACGTCCAGGTGGTGCCGTACCAGGCTGCGTCCCGGCCAGCGAAGCGGCGGCGCTTTTGCTCGGTGGGGCAGAAGGTGATGCGGCGGAGAAGGAACTGGTTGGGGCGGCAGACGACGGCGTTCATGCGGCCACCGCCTCGTCAGCGCAGCCGTCGCACTCCGGGCCGGTCGCACCCTCCGGCCCGCACAACCAGCACACCGACGCCAGATAGGCGGCCTGCCGTTCGCGGAACCCGGCCGGAAGCTGCTCCGCCCGCTGCCGTTCGTGGCCCGCCGACATCAGCCGCAGCGGGCCGCGAGTCTCCAACAGGTAGGAGGGCAGACAGCGGGCGTTACGCAGCATGTTGAGGAAGCCGGTGGTGTCGCTGTCGGTGAGGTAGGTGAGCCACTGGTCGCCGTCCCGGTCGGCCCACAGGTCACCGTCGAGCGGGGGCCAGTTGGGGGTGGTGCGGCGGGCGGCGACCAGGTCGAAGCCGATGGTGGGGGCGGTCACTTCGCCTCCTCGTACTTCTTCCAGAAGTTCTCCAACCGGACGTGCGCCAGTCGGGCGGCCTTGACCGCGACGTCGCTGTTCCACTCGCCGCCGGTGGAGCCGAGCACCTGAACCAGCACGCCGTCCTTGATGCGGCGGTACCGGCCAGGCTTGGGGATTTCGTAGGACATGCGCCATCGACTCCCGAGGTAGGAGGAAGAATCAATCCATCTTGCGTTGCAAGCGATCGTTGCAACCTGATGTTGCAATCCTACGGGGTGACTCGCGCCGATGCAACACCATGCGGCATACTCACCCGCATGACCGACGACGCGAAGGAAGCAGCGCGGGCGCGGCTGCGCCGAGCAGCAGCCCGCGTCAAGAAGCATGAAGACGAGCGGAAGGAACTCGCCGCCGCGATCATCGCCGCCCGGCAAGCCGACCTGAAACCGTCCGAGATCCAAGAAGACGTCCCGTACGACCGGAACCACGTCGGCCGAATCCTCAAAGCGGCGGGGCTCACCCACCCGAAGGGCAAGCGCGACGCCTGACGCGCTCACCGCGCCTCACCCCGCCAACGCCGGCCCCGCTCGGCACGTCGCAGGGCGGCAGCCTCGCGGCGCGTCACCCGCTCCGGGTCGACCGCATCCAGCTCGGCGTCAAGCCGCAACGCGGCTTCCACGATGTTGAGCAGGTGCCGGCGGGCCACCTCATCCAGGTCACCGGACACCCGCACCGACGCGACTACCTGGCCGTCGTCGTCGACCAGCGGCACACACCGCTCCCGATCAGCCACGGCCATCACCGGCCGGTTCGTGGTGCACACCCGAGCAGCCACCAGCGGTATGCACATCCAGCACGGCGCAGGCTGCCACCGCGAACGGCAGATGATCGGCGCAGGTGTTGAGCGCCACCCAGCCCCAGCCTTCCGACCGTCCGATGACGTGGTGGGTTACTTCCTGCCCGCAGGCCGGCTTGTCGATGTCGGGGGAGTAGGCGCATGCGGCGTCCTGGCCGCCGACGGTGGGGAGTCCCACGAACGTGCGGTCAGCCACGGCACACCGCCGCCGTTTTGACCCGCACCGCCGTCTTCGGCAGCCCGTGATCCTGCACCATGCTGGCGGCCAACCACTCCGCGTCGGCGCGGCTGTCACACACCACCTCGCAGACACCGCCGATGACGCACGCCGGCTTCGTGTCCACGATCCGACCCGTGCCCTTGAAGCGGACACGGAAGGCAATCCACCAGTCGACGCCCTGTCGGCTGGCCTCTACAACGCCCTCGTTGACCTCCACCACGTAGTCAGCCACGGCGCACCTCGGTTACCGGCCCCCACGCGTCCAGCAGATGCGGGGTCA
Source organism: Micromonospora sp. NBC_00421 (assembly GCF_036017915.1). NCBI lineage: Bacteria > Bacillati > Actinomycetota > Actinomycetes > Micromonosporales > Micromonosporaceae > Micromonospora > Micromonospora sp. NBC_00421. The sequence goes on from NZ_CP107929.1 coordinate 720,537, forward strand.
GGTAGACGCCCCCACACTCCGGGGCATGGTTGTCCGGGTCGAAGCCGAGCATCTTCCACGAATCGCGGAGGGTGCTCGCTGGGTCGCAGGACTGCCGCACCCACACGTACCCGTCCAGGTCGTACACCCGGGCGATGTCCTGCGGAATTGACTCGCCAGGTGCCCACGTTCGGACACCGTTGGTTGCCCGCTCGCGGCGGACAATCGCCACAGCGATACGCGCATGCCGGTAGTGGTTGTTGGCACCTGCCTGCCGGAACTGGTCTGCGAGCAGAGCCCACAGCCGCCCGTCCTTCGGCCTAGCCACGGCGACCACCCAGCATGGCCGGCATGACCTGCGTGGCGTCCGGCGCATCCGACACCCGGGCCATCAACACCTGGGTTGGGGCCTCCGCCACCCCGATCTGATAGCGGGGACCATGCAGGGCACCGGTGCGCGGGCCACCCGCATGTCCGCGCGGCAACGGCATGGTGTCCACCGCCTCGGGCGGATCCACCGTCGGCACGTCCCGCTCCGGGCGCATCGCCCACACGCCCGCCAGGAACGCCGCCGCCACCAGCAGCATCAGCACGGCGAACCCGAGCAGGAAGTGCATGGCCGTCAACCGGATGTGGATTTCAGTGAGCACGACGCGACTCCTCAAGGGTGGGTGGCAGCAGCGTCGTCGGCTCGTCGTTCGCGGCAGCCCGAAGCGGCTCGTGGTAGGCAAGCGACTCCAACACCGAATTGCTGGCCACGAGCTGGTCCATGAAGTCCATGTCGACCGCCGCCGTGCCGGCCGCCCGGTACGGGGGCTGGTACACCGGCGGTGGGGCCTGAACATCGGCGGCGATACCAGGCGCGGGTGTCTCTGTTGGCTGTTCGGCGGGTGCCTGTTCGTGACGGTTGCCTGCCCGATGCTTCGGTGTCTCCCGGCTCGGGCTACGTGCCTCGATCAGTTCACGTCGACCCTTGGCCGCGTCGGCGCGGGATTCGACAATGAGGTCCCGGATGAGGGCACCCCCGATGCCCGACACGACCATGCCGAAGCTGACGAGCAGGATTGCCAGAAGGGTGCTCATCGGCTTGTCTCCTCAGCGTGGTCGCGGGTGATCTGGTGGCAGGTGTAGGTGACGTCGAACGCCTGGTCGGCGATGGCCGCGAACACGGCCTGCTCGTGACGCTCAGCCCGCCGGGACCGGCAGGTGATCCGGTCGACGGGCACACGCGGCAGCAGCGGCGGGAACGGCGGCCGACACCACCAGGCGGCCACACGCGGCCAGTCGACGAGCAGCACCGCCCACAGGCCGACGAGCAGGCCGGCAATCACAGACAGGGCAATCACGTCCGCGTCCCGGTACAACACCGTCAGATCAGCCAAGCGGCTCACAGCCCCACCGCCGACCGTGTCGACCCGCGACGCTGCGACGGGATCATGTTGCGGTTGACGGCCCGCACATCGGCGCGGAGCCCGTTGTAGCGGGACTGCACCGGCGGCAGACGGGTCGTGTCCTCATCGCTGGGCGGGATCGGCGGCGTGTTGGCCGGCACCCGGGCAACACCCCGCACCGGCGGGATGGTGGGGCCAGCATTCGGGGCGGTGTGCACGGTTGCGGGGTGCAATTTGCTGAACAGGCGGTCGAGCAGACGCATGAGAGGGGTGCTCCCTTCCGGGGACGGTCAGACGGGGGTGGTGTGCGACGGTGAGGCGTCGCGTGAGGCGGTGTTGCTGTTGCGGTTTCGGGCCGACCAGTCGGGGCGGCCGGCGGCAGGCGACGGGGGCCAGAAAGTCAGTTGGTCTTCCAGCCGATCGATGCGCGTCCTGCTGCGGTCCAGCTCGGCGTGTAGCACGGCAGCCTCAGCACGGGACGACCACCGGCCGGCAAGCCAACCCAGCGGCCACATCAACCCGGCGGCGGCCAGCCACCAGCCGGCGGCAGCCAACACCAGCGCCGACAGCAGCACCACCACGGCGACACGCCACACCACGCGGACAGAAACACTCACCACCGACCACCCCGCCGCAGTCGGGCGGAACGCAAATTCCGGGCCAGCAAGCCTCCGTCGACATGCGGCGAATCCGTCCGGGGCTCCGCCACCTCACCCGTCGGCTCCCGCGTCAGCTGGTTGAGGCAGCCGGCCCGCTCATCGGTGTGCAGCCAACGCAATCGGCCCCGCACATCACTGCTGCGGGTTTTCGGGCGCAGGATCACCTCGCCGCAGTGGGAGCACAGCCGCACGTCGAATGAGAGGAACGCCCGCTTCACGGTGCCGCCGCCTCGGCGACGTGCCGGGCAAGCATGTCCTGGTAGCTCTCCACGCCCGCGCACTCGTGGCCGATGCTGCGGTCGGCCACCTTCTGTGCGTTGCCCCGCCCCCGGCTGGTCCACCCGCAGTGCGAGCAGGTGACCCGGTGGCCGGTGGTGCCGGAGGTGAAGCTGAACCGGCGCTGCTTCTTGGCGTCCACGATCTTCACCGTGCGGTGACCGAACGCTGCGCTCTCCACCCGCCGCCGCAGCCACTCCTTCGCCTCCGCCATCTGGTCGGGGCTGATCGGCACCACCAGCGGCGGTCGGCTGGGGTCATCGCGGGTCAACAGCAGCACCGAGCCGGTCACGCCGCCACCTCGCTGTGCAGCGCAGCCCGCAGCCGCGAGCCAATCCACTCACCAACCTGCGGACTGACGGCATTCCCGAACCCGTCTACCTGGTCCCGGGCGGAACCCCACACCACGAAGCTGCCCCGATAGTCGGGAAAGTCGACGTCGAAGCCGCACCCACGGCCGACCTCGTGCGGGCCGAGCATCCGGAAGTAGCAGTCGTTAAGGGCCAGGCCGGCGAGCGCCGCCTGCCACCAGTCCGGGGCGGAAACCGAGCCCTGGTGCTGCTCGTGCCAGCCGGAGAACAACAACCCCTGATTGGCTCCGGACGCGACTACCGTGCCGAGCGGATTACTGACCGGGTGCGCCCGGTACGCAGCCTCGCCGATCGCGCCGTTGTTCTTGATGAACCCGGCTGCGGTCAACAGTCCAGGGATCTGCTCCGACGTCACCGTCGGCATCGCCTCGGTGTGCACGGTCGGCACGGTGTTCTTCCGGAACGGCACGATCCCAGCCGAGAACAGGCTGAGGGTTTCCGAGCCCGCCTGAGTCGGCAGCGGCTCGTCCGCGCCGCGAGGAACGCCCTTCTTCCGCAGCGGCACGACCCCTGCGGACAGCAACCCCAGAGTCTCCGAACCGCCCTGGGTTGGCAGAGACTCGTCCACCCCCCGGGGTGCACCCTGGAAGTTGTTCACTGCGGCGAGAAGAACCGGCCGCTCACCTGTGGGCACGCCGGCCGAAAGAACCGCCGTCTCCTGCTGACTGGTCTGGGTTGCCATCGGCTGCCACGGGTGCCGCTCCACACCCCGCACAGCTTTCGCGGGCATGAGCACCGCCGGGAACTCGGCGAACCGCTGCCGGCAACGCTCAGCGCGGGCCATCGTCGCGGGAGCGAGCGGCTTGGCCCGATCACCGATCCGGACACCAAGGTTGCTCAGGTCAAGCGCGCTCAACGACGGGCTCATCGGCGGCACAACCTCGCACCGGCAGCGCGGGCAGCGGTAGTTGTACTGCTTGCCATAGCTCACCGATCCGGTCAGGGGAATGCCGGTCTTCCAGGTCCATACGGCGGGCACGATCTCGCTGCACCTGCTACACCACGACGCCGGCCGGTGCTCCAGGTCCGGGACGGGCATGTTCTTGTCCCAGAACGCGCAGTAGTACCGGTTCCGCGACTGAGGCACCCCGAAGAACATCGAGTTCAGGTACAGCACCTTGTGCCGGTAGCCCAGGTTGTCGAACTGTTTGAGCCACCACCGGTACGTCGACCCGTCGCCGATCTTCGGCTTGCCCGGGATCGCCGGCCCCCACGACGTCAGCTCGGTCGTGCACTCGACGAGGATCATGCGCGGGTGGTGCTGTGCGGCGTAGTGGAGAACGCAGTTGGCGGTCGCCCGGTCCCGTTCGCTGCGGGTCACCCGCGCGTCGAAGTCGGGGTCGTCCAGGTCGAACAGGCTCATCCGCTGCTCGTATGCCTTCTGCGTGTTGGCCTGCGAGTGGTTCACGCAGCTCACGCCGGCCACGAGGATGTCGGCGGCCGGCAGGTCGCGGGCCGAGTGGTAGTCGGACGATTCGGGGTCGACCAGGTCGGCAATCCAGTGTTCGGCGTCCGGGTGGTTGGCCTCGTGAACCTGAACCTTGTAGGCGTTGTGGTTCGCCGCCATGATCGTGGTAAACCCGGCCTTCTCGATGCCACGGGTCAGGCCACCGAATCCGGAGAACAGGTCGACGGCGACCAGGTCGTCGTGGGCGAACCGGCGGCGGCGGGTGGCGGGCCGGTGCTCGGCGACGCGGCGTGCGCTTCGGAGCTTGCCCATCAGGCGGCCACCTCCCGCACGGTCGTCTCAGCGGCGGCGTACACCCGGGAGTGGTCGAACACGTCCGGGCAGCCGGCGACACCGCAGCGGCAGCCGACCGGCGGGCACAGGTCGCAGCCGGGCTGCGCAGCCGGGTGGATGGTGGGGTGCGCCAGGCGGAGCACGGTGTCCGGGTCATGCCAGCCGGCGTCATCCGACGGGCTGGGCCAAACAGGGGTGGTGTCATCCGTTCGGCTGATGGTGTGCTGTACTTGCGTCGTCGTCATAACCGTTTTCCTCTGCTGGGTCGGTTGTGGGGGCGGAGCAGCGAACGCCATCGGATTCCGGCCGGTGGCGTTCAGCTCGTTCAGGGATCGATGCGGGGCGTGCCAGTGCCGCCCAGGTGGCGGTGCAGTTCGGCGACACCCTTCGCGGTAACCCGCACCTGCGGCGGGTCCAACACCAGCTCGCCGGTGCGCGGGTGGTAGTGGGACGACGGCAGCTCAGACAGGCGCTTGGCGTCGATGTGCTGCTGGTACACCCGCCACCGGCCGTCGGCGCGCTGCCGGTACAGCCAGCCCAACTGAAACAGGACGGTGAACAGGCGACCCTGCCCGAGTTTGATGTTCGGGTCGCGGGACAGGATCTTCGCCGTGTCGGCGACGGAGAAGTCACCGTCAGCGGAAGCGAGAACATCCCAGTGCTCGGCCTTCGGGGCGGCGATCGCAAGCTTCGACTCGGCGACCTCAGCACGGGCCAGGGCGGCACGCTTGTCTTCGATCGCCTTCACGTAGCGGCGGGCAACCTCAAGCTCGTCTAGTTCCTCCCGGACCTCGGCCTGCCGGGTCTTCACCGCGAAGTAGGTCTGGGCGGCGGCGATCTCCGGCTTCCTGGGGTCGCCGTTCATGGCGGTCAGGTAGGCGGCGTAGCGGGTGAGCCGGAAGTCGGCGCGGGGGGCACCACCAGTGCCTTCTTGCCGGAGCCGGCAAAAAGCCTGCTCGGTGCGGTGCCCCGTATTGCGGGCGGCAAGCTCCGCCCGCTCGATAGCGTCCTCGAAGCGTCGCCACTGGTCGTAGCCGAGCAGCGGCATGAGGTCGCGGGCGGACCACCATTCGGTGCCGTCCACGTCGACCCGCCTGATGGCGTCGAACGGGGTACCAGCGGCGAGGATGTCGAGCTGGGTCATCGGCGTGCCACCTTCGCCGCAGCGTGGGCGTCAAGCTCCCGGCGGGCCGCATCCCGATCGGTGACGATCGTCGGGAACGTGCCGCCGCAGTCGACAGCCCAACCGCCGGACAGCAGCGGGCGGGCGGTGCCGGCGGGGTGGGTGATGACAGGGGCCGTCATGCGGCACGCCGTAACGGCTGGGCGGCGGAGGCGGGGCGACGGCTACGGGTGTTGGCGTTGAGTAGCCGGGCCAGGGTTGCCATCTGCTCGGCGTCGGGTTCCGGCCAGTTGGCGGTGTCCCGTTCGGCGATCTCGGCGAGGGCGGCGGCGAGGGCCGGGTCGTCGAGCTGGTAGCGGGCCATCAGGCGGCCTCGCTCAGGTTGTCGCAGCGCTCGAAGACGCGGCGGATGGGCCAGCCGATCAGGTTGGCCCATTGTTCGGCTTGGGCGAGGCTGATGCGGTAGTTGCCGTCGAAGAGGCGGAAGAGGCTGCTGCGGGAGATGCCGAGGTGTTCGGCGAGGTCTTCTTTGCGGCGGAGGCCGAGAACCCGGAGGGCGTGTTGCGCGGCGGCGGGGGTGAGTCGGTACCGGGTGTCGGTGTCGGCCTTGACCCCACGATGCAGGACCAGGGTGTCTGTCATGACACCATCATGAAGGTGTCAGCACTGACATGCAAGAGGTTGGGTGTCTACAGCTGCGAAAGGGGTTTATCGATGTAATCTGTGCGGGTAGTGCACACGTCCTCGCTCAGAGTGGCGAGGTTGGGGTTAAAGGCTGGGGAGCCCTCATGAGAAAAGTGTCAGCGCTGGCATCTGAACTGCGGCATGACCTGCACTATTGTGACCTCATGTCAGCCGAGGAGGTTGGGCCGGCGCGCCTGGGTCAACTCATCCGGGAAGCGCGCCGCGCCCGTCGCTGGACGCAACGTGACTTGGCCGAAGAGTCCGGTGTCAGCATCGAAACCATCAAGAGGTACGAGAACGGGAAGACCAACAGCCCCGAAGCCGACCTCATCCGCAACATCATCCGGGCGCTGAACATCCCCGTCGTCGAGATCCCCATCGCCCTCGGACTCGTCACCCGCGACGAACTTGACCCGCCGCCCGCACCACCCCGCCAGTTCGACCCGCTCGTCGAGGAAGCCATCGCCATCCTCCGAGACCCCGACATGTCCGAAACCGCAAGGCAAGGCGCGCTCACCTACCTGCAATTCCTGCAAAACCAGAACACCCCAGAAACGCGAAAGCCCGGAACCGGCGAAAGCCGACCCCGGGCATCCTGAAACGAATTCACCAGCCTCGCAGCCTCCACTGCGGCAGGGAAGGGCGCTCCGCACCCAGCGTTGAGTCCTTCCCATGCCCCGGATAGAACCAGGTCTCATCCGGTAGGCGACCAAAAACCTTCGCCTCTAAGTCGTCCATGACCTGCGCAAACGCCTCCGGAGTTGTTGTCCCCCCAGGCCCCCCGGGGAACAGCGAGTCCCCGGTGAACAGGTGCGGGGTGCCGGCCGGATCGCGGTAGAGCAGCGCCACCGAGCCGGGAGTGTGCCCCTTGACGTGGATCACCTCAAGCGTCTGGTCTCCCACTGCGACGGTGTCACCCTCGGTCAGGGTCTCTGCCGCGATCGGTAGTCCCTCGGCGTCGTCGGTGTGCACCAGGGCGCGGGCGCCGGTCTTGGCGACGACCTCCTCCAGGGCCACCCAGTGGTCCATGTGCCGGTGGGTGGTGACCACCGAGGCCAGCCCGGCGTCGCCGATCAGGTCGAGCAACCGGGGCGCCTCGTTCGCGGCGTCGATGAGCACCTGCGCCCCGGTGTCGTGGCAGCGCAGCAGGTAGGCGTTGTTGTCCATCGGGCCGACCGACAGCTTGGTGACGGTGAGGCGGTCCAGCTCCCGGACGGCGGGCGGGCCGCCGTGGGTGACGTCTCCGGTGTAGCTCATGGGCGGTCTATATCCATTCCGGTGGGGTCGGCAGGGGACCGTCCGGGGTGACGGTCAACCCGTCGCCGCTACTGCGGCCGATCAACCAGGCGGCCAGCTCGGCGGCGGGGCCGGCGACCAGTGGGGGGTCCGCCGGGTCGCCCACCACCAGCTCCGGCCGGTTGCCGTCGGCGGGCCGCAGCACCATCGCCGGCGCGTCGGGCCGGTCGGCGAGCCCGCCGGCCACCTCGTGCAGCAGGTGCTGGGCGAACGCCGCCGGCCAGTCCGCCGGCCGGTAGCCGGCACCCAGGTCGACGTGGTGCACCTCCAGCTCGCGCAGCCGGCCCCAGACCAGCATGGCGGCCGGCCAGGGGCCGCGTCGGGTCTGCACGGTGGCGCGCCACGCCTCGACCGGCATGGCGGCCACCGCCTCGGCGAACCTGTCGGCGCTGCGGCGCAGGTCGGCCACCTGTTCGGCGGGTGGCCGACCGGCACCGGCGGCGATGTCGGCGTCCCGGGCGGTGGCGCTGGCGTACATCGGGATGTCCTCGCCGGTGCGGGCGGCGGTGAGCAGGTTGACGAACCCGTCGGCGTTGCGGGCCAGGTGGGTCAGCACGTGGCCGCGGGTCCAGCCGGGCAGCAGGCAGGGGGCCGCGACGGCCGCCGCGTCGAACCCGGCCGCGGTGTGCAGCAGCCGGTCGGTCGCGTCGTCCACCTCACCTGTCAACAGCAATGGATCCGTGGTCACGCCACGACCCTAGCGGTCCCGGGAGCGTTGCGCCGCCGGGGAATTCGCTTTCGGCGCGTCGGTGCGCGGCCTACCGTCGGCCTGGACGCGGTACCGGGACGACGGACGGGGGTGGTGATCATGCCGGTCGCAGTACGCGTGTTGCGCCATGACCAGCTCCGACCCCGATGAGGATGACATGACCATCGATCTGACAGCCCTCGGCCTGGACGCCGAGCGGGCGGCGTACGCGCGGCGGCGTCCGGACCGCCGGCCCGGCCGGGTGACCCGGGTCGACCGGGGGGCGTGCACCGTGCTCGGCGCGGACGGACCGGTCCGGGCCAGCCTGGGCCCGGCGGTGCTGGCCGCCGCCGCCCGTGACCTGACCGCGTTGCCGTGCGCCGGCGACTGGGTGCTGCTGGCCAGCTGGCCGGACGGCCCGGTGACCGTCGACGCGGTGCTGCCCCGGCGTACCGCGCTGATCCGCCGGACCGCCGGCAAGGACGCCAGCGGGCAGGTGCTCGCCGCCAACCTCGACACCGCGGCGGTGGTCGAACCGGTGCACCCGGAGCCGGACACCGCCCGGATCGAACGGCTGCTCGCGTTGGCCCACGAGTCGGGGGCCGAGCCGCTGGTGGTACTCACCAAGGTCGACCTGGCCGCCGATCCGCAGGCGGTGGCCCGGCAACTCGCCGCGGTGGCCCCTGGGGTGCCGGTGCTGCCGGTCAGCGCCGAGCGGGGAACCGGCCTGGAACCGCTGCGTCCACTTGTCGCGCCGGGTCGTACGCTGGCCCTGCTCGGCCCCTCCGGTGCGGGCAAGTCGAGCCTGGTCAACGCCCTGGTCGGGGCGGACGTCATGGCGACCCAGGCGATCCGACGCGTCGACGGCAAGGGCCGGCACACCACCACCTGGCGGGCACTGGTCCCGGTGCCCGGCGGCGGCGCGGTGCTGGACACCCCCGGGGTCCGGGCGGTCGGCCTGCTCGACGGGCACGCCGGGCTGGACCGGGCGTTCACCGACATCGTCGAGTTGGCCACCGGCTGCCGGTACGCCGACTGCGGGCACACCGCCGAGCCGGCCTGCGCGGTGCGGGAGGCGTTGGAGAGCGGGGAGCTGCCGGCCCGGCGCTGGGAGAGTTGGCGTCGTCTCCAGCGCGAGGTGGCGTACGAGAGCGGTCGTCGGCAGAGCCGGCTGGCCGCCGAGCGGCGGGGTGGCCGTCGGGGTGGCCGTCGGCGACCGGCCCGTCCGGCGACGCCGCCGCTGCCGGGCGGATTCTGACCGGCCCGACACGGGCCGCCGACCGGGTCGGGCCGGACGGCGGGTAACCCGGGCTGCCCGGGGCCGGGGCCGGGCGCGGGGTGGGTCGGGCGCGGGGTGGGTCGGGTCGGACGGCGGGTCGACCCGACCGGTGTGAGCTGGGGGAATGTGCGCGTGAGGGAAGTTGTCGTACCCCGGGGCTAGAGTTGCCGAGGCGTTCCTTCTGCGCCCGTAAAACCGCTCAGATCCCACTCGGAGCGGACAGATCCGCCTCACATTCTTCTTTCGGGAGCACACGTACCGTGGCCGACCGTCTGATCATCCGTGGCGCGCGCGAGCACAACCTGCGTGACGTCAGTCTCGACCTGCCCCGGGACGCGCTCATCGTCTTCACCGGGCTCTCCGGCTCCGGCAAGTCGAGCCTGGCCTTCGACACCATCTTCGCCGAGGGGCAGCGCCGCTACGTGGAGTCGCTGTCGTCGTACGCCAGGCAGTTCCTCGGCCAGATGGACAAGCCGGACGTCGACTTCATCGAGGGGCTGAGCCCAGCCGTCTCCATCGACCAGAAGTCGACCTCGCGCAACCCGCGCTCCACCGTCGGCACCATCACCGAGGTCTACGACTACCTGCGGCTGCTCTTCGCCCGCATCGGCGAACCGCACTGCCCGGTCTGCGGCGAGCGGATCTCCAAGCAGAGCCCGCAGCAGATCGTCGACCGGGTCCTGGCGATGGCCGAGGGGACCAGGTTCATGGTGCTCGCCCCGGTGGTCCGGGGCCGCAAGGGCGAGTACGTCGACCTCTTCGCCGAACTCCAGGCCAAGGGCTACGCCCGGGCCCGGGTCGACGGGGTGGTGCACCCGCTGACCGAGCCCCCGAAGCTCAAGAAGCAGGAGAAGCACACCATCGAGGTGGTGATCGACCGGCTCAGCGTCAAGTCGAGCGCCAAGCAGCGGCTCACCGACTCGGTGGAGGCCGCACTCGGCCTCTCCGACGGCCTGGTGCTGCTCGACTTCGTCGACCTGGCCGAGAACGACCCGGCCCGGGAGCGCCGCTACTCCGAGCATCTGGCCTGCCCGAACGACCACCCGTTGGCGATCGAGGACCTGGAACCCCGGGTCTTCTCGTTCAACGCGCCCTACGGGGCCTGCCCGGAGTGCACCGGCCTGGGCACCAAGAAGGAGGTCGACCCGGAGCTGGTCGTCCCCGACCCGGAGCGCACCCTGCGCGAGGGCGCGCTGCAACCCTGGGCCACCGGGCACAACCTGGAGTACTTCCTGCGGCTGCTGGAGGCGCTCGGCGAGAGCCAGCACTTCGACGTCGACACCCCGTGGCGGGCGCTGCCGGCGCGGGCGCAGAAGACGATCCTGCACGGCTCCGACGACCAGGTGCACGTGCGCTACCGCAACAAGTTCGGTCGGGAGCGGTCCTACTACACCGGCTTCGAGGGCGTGGTGCAGTGGATCGAGCGTCGGCACACCGACACCGAGAGCGAGTGGTCGCGGGACAAGTACGAGGGCTACATGCGCGACGTGCCCTGCGCGGCCTGCGGCGGCACCCGGCTCAAGCCCGAGGTGCTGGCGGTCACCCTGGCCGGCAAGAGCATCGCCGAGGTGTGCAACCTGTCGGTGGGTGAGGCGGCCGAGCTGCTCGCCGGCATCGAATTGACCGACCGGCAGAAGATGATCGCCGAGCGGGTGCTCAAGGAGATCAACGCCCGGCTGAAGTTCCTGCTCGACGTCGGCCTGGACTACCTCTCCCTGGACCGGGCGGCCGGCACCCTGTCCGGTGGCGAGGCGCAGCGCATCCGGCTGGCCACCCAGATCGGCTCCGGCCTGGTCGGCGTGCTCTACGTGCTCGACGAGCCGTCGATCGGCCTGCACCAGCGGGACAACCACCGGCTGATCGAGACCCTGCTGCGGCTGCGCGGCCTGGGCAACACGCTGATCGTGGTCGAGCACGACGAGGACACCATCCGGGTCGCCGACTGGATCGTCGACATCGGGCCCGGCGCGGGCGAGCACGGCGGCCGGATCGTGCACAGCGGGTCGGTGCCGGCGCTGCTCGACAACCCCGAGTCGGTGACCGGTGCGTACCTGTCGGGCCGGCGGGAGATCCCGACGCCGCAGAGCCGCCGGCCGCAGACGCCGGAGCGGGAGCTGGTGGTGCACGGGGCGCGTGAGCACAACCTGCGCAACCTGACCGTGCCGTTCCCGCTGGGCCAGCTGATCGCGGTCACCGGGGTCTCCGGCTCGGGCAAGTCGACCCTGGTCAACGACATCCTCTACGCGGTGCTGGCCAACCAGATCAACGGCGCCCGGCTGGTGCCGGGCCGGCACACCCGGGTCTCCGGGCTGGAGCACGTCGACAAGGTGGTGGGCGTCGACCAGTCGCCGATCGGCCGGACGCCGCGCTCCAACCCGGCCACCTACACCGGGGTCTGGGACCACGTCCGCAAGCTGTTCGCCGAGACCACCGAGGCGAAGGTCCGGGGGTACGGGCCGGGCCGGTTCTCGTTCAACGTCAAGGGTGGCCGCTGCGAGGCGTGCTCCGGCGACGGCACCATCAAGATCGAGATGAACTTCCTGCCGGACGTCTACGTCCCGTGCGAGGTCTGCAAGGGCGCCCGGTACAACCGGGAGACCCTGGAGGTGCACTACAAGGGCAGGACCGTCTCCGACGTGCTGGAGATGCCGATCGAGGAGGCGGCCGAGTTCTTCTCCGCCATCCCGGCCATCCACCGGCACCTGCGGACGCTCAACGACGTGGGCCTGGGCTACGTGCGGCTGGGCCAGCCGGCGCCGACGCTCTCCGGCGGCGAGGCACAGCGGGTCAAGCTCGCCTCCGAGCTGCAGAAGCGCTCCACCGGCCGGACGGTCTACGTGCTCGACGAGCCCACCACCGGCCTGCACTTCGAGGACATCCGCAAGCTGCTGATGGTGCTGGAGGGCCTGGTCGACAAGGGCAACACGGTGATCACCATCGAGCACAACCTCGACGTGATCAAGACGGCCGACTGGCTGATCGACATGGGTCCGGAGGGCGGTCACCGGGGCGGCATGGTGCTCGCCACCGGCACCCCGGAGGAGGTCGCCGAGGTCGCCGAGAGCCACACCGGCCAGTTCCTGCGGCCGATGCTCAAGCTCGACGGGGAGCCCCGGGGAGCGAAGGCGGCGGTCACCCGGGCGGCCAGGGCCAACGGCACCACGCCGAAGGCGCGTACCCGCAAGGTGCCGGCCGGGGCGCGCTGAGCCGACGGTACGCGCCGGTCCCCGGTCGGCTTCCCGACCCTCGCGGCGCGCGACCGTCCGATATGGTCAGCCGTCCGAATGCGTTGGTGGCGGGCCGGGGCGAACCGTCGGGCACCGCCGTGCGTGTGTCCAGCAGGGCTGCGAAGGTCGACGACTTTCGCTGCGGCAGCCGAGAGAAAGGCCGGAGATGAACGACGATCAGGCGGTGACCGGGGCCGGTACGCAGACCCGACGCGCCCTGCTGGCCGGGGCCGGCGCGGTGGGGGCGTCGGTCCTCCTGACCGCCTGCGGCGGTGACGATTCCGACGACGGGCCAGCCGCCCCGGCCAGCGGTGCCCCGGCGGCCACCACCGGTGGCGGGCCGGGCACCCCGATCGCCAAGACCGGCGACATCCCGGTCGGCGGTGGTCAGGTCTTCGCCGCACAGGGGGTGGTGATCACCCAGCCGACCGCGGGGCAGTTCAAGGCGTTCGACCCGATCTGCACCCACCAGGGCTGCCCGGTGTCGAACGTCGACGGCGGGACGATCAACTGCACCTGCCACAACAGCACGTTCGCCATCACCGACGGGGCGGCGAAGAGCGGGCCGGCGACCACCCCGCTCGCCGCCAAGGAGATCAAGGTCGTGGGCGACCAGATCTCGCTGGCCTGACCGACGCCGGCCGGCGCGGAGGACGCCCTCCGCGCCGGCCGGTCCCGTCGGGCTCAGTGCGCGTACACCGCCAGCTCCCAGAGCGAGTAGCCGTACGAGGTGGCCCGGGTCACGCCGTGCATCCGGACGTACCGGGCGGTCTCGGTGGGGAAGGCGACCACGTCGGTGCCGCCGTCGCCGGCCGTGGTCGACCAGGCCGTACGCCAGTTCGACCCGTCGCTGGACACCTCGATCCGGTACGACCGGGCATACGCAGACTCCCAGGCCAACGTCACCCGACCCACCTGGCGGGCCGACCCGAGGTCGACGGTGAGCCACTGGTCGTCGGCCCAACTGCTCGCCCAGCGGGTGCCGAGGTCCGAGTCGACGGCCTTGCCCGGCCCGAAGAACAGCTCGCTGCCGGACGCGGTGACCGGCTGGCCGGCGGCCAGGTTGGTCAGGTCGTCGCCCCGCCGGGACGGGAACGAGACCACCTGCTGGAAGGTGGGCCGGTTCTGCCAGGCGATGGTGGCGTGCTTGATCCCGCCCAGCGGCGACTGGATGATCGCGTCCGCGCACCACTGGTCACCTGCGGTGCAGCTCGCGTCGCCGGGGTAGACCTGGGCGGCCGGGGTGGCTGCCGCCGCGCGTAACGTGTCAAGCAGCACCTGCCGGCAGCCGGTGAGGCTCCCGCCGCCGCAGAAACCCCGGCCCGGCCCGCCGCGCACCGGATCGCCGAGCACCGCGCGCAGGTCCTTGTCGACATACCCCCACCAGCCGTACTGGAAGGACGAGCCCTTGTGCGCCTGGGCCTCGTTGGCCGAGCTGGGCAGGTTGGACACGTCGCCCTGCTGGTGCCCGGAGGGGGACTCGTTGACCTGGATCGCGTTGATCAGCGACTGGTAGAGGTCCGGGCCGAGCGGGTCGCGGAACATCCCCCGGACCAGCAGCGGCCACCATGCGTCGAAGGTGCGGATCGCCTCGGCGTGCCGGTAGACCTTCGACCCCTTGGCGGTCTCCACCCGCAGTGCGCCGTCCTGCCGCCACGCCTTGAGCCGGCTGATCTCGGCGGCCGACGCGGTGTCGGTGACGGGCTGGCTCTCCAGTACCCGGATCAGCTCGTCGAGCACCTCGGCCCCGCGCAGGTCGGTCAGGCCGGCCTGCTCGACCAGCGCGGTCAGCGAGCCCCGGTCGAACTTCCGGCCGGCGGCCAGGGCCGCCTTGAGCGGGCGGTCCAGCAGGTCGGCCCGGTGCACCGCGCCGAAGCTGTAGTTGCCGTCCGCGCCGCCGAAGTCCTTGGCCTGCTTGTTGTTCCAGCTGATGTAGTAGTCCTGGTTCACCGAGCGGGGGTGGGCGGCCAGCGGGGCGTAGTCGGCGGTGTTCGTCGCCGGGTCGAAGCCCTGCCACTCGTAGGCCGGTTCGGCCTTCATCGGCAGGTTCGGGTTGGACCCGACGGCGCGCACCGGGTTCAGCCCGGAGTTGTAGTACGCCGACTCGGTGGAGTTGACGTAGAACCAGTTGAACGCGTACTCGACGTTGTCGGCCGAGGCGACGAAGGCGTCCGCCGAGCCCATCTGCGCCGGGTCGTTGAACATCTGGAAGCCGATCGCCGAGTCGGCCTCGTGCCGGTAGGTGGAGCGCAGCTGGGTGAAGGCGTGCGGCCGGCCGCCCACCGTGCCCCGCCACGACACCAGGCCGAGCTTGGTCCGCCAGGCGACCAGTTTGTACGACCCCTTGGCGGTGCCGTCGGCGAGGGTCGGGGTCCACTTGTTGACGTGCGCGAGCTGCTCCATGGCCAGGCACTGACCCCGGTAGAGGTAGTGGTCGGCGGCCAGGGTGGGGGCGCTGCCGTCGGTGGTGCACAGCGGCACCGCGTAGGTGTCGGTGATGTCGTGGATCGACGAGGTGGCGCTCCACGCGTAGTCCTGGCCCCGGCCGAGCAGCACGTAGAGGTTGAGGCCGGCGAACGCGGCCCCCCGGGCGCTGATGCCCGGCCCCTGCAACTCCTGCACCATCAGCAGCTGCGGCGAGAAGTAGCCGGTCTGCGGGCCGAAGACCGCCACCGGGTGCCCGGTCGCGGAGTTCGCGGCGGAGACCACCGCCGCGTTGGACATGCCCCGGTGCGCCGGGCTGATGGTCAATCCGGACAACGCGGCGGCCAACTCACCGGCCGCGCTCGTGGTGCCGGCCTTGGCGGCACCGGCGGTACGGGCCGCGCCGGTGTGGGCGGCGGCGGTGCCGGCGGAACCCGTCGGGTCGGTGAAGATCGGCTCGACCCGGGCCGAGCCGGCGTCGGGCAGCACCACGCTGGCCGCGTCCGGGGAGGCGTCGCCGTACGGGAAGCTCTGCCCGTCGTGCAGGGTCAGCACGGTCTCCGGGTCGTTCTGGTTGCGGAACCCCGTCCACACCTTGTCGCCCTCGGTGGCCCCGTACTTGGCGCGGGCGGCGATCCGGACCAGCGCGGACTGCATCTCGGTGCCGCCCCCGCCGCCGAACAGCCCGCCGACCACGCCGGCGATGGCGATCAGGTCGGTGAGCTGGAACGGCTCCGGGCCACCGGCGTTGGTGACCGCGTCGAGGTGGCCGGTGAGCACGTACTCGCCGGGGCAGTTGCGGTTGGCCATGCAGACACCGATGTAGGCGTTGATGCCGGCGATGTACTCCTGCACGTCGGCGTAGAGCTGCTGGCCGCGCGTCCCCTTGTCGCGCAGCGCCTCGATCTGCGTCTGGAGGTCCGCCTCCGTGTACGGCGAGTTGCGCCAGACGCTCTGCTCCAGCGCCCGGTTTCCGGGTGCGCCCCCGGCGAACGAGGTGAGGGTGCCCCGGCCGACGTGCCGCAGCAGGTCCATGGTGAACAGCCGGTCCTCGGCCCCTGCGTACCCCGCGCCGTACATGGTGCCGCCCCGGGTGCTGCCGGTGACGTGCGGGACGCCGGTCGCCTTGTCCCGCAGGATGCGCACGTCGGCGCGGGGCGAGTAGTCGCGTTCGACCTGCCCCTGCGGGACACCGAAGGACGCGTCGTCGAAGAACGAGCCGATCTGCTCCTCGCGCAGCCCGGCGTAGCCGTAGACCAGGTCGGCGTACCGGCCGAGTTGGTCGGCGGAGTGCCGGGGGAGGGTGCCGAGGGTCTGGTTGCCGAGCACCTCGACCAGTGTGGCGTTGCCGTTCTGGCCCGGCGGCAGGATGTCGCCGCACTCGCCGAGGCAGTTGTCGTTGGCCGCGTACCCGCTGGTGGTGACGGCGGCGGGCGCGGCGGTGGCGGGTGGGGTGGGGGTGGCGACCAGCAGCGCGGCGACCGCGACGGCGGCGGTGCCACCGGCGAGCAGGCGGCGGGTGGGGCGGGGACGGGGCATGGTGATCCTCCGATGAGGATGGGGATCTTTACGTGAATAACATTCGGTTACCGGATGGTAATCTCCGTTCGTCGATATCGGAAGACGTCCATCGCGCGGCTGCCGGATCGTTGCCCGGGAGTATCGAACCGGTCGGCGCGGGTGGATAGCTTTCGATTCCGCGTCCGCCCGGCGTCAGCCCGTCGGGCCTGCCTCTCCAGATTGGACAGTCGATGAAGGTCGTCCGTCTGCTCGCGTCCGCGACGCTGCTCGCGGCCGTGCTCACCCCGTCCGGGCCGGCCGCCGCGTCCGCGGCCCCTGCCCCTGCCGCTGGCACCGCTGCCGGCACCGCCGCTCCGACGTCGGGGGCGTTCTCCGTGCTCACCTACAACGTGGCCGGTCTGCCGGACATCATCTCCAGCGGCGACCCGGCGACGAACACCCGGCCGATCGGCGAACGGCTCGGCGGGTACGACATCGTGCACGTCCAGGAGGACTTCAACTACCACGCCGACCTGTACGCCACCGACCAGCACCCGTACCGGACCCCGACCAGCGGGGGCGTGCCGTTCGGCAGCGGCCTCAACACGTTGTCGAACTATCAGTACAGCGACTTCGCCCGGGTGAAGTGGCACTCCTGCAACGGCACCGACTGCCTCACCCCGAAGGGCTTCACCGCCAGCCGCATCCGGCTGGCCGAGGGCGTCTTCGTCGACCTCTACAACGCCCACCCGAACGCCGGCAGCACCGACGCCGACCTGGCCGCCCGGCGGGCCAACCTGAGCCAGCTCTCCGCGTACGTCGCGGCCAACTCGGCGGGCAACGCGGTGGTGCTGATGGGGGACCTGAACGTCCGCTACACCCGTACCGGCGACAACATCCGCGACCTGGTGGCGGCCAACGGCCTCACCGACGTCTGGGTGCAGCAGGAGCGGGGCGGTCAGCCGCCGGCCGCCGGTGACCCGGCGCTGGTCTGCGACCCGGCCAACGTGACGGACAGCTGCGAGGTGGTCGACAAGATCCTCTACCGGAGCAACAAGCTGGTGAACCTCACCCTGAACCGCTACCACAACGAGCACGCCCGGTTCCTCACCCCGACCGGCGGGCCGCTGTCGGACCACTACCCGCACGCCGCCTGGTTCGACTGGACCCTCGCCCCCGACCTGCGGGCCAGCGACACCTGGGGCGGCCCGCACGGTGACCCGTTCACCGACGCCGACCGGGTCGGCCCGGCGGTCACCCGGGTCACCCTGCGCGGTGGCTCCCGGCTCGACGCCGTCGGGGTGGACCTCGCCGACGGCGGCCAGCTGCGCCACGGCGGCACCGGCGGGACCGAGACCAGCCTCACCCTGGCCCCCGGCGAGCGGATCACCCAGGTCACCCTGACCCAGGGCCAGAAGGACGGCCGGACCCGGATCTTCTCGGCCCGGCTCGGCACCGACCAGGGCCGCACCCTCGCCACCGGTACGCCCACCTCTGCGGCGGTCACCTTCACCGCGCCCCCGGGTGGTCGGCTGGCCGGCTTCTTCGGCCGCAGCGGCACCGAGGTCGACCAGCTCGGCGTGATCTGGAGTGTCGGGGGCAACGGATAGTCTCGGTGCCGTGGCTGATCCCTCGACCTACCGTCCCGCGTCCGGCACGATCCCCGAGTCCCCCGGGGTCTACCGGTTCCGTGACGGCACCGGCCGGGTGATCTACGTCGGCAAGGCGAAGAACCTGCGCAGCAGGCTCAACTCCTACTTCGGCGATCTGCTGGGTCTGCACGAGCGGACCCGGCAGATGGTCACCACCGCCGAGTCGGTCGACTGGATGACAGTCGCCACCGAGGTCGAGGCCCTGCAGCAGGAGTTCACCTGGATCAAGCAGTACGACCCCCGGTTCAACGTCCGGTACCGCGACGACAAGTCGTACCCGTACCTGGCGGTCACGCTGGACGAGGAATACCCGCGGTTGCAGGTCATGCGGGGCGCGAAGCGTAAGGGCGTGCGGTACTTCGGGCCGTACTCGCACGCCTGGGCGATCCGCGAGACGCTCGACCTGCTGCTGCGGGTCTTCCCGGCGCGCACCTGCTCCGCCGGGGTGTTCAAGCGGGCCGGCCAGGTGGGCCGCCCGTGCCTGCTCGGCTACATCGGCAAGTGCTCCGCGCCCTGTGTGGGCACCGTCTCCGCCGACGCGCACCGGGCGATCGTCGACAACTTCTGCGAGTTCATGGCCGGCCGCACCGACAGCATGGTGCGCCGCCTCGAACGCGAGATGACCGAGGCCAGCGAGCAGCTGGAGTTCGAGCGGGCGGCCCGGCTGCGCGACGATGTGGCCGCGCTGCGCCGGGCCATGGAGAAGCAGACAGTGGTGCTCGGCGACGGCACCGACGCCGACGTGGTCGCCTTCGCCGACGATCCGCTGGAAGCCGCCGTGCAGGTCTTCCACGTCCGCGACGGCCGGGTACGCGGCCAGCGTGGCTGGGTGGTGGAGAAGACCGAGGAGCTGACCACCGGCGACCTGGTGCACCACTTCTGCACCCAGGTCTACGGCGGCGAGCAGGGCGAGGCGGACGTCCCCCGGGAGCTGCTGGTCCCCGAGCTGCCGGGCGACGCCGAGGCGCTCGCCGACTGGCTCAGCGCCCGCCGGGGCAGCCGGGTGTCGCTGCGGGTGCCCCAGCGCGGTGACAAGAGGACCCTGCTGGAGACGGTGGGCCGCAACGCCAAGGACTCCCTGGCCCGGCACAAGCTCAAGCGGTCAGGTGACCTGACCACCCGGGGCAAGGCGCTCGACGAGATCAGCGAGGCGCTCGACATGCGCACCTCACCGCTGCGTATCGAGTGCTTCGACATCTCCCAGATCCAGGGCACCGACGTGGTGGCCAGCATGGTCGTCTTCGAGGACGGATTGCCGCGCAAGAGCGAATACCGCCGGTTCATCGTCCGGGGGGCCACCGACGACCTGTCGGCGATGTCCGAGGTGCTGCGTCGCCGTTTCGCCCGCTACCTCGACGCCCGCGCCGAGACCGGTGAGCTGGGTGAGGAGACCGCCGCCGACCCCGACCGTCCCGGCATCGACCCGACCACCGGCCGGCCCCGGAAGTTCGCCTACCCGCCGCAGTTGGTGGTGGTCGACGGCGGTGCCCCGCAGGTGGCGGCGGCGGCCCAGGCGCTGGCCGAGCTGGGTATCGACGACGTGGCGCTGTGCGGGCTGGCCAAGCGGCTGGAGGAGGTCTGGCTCCCCGACGACGAATACCCGGTCATCCTGCCGCGCACCTCCGAGGGGCTCTACCTGCTGCAACGGGTCCGGGACGAGGCGCACCGGTTCGCCATCACCTTCCACCGGCAGCGCCGCTCCAAGCGGATGACCGAATCGGCCCTGGACACCGTCCCCGGGTTGGGTGAGGTCCGCCGCAAGGCGCTGCTGCGGCATTTCGGCTCGCTCAAACGGCTCTCCGCCGCCACGGTGGAGGAGATCACCGAGGTGCCCGGGGTGGGCCGGCGCACCGCCGAGGCGATCCTCGCCGCCCTCGACGGCACCCCCGCTCCCGCCACGGCCGACTGATCCCGCCCGCTCGCCGGATCGGCCGGGGCAGGGAGCTCGATCCGTTCTATCGGGTGGGAGCGGTGCGGTCAGGGTTGGTCGGCGAGGACGGTGAGGATGGACTCGCCGTACTTGGCCAGCTTGTTCTCGCCGACGCCGCTGATCCGGGACAGCTCGGCCAACGAGGCGGGGGCGTCGGTGGCGATCTGCCGCAACGTCGCGTCGTGGAAGATCACGTACGCTGGCACGCCCTGTTCCTTGGCGGTGGCCCCCCGCCAGGCGCGCAGCCGCTCGAACAGCGACCCGGCCGCCGGGGAGAGTTCCGCGACCACGGTGGCTGCGCCGCGTGGCTTCGCCGACCGGGTCGAGGCCACCTTCTCCGGCTCCCGGCGCATGGTGACCGTGCGGCGGCGGGCCAGCACCTCCGCGCTGGCCTCGGTGAGCGCCAGCGTGCCGTAGTCGCCCTCGACCGCCAACAGCCCCTCGGCGAGCAGCTGCCGGACCACCCCGCGCCACTCCGCCTCGCGTAGCTCGGTGCCGATGCCGAAGGTGCTCAGCGCGTCGTGGCCGTACTGGCTGATCTTGTCGTTATGCTTGCCGATCAGGATGTCCACGCAGTGCCCCGCGCCGAAGCGCTGGTTGCGTTCCCGGTCGAGCCGGTAGACGGTGGAGAGCAGCTTCTGCGCGGCCACCGTGCCGTCCCAGGTCTCCGGCGGGGTCAGGCAGGTGTCGCAGTTGCCGCAGTCGGCCGTGCCGGGCTGACCGAAGTATTCGAGCAGTTGCACCCGGCGGCAGCGGACCGTCTCGCAGAGCGCCAGCATGGCGTCCAGGTGGGTGGCGAGGTTACGCCGGTGGGCCAGGTCGCCGTCGGACGTCTCGATCATCTTGCGCTGCTGCACCACGTCCTGGAGGCCGTAGGCGAGCCACGCCGTCGACGGCAGCCCGTCCCGGCCGGCCCGCCCGGTCTCCTGGTAGTAGCCCTCGACCGACTTGGGCAGGTCGAGGTGGGCCACGAAGCGGACGTCCGGCTTGTCGATGCCCATCCCGAAGGCGATCGTGGCGACCATGACCAGGCCGTCCTCCCGCAGGAAACGCTGCTGGTTGGCGGCGCGGGTGCCCGAGTCCAGGCCGGCGTGGTAGGGCAGCGCGGCGACCCCGTTGGCGACCAGGAACTCGGCCGTCTTGTCCACCGAGGCCCGGGACAGGCAGTAGACGATGCCGGCGTCGCCCGGGTGCTCGTCGCGCAGCAGGGCCAGCAGCTGCTTGCGGGGCTCCTTCTTGGGCACGATCCGGTACTGGATGTTGGGCCGGTCGAAGCTGGCCACGAAGTGCTTCGCCTCGGTGAGCTGGAGCCGGGTGGCGATCTCGGCCCGGGTGGCGCTGGTGGCGGTCGCGGTCAACGCGATCCGGGGCACCGCCGGCCACCGCTCGTGCAGCATCGACAGGGCCAGGTAGTCGGGGCGGAAGTCGTGCCCCCACTGGGACACGCAGTGCGCCTCGTCGATGGCGAACAGACCGATGCGGCCCCGGTCGAGCAGTTGCTGCACGCCCCGGGTGCCCAGCGCCTCGGGGGCCAGGTAGAGCAGGTCAAGCTCACCGGCGACGAACGCCTGCTCGACCGTGCGCCGGGCGGCGTAGTCCTGCGTCGAGTTGAGGAAGCCCGCGCGTACGCCGACCGCGGTCAGCGCGTCGACCTGGTCCTGCATGAGGGCGATCAGCGGGGAGACGACCACCGCGACGCCGTCCCGGACCAGGGCCGGGACCTGGTAACACAGCGACTTGCCGCCACCGGTGGGCATCAGCACCAGGGCGTCCCCGCCGGCCACCACGTGCTCGATGATCTCCTGCTGGAAGCCCCGGAAGGCGTCGTAGCCGAAGACCCGGCGGAGCACGTCGAGGGCGTCGGAGGCGCGCAGCTCGGTGGGGGAGACCATCCGGGGAGTCTACGAGCCCGCCCCGACAACGCCGTCCACGACGCCCCCTGGACCCGTCCCGCCCGCCCCGCAGCCTCACCCGTCGCCCTGAGTCGTCCCCTCGCCGGAGCCACCCGTTGCCCGGCACCGTCACCCGGAGCTGTCCCCCTCGCCCCAGCAGGGTCCGCCGAGGCCGGCCGCGCTGTGGAAGCCGGGGTGACCGGTGACGTCCATGCGGACCTCGCCGTCGGGGCCGATCCGGCCGCAGAAGACCGGCTCGACGTGGTTCCAGGCATCGGCCCGGAACAGCAGCGTCGGTCTGCGGCGGGGCCTGCACGGCTGACCCGTTCGCCGGGCAGCCCCCGCCCTGATGCCGGCGGCGTCACCCATACCCGGTTAGATGGCCGGATGGCGGTACGCATCGACATCGAAGCGCTCCGGGACGAGGCCGGGTCTGTGGCCTGCGCGGAAGCGGACAAGCTCCGGGCAGCCGGTCAGCCGACGGAGATCGTGGCGGTCGGCGGGGGAGCCTCCTGCGTGATCCGGGAAACCGGGCAACCGCCGTACGAGGTCTGGGTGGGGGTGACGGCGGACGGCTTCACCGTCGAGTGCGACTGCCCAGCCGGTGCGGAGGTGTGCGGGTACGCGGTGGCCCTCACCGCCGCTGCCCTGGAAGACGGATTCTCGTGGTCCTCGGCGGCCACCCCGCCGTCGGCTGTGGAAGTCGATCCCAGGCTCACCGAGCTGGTCGAACTCGCGCGCGGCATCCCCGCCCGCCGGCTGGCCGCGCTGGTCGCCGAGTGGGCCGCCACGGATCGCGTGCTGGAGCACAGGTTGCGGGCGCACGCCGGCCAGCTCGCGCCCCTCACCGCCGCCGAGTCGGACGACATCCGGCGGACGATCGACAGCCTGGCCCGCGAGGCGACCAGCGGCGACCGGTGGGACCTGCACGACGTGGAGAAGGCCGGCCGGGCCATCGTCGAGGAGGTCGAGGTGCTCGCCCAACGGCCGCCGACCCAGGAGACGCTGGTGCTGGTCGAGCGGGCCGCCCGCGCCTGGGACGGGCTCGCGGGCTACCTCTGGGACGCCTGGGAGACGTACGAGGAGGAGCCGGCCGAGATCGGCGGCGCGTTGCGGGCGGTCCACGTCCAGCTCTGTGAGCAGGTGCGGCCGGACCCCGACCAACTGGCCGCCCGACTGGCGGAGGTCATCGGGGCGGCCGAGGTCGACTCCTGCCTCGACGAGCCGGGGGACTACCTCGGCGTGCTCGGTCGTGACCGGGTCAAGGCGCTGCGCAACCGCCGCTGACGGTCGTGACCCTGTCGCCTTCGAGCGGCGGCACTTCTCTCGGAGACTGGTATGCCTGTCCGGCATATTTATGCCGGACAGGCATACCAGTCTGCGCGGAACAACGCCCGGGTGCCGGTCGACCGCCGGGCCGCACCCGTCGGGCGACCCGCCGCCGGGCGTGCGGGGATCGACGTCGCCGACCGGGATAGAGTCGTCGACTGACCCTGTGCGGCACGGGACCCATCGGGGCTCGCCGCCACGGAATCGGGAGCGGTGGGATGAGCGAGGCGCGGACAGTCGGCGGGCACGTCGAGGGCACGGCCGAGTCGGAGACCACGCTGGTGGTGGTCACCGGCCTGTCCGGTGGTGGCCGCAGCACGGTGGCCCGCGCCCTGGAGAACGTCGGCTACTACGTCGTGGACAACCTGCCGCAGGCGCTGATGCTGGACATGGCCGAGCTGGCGGTCAAGGCCGGCGGCGCGGCCCGGCGTACCGCGATGGTGCTGGACGTGCGGTCGCGGGCCTTCTCCACCGACCTGGCCGGGGCGATCCGGGAGCTGAAGGACCGGGGTTTCTCGCCCCGGGTGGTCTTCGTCGACGCCGACGACGAGGTGCTGATCAGGCGGTTCGAGAGCGTCCGCCGGTCGCACCCGTTGCAGGGCGAGGGGCGGCTGGCCGACGGCATCGCCGTCGAGCGGGCCCTGCTGGAGGAGGCCCGGGACCAGGCCGATGTGATCATCGACACCAGCCACCTCAACGTCAACCAGCTCCGCCGCCGGGTCGAGGAGCTGTTCGGCGGGGAGGACGCCCGTCGGCTGCGGCTGACCGTGCTCTCCTTCGGCTTCAAGTACGGCCTGCCGCCGGACGCCGATTTCGTGCTCGACGCCCGCTTCCTGCCGAATCCGTACTGGGTGCCGGAGCTGCGGGAACACACCGGTCGGGAGGCGGCGGTCAGCGCGTACGTGCTGGGGCAGGAGGGCGCGGACGCCTTCGTCGCCTCGTACGCCGACCTGGTCAACGCCACCACCGCCGGGTTCGAGCGGGAGGGCAAGCGTTACCTGACGGTGGCCGTCGGCTGCACCGGCGGCAAGCACCGCAGCGTGGCCATCGCCGAGGAGTTGGCCGAGCGGCTGCGCCAGTCGGGGTTGGCGGCCAACGCGCAGCACCGGGACCTGGGGCGGGAATGACGGCCAGGACGGTGGTCGCCTTCGGTGGGGGGCACGGCCTGTCGGCCTCGCTGCGGGCGCTGCGGCACTGCGCCGGGGAACTGGACCTCGACATCACCGCCGTGGTCACCGTCGGCGACGACGGCGGTTCCAGCGGCCGGTTACGCCGCGAACGTGGCGGCCTGCCCCCGGGTGACCTGCGGCAGGCCCTGGTCGCGCTGGCCGGGGACCATCCGGCCACCCGACGCAGCGCCGGGCTGTTCCAGCACCGGTTCGCCGGGGACACCCGGGACGGGCTGGCCGGGCACGCGGTGGGCAACCTGGTGCTCTGCGGCCTGATGGAGCAGCTCGGCGACCCGGTCGCCGCGCTGGCACACGCCGGGGCGATGCTCGGCGCGGTCGGCCGGGTGCTGCCGATGTCGGCCCAGCCGGTGGACATCGAGGCCCGGGTCCGCGGCGTCGACCCGGCCCACCCCGACGAGGTACGCACCGTGCGCGGCCAGCATCAGGTGGCGGTGACCACAGGCACGGTGGAGGCGCTGCGGCTGACCCCGGACACCCCGGTGGCCTGCGCGGAGGCGGTGGCCGCCGTGGGCGACGCGGACTGGCTGATCTTCGGCCCGGGTAGCTGGTACACCAGCGTACTGCCGCACCTGCTGGTGCCGGGGCTGGCCGAGGCGATCGTGACCAGCCCGGCCCGGCGGCTGGTCACCCTCAACCTGGCCGCCGAGCAGGAGACCCTGGGCCTCTCGGTGGCCGACCACCTGGCCGCGCTGCGTTGGTACCTTCCGCAGCTCACCGTGGACTACGTGGTGGCCGACTCCAAGGCGGTGGGTGACCCGGAACCGGTCGGGCGTGCGGCAGAATCGCTTGGTGCCCGGTTGGTCCTCGCCCCGGTCGCCGTCGACGACGGCACGTCCCGTCACGATCCGGCCGCCCTGGCTGCCGCACTGGTGCCTGTCCTGGGCGCCGATCGTTAAGCACGTACGTAATCACCGGCGACACGCCGGTACCGGTCCGTGAGGGGGCGCACAATGGCGATGACGGCTGCGGTCAAGGACGAGCTGAGCCGGGTCGACGTGCCCAAGCCCTGCTGCCGGCGGGCGGAGATGGCCGCGCTGCTGCGCTTCGCCGGTGGGCTGCACATCGTCTCCGGTCGGGTGGTGGTGGAGGCCGAGCTGGACACCGGGGCGGTGGCCCGCCGGCTGCGTCGGGAGATCGCCGAGGTGTACGGCTATCCCAGCGAGATCCACGTGCTCGCCTCGGGTGGCCTGCGCAAAGGCAGTCACTTCATCGTCCGGGTGGTCAAGGACGGCGAGGCGCTGGCCCGGCAGACCGGCCTGCTCGACGTCCGGGGCCGGCCGGTACGCGGCCTGCCGCCGCACGTGGTGGCGGCGAACGTCTGCTGCGCGGTCTCGGCCTGGCGGGGGGCGTTCATGGCGCACGGCTCGCTGACCGAACCGGGCCGCTCCAGCGCGCTGGAGATCACCTGCCCCGGCCCGGAGTCCGCGCTGGCCCTGGTGGGCGCGGCCCGCCGGATCGGCATCACCGCCAAGAACCGTGAGGTACGCGGGGTGGACCGGGTGGTGGTCAAGGACGGTGACGCGATCGCCGCGCTGCTCACCCGGGTGGGCGCGCACTCCAGCGTGCTGGCCTGGGAGGAGCGTCGGGTACGCCGGGAGGTGCGGGCCACGGCCAACCGGCTGGCCAACTTCGACGACGCCAACCTGCGCCGCTCGGCGCGGGCCGCGGTGGCCGCCGCCGCCCGGGTCACCCGGGCCCTGGAGATCCTCGCCGAGGACGCCCCGAACCATCTCACCTCGGCCGGTCGGCTGCGGCTGGAGCACCGGCAGGCGTCGCTGGAGGAGCTTGGCGCGCTGGCCGATCCGCCGTTGACCAAGGACGCCATCGCCGGGCGGATCCGCCGGCTGCTGGCGCTGGCCGACAAACGGGCCCGTGACCTGGGCATCCCGGATACCGAAGCGGCAGTCACGCCGGACATGCTCGTGGTCTGATAGGACGGTGGGCCGCCATCCCGCGGGCGAGTGCGAAGCACGAGCCGGCGGGGCGACGTGTCACGGGTCGGGTGGGTGGGGCGTGCCGTGCCGTCGACCCGACGGGGTCACCACCCGCCGCATCGTGGCGGGGCACGCTCGGATAGGGTCGTCGGGTACGGCAAGGGGGCCGGCACAGGCACTCCTCGCCGTGCACACCGCCTCGGGCGGTCAGGTCCTCCCAGACCGTGGCGGGGTGGCCGAGACGAATCGTCAACGGCCGGCTCACCGGCCGGCGCACACACCTCCGCCGGCCCGGTTCTGACGTCGGCGGACCAGAACGCGAGGAGATGGGACCTGTGACCATCCGGGTTGGCATCAACGGCTTCGGCCGCATCGGCCGTAACTTCTTCCGGGCCGTGCTGGCGTCCGGCGCCGACATCGAGGTCGTCGCCGTGAACGACCTGACCGACAACGCGACGCTCGCCCACCTGCTCAAGTACGACAGCATCCTCGGTCGCCTGCCGCACGAGGTCAAGGCCACCGCCGACGAGATCACCGTCGGTGGCAAGACCATCAAGGCGTTCGCCGAGAAGGACCCGTCGAAGCTGCCGTGGGGCGACGCCGGCGTGGACGTCGTCATCGAGTCCACCGGTTTCTTCACCGACGGCACCAAGGCCAAGGCGCACGTCGACGGCGGGGCCAAGAAGGTCATCATCTCCGCCCCGGCGAAGAACGAGGACGTCACGGTCGTCATGGGCGTCAACCACGACCAGTACGACCCGGCCAAGCACACGATCATCTCGAACGCGTCGTGCACCACGAACTGCCTGGCCCCGATGGCGAAGGTCCTCCAGGACACCTTCGGCATCGAGAAGGGCCTGATGACCACGATCCACGCGTACACGCAGGACCAGAACCTCCAGGACGCGCCGCACAAGGACCTGCGTCGGGCCCGCGCCGCCGCGCTGAACATCGTCCCCACCTCGACCGGTGCCGCCAAGGCGATCGGGCTGGTGCTGCCGGTGCTCAAGGGCAAGCTGGACGGTTACGCGCTGCGGGTGCCGATCCCGACCGGCTCGGCCACCGACCTGACCGTCGAGGTCGGCCGGGAGACCACCGTGGACGAGGTCAACGCCGCTATCAAGGCCGCCGCGGACGGCCCGCTCAAGGGCATCCTGGTCTACAACGAGGACCCGATCGTCTCGTCCGACATCGTCACCGACCCGGCGTCGTGCATCTTCGACGCGCCGCTGACCAAGGTCATCGGCAACCAGGTCAAGGTCGTCGGCTGGTACGACAACGAGTGGGGCTACTCCAACCGGCTGGTCGACCTGGTCAAGCTGGTGGGTTCCTCGCTGTGAGTGCGAGGAGTGAGCTTGCGAGCCCCGCAGTCACGAACGGAGAGTTAGCTCTGTGAGCATCCGCAACCTCGACGACCTGCTCGCCGAGGGGGTGTCGGGTCGGCGCGTGCTGGTGCGCGCCGACCTGAACGTCCCACTCGACAAGCAGACCGGAGACATCACGGACGACGGCCGGATCCGGGCCGTCCTGCCCACCCTGGGCGCGCTCGTGCAGGCCGGGGCGAGGGTCGTGGTCTGCTCGCACCTGGGCCGTCCGAAGGGCGCCCCGGATCCGCAGTACAGCCTCCGCCCGGTCGCCGGGCGGCTCGGTGAGCTGCTCGACGCGCCTGTGCACTTCGCCACCGACACCGTCGGCGAGTCCGCCCGCACCACCGTGGACGCGTTGACCGACGGTCAGGTCGCCCTGCTGGAGAACCTCCGCTTCAACAAGGGGGAGACCAGCAAGGACGACACCGAGCGGGGAGCCTTCGCCGACCAGCTCGCCGCGTTCGGCGAGGCGTACGTGGACGACGCGTTCGGCGCCGTGCACCGCAAGCACGCCAGCGTCCACGACGTACCGGCCCGGCTGCCGCACGTGGCCGGCCGGCTGGTGCTGCGCGAGGTCGAGGTGCTGGGTCGGCTGGCCGGCGAGCCGGAGCGCCCCTACGTGGTGGTGCTCGGCGGTTCCAAGGTCTCCGACAAGCTGGCGGTGATCGAGGCGCTGCTGCCGAAGGTCGACCGGCTGCTCATCGGCGGCGGTATGTGCTTCACCTTCCTCAAGGCCCAGGGCCACGAGGTGGGCACCTCGCTGCTGGAGGAGGAGATGGTCGAGACCTGCGGCAACCTCCTGGCCCGTGCCGACGGCAAGATCCTGCTCCCGGTCGACGTGGTGGTCGCGGACGCCTTCGCCCCGGACGCCGCGCACGACACGGTGCCCGCCGACGGCATCCCCAGCCACCGGCTCGGCCTGGACATCGGCCCGGAGACGGTGGCCGGCTTCACCGCCGCGCTGTCGCCGGCGAAGACGGTCTTCTGGAACGGCCCGATGGGCGTGTTCGAGATGCCGGCGTTCGCCAACGGCACCCGGGGTGTGGCCGAGGCGATCACCAAGACCGACGCGTTCACCGTGGTCGGTGGCGGTGACTCCGCTGCGGCCGTCCGGGCCCTCGGGTTGGACGAGTCGTCGTTCGGGCACATCTCGACCGGCGGCGGCGCCTCCCTGGAATACCTGGAGGGCAAGACCCTCCCCGGCATCGCGGCCCTGGAGGACTGATGGCGAGTGTCACCCGCCGGCCGTTGATGGCCGGCAACTGGAAGATGAACCTCAACCACCTCGAGGCCAACCTGCTGGTGCAGAAGCTGGCCGCGAGCCTCACCGAGCAGCAGCTCACCGCCGTCGAGACGGTGGTCCTGCCGCCCTTCACCGATCTGCGCACCGTGCAGACCGCTGTGGACGGCGACAAGCTGCTCATCGGCTACGGCGGGCAGGACCTGTCGCCGTACCAGTCCGGCGCGTACACCGGGGACATCTCCGGGGCGATGCTGGCCAAGCTGGGCTGCACGTACGTGGCGGTCGGGCACTCGGAGCGGCGGCAGTACCACTACGAGGACGACGCGATCGTCAACGCCAAGGTGGCCGCCGCGCTGGCCAACGGGCTCACCCCGATCCTCTGCATCGGTGAGGGCCTGGAGATCCGCGAGCAGCTGCGGCACGTGCCGCACTGCTGCGACCAGCTCGACGGTGCCCTGAAGGGGCTCACCGCCGAGCAGGTCACCAAGGTCGTGGTGGCGTACGAGCCGGTCTGGGCGATCGGCACCGGCAAGACGGCCACCCCCGAGGACGCCCAGGAGGTCTGCGGGGAGGTCCGCAAGCGGCTGGTCGAGACCTACGACCAGGGCACCGCCGACCAGGTCCGGATCCTCTACGGCGGCTCGGTGAAGTCGTCAAACGTCGCGTCGATCATGTCCCAGCCGGACGTGGACGGGGCGCTCGTGGGCGGGGCCAGCCTGGACGCCGAGGAGTTCGCGAAGATCTGCCGCTTCCCGGAGCACACGGGTCGCTGATCGCTCGCTATTCTTGACTCCGCCCGTCCGCCGGTCGGTGCCGCCGTGCCCGATCTGTCCGGGCGAGGATCGTAACGAGAGGACTGACCCCAGCCATGCCGATCTGGTTCGCATACACGTTGATCGTGTTGCTGGTCATCACGAGCGTTCTGCTCACCATGCTCATCCTGCTGCACCGGGGTAAGGGCGGCGGGCTGTCGAGCATGTTCGGCGGCGGGGTCAGCTCCAGCCTGGCCGGCTCGTCGGTGGCCGAGAAGAACCTGGACCGCTACACCGTCCTGGTGAGCATCGTCTGGTTCGCCTGCATCGTCGGGCTCGGCCTCTGGCTCCGGCTCCAGCTCAACAGCGGGTCCTGAGCGGCTCGATCAGGTCATACAATCTGCGCGCGGTCCGTCACGGACCGCGCGCAGTTTTGTTTCTCCGCCACGTCGCCCACCGCCCGCCTCAGGCGGTGGTCCCCTCCGACGACAGGAGCAACCGTGCCCAGTGGCAACGTCATCCGTGGCTCACGAATCGGGTCGGCACCGGAGCGCCCCACCGAACGGTACGAGCCGGCCCCCCGCCGCGCGGTCACCTACTGGTGCCGCAACGACCACGCCACAGAGATCCGGTTGGCGGTGGACGCCGAGGAGCCGGCCGTCTGGGACTGTCCGCGCTGCGGCCTGCCCGCCGGTCTGGACGCCCAGAACCCGCCCGGACGCACCCGCCCCGAGCCCTACAAGACCCATCTGGCGTACGTGAAGGAGCGGCGCACCCCGGAGGAGGGGGAGGCGCTGCTGGCCGAGGCGCTGGCCGCGCTGCGCCGTCGACGCGGCCGGGAGTGACCGCCCCGGCGACGGCGTGAGCGTCCCGACCTGACCCGGTCCGGGAGGACCGGGCCAGGGCTCAGCGCGGGGTGTGCAGCCGGGCCGGCACGTCGGCCGCCGCCGCCCGGTCGAGCAGCCAGAGGGTACGCGAGACGCCCTGCACCCCGGCGGCCGGCAGCTGCTCCGGGCCGGTCCCGGCCAACGCCGTCCCCACCGCCTGCGCCTTGTCGGCGCCGCTGGCGACCAGCCAGACCTCCTCGGCGGTGTTGATCGTCGGCAGGGTGAGGGTGGTCCGTACCGGCGGCGGCTTCGGGCTGCCCCGCACCGCGCTGACCGGCCGGGTGTCGTGGCGCACCGGGTGCCCGGGGAAGACCGACGCCACGTGCCCGTCCTCGCCGACGCCCAGCATCAGCACGTCGAAGTGGGGGAGTGCGGCGTGACCTGTCCGCGCCGCCCGGGCCAGCTCCTCGGCGTACGCGGCGGCACCGGCCTCCGGGTCGTCGCCGGTGGGGCCGTCGGTGGCCGGCATCGGGTGCACCCGGGCCGGGTCCAGCGGCACCAGGTCCAGCAGCGCGGCCCGCGCCTGCGTCTCGTTGCGGTCCGGATCCCCGGCCGGCAGGAAGCGTTCGTCGCCCCACCAGACATCCACCCGGGACCAGTCGACGGCATGGTGGGCGGGCAGGGCGACCACCGCCCGGTGCACCGCCGCGGCGATCCGCCCGCCGGTCAGCACGATCGACGCCGCACCCCGCTCCGCCTGCGCGTCGAGCAGCTTCACCACCAGCCGGGCCGCCACCGCCTGCGCCAGCAGGTCGGCGTCGGCGTGCACGGCGACACTCGCCTCACTCATCTTGGCCTTTCCCGACCGCTCCACGCGGTCCTGCTCGTCGTGGCGGGACCGGTCGGCCCCGCCGGGTGCCGATGTCACCAGGGATCTCGTCGTGCCGGCCCGCCCGTCCTGGGCGGGCCGGCACCGGACCGGCCGGTGGGCGGCCCCGCCGGACCGCCCACCGGCGCACCGGTCAGGATGCCGTGCTGGTGCCGGAGTGCGCGGTCACGCCCGCCTCGGCCCGCCGGGCGGTGGCCGGGTCCTTCCAGACGTGCACCCGCTGGGCCGGCCGCTGCTCCAGGGCGGGCAGCCCGGCCGCCGCGCCCAACGCCTCGGCGTACACCTGGTCGGCGTCGAGCCGGCGCAGCTCCTCGGCCAGCTCGTCACCGAGCGGGCGACGCACCAGCGGCAGCATCCGGTCGTCCTGGCCGGTACGCCGGAACGTCGCCATGCTGTCGTCCCGGGTCAGCGTCAGCTCGTCGCCGTTGGCGCAGCGCAGCTGCACCTGACGCATCCTCGGGTGGTCGTCGGTGTGCTGCCACTGCGGGTCGATGCCGAGCCGGGCGGCCAGCCAACCCCGCATCAGCGCCGCCGTCGGGTCCCGGCGCGGGGCCACCACGGTCGCCTCGGTGACCCGGGCCTCGGTGGTGTCGAACGCCCCGGCGACCAGGGTGCGCCACGGGGTGATCCGGGTCCACGCCAGGTCGGTGTCGCCTGGGGCGTAGTCCCGGGCCCGTTCCCGCAGCGCCTCGATCGGGTCCACGGCCTGCGCGCAGTCGGTGATCCGTCGGTCGGCGACCACCCCGAGGAAGTCGGTGGCGATCTCCGCCGGCGGCTCCCCGTGCCACCAGGTGACCACCGGTACGTCCGGTACCAGCAGCGGCATCACCACCGACTCGGCGTGCAGGGCGAGCCGGCCGTACATCCGGGTCACCACCGCCTCGCACGGCCCCAGCCGGCCGCCGACCACGATCTCGGCGTCCAGCCGGTTGCGCTCCCGCTCCACGTCGGCGCGGACGACGACGAGCAGCCGGCACGGGTGGGCGGCGGCGGCGATGGTGGCCGCCGCCTCCGCCTCCCGGACCCGCTTCTCGTCGACCACGACGATCAGGGTGAGCGCCATCCCGCTGGCCACCCCGCCCGCGCTGCGCCGCTCGGCGGCGAGCGCCTTGACCACCTCGTTGCCGGTGGTGTCCCACAGCCCGATCACTGGTGCCTCCCGGTCCGCCCGCTGTGCCTGATTCCCTCGTGGCCGTTCACGCCCGCCGCCAGGCGCGGCCCTCGCGGGCCAGCATCTCGTCGGCGGCCCGGGGCCCCCACTCGCCCGACCGGTACGGCTCCGGCTTGGTGCCCTCCCAGGCGTGCTCCAACGGGTCCACCACCGCCCAGCTCTGCTCCACCTCGGAGGCGTCCGGGAAGAGCGTCCGGTCGCCGATCAGCACGTCCAGCACCAGCCGCTCGTACGCCTCGGGGCTGGACTCGGTGAACGCCTCGCCGTACTGGAAGTCCATCGCGATGTCGCGGACCTCCATGGTGGTGCCGGGCACCTTCGAGCCGAACTTGAGCACCACGCCCTCGTCCGGCTGGACCCGGATGACCAGCTGGTTGTTGCCCAGCGACTCCATGTCGGCGGTGTTGAACGGCAGGTGCGGGGCCTTCTTGAACATGATGGCCACCTCGGTCACCCGCCGGGGCAGCCGCTTGCCGGCCCGGATGTAGAACGGCACCCCCGCCCAACGGCGGTTCTGGATGCCCAGCTCCACGGCGACGTACGTCTCGGTGGTCGAGTCGGCGGGGACGCCGTCCTCGTCGAGGTAGCCGACGGCCCGTTCGCCACCCACCCAGCCGGGCAGGTACTGGCCGCGTACGGTGCCCCGGGCGACGTCCTTCGGCAGGGTGATCGCCTTGAGCACCTTCAGCTTCTCGGCCCGGATCTCGTCGGCGTCGAAGCTGGTGGGCTCCTCCATGGCGACCAGGGCGAGCAGTTGGAGCAGGTGGTTCTGGAGCACGTCCCGGGCGGTGCCGACCGAGTCGTAGAAGCCGGCCCGGGAGCCGATGCCGACGTCCTCGGCCATGGTGATCTGCACCGAGTCGACGTACTTGGAGTTCCACAGCGGCTCGAAGAGGTTGTTGGCGAACCGCAGGGCGAGGATGTTCTGGACCGTCTCCTTGCCCAGGTAGTGGTCGATCCGGAAGACGTCCTGCCGGGTGAACACGTCGTCGACCAGGTCGTTGAGCTCCTTCGCCGACGGCAGGTCGTTGCCGAACGGCTTCTCCACCACCACCCGCCGCCAGCCGCCGCACTTCTCGTTGTCGGCCATGCCGGTGCGGGCCAGCTGCTTGAGCACCACCGGGAAGGCCGTCGGGGGGATGGAGAAGTAGAAGGCGGCGTTGCCGTGGATGCCGTGGCTGTCGCGCAGCTTGTCCAGGGTCGCGGCGAGCTTGTCGAAGGCGGCGTCGTCGTCGAACGAGCCGCCGACGAACTTGATGTTGCCGGCCAGCCGGCCCCACACCTCCTCCCGCCACGGTGTCCGGGCGTGCTTCTTCGCCGACTCGTGGGCCAGCGCCTCGAAGTCGCCGTCGCCCCAGTCGCGCCGGGCGAAGCCCAGCACCACGAAACCGGGTGGCAGCAGCCCCCGGTTGGCCAGGTCGTAAACCGCCGGCAGCAGCTTCTTGCGCGCCAGGTCACCGGTCACCCCGAAGATCACCAGGGCACACGGCTCCGGGATCCTGGGGAGCCTGCGGTCCTGCGCGTCGCGCAGCGGATTCACGCCGCCTCCTCGCTCCGTCTGGTCCATGTCGTCCATCGTCACGCCCGCCATTGTCCGATCGCTTCCCGCCGGGCCGGTGCGGCCGGCCTGTCGGCCAGGGGCCGCCGTAGCAGTCGGCCGGCCCCGGTCGGATGGTGCCACCGGGAAGCCCCGCGCGTACAGGGCGGCCGGCACGGAAACGGGCGCGGTCGGTCCGACCGCGTCCGTCCCGGGCACCGCGAGACCGGCACCGGCATCGGCCGGGCCGGTCGACAGCTCACTCACGTCGCCACCGGTGGTGCGGTGGCGACGGCGTGGCGCGTCGCGGGGCAGGGCCCCGCGACGCCTCCGACGCCGTCGGTCACGCGTTCCCGCCGGCCCGCCGGGCCGCCTCGGCGTTGCCCTTGGCCGCCTCGTTCGGCGTGCCGGTGCCCTGCGCCGCGGCGGTCAGCGACTTGCGTACGCCTTCGAGCAGCTCACCCCAGCTGGTCTCGAACTTCTCCACGCCCTCCCGTTCCAGGGTGGCGATCACCTCGTCCATGTCGATGCCGACGGCGGCCAGGTCGGCGAAGACCTGCCGGGCCGCGTCGTACGCGCCGGTGATGGTGTCGCCCCGGGTCTCGCCGTGCTCGGCGTACGCCTGGACCACCGACTCCGGCATGGTGTTGACGGTGCCGGGGGCGATCAGCTCCTCGACGTAGATCACGTCCCGGTAGTCCGGGTTCTTGGTGGAGGTCGACGCCCACAGCGGGCGCTGCGGGTGGGCGCCGGCGTCGGCCAGGGCCTGCCAACGGTCGGAGGAGAAGACCTCGGTGTAGCGCTCGTAGGCGAGCTGGGCGTTGGCGACGGCGGCCTTGCCGCGCAGCGCCTTGGCCTCGTCGGAGCCGATCTTGTCCAGTTGCTTGTCGATCTCGGAGTCGACCCGGGAGACGAAGAACGAGGCCACCGAGCCGATCGCGGACAGGTCGTGGCCGTTGGCCTTGGCCTGCTCCAGACCGGTGAGGAACGCCTCCATCACCGCCGAGTAGCGGTCCAGCCCGAAGATCAACGTCACGTTGACGCTGATCCCCTCGGCCAGGGTCGCGGTGATCGCCGCCAGCCCCGCCTCGGTCGCCGGGATCTTGATGAACAGGTTCGGCCGGTCGACCAGCCACCACAGCGCCTTGGCCTCGGCGACGGTCTTGTCGGTGTCGTGGGCGACCCGGGGGTCGACCTCGATGGAGACCCGCCCGTCGACGCCGTCGCTGCCGTCGTACGACGGGCGCATCACGTCGCACGCCCAGCGCACGTCGTAGGTGGTGAGCATCCGGACCGCCTCCTCCACCTCGATGCCCCGGGTGGCGAGGTCCTTCAGCTGCCAGTTGTACTCGTCGGCGTCGCTCAACGCCTTGGCGAAGATGGTCGGGTTGGTGGTCACCCCGGCCACGTGCTGCTCGCGGCGGAGCTTGTCCAGCCCGCCGGAGCTCAGTCGTACCCGGGAAAGGTCGTCGAGCCAGACCGCCACTCCGGCGGCGGTGAGGTCACCCAGTCTGTCCGTCATGTCGTCCACGCTCTCCTCAGTTGCCGGTCGTGAAACCGGTGATGTCGCCCACCCGGGTCAGCGCCGCGTGCGCGGCGGACACGATCCGGTCGGGGGTGAAGCCGAACTGCTCGAACAGCACGGTGTGCGGGGCGCTCGCGCCGTAGTGCTCCAGGCTGACGCTCTCGCCCAGGTCGCCGACGACGCCCCGCCAGGACATCCCGATGCCGGCCTCGACGCTCACCCGGGCCTTGATCCCGCGCGGCAGCACCGACTCCCGGTAGGCCTCGTCCTGCTCGTAGAACCACTCCTGGCAGGGCATCGAGACGACCCGGGTGGGGGTGCCGTCGGCCTCCAGCCGCTCCCGGGCGGTGAGGCAGAGCTGCACCTCGGAACCGGTGCCCACGATGATCACCTGCGGCTTGCCGTTGGACGCCTCGGCCAGCACGTACCCGCCCTTGGCGGTGCCCTCGGCCCCGGCGTACCGCTCACGGTCCAGGGTCGGCAGCGGCTGCCGGCTCAGCGCCAGCGCGGTCGGCCGGTCGGTGTGCTCAAGCGCCTGCCGCCACGCCCAGGCGGTCTCGTTGGCGTCGGCCGGGCGGACCACGTCCAGGCCCGGGATGGCACGCAGCGCGGTCAGGTGCTCCACCGGCTGGTGGGTCGGCCCGTCCTCGCCGAGGCCGATCGAGTCGTGCGTCCAGACGTACGTCACCGGCAGCTTCATCAGCGCGGCGAGCCGTACCGACGGGCGCATGTAGTCGCTGAACACCAGGAAGGTGCCGCCGTACGGG
Source organism: Micromonospora sp. NBC_00421 (assembly GCF_036017915.1). Classification (NCBI taxonomy): domain Bacteria; kingdom Bacillati; phylum Actinomycetota; class Actinomycetes; order Micromonosporales; family Micromonosporaceae; genus Micromonospora; species Micromonospora sp. NBC_00421. Next base: position 757,180 of record NZ_CP107929.1, read on the forward strand.
CGGGTGCCGCCGTGCAGGGCGATGCCGTTGAGGATCGCGCCCATGGCGTGCTCACGGATGCCGAAGTGCAGCGTGCGGCCGTACTCGTGGCCGGGGAAGTCCTTGGTGGCGTGGGCGGCCGGGATGAACGACGGCTCGCCCTTCATGGTGGTGTTGTTGCTCTCCGCCAGGTCGGCCGAGCCGCCCCACAGCTCCGGCAGCACCGGGGCGAGCGCCTCCAGCACCTTGCCGGAGGCGGCCCGGGTGGCCACGCCCTTGGCGTCGGCGGGGAAGGTCGGCAGCGCGTCCGTCCAGCCCTGCGGCAGCACCCGGCCGGCGATCCGGTCGTAGAGCGCCTTGCGCTCCGGGTTGGCCCGCGCCCAGCCGTCGAACTCGCCGGTCCACGCCTGCTCGGCCTCGACGCCCCGGTTGAGCACCCCACGGGCGTGGGTGAGCATGTCCTCGTCGACCTGGAAGCTCTGCTGCGGGTCGAAGCCGAGGATCTCCTTGGTCGCCTTCACCTCGTCGCCGCCGAGCGCCGAGCCGTGGATCTTGCCGGTGTTCTTCTTGTTCGGCGCGGGCCAGCCGATGATGGTGCGCAGCGCGATGAACGAGGGGCGGCCGGTCTCGGCCTTCGCCGCCAGCAGCGCCTGGTAGAGCGCCTCGACGTCCTCGTGGTAGTCGCCCTGGTCGGCGTCGCCGGCCCGCCAGTCGACGGTCTGCACGTGCCAGCCGTACGCCGCGTAGCGGGCCGCGACGTCCTCGCTCTTGGCGATCCGGGTGTCGTCCTCGATCGAGATCTCGTTGTCGTCGTAGATCAGCGTGAGGTTGCCCAGTTGCTGGTGCCCGGCGAGGGCGCTCGCCTCGTGGCTGATGCCCTCCTCGATGTCGCCGTCGGAGGCGATGCACCAGATGTTGTGGTCGAAGACCGAGGCGCCCGGCTCGCTCTCCGGGTCGAACAGGCCGCGCTCGCGGCGGGCCGCCATCGCCATCCCCACCGCGTTGCCCAGGCCCTGCCCGAGCGGGCCGGTGGTGGTCTCGACGCCCGGCGTGTGGCCGTGCTCGGGGTGGCCCGGGGTGAGCGAGCCCCACTGCCGCAGCGACTTCAGGTCCTCCAGGCTCAGGGGGTAACCGGAGAGGAAGAGCTGGATGTAGAGGGTCAGGCTGGAGTGCCCGGCGGACAGCACGAAGCGGTCCCGGCCGGGCCAGTTCGGGTCGGCCGGGTTGTGTCGCATCACCCGGTTGAACAGCAGGTACGCCGCGGGCGCGAGGCTCATCGCGGTGCCGGGGTGGCCGTTGCCGGATTTCTCCACGGCATCCATGGCCAGGACGCGGGCGGTGTCGACGGCCCGGCGGTCGAGGTCGGTCCAGTTGAGTGCGGGTCGGTTGGCAGCCACTATGGTTGTGCTCCTCGGCAGATGGGCGGAACCCTCACTGGTGACCCTATCGAGCGGGTCTAAACGTCCGCCCGGGGATCTCAGCAGGCAGTTACGTATGCGCGGGCCGGATCGTTCGGTCACCCGTCAGGTGTGACGGCCCGCACCGTTGTCGGGTCGCCCGGGCAGCGAAAACGACGGCGCGTAGTGTGTGGTCCGGTGTGTGGACCCCTCCGGGTCCCGCCGAACCGACCTCCCCTGCCGACGCCGGAAGGTGGCAATCCGTGAGCATGATCACCGAGCGCCCCGTCAGCAACTCTGCCGGGCAGCCGCCGGTGCGCACGGTGACCGGGGAACCGGTGGCCCGCCGACGGGACGTCCGTGCGGTGGTGTCGGCGTACGTGGCGCTGACCAAGCCCCGCATCGTCGAACTGCTGCTGGTGACCACGGTGCCGGCGATGATGCTCGCCGACGGTGGCCTGCCGTCGCTGTGGCTGATGGCCGTGGTGCTTGCCGGCGGCTCGCTCGCCGCCGGCGCGGCGAGCGTGCTCAACTGCTACATCGACCGGGACATCGACCAGTTGATGCGGCGCACCAAGCGGCGTCCGCTGCCGGCGCACACCGTCTCGCCCCGCAGCGCCCTGGTCTTCGGGTTGGTGCTGGCGGCGGTCTCGATCGCCCTGATGGCGACGTTCACCAACCTGTTGGCGACGGCGTTGACGCTGGCCGCGATCGTCTACTACGACCTGGTCTACACCCTCTGGCTCAAGCGCACCACGACGGCGAACACCTTCTGGGGCGGGGCGTGCGGGGCGGCGCCGGTGCTGATCGGCTGGGCGGCGGTGACCGGTTCGCTGGCGCCGCAGGCCTGGGCGCTGTTCGCGGTGGTCTTCTTCTGGCAGATGCCGCACTTCTACCCGCTGGCCATGAAGTACAAGGACGACTATGCCCGCGCCGGGATCCCGATGCTGCCGGTGGTGGCCTCGCCCCGGCGGGTCAACGCCGAGATCCTGATCTTCGCCTGGCTCACCGTGGCGACCTCTCTGGCGCTGTGGCCGATGGGCATGAGTGCGATCTACGGGGTACCGACCGCGCTGGTGGGTGCCGTCTTCCTGGTCGAGGCGCACAAGCTCTGCCGGCGGGTGACCCGGGGCGAGCCGGTCAAGCCGATGCGCCTGTTCCACTGGTCGACCACCTACCTGACCATCGTGTTCGCCGCGGTGGCCCTCGACGCGCTGCTCTGAACCCGCTCCGCGCGCCCGCGTGGCCCTCGGTTCCCCGCCGATGGACCTCGTCCCCGCCGGGGCAGGGGCGCCCGGTGGGTCTTGTCCCCTACGGGGGCCGGGACGGCCGTCGTGCCGAAGGAGCCGGCCGGAATCGCGTCCGGATGATGAGATTTTTTCCGGGTGCGGCAATGCACCGCAAGGTGGGCACATCGGGACGATCCACCGGAGGATTGTGCCCGAATTTATCGGACATATGCGGGTAATTGGCCTCTACTTTCCGACAAACCTTCGGGTAATTGGTATCACAAATAGTTCATGATTCTCGCGCGTAGGGGTGCCAGTCTGCTTAGGCTTCGGCCATGGCAGAAGGTTCCGATACGACGCTGACGGCTGAGCAGACCGCCGAACCGGCCCCCAACGGGCTGGTCTCGGGCATCAAGTCCTTCGCCGCCGCACACGGCGGCGCGAAGGCGGTCATCGAGTACGTCGGCAAGCGGGGTGCGCGGATCGTCCTGGTCGGCACCGACGGTGCATGGGGTGACCAGTTCGCCGAGGACACCGTCACCGCCCGGGAGGCGTGCGCCCAGGCGGGGGTCACCGTCGAGAACGCCTGGGAGCGCGAGCTGATGGACCAGATGCGGCCGAGCAACGACCTGTGGCGGTCGATGGCCAGGCGCACGATGTCCCGTTGACGACACCTTGACCACCGACCAGCCGACCCGGGGGGAACCCCGGGTCGCTCTCGTCACCTGCTCCCACTTCGCCGACCTCGTCCCGGACGACCGACTCGTGCTCGCCCCGCTGGCGGCGCGTGGCGTCACCGTCGACACCGCCGTCTGGGACGACCCCCGGGTCGACTGGGGTCGCTACGACCTGGTGGTACTCAGGTCGCCCTGGGACTACGTACCCCGGCGGGACGAGTTCGTCGCCTGGGCGCGGGGCGTGCCGACCCTGGTCAACCCCGCAGACGTGGTCGACTGGAACACCGACAAGCGCTACCTGAGCGAGCTCACCGCCGCCGGGGTGCCCACCGTGCCGACCTCCTGGGTCGAGCCGGGAGCATCCTGGGAGCCGCCCTCGACGCCCGGTGACTACGTGGTGAAGCCGACGGTCAGCGCCGGCAGCCGGGACACCGGCCGGTACGACCTGACCGACCCGGAGCAGCGGACCCTGGCCGTCCGGCACGTCCACCGGCTGTCGACGGCCGGCCGGGTCGCCATGGTCCAGCCGTACCTCAAGGCGGTGGACACCGTCGGTGAGACCGCGCTGCTCTTCCTGGCCGGCCCGGACGGCCCGGTCTTCAGCCACGCCGTCCGCAAGGGCGCCATGCTCGACGGCCCGGATCCGGGTGTCGAGTGGTCCTACAGGCCTGCCGAGATCGGGCCGAGTGCCGCGACCGACGAGCAGTTGGCCGTCGCCGCGCGGGTGCTGACCGAGGTCCCGGGAGGCCCGCAGCGGCTGCTCTACGCCCGGGTGGATCTCGTCCCGGGGCCGGACGGCACGCCCGTGCTGATCGAGCTGGAGCTGACCGAGCCGTCGCTGTTCCTCGGGTACGCCGACGGGGCCCCCGACCGGCTCGCCGACGCGGTGCTCACCCACCTCGCCCGCCGCTGACCCACCCCACCACGAGCTCCACCCATCCCCACTGGCAAGGCCGCCTCGTACCCAACCCAGCAAGCTCGTGCTACTTCGTGGTTGTCAACACCGTTGCGACGGCTGTTCGTCGACCAGCGCTGCCTCGCCGATCATGGAGTTGTGGTGGGTGACAGAACGCCCGTAAAACCCCAAAGTCGGCACCACCACTCCATGATCGCCGAGCGGGCCCACCCCGCTCCCCGATCTGGCACTTCCTGTCCCGGGTTGACCAGCCGCCCACGGCGTTAACGCAACGGTGTTGTCGTGGTTGTAGTGGCCTCCGGGCGTAGCGAGGCCACTACAACCATGTTCGAGCGTGACCTTGAGGCATGTCGGTGGGCGCGCGGTGGGCATGTCGGTGGGGCGCGCTGGGTGCGGGTGGGGTGCGCTCAGACGGGGGACGGCACCTGCTCCGTCGCTGCCCGGGGACTGACCTGACCGGTCGGGAGCGGGCGGCGCTGCCGGGTCGACCAGAGCATCGCCAGGGTGGCCAGCAGCACCAGGCAGGAGCCGAGCATGTGCGCGGCGACCAGCACGGCCGGCAGGTGGGTGAAGTACTGCACGAAGCCGATCAGGCCCTGCCCCAGCTCCACCCCGACCAGCACCAGGGCGGCCCGGGCCGGGCCGGCCGCGTCGACCGCGCGGAACGCGAGGACCAGCGCGACGGAGAGCCCGATCAGCAGGAACACCCCGTCGGCGTGCACCTGGGAGATCGTCTCCGGATCCAGCCCGTTGCGGGCCGCGCCGTGGTCGCCGGCGTGCGGGCCGCTGCCGGTCACCCAGGTGCCGACGACCAGGACCGCGACGCTGACCGCGGTGGTGAGCAGGGCCAGGCTGCGCAGCGGTCGGGGCACGACGGGCATCGCCGGCCCGTCCGGGTCGACCACCCGACGCCAGAGGGCGTACGCCGCCGCGATGACCGCCATCGAGGCGAGGAAGTGCAGCCCGACCACCCACGGGTTGAGGTTGGTCAGCACGGTGATCCCGCCGATGACGGCCTGCGCCGGAATGCCGAGGAACACCGCCACCGCCAGTCCGAGCAGGCCGGTGCGCCGGGGCCGGTGGGCCAGCACGGCCAACAGGGTGGCCAGGGCGATCGCCCCGACCGCGAAGGTGAGCAGCCGGTTGCCGAACTCGATCACCCCGTGCACGCCCATCTCGGCCGTCGTGGTGTACGACGCGTCGGTGCACCGGGGCCAGGTCGGGCAGCCGAGCCCCGACGCGGTGAGCCGGACCGCCCCGCCGGTGACCACGATCGCCACGTTGGCCACGATCGAGGCGTACGCGAGGCGGCGCAGCAGGGTGGTCGAGACCGGGAACCGGTCGGGCAGGCGGACCAGCGCGGCGGGGGCCGGGAACCGGACGGATCGCTTCACGACGCGAATCCTACGCACCGTAGTGGTTCCCGATCGGGTGACTCCACCGACCCGGTGGGCGGAATCACCGGAGTGGGGTTTGCAGCCCTCCGGCGAATTACGTAACGTTGGCGTTGTGAAAAACGTGGCGGCGCTCTCCGGGCATTCGCCGACGACCGGACCGGTCGTCGGCGTCGGCGCGCGGTCGCGCCGTCCCGTGCGACGTGCCGATCAGGCTGGCGGCGCGCGAGGTGCTGATCAGGCTGGCGGCGCGCGAGGCGCGGCACCGGAGTCGACCTCCGCTGCCGCCGGCGATCTTTCCACCCGGGACCGGGTGACCCAGCTCCTGCTGGAGCAGGGGGCGTCCACGGCAGGGCAACTCGGCTCGGCGCTCGGCCTCAGCCCCGCCGCGATCCGCCGGCACCTCGACGCGATGCTCGCTGACGGTGACGTGCTCGTCCGGGAGCAGACGGTGCGGGGCAGCCGGGGCCGGGGGCGACCGGCGAAGGTCTTCCTGCTCACCGACGCCGCCCGGGTGCGCTGTGGCACCCACCACTACGACAACATGGCCACCGCCGCGTTGCGCTGGATCGCCCGCAGCGGTGGCCCCGATGCGGTCGAGGCGTTCGCCGCCGACCAGGTCGCCGCGCTGGAGGCCCGCTGCCGGGCCGCCATGGAGGACGCCGGCGACGATCCGCTCGCCCGGTCGGACGCACTTGCGGGCGCGCTCACCGCCGAGGGTTACGCTGCCAACGCGTCCACGATCGCCTCCGGCGGTCAGCTCTGCCAGCACCACTGCCCGGTGGCGCACGTGGCCGCCGAGTTCCCCCAGCTGTGCGAGGCCGAGACGGCGGTCATCTCCCGTCTGGTCGGCACCCACGTGCAGCGCCTGGCCACCATCGCGCACGGCGACGGGGTGTGCACCACGCACATTCCGGCCCAACCGCGTGCCCAGTCCGGTAACACCGTCACCACTGTGAGGACAGATAGATGACCGAGCAGATCGTCCAGCCCCTGACCCAGGAAGAGCAGCTCGCCGCCCTCGGTCGCTACGAGTACGGCTGGTCCGACTCCGACGCCGCCGGGGCCACCGCCCAGCGCGGCATCAACGAGGCGGTGGTGCGGGACATCTCGGCGAAGAAGAACGAGCCGGCCTGGATGCTCGACCTGCGGCTGAAGGGCCTGCGGCTGTTCGGCCGCAAGCCGATGCCGTCCTGGGGCGCCGACCTCACCGGGATCGACTTCGACAACATCAAGTACTTCGTGCGCTCCACCGAGAAGCAGGCCACCAGCTGGGAGGACCTGCCGGAGGACATCAAGAACACCTACGACCGGCTGGGCATCCCCGAGGCGGAGAAGCAGCGGCTGGTCGCCGGGGTCGCCGCGCAGTACGAGTCCGAGGTGGTCTACCACAAGATCCGTGAGGACCTGGAGGAGCAGGGTGTCCTCTTCCTGGACACCGACACCGCCCTCAAGGAGCACGAGGACGTCTTCAAGGAGTACTTCGGCACGGTGATCCCGGTCGGCGACAACAAGTTCGCCGCGCTGAACACCTCCGTGTGGTCCGGCGGCTCGTTCATCTACGTGCCGAAGGGCGTGCACGTGGAGATCCCGCTCCAGGCGTACTTCCGGATCAACACCGAGAACATGGGCCAGTTCGAGCGGACGCTGATCATCGTCGACGAGGGCGCCTACGTGCACTACGTCGAGGGGTGCACCGCGCCGCTCTACTCCTCCGACTCGCTGCACAGCGCGGTCGTCGAGATCATCGTCAAGAAGAACGCCCGCTGCCGCTACACGACCATCCAGAACTGGTCGAACAACGTCTACAACCTGGTCACCAAGCGGGCCGTCTGCCACGAGGGCGCCACCATGGAGTGGGTCGACGGCAACATCGGCTCCAAGGTCACCATGAAGTACCCGGCGGTCTACATGACCGGCGAGCACGCCAAGGGCGAGGTGCTCTCGGTGGCGATGGCCGGCGAGGGCCAGCACCAGGACGCCGGGGCCAAGATGGTGCACGCCGCGCCGCACACCTCGTCGTCGATCATCTCGAAGTCGATCGCCCGGGGTGGCGGCCGTACCTCCTACCGGGGTCTGGTGCAGGTGCTTGAGGGTTCGCACCACAGCCGGAGCACGGTCAAGTGCGACGCGCTGCTCGTCGACACCATCTCCCGCTCGGACACCTACCCCTACGTCGACATCCGCGAGGACGACGTGTCGATGGGGCACGAGGCGACCGTCTCCAAGATCAGCGATGACCAGCTCTTCTACCTGATGAGCCGGGGTCTGAGCGAGGACGAGGCGATGGCGATGATCGTGCGGGGCTTCATCGAGCCGATCGCCAAGGAGCTCCCGATGGAGTACGCCCTGGAGCTCAACCGCCTGATCGAACTCCAGATGGAGGGCGCGGTCGGCTGACGCCGACCGCCGGCCCGGGTCGCCTACCGGCCGGAGCGGTCGCGGCCCGGCCCGACCCACCCGCCGGAGCGGCCGCGGCCCATCGGCCCGGCCCGCGAGCAGCCCGACCCACCCTCCGCTCAATACCACGGACAGACAGACCAAGGAAGAGATGACTATCCAGGCTTCCGCGCCACCGAGCACCAAGTCGCAGGCGCTCCGCTCGTACGACGTCGCCGACTTCCCGGCCCTGACCGGCCTGGAGGAGGAGTGGCGCTTCACCCCGCTCAAGCGGCTGCGTGGGCTTACCGGCGGGGCGCCGGCCGCCACCGGTGCGGTCCGCCACGAGTACGCCGAGCTGCCGGCCGGCGTCACCGTCGGGCGGATCGGCCGGGACGATCCCCGGGTGGGTAGCGTGCTCACCCCGGTCGACCGGGTCAGCGCGCTGGCGTACGGCGGTGCCGGGCAGGCGCTGCTGGTCGAGGTCGCGGCCGACGCCGTGGTCGACACCCCGGTGACCCTGCGGGTGGTCGGCGACGACGCCGCCGGGCTGGCCTTCGGGCACACCTTCGTCGACGTGGGCCGGTTCGCCGAGGTGGTGCTGGTGCTGGAGCACGTCGGTTCGGCGACGCTTGCCGACAACGTCGAGGTGGCGGTGGCCGACGGGGCGAAGCTGACCCTGGTCACGGTGGCCGACTGGGCCGCCGACGCGGTGCAGGCCCAGCACCTGAAGGTCCGGCTCGGCCGGGACGCCAAGGTGTCGCACATCCAGGTCAGCCTGGGCGGTGACCTGGTCCGCCAGAACACCACAGTCGAGTACACCGGCCGGGGCGGCGAGGCCGAGCTGTACGGCGTCTACTTCGCCGACGGCGGCCAGCACCTGGAGCACCGCCAGCTCGTCGACCACAACGTGCCGGACTGCCGCTCGTACGTCGGCTACCGGGGCGCGTTGCAGGGCGACGAGGCGCACACCGTCTGGGTGGGTGACGTGCTGATCCGGGCCGGGGCGACAGGCACCGACACGTACGAGATCAACCGGAACCTGCTGCTCTCCGACGGCGCGCGGGCGGACTCCGTACCCAATCTGGAGATCGAGACCGGCGAGATCGCCGGTGCCGGCCACGCCAGCGCGACCGGCCGGTTCGACGACGAGCAGCTGTTCTACCTGATGGCCCGGGGCATCCCGGAGGGTGAGGCCCGCCGCCTGGTGGTCCGGGGCTTCTTCGCCGAGCTGATCAACAAGATCCCGGTCGAGTCGCTGCGCGAGCGGTTGGGAGACGCGATCGAGGCCCGGCTCACGAAGGCCGGTGCCTGACGTGATCCGGATCTGCTCCACCGAGGACGTGCCGAAGGGCACCGTGATCAGCGCCGACGTCGACGGCACCCAGATCGCCGTGGTGCACGGCACCGACGGCCGGTTCTACGCTGCCCACGACGAGTGTTCGCACGCCTCGGTCGCGCTCTCCGAGGGTGAGGTCGAGGGCTGCACGCTGGAATGCTGGCTGCACGGTTCCCGTTTCGACCTGCGGACGGGTGAGCCCAGCGGGCTGCCCGCCACCGAACCCGTTCCCGTCTATCCCGTCGACGTACGCGACGGCGACATCTACGTCAGTCTGACGCCGAGCAATGGAGTGACCCGATAATGAGCACCCTGGAGATCCGCGACCTGAAGGTGTCGGTCAAGCTGCCCGAGGGCGAGCTCAAGCCGATCCTGTCCGGTGTCGACCTGACCGTCCGGTCGGGGGAGACCCACGCGATCATGGGCCCGAACGGCTCCGGCAAGTCGACCCTGGCGTACTCGGTCGCCGGTCACCCCAAGTACGAGATCACCGGCGGCTCGGTCACCCTCGACGGCGTCGACGTGCTGGAGATGACCGTCGACGAGCGGGCCCGCGCCGGCCTCTTCCTGGCCATGCAGTACCCGGTCGAGGTGCCCGGCGTCTCGGTGGCGAACTTCCTGCGGACCGCCAAGACCGCCATCGACGGCACGGCCCCGAAGCTGCGTACCTGGGGCGGCGAGCTGCGCGGCGCGATGGAGAAGCTCCAGATGGACCCGGCGTTCGCCCAGCGCAACGTCAACGAGGGCTTCTCCGGCGGCGAGAAGAAGCGGCACGAGATCGTGCAGCTGGAGCTGCTCAAGCCCAAGATCGCCATCCTCGACGAGACCGACTCCGGCCTCGACGTGGACGCGCTGCGGGTGGTCAGCGAGGGGGTCAACCGGGTCCGCGACACCGGCGACACCGGTCTGCTGCTGATCACCCACTACACCCGCATCCTGCGCTACATCAAGCCCGACTTCGTGCACGTCTTCGTGGCCGGCCGGATCGTCGAGCAGGGCGGCCCGGAGCTGGCCGACAAGCTCGAGGAAGAGGGCTACGAGCGGTACGTCGCCGGAGCCGGCGCGGCGCGGGTCTGAACCCACACGGACAGGGGCCGCTGAGATGACCACCATCGCCATCCCGGACGGGATGCCGCAGTACGACGACGTGCCGCGCTTCGACGTCGCCGCGGTTCGCGCCGACTTCCCGATCCTCGACCGGGAGGTCAACGGACACCGGCTGGTCTATCTCGACAGCGCCAACACCTCGCACAAGCCTCGTCAGGTGCTCGACGTGCTCACCGGGCACTACGCGATGCACAACGCCAACGTGTCGCGCTCGGTGCACACGCTGGGCACCGAGGCGACCGAGGCGTACGAGGGCGCACGGGCCAAGATCGCCGCGTTCGTCAACGCGCCGAGCGTGGACGAGGTGGTGTTCACCAAGAACTCCACCGAGGCGATCAACATCGTGGCGTACGCCTTCTCCAACGCCTCGCTGCGCACGGACGCCGACGAGCGGTTCCGGCTCGGCCCCGGCGACGAGATCGTGATCTCCGAGATGGAGCACCACTCGAACATCGTCCCCTGGCAGTTGCTTGCCGAGCGGACCGGCGCGACCCTGCGCTGGTTCCCGGTCACCGACAACGGCCGGCTCGACGAGTCGGGGCTGGACGAGCTGGTCACCGAGCGGACGAAGATCGTCTCGCTGGTGCACACCTCCAACATCCTCGGCACGGTCAACGCCACCGCCCGGATCACCGGGCGGGTCCGCCAGGTGGGTGCGTTGCTGCTGCTCGACTGCTCGCAGTCGGTGCCGCACCTGCCGGTGGACGTGGTCGACCTGGACGCCGACTTCGTCGTCTTCACCGGGCACAAGATGTGCGGCCCGACAGGCATCGGCGTGCTCTGGGGCCGGGGCGAGCTGCTCGCCGCGATGCCACCGGTGATGGGCGGCGGCTCGATGATCGAGACGGTGTCGATGGCCCGGTCCACGTTCGCCGCACCGCCGGCCCGGTTCGAGGCGGGCACCCCGCCGATCGCCGAGGCGGTCGCGCTCGGCGCGGCGGTCGACTACCTCACCGGCGTCGGGATGCGGGCGATCCAGTGGCACGAGAAGGAGCTGACCGCCTACGCGTTGGACGCCCTCGCCACCGTGCCGGGGCTGCGGATCTTCGGTCCGACGGTGCCGGTCGGCCGGGGTGGCACCATCTCGTTCGCGCTCGGCGACGTGCACCCGCACGACGTCGGGCAGGTCCTCGACTCGCTCGGCGTGCAGGTGCGGGTGGGTCACCACTGCGCCAAGCCGGTCTGCACCCGGTTCGGTGTGCCGGCCATGACCCGGGCGTCGTTCTACCTGTACACCACCACGGAGGAGATCGACGCCCTGGTGTCGGGCCTCGAACAGGTGCGGAGGATCTTCGACTGATGCAGCTGGACCAGCTCTACCAGGAGATCATCCTGGACCACTACAAGCGCCCGCAGGGGCGCGGTCTGCGCGATCCCGACGACCCGGCCGCCCGGGTGGCCGAGGCGCACCACGTCAACCCGACCTGTGGTGACGAGGTGACCGTACGGGTGGCCACCGTCGGCGACATCGTGGCGGACATCTCGTACGACGGGGTCGGCTGTTCGATCAGCCAGGCGTCGGCGAGCGTGCTGTACGACCGGCTGTCCGGTCGGTGCGCGGCCGAGATCGCCGCCGTGCACGCGGGATTCGTGACGTTGATGTCCGGCCGTGGCCAGGTCACGCCGGACGAGGAACTACTCGGTGACGGGGTGGCGTTCGCGGGTGTCGCCCGCTACCCGGCCCGGGTCAAGTGCGCGCTGCTGCCGTGGATGGCGTTCAAGGACGCCGCGGCACGCGCGGGGGTGGGCGTGAGCCCGACGGAGGTTGAGGCATGAGCGAGAACACCGCTACCGAGGCGACGCCGGCGACCGGCGACGCCAGCACCACCACACCGCCCGGCGCGGTGCCGCCGCCGGCCGTCAACGGCGCTGCCGGGGTGGCGGGTGCCGACGCCCCGCCCGGTGTCGCCGGGACCTCGGCCGGCGACGCGACGGCGGACGTCGACGGGGCGGCGGGTGTCGAGTCGGCCCCGGCCGCCGCAGGGACGGTCGAGGCCGGGGGCAGGGCGGTCGTCGCCGACATCGAGGAGGCGATGAAGGACGTCGTCGACCCCGAGCTCGGCATCAACGTGGTCGACCTCGGCCTAGTCTACGGCGTGCACGTGGACGACCAGAACATCGCCACCCTGGACATGACGCTGACCTCGGCGGCCTGCCCGCTCACCGATGTGATCGAGGACCAGGCCCGGCAGGCGCTGACCACCGGCCCCGGTGGGGGACTTGTCGACGACATCCGGATCAACTGGGTCTGGCTGCCGCCATGGGGCCCGGACAAGATCACTGACGAGGGGCGGGACCAGCTCCGCTCCCTGGGCTTCAACGTCTGACCCTGGTCGGCTCCGCGGGCACGGCACCCCTCACCGGGTGCCGTGCCCGCTCCGTCTTCGCGGCTGACCCTGGGCCGACGTGCTGATCAGCGTGGCATGACGTCCGGGATCCGCAGTGCCGGGGAATCCGGTGGCGGCACGGCGGGCTCGGGTCGATGATGGGCCGATGATCGAGGGGTACCCGATGCAGAGTCCCGTCCGTGCGGCCAGCGCCGCGCGCCGACAGCGGACCCTGCGGGAGTGCGGATCGGCCCGTCACCGATCGTCGTGAGCGCCGCGTTCCTGGCCCGGTCTGGTGGCCGGCTACGGCGTCGCGGTGCACGCCGTAGCGGGCTGTGTCGGCGGGCTGTGTCGGCGGATGCGACCGCCGACCGGCATCGCCGGGCCCGGCGATGCCGGCGGTCGGTGGCGCGGGCCCGGTGCCGGCGGGGCGGGCCGACCACCGTGCCGTACGGTCGGGTCATGAGCAGCCGACCCGCAGCCGGCGGCGGCCGGTGGGTCGAGGTCGACCCGGTCCGGGTCGCGCGCTGGGCCGAGGGCTTCGCCGATCGGCACGGCCCGCCCACCACCACCATCGAGGGGTACGGGCTGCTGCTCACCGCCCCCGACGGCGCGACCGCCGAGCTGCACCTCCCACCAGGTGCCCCGCCCCTCGGCGACGCGGCGGGAGACACCGACGCGCCCTCGCGGATCGACGGCCTGCCGGGATTCGTCGGCGTCGCCGCCGCGCCCCGCCGGATCGGGCTGCTGCTCGCCCGCAAGGGCGCGGTGGCGGTCGGTGTGGCGGTCGGTGAGGAGCTACTGGTCTCCAAGGTGGACACCCGTTACGTGCAGGGCCGTACCGCCGCCGGGGGCTGGTCCCAGCAGCGGTTCGCCCGGCGGCGGGACAACCAGGCGAAGGCGGCCCTGGGCGACGCGGCCGACCTGGCCGTACGACTGCTGTTGCCCGAGGCGGCGACGCTGGCGGCGCTGGTCTGCGGTGGCGACCGGCGGGCCGTCGACACGGTGCTTGCCGACCGGCGGCTGGCCCCGCTCGCCGCGCGGCGTGCCGAACGGCTGCTCGACGTGCCCGAACCACGGCACGCGGTGCTGGTCGGCGCGGTCACCGCCGCCCGCGCGGTCCACGTCCTGGTCCGCGATCCGGCCTGAGCCGGTCGCGACGACGACGGCGGCCGGTGGGCGTGCGCCCATCCGACCGCCGTGCCGGTGCCGCTGCGGTGCCGGTCAGAGGCTGCCGCCGAAGGTGTCGCAGGTCTTCGGGTCGCCGCTGGTGTAGCCCTTGGTGAACCACTGCTTGCGCTGCTCGGAGGAGCCGTGGGTGAACTCCTCCGGATTCACCGGGCGGTTGGCCCGCTTGGAGATGGCGTCGTCGCCGATCTTCTCGGCGGTGTCGATCGCCTGTGCGATGTCCTGCTCGGTGATGCTCTTGAAGATCTTCTGGCCCTGCTCGTCGGCGGTACCGGTGGCGTTCTTGGCCCAGGCGCCGGCGTAGCAGTCGGCCTGGAGTTCCAGCTTGACCGAGAGCGCGTTGGCGCTGCCCGGGTCCCGCTGCTGCTGGCGGCGCATCTGTGCCTCGGTGCCGAGCAGGTCCTGCACGTGGTGGCCGTACTCGTGGGCAAGCACGTACGGCTGGGCGAACTCACCTTCCGCGCCGAGCTGGTCGGCGAGGGTCTGGTAGAAGGTCAGGTCGATGTAGACCAGGTCGTCGGCCGGGCAGTAGAACGGCCCGACGCCGGAGTCGGCCTGGCCGCAGCCGGTGTTGACGCCCTGGCTGAAGAAGACCGTCTTGGACGGCTGGTACTGCTGGCCGAACCGCTCCGGCAACGAGGTCCGCCAGTACGCCTGGATCGAGTTGACGTAGAGGGTGTTGCGGCAGTCCAGCTGCTTCAGCGCGTCGTCGGCGGAGCACTTCTGTTCCAGTGACGTGTTGTCGCCCGATTCGGCACCGCCGCCGCCGTTCATCGCGTTCAGCCCGAATCCGCCACCCACCAGGGCCACCAGCACGGCGATGATGAGCCCGACGATGCCACCACGCCCACCACCGCCGGGGATCGGGATGCCCATCCCGCCACCCCCGCCGGATCCTCGCCGGTCGTCCACCTGGCCGGTGTCGACCCGCGCGTTCTCGTTCAGCTCCATGTTGACCCCGATCACCGATTCGTCACGTCTGAGGGTTGCGGTACCGGACCGGGTCCGGACGGCGTTTCCGGTACCCGATGATCTTGTACGGTAATCCGGACGGTGTGCGCCGGGCCGCCCCGGTACACTTGTCGGGTGCTGCGCTGCGAAGGCTGAATCGCCCCGCGCCGACGGGAACCACCGACCCGCCGGCGCTTTCGCGTGCCCTGAGTCAGCCCTTCCAGATCCCGAGAGCGAGTACCGGAAATGATCAGTGTCACCGGCCTGGAGCTGCGCGCCGGTTCCCGGATTCTACTGTCCGACACCACCCTTCGGGTACAGCCCGGTGACCGGATCGGACTGGTCGGCCGCAACGGCGCCGGCAAGACCACCACCCTCAAGGTGCTGGCCGGCGAGGGGCAGCCGTACAGCGGGCAGATCGACAGGCGCAGCGCCATCGGTTACCTGCCGCAGGACCCGCGTACCGGCGACCTGGAGGTCACCGGCCGGGACCGGGTGCTCTCCGCCCGGGGGTTGGACGTGCTGATGGCCCAGATGAACGAGATCGAGCAGCGGCTCGCCGAGGGCGTCGACGACAAGCTGGTCCGCCGCTACGGCGCGCTGGAGGACCAGTTCGCCTCGCTGGGCGGGTACGCCGCCGAGGCCGAGGCCGCCCGGATCTGCGCCAACCTGGGGCTGCCCGACCGGGCGCTCGCCCAGACCATCGGCACCCTCTCCGGTGGCCAGCGCCGCCGCATCGAGCTGGCCCGGATCCTGTTCCGGGACGCCGGTGAGAACGGCGGCGGCATCCTGCTGCTCGACGAGCCCACCAACCACCTCGACGCCGACTCGATCACCTGGCTGCGCGGTTTCCTCGCCAACCACAAGGGCGGTCTGATCGTGATCTCCCACGACGGTTCGCTGCTGGAGTCGGTGGTCAACAAGGTCTGGTTCCTGGATGCCACCCGTTCCGTGGTCGACGTCTACAACCTGGGCTGGAAGGCCTACCAGGAGGCCCGGGAGACCGACGAGCGGCGACGTCGCCGGGAGCGGGCCAACGCCGAGAAGAAGGCCGGCGCGTTGATGGCGCAGGCCGACAAGATGCGGGCCAAGGCCACCAAGACCGTCGCGGCGCAGAACATGGCCCGCCGGGCCGAGAAGCTGATCTCCGGGCTGGAGGAGGTGCGCGTCTCGGACAAGGTGGCGAAGGTCCGCTTCCCCAACCCCGCGCCGTGCGGCAAGACCCCGCTGACCGCGACCGGCCTCTCCAAGTCGTACGGCTCGCTGGAGATCTTCACCGACGTGAACGTCGCGGTGGACCGCGGCTCCCGGGTGGCCATCCTCGGGCTCAACGGTGCCGGCAAGACCACCCTGCTGCGGATGCTCGGCGGGCTGCTCCCACCGGACACCGGCGAGGTGCACGCCGGGCACGGCCTGCGGTTGGGCTACTACGCCCAGGAGCACGAGACGCTGGACGTGGAGCGGACGGTGCTGGAGAACATGCGGGCGGCGGCGATCGAGCAGTCCGACACCGACCTCCGCAAGATCCTCGGTGCCTTCCTGTTCTCCGGCGAGGACGTGAACAAGCCCGCCGGGGTGCTCTCCGGTGGCGAGAAGACCCGACTCGCCCTGTCGACCCTGGTCTGCTCCGGCGCGAACGTGCTGCTGCTGGACGAGCCGACGAACAACCTCGACCCGGTCAGCCGCGAGCAGGTGCTCGACGCCATTGCCAACTACCCCGGCGCGATCGTGCTGGTCACCCACGACCCCGGCGCGGTGCTCGCCCTCAAGCCCGACCGGGCGATCCTGCTCCCCGACGGTGACGAGGACGCCTGGAGCGACGACCTGCTCGAACTGGTCGAGCTGGCCTGATCCCGCCGGTCACGGTCAGCCGGCGAGGTCGGCCAGCCGGCCGAGGACGCCCGAGCCGACGAGGATCACCAGACCGATGCCGATGAAGACGGCCGGGACCAGCCAGTGGCCGGCCCGGCCGATCAGGCGGACCACCCGGGGGTGGCCGCCCAGCAGGGCGGCGGCCCCGCACCAGACGGCGACCAGGGCCGCGAAGACCAGCAGGTAGACGAGCGCGGTGCCCGGGTCGAGGGAGCGGAACACCGGGACGTAGACGGCGATGTTGTCGGCACCGTTGGCGATCGTCACGCCGGTGACCCCGAGCAGCCCGCCGACCACGGACGGCGGAGCGTCGTCGTCGGTGCGGGCCAGCAGCGCCCGGACCCCGAGCGCGACCGGCAGCAGCCCGAGCAGGCCGGTCCACGGGTCGGGGACCACCAGCAGGCCGGCGGCGACCACCAGGCCCACCGCGACGAGAGCGGTGATGCCGAGGTACTGGCCGGACACGATCTGCCACGGGCGGGGCCGTCCGGTGCCCCGGGCGGCCACGAAGAGCACGGTCAGCACCACGATGTCGTCGAGGTTGGTGGCAGCGAAGACGGCCGCGGCTGCGCTCACGGCACCCCACAGGTCGGTCACGACCGGCAGGCTACGGGCCGCTCACCGGGCCCGCGACGGCGCGGTTCCCGCCGACGACCGGCCGGGCCGTCACTCTATCGGGTTGGCGACACTGCATAGCGTGTCGGTTGGCGAAGAGTTGATATCTGGCGCATGATCGTTCGAGGCGGTCTAATAGGTGGGACCGTATCGAACCGCACAGTCTGGGACGTGAGGAATCAGCATGGCAGCCACTGGCACAGCCACCAGCACTGAGAAGGGTCGCCGGATCGTCGGAGCCGAGCGTCAGACGCTCGCCAAGGACCTGGTAAAGCGGTACACCGGCGGGGAGAGCATCCGTGCGCTCGCCGCTTCGACCGGGCGATCCTACGGGTTCATCCACCGGGTGCTCACCGAGTCCGGTGTGCAGCTGCGGCAGCGCGGCGGCGCCCGGCGTCGTAAGAAGGCGTGACCCGCCCACCAGCGTCGTCCGTCAGCGCGCCCCGGGTGGTCCGGTGACCGCCGAGACAGCCGGGGTGCGACTGCACTGCGACGGGCCGGTCGCGACGGTCACGTTGTGCCGGCCCGACGTGCTCAATGCCCAGACCCCGGCGATGTGGCGCGCGATGAGCGACTTCTCCCGGGACCTGCCCGGCGACGTGCGCGTCGTGGTGGTACGTGGCGAGGGGCGGTCCTTCTCCGCCGGCCTCGACCTGTCGGTGGCCGGTGCCCAGGGGCCGGGTTCCTTCGCTGAGCTGTCCACCCTGCCCGAGCAGGAGTGCGCCGACCGGATCGCCGGTTACCAGCAGGGTTTCACCTGGCTGCACCGTCCGGACGTGATCTCGGTGGCGGCCGTGCAGGGCCATGCCATCGGCGCGGGTTTCCAGCTCGCGCTCGCCTGCGACCTGCGGGTGCTCGCCGAGGACGCCCGCTTCTCGATGGCCGAGGTGACCCTCGGCCTGGTCCCCGACCTGGCCGGCACGAAGCGGCTGGTCGAGTTGGTCGGCTATGCGCGTGCCCTGGAGCTCTGCGCCACCGGCCGGCGGATGGACGCCGCCGAGGCCGAGCGGATCGGGTTGGCCAACCTGGTGGTGCCGAAGACCGAACTGGACGGGGCGGTACGGGATCTCACCGCCGGTCTGCTCGCCGGTGACCGGGACGCGGTGGTGGAGATCAAGGCGCTGCTCGCCGCTGCCGCCGACCGCTCCCACCCCGAGCAGCAGCGGGCCGAGCGCGAGGCGCAGACCCGCCGGCTGCGCGACCTCGCGGGCCGGGGCGAATAGTAAGGACTGCTCGGGAAGAGTCGGGTTACCGCCGAGGTTGTCGTAGTCGTCGGGAGAATCGACCCGACGGTGTGTGCTGCCCACGACGCGGAGGTGACCGATGTCCAACCCGATGGCGGGCGGCAACATGGCCGGCTGGAGCATGCTCCGGTCGATACGCCACGGCGACGAGGTCTCCGCCCACCGGCTCAACCGCGGCACCGCCAGGCGGATCATGACGTTCGCTGACCCCTACCGGCGGGACATCGTCGTCTTCCTGGTGACCGTGGTGATCGCGGCGGTGATCGGGGTGGCCACCCCGGTGCTCGCCGGCCACGTGATCAACGCGATCAGCGGGGGTGGCCCGGAGGCCGGTGCCACAGTCGTCCGGTTCGCCCTGATCATCGGCGCGTTGGCGGTCGCCGACGCGCTCTTCTCCCTCGCCCAGCGGTGGTACTCGGCCCGCATCGGCGAAGGGATCATCCTCGACCTGCGTACCCGGGTCTACGACCACGTGCAGCGGATGCCGTTGCAGTTCTTCACCCGCACCCAGACCGGCGCCCTGGTCAGCCGGCTCAACAACGACGTGATGGGCGCCCAGCGGGCGTTCACCTCCACCCTGTCGGGGGTGGTCAGCAACGTCATCCAACTGGTGCTCACCGCCGGCGTGATGTTCACCCTCTCCTGGCAGATCACCACGCTCTCGCTGGTCCTGCTGCCGATCTTCGTGATCCCGGCGCGACGGGTCGGCAAGCGGCTGGCCGAGATCACCCGGGAGTCGTACAACCTCGACGCCAAGATGAACGCCACGATGACCGAGCGGTTCGGGGTGTCCGGGGCGCTGCTGGTCAAGCTGTTCGGTGCGCCCGAGGTGGAGGCGGGCCGGTTCGCCGCGCGGGCCGAGCGGGTCCGTGACATCGGCATCCAGTCGGCGATGTACTCGCGGACCTTCTTCGTGGCGATGCTGCTGGTCGCCTCGCTGGCCCAGGCACTCACCTACGGGCTCGGCGGCTGGCTGGCGGTCACCGGCGCGGTCAGCGCCGGCACCGTGGTCACCCTCGCCCTACTGCTCACCCGCCTCTACGGTCCGCTGACCGCGCTGTCCAACGTCCGGGTCGACGTGATGAGCGCGCTGGTCTCCTTCGACCGGGTCTTCGAGGTGCTCGACCTGCGTCCCGGCATCGAGGAGAAGCCCGACGCGGTGCCGGTGCCCCTGGGTGCCGGGCGGGTCGAGTTCCACGACGTCCGGTTCCGCTACCCGGCCGCCGCCGACGTCTCGCTGGCCTCGCTGGAAGAGGTCGCCACCCTCGACCGGACGGCCAACGAGCCGGTGCTCAAGGGCGTCTCGTTCAGCGTCGAACCGGGGCAGATGGTGGCCCTGGTCGGGCCGTCCGGTGCCGGCAAGTCCACCCTGTCCATGCTGATCTCCCGGATCTACGACGTCACCGACGGCGAGGTACGGGTCGGCGGGGTCGACGTCCGGGACGCCACCCTCGCCTCACTGCGCGACGAGATCGGCGTGGTCACCCAGGACTCCCACCTGTTTCACGAGACGATCGCCGAGAACCTGCGGTACGCCAAGCCGGACGCCACCGACGACGAGATCTGGGCGGCGTTGGCCGGCGCCCAGGTGGCCGACCTGGTGCGGGCCCTGCCCGACGGGCTGGAGACGACGGTCGGCGAGCGCGGCTACCGCTTCTCCGGTGGCGAGAAGCAGCGCATCGCCATCGCCCGGCTGCTGCTCAAGGCCCCGTCGATCGTGATCCTCGACGAGGCCACCGCCCACCTCGACTCGGAGAGTGAGGCGGCGGTGCAGCGGGCCCTGGCCGTGGCGCTGACCGGTCGTACCGCCCTGGTGATCGCGCACCGCCTCTCCACCGTCCGCGACGCCGACCAGATCCTCGTCCTCGACGACGGCCGGATCGTCGAACGGGGCCGGCACGAGGAGCTGGTCGCGGTCGGTGGGCTCTATGCCGAGCTGTACCGCACCCAGTTCGCGGTCGCCGACTCGCCGGCCCCGCACGCCGAGGCGGATCAGCCCGAGCCGATCATCACCACCGTGCCGATGGGCACCTACGTCGCGCAGGAGGCGTTGCCCCCGGCCGTGGCCAACTAGTGGGCTGTCCATGGACGGTTCACCGCGCCGGCGCGGTAGGGCCGGCACGCGGGAGTGGATCAGAAGTACACCGTTCCGGTCTTCGTGTGGGTGGTGTACTGGTTGCCCGGCTAGAAGGTCGATCCGGAGACGGTGATCTGCACGTTGGTGAATCCGTAGCTGGAGACGAGATCGCCGCTGGAGATTCCGCAGTTCTGGTAGTAGACGGTGTGGCTGGCGGTGGTGGTTACCCCTGGATGGTCACCTGGGAACTCGGGTAGGTGCTCTGGCCGCAGAGCGTCACCGAGTAGCTCGCCTGGGTGCTCCCCGCCGTCCCCGTCACGGTTCCGGTGGCGGTGCCGAGGGACTGGGTGTTGTTGTATCCACCTTCGACCGAGACGGTGAACGGGGCCGTGGCCGCCTGGGCGCTGGTGACAGGGAGCGTTGCCACTGCGGCCACGCCGACGGTGCCGGCGGCCAGCAGGCGGACGAAGCGGGAAGAACGGACCTGGGGCATGCCTACTCCAACGGGGGTGGGGAGGGTTTCACGACACGGGGCACGTGACATTCCCATCTCCTCCGGGCGAGGTCGTTCCGGGACGGACGCCCGCCGAGGCTCCCCCGTCGGTCAGCTGACGGATGGGGGTGGCTGGCCGGCGACGGCCGCGCGCAGCTCGCCGAAGGCGGCCCCCAGCGTCTGCGGGGTGAAGTGGGCGTTCAGGCCGCTCGGGTTGGGCAGCACCCAGAGCCGGGCACCGGCCAACGGCTCCGGCTGCGGACCGAAACGGGCCTTCGGCCGGGAGAAACCGATCCGGTACGCGGTCACCCCGACCACGGCCACCCAGGTCGGCCGGTGGAGGGCCACCTTGTCGGTAAGCGTCCGCGCGCCCGCCACCAGCTCCGCCGGGGTCAGCTCGTCGGCCCGCGCGCTGGCCCGAGCCACCATGTTCGTGATGCCCAGCCCGTAACCGGGCAACGTGTCCTGTTCGCTCGGGTGCAGCTGCCGCGGGGTGAAGCCGCCCCGGTGCAGGGCCGGCCAGAAGCGGTTGCCGGGCCGGGCGAAGTGCCATCCGGTGGCCGCCGACCAGAGGCCCGGGTTGATCCCGACGAAGAGCACCACGAGCCCGGGGCCGAGCACGTCCGGGATGGTGCCGTCCGCCGCCGCGGCCAACTCCGCCCGATCCGGCCGCCGGACGACCGTTTCGCCGCAACGCCGGGCCGGGCCGGGGGTGGGACCGACGGGCTCGCGGGGTCGGTCGGGGGTGGGGCCGGCCGGGTCGGTGGGGCCGGCCGGGTCGGGGGAGCTGTGGGGCGGGTTCACAGGCCGCGCAGGGCGCCGCCGTCGACCGGGACGGTGACCCCGGTGACGTAGCTGGCGGCGGGGGAGAGCAGGAAGGCGGCGACCCGCCCGAACTCGGCCGGATCACCGATGCGGCGCAGCGGGATGCCGGCCGCCGCCCGGGACCGGGCCGCCTCGTCGTCGCCGAGCAGTTGCCGGTTGCGGTCGGTCAGGAAGCGGCCGGGCAGCAGGCCCAGCACCCGTACGCCGTGTGGGCCGTACTCGTCGGCCAGGTCCTTGGCCACCCCGGCCAGGCCGGGGCGCAGACCGTTGGAGATGCCGAGGCCGGTGATCGGCGTACGGGCCGAGGTGGAGAGCACCATGCCGATCGCGCCGCCGTCGGTGAGCGCGGCGGCCACCGTCCGGGCCGTCCGCACCGTACCCAGGAAGACCGTCTCGAAGGACTCCCGCCACTGCGCGTCGCTTACCTGCGCGGCGGTTCCCGGTGGCGGCCCACCGACCGAGACGAGCGCCCCGTCGAGCCGGCCGAAGTGCTCGCGGGCCGCAGCCACCAGCCGCTCGGGGGCGTCCGGGTCGGCCAGGTCGGCGACGAGGCCGATCGCGTGCCCGGGGCCACCCAGCCGGTCGACCGCCTCGGCGACCCGTTCCGGCGTCCGGGCCGACAGGACCACCCGTGCCCCGTCGTCGACCAGGCAGCGCGCCGTCGCGAAGCCGAGACCCCGGGAAGCGCCGGTCAACACGTACACCCGGCCGGTCAGTTCGAGATCCATGCCCGCGATCCTGCCGTACCCGGGCCGGTGGGGTCAGCGGCGGGCCGGGCGCAGTAGGCGTACCCGACCGGCGAACTGGAGGGCGACGGCCCCGCCGGTGCGGGCGATGGCCGGCAGCCGGCGGTGGCGTGGCGGGTGTCGCCCGTCGTAGCGGTGGGCGGCCTCCCGCCCGACCAGCTCCTCCGCGCCGAGCGGGGGAAGTGCCGTGCGGTCCCGCAGCTCGCGGGCGAGGTCCCAGCCGTCGCGCAGCGAACCGGCGCTGGGGCGGTCGGCCGCCCAGTCGCGGAAGGTGGTCCACCAGGCGTCACCGAGGCCGGCGGCGAGCAGCGGCCAGTGCCGGGCCACCTCCCCGGCCCGCTTGCGCAGCAGGGCTGCCCGGGTCGCGTCGACCCGGTCGGTGGCGAAGCCGGCCGGCACCGGTGCCCCCGCGACCAGTGCCGCGACCAACGCGGCCTGCCGGGCGGCCAGCCCCGTCGGCGCGCCGGCACCGCCCACGGGGGCCGACCCCGCCGGTGGGACGGGGCCGGCGGGCGGGGCGGGCCCGGCCGGCGGGGTCGACCTGGCGGGTGGAGCCGGTTCGGTCGGCGGGGTGGGATCGGCCGGGTGGGGCGCGGTCATGTGACGGCCGGGTGGCCGGCGGCGACGGCGAGGGCGTCCAGTTCGGCGCGTAGCTCGGTGGCGGGCGGGTAGTGGCCGTCGCGCTCCAGCAGCAGCGCGGGCGGACTGCGACGGGCGCAGAGTGCCCCGACCAGCTCCAGCACCTCGGCGGGCACCGGATCGGTGTGCGTGTCGTGGTAGAGCCCGCCGCGTTCCGCCCCGCCGGCCACGTGCACGTAGGAGATCCGTTCCACAGGCAGCCGGTCCAGCAGGAGCTGCGGGTCCTCGCCCCGGTTGCGGGCGTTGGCGTAGACGTTGGCCACGTCGAGCAGCAGCCCCGCCCCGGTGGCGTCGAGGATCTCGGTGAGGAAGTCCGCCTCGTCCAGCTCGTCGTCGGGCCAGTCGAACAGGGCGGCGATCGGCTCCAACGCCAGCGGCACCGGCAGCTCGGCCTGGGCCCGCCGGACGTTCGCCACCACCGCCGCCACCGCCTCCCGGGTACGCGGCAGCGGCAGCAGGTGCCCGGCCTCCAGGCCGCCGGCCCGGACGAAGGCGACGTGCTCGCTGACCAGCGGCGCGTCGACCAGCTCGGCCACCCGGGCCAGGTGCGTCACCCGGGCCGGGTCGACCGGTTCCGCGCCGCCGAGGGAGAGCCGCACCCCGTGCGGTACGACGGTGACGCCGCGCTCCCGCAGCGCGGCCAACCCGGGCGGGAGCGGACCGTCCGGGGCGAGCGACTCCGCCACCACCTCGACGAAGCGCAGCCCCGGCAGCTCGGCGACGAAACCGGCGATCTCCGGCCGCCAGCCGATGCCCACCCCGCTCGGCCCGGTCATCCGCCGCATCCCCCACCGCCACCGCAGGAGCTGCCACCGCCACAGGAGGACGAGCCGCCGCTACAGGACGAGCTGCTCCCGCACGAGGAGCTCGCGGGGGTGGAGGAACCCGAGTAGTAGCCGCCGCCGCTGCTGGCGTTCAGCGCCTGCCGCTGGATCTCCGCCTGCTCGGCGAAGCCCGGGTCGAGCGCGTAGAGGGAGACGGTGCCGAACAGTGCGACGCCCATCGCCGCGCCGGCCGGTCCGTAGGTCGCGTAGGCAGGTGAGGAATCGGGGGCGAGGTGGTTGTTGCTGCGCCGCAGGCCGCGCAGCGCCACGTTCGCCGCCCTGGTCCGGCGGGGCGTACGGGCCAGCAGGGCGAACGCCACCCCGAGCCCGGCCAGGGCCATCAGCAGCCAGCCGACGGGTCGTCCGTTGACCACGCCGGCGACCAGCCGGACCACGCCCAGGGCCAGGAGCACCAGCAGCAGGTTCCGCCCTCGCCGCAGCGCCCGGACCCCGTCGGCGTCGATCAGCAGGCCGCGCTGCTCCAGCCCCTGGCGCAGCTGCTCCAGGGCGCGGGCCACCCCGGAGTCGCGCTGCAGCTTCCGGGCGGCGACCGGCTGGCGGGCGGCGTGCCGGATCGCATGGTCGAGCGGGGTGACGCCGGTGGGCGTCGGCCCGGCGGCGATCAGCCGGCGGTCCGGTCGGACGCCGATCGCGCCGGCTCCGCGCAGGCCGCCCAGCGCCGCCCAGACGGCGAGCTGGTCGCCGCCGTTGAGGTAGGCCACCTGCTGCGGCCCGAGCTGGTCGACGCCGGCGGAGGCGGGACCGGCGGTGGTCCGGCGGCGGTGCAGCAGCGTGCCGACCACGGCGACGCCGGCTACCAGCAGGTAGAGCTTGAGGAAGAGCGAGCCGGGGATGCCCCAGGTGTCGCCCGGTGCGGCGAGGATGTTCATCGGCTGCTCCTGTCGCGCGAGGGGATCGCGGCCTCATTGTGGAGCAGCCCCGCCACGCCGGCACCGGGGCGGTGGGCGAGTTACCGAGCCGAGACCTGTCCTGCCGCGCGGCCGTCCGCAGGGGAGGGGTCAGCGTCGCCGGACGGCCTCCTCGACCAGGTCCAGCACCGGCCCGAGGTCACCGGCGGGCCGCCCCATCGCCAGGTGCAGCACCAGCCCGTCGTACGCCAGCTCCAGGAACTGGGCCAGCACGGCGATGTCGATGTCCTCGCGGAGCACCCCCGCCTCGCGTTGCCGGACGAGCCGGTCCCGGGTCGCCTCGGCGATGGCGGCGGAGCGTTCCGCCCAGCGGCGGGCGAAGGCCGGGTCGGTGCGCAGCCGGCGGGACACCTCCAGCTGACTGCCCAACCAGCCGGTGGTGTCCGGGGAGACCGCACGGGCCAGCAGGTCCCGCATCACCTGGACCAGGCCGTTGCGGGCCACCGTGGAGACCATCACGGCGGCGTCGTCCTCGGCCACGGCGAGGAAGAGGGAGTCCTTGTCGCGGAAGTGGTGGAAGATGGCGCCCCGGGACAGCCCGGTCGCCTCCTCCAGCCGGCGTACGGTGGCTCCCTCGTAGCCGTGCCGGGCGAAACAGGCCCGAGCCGCGCCGAGGATCTCCTGGCGGCGCGCGTCGAGCTGATCCTGACTTACTCTGGGCACGGGTTGATCGTCGCAGGTGACCCTCCGCAAGGCAAACCGTACGTACGGCTTGCTATTGACCCGTCGCCTCGGCCAGTAGGACGCCCGTCCGGTTAGGATCGGCCGGTGCCGACAGCCCCGGTCACCTCCCCGTACCCGCCCGCCGTACCCCCCGACGCCGGCTGCCCGACGGTCGTCGGCGGGTAGCTCGGCCCTGTCGGCGGCGGTCCTCTCTCCCGTAAGGTGCCTCAGTGCCGTTGCTCCTGCTCGACCTGGACAACACCCTGCTCGACCGGGCCGGGCCGTTCCGCGCCTGGGCCGAGGGTTTCCTGGCCGAGATCGGTGCGCCGGCGACCGACATCGACTGGCTGCTGTCCATCGACGCCGACGGCCTGACCGACAGGTGGGACATCGCCGACGCCATCCGGGACCGGTACGCGCTGCGCATCCCCTCCATCGACCTGGTCGAGGAGCTGCACGACGGGGTGGTCGGGTACACCCGGCTGGACCCACTGGTGGCCTGCGCGCTGCGGATCGCCGACGACGCCGGGTGGCTGCCGGTGGTGGTCACCAACGGCTCGGTCCGGCTGGAGGATGCCAAGATCCGGCAGACCGGCCTGGACCGCTACGTCGCCGACTGGGTGATCTCCGAGGAGGCCGGGGTGAGCAAGCCCAACCCCCGGATCTTCGCGCTGGCCGCCCAGCGGGCCCGGTTGCCGCTGCGCGGCGCCTGGGTGGTGGGGGACAGCCCGGAGGCGGACATCGGCGGGGCCGCCGCGGTCGGGCTGCCGAGCGTCTGGCTGCACCGGGGCCGGAGCTGGACCGACGACCGGTTCGCCCCCACCCGTACCGTCGACTCGTTGATCGCGGCGGTCTCGGTGGTGCTCGCCGGCGGGTAAATCGGTTGCACCCCGGTCGGGGCGTCCGCCAGCATGGGCCCGCGCAGGCACGCGCAGCCGGGCGGGGCCCGGTCGAGGAGAGGGGGTCGGTCATGGCCGCATTCGCAGGGTCGTACCACCTGCCTCCACCAGCCTCGACCAAGGGATCACCAGCACCGTGCGCGAACACGACCTCCCGGCGCCGCAGCGCCGTGGCCGCGGCAAGAGCCGCTTCGACGACGACGAGACACCCTTCCTGACGTACGGCCGGCAGCCGGCCCCTACCGGCCCCGACGACGAACCCGACCCGCAGGACCACTGGTCTTCCTGGGACGAGGCCGTCCACGGCCCCGAACCCCACCCGCAGTGGCTGGTCACCGAGCTGGCCGCCCGGGACACCGAACTCGGTGTGCTCAAGACCGGCAAGGAGGCGGACGTCCACCTCGTCCGCCGGTCGGTGCCCGACACCGACCGGTCCTGTGTGCTGGCCGTCAAGCGGTACCGGGACGCCCAGCACCGGCTCTTCCACCGCGACGCCGGCTACCTGGAGGGCCGCCGGGTACGCCGGTCCCGGGAGAACCGGGCGATGGCCGGCCGGACGGCCTTCGGGCGGCAACTGATCGCCGGTCAGTGGGCCGCGGCCGAGTTCACCGCGCTGTCCCGGCTCTGGGAGATCGGTGCCGGGTCCGGGCGGATCGCCGTGCCGTACCCGGTCCAGCTGCTCGGCACCGAGCTGATGCTGGAGTTCGTCGGCGACCCCGACGCAGGCACCGCCGCCCCCCGGCTGGCCCAGGTACGCCCCGACCCGGCGCAGCTGCGCTCCCTGTGGGAACAGTTGGTCGACGCCCTGGTGGTGCTGGCCCGGGCCGGCTACGCCCACGGCGACCTGTCGCCGTACAACCTGCTGGTGCACGCCGGGCGGCTCGTCGTGATCGACCTCCCGCAGGTGGTCGACGTGGTGGCCAACCCGCAGGGGCCGGAGTTCCTGGCCCGCGACGTGCGGGTGGTGGCCGCCTGGTTCACCGCCCGGGGGCTGCCGGCCGCCGACACCGACCCGGCCGAGCTGACCGGGATGCTGCTGCGCGAGGCGGGGGTGCACTGAAGCGGTGACGTCCCGGACGGCCGACGGCCGTCCGGGACGTCGGGCGTTCACTGGAGGTAGCGTTCGACCTCCGACACCGGTCGGGTGCCCTGTGCCTCCGGGTCGCCGTGGGCCTCGCGGGCCGCCCGGCGGCGACGCAGCAGGTCCCAGCACTGGTCCAGCGACTCCTCCAGCGCGCGCAGCTGTTCCTTGGCCTCGTCGTCGGTGCCGGACTCGTGGGCCTGGGCCGTCGACCGGAGCCGGTGCTCCTCGTCGACCAGTTCCGAGATCCGGTGCAGGATGGTCTTGTCGTCCATGCCCATGAGCCTGGCACAGCGGGGTCGGCTACGCCCGCGTTCGGGGTCGGCCGGGCCCGTCGGCGGTGCGGTGGGTGCGGCCGGGTGCGGTCGCGGTGAGAGCCAGGGTGAACTCGCCCACCCGTGACCCACCGTGCCGTTCGGACGTCGCGTCGGGTGCGGGACCGCGTACCGTCCTGCCGGCACTGTCCACGGGGGCCACGACCACCCCCCGGACCTGCGGCACCGGCCCCGTCGCCATGATCAGCAGAGGTTGAGCGATGGTGGTGTCGACTGCTAGCGTGCGCCGGGTTCAGGTGTGTCGTGACGCGTCGGGCGTCCGGCGGCCACGGTCCGGCCCGGGGGCGGTGTGATGGGTTCCGGCAGCACGCGTCTGCGTACCAAAATCGTCGCCCTGCTCACCTCGCTCGTCGCGCTCTGGTCCTTCGCCGCCTGGGTGACCGTCCGGGACGGCTTCAACCTGCTCTGGGTCCAGACGCTCAACAGTCGGGTGGCCGACCCGGGGGAGTCGCTGCTCACCGCCCTCCAGGACGAGCGTCGTCTCGCCAACGCCTACCTGGGCGAGCGCGGCCAGCGGCAACTCGACGCGTTGACCGTCCAGTGGCAGCGCACCGACCAGGTGGCGGACGACTTCGGCACCTCGGTGGGCAGCTGGCAGGCCGAACTGGCCACCGGGGACGACACCCGCCGCCGGGTGGACGAGGTGCTGACCGGCCTGAGTGGCCTGACCGGCGTGCGTGAGTCGGTGCGCGACGCCGGGACGAACCGGGCCGAGGCGTCCGCCGCGTACACCTCGATCCTCGCCGCGGTGCTGCGGATGTACGGCTCGCTGGGCCAGCTCGACGACGCGCGGATCGCCGCGGAGAGCGAGACCCTGGTCGACCTCTACCAGGTGCGGGAGCTCATCTCCCAACAGGACGCCCTGGTCACCGGCGTGCTCGCGGCGGGCCGGATGACCGGCGACGAGTACGCCCGCTTCGCCCAGCTGGTCGGTGCCCAGCGTTACCAGACGGCAGAGGCGGTCGCCGAGCTGTCCCCGGCCGACCGGGTCCGGTACGACCAGCTCGCCGGGTCGGACGCGGTGGCCCGGTTCCGGGCGCTGGAGGACCGGGTGATCCAGCAGTCCCGGTCGGGGACCACCCTGCCGTTGACCGCCGAGGAGTGGCAGTCGACAGTCGGGCCGGCGATGCAGGCCCAGGTGGACTTCGGGGTGACCGTCGGCGACGCGCTCATCGACCGGGCCACCCCGGTCGCGGTGGGTGTCATCGTCCGGCTGGTGCTCGCCGCCGGCCTCGGTCTGATCGCCGTGATCGCCTCCATCGTGGTGTCGATCAGCACCGCCCGGCACCTGGTCCGCCAGCTGGCCCGGTTGCGCGACGCCGCGCTGCGGCTGGCCCACGAGCGGTTGCCCGGCGTGGTGGAGCGGCTCGGCCACGGCGAGGACGTCGACGTGGCCCGGGAGGCCCCGCCGCTGGACTTCGGCGACGACGAGATCGGTCAGCTGGGCCGGGCCTTCAACGCGGTGCAGGAGACCGCCGTCCGGACGGCGGTGGAGCAGGCCGAGCTGCGCCGCAACGTCCGGGAGGTGTTCCTCAGCCTGGCCCGGCGCACCCAGGCGCTTGTGCACCGACAGCTCACCCTGCTCGACGCGATGGAGCGGCGGGAACACGACGCCGAGGAGCTGGAGGACCTGTTCCGGGTCGACCACCTGGCCACCCGGATGCGCCGCAACGCGGAGAACCTGATCGTGCTCTCCGGCGCCACCCCCGGCCGGGCCTGGCGACGCAACGTGCCCATGGTGGACGTGGTGCGCGGCGCGGTCGCCGAGGTCGAGGACTACACCCGGGTGGACGTGCTGCCGCTCGGGCCGGTCGCGCTCGCCGGCCGGGCGGTCGGTGACGTGATCCACCTGCTCGCCGAGCTGATCGAGAACGGACTGTCCTTCTCACCGCCACACACCACCGTCGAGGTGCGGGGCCAGCGGGTGACCGCCGGGTTCGCCATCGAGATCTCCGACCGTGGTCTGGGCCTGACCGGGGAGGAACTGGTCGCGGCCAACCGCCGCATCGCGGACCGGTCCGAGCTGAACCTGGCCGACGCCGCCCGGCTGGGGCTGTACGTGGTCAGCCGGCTGACCGAGCGGCACGGGGTGAAGGTGCAGCTCAAGGAGTCCGCCTACGGCGGGACGACCGCCGTGGTGCTGATCCCGTCGGAGCTGGTCGTGCCGGGCGATCCGAGCCCGTCCGGCGCGCTGCCGGTCGTCGCCGACAGCCCGGTCACCCCCGCCGCGCCGCCGCCGGTGACCGGCGCCGTGCCGCCCTCGGCTCCGGCGGCCGTGCCGCCCTCGGGCGCGCTGACCCCGGCCGGTCTACCGGCCCGGTCCCGCAAGCGTCCCCCGGCGCATGACGCGCTGCACGCGCCGACCGTCCCGACCGGCCTGCCGGTGACCGTCGCCCGACCGTCCACCCCGCCCGTTCCGACGCCCCGGGACGAGCCGACGGCCGACGCCGGTGGCGGTCCGCCGTCGCCTACTGTGGAGGGGCCGGTGACCGATGCCGGCCTGCCGGTGCGGGTGCGGCAGGCGAACCTGGCGCCCGAGCTGCGGGCCTCCCCGACCGGTGGGGAGACCGGGGCCGGTGGTGCGGTTCGGCGTGCACCCGAGCAGGTGCGCCAGCTGATGAGCGCCTACCAGTCGGGCACCCGGCGCGGCCGGGCCGACGCGGCCCGGCTGCTGGAGGGCAGCGGCACCGGTGGTCGGTCGGAGGACGGAGACGACCCGGCGACCTGACGGCGTCGCGACGGACGCGACGCCGACGACGGGGACGGCAACCGAGCACGGCGCGAGCGCCGGGGAAGAGGACGACGAGTGGGGCAGACGACGGCATCCGGTGCCGACCTGACGTGGTTGCTGGACGATCTGGTCGGCCGGGTGAAGCAGGCCGAGCACGCCGTCGCGCTCTCCACCGACGGCCTGCTGATGGCCGCGTCCCGGGGGATGGGCCGGGACGACGGGGAACACCTCGCCGCGATGGCCGCCGGCATCCAGAGCCTGGCCCGGGGCGCCGGCAAACGCTTCGGCGGTGGGCAGGTCCAGCAGACCATCATCGAGATGGAGTCGTCGTTCCTGTTCGTCACCGCGGCCGGGCCGAACGCGTGCCTGGCCGTGCTGGCGGACACCGACGCCGACGTGGGCCTGATCGCGTACGAGATGGCGATGCTTGTCGCCCGGGTGGGCAAGTACCTGGCGTCGCCGGCCCGGGGTGTCGACCGGCCGTCCGGCGGGAACTGACCGCGATGGCCGGTGAGGGCGACACCGAGGAGGAGCGGTGGGTCGACGAGCACGCGGGGCCCGTGGTGCGCCCGTACGCGGTCACCCGGGGCCGGGCCCGCCCGGTGACCGGCTCGTTCGATCTGATCTCCCTGGTCACGGCGACCCGGACGAACGTCGCCGAGGAGGTCGGGTGGGGGCCCGAGCACGTGGCGATAGTGGCGCTGACCCAGCGCATCCAGTCGGTGGCCGAGATCGCCGCCCGACTGGACCTGCCGGTGGGCACCGTACGGGTGCTCCTCGGCGACCTGGTGGCGCAGGACCTGGTCCGGGTGCAGGAGCCCCGTGAGCCGGCCGGCGTGAAGGACGAGAGCATCTACGAGGCGGTGATCAATGGACTACGGGCACTCTGAACGTCCGGCGGGGGCGCGGGTGCTGCCCACCGCCCTCAAGGTTCTGGTGGCGGGCGGTTTCGGGGCGGGCAAGACCACGCTGGTCGGGGCGGTGAGCGAAAGCCGTCCGCTGCGCACCGAGGAGGTGCTGACCGAGACCGGCATCGGCGTCGACGACCTGTCCGGAGTGGAACGCAAGAGCACCACCACGGTGGCGATGGACTTCGGCCGGATCACCATCAGCGGTGACCTGGTGCTCTACGTCTTCGGCACCCCGGGGCAGGACCGCTTCTGGTTCCTCTGGGACGAGTTGTCGGTGGGCGCGCTCGGCGCGGTGGTGCTGGCCGACACCCGGCGGCTGGCCGACTGCTTCCCGTCGATCGACTACTTCGAGGGGCGGGGCACCCCGTTCGTGGTGGCGGTGAACTGCTTCGAGGGCGCCCGCCGCTTCGGCCTCGACGAGGTACGCGCGGCGCTGGACCTGGACCCGGACGTGCCGCTGCTGCTCTGCGACGCCCGGCAGCGGGAGTCCGGCCGGGACGTGCTGATCACCCTGTTGGAGCACGCCATGAAGACCCGGAACTCGCGACGACGCCCGGCCCACTGACCGGACCCGCCCGGCGGCCACCATCGAAGAAACGGGCCTCTTCCCACCGGAAGAGGCCCGTTTCGTACGCCGTGGGTCAGCTGGCGATCATGCGGCGCAGCACGTACTGCAGGATGCCGCCGTGCCGGTAGTAGTCCGCCTCACCGGGGGTGTCGATCCGGACCACCGCGTCGAACTCCACACCCGTGTCGGTGGTGACCCGCACCGTACGCGGGGTGTCGCCCTCGTTGAGCGCGGTCACGCCGGTGATGGAGAAGGTCTCCGTGCCGGTGAGGCCGAGCGACTCGGCGGTGGTGTCCACCGGGAACTGCAACGGCAGCACGCCCATGCCGATCAGGTTGGACCTGTGGATCCGCTCGTACGACTCGGCGATGACCGCCCGGACGCCGAGCAGCATGGTGCCCTTGGCCGCCCAGTCGCGCGACGAGCCGGAGCCGTACTCCTTGCCGGCCAGGATGACAAGCGGGACACCGGCGGCCTGGTAGGCGGTGGAGGCGTCGTAGATGGTGGTCTGCTCGCCGGTCAGGTGGTTGACCGTGAAGCCGCCCTCCACCCCGGGGACGAGCTGGTTGCGCAGCCGGATGTTGGCGAAGGTGCCCCGGATCATCACCTCGTGGTTGCCCCGGCGGGAGCCGTACGAGTTGAACTCGTGCCGCGGCACGCCGTGCTCGGCGAGGTAGCTGCCGGCGGGGGAGTCGGCCTTGATCGCGCCGGCCGGGGAGATGTGGTCGGTGGTGACCGAGTCGCCCAGCTTGGCCAGCACCCGGGCGTCGGCGATGTCGACGACCGGGCTCGGCTCCTGCCGCATGCCCTCGAAGTACGGGGGCTTGCGCACGTAGGTGGAGTCGTCGGCCCAGGCGAAGGTGTCGCCGGTCGGGGTGGGCAGCGACTGCCACCGCTCGTCACCGGCGAACACGTCGGCGTAGGCGGCGCTGAAGCCGGTCGCGCCGATCGACTTGGCGATGACGTCCTGGATCTCGGCGCTGTTGGGCCAGATGTCACGCAGGTAGACCGGGTTGCCCTCGGTGTCCTCGCCGAGCGGCTCGTTGGCCAGGTCGATGTCCATCGTGCCGGCCAGCGCGTACGCCACCACCAGCGGCGGGGACGCCAGGTAGTTCATCTTGACGTCCGGGTTGATCCGGCCCTCGAAGTTCCGGTTGCCCGACAGCACCGACACGACGGCCAGGTCGTTCTCGTTGACCGCGGCGGAGACCTCCTCCGGCAGCGGGCCGGAGTTGCCGATGCAGGTGGTGCAGCCGTAGCCGACCAGGTTGAAGCCGAGCTTGTCGAGGTAGGGCGTGAGACCGGCGCGCTCGTAGTAGTCCATGACGACCTTGGAGCCGGGCGCCAGCGTGGTCTTGACCCACGGCTTGCGGGACAGGCCCTTGTCGACGGCGTTGCGGGCCAGCAGGGCGGCCCCGATCATCACCTGCGGGTTGGAGGTGTTGGTGCAGGAGGTGATCGCCGCGATCACCACCGCGCCGTGGTCCAGCTCGTACTCCACGCCGTCGGTGCCGGTGACCCGGACCGGGTTGCTGGCCCGGCCGCCGGCGCCCACGGCGGCGGTCTCCAGGTCGCGCGGCTCGTCGGCCGGGTCGCTGAAGTCGTTGGCGGGCGGGTCGCTGGCCGGGAACGACTCGGCGCTGGCCTCGTCGGCCGGGCCGTTGGCGGCCCGGGGCAGCTGCTCGCGGGCCACGCTGGGCTTGACGCCGCGCTCACCGGCGGAGTCGTCGGCGACGTAGTCGGTCAGCGCCGAGCGGAACAGCGTCTTGGCGACCCCGAGCGGCACCCGGTCCTGCGGGCGCTTCGGCCCGGCCAGGGACGGCTCGATGGTGCCCAGGTCCAGCTCCAGGCGCTCGGAGTACTCCGGCTCGTGGTCCGGGTCGTGCCAGAGCCCCTGCTCCCTGGCGTACGCCTCGACCAGCGCGACCTGAGCCG
Organism: Micromonospora sp. NBC_00421; assembly: GCF_036017915.1. Taxonomy (NCBI): domain Bacteria; kingdom Bacillati; phylum Actinomycetota; class Actinomycetes; order Micromonosporales; family Micromonosporaceae; genus Micromonospora; species Micromonospora sp. NBC_00421. Next base: position 791,450 of record NZ_CP107929.1, read on the forward strand.
CGTCGCGGCCGGTCAGCTCCAGGTAGCGGACGGTCTCGGCGTCGATCGGGAAGATCGCGACGGTGGAGCCGTACTCGGGGGACATGTTGCCGATGGTGGCCCGGTTGGCCAGCGGCACGGCGCTGACGCCGGGGCCGTAGAACTCGACGAACTTGCCGACCACGCCGTGCTTGCGGAGCATCTCGGTGATGGTGAGCACCAGGTCGGTGGCGGTGGTGCCGGCCGGCATCTCGCCGTGCAGCTTGAAGCCGACGACCCGGGGGATCAGCATGCTGACCGGCTGGCCGAGCATCGCGGCCTCGGCCTCGATGCCGCCGACGCCCCAGCCCAGCACGCCCAGGCCGTTGACCATGGTGGTGTGCGAGTCGGTGCCGACCACGGTGTCCGGGTACGCCTGCCCGTTGCGCTCCATGATCGTACGGGCCAGGTACTCGATGTTGACCTGGTGCACGATGCCGGTGCCCGGCGGGACGACCTTGAACTCGTTGAACGCGCTCTGGCCCCAGCGCAGGAACTGGTAGCGCTCCCTGTTGCGCTCGTACTCCAGCTCGACGTTGCGGGCGAAGGCGTCCTCGCGGCCGAACAGGTCGGCGATGACGGAGTGGTCGATGACCAGCTCGGCCGGGGCCAGCGGGTTGACCTTGGTGGCGTCGCCACCCAGCTCACGGACCGCCTCGCGCATGGTGGCCAGGTCGACCACGCACGGTACGCCGGTGAAGTCCTGCATCAGCACCCGCGCCGGGGTGAACTGGATCTCCACGCTCGGGTCCGCGGTGGGATCCCACGCGCCGAGCTGCGAGATGTGGTCGGCGGTGATGTTCGCGCCGTCCTCGGTCCGCAGCAGGTTCTCCAGCAGGATCTTCAAGCTGTAGGGCAGTCTGTCGTGCCCCGGCACCTGACCGATCCTGAAAATCTCGTAGCTCGCGTCTCCGACGCGTAGCTGGGTCTTCGCACCGAAGGTGTCGAGGCTCGCCACGTCGTACTCCTTCACACCAGCGACCGTGAGTAGTCCTGAGCAGTCTGTCGCACCGGGCGGAACGTCGCCGAGGTTAGGTGACACTTACCGCCGATTCGTCGTCTTCAACAAAACCGTACGTCCGTCTTGCTATTGACGCAACCCGGTGCCAGGGTTCGGGACGGGAGGTGCCGCCGGTCGCCCGTGACGGCAACGGATCGTCGGGCCACCCTCACCCGCGCAGCCGATGGCGTACCTCGGCGAGCAGGTCGACCTGCGGGCACCGGGTGTCGGGCCTGGTCGCTATGGTTCTCCGATGGCATCGGTCAGGCAGTTCCAGGTCACCTTCGACTGCGCGGAGCCCGAGCGGGTCGCCCGCTTCTGGTGCGAGGTGCTGGGTTACGTCGTGCCACCACCACCTGAGGGGTTCGCCGACTGGGGCGAGTTCGATCGTGCGCTGCCGCCCGAGCGGCAGGGCTCGGCGTTCGCCTGCGTCGATCCCTCGGGGGTCGGCCCCCGCCTGTTCTTCCAGCGTGTACCCGAGGGCAAGGTGGTCAAGAACCGGCTGCACCTCGACGTGCGGGTCGGCACCGGGCTGGTGGGCGAGGAGCGGCTGGCCGCCCTGGAGGCCGAGTGCTCCCGCCTGCTCGCGCTCGGCGCGACCCGGGTACGCCTGCTGACCGCCGACGGGTTCAACGAGTCGTGCCTGGTGATGCAGGACGTCGAGGGCAACGAGTTCTGCCTCGACTGACCGCACGGCGTCGCGCCGCACTATCGTTTCGGCCGTGCACATCCGATTCGACGTTCCGGCCGATCCCGCCTACCCGGGCCGGGTGGCCGCGGCACTGAGCGGCGTACGGCTGCGCCGGTTCGGCCTCATCGGCGCGGCGCTGGCAGCGGTCGGGGCGGTCGGCGCCGCCGTCTCGTGGGGGCTCTCCCGGGGTGACCGGTTCTCGTCGCTGTGGTGGGTGCTGCTCGTCGGCGGCCTGCTGTCGATGCTGTACGCGCCGTGGGTGCGGTGGCGGGCCCGACGCCGCTCCGACGACTATGCGGTCGAGGGCGGCTACGACATCACCGACGACAACATCATGATGCGCAGCGGCTCGGAGTCCGGCGGCATCGCCTGGGACGGGGTCACCCAGGTGCGGGAGGCCGGCGAATTCTGGATCGTGTACGTCGGCCGGATGCCGGCGACGGTGATCCCCCGCTGGCTGATGTCCGCCGGGGATGCCGAGACGTTGCGTGCCTTCATGACCGCCCGCCGCCTGCTCCAGACGGTGGACTGAGGCACAGTTTTCTGCGCTGCGCCGATCGATGGCGGAACTCGACCGGGGTGACGCGGCCGAGCGTGAGCTGATCGACCCGGAGACCGTACGGGACGTCGCGTGAGGCTGGTCTTCACCGCAACGGCATGGAGCCAGTACCTCAACCACACGGACCGGAAACTGGTCAAGCGCGTCAACGACCTGATCGCCGACGTGCTGCGCGACGGCTACGAGGGGATCGGCAAGCCGGAACCCCTTCGGGGTGAGCTGTCCGACTTCTGGTCCCGCCGGATCGATCGCGAGCACCGGTTGGTCTACCGGATCAGCAAGGAGGGCGTCGAGATCGTCGCCTGCCGGTACCACTACGGCGACCGGTAAGGGACCGGAGCGGGAGCCCGGTCCGCCGCCGCCCCACGGGTGCCCCACCCCGGCAGCCCGGCGCGGGTATGGTTCGAGGTCGGGTCGGAAGGGGTGCGTAGTGATCGACGTGCAGCACTGGCTCTCCGCGCTTCCTCCGGTCGTGGTCTACCTGATCGTCGGCGGGGTGATCGGCATCGAGAGCATGGGCGTGCCGCTGCCCGGCGAGATCGTGCTGGTCAGCTCGGCGTTGCTGGCCGCCACCGGAGTGGTCGAGCCGCACTGGGTCGCCACCGCGGCGGCGTTCGGCGCGATCGTCGGCGACTCCATCGGCTACGCGGTGGGTCGGCGCGGCGGGCGTCCACTGCTGGCCCGGCTGGGCCGACGCTTCCCGAAACACCTGGGCCCGGCACAACTCGCCCGCGCCGAGCAGAGCTTCGCCCGGCACGGTGTCTGGGCGGTCTTCTTCGGCCGGTTCGTCGCCCTGCTGCGCATCCTCGCCGGGCCGCTGGCCGGCGCGCTGCACGTGCCGTACCGCCGGTTCCTGGTGGCCAACGCGGCCGGCGGCCTGGTCTGGGCCTTCGGCACGACCTACCTGCTCTACACCCTCGGCCGGGCGGCCGAGCACTGGCTCAAGGACATCTCCTGGGCCGGCCTGGTCCTGGCGGTGCTCGGCGGGCTGGGCAGCACCTGGTGGCTGCGCCGCCGGGCCCGTCGGCTGGAGTCGTCGACTGCCACCGACGAGGCCGAGCCGATCGGGGCCGGCACCGACCGCTGAACCGCGGCCATCCGTCCATCCTGCCGGACACCCTGTAACCGGCGAACCGGGCCGGCCCCGTGGTGGGGGTCGGCCCGGTTCGGTGTTCGGGGTCAGGAGGTGTAGCCGCGGGTGGCGATCCAGTCGGCGAGGTTGTCGACGGTGATCCGGTAGGCGGCGGTCTCGGGGTTGGCGGAGTCGGCGATGGTGACGGTCTTTGCGTTGTCGTGGTAGCCGACGACGCTGATGTAGTGGCCGCCTTCGAAGGAGTGGGTGTTGCCGTCGGTGTCGGTGGCGGTGCCGGCGATGTTGGCGACTACGGCGCGGCCGTCGTCGATGGTGTGGACGATGTCGGCGCGTAGTTCGTGGGTCTGCTTGTCGTTGGCCTTCGAGTTGCGGATTTCGGTGCTTTCGTAGGCGTTGCGGCCGGTTTCCTTGTTGAGGACGGGGGTGATGTCGTTGATGCTGTTGGTGCCGTCTTCGGTGGTGCGCATTTCTTTGGCCATGGCGTCGACGTCGATGTTCTTGCCTTGGACGGACAGGGCGTTGCGGGTGGCGGCGGGGCCGCAGTAGTAGAAGTTGGGCTGTGCCTGGTAGTCGACCTTCAGTTCGCGTTCGCCGTTGGGCTTGTGGTCGGTCTGCGCCGACGCGGTGGGGGTGGCGGCGTGGGCGGTGTGGGTGGCGGTGAGGGGGCCGGCGATGGCGCCGGTGGTGAGGGCGAGGCCGGCGGTGGTGAGGGCGGTCTTGCGGATCAGATCGGTACGCATGGTGGCGTGCTCCTCTGGTCGGGGGTGCCGTGGGTGCCCAGGGGGGTGGGCGGCCTGCGGGGGTAAGGGGGGATGGCCCGGCGGTCGGGGGGACCTGCTTCGGGTGTCCGAGGGGGTGTAACCAACCCGGTGGGGACCGCATTCCGTGGTCGGGGTTCCGGGGGCCGTCTCCCGGGGGCGGGAGAGTGGCGGTGGTATGCCAGGTACAACGCCGCGGCCCCGGCGGCGATTCCGCCGTGGGGGTGGCCCCGGCCACGGGACATCCGGGCACGAACGGGCCTGTCCGGTGCGGAACCTCCGGGATGAACCGGACATCCGGTCGGACGGCGGACGGCGGGCGGTAGGTGGTGGACCCGGGTCAGTCGGCGCGGAGCAGGTCGACCACCGCATCCCGGGCCGCCTGGACCGCAGCCCGGGACTGCGCCGTGTGGTCCAGGATGTCGAAGGCGTGCTGGCCGTCCGGTACCTCCACCAGCCGCACCGGTCGACCGGCCCGGTCGGCGGCGTCGAGGAACGCCGCGATGCCGATCAGCACCTGGGGGATCTTGTCCTGGCCGGCCCTGGTCAGCACCACCGGCGTCGGCGTACCGGCTTCGAGGGCACCGATCGGCAGGAAACGCTTGTCGACGTCCCAGCCGGGCAACGGGACGAGCAGTGGATAGGTCAACGCGATCCCCCGCAACCATGCCGGTGCCGCGCGCAGCCAGTCCGCCGCCAGCAGGCTCCCACCGGAGAAGAACCAGAGCACCACCCGGTCCGCGTCGACCCGCGGATCGGTCCGGACCAGGTCGACCAGGCCGGCGATGTCGTCGGCGGTGGCCGGCAGTTCGGCCAGGTCGGTCACCTGGTAGCTGATAGCGGCGGCGACCAGGCCCTGCTCGGCGAGGAGCGCGCCGTAACCCCGGTAGAGCAACCAGTCACGGGGATCGTCGGTGCCCGGCGGGAGCGGTGCGCCGTGCACCAGCACCACCGCGGGGTGCGGGCCGGCGTCGGCCGGCAGGTGCAGGTCGACCCGGCCCTGCCGCTCGACCAGAGCGCCGGGCGGCGACAGCACGAAGGGCTGCTGCGCGATCGAACCGTTCATGCCGGTGAGCCTAAACGCCCGCGGCCTGGCCGGCTGTCCCGCCGACGCGCCGCGAACCGCGCCAACACCGTCGAGATCGCCACGTCACCGCCACGGTGGACGGCCCACCGTCGGCCGGCAGCGCGGGCCATCCGTCGTCCGTCCCGGTCGGCCGCGACGAGGTGACGAGCGGCCCGGGTCAGGCCGACCCGTCGGGCTTCGCGGCCTGGGCGTGCCGCTCGCGCAGCCGGTCCCGGATCTCCTCCGGGGTGTACGCGCGACGACGCCGCTCGGCGCGGGCGACGACCGCCCCGGTCGCGGCGACGCCCGCGAGACCGGCCAACCCGAGAACCTTCCACCACCGCATCCGTTGCCGCATCGGCCTAGGGTAGACGCTCATGAGCATCAGCCTGGACGAGGCCGTCGACCTGACCCGTACCGGTGACGTCTGGGTGTTCCGGGGCCGCAGCGTGCCGGACCGGGCCATCCAGTTCACCACCAACAGTCCCGTCAACCACGTCGGCATGGCGGTGGTGCTTGACGACATGCCGCCGCTGATGTGGCACGCCGAGTTGGGGCGGTCGCTGCGGGACATGTGGACCGGCAGCCACCAACGCGGGGTTCAGCTGCACGACCTGCGCGACGCGGTCTGCGTCTGGGCCAACCGGTACGGTCAGCGGGCCTGGCTGCGTCAGCTCGAACCGTCGGCCGACCTGGCGATGGAGCAGGCGGTGTTGCAGACCGTGGCCCGGCTCGACGGCACCCCGTTCCCCTCCACCGCCCAACTGGCCTGGCGCTGGGCGCGGGGGCGGGTCCCGCATCTGCGCCTGCCGCTGCCCCTGCCGGGTCGGGGCCGGGGCGACGACGGGTCGGCCGACCGGCAGGCCGGGGACCGCGCGCTGGAGACGGCGTACTGCGCGGAGGTGGTGGCGGTGACCTACGAGGCGATGGGCCTGCTGCCGCCCGGCCGCCGGCCGAACTGGTACGACCCGGGCCGGTTCTGGAGCGGTGACGACCTGGACCTGACCGGTGACGCGCGGCTCGGCGCGGAGATCGAGGTGCGGATCCCGCCCCGGTGAGGTTTGCCGACGGCCGGCGACGGCAACTGGTGACGCCGTGAGAGCATCCACCGACATCGACACGCTGAGCGACTTCTCCGACAGGTACGGGGTGGCGCTCACCACCGGCCACGTGCCCGCCATCGCCGGCTGCTACGCCCTGCCGGGGCTGGTGGTCGGGGAACGCTACCGCTACCTGCTGCGGGGCACCCAGGACGGCCCGGCGATCTGCACCGTCGTCCGGACCGGCTGAACGGATTCCCGCCCTCCGCCCCCTGTGATCATCTGTACTGGACGGTCGCTAATCTCTGCGTGCGGGGTCGACCGAGGAGGATCATGCCGGGGACGCGTGGGACGCGGTGGACTTCTCGGCTGCCGTACGTGGTCGCCGTCCTGCCCTGGATACTCGCCTCGATCGCGGTGATCGTGCTGATCTTCCTGATGGTCAAGGCGATGGTGGCGGTCTTCGGTCACGACCGTTACGCCGAGCACGGTGCCGGTTCCCGCAGCGAAGCCGTCATGGTGCCGGGGGTGCCGGTGGCGACCGCGTCGGTCCTGCCGTCGTCGTCCCCGTCGCCCACCCGGACCAGGCGGGACTCCGGCGGCTGGCCCGGTGCCGCGCCACCCCCGAACGGGCGGACGCCCACCGCGTCCCGGTCGGCGACGCCGTCGGCATCCGTCACGCCGTCGACCGCGACGCCCTCACCGACGCCGACCACGCTGCTCAACGACGACGCTCCGGGCGTCAACTACCGTGGTCGGTGGGCGGTCTCCCGGGACCGGCCGTACGGCGACCACCGCAACGACGTGCACTACACCTTGCACGACGGGGATTCCTTCAGCTTCACGTTCACCGGCACCGGGCTGGACTACATCACCTCGCGCGACCCCGAGTACGGTGACGCCGACGTGTGGATCGTCGATGCCGGTGGCCGGCCGGTGAAGCAGCAGCGGGTGAGTGCGCGGGCGGACCGGTACCAGCCGCAGCAGACGGTCTTCAGCGTCAGGGACCTGCCCCGCGGGGCTTACACGATCTGGGCGGTCAAGCGCAACGGGGTCTACTTCCAGGTGGACGCGTTACGGGTACGGGGCTGATCCGGGCGAACTGTCCGGTTAGGACAAACTCCGGACGTCGGGCACTTTCCGACAATCACCTGAATCGTTACTCTTCTCGGACGGGGCCGACCAGGGAGGGTCATGTCCGGCATGCGTCGCGCGCAGCCGCGAACACACGGAGCGGGTGCGCTGGCGTCGTCGCCATGGATCGTGGTCGCCGCCGGTGTGCTGGTGATGGTCGTGCTCCTGATCGTCGCGTCGGCGTCGTACCGCAGCCGTGGACCGGCGTTCGAGGCCAGCCCGGCCGATCCGGCACCGACCTACTCGCTGCCCGGATCGGGGGCGACCAACCCCGCGCGGGTGGCGGCGAACCTGCCCGAGCCGGTCGTCCCGGGGCTGACGCCCCGCCGCACCGACCTGCCCCCGGTCGAGCTGCCCGCCGACGTCGTACCGGGTGAGCCGGCGACCGGTGGGGACGCGCTTCCGCCACCGGCCGGCGGGGTGGTCCCGCCGCCGCCCGTGGCCGGGGGCGCGGCGCAGCCCCGCCCGACCACGCCGCCACCGGCACCGGCACCGCCTCCGCCACCGTCGTCACCGGTGACCGGCCGGTTCCGGGTGATGGACAGCTGGAACAACGAGGCGTTCATCGGCGAGGTGCTGCTGTACAACCGCGACCGGGTGTCCCGGTCCTGGACGGTCCGGCTGGTCCCGCCGGCCGGCAGCCGGCTGGTCACCTCGTGGGTGGAGGGGGCTCCGCAGGGCAGTTCCCGGATGTCCGGCGGGGTGTTCACGTACACCAGCGGGGTTGACGTCGGGCCGGGTACCTCGGTGCCGTTGCGGTTCCACTTCGAGAACACCGGGGGCAGCATCCGGCCGTCGCGGTGCACGGTCGACGGCGTGGCCTGCTCCGGCCTCTGAGCCACGCCACCGGGCAGCCACGCCGCCGGGCAGCCGGTTGACCGCGTCTTGTGCAAGGTTGCTGCTTTGTTGCGACTTGGTTTGCAAGGTATTGCAGAACTTTTCCGCAAGGGCTAGCGTGCGGGCGAATCAGCGACCATAGGAAGGCCGTCGATGAAACCCCCGCCGCTGCCGCGCAAGGCGCTGCTCGCCCTGGTCTCCACCCTCACCCTCGCACTCGTCGGCGTCCCGGTCGCCGTCCGCCAGCTCGGTGCCGACAGCACCGACCGGCCGTCCACCGTCGATGCACTCGCGGCCGCCGGTGCCGCCCAGTGGGGCGCCGAACCCTCCACCGAGGCCCTGCTCGCCGCCGGCACCGGTAGGGGCCGCGCCGAACAGTTCTACTTCGTCCTGCCGGACCGGTTCGCCAACGGCGACCGACGCAACGACACCGGTGGCCTGACCGGCGACCGGCTGCGCACCGGCCTCGACCCGACGGACAAGGGCTTCTACCACGGTGGCGACCTCAAGGGCGTCATCGACAAGCTCGACTACATCCAGGGTCTCGGCACCACCGCCATCTGGCTGGCGCCGATCTTCAAGAACCGTCCCGTCCAGGGCAGCGGCGCGGACGTCTCCGCCGGCTACCACGGCTACTGGATCACCGACTTCACCCAGGTGGACCCGCACTTCGGCACGAACGAGGAGATGAAGCGCCTGGTCAAGCTGGCCCACCGGCGGGGCATCAAGGTCTACCTCGACGTCATCGTCAACCACACCGCCGACGTCATCTCCTACGCCGAGGGCAAGTACGCCTACGTCGACAAGAAGACCTCGCCGTACACCGACGCGCAGGGGCGGGAGTTCGAGGACCGCAACTACGCCGACGGCACCCGGGCCTTCCCGAAGGTGAACACCGACGCCGGCCCGTACACGCCGACCTTCGCCAGCGCGGCCGACGCGGGCGTCAAGGTGCCGGCCTGGCTGAACGACCCGACGATGTACCACAACCGGGGCGACTCCACCTTCGCCGGGGAGAACAGCGAGTACGGTGACTTCTTCGGCCTCGACGACCTGTGGACCGAGCGTCCCGAGGTGGTCAAGGGCCTGACCAAGGCGTACGGCGACTGGATCGCCAGCACCGACGTCGACGGTTTCCGGCTGGACACCGTCAAGCACGTCAACCTCGACTTCTGGCCGCAGTTCAGCCAGGGCATCAAGCGCGCCGCCGACAAGGCCGGGAAGAAGGACTTCTTCATGTTCGGCGAGGTCTACAGCGCCGACCAGGAGGTCACCTCCACCTACGTGCGGCGCGGTGGGCTGCCGGCCACCCTGGACTTCTCCTTCCAGGAGGCGGCCCGCGCCTACACCGCCGCCGACGGCCCGGCCAAGGCCCTCGCCGACGTCTACGCCAAGGATTCGCTGTACGCCGCGCGGGACACCGACGCCGGCCGGCTGACCACCTTCCTCGGCAACCACGACATGGGCCGGATCGGCTCGTTCGTCGCCGCCGCCGGTGGGGACGACGCCCGGCAGCTCGGCCGGGACCGGCTCGCCCACCAGTTGATGTTCCTCACCCGGGGGCAGCCGGTCGTCTACTCCGGCGACGAGCAGGGCTTCACCGGCCCCGGCGGGGACAAGGACGCCCGGCAGGACATGTTCGCCACCCGGACGGCGGACTACCTCGACGACGACCTGATCGGCACCACCCGTACCCACGCCAGCGACCAGTTCGACACCACCCACCCGCTGTACCGGACCATCGCCGAGCTGGGCCGGCTGCGGGCCGCGCACCCCGGGCTGCGCGACGGCGTCCAGGTCACCCGGTACGCCGCCGACGGGCCGGGCGTCTTCGCCTTCTCCCGGATCTCCCCGGCCGACCGCACCGAGTACCTGGTGGCGGTGAACAACGCCGGCACCCCGCAGACTGTCACAGTGGACACCTGGACGCCCGGCACCGTATTCACCGGCATCTACGGTGGCACGGCCACCCCGACCACCGGCGCCGACGGGAAGCTGAGCCTGACCGTGCCGGCCGGGTCGGCGGTGGTGTTCCGCGCCGGTCGGGCCGTGCCGCAGGCCACCGCGAAGCCGACCGTCACCCTCACCGCGCCGGGGGCCGACCCGGTCGCCACCCGGGCCGCCGTCACCGCCCAGGTGACCGGGGACCCGCTGGCCACCGTCACCGTCGCCGCCCGGGTCTCGGGTGGCAAGTGGACCCTGCTGGGCAGCGCGCACACCGCGCCGTACACCGTGCACCACGACCTGACCGGGCTGGCCGGGGGCACCCGGGTCGAGTACAAGGCGGTGGTCCGGGACGGGAAGGGACGGACCACCTCCGCCCGGTCGACCGGCGTGGTCGGCACCCCGGCGCAGGGCGCGTCCCGGGACTGGTTGGTGGTGCACTACCAGCGCCCCGCTGGTGGTTACGACGACTGGGGGCTCTACGCCTGGGGCGACCTCGACCCGGCGTACGTGACCGAGTGGCCCGCCGGGCAGCCGTTCGCCGGGGAGGACTCGTACGGCCGGTTCGCCTGGGTCAAACTCAAGCCCGGGGCGAAGTCGGTCGGCTTCCTGGTGGTCGACAAGACCGGCAACAAGGACGTCGCCACCGACCGCACCGTCGACGTGACGACCACCGGCGAGGTCTGGGTCAAGCAGGGCGACCCGGCGCTCTATCCCACCCGGCAGGCCGCCACCGGTGAACCTGACCCGGCCGTCGACCCGGGCACCGCGATCATCCACTGGCGCAAGGCCGACAACGACTACGCCGGGTGGGGCCTGCACCTGTGGGACGGCGCGGCCACCCCGACCGACTGGTCCGCCCCGCTCCTGCCCGAGAAGGTCGACTCGTTCGGTGCGCTGTTCCGGGTGCCGCTGGCTGCTGGCGCGACCGGGCTCAACTACATCATCCACCGCGGCGACGCCAAGGATCAGCCCGACGACCAGCGGCTCGACCTCACCGGGGTCGGCCACGAGGTCTGGCTGCTGGGCGGGGTGCCCGGCCGGCTGCTGCCCACCTCGGCCGCCGGCGCCGGGAAGGACGTCGACATCACGAAACAGCAGGCCCAGTGGATCGACAGGTCCACCGTGGTCTGGGCCACCGGCCCGACCGACGGCAGGGCGTACGCGTTGGTGGCCGCCCCGGCCGGCGGGCTGAGCGTGGTCGACGGCGAGTTGTCCGGGACGTACACCTCGCTGCCGTTGCGGGCGCAGCGCAACGGGCTCACCGAGGTCCAACGCGCGGCCTTCCCGCACCTCTGGGCCCACCAGGCGTTCGGCCTGGACCGGGCGGACCTGGCCCGGGTGCCGGCGGCGCTGCGCGGGCAACTCGTGGTGACCGAGCGGGACGCCGGAGGCGCGCTGCTCCGCGCGACAGGGGTGCAGATCCCCGGCGTGCTCGACGACGTCTACCGCGCCGCCACCGACGCGACGCTCGGCGTCACCTTCGCCGGGAAGGTGCCCACGCTCGCGGTCTGGGCGCCCACCGCCCGGACGGTCGCGCTCGAACTGTTCGACATGCCGTCGGCGTCGCCGCGCACGGTGGCGATGCGCCGCGACGACCGCACCGGCGTCTGGTCGGTGCACGGCAGCCGCGACTGGACCGGCCGCTACTACCGCTACCGGGTCGAAGCCTGGCAGCCGGCCGCCCAGAAGATCGTCACCGCGTCGGTCACCGACCCCTACTCGGTGGCGCTCGCCGCCGACTCCACGCACAGCCAGATCGTCGACCTGGCCGACCCGGCGCTCGCCCCCGCCGGCTGGTCCGGGCTGCGCAAGCCGGCCGCGCCGGCCGCGTCGAAGGCGCAGATCTCCGAGCTGTCGGTACGCGACTTCTCCATCGCCGACAGCACCGTGCCGGCCGGGCGGCGGGGCACCTACCTGGCCTTCACCGACCCGGGCACGGCCGGGATGAAGCACCTGACCGCCCTCGGTGACGCCGGGGTCGACTACCTGCACCTGCTGCCGGTGTTCGACTTCGCCACCATCCCCGAGAAGCGGGCCGACCAGCGGCAGCCCGCCTGCGACCTGGCGAAACTGCCACCGGACTCCGACCGGCAACAGGCGTGCGTCGCGGCGGTCGCCGACACCGACGGCTACAACTGGGGATACGACCCACTGCACTACACGGTCCCGGAGGGCGGCTACGCGGTCGACCCGGACGGGGCGCAGCGGACCGCCGAGTTCCGGCGGATGGTCGCCGGAATCAACGGAGCCGGCCTGCGGGTGGTGCTGGACGTGGTCTACAACCACACCTCCGCCGCCGGCACCGACGCGAAGTCGGTGCTGGACCAGGTGGTGCCCGGCTACTACCACAGGCAGTTGGACGACGGCACTGTCGCCGACTCGACCTGCTGCGCCAACACCGCCCCCGAGCACGCCATGATGGGCAAGCTGGTGGTCGACTCGCTCGTCGTCTGGGCGAAGCAGTACAAGGTGGACGGCTTCCGGTTCGACCTGATGGGCCACCACCCCAAGGCGAACATCCTGGCCGTACGGGCCGCGCTGGACAAGCTGACCCTCGCCCGCGACGGCGTCGACGGTCGGCGGATCCTGCTCTACGGCGAGGGCTGGAACTTCGGCGAGGTCGCCGACGACGCCCGGTTCGTGCAGGCCACCCAGGCCAACATGGCCGGCACCGGTATCGGCACCTTCAACGACCGGCTCCGGGACGCGGTACGCGGCGGCGGTCCCTTCGACGGCAATCCGCGCGTGCAGGGATTCGCTTCCGGCCTCTACACCGACCCCAACGGTGACGAGGTGAACGGCAGCACCGCCGAGCAGAAGGCCCGGCTGCTGCACTCCCAGGACCTGATCAAGGTGGGGCTGACCGGCAACCTGCGCGGTTACCGGTTCACCGACTCCACCGGCCGGCGGGTCACCGGGGCGCAGGTGGACTACAACGGTTCGCCGGCCGGCTACACCGCCGCCCCAGGTGAGGCGGTCACCTACGTCGACGCGCACGACAACGAGATCCTGTACGACGCGCTGGCGTACAAACTGCCGTCGGGCACCTCGGCGGCGGACCGGGCCCGGATGCAGGTGCTGGCCCTGGCCACCACCGCCCTCGGGCAGGGGACCGGGTTCGTGGCGGCCGGCTCCGAGCGGCTGCGCTCGAAGTCGCTGGACCGCAACTCCTACAACTCCGGCGACTGGTTCAACCAGATCCGCTGGGACTGCACCCAGGGCAACGGGTTCGGTGCCGGCCTGCCCCCGGCGGCGGACAACCAGGACAAGTGGTCGTACGCGAAGCCGCTGCTGGCCGATCCGTCCCTGGTGCCGGACTGCGCCGCGATCGACCTGGCCGACGCCCGGTATGCGGAGCTGCTGAGGATCCGGCAGTCCTCGCCGGTGTTCGGGCTGTCCACCGCCGAGCAGGTGCAGCAGCGGGTCGCGTTCCCGCTGTCCGGGGTGAAGGAGACCCCGGGTGTGCTCACCATGACCCTGGACGCCCGGGGGCTGGGCGGCCGGTGGAGGTCGGTGACCGTGGTCTTCAACGGCACCCCGACGGCGGCGAAGCAGACGGTGACCGGTCTGCGCGGCACGGACACCACCCTGCACCCGGTGCTGGCCGGCTCGGCCGACCCGGTGCTGCGGACCGCGTCGTTCGACCGGGCGGCGGGCACCTTCACCGTGCCGGCACGCAGCGTGGCGGTCTTCGTCCAGCGCTGATCCGACGACGACCGGCCCCCCTCCGCGTGGTGCGGAGGGGGGCCGGTGCGCGTCCTGCCCGGTGTGCCGCCGTCACCGGTGGCACGTCACCCGAGGGTGCTCAGCCGAAGCAGTTCGGGATGGTGTCGCCCGGGATGGCCAGGCAGTTGGTCGGACGGTTCGCGACGATTGCGGACTTGTTGTCCACGTTCACCGTGCCCTCGAAGGTGAAGACACCGCCCGGGGCGAAGGTGGCGAAGTTGTCGGCGACCTTCGTCCGGCTGAGGTTGACCTCGCCGAAGGCGTTGAAGATGCCGCCGCCGACGCCGATCGGACCGAGGGCCCGGTTGGCGACGATCTCGGACTCGCGCACAGTGGTGACGCTGTCCACGTTGAACAGCCCGCCGCCGAAGAAGCCGGCGGTGTTCTCCTTGAGGTAGCTCTTCTCGATGGTGACCGCGCTGTCGAAGGCCACGGCCACGCCGCCGCCCACGCCCGCGGTGCTGTTCTTGGCCACCGTCGAGTAGAACACGTTGACCTGGGCGTCCGCTGCGGCGATACCGCCACCGGCGAGCACTGCGGTGTTCGACAGGAGCTCCGTGTAGCGCACGGTGGTGTTGCCCCCGATGTCGAGCAGGCCGCCGCCGAAGCCGAGCGTCTCGTTGTCGGTGATCTTGGACTTCTCGATCAGGACGGTGCCACCGTCGACGTCCTCGGTGAAGATCTCCGCGGCGCCGTTGGAGACACCGCCACCACCGATGACGGCGGTGTTGTCGGTGATCGTGGACTCGTCGACCTTGAGCAGGCCGGCGTTGAAGACGCCACCGCCGAAGAAGAAGGCGGTGTTGTGGGCGACGTCGGTGTGCCGCAGCGACGTGGTGCCGAAGTTGGCGAGCCCGCCGCCGTTGCCACCGGACTGGTTCAGCACCACCGAGGTGTCGAACAGTTCGGCAGTGCCACCCGGCTGCACCAGGATCCCGGCGCCGTCGTTGATGCCCGGCTCCTGGACCAGCGGCGTGACGACCCCAGGCTTGGCCTTCGGCGACACCTGCACGGTGGCCTTGGGCGTGGCCTTCGGCGCGGCCTTCAGGCCGGCCTTCGGGTTCGCCTTCCGGGCGGCGAGCGCCTGGGCCAGCGGCGTGCCGGCCTTCACCTGGGCGGCGAGCGCCTGGGAGTCCGAGAAGGCACCCCAGACCGCCTCCGGCGCGACGGCCGTGAACGCCTCGATGGTCTGACCGCCCTTGATGGTCAGGCCCTTGACGTTCAGGTGACCGCCGGGACCCACGTTGAGGATCCGGAAGTAGTCGGCGGTGGCGTCCCGGGTGATCGTGGTGTGTTCACCCCGCAGGGTGATGTCCTGGGTGATCACCGGCAGGCCGTTGCCGTCCTGGTTGCGGGTCAGGTTGTAGGTGCAGCCCTTGGCCAGGTCCAGCACGCCGCCGTCGCGGCTGTTGGCGAAGACGATGGCCTGGATGAGCTTGTCGGTGTCGCAGGGCACCTCCTTCCCGCGCTCGCGGTCCTTGCCCCCGTGTTCGTCCTTGCCGCCACGGTCCGGGCCCTCGTCGCCACGGCCCTGGTCGCCGTCCTTGGTGACCTGCTGAGTGGTGTTCCACTTCAGTCCGCTCACCCCGACCGCCCCGGCGCTGCCGGCGATGCCCACCGCGGCGAGACTGACCACACCTGTCAACCCGGCGACGCCACTGGCGAGCCAGAGCTTGCGACGGCTCCTGCTCACCGTCGCCCGCGCGGAGGCTTCGTTGTTCGTTAGGTAGTTGGACATCGGAGCTCTCTGCCCTCTCCTCGTACCAGACAGGGTCGCCGCGCCTGAGCGAGCGTCCCCTGCTACAAATCGGTTGTAGCTCCCGAAAGACACGGTATGAGAAGGTTCCTCGCTATGAGGTCAAAACCGAAGAAAGCCCGCTTTGGGGACGCTGTCCGTCGGTCAGGCGCATTCCCGGACGGCCGGGCGTCGCATGCCCACCGCCACCCGCCAACGCAAGATCGTGCTGAAAGCACGAAGTAGTGGCCTCCGTAGTTCCGAAGGCCACTACTTCGTGGTTCGAGCGTGATCGTGAAAGGTGCGCCCGACGTGACGACGCGGAGCGACCTTGAGGTGATCAGTTCGTGATCATTTGCGCGTGACTCGGCACGCCGTGTCGACTACTCGTAGCACGCAGATGATCGTGTGCCGCTCACTCTGGCGTCGGCGCGCACCCGCCGTCGTGGCCGGCGGGGCGTCCGCAGCGACCGGCCGGGCATGGGCGGGGGCCGGGGCCGTCGAGTGGGGCGTCGCACCAGATCCGGGTACGCGTGGACTGCTGGTCTTCCTCGGAGAGGGTGGTCTCGCCGAAGTCGATGGCGAGCACGTGGCCGAGTGAGCGGCGTAACGCCATCGCCAGGGCGGCGGCCTCGTCGACGCTGGTCAGCCTGGTCGGTAGGTGGATGATCCAGCACGGGTCGTTCACCGGGGCCACCCGCTGTTCCGGGCCGTCCGGGTCCGGCGGCAGTCGGTGTGCCCGGACCCCCACCGCCGCAGCGCCGCCCGGATGCGTTCACCCTCGGTGGTGGCGGTGGCCAGGTCGCGGGTGAGGTGTTCCAGTTCGTCGGCGACCTGGTCGAGGAAGGCGTACACCTGGTCGGGGTCGAGACCGCGCCACCGGCGGGTGCCGAAGGTGACGGCGCGGACGTGCTGCGGCAGCAGCCGCCGCCCGGCTCGATAGATCATCCTGTCTCGCCTCTCGGTCGTGTCGGGCTGTGCGGGACTTCAGGTGGTCGCGCCGGACAACCCTTCGGTGTACGACGCCAGCGCGGCGACGGCCGAGGTCAGGCACTCGGCCATCAGGTCGAGCTGTTCGGCGGCGTGCTGCCACTGCCGCGCGGTCGTCTCGGTGTCGTGCTCCTGCCGGGCGGTGGGGTCGGCTGGTGGGGCGTCGGCGGGGAGCGCGTCGCGGAGTTGCCGGCCGGCGGCGGTGACCCGGGCCGGGAGAAGCCGAATCCGATCGGCCGCCGCACTCCACCGGCTGCCCACGCTGTCCAGCACCTCGACCAGCCCACCGATGGTGTCCGGCTCGATGTGCCCGGCGGCGACCCGGAGTCGGCGTACCCCGTCGGTGACCTGCTGGTCGACCTCGCCGGCCAGGTCGAGGGCGTCCCCGCTGCTGCGCCGGGCCAGCCGCAGCGCCGGGTGCGGGCACCCCGCGCCGACACGGTCCAGCAGCACCATCGCGGCGGCCACCCCGAGGTATGTCTCGCGCAGCTCGGCGGCCACCTCCTCGACCGCCCAGATCGCGCTGGCGACCGGCACCTCCGTATTCGTCTCCACCGTGCCTCCTCTGCCTGGCTGGGTGCCGGGGCAGCACGCCGACCAGCCCGGAAGGGGGTTCCTGGCTGCGGGTGCGGCGCACTGCCCCGGCTGGGGATCGACCAGTGCCTAGCTGGGCGTTCCTCAAGGAACTTTACCGATAATGTCGGTGAAGCCAACGATGCGCTTGAAGTTCTTCCCGGCTTCGTGATCAGATGGACGTGCCTAGCTGGGAGTACTCGCATGTCCACATCGCGCAGGTTTGAGCCGCACTATCGACGGATCATCGCTGACATCAGGAGGCGCATCGCCGAAGGCGAGTGGCCGCCCGGTCATAAGCTGCCCTCCACCAAGGAACTGGCGGCCCTGTACGAGGTGGGCAGTCAGTCGACCGTTCGGCAGGCGATCACGATCCTGATCGAGGCTGGTGATCTTTACGGGCATCAGGGCTTGGGTGTCTTCGTTTCGGCTACTCCCAGGTAACGGGAGGGCGAGTGTGAGCCGGGAGTGAAGCTTCCGCCATGCCCGCAGGCTGCAAGATCGTGCTGCTTCCACGATGTCAACACCTTGGCGTTAACGCCGTGGGCGGCTGGTCAACCCGGGACAGGAAGTGCCCGATCGGGGAGCGGGGTGGGCCCGCTTGGCGATCATGGAGTGGTGGTGCCGACTTTGGGGGTTTTACGGGCGTTCTGTTACCCACCACAACTCCATGATCGGCGAGGCAGCGGTGGTTGACGAACAGCCGTTCCACCTAACGCAACGGTGTTGTCCACGATGTAGTGGTCTCGTGGCGGCGGGATGCCACTGCATCATGGATCGAGCACGATCATGGGCTGTTCCGTCTCGTCCCCCACGGCTGCACGGGCGGGGTGGGGGCGCTACGGGAGCCGGGGCGGGTGGACGACTGCGGCCCCGCCGCCAGTGCGCGCCACCCATCGGGGAACGCCTCCGGCGGCGGAGCCGCTGCGGATGGTGCTCGGTCAGCCGGGGAGGCGGGGGCCTGCCTCGCGCTGCTCGGCCAGCCAGGTCTCCACCTCGTCGGAGCGTCGGGGTAGCCCGGCCGACAGGTTCACCGAGCCGGTCGCGGTGACCAGGATGTCGTCCTCGATCCGGACGCCGATGCCGCGCAGCTCCTCGGGGACCAGCTCGTCCTCCGGCTGGAAGTAGAGCCCCGGCTCGACGGTGAGCACGTAGCCCTCGCCGAGCTGGCCGTCGCGGTACTTCTCCTTGCGTGCGTTGGCGCAGTCGTGCACGTCGATGCCGAGCATGTGGCTGGTGCCGTGCAGGGTCCACCGTCGGTAGACCGTGGAGGCCGGGTCCATCGCCTCGTCGACGCTCACCGGCAGCAGACCGAGATCCTTCAGCGCCTCGGCGAGCACCCGCATCGAGGTCAGGTGCACCTCGCGGAACCCCACCCCCGGCCGGATCGCATCGATGCCTGCCTGCTGGGCGGCGTACACCGCGTCGTAGACCTGGCGCTGCAACGAGGTGAAGCGGCCGTCGACCGGCAGCACCCGGGTCACGTCGGCGGTGTAGAGGTTGCGGTTCTCCACCCCCATGTCCATCAGCAGCAGCTCACCCGGACGGGTCGCGCCGTGGTTGTGCACCCAGTGCAGGATCGTCGCGTGCTCGCCGCCCCCGACGATCGAGTTGTAGCCGACGTCGTTGCCGTCGTGCCGGGCCCGCAGCGCGAAGATCCCCTCCAGCAGCCGCTCGGAGACACCCCGGTCGGCAGGCAGCGCGCGGGCCACGTCCTCGAAGCCGCGTACGGTGGCGTCGACCGCGTCCTGGAGCTGGGCGACCTCCCATTCGTCCTTGACCAGCTTCAGCTCGGCGATCGCGATGGCCAGTTCCCGGTCGCGGGCCGGCTGGCCCTCCTCCCGGGGGCCGTCCCACGGCCGCACCGCCGCGTCCACCCGCTTATCGAAACCGCGCAACACCCGGGTACGCCCCGGCGCCATCCGCGCCAACGCCCCGTCCAGCGCGGTCAGGTCCTCCGTGGGCAGGCCCAGCTCGGTGGACTTCTCGGCAAGCGTGTGCCGCCGGCCCACCCACAGCTCGCCGTGCCTGCTGCGGAAGAACTCGTCGGTCTCCCGCGAGGAGCGGGGGCGCATGTACAGCGTCGCGTCGTGCCCCGAACCGTTGGGACGCAGCACCAGGACGCCGTCCGGGTCATGGTCGCCGGTCAGGTACGCGAAGTCGCTGCCCGGCCGGAACGGATGGTCGGTGTCGTTGGCGCGTACCTTCTCGGTGCCGGTGGGGATGACAAGCGTCTCGCCCGGGAAGGCCGCGGAGAGCGCGGCCCGCCGCTTGGCGTGGTGCGGGACCTCCGGCCGGGGGCCGACCGGCAGGCTGGTGTCCCGCCAGCCCCGCCGCATGAAGGACAGGAACGCCTCCGGAAAATCCGGGTCGTGCGATTCGGTGCCGTCCGCCGGCTTGCCGTCCGTGCGTCCCTCGGCCATGTCGGCTCCCTCCGCCTCGTCGCTCGTCCAGACGGTACCCCGGCGTCGGCCCGGCGGGGTGCCTGCGGTGCCCGCCGACCGCTCCGCGCAGGCGACGCGCGCCGCGTGGAAGTGGGACAGCGGGCGTGTGCCGCGTGGAGAGGGGCAGGTCGTGCGGTGCCGCGCGACCGGATTGCGCCGCGTGGAAAGATGACGACCATGTGCGGACTCCTGGCCTTCTTCAGCGCGAACGGCAACGCCGCCGCCCACCGCGACAACATCGCGGGGGCGTTGGAATGCCTGCACCACCGCGGACCGGACGAGACAGGGGTCGAGGTGGTCGGCGACGCCACCGGCCACTACGCGGACGGGGTGTTCGCGCACAAGCGGCTGGCGATCATCGACGTCGCCTCCAGCCACGAGCCGCTGCCGTACGCCGGCGGTCGCTACCTGCTCACCTTCAACGGCGAGATCTACAACTACATCGAGCTGCGGGAGGAGCTGGTTCGCACCTTCGGGGCCCAGTTCGCCACCGCCGGTGACGGCGAGGTGATCGTCGCCGGCTACCACTACTGGGGCGAGCAGGTGCTCACCCGGCTGCGCGGCATGTTCGCCTTCGTCATCTGGGACCGGCAG
Organism: Micromonospora sp. NBC_00421; assembly: GCF_036017915.1. Classification (NCBI taxonomy): domain Bacteria; kingdom Bacillati; phylum Actinomycetota; class Actinomycetes; order Micromonosporales; family Micromonosporaceae; genus Micromonospora; species Micromonospora sp. NBC_00421. The sequence goes on from NZ_CP107929.1 coordinate 811,655, forward strand.
GAGCGTCGGGCGTTCGGCGCGCGGGACTACTTCGGCATCAAGCCGCTGCACTACCTGGAGACCGCCGACGGCCTCTACCTCGCCTCGGAGAAGAAGGCGCTGCTGCCCTTCGCGCACTCCTACTACCAGGGCGACGCCGGGATCGACACCGCCAACCTCAGCCACTACCTGACCCTCCAGTACGTCCCCGAGCCCGGCACCCTGCACCAGGGGATCAGCCGGATCGGCTCCGGGGAGTACCTGACCTGGTCCCCGGGGGGTCGGCTGGACGTCCGACGTTGGTACCGGCCGGTGTTCCGGCCCGCCCCGGTCACCGACGAGCAGCGGCTCTACCACGACATCCGGGAGACGCTGCGGGAGAGCGTCCGGATGCACATGCGTTCCGACGTGCCGGTCGGCTCGTTCCTGTCCAGCGGCATCGACTCCACCGCCGTGGTGGCCCTGGCGCGCGAGTTCAACCCCAACATCCTCACCTTCACCGTCGGCTACGACGTGCCCGGCTACTCCGAGATCGACGTGGCCCAGGAATCGGCCCGGCACCTCGACGTGACCACCATCCCGACCAAGATCGGGCCGCAGGACATGATCGACGCGCTGCCGAAGATCGTCTGGCACCTGGACGACCCGGTGGCCGACCCGGCGCTGGTGCCGCTCTACTTCGTCGCCAAGAAGGCCGCCGAGCACGTCACCGTGGTGCTCTCCGGTGAGGGTGCCGACGAGTTCTTCGGCGGCTACACCATCTACCGGGAGCCGCTCTCCCTCGGCACCGTCAACGGCCTGCCCGGCGGGGTGCAGAAGGGCCTGCGCGCGGTCTCCAAGGCGATCCCGCAGGGGGTCAAGGGCAAGAGCTTCCTGGAGCGCGGCACCACCCCGATCGAGCAGCGCTACTACGGCAACGCCCGGATGTTCACCGAGGAGGAGAAGCAGCACCTGCTGCGCCGCTACGACCCCTCGGTGCGCTACACCGACGTCACCGCCCCGATCTACGCCGAGTGCACCGAGCTGGACGACGTCACCAAGATGCAGTACGTCGACCTCTACACCTGGCTGCGCGGTGACATCCTGGTCAAGGCGGACCGGATCTCGATGTCGCACTCGCTGGAGGTCCGGGTGCCGTTCCTGGACCGGGCGGTCTTCGACGTGGCGGCCACCATCCCGGTCGACCTGAAGCTGCCGCCCCGCTCCGACGCCACCAAGTACGCCATGCGTCAGGCGTTGCAGGGGGTCGTGCCGCCGGCCATCGTCAACCGGAGGAAGCTGGGCTTCCCGACCCCGACCCGGGTCTGGCTGCGCGGCGAGATGTACGAGTGGGCCCGGCACGTGCTGTCCACCTCCGGCGCCGGCGACCTGATCGACCTGTCGTACGCGATGCGGCTGCTGGAGGAGCACAAGCGGGAGGAGGCGGACAACTCCCGCAAGGTGTGGACGGTGCTGATCTTCTGCATCTGGCACGCCATCTTCGTGGCCAAGACCCTCGACCCGGGCATCCAGCGCAACCAGTCCGCCCTGCTCACCAAGCCGGTCGTCGGCAGCATGGTCCGCTGACCCCGGGCTGCTCGCCGTGGCGGCCCCCGGCAGGTCCGCGGGCTGCCCGGATCGCCGGTCCACAGGTTGCTGCCCGCGCGTCGGGCACCGGTCGCCGGATGAGTCGGAGGCCCCCGACGGGCGGGGGCCTCCGGTCCTCCTCAGCGTCAGGTCACCGGCCGGAGCAGGTGATCGTGGGCAGCCCGTTCGTTCCGGTGCTGCTGGCCGTGAAGCCGAACGTGGTCGTCTTCTCCGGCGCGACGGAGCCGTTGTACGCGGCGTTGGTGACTGTCACCGTCGACCCGCTGGTGCTCAGCGTGCCGTTCCAGACCTGCGAGATCACCTGGCCGTTGGGCCAGGTCCAGCTCGCCGCCCAGCCACCGTAGGTGCGGGTGCTGTGGTTCATGATGGTGACCTCACCCTGGAAACCACCGGACCAGGCGCTGACCACCCGGTAGACCGCCATGCAGTCGCTGTTGCCCGGCGGTGCGGTGGTCGGGTTCGGCGGCGTGGTGGTCGGGTTCGGCGGCGTCGTGGTGGGGTTCGGCGGCGTGGTGGTCGGGTTGGGCGGCGTCGTGGTGGGGTTCGGCGGGGGAGTGGTGGGGTTGTTACCGCTGCCGACCCCGGTCACCTGGCCGCTGCCGCCGTCGAAGGTGACGTCCGAGCAGCCGAAGAAGTTCTCCTGGCTGTCCGAGCGGACCCAGCGGGAGTAGATGATGTGCCGGCCGGACTTGCCCGACGGCAGGTTCCCGCTGAAGTAGTAGTGCCCCTCGTTGGTGCCCGACGCGCCCTGCTGGGGCGGGTTGGTCACCGTGAGGAACGGCTCCTCCAGGTCGCTCCAGGCCAGCGGCCGGGTCGGGCTCCAGCTGTCCTTCGTCACGTAGAAGTAGAACGTGCCGGGGTGGTGGGCCCAGTTGCTGTACTTGAAGTCCAGCCGCGCGCCGGACGTCAGGTGGGTCAGCGGCCAGTCGGTGCGGGCCAGGTCGTACCCGGCGAAACCGGTGTTGCCACCGCTGCACAGCTTGCCGTCGGGAATGAAGCCGACGGTGCGTCCGCCGGCGTCCGAGCGGAGCACGCTGAACCAGTTGTAGAGGGAGTTGGTGCCGCTCTGGGCGACGGCGGCGGAGCAGGCCGGGTTGTTCGGCCTGATCTCGCCGGTGGGGGAGAGGCCGTCCTGCCAGCACAGGTAGGTCCGGCTGCCCGGAACGATCGGCGTGCCGTGCGCGGCGGCCGGTTCCGGTTGCACCGTCAGGGCGACGGCCCCGAAGGCGAGGGTGGCGGCCGCGGTGAACAACGCGGCCGTACGGGAACGGAGCACGAGCTTCTCCTGATCCGCGGGGGTGGCGTGAGCGCCTGCCCCGCACAAGGTGAGGGATGCGTCGGTCGCGGCTCTGGCCGGCGGCCCGACAGGGGCCGGCGGGCGAGTGCCGTCGGCGGTCCGTGCCCACGGACCGGTGCCTCTCGCGTCTGACCCCAGCTGATCGCCGAGCGGGTGCGGCAGCCCTCCGCGCCGGCCCGGCACAGTAATACCATCACGTCCGGACGAACCGCGCAATAGTCGTTGCTCGATGGGTAGGGTCCGGTTGCCCGGCCGGCCCCGATCGGCGTGGGCCGTTGTGCCAGCCTGGTAGCCGGACGACGAGGCGCTGGGAGGCGACGTGGGATACGCGGTGGTGCTCGGTGAGGCGCTGATCGACCTGCTGGACGCCGAGTGCGAGGGTCGGCCGGTGTTCCGCCAGGCGATCGGCGGCGGCCCGCTCAACGTCGCCGTCGGGGTGGCCCGGCTCGGCGGCACGGCCCAGTTCGTCGGCTCCCTCGGCGACGACGTGCTCGCCGGCCGGATCCGCGACTTCCTGGCCACCGCCGGGGTCGGGCTGACCGGGGCGGTCACCGTCGCGGCACCCACCACGCTGGCGGTGACCACGCACACCGGGGCCGAGCCGGACTTCCGGTTCTACGGCGACCCGCCGTCGTACGGCCTGCTCGCCGCCGCCGACCTGGACGTGGCGCTGGTCGAGGGCGCGGACGTGCTCTACTGCGGCTCGATCGTGCTGTTGAGCCCGCCCACGCTCGCCGCCGCACGCCGGGCCTGGTCGCTCGCGCCCGGCCTGCGGGTCTTCGACCCCAACGTCCGCCCCCGGCTGCTGGCCGGTCCGGCGGAGCTGGCCGGTCTGCGGGAGGTGGTGGTGGAGTTCGCCGCCGGGGCGCACCTGGTGAAGCTCAGCAGCGCCGACGCCGCCCTGCTCTGGCCCGACGAGCCGGTCGAGGGGGTCGCGGCGTACCTGCGGGAGTTGGGTGCGGGCACGGTGGTGGTGACCCTCGGCGCGGACGGTGCCCTGGTCGCCGCCGGCCCCGACCCGGTCCGGGTGCCCGCCCCGAAGGTGCGGGCGGTGGACGCCACCGGCGCGGGTGACTCGGTGATGGCCGCGCTCGTGGCCGAGCTGCTCGTCGACGGCGAACCGACCGCGCCGGCCGACTGGCACCGGCGGGTGGCGTTCGCGCTGCGGGTCGCCGGCCTGGTCTGCGAGTCGCCCGGCGGCGCGGTCGCCATGCCCACCCGGGACGAGGTGCGCCGCCGCTTCGCCGCCTGACCGCCGCAGCCCCTCGCGGTCGCCGGACCGCCCGATCGCCCGGTCGGGCGACGGCGGGCGGCCGGCGGGTGGGCGGTCAGCGCCGACGCCGGGCGGTCAGCCGGCGGCCGTCAGGGGGCGCCGTCGAGTTCGAGGTAGCCCCGGCGGGCGGCGACCAGGCCGGGGCGGGCACCGAACGGGGAGTCGGCGGCCACCCGCTCCGGCGGTGCGCCGGCCGTGTGGGCGGCCCGGATCAGCCAGGCCAGCTCGACCAGCCGGGCGTGCTGGGCCCGGACGAACTCCGCGTCCACCGGTTCCCCGTGGCCGGGCACCACCACCGTCGCCGACGTGGTCATCCGCAGCAGCTCGGCGACCGCGTCCGGCCACTGCAACGGGTACGACTCCTCGAACGCCGGTGGCCCGGACTGCTCCACCAGGTCCCCGGCGACCAGCACGTCGGCGTCCGGCACGTGCACCACCAGATCCGCGTCGGTGTGCCCGTGACCCGGGTGCCGCAGCACCACCCGCCGGCCGCCGACGTCCAGCACCGTCTCGGTGTGCACGGTGTGCGTCGGGGCCAGCAGGGTCGTCCCGGCCAGCTCGGCGGCGAGCCCGGGATGCTCCGCCCGCATCTCTTCCCAGGCCGCCCGGCGCAGCCGGTCCGGCCGGTCGCGGAGCGCGGCGGCGGCCACCTCGTGCGCGTACACCGGGCGGGGTGGGTCGGTGGCGAGCGTCGCGTTGCCGAAGCAGTGGTCGAAATGGTGGTGGGTGTTGACGAGCGTCCACGGGTGTGGGGTGACCGCCCGCGCCGCGGTGGCCAGCGCGGCGGCCTGCCCGGCGGTGGACAGGGTGTCCACCAGGAGCGCGGCGTCGTCGCCCACCACCAGCGTGACGTTGACGTCGAGCAGCGGCTCGCGCAGCACGTGGACCCGGTCGGCGATCTCGGTGAACCGGAACGTCATGACAGCCGTGCCGCCCGCGCGACGAAGCGCTGCCGGTCGACGAGCGCCCGTTCCACCCGGCCCGACGCCACCGTCGCGTCGCCGTCGGTCACCGCCACCTCGAACAGCAGCCGTCGGCCGTCGGCCTCGACCAGCCGGGCCTGGGCCACCACGGTCCGCCCGACCGGGGTGGCGGCCAGGTGGGCCAGCTCGACCCGGACCCCGACCGTGGTCCGGCCGGCGGGCATCCCGGCTGCCGTCGCGGCCACCGTGGCGGCCTCGGCGAGGGCGAGCACCCGGGGGGTGGCCAGCACCGGCACGTCACCGGAGCCGACGGCCTGCGCCGTGTCGGCCTCGGTGACGGTCAGCTCGACCTGGCCGGTCAGCCCCGGCGGGAAGGGTTCGTCCGGCTGCTCCTGCATGGGGATCAGCCTAGTGGGCGGGGCACCGGCGTCGGCCGGGAGACCGGCGGCCGGTCGACCCCGACGTCGGGCGGTCCCGCGTGCGGCGGCCACCCGACAGGTGGTCGGCGGTGGTCGATACGTTGCCCACCGTTAACCTTGACCGCGATGGCCGTTGTGACTGAGCCCCCGCCCCCCGTCCCGTCCGAGTCCGTCGGCGCGCCCGCCGGTGGACGTCGCCGCGTGATCGCGATGTCCGTCTGGGGCGTCGCCTTCGTGGTGACCTGGCTGGTCATCGGCCTGCCGACAGACCCGGCGTACGCCTTCTGCTGGATCTGGGCCGGCACCGTCGCCTGGAACTGGGGTCGGCCGTGGCGCAGCCACCTGGCCTTCGCCCGGGACTGGATCCCGGTGGTGCTGCTGCTCGCCTTCTACAACCTCTCCCGGGGCTTCGCCGACAACGGCCGTACCCCGCACGCGTACGAGTTGATCGTCGCCGACCGGGTCATGTTCGGCTGGGCCACCGGGGGCGAGGTGCCGACGATCTGGCTCCAGCAGCACCTCTACCGCCCCGAGGTGCACTGGTGGGACGTGCTGGCCAGCTGGGTCTACTTCTCCCATTTCGTGGTGACGCTGGCCGCCGCCGCCGTGCTCTGGCTGCGCAGCCGGGAGCGCTGGGGTGCGTACATGCGGCGGTGGGGGTTCCTCTGCGCCGCCGGCCTGGTCACCTACTTCGTCTACCCGGCCGCGCCGCCGTGGTGGGCGGCGCAGAACGGCCTGCTCACCGAGGTCGCCCGGATCTCCACCCGGGGTTGGAAGGAGTTCGGCATGCACGGCGCGGGCAACCTGCTCAACGCCGGGCAGATCGCCTCCAACCCGGTCGCCGCGATGCCGTCGCTGCACACCGCCTGGGCGCTGTTCGTGGTGCTGTTCTTCCTGCGGTCGACCCGCCGACGGTGGTGGCCGCTGTTGCTGGCGTACCCGCTGGCGATGACCTTCACCCTGGTCTACAGCGGTGAGCACTACGTGATCGACGTACTTGTCGGCTGGGCGTACGTGGGGATGACGTTCCTGGTCGTCGGCCTGGCCGAGCGGGCCTGGCGGGCCCGCCGCGCCCGGCGGGCCGGCAGCGACGACGACCGGGCCGGTGCCGCCGAGGCCGCGCCGGTCACGCCCGCCGTCGTCGGGTCGGAGGCAGCCGGTCGCTGACCTGCCCAGCCCTGCGTGCCACGCCGGGTCGGCCGCCGCCCGTCGCGGCCGAGCCCGGAGGGTCGGGGTCGGGCGAGCAGGTCGCGGGCGCGGTCAGCGGGCGCGGCGGGCGGCGTGGGACCGCGCGGTCAGTTCGGCGGCGAGCGCCCAGGCCTGGGCCAGGTCACGGTCGTGCGCGGCGGCACCCGACCCGCCGGCGGTGTCGACGTGCACCGTGGCCAGCCGCAGCCGCCGCTGCGCCGGCCCCTGCACCACCCGCACGCTCTGGATCCGGGCGTACGGCACCAGCGCCACCTGCCGGGTGAGCAGGCCGGACCGGACGGCGAAGACCCGCTCGTGCAGCCCGGCGCCGAGCACCCGGGCGCTGAGCGGGCGCAGCCAGCGGGCCCGGGTCGGCGGCGGCGTCAGCGGCAGCGCGGTCAGCCGCACCCCGGGCAGCACCTCGTCGACGATGGCCGCGCCGACGGTCAGGTCACCGACGGGCAGCAGCCGGTCGGGTCGGTTGCGGTCGTCGGCCTCGCCGCCGGAGTAGCCGGCGACCTCCAGCCGCAGCCGCAGCCAGCCCTTCATCCGCCAGAGCAGCGGCCAGGTCACCCCGACGGTCTGCACCCGTTCCAGCGGCACGGTCTGCATCCGGGTCTCCAGCAGGCCGTTGTGGATGCGTAGCCGGTCGGACTCGCGGGCCAGTCGGAAGTTCCAGTCGTCGAGGACCCGGCGGACCGGTTGCAGCAGCACGCCGGCCATCGCGGTGAGGGTGCTGGCCACCGCGATGAACGACCAGGATCCCTCGGAGAGGAACTGCGCCACCACGAAGGCGACGCCGAACGGGAGCAGGAAGGCCTGCGGGGTGAGTAACTGGCTGACCAGCAGGTCGGTGTTCGTCACCGCGTGCAGCGGCCGACCCGCCGGCTCCCGGTCGGTCGGTGCCGGCACCGGCGCGGCGTCCGCCTCCGCACCCCCTGTCGACGGTGCCGCGTCGGCGGTCGTCCGGTCGGGGGTGCCGGCGGCCACGGCGAGCAGCCGCTGCCTCAGCCGGTCCGCGTCGACGACCGAGAGGTACGCCAGCGGCGCCTCGGTCTTGCCGCCGCCGACCACCTCCAGGCGCAGCTCGGCCAGCCCGGTGAGCTGCGCCAACAGCGGGCGGACCACCTCCACGGCCTGCAACCGCTCCAGCGGGATCGCCCGGGTACGCCGCCACAGCAGACCCTCGTGCACCCGCAGCTCCCGCCCGACGACGTGGTAGCCGGTGTTGTACCAGCTGACCACCGCCAGCACCGTCGCACCCAGGGCGAGGGCCGCCACCAGCACCGCGAACCACCCGAAGCCCACCCGGGACAGCGTCGACCAGGAGAGGCCGGCGATCACCACCGCCAGGGACTTCGCCCCCTGTAGAACGGGGCTCAATGGGTGCAGCCGCTGCCGCGGCTCGGCACCGCCCGCCCCCGCAGGGGAGCCCGGGGCGCTCGGGAACCCCGGGACCGCCGGGTGGGCCGCGCCGGGGCCGGGACGACCGTCGGTCACAGCCCCTCCGCCCGGTCCTCACCGAGGGCGGTGAGCCGGTCACGCAGTCGGGACGCCTCGGCCGGCCGTAGGCCGGGGACCCGGGCGTCGGTGGCCGCCGCAGCGGTGTGCAGCTGCACGGTGGCCAGGTCGAAGGCGCGTTCCAGCGGGCCGGCGCTGACGTCGACGAACTGCATCCGCGAGTACGGCACGATGGACAACCGGCGGACCAGCAGCCCATGCCGGACCAGCAGGTCGTCGGCGCGCTCGGCGTACCCCCAGGCGTGGACGGCCCGGACGATCGTCACCGCCCGCCAGCCGCCGCCGAGCAGCACCACGGCGCAGCCCGCACCGAACAGCCAGTGCCCCTGCAACGCCCAGCCCAGCGCCAACCCGACCAGCAGCACCGCCAGGCCCAGCGCCAGGCGGAGCAGCTCCACCCAGATCAGGTCGGTCGAGATGGGCTGCCAGCGGACGGTGTCCGGCCAGGGTTCGAGGGCGCTCACCGGGGACTGGGGTGGCTCGGCAGCGTTCACGCTTCGAGGGTATGCGATCCGGGGAGCGCGGCGACCTCACGGAGGAACCCGCGAGCGTCGAGAAAGTCGCCGAGGCTGCCCCGGTGGGCCGGGCAGGCGAGCCAGGTCTTGCGTCGGTCGGGGACGTGCAGTCGGGGATTGTTCCAGCGCAGGGCCCAGACGGCGGGCGCGCGACACCCCCGGGACGAACACACGGGAGCCTCGTCGGCGGGGGTGGGATCGGTCACCAGGGGAGTGTAGGCACGCCCGGGACCGGAAGTTTGAGCGCCGGGCGGCCACGGGGGGAGCCGCCCGGCGACGGGGTGAATCGTACACGCGGCAGACCCCTTCGTGTCCAGCCTCGTTCAGTGATTCGGTGATCCGGACGGCGTGCCCGAAATCGGGTTCTCCCCACCTCGGCTCTCAGCCGGGCATGCGAGTCTTGTTACCGCACCACGCCACGACGACCGATCATGCTGTGGAGGACCGGTGGCCCAGCCGACCACGCCCGACGCCCCGACCCCGAACGGGACGGCCCCCGAGACATCTGCGACGGTGACCACCCCCGCCCAGGACGCCACTCTGCTGGAGCGCGCGCTGTTCGAGATCAAGCGGGTGATCGTGGGGCAGGACCGGATGGTGGAGCGGATGTTCGTGGCGCTCCTGGCCCGGGGGCACTGCCTGCTGGAGGGGGTGCCGGGGGTGGCCAAGACCCTGGCGGTGGAGACCCTGGCCCGGGTGGTGGGTGGCGAGTTCGCCCGGGTGCAGTTCACCCCGGACCTGGTGCCGGCCGACATCATGGGCACCCGGATCTACCGGCAGTCGACCGAGAAGTTCGACGTCGAGCTGGGCCCGGTCTTCGTCAACTTCCTGCTCGCCGACGAGATCAACCGGGCCCCGGCCAAGGTGCAGTCGGCGCTGCTGGAGGTGATGAGCGAGCGGCAGGTCTCCATCGGCGGCCAGACCCACCGGGTGCCCGATCCGTTCCTGGTGATGGCCACCCAGAACCCGATCGAGCAGGAGGGCGTCTACCCGTTGCCGGAGGCGCAGCGGGACCGCTTCCTGATGAAGATCGTCGTCGGGTACCCCACCGACGCCGAGGAGCGGGAGATCGTCTACCGGATGGGGGTCGCCGCCCCCGTGCCGGCGCAGGTGTTCACCGCCGACGACCTGCTCGCCCTGCAACGCAAGGCCGACCAGGTCTTCGTGCACAACGCGCTGGTCGACTACGCCGTCCGGCTGGTGCTGGCCACCCGCAGCCCCGCCGAGCACGGCATGCCCGACGTGGCCCGGCTGATCCAGTACGGGGCCAGCCCGCGCGCCTCGCTCGGCCTGATCCGGGCCACCCGGGCACTGGCGCTGCTGCGCGGCCGGGACTACGCGTTGCCGCAGGACGTCCAGGACATCGCGCCGGACATCCTGCGCCACCGGCTGGTGCTCAGCTATGACGCGCTCGCCGACGACGTGCCCGCCGACCACGTGGTGCACCGGGTGATGTCGACCATCCCGCTGCCCTCGGTGGCGCCCCGGCAGCAGGCGTCCGCGCCGCCGCCGGTCAGCGGCCCGCCGGCCGCCGGTTGGCCCGGGCAGCGGCCGTGACCACACCGGTACGCCCGGCCGACGCCGGTGGGGAGCGGACCGAGGCGGTGCTGTCCCGGCTGCAACTGTTGGTCACCCGTAAGCTCGACGGCCTGCTCCAGGGCGACTACGCGGGTCTGCTGCCGGGGCCGGGCAGCGAGGCGGGGGAGTCCCGCGAGTACCGCCCCGGCGACGACGTACGCCGGATGGACTGGCCGGTCACCGCCCGCACCACCACCCCGCACGTGCGGCGTACGGTGGCCGACCGGGAGTTGGAGACGTGGCTGGCGGTGGACCTGTCGGCGAGCCTGGACTTCGGCACCGGCCGGTGGCTCAAACGGGACGTGGTGGTCGCCGCGACCGCCGCGCTGACCCACCTGACCGTGCGCGGCGGCAACCGGATCGGCGCGGTGATCGGCACCGGGGAGCAGGCGCCGCCAGCGCCCGCCCGCCGGTGGCGGCCCGCCCCGCCGCCGCCCACCGGGCCGGGGGTGATGACCCGGGTGCCGGCCCGCTCCGGCCGGCGCGAGGCCCAGGCGCTGCTGCGCGCGGTGGCGCACACCCCGTTGCGACCCGGGCGCGGCGATCTGGGGGCGCTGGTGGACCTGCTCAACCGGCCGCCGCGCCGGCGTGGCCTGGCCGTGGTGATCTCGGACTTCCTCGCACCGCCCGCGCAGTGGGGTCGGCCGCTGCGTAAGCTGCGGGTCCGGCACGACGTGCTGGCCATCGAGGTGGTCGACCCGCGCGAGCTGGAGTTGCCCGACGTGGGGGTGCTGCCGGTGGTGGACCCGGAGACCGGGGAACTGCACGAGGTGCAGACCGCCGACCCGCGACTGCGGCGGCGCTACGCCGAGGCTGCTGCCGCCCAGCGCGGCGCGATCGCCGCCGAGTTGCGCGCCGCCGGCGCCGGGCACCTGATGTTGCGTACCGACCGAGACTGGCTGCTGGACATGGTGCGATTCGTGGCCGCCCAGCGGCACGCCCGCACCCGGGGGACGACGCGATGATCCGTTTCATGCAACCGTGGTGGCTGCTGGCGCTGCTGCCGGTGGTGGCCCTGGCCGCGGCGTACGTCTGGCGGCAGCGCCACCGCCGGGCGTACGCGATGCGGTTCACCAATGTGGACCTGCTGCGTACCCTCGCGCCGAAGGGGTTGGGCTGGCGGCGGCACGCGGCGGCGACCGCGCTGCTGCTGGCGATGGTGGCGCTGGCCACCGGGATGGCCCGGCCGGCGATCGACACCCAGGAGCCGTTGGAGCGGGCCACCGTGATGCTCGCCATCGACGTGTCGTTGTCGATGCAGGCCGACGACGTGTCGCCGAACAGGTTGGAGGCCGCCCAGGAGGCGGCGAAGCAGTTCGTGGGTGAGCTGCCGGCCAGCTACAACCTGGGGCTGGTCTCCTTCGCCAAGGCGGCGAACGTGCTGGTGGCGCCCACCAAGGACCGGGCGGCGGTGACCGCCGCGATCGACGGGCTGACCCTGGCCGAGGCGACCGCCACCGGCGAGGCGGTGTTCACCTGCCTGGAGGCGATCCGCTCGGTGCCGGCGGACGGCGCGGCCGGGATCCCCCCGGCCCGGATCGTGCTGCTGTCCGACGGTTTCCGCACCTCGGGCCGGTCGGTGGAGGAGGCCGCCGCGGCGGCGCAGGCGGCGAACGTGCCGGTCTCCACCATCGCGTTCGGCACCGACTCCGGTCAGGTGGACATCGGGGGCCAGTTGCAGCGGGTGCCGGTGGACCGGCTGGCGCTGGCCCAGCTCGCCGAGACCACCGAGGGCTTCTTCTACGAGGCGGCCTCGGTCGCCGAGCTCAAGCAGGTCTACCAGGACATGGGCTCGTCGATCGGGTTCCGCACCGAGCCGCGCGAGATCACCCAGTGGTACGCGGGGGTGGCGCTGCTGCTGGCACTCTGCGCGGGCGGGCTGAGCCTGCTGTGGACGTCCCGGATGCTGTGACGCGGGCGGGCTGACCGGTGGCGCCCCGGGCCGGGTGCTCGGGCTGACCGGTGGCGCCCGGGCCGGGTGCTCGGGCTGACCGGTGGCGCCCGGGCCGGGTGCTCGGGCCGGTCGGTGGCGCCCGGGCCGGGCGGGCCGGTGGTGGTCAGTGACCGCCGCCGGCCAGCACGAACACGACGGCCACCCAGACGGCGGCCAGGGTGAAGCTCAGGGGGGCGACGTAACGGCTCATGAACGGCTCCGGTGGCGACTGGACGGTCCGCGGGGCGGGCGGACCGCAGGGGGTTGGTCAGGGCGCACACACGAAGTCGTGACCGGGCTGCTCCACCGTGGGACCGGCACCCGCCGAACCTCCGGCTGACGGCCGAGGGTGCAGCGGTGCGGTGCGGGGAGCGGGAGCTGGGTCAGCTCAACCGACTGAGTCGTGGCTCAGCGGGGCTGACGGAGGGCCCGGCCACGACTGGGAGGATCGCTATCTCGCACAGCGATCACCTCCTGCGGTCGGCGGGGCCCAAAACGCGAGCGGCATTCGGCTCGCGGACGCCGATCATCGTACAACGGGGAGGCCGGGGACGCGTAAACGACTGGCCGGCACCGGTCCGGTGGACCAGGAGTGACCCGACGGACCCGGCCGCGACGCCGGCTGGCGGTGCAGGCCAGTCGTCGGGGGCGGGTCCGCACCGGCCGGGCCGCGCCGCCGCGCCACGGCGGGTACGTCGACGGCGGACCGTTAGCGGTTACCTGTCGGTAACGCCTAGGCTCCGACCGGAATGATCAGCGGAACCGAAGGGGGACCCGTGGCCCGTACCGTGCTGGTGACCGGCGGCAACCGGGGAATCGGACTGGCCATCGCGCAGGCCTTCGCCAAGCAGGGCGACCGGGTGGCGGTCACGCACCGCAGCGGCGACGCCCCCGAGGGGCTGTTCGGGGTCCGCTGCGACGTCACCGACTCCGCCTCCGTCGACGCCGCCTTCACTGCCGTCGAGGCCGAGTTGGGCCCGGTGGAGGTGCTGGTGGCAAACGCCGGCATCACCGACGACACGCTGCTGATGCGGATGTCCGAGGAGCAGTTCACCGGGGTCGTCGACACCAACCTGACGGGTGCCTTCCGCTGCGCCAAGCGGGCCTCGTCCAAGATGCTCCGGGCCAAGTGGGGCCGGATGATCTTCATCTCCTCGGTGATCGGGCTCTACGGCGGTGCCGGCCAGGTCAACTACGCCGCCAGCAAGGCCGGTCTGGTAGGGGTGGCCCGCTCGATCACCCGGGAGCTGGGCGGCCGCAACATCACCGCGAACGTGGTCGCCCCGGGCTTCATCGACACCGAGATGACGGCCAAGCTGCCCGAGGACCGCCGCACCGAGTACCGCAAGGTCATCCCGGCCGGCCGGTTCGCCACACCGGACGAGGTCGCCGGGGTGGCCACCTGGCTCGCCTCGGACGCCGCCGGCTACATCTCCGGTGCCGTCATCCCGGTCGACGGCGGCCTCGGCATGGGTCACTGAGAACGTACGGAGGAAGCCAACACATGTCAGGACTGCTCGCCGGAAAGCGGCTGCTGGTCACCGGCGTCATCACCGACGCCTCGATCGCCTTCTCGGTGGCGAAGCTCGCCCAGGAGAACGGCGCCCAGGTCGTGCTCACCGGCTACGGCCGGCTCTCGCTGGTCGAGCGGATCGCCCGCCGGCTGCCCCAGCCGGCGCCGATCATCGAGCTGGACGTGACCAGCCCCGAGCAGCTCGCCGGCCTGGCCGACCAGGTACGCGAGCACGTCGACGGCCTCGACGGGGTGGTCCACTCGATCGGCTTCGCCCCGCAGAGCTGCCTCGGCGGCGGCTTCCTCGACGCCCCCTGGGAGGACGTGGCGACCGCGCTGCAGGTCTCCACGTACTCCTACAAGTCGCTGGCCATGGCGGCCCTGCCGCTGATGTCGCCGGGCGGGGCGGTGGTCGGGCTCACCTTCGACGCCACCAAGGCCTGGCCGGTCTACGACTGGATGGGCGTGGCCAAGGCCGGTCTGGAGTCCGTGTCCCGCTACCTCGCGGTGCACCTGGGCAAGCAGGGCATCCGCAGCAACCTGGTCGCGGCCGGGCCGCTGCGCACCATGGCGGCGAAGTCGATCCCCGGCTTCGAGCAGTTCGAGCAGGCGTGGACCGAGCGTTCCCCGCTCGGCTGGAGCCTCACCGACCAGGAGCCGGCCGCCCGCGCCTGCCTCGCGCTGATGTCGGACTGGTTCCCGGCGACCACCGGCGAGATCGTCCACGTCGACGGCGGGTACCACGTCCTCGGCGCCTGACCGCCACACGGAGGGGCCCCGCTCCCGGGGCCCTTCCGTCATGTCCGCCGACCAGGGGGCGTCGTCGGACCGTCGCCGGGCGCGGGGGAGAATGCACCCCATGTCGTACGACGCATTGGTGCTGGTCTCCTTCGGTGGCCCGGAGCGGCCCGAGGACGTGCTGCCCTTCCTCCAGAACGTGACCCGGGGGCGGGGGGTGCCGCCCGAACGGCTGGCCGAGGTCGCCGAGCACTACCTGCACTTCGGCGGGGTCTCCCCGATCAACGAGCAGTGCCGTGAGCTGCTCGCCGCGATCCGGGCGGACTTCGCCGCCCACGACGTCGACCTGCCGGTCTACTGGGGCAACCGGAACTGGGATCCGATGCTCGCCGACACAGTGGAACACATGCGCGGCGACGGGATCACCCGGGCGCTCGCCTTCGTCACCAGCGCCTACGGCGGTTACTCGTCCTGCCGGCAGTACCAGGAGGACATCGCCGCCGCGCGCGCCGCCGTCGGCCCGGACGCCCCGGTGATCGAGAAGCTGCGGCAGTTCTGGGATCATCCCGGCTTCGTCGAGCCGCACGCCGACGCGGTGCGCGCGGCGCTGGGCAAGCTCGACCCGGCGCGGCGGGACACCACCCGGCTGGTCTTCACCGCGCACTCCATTCCCAGCTCGGCGGCGGCCACCGCAGGCCCGCAGGGCGGCCGGTACACCGCGCAGTTGGCCGAGACCGCCCGCCTGGTGCACGCCGCCGCCGCGCCCGACCTGCCGTACGACCTGGTCTGGCAGAGCCGCTCCGGCCCGCCCCAGGTCCCGTGGCTGGAGCCGGACGTCAACGACCACCTGACCGCCCTCGCCGGGCAGGGCGTGACCGGGGTGGTGGTCAGCCCGATCGGGTTCGTCTCCGATCACCTGGAGGTGGTCTGGGATCTCGACACCGAGGCGTCGGAGACGGCCACGCAGCTCGGCCTGGACTTCGTCCGCGCCGGCACCCCCGGCACCGATCCGAGGTTCGTGACCATGGTCCGCGAACTGGTGGCCGAACGCACCACGCCCGACGGGGAACGGCTTCGCCGTCGCCTCGGTGAGCTGCCCATGTGGGACACCTGTCCGACCCCGTGCTGCGTGTCGGCCGCCCGCCGCCCCTGATGACGACCCGCCCGCTCCGACACCCCCTTGGGACGACAGATGCTTGACCGCAGACCGGTACAGAGCTGGCTCACCGACATGGACGGCGTGCTGGTGCACGAGGGGCAGCCGGTTCCCGGCGCGCCGGAGTTCATCAACCGGCTCCGGTCGTCCGGCAAACCCTTCCTGGTGCTGACCAACAACTCGATCTACACCCCGCGTGACCTCCAGGCCCGGCTCACCCGGATGGGTTTCGAGGTGCCCGAGGAGGCGATCTGGACGGCGGCGCTGGCCACCGCCCAGTTCCTCGCCGACCAGCGGCCGGGTGGCACCGCGTACGTGATCGGGGAGGCGGGGCTGACCACCGCGCTGCACGCTGTCGGCTACGTGCTGACCGACTTCGCCCCGGACTACGTGGTGCTGGGGGAGACCCGCACCTACAGCTTCGAGGCGATCACCAAGGCGGTCCGGCTGATCAACGACGGGGCGCGGTTCATCTGCACCAACCCGGACGTCACCGGCCCGTCGGTGGAGGGCGCGCTGCCCGCCGCCGGCTCGGTCGCCGCGATGATCTCCAAGGCGACCGGGGTGGAGCCGTACTTCGTCGGCAAGCCGAACCCGATGATGATGCGCTCGGCGCTGAACACCATCAACGCGCACTCGGAGAGCACCGCGATGATCGGCGACCGGATGGACACCGACATCCTGTGTGGACTGGAGGCCGGGTTGGAGACGATCCTGGTGCTCACCGGGATCAGCACCCGGGCCGAGACGGAGCGTTACCCGTACCGGCCGTCCCGGATCGTCGACTCGGTGCTCGACCTGATCGACGAGATCTGAGCCACGGCGGTCCGGCGGCACGAACCGGTGCCGGAACCGACCCGGTCAGCGCGCGGCGGTGGGACGGGCGGCACGGGTGCGGTCACGGGCGTGCGGGGTCAGGAGCCGTGCGGGGTCAGCGGCGTGCGGTCAGGGGCGGAGCGGGGCGTTGCAGGCGGCGACCAGCGCCTGTCGGCAGGCGGTGGTGAGCGGGCGCAGGGCGGCGTCGCGCTGCTGGGCCTCGTGGTTGTTGACCGCCCCGCCGGGCGCGCTCTCCCCGGCCAGCGCGAGCACCCGGTCGACCACGGCGGCGCGGGCGAAGAGCCGCCGGGAACGCGGGTCGAACCCGGGTGGCAGGTCGGTGGCGCCGTCCGGGCGACGCAGCGCGGCGAGCGCCCCGGCCAGCTCGGGCCGCCACTGGGCCACGTCGAGCCGGGTCAGCGCGGCGGTCGACTCGGCAAGCGCGGTGGCCAGTTCGGCTTCCGCCTCGGCCGCTCCCGGTGCGGTGAGCGACGCTCTCGGCGCGTCGGCCGGCAGCGGGTAGACCCGCCACAGCACCGTCTCCCAGGTCATCCCCGAACCCGAGGTGTGGCTGCGCACCTCGGGGATCAGCCCGAGCCCGCCGGCCACCACGGCCTCCCCGGCCAGCAACGCGGCACCGGCGAAGTCGCCCGGACCGGGCAGCCCGCGTGGGTCGCCGGGGGCCGGCAGCACCAGCCGGATCTCGTCGGGGGAGAGCTTGGCCAGCGCCGGCAGGGCCTCCCGCAACGGCACGTCCCGCCAGGTGCCCGGGGCGTCGGCGACCAGGTGCTCCTCGTCGCCGGCGACCGACTCGGTCACCTCGTCGAAGGGCACCAGGCCGGCCCGCCAGGCGCGTACCCAGGCCACGAAACGGCTCGACCGGCGCGCGGCCAGGGTGGCCGCGCCCGTTGCGGGGGAGGACATGCCGAAAGGGTACGTGCTCCCCGCCGCCCCTGTCTCGACTGCCGTGTCGTAGGTCGCCCGGCCGGCCCACCGCGCGGGTGGGCGCGTCGGGAGGTGCCGGGGCGCGGCGGGGGTTAGCGTGATCGACATGGCGGGGCGATACGGCGAGGACGTGCTGGCGGGCGACTGGCGGCGGCGGAAGGTCACCCCCGAGGTCGACGCCGAGGTGGATCTCGTGGTGGAGGACGCCGACTCGGGGTTCTGCGGCGCGGTGGTCGGGTTCGAGTCGGGCGCGGTGGTGCTGGAGGACCGGCACGGCCGTCGACGCGTCTTCCCCCTGCTGCCTGCCGCATTCCTGCTCGACGGGAAACCGGTGACCCTGCGAAGGCCGGTCCGTGCCCCGGTTCCCGCCGCCCGTCGCCGTACCGCCTCCGGGTCGATCGCCGTGGCCGACGTCCGGGCACAGGTGGCCAAGGCCAGCCGGATCTGGGTCGAGGGGGTGCACGACGCCGCCCTGGTGGAGCGGATCTGGGGGGACGACCTGCGGGTCGAGGGCGTGGTGGTGGAGCCGCTGGACGGCATCGACGCCCTCGACGCCGAGGTGGGTGCCTTCGCGCCCGGCCCGGCCCGCCGGCTCGGGGTGCTCGTCGACCATCTGGTGCCCGGCTCGAAGGAGAGCCGGATCGTGGCCCGGGTGGACTCCCCGTACGTGCTGGTCACCGGCCATCCGTACGTCGACGTGTGGCAGGCGGTCAAACCGGCCGCGCTGGGCATCCGGGCCTGGCCGGTGGTGCCACCGGGCCGGCCCTGGAAGGAGGGCGTCTGTGCGGCCCTCGGGGTGGCCGAGCCGGCCGACATGTGGCGGCGCATCCTGTCCCGGGTGGACAGCTTCGCCGACGTGGAGACCCCGCTGATCAACGCGATGGAACGCCTGATCGACTTCGTCACCGAACCGGACCGCACCGCCGCCGGCTGACCTGCGTCCGGCCCGCCACCTCGCCGGCCGGACGCCCGCGACCGACCCGGGCACGGCGGGCCCGGCCACCCGTGGGCGCCGGCCGGCCCCGCGTGCCCGTCCGGGTGATCCGGTCAGGGTTCCTGGTCGGGGGTGCGGGTGAAGACGAAGGTGCCGATGTCCAGGCCCACCGCCCGCCCGTCCGGGTCGCGGAGCACGGCGAGGACTTCGCCGTCCTGGTCCCCGGAGCGACCACGCCAACGGTCCGGTCCCTCCCGGGTGAACCGGAGCGTCGGGTTGCCGACCCGACCGGCCCACAGCTCGCCGGCCGGGTCGGCCCGGACCTCGTACTCGATGCCCATCCACCACCAGCGGCCGGTCAGCTCGGCCAGTTCGGCCGCGGGTGGGGCTGCGGCCGGTCGCCAGGGCGTGACCGGCGTCGGCTCGGCGTCCAGGACCAGGGTGAGCAGTTGCCGGGACAGCCCGCCGATGTGGCCGGTGCGGAACCCGTACGAGTTGGCGTAGCCGACCACGGCGGTCCGGCTGGGCCGGTGCACGGTCAGCGCGGCGACGTAGCCGGGCATCGAGCCGCCGTGGCCCACGTAGACCCGGTCACCGTCGCGGTACAGCTCCAGCCCCAGGCCGTGCCCGCCGCGCCAGGAGTCCAGGTCGTTGAGCATCACCGGGGTGCACATCTCGGTGAGGGTGTCGGCGGCCAGCACCTCGTCGGTGGGGTCCGCGAGGAACGCCGCCCACCGGGCGAGGTCGGTCACCGTCGACCAGAGCTGCCCGGCGGGGGCCATCGCCCCGGTGTCGGTGCGCGGCTCCTCCCGCAGGGTGTCGTGCCAGGGGTGCACCACGTAGCCCGGCGCGTAGGGCTCGGTGGGGTGGTAGGTGGTACGCCGCATACCCAGCGGGTCGAGGATCCGGGCGGTGAGCAGGTCGGCCCAGGGCGTCCCGGTGACCCGCTCCAACACCCCGCCGAGCAGCCCGTACGCCAGGTTGGAGTAGTGGTAGCCGCGCCAGGCGGGGTAGCCGACCTTGTCCGTGGTCACACCGGCGACCAGGGTGGCCAGGTCGGTGCCCCCGGTCCGCTCCCACCACGGGCCGTCGGGCTCGCGTAGCAGGCCGCTGGCGTGGCCCAGGAGTTGGCGCAGGGTGAGCCCGCCGACGGCGGTGCCCGGCAGGTGCCGCTCCAGCGGGTCGTCGAGGGTGACCCGGCCGGCGTCGCGTTCCCGCAGCAGCAGCGTCGCGGTCATCGTCTTGGTGATCGAGCCCACCCGGTACTGGAGGTCGGCGTCGGGGCGCGGGTGGTCGCCGGCCGCGGCCAGGTGGACAAGCGTCCCGTCCCGCACGATGCCCAGCACCAACGACGGCGTACGCCCCGCGGCCTGGGCCTGGGCCACGACGGTGTCGATCCGGCGGACGGTCTCGGAGAGCAGGGTCACCATCGGCTCCTCCACGGCGGTCGGTACGGGCCTGGATCGAGCTTACTGATCACGAGAAGTGGGTGGATTCGCGTGGACGTGTCACGATCGGGGGGTGGACGCCGTGGTGTGGATCGTGCTGGGTGTGCTGTTGGCCGTCGCCGAGATCTTCACGACGACGCTGTTCCTGATCATGTTCGCGGTCGGTGCGTTCGCCGCCGCCGGAGCCGCCGCGCTGGGTGCTCCCGTCGCGGTGCAGGCGGTGGTCTTCGCCGTGGTGTCGGCGTTGACGGTGGCGCTCGCCCGGCCGACCATCCGCCGGCACATGCGGCCGTCGGTGGACACCGGTGAGCAGCCGTTCGGGGTGGAGGCGCTGGAGGGCGCCACCGCGTTGGTGATCGAGCAGGTCGACGCCGAGCGGGGCATGGTGAAGATCGACGGCGAGTTGTGGACGGCGCGTCCGTACGACGCGACGCAGACTTTCGAGCCCGGTGTGCGGGTGCAGGTGATAAAGGTCCGGGGCGCCACCGCCCTGGTGTGGCAGGACGACATTTCCTCCCCCGGCGAGCTGCCGGAAGCGAAAAGGTGACGGTATGGAATTTCTAGCGGTCCTGTTGGTGGCCGTGGCGTTGATCATGGTGGTGACGCTGGCGAAGGCGGTACGCATCGTGCCGCAGCAGCGTCAGGACGTGGTGGAGCGACTCGGCAAGTACAAGCGCACCCTGAACCCCGGCCTGAACCTGCTGGTCCCGTTCGTGGACGCGGTGCGTACCAAGGTCGACATGCGGGAGCAGGTGGTCAGCTTCCCGCCGCAGCCGGTGATCACCTCCGACAACCTGGTGGTGTCGATCGACACCGTCCTCTACTACAAGGTGGTCGACGCGGTCCGGGCCACCTACGAGATCGCCAACTTCATCCAGGCGATCGAGCAGCTGACCGTCACCACGTTGCGTAACGTGATCGGTTCGCTCGACCTGGAGCGGGCGCTGACCAGCCGCGAGGAGATCAACAGGCACCTCTCCGGCGTGCTCGACGAGACCACCGGCCGGTGGGGCATCAAGGTCACCCGGGTGGAGATCAAGGCGATCGAGCCACCGGCGAGCATCCGCGACTCGATGGAGAAGCAGATGCGTGCCGAGCGGGACCGCCGGGCGGCGATCCTCACCGCCGAGGGGCACAAGCAGTCGCAGATCCTCACCGCCGAGGGTGACAAGCAGTCCGCGGTGCTGCGCGCCGACGGTGACCGGCAGGCCCGGATCCTCCAGGCCGAAGGTCAGGCCAAGGCGATCCGGACCGTCTTCGACGCGATCCACACCGCCAATCCGAGCCAGAAGGTGCTGGCCTACCAATACCTCCAGGCGCTGCCGCAGATCGCCAACGGCACGGCCAACAAGGTCTGGATCATCCCGACCGAGCTGACCAAGGCCCTGGAGGGCATGGGCGGTGCGCTGGGTGGGCTCAGCCGGATGGTCGGCGACGAGCCGGCCCCGGAGGCCAAGCACAGCGCCGGCGAGGTCGAGCGGGAGGCCGCCGAGGCGGCCCAGGCGGCGGCCATCGCCGCCCAGCAGATCCACGACGAGGTACGCGTCGCGGAGGCGCAGGCCACCGGCGGCAAGGTGCCGCAGGGGCTGCCGGCACCCGAGCCGGTCTCCCCGGCCAGTCTGGTCAGCGACCCGGCCGACCAGCGCGAACGGGCCTGACCCCGACGCCGCCCACCCCGGGCGGCAAATGCGAGAAACGCTCATCCGGTGCCCCGGTGCCTGCCACGATCGGTCCTGAGGGACGGGTGGTGGTCAGGGACCGGGGCGCCGATGCGTCGCATGCCCCCCGTCGGAGCAGACGGGTGACGCGTTCCGGCCCACCCGTCGGAGCAGACGGGCGCTGCCTTGCGTGTCGCCCGTCCGAGCGGACGAGGTGAGGCATGAAGGACCTGTTCTCCCGTACCCCGGTTCCCGGCGCACACGACCCGGCAGGGCCGCTGGGCACCCGGCGGACCGGTGGCGGCTTCGGGGTGCTGCCCTTCGTCGGCGACCCCGGCCCGGCCGCGCCTGCCACCGACGCCAGTTGGGCCTGGTCACTGCGCCGGCTGTCCCGCGCCTCGGTCTGGCTGCTGCCCGCGTACGCGGTGCTCTACGGGCTGGTGGCGATGGCCAGCGACGGCGGGGTCGGCAACGACCCGTACCCGGCCGACGGCCGACCGCTCTACCTGCTCGGCTGGGTGGCCGCGATCTGGCTGGGGCTGCTCGCCCTGCTCGCGCTCACCGGCCTGCTCGCGGCCACCCGCAGCCGGCGGGGCGCGGTGGCGGGCCTGCTGGCCAGCATCGGCGGCACGGTGCTGATGCTGCCCTTCGCCGGCCTGACCGAGCAGGCCCCGGTCTTCGGCACCACCGCCCGGATGCTGGTGCTGGTCGGGGCCACCTGCTACAGCGCGGGATGGCTGCTCACCGGCTGGGCGGTGGCCCGCAGTGGTGTCTTCGCCATCGGCGACGGGGCGATGCTGATGATCGCCGCCCCGCTGCTCGGCCTCGGCGGCGCGCTGGTCGGCTCGTTGCAGACCTTCGGCGCGATCTTCGTGCTGATCGCCGGCATCGGCATCGGCTACCGCTCCGGCCGCCTGCTTCCCGCCGCCACCGCCCGAGACGCCGCCACCGCCAGCCTCACCACCCCCACCCCCACCCCCACCCCCACCCCGCCCCGGCTCGTCCCGCCCCGGTGATCAAGAGGTTTTGGTCAAAATTCCGTTCGGAGAGCCCTCAAACTTCTTGATCACCGATCCGGGGGCGGAGAGGACGCGGCGGGCGGCCGGGGAGGGAGCGGGACGTGGGGGACGTGGGGGACGGGAAGGTTGGTGGGGGACGGGAGGGTGGTGGGGTGGGGAAGTCGCTGGCAGGTTACGGTGAGTTACCTGACAATCGGGTGGTGGAGTGGGCCGCTGGTCGGTGCGGTGGCAATGCTTACGCCCATGTCCTCACCCCGGACGCCGCTGACGCGGCTGCTCACCGTGCTGCTCGCCGGCCTGCTGGCCGGTCTGGTCCTCGCGGTCGCCGCGCTGCCGGGCAATCTGCTCGCCGGAGCCGCCACCAAGGCGGTGCTCGGGGCGTTCGACGACCTGCCGGCGGCGCTGCGCACCCCGGCCACCCCGCAGCGCTCCTACCTCTACGCCAACGACGGTAGGACGCTGCTCACCACGTTCTACGACGTCAACCGCACCGACGTGGCGTTGGCCGAGATCGCCCCGGCACTGCGGCAGGCGATCGTCGCCGCCGAGGACCGGCGCTTCTACTCCCACGGCGGGGCAGACCTGCGGGGCATGGCCCGTGCCCTGGTCGCCAACGTCACCGGCGGCGGCACCGCCCAGGGCGGCTCCACGCTGACCATGCAGTACGTACGCAACGTGCTCAAGTCCGACCCCACCCGCACCGCCGAGGAGCGGCAGGCGGCCACCGAGCAGACCGTCGGGCGCAAGCTCCAGGAGATCCGGTACGCCACCGAGCTGGAGAAGACCCTCGGCAAGGACGAGATCCTCAACCGCTACCTCAACATCGCCTACTTCGGCTCCGGGGCGTACGGGGTGGCCGCCGCCAGCCAGCGCTACTTCGGCAAGACACCGGCCGACCTGACCCTCGCCGAGTCGGCGCTGCTGGCTGGCCTGGTCCAGTCCCCCGACGCGTACAGTCCGATCGACGGTGACCGGGACGCGGCGCTGCGGCGGCGCGGGTACGTGCTCGACTCGATGGTCGCCACCGGCGCGATCACCGCGGCCCAGGCCGACGTGGCCCGCGCCGAGAAGCTGACCCTGCGCCCCACCGCCCAGCCCAACGGCTGCACCGCCACGGCCACCGCCGACGCCGGTTTCTTCTGCGACTACCTGCGCCGCTGGTGGCTGGAGCAGCCCGCCTTCGGCGCGACCGCGCAGGAGCGGGAGCAGGCGCTGCGTCGGGGCGGCTACACCGTGGTCACCTCGCTCGACCCCGACGTGCAGGCCACCGCCGTGGCCGAGGCCCGCAAGGTCTACCCCGCCGACGACAGGCGGGCCCTGCCGATCGCCGCCGTCGAGCCCGGCACCGGCCGGGTCCTCGCCCTGGCCGTCAACCGGGAGTACGGCGTGGGCGACGGCCAGACCGTCAACCCGCTGGTCTCCGGTGGCGGCAGCATCGCCGGCTACCAGGCCGGCTCGACGTTCAAGCTGTTCACCATGCTGGCCGCGCTGGAGAACGGTCGTACCCTGTCCACCGGGTTCGACTCGCCGAGCCGGCTGACCACCCGGTTCCCCGCCGAGGGCGAGGCCGCCTGCGACGGTAAATGGTGTCCGGCCAACGCCAACCCGGCGCGGATGGACGGCTACCGGATGATGTGGGACGGCTTCGGCCGCTCGGTGAACACCTACTTCGTCTGGCTGGAGGAGCAGGTCGGCCCGGCCAAGGTGGTGGAGATGGCCCAGCGCCTCGGGATCACCTTCCGTGCCCAGGCCGACGCCGACCTCGCCGCGCACGACGCCGACGACTGGGGGGCGTTCACCCTCGGGGTGTCCGCCACCACTCCGCTCGACCTGGCCAACGCCTATGCCACCGTCGCCGCAGAGGGGACGTACTGCGCCCCGACGCCTGTGGTGTCGGTGACCGCCCCGGACGGCACGACGGTGCCGGTCGGCGAGCCGTCCTGCCGGCAGGCGCTGTCACCGGACGTGGCGCGGGCCGCCACCGACGCGGCCCGCTGCCCGGTGGGCCAGCAGTCGGCGTACGGGCAGTGCAACGGCAGCACCGCCGGCGGGGTGGACCGGATCGTCGGCCGTCCGGTGGCCGGCAAGACCGGCAGCTCGGAGCAGAACGCCACCGAGACCTTCGTCGGCTTCACCCCGCAGGTGGCGGTCGCCGGCATCGCCGCCAACCCCGACGACCCGAGCGACGCGGTCGGCGCGGCGGTGCAGGGCGAGGTGATCACCGCGGTCGCCCGGACCATCCGCACCGCTGTCGACGGCCAACCGGTCCGCGACTTCACCGCTCCCAGCCGGGAGCTGGCAGGCAACCCGCAACGCCCGTCGCCCCGCCCGTCGCCCAGCCTGCCGCAACCGGACCAGGGCCTCCCCTCGGACCTGCTCCGCTGGTTGCAGAACCGCCGAGGCTGAGCCGGGATCCGTGCGTGGCACATGATCTTCAGCGGTAGTGGCGAGGAGGAACCAGCGGGACCACCAGCCGGGCGCGGGGGCCGGGATGGTGGCCGTGCTGTCGACGGGCCGGGGTGTTGGCTGTGCTGTCACCGGGGCTGGACCGGGGTGCTGGCTGTGCTGTCGGGGCTGTTCGACGCGGGGCGGTGACGCCTACCGGCGGGCGGTCGCCGCGGCGACCGCACGGTCCAGGGCGGCGGCCACCGTCGCCGGGTCGGCGTCGCCGTCGATCGTGGTGAAGGCGCCGAACTCGGGGAGCGCCCGGTACCCGGCGTCCAGCGCGGTCAGGTGCGCCAGTTCCTCGGTGTCGATGCCCCGGTCCGACACCCGCTGCCGGGCCAGCTCCGGGGCGACCGCCAGGAAGCAGACCAGGTCCGGCCTGGGAAAGAGGGCGTACGCGGCGCGGACGAGTCGTACGCCCCGGTCGCCCCGGGCTCGCATGATCACGTACTGGCACCAGGTCCAGCGGTCCATCACCCCGACCCGTCCGGTCAGCCGGGTGACCACCACCGCTCGGGCCAGAGCCAGCCAGCGCACCGTCGCCTCCAGCACCGGGTAGCCGCGCCGACCGAACAGGTGCACACCGTCGCGACGACCCACCGCCCGCGCCAACCGGTTCCACAGCGGCCGTCCACCGGCGTTCTCGAGGTACGTCGCCGGCACCCCCGCCGCGTTCAGCCGCCCCACCAACCCCTTCGCCTGGGTCGACTTCCCGGCCCCGTCCACTCCCACCACCGCGACGACCACCCCACGCCCCACCCCCGGCACCCTAACCACCCCGAACAACCCCACCCCCCAAACTGCCCCCACCCCCCGCCCCCGCCCCCGCCCCCAGCCCCCGCCCGCCGTCCTCCCCCTCCTCGCCTGCCCTCGGTGATCAAGAGGTTTACGTCATGACAAGCGCCCTGCATGACGTAAACCTCTTGATCACCGGCCCGTGCTGGCCCGTGCTGGGCCGTGCTGGGCCGTGCCGGCCTGAAGCGGGTGGGCGGGGAAGGTGAGGTGGGTCAGGGGTTCTTGCGGCGGGGGCGGTAGGTGGTGAGGGTGGCGGGGAGGGCGCGGCGGATGATGGCGGCGCGGTCGGTGTCGCCGTGGAGCAGGGCTGCCGCCGTGTTGCGGGCTTCGTCCAGGGTGAAGTGCGGGGGGAGCATCAGCTCCGCCGGGTCGACCATCGCGTTGACCACCATCGGGCGGTCGGCGGTCAGGGCCCGCCGCCACAGGCCGGCGACCTGGCCGGGGGAGTCGACCAACTCGCCGTCGAGGCCCAGCACCTCGGCCCACCTGTGGTACGCCACGTCCGGCACGTCCTGGCTGGCCGGATAGCGCGGGGTGCCCTCGGTGGAACGCTGTTCCCAACTGACGAACGCCAGATCCCGGTTGTTGAGCACCAGCACCACGAAACGCGGGTCGGCCCAGTGTCGCCAGTTCTTCGCCACGGTGATCAACTCGTTGACCCCGTTCATCTGCATCGCCCCGTCGCCGATCAGCACCACCACCGGTCGGTCCGGGTGGGCGAACTTCGCCGCCAGGGCGTACGGCATGGCGCCGCCCATCGACAGCAGGGTGCCGGAGAGGCTGGCCAGCATGCCGGGCCGGACCTGGAGGTGGCGGGCGTACCAGGCGGTGGCGGTGCCGCAGTCCACCGCGATCATCGCGTCGTCGGGCAGCGCGTCGTTGAGGGTGTGGAACAGCAACTGCGGGTTCACCGGGTCGGCGGACTGCCCGGCCAGGTCCGCCTGGGAGCGTCGCCACGCCGAGGTGGCGTCGGCGATGGTCGCCCGCCAGGCCGTCGGGGCGGGGTGGTCGCCCAGTTCGCGCAGCAGCGCCCGCAGGGTCGGGCCGGCGTCGCCGGTCAGGTTGACCTCCGTCGGGTAGCGCAGCCCCATCCGGGTCCCGTCCAGGTCGATCTGCACCGCGCGGGCCTGACCCTGCGGCGGATAGAACTCCGAGTACGGCATGTTGCTGCCGACGATCAGCAACCTGTCGCACCCCTGCATCAGCTGCCAGCTCGGTCGGGTGCCGAGCAGGCCGATCGCCCCGGTCACCCAGGGCTCGCGGTGATCCACGGCGGTGAAGCCGAGCAGCGCTGTGGTTACCCCGGCACCCAGCCGGTCGGCGATCAGGCGTACCTCCTGCTCGGCGTCGAGCGCGCCCTGACCGACGAGCATCGCCACCTTCTCGCCGCCGCGCAGCACCTCGGCGGCGCGGCGCAGCTCCGCCTCGGGCGGCACCGTCGGCATGCTGCTCGGGACCGAGCTGGTGTGGTAGTAGCCGTGCGCGTGCGGCGGGTCCGGCACCGCCGGCTCGTCCTGCACGTCCAGCGGGAGCACCAGCGCGGTCACCGTCCGGCGGGACAGCGCCGTACGGCAGGCCCGGTCCACCAGGTGCCGTACCTGGGACGGGTCGTCGAGCTGGGCCAGGAACTCCCCGGCGACGTCCTTGTAGAGGGCGAGCAGGTCGACCTCCTGGTAGTAGCCCCCGCCCTCGGCGGTCAGCGCGGTGTTGCCGACCAGGGCCACCACCGGCTGGTGGTCGAGCTTGGCGTCGTAGAGGCCGTTGAGCAGGTGGATCGCGCCGGGGCCACTGGTCGCCAGGGCGCAGCCGATCGGGCCGCCGCCGTACTTGACGTGGGCGCTTGCGGCGAAACCGGCGGTCTCCTCGTGGCGGACCTGGACGAACTCCACCCGGTCGCCGGCCCGTTGCAGGGCGGAGGTCATGCCGTTGATGCCGTCGCCGGGGTAGCCGAAGTAGCGGTGCACGCCCCACTCGGCGAGGCGGGCCACGATGTGGTCGGCGACAGTGGCGTTCTTCGGCAACCGGCCGTCGGCGGTGCCCGCTGCGCTCATCGTGGTAGTCCCTCCGGTGGTGTCCGCTCACCGCCCGATTCCCCCGCCACGCTCCCGGAAACCCGGCCGTGCCCGGAATGACCCGACGGTGTGCGTGCCCGGCAGGCCGGTGGGCGGGACACCGGCAGGCCGGTGCGCCGGGACCGCACCGGCGGTGCGTGCCGGGACACCCGGCAGAATCGGGCGGTGTCCGTTGAACAGATCACCGATCCCGACGACGCGCGGATCGCCGACTACCGCGCGTTGACCGACGTCGAGCTGCGTACCCGGTGGGAGCCCCCGCACGGGTTGTTCATCGCCGAGGGGGAGCTGGTGCTGCGCCGGGCGGTGCGGGCCGGCTATCCGGCCCGGTCGTACCTGGTCGACGCGAAGCGGGTCGACCAGTTGGCTGACCTGGACACCGGGGACGCGCCGGTCTACGCGGCCAGCCCCGACGTGTTGGAGAAGGCAACCGGCTTCCACGTCCACCGGGGCGTGCTCGCCTCGTTCCACCGTAAGCCCCTGCCCACCGCCGCCGAGGTGCTTGCCGCCGCCCGCCGGGTGGCGATCCTGGAGGACATCAACAACCACACCAACCTCGGCGCGATCTTCCGGGGGGCTGCGGCGCTGGGCATCGACGCGGTGCTGCTCTCGCCGTCCTGCGCCGATCCGCTCTACCGGCGCAGCGTGCGGGTCAGCATGGGGGAGGTGTTCGCGGTGCCGTACGCGAAGCTGGAGCGTTGGCCGGTGGGGTTGGACCAGGTGCGGGAGGCGGGGTTCACCGTGCTGGCCATGACGCCGGCGGCGGACGCCGTACCGATGCAGCGGTTGACGTCGGCGCAGCGGGCGCGGGCGGCGTTGCTGTTGGGGGCCGAGGGGCCCGGTCTCTCCGCGGCGGCGCAGTCGGCAAGCGACGTGCGGGTGGTCATCCCGATGCGGCGCGGGGTGGACTCGTTGAACGTGGCCGCCGCGGCGGCGGTGGCGTTCTGGGAGCTGGGACGCGACGATCCGGCCTGCGACTGTGGCTGACCGCCGCGAGCCCAGGCTATTTGCATGAGAATGCGGGCAGGTGCATAATCTTCCCTGTGTCCAAGGT
Organism: Micromonospora sp. NBC_00421; assembly: GCF_036017915.1. NCBI lineage: Bacteria > Bacillati > Actinomycetota > Actinomycetes > Micromonosporales > Micromonosporaceae > Micromonospora > Micromonospora sp. NBC_00421. The sequence goes on from NZ_CP107929.1 coordinate 840,461, forward strand.
TCTCACCTCCCTGCCCATCGGCGAACGTGTCGGCATCGCCTTCTCCGGCGGCCTCGACACCTCGGTCGCGGTCGCGTGGATGCGCGACAAGGGCGCCGTTCCCTGTGCCTACACCGCCGACATCGGCCAGTACGACGAGCCCGACATCGACTCGGTGCCCGGTCGTGCGCTCAGCTACGGCGCCGAGGTCGCCCGCCTGGTCGACTGCCGCGCCGCCCTGGTCGAGGAGGGCCTCGCCGCGCTGACCTGCGGCGCCTTCCACATCCGCTCCGGCGGCCGGGCCTACTTCAACACCACCCCGCTGGGTCGGGCGGTGACCGGCACCCTGCTGGTCCGGGCGATGATCTCCGACGACGTCCAGATCTGGGGCGACGGCTCGACCTTCAAGGGCAACGACATCGAGCGGTTCTACCGGTACGGCCTGCTGGCCAACCCGCAGCTGCGGGTCTACAAGCCGTGGCTGGACACCGACTTCGTCACCGAACTCGGTGGCCGCAAGGAGATGTCGGAGTGGCTGCTCGAACGCGGCCTGCCATACCGGGACAGCACCGAGAAGGCGTACTCGACCGACGCCAACATCTGGGGTGCCACGCACGAGGCGAAGACCCTGGAGCACCTCGACACCGGCATCGAGACGGTCGACCCGATCATGGGGGTCCGGTTCTGGGACCCTTCGGTGGAGATCCCCACCGAGGACGTCACGATCGGCTTCGACCAGGGCCGCCCGGTCACGATCAACGGCAAGGAGTTCGGCAGCGCCGTCGACCTGGTGCTGGAGGCCAACGCCATCGGCGGCCGGCACGGCCTGGGCATGTCCGACCAGATCGAGAACCGGATCATCGAGGCGAAGAGCCGGGGCATCTACGAGGCCCCCGGCATGGCGCTGCTGCACGCCGCGTACGAACGGCTGGTCAACGCCATCCACAACGAGGACACCCTGGCGAACTACCACCAGGAGGGCCGCCGCCTCGGCCGGCTGATGTACGAGGGCCGCTGGCTGGACCCACAGGCGCTGATGCTGCGCGAGTCGTTGCAGCGCTGGGTCGGCACCGCGGTCACCGGCGAGGTGACCCTGCGGCTGCGCCGGGGCGAGGACTACTCGATCCTCGACACCACCGGCCCGGCGTTCAGCTACCACCCCGACAAGCTGTCGATGGAGCGTACCGAGGACTCGGCCTTCGGCCCGTCCGACCGGATCGGCCAGCTCACCATGCGCAACCTGGACATCGCCGACTCCCGGGCCAAGCTGGAGCAGTACGTCACCCTCGGTCTGGTCGGCGGCGGCGCCCCCCAGCGGGCGGTCGGTGCCGCGCAGGCGGCCTCGACCGGGCTGATCGGGGCGATGCCGCAGGGCGGCGCGGAGGCCATCGCCTCCCGGGGCGTCGCCTCCGCCGACGACGAGGCGCTCGACCGCGCCGCGATGGAGTTCGGCGTCGACTGACCGGTCCCGGCGGAGCCGGCCGACATGGCCGGTCGGCTCCGCCGTGCCGCCTGCCGGTGCGCGGTGACCGGGCGGACCGGGCGACGCCGCCGCGCCCACCATCGACCGCGGCTGCGGCGGCGGTGGGTGGTGAGGGACAGGGGTCACGGAGGGTAGCCTGTCGCCCGTGTTCCCTACCGTCCGTGAGGTGCTGGCGCTGGACCCGGTCCGTCGCGGTGCGCCGCGGCTGGTGGCCGGGGAGACCGCCCTGGACCGGCCGGTGCGTTGGGTGCACGTGACCGAGGTGCCCGACATCGCCACCCTGCTCGGTGGTGGCGAACTGGTGCTCACCACCGGGATCGGCCTGCCCGCCGACGACGCCGGACTACGCGCCTTCATCGGCGACCTCGCCGAGGTGGGCGTCTCCGGGCTCGTGGTCGAGCTGGGTCGCCGCTACCTCACCGAGGTGCCCCGGGTGATGGCAGTGGCCGCCGAACGGCGCGGCCTGCCCCTGGTCGAGCTGCGCCGGGCCACCCCGTTCGTCCGGATCACCGAAGCGGTGCACGCCCTGATCGTCGATGCCCAACTGCACGAGCTGCGGGCCACCGAGGAGATCCACCAGCGGTTCACCGACCTGTCCGTCGAGGGCGCCGGGGTGGCCGAGGTGGTCCGGCAGGCCGCCGAGCTGGCCGGCTGCCCGGTGGTGCTGGAGAACCTCTCCCGGCAGGTGCTCGGCTACGACCCGGCGGGGGAGAGCGCCGACCTGCTGCTGGACGGCTGGGAGCAGCACTCCCGGCGGATCCGTCCCGCCGGGCGGACAGCGTACGACGTGGACAGCGGGTGGTTGGTGACCACCGTCGGCGCGCGCGGGCAGGACTGGGGCCGGTTGCTGCTGCGCTGGCCGGCCGGTGGGGGCCTAGGAGGTAGCCGACCCGTCGGTAGCCCGCCCACCCGGCTGACCATCCTGGTGGAGCGGGCCGCCTCGACGCTGGCGCTGGGTCGACTGATCCGGCGCGACGCCGAAGGGCTGGAGCGGCAGCTGCACCGCACCCTGCTCACCGCCCTGCTCGACCACTCCCGCCCGGTGGACGAGATCGCGCTGCGGGCCAGGGCGCTGGGGGTGGTCCTGGAGCGCCGGCACCTGATCGGCGTGATGGTCCGGCTTCGCCGGGACGGCGCGGTGGGCAGCCCCACGTCGGGCGACGGCGTTCCGTCGGTCGACGGACCCGGCCCGCCCCCTTCCCCGGCCCCCTGGCCGGCACCGACGACCCCGGCGCATCCGGAGGCCGGACCGGCCCGGTTGCGTGATCTCGCCGAGGCGGTCGGCCAGGCGCTGCGGGAGACGAAGCTGTCCGGCCTGTCCAGCCCCGTCGACGACCAGGTGGTGGGGGTCCTGCTGGCCCTGCCGGACGTCGCCGCCGAGGAGCGCGCCCTCGCGACCTTCGCCGCCGCGCTGCGCCGCCGCCACCCCGACCAGCCGTCGCCCGGCGGGAACAACCACCGGCTGACCGTGATCGTCGCGGCCGGCTCCGGGGTGGGCAGCCTGCGGGAGGTACGCCGGTCGCTGGTCGAGGCCCGCCAGGTCGCCGAGGCCGCCCGTCGGGACCGTCGGGACCTGCCGGTCTTCCGGCTGCCGGATGTCGGACTGGCCGGTCTGCTGCACCTGCTGCGCGACGAGCCCCGGTTGCAGACCTTCGTCGAGCGGGAACTAGGCGCGCTGCTGGCCCACGACGCCCGGCACCCCCGGGACCAGCTGCTCGCCACCCTGCGCGCCTACCTGGAGCAGGGCCGCAACAAGTCGGCCGGGGCGGCTGCCGCACACCTGTCCCGGCCGGCTTTCTACGAGCGGCTGGCCCGGATCGGCCGGATCCTCGGCGTCGACCTCGACTCGGTCGAAGCCTGCCTGTCCCTACACGTCGCCCTGCTCGCCCTCGACGCCGTCCGCACCCCCTGAAACCCCACCCCCACCCCCACCCACCCACCCACCCACCCCCACCCACCCCCACCCCCGCGCCTGCCGGGCCACCCCAGCCCCGCGCTCGCCCCGGTGATCAAGAGGTTTGCGTCAGCAGAACGCCGAATCTTGACGCAAACCTCTTGATCACCGGAGCGGGACGGGGCGGGACGGGGCGGGGCGGGGCGGGGCGGGACGGGGCGGGGTGGGGTGGGGTGGGTTAGGTGAGGGTTTGCAGGGCCTTGGCGTAGGGGGCGGGGACGAAGTGGGGGCCGGTGGGGGTGAAGACGTCGGAGGTGGTGGCGGTGGGCCAGGCCGCTGGGGGGACCGCGTCGACCAGGGTGCGGACCACCGGGGCGTCGCGCCACTGGTCCTGCTCGGCGAGCAGGCTCAACGCCACCACCGACTCCTCCACCTCGCCGACGCACTCGAACGGCTTGTGCCCGTCCACGCCCAGCAACTCCCGGTAGCCGGGGATCTGCGCCTCGTCGGCCAGCAGGTCGCCGCCGAAGATGCCGACCACCCGCTCCCGGGGCATGAACGGGGCCATGGCGAGGAAGACGAACCGGCACTTCGGGCAGTTGCGGCACCAGCGGGCGCTGGCGTCGCGCAGCTTGAACGCGGCGTTGCAGCTGGTCACCACCGCGTCGTAGCGGTCGATGGTGGCGAACAGCCGGGCGATGTGCAGCTCCGACAGCGACCGCAGCAGCGAGAAGTACGGCTCGGTGAGCCCGGCGTGCTCGGCCAGCGCCGCCCGCAGCAGCCCCTCGGCCTCGACCCCCTTGGACCACTGGTGGTTGATCTCGTGACCGTTCCAGATCAGGTTCGGGTCGGACGCGGACCGCTCGTTGGACATCACCACCGGCCCGAGCCCGTGCAGCACGGCGGTGGCGACCGCGATCAGCGAGTTGATCGCGGTGACCGGGATGTGCCCGTTGCGCGCCCCCGCCGCGTTCAGGTCGAACAGCACCGGGTCGAGCCGCCGCCGGGCGGCCAGCGCGGGCAGCCCGGACGCCTCGTTCACCGAGACGATCACGTGGTTGGGGTTGACCGAGAAGGGCACCGGGTCGAAGCCGGCCCGGCGCAGCGCCTCCAGGCTGACGATGGAGTCCTTGCCCCCGCCGACGGCCGACACTGGACGACGGTCGGAGTCGTCGTATACCCGGGGTGGCGGCACCTCGCCGGCCGGCACCTCGGGGCGCAGCTCCAGCACGTGCGGGAGCTGGTTGCGGTAGGCGTACTCGGCCAGACCCCTGGTGTAGACGGCGGTGACCAGCGCGGTGGCGGCGGACCCCAGCGGCGCGGGCAGCACCAGCCTCGGCGGCGCGGCGGCCTTGTAGTAGCTGACCCCGGCGACCACGTGCAGCAGCTCCAGGACCCGGCCCAGGGTGGCCACCGTCTCGTCCGACGGCGGCCCGGACGGCAGCGGCAACGTGATCACCTCGGTGAACCGCTGCTCACCGTCGGGGCCGGTCAGGGCGTAGTCGAACGACACCTCGCCGGTGGCGAGGTCGATCGAGTACGACGGGAAGGTGAAGGCGTCCATCCGCCGGAGCTGCTCGTTGGGCACACGCCATACTAGGCCCTGGTTCGTCCGGTCGGGTCCGCTGTGCCGGAGGCGGGCCGGTGCCTCACCGTCGACACCTCAGGGAGAGTTCGTGCGCCTGTCCGATCTGCGCGGCCGTACCGTCGCCGTCTGGGGGGCCGGCCGGGAGGGCCGCGCCGCCGTGACCGCCATCGCCGCGCACGGCCCGGCCGACCTGGTCGCCGTCGACGACAGCGCCAACTTCCTCAGCCTGCCCTGGGAGGGTCCGCTCGCCGAGGCCGCGCCGCTGGTCACCGGCGAGCAGGCGTACGCCCGGCTGGCCGCCGCCGAGATCGTGGTGCGCTCCCCGGGGGTGCCCAACACCCACCCGTGGCTGGTCGAGCTGCGCGAGCGCGGGGTCACCGTCACCCAGGGCACCGCGCTGTGGATGGCCGACCACGCCGACCGGACCATCGGGGTCACCGGCAGCAAGGGCAAGTCGACCACGTCCAGCCTGATCAGCCACCTGCTGGCGGCGGTGGACCGGCCCAACGTGCTGGGCGGCAACATCGGCGTGCCCACCCTCGACCTGCCCGACGCCGAGCTGTACGTGCTGGAGCTGTCCAGCTACCAGTGCAGCGACCTGACCGAGTCACCCCGGGTCGCGGTGGTCACCGCCCTGTTCCCGGAACACCTGGACGCCCACGGTGGTGAGGCCGAGTACTACCGGGACAAGCTCAACCTGATCGCGTACGGCCCCCGGACGGTGGTGGTCAACGGCAACGACCCACGGCTCGCGCTGGAGTTGGGCGACCGGGCGGCGATCCGCGCCGGCCTGCCGGACACCGCGCACGTCGCCACCGGCCCGGACGGCACCGACTGGTTCCACCTCGGCGACCAGCCGCTCTTCGCCCGGGGTGTCCTGCCGCTTGTCGGCCGGCACAACGCGGGCAACCTCTGCGTGGCGCTCGCGGTGCTCGACGCGCTGGGGGTCGACGTGGTCGCCCACAAGGACACCCTGGCGGTGGCGGTCGCCGGGTTCCACGGGCTGGCCCACCGGCTCACCGAGATCGCCGACCCGTCCGGCCTCACCTTCGTCGACGACACCCTCGCCACCAGCCCGTACGCGGCGATGCACGCGATCGACGCGTACGACGGGCGACCGTTGACGGTGATCGTCGGCGGCACGGACCGGGGGTTGGACTACACGCCGCTGGCCGCCCATCTCGCCGAGCGGGAGCTGACCGTGATCGGGATCCCGGACAGCGGTTCCCGGATCGTCGCGGCGCTGGCCGGGCTACCGAAGGTGCGTACCGAGGTGGTGGACGACCTGGTGGACGCGGTCCGGCTGGCCCGGTCGGTGACCCCGGTCGACGGGGTGGTGCTGCTCTCGCCGGCGGCGCCCAGCTATGGCCGGTTCCGCAACTTCGAGCACCGCTCCGAGGTCTTCGCCGAGGCGATCCGGGACACCGCCGCCGGCTGAGCCGCCGACCCGCGACCTCCACCCCGGCGCGGGCGGCGACCTCCACCCCGGCGGGCCGTGATCCCGACGACGCCGGGGCGGGTGACGCGGTGTCAGGTGTGGACGACCGCCGGGCTACACACTGACAGTTGTCGTCGGACGGTCGGGGTGGCAGCGTGCGGGGAACGCGCAAGCCGCCGCCGCTGAAGGGTGTGCCGATGACCGCCGACGACCTGCTGGCCCGACACCGGGCCGTGCTCCCGTCCTGGATGCCGCTCTACTACGCCGAGCCGATCGAGCTGGTGGCCGGGTCCGGCCGCCGGGTCACCGACGCCCAGGGGCGCAGTTACCTGGACTTCTTCGGCGGCGTGCTGACCAACATGATCGGCTACGACATCCCGGAGATCCGCGAGGCGGTGGAGCGTCAGCTGCGGACCGGCCTGGTGCACACCTCCACCCTCTATCTGATCCGACAGCAGGTGGAGCTGGCCGAGAAGGTGACCTCGCTCGCCGGCATCCCGGACGCCCGGGTCTTCTTCACCAACTCCGGGACCGAGGCGAACGAGGCGGCCCTGCTGGTCGCCACCAACCACCGCCGGTCGCACCAGATCCTCGCCGTCCGCAACAGCTACCACGGTCGGTCGTACGCGACCATGGGGATCACCGGCCACCGGAGCTGGACGGCCAGCGCGCACAACCCGCTCCAGGTGGCCTGGCTGCACTCCGGTGAACGGCTGCGCGGGCTGCTCGCCCGGCTGCCCGAGGCCGACCGGATGGACGCCGCCGTGGAGGACCTGCGCGAGGTGCTCGCCACCCAGACCAGCGGCGACGTGGCCTGCCTGATCGCCGAGCCGATCCAGGGCGTCGGCGGTTTCGTCGCCCCGCCCGACGGGTTGTTCGCCGGCTGGCGCAAGGTGCTCGACGAGCACGGCATCCTGCTCATCTCCGACGAGGTGCAGACCGGCTGGGGGCGCACCGGCGAGCACTTCTGGGGCTACCAGGCGCACGGGGTCACCCCCGACCTGCTCACCTTCGCCAAGGGCATCGGCAACGGGTTCGCCCTGGCCGGGGTGGTCGGCCGGGCGGACATCATGGAGTCGGTGCCGGCGATCAGCTTCTCCACCTTCGGCGGCAACCCGCTCTGCACCGCCGCCGGCAACGCCGTCCTGGACTACCTGCGCGACCACGACCTCCAGGCCAACGCGGCCCGGGTCGGCGCGATCCTCCTCGACGGCCTGCGGGCCACGGTCGCCGACCTCGACGGCGTCGCCGAGGTGCGGGGGAAGGGCCTGATGCTCGCCGTGGAGTTCGTCCGGCCCGGTGGGCTGGAACCTGATCCGGCGTTGGCCGCCGGGGTCCTCGAGGCGTGCCGGGCCGGCGGCCTGCTGGTCGGCAAGGGTGGCCTGCACGGCAACGTGCTGCGGATGGGCCCGCCGCTGACCCTCACCGAGGACGAGGCCCGCGAGGGGCTGGCGATCCTGGTCGAGGCGATCCGCTCCGCCGTCGCGGCGGAGGCGACGCGATGAGCGGGCGCACCGCGCCGGACCCCACGGGCCCACGGCCCGGCCTCTCCGCCCCAGTGCCCGGCCCTTCCGCCCCACCACCGGAGCCGGCAGTCCCGCCAGCGGAGCCGGAGGGCGCGGCGGACCCGAAGGGCGCGGCGGCGGGGGAGCGCCGCATCGGGCACTTCGTCGACGGTAGGCGGATCGACGGGACGTCCGGCCGGCACGGGGACGTCTTCGACCCGGCGACCGGGCGGCGTACCGGTCGGGTGGCGCTGGCCGACGCGGCCGATGTCGCGGGCGCGGTCGAGGCGGCCGAGCGGGCCGCCCGGAGCTGGCGGGACGCCTCGCTGGCCCGGCGGACGGCGGTGCTGTTCGCGTTCCGGGAGTTGGTCCACGCCCGGCGGGACCGGCTCGCCGAGGTGATCACCGCCGAGCACGGCAAGGTGCTCGCCGACGCCGCCGGCGAGGTGCAGCGCGGCCTGGAGGTGATCGAGTACGCCTGCGGCGTCGCCTCGGCGCTGCGCGGGAGCTTCAGCGAGAACGTCTCCACCGAGGTCGACTCGTACAGCCTGCGGCAGCCGCTCGGGGTGGTGGCGGTGATCTCGCCGTTCAACTTCCCGGTGATGGTGCCGCTGTGGTTCGTGCCGGTGGCGGTGGCCTGCGGCAACGCGGTGGTGCTCAAGCCGAGCGAGAAGGACCCGGGCGCGGCGCTGCTGCTTGCCGAGTGGTTCGCCGAGGCGGGCCTGCCCGGCGGGGTGCTCAACGTGGTCAACGGCGACGCCGAGGCGGTCGACGCGCTGCTGGACCACCCCGGGGTGAAGGCGGTGTCGTTCGTCGGCTCCACCCCGGTCGCCCGGCACGTGCACCAGCGTGGCACGTTGGCCGGCAAGCGGGTGCAGGCCCTCGGTGGGGCGAAGAACCACCTGGTGGTGCTGCCCGACGCCGATCTGGACCTGGCCGCCGACGCGGCGGTCAACGCCGGATTCGGCTCGGCGGGGGAACGGTGCATGGCGATCTCGGCGCTGGTCGCGGTGGCGCCGATCGCCGACGCCCTGGTGGCGAGGATCGCCGACCGGATGGCGGGGCTGCGTACCGGCGACGGTCGACGCGGCGGCGACCTGGGTCCGCTGGTCACCGCCGCGCACCTGGCGCGGGTCCGTGGGTACGTCGAGGCCGGGGTGGCGGCGGGCGCGGTACCGGTGGTGGACGGCCGGAACGTCGTGCCGGACGGCGAACCCGGTGGCTTCTGGCTCGGCCCGACCCTGTTCGACCACGTCACCCCGGACATGTCGATCTACACCGACGAGATCTTCGGCCCGGTGCTCGGCGTCGTCCGGGTCGGCTCGTACGACGAGGCGGTGGCCCTTGTCAACGCCAACCCGTACGGCAACGGCACGGCGATCTTCACCAACGACGGTGGGGCGGCCCGGCGTTTCCAGCACGAGGTGGAGGTCGGCATGGTCGGGATCAACGTGCCGATCCCGGTGCCGACGGCCTACTACTCGTTCGGCGGCTGGAAGGCGTCGCTCTTCGGTGACCTGCACGCCCACGGCGAGGACGGGGTGCGGTTCTTCACCCGGGGCAAGGTGGTCACCAGCCGCTGGCTGGATCCGCGCCACGGCGGGGTCAATCTCGGCTTCCCCACCCAGACCTGAACAGCCGGTGCCCCGCCACCTGAAGATCGCGCTCGATCCACGAAGGAGTCCCCTCGTCGCGGCGGGACCCCACTGTTTCGTGGTTGGAACGCGATCTTGGCAGGGGGCGCGACGCGGGTGGGGCGGGGTCAGCCGGCCGGGGGCACCAGGAGGGCGTGCAGGGCCAGTGGGTCGGTGACCTCGGGCAGGGTGCGGGCGGCCAGCCAGGCGGCCCCTGCTGCACCGTCCCCGGCCGTGTGGAGCGGGGCGTCCGGCCAGCGGCGGCCGGCCTCGGCCCGGACCGCCGTGCCGAGCGGGGTGTCGCCGGTGAGCAGCCCGCCGCCGAGCACCAGCGGCGTCGTCGTCCCGTCCGGGCGGAGCCGGCCGGCGCTGGCGACCAGGTGCGCGGCGGCGCGGTGGAGCAACTCGACCGCCACCGGCTCACCGCCACCGGCAGCCGCCTCGCCTCGGGGGATCGATCCCGGCCGGCCGTCGGCGGCGGCGTCGACAGCAGTCGCGTCGAGTGGTGGGATCGTTGCCGAACGGTCGGCGGCGGCGTCGACCACCAGCGGCGCGAGTCGGGCCAGGGCGATCGGCGGCTGCCGGGTGACCGTCTGGACCACGGCGTCCACGGTGTCCCGGGGCCGGGCCGCCACCTCGGCCGTGCCGAGCAGTTCGGCGAGCAGCCGCCGGCCGAGCGGGCCGGGCGCGGTGCCGGCGTCCAGGTCGGCCAGCAGCAGGCGGACCGCCTCCCGGCCCAGCCAGAATCCGGAGCCGGCGTCGCCGAGCAGCCAGCCGTGCCCGTCGGCGATCCGGTCCAGCCGCAGGTCGCGCACCTGGGCGGCGATCGCCCCGGTGCCGGCGATCAGGATCGTGCCGTCGGGTGCGGCGGTGCCGGAGGCGTAGCCGACGAGGGCGTCGCTGTGCACCGCGTACGGGCAGCGCAGGCCGGCGTCCGACCACGCCTGGTCGAAGGCGGCCCGGCCGGCCGGGTCGGCGCGCAACCGGCCGACCCCGGCCAGGCCGATGGCCCCGGCGCGGACCCGGGCCGGATCGACCTCGCGCAGTGCCTCCCGCAGCGTGGCCGACAGCTCGGCGGCGGCCCGGTCGGCACCGTGGCTGGTGGGGTTCCCGCCGCCGGCCCGGCCGGTGCCGAGGCGTTCGCCGGTGAGGGTCAGGGCGGTCGCCCGGGTGGACGTACCCCCGATGTCGAGGCCGACCACGACGGCGTCGGACGTCCTCACGGGCCTCCCGGGGCGCGGCGGTGCGGGTGCTGTCCATGCTGGTCGACCCGGTGCCCGAGGGCAAGACCGGTGGGCGGTGGCGGACCGGCGCGGCAGGTAACAGTTTGAAAACTTCGCCCACGGTCTTGACAGGAAGGGCCCTTCAGTAAGAACTTTTACCACTAACAGTTAACACTCTTTTCCGAAAGGCGCGTCGATGGCCGAGCATGAGGCGGACACCACCGCGGTAACCGCTGTGGTCGATGCCGAGCCGGTCGACCGGCGGGGCACCGACGGGGTGCTGGCCAGGGTCCGGGCCGGCGCGGGGGAGTTGACGGGAGCGTTGCGCCGGGTCGCCGAGCAGGTGCTCAGCGACCCGGAGGCGGCGGCCCGCGCCACCATCGTCGAGCTGGCCGAACGCAGCGGCACCTCACCGGCGACGATCACCCGGTTCTGCCGGGCGATGGGCTTCGACGGCTACGCCGACCTGCGGCTGGGCATCGCCTCCGAGACCGGCCGGGCCCGCTCGGCCGGCTGGACCGTGGACATCGGGCGGGAGATCCAGCCCGGCGACCCGCTGGCCCGGGTGCTCGACCAGATCATGGCCGCCGACACCCGGGCCATGCACGACACCGCCACCCTGCTCGACCTCGCCGAGGTGGAACGGGCCGCGGTGGCCATCGCCGGCGCGGCCCGGGTCAACATCTTCGGCGCCAGCGGCAGCGCACTGGTCGGCGAGGAGATGCAGTTCAGCCTGCACCGCATCGGGGTGGCGGCGTGGGCCTGGAGCGACGTGCACGAGGGGCTGGCCAGCGCCGCCCTGCTCGGCGTCGGCGACGTGGCGTTGGGCATCTCGCACACCGGGCAGACCCGGGAGACCATCGAGATGCTTGCCGAGGCGGGCAGCCGGGGCGCCACCACCGTGGCGTTGACCGGGTTCCCGCGCTCCCCGCTGGCCGAGCTGGCCGACCTCGTCCTGCTCACCGCCAGTCAGGCCACCACCTTCCGGCCGGACGCGCTGTCCGCCCGGCACCCCCAGCTCGTCGTGCTCGACCTGCTCTACATCGCCGTGGCGCAGCGCACCCACGACCGCGCCCACGCGGCCTTCCGGCGTACCGCCCAGGCCGTCGACGGGCACAAGGCCGCGAAGGGGACCGCCTCATGATCAGTGCCCAGGGGTACGCACGGGCCGTCCGACCCGTCCTCGACCGGCTGGTCGACTCCCAGGCCGAGGCGATCGGCCGGGCCGCCGACCTGATCGCCACCAGCCTGCGGGCCGGCGGGGTGCTCCACGCCTTCGGCGCGGGCCACTCCGAGGCGTTCGCCGCCGAGTTGGTGGCCCGCGCCGGCGGTCTGGTCCCCACCAACCGGCTCAGCCTGCACGACCTGGTGCTGCACGGCGACGCCCCGCGCGACGTGCTCACCGACCCCAAGCTGGAACGCGACCCGGCTGTGGCCCACCAGCTCTACCCGCTGGCCCGACCGCAGCCGGCCGACGTCTTCCTGATCGCCTCCCAGTCCGGCATCAACGGCTCGGTCGTCGAGCTGGCGATGCTGGTCACCGGGCGCGGCCACCCGCTGGTCGCGGTCACCTCGGTCGCACACACCGCACGGGTCGCCCCCCGCCACCCGTCCGGTCACCGACTCGCCGACCTCGCCGACGTCGTGCTGGACAACGGCGCCCCGTACGGCGACGCACTGCTGCCGCTGGAGGGCGGCGGCGCGGTCTGTGCGGTCTCCTCGGTCACCTCGGCGCTGCTGGCGCAACTGGTGACCGCGGAGGTCGTCCGACGGTTCCACCAGGCCGGAGAGGTACCCCCTATCTACCTCTCCGCCAACGTCCCCGGTGGGGACGCGCACAACCTCGCCCTCGAGTCGCGGTACGCCGGGCGTCTCCGGCGCACCGCCTGACCCGAACACCCAAGGAGAGACGACGATGTCGAATACCCCCGAGAACCCGACCCCGCTGAGCCGGCGGAGCCTGTTGGGTCGTACCGCCGCGGCGGGCCTGCTCGCCACGCCGGTGGTCGGCCTGCTCGGCGCCTGCGCCACAAGCGGCTCCGACGAGGGCGACAACACCAAGGCGGAGGAGGGCACCAAGAGCGCCACCAACCCGCTCGGCGCCGCCGAGGACGCCCCGCTGGAGGTGGTCATCTTCAACGGCGGCTACGGCGAGAAGTACGCCACCGACGTGCACGAGCCGCTCTACAAGAAGGCGTTCCCCAAGGCGGAGATCAAGCACCAGTCCACCCAGGCGGTCTCCACAGTGCTCCAGCCCCGGTTCGCCTCGGGCAACCCGCCGGAGTTCGTCAACAACTCCGGCGAGAAGCTGATCGACTTCGGCTCGCTGGTCGCCGACGGGCAGCTGATGGACCTCACCGAGCTGTGGGACGCCCCGTCGGTCGACGACCCGAGCAAGAAGGTCCGCGACACCGTCGTCCCCGGCACCGTCGAGGCCGGCTCGTTCAACGGCAAGCCGTACGTCCTGTACTACGTCTCCACCGTCTTCGGCATCTGGTACTCGGGCAAGCTGTTCAAGGAGAACGGCTGGGCGCCGGCGAAGGACTGGTCGGAGTTCACCGCCCTGCTCGACAAGATCAAGACCAAGGGCATCACTCCGTACGGCTACGCCGGGGCGAACGCGGCCTACTACCAGTGGAACGTGATCCTGACCCACGCCGCGAAGATCGGCGGCACCGACGTGCTCAAGAACATCGACAACCTGGAGGACGGCGCCTGGCAGCAGGACGCCGTCAAGCAGGCCGCCGAGGCGTGGGCCGAGATCGGCGCGAAGTACGTCGACAAGAGCTTCGAGGGGCTCAAGCACACCGACGTGCAGCTGCGGCAGAACCAGTACAAGCTGGCCCTCTACCCCAGTGGCGACTGGCTGGAGGGTGAGCAGAAGAAGGACACGCCGGCCGGCTTCGACTACCAGCTGATGCCGGTGCCGAGCCTGTCCGGCTCGGACAAGCTGCCGGGCACCGCGGTACGCGCCACCGCCGGTGAGGGCTACTTCGTCTCGGCCAAGAGCAAGAACCCGCGCGGTGGTCTGGAGTACATGCGTCAGATGCTCTCGGTCGCCGGGGCGAAGGGCTTCACCGAGGTGGTCAAGGCCCCGACGGTGGTCACCGCCGGCAGCGCCGGCTTCGCCTTCCCGCCGGGGGTGGCCAGCTCGCAGGCAGCCCTCGCCGCCGCCGGCAAGGACGTGTTCAACCTGTACTTCGACGGCTGGTACAAGGAGCTCGACACGGAGGCGCGGACCGCCACCAACGAGCTGATGTTCGGCCGGATCAAGGCGGACGCCTTCGTGGAGCGGATCCAGAAGCGGGCCGACGCCATCAAGAAGGACAGCTCCGTCGCCAAGTTCACGCGCTGACCGATCGGAGTAGCGGGATCATGCGGCACGGCAAGTATCCGTTCGTGATCGGGTTCCTCTTCGCCCCGGTCACGCTGTACGTGGTCTTCGTCATCGCACCGTACGCGCAGGCGTTCCAGATCTCGATGACCAACTGGCGGGGGCTGTCCGCCCCGCAGTGGGTGGGCTTCGACAACTACCGGCGGCTGCTCGACGACGGGCGCTTCTGGCAGGCGGTCCAGCACCACGGCGTACTGCTGCTTGCCCTGCCGCTGATCACGATCGCCATCGCGCTGTTCTTCGCCTTCCTGCTCAACGTGGGCGGACGCAGCGTGGGCGGTCAGCGGCAGGGGGTCAGGGGGGCGGCGTTCTACCGGGTGGTGTTCTTCTTCCCCCAGGTTTTGGCGGTGGCCATCATCGCTGTGCTGTTCCAGATGGTGTACCGACCCAACGAGTCCGGCCTGATCAACGGTGTGCTGATGAAGTTCGGCCTGGATCCGGTGCTGTTCCTGATCCGGCCGAACCTGGCCCTGTGGTCGATCATCGCGGTGCTGGTCTGGCAGGCGGTCGGCTTCTACGTGGTGCTCTTCTCGGCCGGGATGTCCGCCATCCCGGGCGAGATCTACGAGGCGGCCGAGATGGACGGGGCGAGCAAGGTGATGCTCTTCTTCCGGGTCACCCTGCCGCTGCTCTGGGACACCCTCCAGGTCGCCTGGGTCTATCTCGGCATCGCCGCGTTCGACGCGTTCGCCATCGTCGCGGTGCTCTCGGTGGACGGCGGCGGCCCGGACGGCGCGACGACGGTGCTGGCGATGGAGATCTACCGCAACGCCTTCGTCTACTCGAAGTACGGCTACGCCTCGGCGATGGGCGTGGCGCTGTTCTTCCTCACCCTCACGTTCGCGGCGCTGACGCTGCGGTTGACCAAGCGGGAAAGCGTGGAGTACTGAGATGGCCGCACAGACGACGCTGCCGCCGACCTCGGCGGACACCCCGCCGGGTCGGCCCGCCACCCCCGCCCGCCGGGCCCGGCGAGAGCAGCATGAGGTACGACTGTTCAGCGGGCTCGGTCAGCTGGCGCTCGCCGTCTGGGCGGTGATCGTCATCGTGCCGATCCTCTGGACGTTCCTGGCCGCGTTCAAGAACACCGGCGAGATCTTCAGCAGCCCGTGGACACTGCCGGCGGAGCTACGCTGGGAGAACTTCGGCCGGGCCTGGACCAAGGCGCACATCGGCCGGTACTTCCTCAACAGCGTCTTCGTGGTGTCGTGCAGCACCTTCGGCACCATGCTGCTCGGCTCGATGGCGGCGTACGTGCTGGCCCGGTACAGGTTCCGGGGCAACCGGGCGATCTACTACCTGTTCGTCTCCGGGTTGGCCTTCCCGGTCTTCCTGGCGCTGGTGCCGCTGTTCTTCGTGGTCCGCAACCTGGGCCTGCTGGACACCCACACCGGCGTGATCCTGGTCTACATCGCCTACTCGCTGCCGTTCACCATCTTCTTCCTGGCCGCGTTCTTCCGGACGCTGCCGAACTCGGTGGCCGAGGCCGGCATGATCGACGGCTGCTCGCACACCCGGCTGTTCTTCCAGGTGATGCTGCCGATGGCGAAGCCGGGCCTGATCAGCGTGGCGATCTTCAACATCATCGGGCAGTGGGCGCAGTACCAGCTACCCCTGGTGCTGCTCTCCAACGCCAAGGACAAGTGGGTGCTCACCCAGGGCATCGCCGACATCTCGGTCAACGCCGGCTACGAGGCCGACTGGTCCGGCCTGTTCGCCGCCCTGACCATCGCCATCCTCCCCATGATCATCGTGTACGCGATCTTCCAGCGGCAGATCCAGTCCGGCCTGACCTCCGGCGCGGTGAAGTAGCCCGCCCCGGCGACGGGTTTGGCCAGCCCGTCGCCGAGGTGGCGGGGGTTTGGGCGGTCGGTGGCCGAGGTGGTGGTGGTCTGCCCGTCCGTGGTCGAGGTGGCGGCGAACGTCCGGCCTCGTGCAGGGCAGACACCAGATGCCCGGAGGTCGGTATGCCACTGAGGCATAAATATGCCTCAGTGGCATACCGACCTCCGCGCGATATCACCTCCGCTCCATCCCCCGTCCTGCCTCGTCCGTCGGGGGCCGCCGTCCCGTCCCGTCGGGCGCCGCCCGCCCCGTCCTGCCTCGTTCCGTCTCGCCCGCCCGCCTGCCCGTCTCGCCCCGTCCGCCTGCCCGTCTCGCCCGCCCGCCTGCCCGTCTCGCCCCGTCCGCCTGCCCGTCTCGCCCGCCCGCCTGCCCGTCTCGCCCCGTCCGTCTCGCCTGCTCGTCTCGCCTGCTCGTCCCGGCCGGCGGTCCACGCCCGTTGGTGACGACGACCGGTGGCCTGAGCCGCTGGCCGGGCGGGAGCGCGCCGGGGGGTGTCACAGGGACGGGGCAGAATCGGGGCGTGGCGGTGGCGGTGGTGGCAGGCGAGCGGGGCGGTGGAGTGCTCCGGCCGCTGGACGACGCCGGCCTACCGGTCGGGCCCGCCGAGGTGGTCGACGACCTGCCCGGGGCCGTCGCCGTCCGCGAGGCGGCCGAGCGCCCGCGCTGGGTGTGGTCGTCCGGCGCGGCGAGCTATCCGGCCCTGCTGCGCGCCGGGGTGCGGGTCGAGCGCTGCCACGACGTCGAGCTGACCGAGGCGCTGCTGCTGGGGCACGCCGGCCGGTGGGGCGAGCCGCGCTCGCTGGCTGCCGCGTACGCCCGGCAGGTCGGGGCCGCCGTCCCACCCGACCCGCCGCCCCGGCCGCCCGCGCCGCCCGGCCACGGCCAGGCCGCGCTCTTCGAGGCCGTTCCCGGCCCGCCGGCCCCCGGCATCGACGCCCTGACCCGGGTGTACGCCGACCAGCTCGCCCGGGTCGCCGCCACCGCGCCGCCGGGCCGGTTCCGGCTGCTGGTCGCGGCCGAGTCGGCCGGCGCGCTGGTCGCGGTCGAGATGGCCGCCACCGGGCTGCCCTGGCGGGCAGACGTGCACGACGCGCTCCTCGCTGAGCTGCTGGGTGAGCCGTCCCCGGTGGGTGGGCCGCCCCGGCGGCTGGCCGAGCTGTCCGCCCGGATCGCCGAGGCCCTCGGTGTCCGGCAACTGCACACCGACTCCCCGGCCGAGCTGTTGCGCGCGTTCGCCCGGGTCGGCGTGGAGCTGCCGAACACCCGGGCCTGGGTGCTGCGCGGCGTCGACCACCCGGCCGTGCCGCTGGTGCTCGAATACAAGGAGCTCTATCGGATCTGGACGGCGCACGGCTGGGCCTGGCGGGACGCCTGGGTCCGCGACGGCCGGTTCCGACCGGAGTACGTCCCCGGCGGGGTGGTCTCCGGCCGGTGGGCGACCCGGGGCGGCGGCGCGTTGCAGATCCCCAAGGTGATCCGTCGGGCGGTGGTGGCCGATCCGGGCTGGCGACTTGTGGTGGCCGACGCCGGTCAGCTGGAGCCCCGGGTGCTCGCCGCGGTCTCCGGCGACGCCCGGTTGGCCACCGCCGGTGCGGCCGGTGATCTCTATGCGGCGCTGGCCCGGGATTCCTTCGGTGGTGACCGCGCACGGGCCAAGCTCGCCCTGCTCGGCGCGATGTACGGGCAGACCGGTGGGGCGGCGCTGCCCGCCCTGGCGGTGCTCAAGCGCAGCTATCCGACCGCCTTCGGTTACCTGGAGGCGGCGGCCCGCACCGGCGAGGCGGGCGGCCTGGTCCGCTCCTGGCTCGGCCGGACCTGTCCGCCGGGGACGGCGGGTCTCGGCGGCGGCGACGACGTCCCGTCGGACCCGGACGTCGGGTCGGATCCGCGCTCGCCCCGGGCCCGGGCGGCCCGGTCCCGGGGCCGGTTCACCCGGAACTTCGTCATCCAGGCCACCGCCGCCGAGTGGGCCTCGACGCTGCTCGCCACGCTCCGGGGCGAACTGGCCGCGGTCGGCGGCGAACCGGCCGGAGCCGGCGGCGAACTGGTCTTCTTCCAGCACGACGAGGTCATCGTGCACTGTCCCGCCGAGCGCGCCGACGCGGTCGTCGACGCGATCCGCCGAGCCGGATCGCGCGCCTCGACACTGCTGTTCGGCAACACCCCGGTCCGTTTCCCCCTGGACCTCTCCACAGTCACCTGCTACGCCACCGCCTAACCCCCACCCCCCACCCCCACCCCCACCCCCACCAACCCACCCCCACCAACCCACCCCCACCCCCACCAACCCACCCCCACCCACCCCCCTCGCCCCGGTCCCACCTCGCCCCCCCGGTGATCAAGAGGTTTGCGTCATGGGGAGGCGCGAACCTGACGTAAACTTCTTGATCACCGGGGAAAGTGCGGGTTGATCACGGGGGGAGTGCGGCAGGGGCGGGTGGGGTGAAGCTATATGCGTCAAATATCCGTTTCGGGCCGACACTCATCTCTCGGGGGCTCGTTGCATTGGTGTGCGTATCGCAGGAATGATCATCGCGGCGGGCGGGGGACGCCGGCTGGGCGGCCCCGAGGCGTTACTGCGCCAAGGGGACCGGCCGCTTGTCAGCCGGATGGTCGAGACGATGACCGAGGCCGGTTGCGGGCAGTTGGTGGTCGTGCTGGGGGCGGCGGCCGACGAGGTCCGCGCGGCGGCCGACCTGAGCCCCGCCACGGTGGTGGTCAACCGGGCCTGGGGGACCGGGGTCGGCTCGTCGATCCGGGCCGGACTGGCCGCGTTGGCCGACGAACGGGTCGAGGCGGTGGTGGTGGTGCCGGTCGACATGCCCGGTCTCACCCCGGCGGCGGTCCGGCGGGTGGCCGCCCTGCCGTACCCGGACGTGCTGGCCTGCGCCACCTACGACGGGTTGCGCGGCTACCCGATGCTCTTCGGCCGTCGGCACTGGGCCGGCATCGCGACTCTGGCCAGCGCCGACGTCGGGGCCCGGCCGTACCTGCTGGCCCACAAGGACCAGATCGTCGACATCGCCTGCGACTCGGTCGCCGACGGCAACCGGGTGGACAGCCCGGAGCTGATGGCGCTCTACGGCCTCACCGTGCCACCCCAGCGGGTCGGCGTCTGAGGGGCACACCCGGCCCACCGACCACCGGCCCACCGACCACCGTCAGACCTCGATGTTGAACCGATGCAGCACCGAGGGCGCCACCAGCCCGACCGTCGCGAGCACCGAGAGCACCGTCAACGCGGTACGCAACACCACCACCTCGGCCTTGCTGCCGGTACGCAGCGCGATGCTGTTCGGCAGCCCGATCATCGTCCACATCCGACGCTTGATCGGAATCGGCCAGAGGATCGGCACCCCGGCCTTGGTGATCATGTCACCGAGGATGTGCACGAAGCAGCCCACCCCGACCGCCAACCCGATCATCGGATAACCACGGTCGCCGGGCAGGTTGGCGAAGGTGAACCAGGCGGCGGCGGCCGAGACGAGCGTGACGATCACCCAGCCGGCCCGCTCGGCCCACTTGTCGAAGAGGCCGCGTAGCGCCAGCCCGATCATGAAGAACAGGATGCCCACCACCGCCCACTTGCCGTACGCGGTGCAGAGCGCGGTGGTGCCCCAGCCGACCAGCACGGTGAACGGGATGGTGTGGGTCAGCGTACGGTGGCCGTTGTTGCGGCGCGGGTCCCGGCTGAGCTTGGTGGCGTAGTAGACCCCGAGCGAGATCTTCTCCATCACCTCGGCGACGAAGAGCGAGAAGACGCCGAAGGTACGGGCCACCGTCGCGCCGCCCTGGTTGCGGGTGACCTTGCCGGAGAGGTCGAGGTCGGGAAAGAGCGCGCCACCGGCGCAGACCGCCGTGCCGACGGCCAACGCGAGCGGAGACTGGTGGTAGTCGGCGAACTGGTCCAGCGCCCACGACCCGGTCAGCCACACCGCCGCGCCCGACAGCGCGTGGGACGGTCCCATCATGTCGCCTCGCCCCTCCCCGGTTTGTTGATCGACAACGCTACGCCACTGTGCCAGAACCGTCGCCGACGGGGCAATCACCCGGACGGTCCACAGGGGAGGGTGTCAGACGGCGGGGCGGAAACTCTGCCGGATCATCAGGAAGTATGTCGCGTTGACCTGCCAGTCGAACTGGTCTGTCAGCCATGAGACGGTGTAGGCCCGCTGCGGGGTGACCCGTACCAGCAACCGGGCGGTGTGCAGCCGGGTGCCGGCCGCGCCGGTCCACTCGCACTCCCACAGCGCGCCGCCGCGGAACATGTCCAACGCGGAGATCTCCACCCGGCGGTAACCGGCGAGCCGTCCGTCGTCGGTGAGCCGGCGCTCCTCGGCCCGCCAGTGGGCGACCGGCTCGGCCGGCGCGTCACCCGGGGCGACGCTCAACACCCGGGGGCCGTCCGGCTCACGCAGGCAGGTCACCGTGCCCTCGGTGTAGCGCAGCCAACCGGCCGGCGCGGCGATCCGGAATCCGGCCGGGTCCTCGTACCAGGTCCAGCCGGGGACCAGGCCGAACCGCTCGGCCGACGGCGGCGGCGCGGACCGGACCGGGGTGGCGTCCGCCGGTGCGGGCGCGGCACACGGGAAGGCCGCCGGCCGGGCCACCGGGTCGCCGGCACCGCCACCCGGCGAGGACGGCGCGGCGCCGCCGTTGTGCAGGGCGAACGTCGTCCCGGTCCCGGCCAGCAGCGTGCCCGCCACGGCCACCGCG
Organism: Micromonospora sp. NBC_00421; assembly: GCF_036017915.1. NCBI lineage: Bacteria > Bacillati > Actinomycetota > Actinomycetes > Micromonosporales > Micromonosporaceae > Micromonospora > Micromonospora sp. NBC_00421. The sequence continues at coordinate 861,160 of NZ_CP107929.1, forward strand.
ACCAGGACGGTGCGGCGACGACGACGGCGGAGCACTCCGACCGGCAGCGGCGGGGTGTCCCCGGTGGACGCGCCCTCCGTCGGCCCGCCCCACCCCGCGCCGGCCGGCCCGGAGGCCGGGTCGGCCGCCGGGACAGCGGCGGCGGGGCCGCCCGATGACAGCGTCCGGCCGCGCCGCTCCGCTGCGGGGCCACCCGATCGCGGTGCCGGGTCGCCCCGCTCCGCTGCCGGGTCGGCCGACCGAGGTGCCGGGTCGCCCGGCGGTCGGGACGTCGCGGCGAGCGCCGCCCGCAGCAGCGGCTCCGCCTCGGCGGCGGTGAGCCGTCGGTCGGGGTCGCGGCACAGCAGACCGTCCAGCACCGGACGCAGCGGGCCGGCCCGGCGCACCGGGTCGGGCGGCTCGGTGGCCAGGGCGCTCAGCGTCGCCATCGCGCTCGACCGGGCGTACGGCGACTGCCCCTCCACCGCCGCGTAGAGCGTGGCCCCCAGCGACCACAGGTCGGTACGCGGGTCGGACACCCCGTCGCGGGCCCGCTCGGGGGCGACGAACTGCGGCGAGCCGAGCACCATGCCCGGACCGGTCATCGCCCCGTCACCGCCGTCGAAGGTGGCCAGCCCGAAGTCGGTGAGCACCACCCGCCCGTCGTCGGCGACGAGCACGTTGTGCGGCTTCACGTCCCGGTGCAGCACCCCGGCGGCGTGCGCGGCGCGCAGGGCGGCCAACACCGCCAGACCGATGCCGGCCACCCGGTGCGGGTCCAGCGGGCCGTCGTCGCCCAGCAGTTGCTGCACCGACCGGGACGCGACGTACTCCATCACGATCCAGGGGCTGTCCCCGTCGTGCACCACGTCGTAGATGCGTACCACGTTGGGGTGGTTGAGCCGGGCCGCGGTACGCGCCTCACGCAGCGTCCGCAGCCGGAGTTCGGCCCGCTCGGACTCGGCGAGCCAGTGGGGTGGGACGACCTCCTTGACGGCGACGTCCCGGTGCAACATCTCGTCGCGGGCCAACCAGACCCGACCCATCCCGCCGGTGCCGACCAGGTCGAGCAGCCGGTAACGCCCGGCGACCAGCAGCTGCTGCACGACGTTCCCCCTCGGATCCCCCGGTACCAGGGTAGCCACCTAGCTGCGGTTTCTCGACCGCAGCTAGGTGGGAGGGCAGTGGTCGGGCGGTCGGGCGCGGTGGTGGTGGGTCCTACGGGGCGGGCGGCCGTCGGGGGCCTGGGTCAGGTGGGCGAGGTGACCTCGGTCGACCGGCCCCGGAAGCTCTCCCGGACCACCACCAATTCGTCGGCCGAGTCGTCCCAGTCCTCGTCCGCAGCGGACCAACTCAGCAGGTATCTGGCCAGGTCACGACCGGGGATCAGCCGGACCGCGTGCTCCCGGCCGCCGAACGGGGTGTCCCACCGGCACTCCCACTGGGCACCGTCGCCGTCGAACGCCGCCAGCTTGATCTTGTCGTACCCGGGCAGGGCGCCGAAGTCGAGCTGCGTGCGCTCCTCGGCCCGCAACCGGTCCAGCGCGCCGCCACCGCCGGCCCGTGGTTCCACACTGAGCGTCCGGCGGCTGCCCGGGTCGCGGAAGCAGGCCACCTGCCCCTCCTGGGTACGCAGCCAGCCGACCGGGACGGCGATCCGGTAGCCGGCACCGTCGTACCAGGTCCAGCCGGAGGGGGGCCGGAACCCGTCGTCCACGGTCGCCGGTCGGCCGGTGACCTTCGTGCCGACCGGGTCGGGGCGCAGACACGGCAGGGGTGGCGGGGCGACGTCCGGTCCGCCGGGCGGCGGCGGTCCCGTCCGGCCCGGTCCGGGGCCCGGTGGGCCGTACGGGCGGGTCGAGGGTGTGACGCTGGTCGAGCCGTCGGTGGCGGCCGGCGCGGCCCGGTGGTCGTCGTCGCTGATCGCGAAGGTGGTGCCGATCCCGACTGTCGCCCCCACCGCCAACGTCACCCCGGCCAGCAGCCATCCCCGGGCGCCCCTGGTCAGCCGGGTGACCAGCCCGGCCACCCGGCCCGTCCCGGTCGCCCGTCGGGAACCCGCGCCCGCGCCGGCCCGCCCCGGGCCGCGTCCTGCCGGCCCGCCCATCCCCGGCCCGCCCATCCCCGGCCCGCCCATCCCCGGCCCGCCCATCCCCGGCCCGCCCAGGCCCGAACCGGGTCCGCCAGGGCTGCCCGCGCCGGGGACGCGTCCTGCCGGGTCGACCAGCGCCGGGGCACGGCCTCCCGGGTCGCCGGGCCCCGGGGCAGGTCCGCCCGGCCCCGCAGCGGCGGTGCCGGAGGCGACCACCGCGGGGCTGCCCGGTGCCGCGTCGACCGTCCCGGCACGGCCGGGGTCCGAGCTCGCCGGCTCCGGTCCGTCGGCACCGGCCGACGCCGGGGGAGGGGACGTGGCGGGCTGCTGCGTCGCGTCGCCGGACACCCGGCGGCCGGGCGGTCCCCAGACCCGCTCGGCGTCGATCTCCGCGCGGCTCCTCGGCGGCCGTTCCGTCGGCCGTTCCGTCGGCCGGCCCGTCGGCCGCTCTGCCGGCTCACCGTCCGGCCCCGGCCAGTGCGGCGGCGGGGCGACGCCCGCCGGACGGGCGACCGGCAGCACCACCGTGGGGGGTTCCGAGCGGGGCACCGGTCGGGTCACCATCTCCAGCCGGCGGCTCGCCTCGTCGTGACCGATCCGCTGCCGGGGGTCGCGCAGCAGCAGCCCCTCCAGCACCGGACGCAGCGGCCCGGCATGCGGTGCCGGATCCGGCGGCGAGGTGGCCAGGGCGGCCAGGGTGGCCATCGCGGTGCTCCGGGCGTACGGCGAGCGGCCCTCCACGGCGGCGTGCAGGGTGGCCCCGAGCGACCACAGGTCCGCCTCCACGCTGGACACCCCCTCGGCGGCGCGTTCCGGGGCGACGAACTGCGGTGAGCCGAGCACCATGCCGGGGCGGGTCATCAGCCCGTCACCGCCGTCGAAGGTGGCCAGCCCGAAGTCGGTGAGCATCACCCGTCCGTCGTCGGCGACCAGGACGTTCTGCGGCTTGACGTCGCGGTGCAGCACCCCGGCGGAGTGCGCGGCGCGCAGCGCGGCCAGCAGCGCCAGCCCGATGTCGGCGGCGCGGACCGGATCGACCGGGCCGGCGGTGTCCAGCACCGTCTGCAGGGACTGCGACGGGACGTACTCCATCACGATCCACGGTCGTTCCTCGATCTGCACCACGTCGTAGACCCGGACCACGTTGGGGTGGTTGAGCCGGGCCGCGGTGCGCGCCTCGCGCAGCGTCCGCAGCCGCAGCTCGTCGCGTTCGTCGTCGGCCAGCCAGGCAGGGGGCACCACCTCCTTGACCGCCACCTCGCGGTGCAACACCTCGTCGCGGGCCAGCCAGACCCGGCCCATGCCACCCCGGCCCACCAAGTCCAACAGGCGGTACCGACCGGCGATCACTACCTGCTGCACCGTTCTCCTCACCATCGGCCGAGGTACACCGTAGCCAATGGATCGGGACGGACCTATCGGTTGTCGGGTGCCGATCCACTCAACATGCGGCGCCGTCCAGTGCCAGCAGGTTGCCGTCCGGGATGGTGATCCGCTGTCGACCGCCGGCCAGCAGCGTCGCCGCCCGACGGGCCTGGAAGCCGCCGTGTTCGCGGCGGGCGGCGGCATAGCTGCCGGCGGTACGCGCGGCGATGGCCGCCCAGCCGTACCGTTCGCCGACCATGGTGCGGGCCCGGCGGGCCACCCGGCGGGCGAAGACCTCGTCGCCGACCAGTCGGCCGACCGCACCGGCGAGCGCGTCCGGGTCGCTGTGCGGGAAGGTCACCCCGGTGACGCCCGGCTCGACGATCTCGGCCAGCCCGCCGGTGTCCGCCACGGCCAGTGGCGCACCGGCCGCCGCCGCCTCCAGGGCGATCATGCCGAACGGTTCGTAGAGGCTCGGCACGACTGTCGCGTCGGTGGCGGCGAGCATCGCCGGGAGCTGCCCGGAGTCCAGGAAACCGGCGAACCGGACGCTGTCGGTGACGTGCAGCCGCTGCACCCGGTCGACGAGTTCGTCCTTGTACGGGCCGTCGCCGGCGATCACCACCCGCAGCCCCGGGTGCCGGTCACGCAGGTACGGCACGGCGTCCACCAGGTGCTGGACGCCCTTCTCGTAGACCAGCCGCCCGGCGTAACCGACAAGCGGACCGTCCCCGGCGAACCGGGCCCGGGCCGAGGCGACCGCCCGCGGACGGGCCCGCCAGGCCCGCTCGTCCACCCCGTTGGGCACCACGTCGACCCGACCGGCCGGTACGTCGAACAGCCGGCTCACCTGGGCGGCCATGTAACCGGAGCAGGCGATCACCCGGGCCGAGGCGTTGCTGATCCAGTGTTCGACACCGTGGATGGTGCGGTTGAGCTCCCCGGGCAGCCAACCCTGGTGCCGACCGGCCTCGGTGGCGTGGATGGTGGTGACCAGCGGCAGGTCCAGGTGCTCGGCCAGGGTCACGGCGGTGTGCCCGACCAGCCAGTCGTGCGCGTGGATCACGTCGTAGTCGGCGGTGTCGGCGGCCCGCAGGGCGGTCCGGGTCAGGGTGTGGTTGAACGCCATCGTCCAGGCCAGCAGGGAGCCGGTGGCCAGCGGGAACGCCACCGGGTCCTCGGGGGCGCGCAGGATGCGGACCCCCTCGGCGTACTCCTCCAGCGGTGACCCGTCGGCGTGCCGGGTGACCACGGTGACCTCGTGCCCGGCGGCGGCCAGGGCCGTCGCCAGGGCGTGCACGTGCCGGCCGAGGCCACCGACGAGCACCGGCGGGTACTCCCAGGAGAGCATCAGCACCCGCTGGTGCCGGGCGGGGTGGATGTCGATCACGTCGGCGTCAGGTGACATGCGGCCCCCTTCGGGTGTGTCCTGGGCACGCGCCGGTGGGACACCATGAGGGTGTCTTCGCTGTGGCCCGGGGTCGGTACCCATCCTGCCCAGCCGTGGATAACCAGCGGAGACGTCACCGTTGCCGGTGTGTAACGGCTGCCTAGCCGGCCCGCCTGACCCGCAGCAACTCGGCCACCGACCAGGCCTGGAACGGGCAGCCGGTGGCGGCGTGCGGGGCACTGCCGTCGGCCGTCTCGCTCACCGACCCCAGGCCGTACTCGCCCAGGTGGCCGACGAGCCCGGCCAGCAGGTCGTCGGTGGGCAGTCCGGCCTTCCGGTATGCCTCGACGAACGGGCCGACCAGCCACGGCCAGACCGTCCCCTGGTGGTAGGCGCCGTCCCGGTCCGCCGGGCCGCCCCGGTGCCGGGGTGCGAACTCCGGCGCGTCGGGGGCGAGACTGCGCGGGCCCAGCGGGGTGAACAGCCCGGCGGCCACCCGGCGCAGCGCCACCGGGTCCGGCTCCAGCGGGGCGTACGGCAGCGACCAGGCGAGCAGTTGGTTGGGGCGGAGCAGGTCGTCGTCGTGGTGCGCCGCCCCACCCAGCGGGTACGCCGGGGCGGGCGCGTCCACCACGTCGTGCAGCCAGCCGGCCGGGGTGGGGAACCGCTTGCCGAACGCGTCCCGGGCCCGGTGGTGCAGCCGCCACAGCTCGGCCGGGTCCTGACCGGCCAGCTCGGTCAGCTCGGCCAACCCGGCCAACCCGTTGATCCACAACGCGTTGACCTCGACCGGCTTGCCGGTACGCGGGGTCACCGGCACCCCGTACACGCGGGCGTCCATCCAGGTCAGCGCGGTGCCCGGGGTGCCGCCCTGGGTGATCAGCCCGTCGGCCGGGTCGACCGCGATGCCGTACCGGGTGCCGGCCAGGTGCGCCTGCACCACCCCGTGCAGCGCCGGCAGCAGCTCGTCACCCAGGTCGGTGTCGCCGGTGACGGTGACGTGTCGGCTCACCGCGTGCAGGAACCACAGCGTCGCGTCGACCGTGTTGTACTCCACCCGACCGGTGTCTGCGGTGTTCGCCAGCATCCCCTCCGACAGCGTCGCCGCGTACGACCGCAGCAGCTCCCGCCCCTCGTCGGCCCGCCCGGTGCACAGGAACAACCCCTCGTAGGAGGTCATGGTGTCCCGCGACCAGGCCCCGAACCACGGATAGCCGGCGACCACGTCCGGCCCGGTGGCGGTGCGCACCACGAACGCGTCGGCGGCCAGCGCCAGGGTCGCGTCCACCGCGTCGGCCGGCTTCGCCGCCGTCACCACCGCCCGGTGCCGTCGCCGGGCCGCCGCCACCACCTGCGTCGCCGGCGGTGGCTCCTCGGCCAGGTCACCGGCCCAGGCCAGCACGGAGACGGTGTCCCCGGGGCGGTCCAGCGCGCCGGAGAACCGCCCCGCGCACCAGAGGTCCTCGTCGGGGTGCAGCCCCCGGGCGGCCTCCTCGCGGTGATGCACGCCCAGCCACCACTGCCCGGCGGGCGTCCAGTCCGGGCCGGCCAGGCGGTACGCGCCCTCGACGACCGCGCCGCCGTCGGCCGGCTCCACCCGGGGCGTCGGGCCGTCGGCCCGCCGCTCGCCGTGCGCGTCGCGCCAGGTGCAGGCGGCCGACAGGTCCAGCCGGACCGGGCCGCCGGCCACCAGCCGGTGCACCACCGCCACGGCGGGCCGGCCGTACGTCATGGCCAGTTCCCGCTCGATGACCACGTCGCCGATCCGCCACCGCCAGCGGGGCAGCCCGTCGACCAGGTCGAAGCGTTCCAGGAACTCGAAGCCGCGCGGGTCGACCACGCCCGAGGACCACTCGTGCGCGCCGAGCCGGATCCGGGCCCCGGACGGCAGGACCACCGCCGGGTCCAGGCTGACCAGTCCCACCCGGCGGGCCGCCGGAGTCTCCCCGGCCACCACCAGCAGACCGTGGTAACGGCGGGTCCGCAACCCGCTCACGGTGCCCATGGCGTACCCGCCGAGACCGTCGGTGACCAGCCATTCCCGGGTCGTCCCAGCGGCCAGTTCGCCGCAGACCCCCGGGCCGAAACCGAACTCGATCAACTTCTTTCCTCCTGTGGCGGCGAGGTGTAACACGCCACGACGACAATGGCCGCTGTGGTCAAGTACCCCGGCGGCGTCGAAAATGTGCAGGTGTTCACCGACAGATCGCCCTCCGATGCCCCGTCCCCCGACGCCGAGCGGCTCCGGCTCGCCCAGGCAGAGGCCGGGGAGCAGGACTGGCGCGCATGGGGTCCCTATCTGTCCGAGCGGGCGTGGGGGACGGTACGGGAGGACTACAGCGAGCACGGCACGGCGTGGGACTACTTCCCCCACGACCATGCGCGGTCCAGAGCCTACCGGTGGAACGAGGACGGCATGGCGGGCGTCTGCGACGACCGGCAGACGTTCTGCTTCGCGCTGGCGCTGTGGAACGGGGTGGATCCGATCCTCAAGGAGCGGATGTTCGGCCTCGGCGGTGACGGCGGCAACCACGGCGAGGACGCCAAGGACTACTGGTGGTACCTCGACAGCACGCCCACCCACTCCTGGATGCGCTGGCGTTACCACTACCCGCAGGCCGCCTTCCCGTACGACGAACTGGTCGCCGTGAACGCCCTGCGTGGCCGGGACGAGAACGAGTACGAACTGGTCGACACCGGCATCTTCGACGACGACAGGTACTGGGCGGTCACCGTCGACTACGCCAAGGCGTCCCCGACCGACCTGTGCATCCTGGTCACCGTCGCCAACCGGGCCGACGAGGCGGCCACCCTGCACGTGCTGCCCACGCTGTGGTTCCGCAACACCTGGGCCTGGGGTCCGCCCGGCGCGGACCGGGTGCCCCGGCTGGTCGGCGAGGGCGGCCGGCTGGTCGGCGAGCACTGGGTGCTGGGGCAGATCCTGCTGGAGGGCGACGGTGAACCGACCCCGCTGCTCTGCGACAACGACACCAACGCCGAGCGGCTGTGGGGGCTGGCCGGTCGCTCGCCGTACCCGAAGGACGGGATCAACGACCACGTGGTGGCCGGCGCGGCCACCGTCAACCCGGACCGGGAGGGGACCAAGGGCGCCCTGCACTACGTGCTCGAGGTGCCGGCCGGCGGGCAGCGGCAGATCCGGCTGCGGCTGACCCGGACCGCCCCGCCGCCCGCGGCCGTCGCACCGCCCCTGGCGGAGCTGGGGGCGGGGTTCGACGCGGTGGTGTGGGCCCGCCGGGCCGAGGCGAACCGCTTCTTCGCCGGGGTGATCCCGGCGGCGGCCAGCGCCGACGAGGCGCTGGTGGCCCGGCAGGCCATCGCCGGGCTGATGTGGGGCAAGCAGTTCTACCACTTCGACGTCAAGCGGTGGCTGGAGGGCGACCCGGGCTCGACGCCGCCGGCCGGTCGCCGGCACGGGCGCAACAGCGCCTGGTGGCACATGACCAGCTTCGACGTCATCTCCATGCCGGACCCGTGGGAATATCCCTGGTACGCCGCCTGGGACCTGGCCTTCCACTGCGTCACCATCGCCCGGGTCGACCCGGGCTTCGCCAAGGCGCAGGTGCTGCTCCTGCTCCGTGAGTGGTACCTGCACCCCAACGGCCAGATCCCGGCGTACGAGTGGGCGTTCGGCGACGTGAACCCGCCGGTGCACGCCTGGGCGGCGCTGAAGGTGTTCGAGATCGACGGCGGGCGCGACCACGAGTTCCTGGCCCGGGTGATGCACAAGCTGCTGCTGAACTTCACCTGGTGGGTCAACCGCAAGGACACCGGCGGCAACAACCTGTTCGAGGGCGGCTTCCTCGGGCTGGACAACGTCGGCCCGTTCGACCGCTCGGCCGCGCTGCCGGTCGCCGGGGTGCTCGAACAGTCCGACGGCACCGGCTGGATGGCGATGTACGCCCTCAACCTGCTCGACATGGCGATCGTGCTTGCCGAACACGACCGGGCGTACGTGGACACCGCGACGAAGTTCTTCGAGCACTTCGCGTACATCGCCGCGGCCGGCTACTCGCAGGGCCTGTGGGACGCCGAGGACGCGTTCTTCTACGACGTGCTGCGGCTCGCCGACGGCAGTCAGGTGCCGCTGAAGGTCCGCTCGGTGGTCGGCCTGCTGCCGTTGGCGGCCACCACCCGGCTCAGCGGCCGGACCCTGCAACGCCTGCCCGAGCTGGGTGCCCGGCTGCGCTGGTTCCTCACCCAACGCCCCGAGTACGCCGACGTGATCGGGGCCCGTCGGCTCGGCCCGGACGGCCGTCAGCAGCGGCTGCTGTCCATGGTCGGCCCGGAGCAGGTGGTCCGGCTGCTGGCCCGGATGCTCGACCCCGACGAGTTCCTCTCCGACTACGGCCTGCGGACGCTCAGCCGGGCGCACCTGGACAAGCCGTTCGCGGTCGACCTCGGCGGGCAGGAGTTCTGCGTCGGCTACGAGCCGGCCGAGTCGACCAGCGGGTTGTTCGGCGGCAACTCCAACTGGCGCGGCCCGATCTGGATGCCGACGAACTTCCTGCTGATCAGCGCGCTGCGCGACTACGCCGCGTTCTTCGGCGACGACCTCCAGGTGGAGTACCCGACCCGGTCGGGGCACAAGTGCACCCTGGACGAGATCGCCGACGACCTCTCCGCCCGGTTGATCTCCCTGTTCACCCGGGACGGCTGGGGCCGCCGGCCGATCTACGGCGCGTGTCAGCTGTTCCAGACCCATCCCGACTGGCGGGACCTGATCGCCTTCCCCGAGTACTTCCACGGTGACAACGGCGCCGGGCTCGGGGCCTGGCACCAGACCGGATGGACCGCCCTGGTCGTCGACCTCATCCTGACCCTGCGCCGGGACAACCCGGATGTGCCGGGCGGGGCGGACCACTAGCGTGTCCGGGACGCCGCCGGCCGGGCGGGGCGACCCTTCGGGAGGGAACCGGGATGCGTACGGGTGGGACCGCGAAGACGTTGGTCTTCGACGCCGACGACACGCTGTGGGAGAACAACGTCCTGTTCGAGCGGGTGATCGACGACTTCCTGGACTGGCTCGACCACCCGACCCTCGACCGGGTCCAGATCCGTGGGGTGCTCGACGACATCGAGCGGGCCAACGCGGTGGCGCACGGCTACGGCAGCAAGGTCTTCCTGCGTAGCCTCGGCGAATGCCTCGTCCGGCTGCGCGAGCGGCCGGTCACCGCGCGGGAGCGGCAGGAGATCGACGGGTTGGCCACCGCACTGGTCAACCACCAGGTCGAGCTGATGCCCGGGGTCGCCGACACCCTCGACGCCCTGGCCACCCGCTACGACCTGCTGCTGCTGACCAAGGGGGACCAGGAGGAGCAGCAGCGCAAGCTGGACGCCTGCGGCCTGCTGCACCACTTCACCGCGGCGCACGTCGTGGCGGAGAAGAACACCGAGACCTACCGGTGGCTGGCCCGGGAACACGGGTTCGCCCCGGCCGACGCCTGGATGATCGGCAACTCCCCGAAGTCGGACATCCTGCCGGCGCGGGCGGCCGGCATGCGGGCGGTGTTCATCCCCAACGAGAACACCTGGGTCCTGGAGGACGACGACCTCGACCCGGCCGATGCCGGGGTGGTCCGGCTGGCGGCTTTCCCGGACCTGCTTGCCCACTTCTGAGGGTGTCGGGGCGGTAACGTACGGTGCGTGCCGCTGACTTTCCCCTCCCACCTGGCTCCGGTGCTGCCGTTGAAGTTGTGGCGACCGCACTGGTTCGACGGGGTGGCGCTCTGCACCGGGGCTGTGGCGCCCGACGTCGCTTACCTGGTCAGTGGCACCCGGTTCGAGATGGGCGCGCGGGTACACACCCTGGGTGGTGCGCTGTGGTGGGGCCTGCCGGTGGCGCTGGCCTACGCCTGGTTGGTCCGCCGGGTGGTGGCCGGGGTCGCGGTGCACCTGCCCGGCGGTCGGCTCTTCGGCTGGCCCGGGTATGCGGCGCTCGGCGGCGTCCGGCACCCCTGGCAGGTCACCGTCTGTTCGGCGCTGATCGGCGTGGTGAGCCACGTCGTCCTGGACCGGGTGACCCACAGCGCGTGGTGGGCGTACGCCCTGGGGGTGGACCCCGGCACGGTCAGGGTCGCCGGTCTGGACTGGCCGCTGCTGGCCAATCTGACCAGCAGCCTGGCCTGCGGGGCGCTGGTGTGCGTGTTGGCGGTCCGGGCCGCCCGTCGCGGGCAGCTCTTCCCCGACGTGCCGGCAGCCGCGCCACCGGACCGTCCGGGGGTGTTCCGGGCGGTGGCCCTGGCGGTCGTCGCGCTCGGGATGCCGGTGCTGCCGGTGCTGCCCGCCGCCACCGCACCCGCCCCCTACGGCGTGCGACTGCTGCACCTGATGGCGCTGGGGACGATCCTCGGTGCCTGGGCGGCGGGACGTCGTTCCGCCGGGCCCGCGGTCGTGCCGACGACCACCCGCCTCGACGAGAAGCAGCGTCAGCCCGGCTGACCGTGTCACGCCGAGATGCCGCAATTCCACCCCTGCGGGAATCACCTCCACGGCACCGCCGAGCTGCTTGCCCGGCCACCCGACGGGTGCCTAACCTGGGCCGGCGTTCCGGACCATTCGGGGTGGTCGGGAACGCACCGAAGTCCGGCGCCGGGGCACAGTGGAGCTGAGTGCAGGCGGCCTGGTCCGCGTGTCGGGCCGACGTGGGCGGCCTGCCCCGCCCATCGTGCCCGCACCGGCGAGCACCGTTGCCGGGCCGGACGGCCGGCGGTCAGGGACGGGGAGTTGCGGACCCGGCCCTGACCCGCCGGCACCGCCCGCCGGTGCTGACCCGCCGGCACCGCCCCGAGCTGCCGGCGTCGGTCGTCGGGCACCGCCCCGAGCTGCGGGCGTCAGCCGTCGGGGCGCGACGTCGATCCGTCGGCCTTGGGGAGCCGGGGAGTCGTCAGTGATGCGATCATGTCAGCGATGGAGACGACACCTGCCGGGGCGGCATCGGCGACGGGCCGTGGGCGGCCGGTCCCGCCGCCCAACCGGGCCTCCCGGCTGACCACCCTGCCGGCCGCGACCCGTCAGGTCGTCATCGTCACCGGTGCCGGCTACTCCACCACCTACGCCACCCTGGAGACGTTCCACCAGGCAGGCGGGCACTGGGTGCCGGTGTCGGCTCCGCTGCCCGCCCGGGTGGGCGCGAAGGGCTTCAGCGACAACCACGCCGAGGGGGTGTCGACCACCCCCACCGGGGTCTACTCGTTCGGCCCCACCATGTACGGCATCGCCGTCGATCCCGGCGTGCGCTTCCCCTACCACCGGGTGGTCGCCGACGACTGGTGGAACGAGAACCCGAACTCGGCCGCCTACAACACCTTCCAGCACAGCACCACCAACCCGGGCGGGTACAGCGAGGCGCTCTGGCGGGAGGTGCCCGCGTACACCCACTTCGCGGTGATCACCTACAACATGCCGCCGAACGTGCCCAGGCCGGTGCCGAACGCCGGCAGCGGGATCTTCCTGCACGAGTTCAGCACCGCGACCGGGGGCCCGACCGCCGGCTGTGTCAGCCTGTCGCACGCCGACCTGGTGGCCGTACTGCGCTGGCTGGATCCGAAGCACTCACCGCGCATCGTGATCTGCCCGGCGCAGAACCTCGGCCGGTACTGAGCTGGCGGGGTCAGGAGACCTCGTCGCGGACGATGGCCACCGCCACCCGGCAGAACTCGTCCATGTCGGGCCGGAAGCCGGCGGCGATGTCCGGGTGCAGCCCGGACCGGGTCTCCTCGAGCAGCCGCTGACAGACCTGCTCGACCGGTTCGCCCGCGTAGCTGGCCCGCACCCGGTCGGTGGCCGCCTGGAGAGCCGAGGTGAGCTGGTCCTCCAGTGGGCCGCGCAGCTTCTGCTGCACCGGGTCGAGCCCTCTCGGGTCGAGCGTGACATGTGGCTCCGACATCGGCGCTCCCTTCGTCGGCGTCCGCGGTACCCCACCGCGGACGTCGGTCAAACCACGGTTGGCGCGGCGGCCACCCGGACCTGGTACGAGAAGTCCTCCGCCGGCTTCTCCAGATACGACAGCCGGCGGATCTGCCGGTCGTCGGTGTAGAGGGCGACGTCGACCAGGACCCCGAGATGGGCCAGCCCGATGTTCGCCACCCGCTTCTTGTCCTGAAGCACCGCGCACACCCCGCCGAGCAGGGTGCTGGCGTCGGACGTGCGGTGCCCGGGTGGGCAGCGCAGGATCAGGTCGACCTCGATCGGCCCGGCCAACGGCGTCCAGCCGGTCTGCTGGGCCGCGGCGCAGGCCGCTTCGAGCAGGGCGCGTACCCTCGTCGCCTGCCGATGGCCGGCGGCGAAGATGGACAGCGCCTCGGTCTTGACCGGTGGCAGGCCGCTCACCTCGAACGTCAGGGCGAGAGCGCGGGTGTCCTGCACCACGGAGCACCTCCTCGTTGAGGATGATCCTGCCCAAGCGGTGGGCGCGCAGCGGTGAGTTCGCCGGAGAACCCACCGAACGGGCAGGCTGATGTCGGCCGGAGGCGTATCGACTACGACGGCGACGCGCCGGCTGTGGAGTGAGTGCATCAACGCTAGTGCAAGAGGCACACGCTGGGTAGCCCGTCGCGCCCGCCGACCGGACAGTCATGGTCAGCCGACGGACCCCACGGTGCCCGCCGGGGCGCGGGGCGTCGGGCGGTGAGGGGTGCGGGCGGTGATGGGGTGCGGTGATGGGGTGCGGGCGGTGGAGCCTCAAGATCAGATTGCCATTCGATGTACTTTCCCGGGCGTGTCGTCTCTATTTCGGCAATCCGATCATGGGGCGGGGCTTTGCATACCGACGACGTGGGGCATGGGGCGGTCAGCCAAGGCCGCAGCGGCAGGTCGACGGTCATCTGCGGTGTGGGCACCCCGACCAGCAGTCGCGTCGGGCGTGCGACTCCGGGTCGAGACGTACGTGCGGGCGACACCTGCCGGCGGCACGCTGACGGCCGAGGCGATTGACGCCCCGATCGCCTCCGTGTCGCTGTCCCGAGATTGCGCTCTTGCTGAGCGCCGCCGCTGCCGAGTAGAGCCTCGTTGATCATCGACGACCGTCGTCCTGCGCGACGGGCCGGAGCGGGGGTGAGAGGCGGCCGGGGCCGGCCAGGCTCCCCGGCTGCGCGGTGGAGCCTGGCCGGTGAGCCGCGTCAGTGCTGCTTGGCGTAGCCGACGAACGCGGTCCAGGCCGTACGGTCGAAGTGGAGGGTGCCGCCCTCGCGGTCCTTGGTGTCGCGCACCAGCACCCGGCCGGGCAGGTTGTCGGCGACCTCGACGCAGGCTCCGCCGTTGCCGCCGGACCTGGTCGACTTCCGCCACTGCGGGGTCATCATGTCCATGACTTCGCCACTTCCTTGATCAGCTCGATTGACTGCCGGCGGGGGAGCGCCTCGTTCCGCACGATCTCCCACGTCCTGGCCAGACTAGCAACGGCGGGCGTCGCATCGACGATCTGTGCGGTGAGCTGGTTGTCCGCATAGGTCACCCGTTCGCCGTCGGGCATCTCGGCGATGATGAACTGCCCGGCCAGCCCCAGGTACATGCCGGCATCGGTCGGCACGATGTGCACCTGGATGTGCTCCTCGGCGGTCAACCGGGCCAGGTGCTCACACTGCTCGATCATCAGCCCCGGCTGGTCGAGCACCGGCCGGCGGAGCACCGCCTCGTCGATCACGCAGATGAGCTGCGGTGGGCGCTCGCGCCGCAGGATCGCCTGCCGTTCGAGCCGGGACGCCACGATCCGGTCCACGTCCTCCGAGGCGAACCGGCCGCCGGCCAGCGTCGCGCGGGCGTACCGCTCGGTCTGCAACAGGCCCGGCACGTACGCCAGCTCGAACCAGCGCAGGGTGGTCGCCTCCCGCTCGAACTCGATCCACTCCCGGAGCCAGGCGGGCTCGGCGTCGAGCCGGCCCAACCGCTCCAGCATCCGCAGGAAACGCCCACCGGTCTGGTGGTGGCCGTCGACCGCCTTCATGAACTCCTTGGTGGGTGCCCGGCCACCGGTCTCCACCGAGCTGACGTGCGACCCCGAGTAGCCGATGCCCTTGCCGAAGTCGTCCTGGCTGAGCGCGAGCGCCGCCCGGAACAGGCGTAACTCCTCCAACACATAGTCGGTAGCTGTCCCCATCACACCCCCAGTCTCTGCCCACCGTGGACCGGCGGGTCTGTCGTGGTCGCTCACCCGCCCTGCTGAGCTGCGCAGATGACGTGAGCGTGTATCGACAGTAGTGGTCCGATCAGCAGACTGTCACCCGTGGCGGGCCCGCTGGCAGCCGGGGAGGGCGGCAGCGGGCCCTGCCGGGGCCGCTCCCGATCCCCCGTGCGGGAGCGGCCCCTTCCAGTCCCCAGATCGGTGTGGTGACGCGGATGGTCGGCCCCGGGTCGAGACGACCGGGGTCGACCCCGCCGAACGCGCCCATGATTCGAGGAGGTGGCGGTGATGGTGGTCCGACCGCCTGTCCCGCACGTCGCGATGCGCCCGCTGTGGCGGTGCCGCAACTGTGGCCGGGAGTGGCCCTGCCAGCCGGCCAAGCTCGCCCTGCTCACCGAGTACCGCAAGGACCGCACCGGGCTGCTCGTCTACCTCGGCACCCTGATGTACGAGGCGACGAACCAGCTCAGCCAACTGCACCCGGAACACCCACCGGCCCGGATGACCGAACGCTTCCTGTCCTGGGCGAGAGCCCGCGCCTGAACCGGGCACCCGGCCTGAACCGGGTGCGCCCGCTCCTGAACGGGTGCGTGTCAGCCTGAACGGTGCGCATCGGCCTTGACGGTGCGCGTCAGTCTCAACGGTGCGCGTCGGCCTGAATGGTGCGCGTCGGCCTGACGGTGTGCGTCGGCCCGCAGAGTGTGTGCCGAGGTTGAACCGTGCGGCCGGCCCGATTGGGCACGAGGTGGGACACCCGGCCGCGCCACCTCCGGTGCGGGCCGACCGATCGGTCCGGACTCTGGTTACCGGCAGGTTTCGCGACTTCACAGGTCGGGCAGTGTAGGCGCACGGAACGGCCGGGCGGGCGCGTTTCCGCACTTCACCGGCCCGGTACCGGCTCGCCGTGCACCGGGGCGCGGGTGACTTCCCCGGTATTCGCCGAAGAGAGGGGGAGAGCGATGACGGACCCCGGAACGGCCCGGCACCGGCGTCGGCCGGCGCTCCGGGCCGGGGCGGCGGCAGCCGCGCTGGCGCTGGTCGCGCCGCTGGCCGCATGCGGCGCTGACGACGGCGACGGAGGTACGCCCACGATCAACCTGTACTACCCACCCGAGCAGAACCTGCAGAAGGTGGTCGACGACTGCAACACCCGGGCCGAGGGCCGCTACCAGATCACCTACCGGGTGCTGCCCCGGCAGGCCGACGACCAGCGGGTGCAGTTGGTCCGCCGGTTGGCCGCCGAGGACACCGGGATGGACGTGCTCGGCCTCGACGTCACCTGGACCCAGGAGTTCGCCAGCGCGAAGTGGATCCGGGAGTGGACCGGTCAGGACAAGAGCGAGGTGGAGCAGGGCACCCTGGCGGGCCCGCTGGACACCGCCCGGTACGAGGGCAAGCTCTACGGAGCGCCGAAGAACACCAACGTGCAGCTGCTCTGGTACCGCAGTGACCTGGTCCCCGAGGCCCCGAAGAGCTGGGACGACATGATCAGCGTCGCCAAGGACCTCAAGGGGCAGGGCAAGCCCCACCAGGTGCTCACCATGGGCGCGCAGTACGAGGGCCTGGTGGTGCTCTACAACACCCTGGCCGAGAGCGCCGGCGGCAAGATCCTCAGCGACGACGGCAAGAAGGCCGTGATGGACGAGGGCACCGTCAAGGCCCTCGACCAGCTCCAGCGGTTTGCCACGTCGGGCGTGACGTCGCCGTCGTTCAGCAACTCCACCGAGGATCCGGTCCGGTTGGACTTCCAGTCCGGTAAGGGTGCCTTCCAGGTCAACTGGCCGTTCGTCTACCCGGCGTTGCAGGAGGCGGACCCGGAGCTGGCCAAGAAGGTCAAGTGGGCCCGGGTGCCCGGCGTCGACGCGAACACCCCCAGCAAGGTCACCATCGGCGGGGTCAACATGGCGGTCAGCGCCTACTCCAAGCACCCGACGGAGTCGTTCGAGGCGGCGAAGTGCCTCCGGGACGCCAGGAACCAGAAGTTCTCCGCGATCAACGACGGGGTGCCACCGACCATCGAGGCGGTCTACGACGACCCGGAGATGGACGAGGCGTACCCGATGAAGGAGACCATCCTGGAGGAGTTGAAGGAGCCGGCGGTCCGGCCGCTGACCCCCGCGTACCAGAGCATCTCCACGGTGATGTCGGCGATCCTGTCGCCGCCGTCGGCGATCCGGCCGGAGCAGACGGCCAAGGAACTACGCAAGGCGATCTCCGACGCGCTCCAGTCCAAGGGGGTCCTGCCGTGAGCCGGCGTGCCCCGTTGAGCGAGAACAAGAAGGCCGAACGGAAGCTCGGCTGGCTGCTCTGCGCCCCGGCCGCGCTGGTCATGGTGCTGGTCACCGCGTACCCGATCATCTATTCGGTCTGGCTGTCGTTGCAGCGCTTCGACCTGCGCTTCCCCGACCAGCGCGAGTTCATCGGGCTGGAGAACTACGTCACCGTGCTCAGCAACGAGTTCTGGTGGACCGCGTTCGGGGTGACCATGCTGATCACGGTGGTCACCGTCGCCGTCGAGCTGGTGCTCGGTATGGGGTTGGCCCTGGTCATGCACCGCACCCTGGTCGGCCGGGGGATCGTCCGGACCGCCGCGCTGATCCCGTACGGCATCGTCACGGTGGTCGCCGCGTTCTCCTGGCGGTACGCCTGGACGCCCGGCACCGGTTACCTGGCCAACCTCTTCGACGGCAGCGCCCCGCTGACCGAGCGGGCCAGCTCGCTGGCGATCATCATGCTGGCGGAGATCTGGAAGACCACCCCGTTCATGGCCCTGCTGCTGATGGCCGGGCTGGCGCTGGTCCCGGAGGACCTGCTCAAAGCGGCCTCCACCGACGGGGCGACGGCGTGGCAGCGGTTCACCAAGGTGATGCTGCCGGTGATGAAGCCGGCGATCCTGGTCGCCCTGCTGTTCCGCACCCTGGACGCGTTCCGGGTCTTCGACAACATCTTCGTGCTCACCAACGGCGGCAACGAGACCTCGTCGGTGTCGATGCTCGCCTACAACAACCTGATCCGGGGGCTCAACCTCGGCATCGGCTCCACGATGTCCGTGCTGATCTTCATCACGGTGGCGATCATCGCGTTCGTCTTCGTGAAGCTGTTCGGCACCGCTGCCCCGGGCAGCGACGACGGGGAGAGGCGCTGACATGGCCGACACCACCACCCGGGCGAAGCTGCGCTGGGGCCTGATCGACGTCATAGTGGTCGTCTTCGCCCTGGTTCCGGTGCTCTGGATCGCCTCCCTGTCGTTCAAGACCCCGGCCACCCTGACCGACGGCAAGTTCTGGCCGAGGGAGTGGACGCTCGACAACTACAGGAGCATCTTCGACACCGACCAGTTCGTCCGGGCCCTGGTCAACTCGATCGGCATCGCCCTGATCGCCACGCTCATCGCGGTGGTGCTCGGCGCGATGGCCGCGTACGCGATCAGCCGGCTGGACTTCCCCGGCAAGCGCCTGCTGGTCGGGGTGTCCCTGCTGATCGCGATGTTCCCGCAGGTGTCGCTGGTGTCGCCGCTGTTCGAGATCGAGCGGCAGTTGGGCCTCTTCGACACCTGGCCGGGGCTGATCCTGCCGTACATCACCTTCGCGCTGCCGCTGGCGATCTACACGCTGTCGGCGTTCTTCAAGCAGATCCCGTGGGACCTGGAGAAGGCGGCCAAGATGGACGGCGCGACCCAGGCGCAGGCGTTCCGGCGGGTCATCGCCCCGCTTGCCGCCCCGGGCCTGTTCACCACGGCGATCCTGGTCTTCATCTTCTGCTGGAACGACTTCCTGTTCGCCATCACGCTCACCTCGACCGAGCGGGCCCGTACGGTGCCGGTGGCGCTGTCGTTCTTCACCGGCGAGTCGCAGTTCGAGGACCCCACCGGGGCGATCTGCGCCGCCGCCGTGGTGATCACCATTCCGATCATCCTGTTCGTGCTCTTCTTCCAGCGCCGCATCGTCTCCGGTCTGACCTCCGGCGCAGTCAAGGGATAGGTGACAAAATGGCTGACATCGTGCTGGACAAGGTGAGCAAGAGCTTCCCCGACGGCACCGTCGCGGTGCAGGACGTCGACCTGGAGATCGCCGACGGTGAGTTCGTCATCCTGGTCGGCCCGTCGGGGTGCGGGAAGTCCACCACCCTCAACATGATCGCCGGGCTGGAGGACATCAGCTCCGGTGAGCTGCGCATCGGCGGGCAGCGGGTCAACGACAAGGCGCCCCGGGACCGGGACATCGCGATGGTGTTCCAGTCCTACGCGCTCTACCCGAACATGACCGTGCGGGAGAACATGGCCTTCCCGCTGCGGCTGGCCAAACTCGACAAGGAGACCATCGACTCCAAGGTCGAGGAGGCGGCGAAGGTCCTGGAGCTGACCGCGCTGCTGGACCGCAAGCCGGCCAACCTCTCCGGTGGGCAGCGCCAGCGGGTGGCGATGGGCCGGGCGATCGTCCGGCAGCCCAAGGCGTTCCTGATGGACGAGCCGCTGTCCAACCTGGATGCGAAGCTGCGGGTGCAGATGCGCACGGTGGTGTCCCGGTTGCAGAAGAAGCTCGGCACCACGACCGTCTACGTGACCCACGACCAGACCGAGGCGATGACCCTGGGCGACCGCGTGGTGATCATGCGGGGCGGCGCGATCCAGCAGGTCGGCCCGCCCCAGGAGCTGTACGACCACCCCCGCAACCTCTTCGTGGCAGGGTTCATCGGCTCCCCGTCGATGAACTTCCTGCACGCCGCCGTGGAGGACGGGAAGCTGCGTACCGCCCTGGGCGACGTGCCGATCGGCGAGCGGATCCGCCGCGAACTGGAGGGTGCCGACGCGCCCCGGGAGCTGATCCTCGGCATCCGCCCGGAGCACTTCGAGGACGCCGAACTGATCGACGACGAGGCGCGGGCCCG
The DNA here is from genome assembly GCF_036017915.1 of Micromonospora sp. NBC_00421. Taxonomy (NCBI): domain Bacteria; kingdom Bacillati; phylum Actinomycetota; class Actinomycetes; order Micromonosporales; family Micromonosporaceae; genus Micromonospora; species Micromonospora sp. NBC_00421. The sequence goes on from NZ_CP107929.1 coordinate 881,011, forward strand.
GGGGATGGAGTTCACCGCGCCGGCCGACATCGTCGAGTCGATGGGCTCCGACAAGTACGTCTACTTCACCGTGGAGGGGCAGCGGGCCAGCGCCGCCGAGTTGGAGGAGTTGGCCGCCGACGCCGGTGCCGACTTCAGCGGGGGCGGGGGCAACCTGGTGACCCGGTTGTCGGCCGAGTCGCCGGTGCAGGAGGGGGAGGACCGGCGGGTCTGGTTCAACCTGGAGAAGATCCACCTGTTCGACCCGTCGTCCGGGCGGAACCTCACCCTGCACGAGGGCCGGTCAGCCGGCACGCTCGGCGACTGATCCGCCGGGTGCGCGGTCGACCGGGGCGGTGACGACCCGCCCGCCGGGGGCCGGTGCGACACGGTCCGGCGGGGTGGCGGCCGGAGGATACGACCGCCACCCCGCGTCGGCATCGTGCCATGGTGGTACGGGGTTGTCGGACCGTCAGCTACGGGTGGCCCATTGCTGGTTACCGCCTCCGTTGCACGCCCACAGGTTGAGTTGCGTCCCGTTGGCGGTGCCGGCGCCGACGGCGTCCAGGCAGAGTCCCGACTGGGCGGAGGTGATGGTCCCGTTGCTGTTGCGGTTCCACTGCTGGTTCGCGCCGCCGTTGCAGTCCCAGATCTGGACGACGGTGCCGTTGCTGGTGCCCGACCCGCTGGCGTCCAGGCACTTGTTGCCGTAGACGGTCAGGGTGCGGTTGGCGGTATGGGTCCAGCGCTGGTTGCTGTTGCCGTGGCAGTCCCACAGCTGCAACCGGGCGCCGTTGCTCGTGCTGGAGTTGGCGACGTCGATGCAACGGCCCGACTGGCCACCCGCGATCATCACGTTCGCCTCGCCGGCCGGCGGCGTGGTCGGCGGCGTGGTGGTCGGCGGCGGCGTGGTCGGCGGGGTGGTCGGCGGCGTGGTGGTCGGCGGGGTCGATCCGAACTGGGTGAAGAACCGCCACACCTCAGGCTTGACCCAGCTTCGCGCGCCGCTCTCACAGCCGGCACAACCGTCCACCGGACCCTGCTGGTGGCCCCCGTCGAACGGGGCCCAGACCACCGGGTAGCCGGCCCGGCACGAGTAGGTGGTGATGATGTGGGTCAGGCTGCCCCGCGCGGGCTCGGGAGCGTTCTGCGCCGCGCAACCGTTGTTCCTGAGCCACCTGTCACGTAGTGACCGGCCGTTCTGGATGTTGTCGCTGATGCCGTGAATGCCCAGGTACGCCACGGGTTGGGTCCCGCCACTGCAGCCACTGATCGTTCCGGGGGCGGCGATGGCCGCGACCGCACGGAACACCGTCGGCCGGGAACACGCCAACGAGTAGCTCATCGCGCCGCCGTAGCTGAACCCGACCGAGAAGCGTTGCGTCGTGTCGACGCAGAGCGCGTTGTCGATCATGCGGATCATGTCGTCGGTGAAGGTGACGTCCTCACCGTTGGTGTTGGCCCAGCCGTTGTTGATGCCCTGTGGGGCGACGAAGATCGTGGTGTTGTTCGACTGCGACAGCATGCCGTAGTAGGCCCAGGGGTAGCCGTCGGTTCCGCCCGAGGCGACGGCACTGGCGGTGCCGCCCAGCCAGTGGAACCCGAAGGCCAGCCTGTGTGGGTAGGTGTTGTTGTAGCTGTCGGGGAGCCGGAGGATGAAGCTGCGGCTCTTGCCGCCGCTCTGGATGGTGTGGGTGCCGCTGTTCAGCCCCGGGGCCTTGCCGCAGCCGGCAGTGGTGGCCGCCGCGGCCGGTGGCGCGTTCGTGATGACGTTCGCGCCGACGGCGACCAGGACCAGGGCGGCCAGGATCGTCCCGATTAGTGGGGCCGAGCGTTTGCGAGGTGGCACGGGGTCGTCTCCTTACGGGGAGGCCGTCATCCGGTTCGGGGGTGTGACGCCAGAGCACTACCTGAGCCACCCGACCGGACGCGAAGGCGTCACCGAAGCATCGACGTCAGCATGGGACGGGCGGTCGAAGCGGCGGGCGCAGACGTCGACCGGTCCGGTGTCATCTCGACCCTCCGGACGGGACGCGGAATCAGTGCATATATCGATGCTCATATTGGTATGACGTACGACGTCTGTCAAGTCTCTGCCGCTGCGGCAGGCGGGCTACCAGGAGAGGTGCAGCGGCAGGGCGAGGAAGCGGGCGTAGCCTTCCAACGCCGCCTCGACCCGCTGCCTGGTCGACGGGTCCAGCGTGACCAGCGGCTGCACCGTCACGGTGACCCTGGTCCGGGCGAGGCGGCGCTTCCAGGTGCCGATCACCCGGCCGCCGCGTACCACGGTGGACTGGAAGACCCCGTTGCCGCCGGGGACCACCGCCGACATGTGTGCCGGGTCGACCATCAGGGTCCGGTCCTTGAAGCCCAGCAGGTATTCGTCGAAGCCGGGCAGCACGTGCACGTCGTCCACCGGCAGGCGGGGCGCGTCGAGCAACGTCGGGTCGAGATACGACTCCACCCCGTCGACCTGCACCCGGGCCAACTGTCCGGCGTCGGTGGCGACCGCGACGGCGCGTTTCGCGTCGGTGGCGGTCAGCCCCGTCCAGCCGGTGAAGTCCTGCCGGGTCGTCGGCCCGTGACTGCGGAAGTACCGGCGGGCCAGGATGCCCAGCGCCTCGTCCCGCGCGGGCCGGTGCGGGTCGGGGGCCCACTCGTCGAGCAGCGCGAAGGTCTGCTCGGTGCCCACGTGCGGGGTGATGCAGGTGACGCCCCGCTGGCTGGCGTACCAGAGCAGGTGGTAGCCGCGCTGACCGGTGACGTCGACGCCGGCGGCGGTGAGCGCGGCCAGGCACTGGGCGCGGGTCAGCCGGCCGCCGCCGGCCAGCGCCGCGCCGAGCACGTCGGCGGCCCGGTCGGCCTCGGCCTCGGTCAGCCCGATCACGGCCCGGCGGGCCGGTGCCCCGGCCAGTGCCCGTACGCCGGTCAACTCCAGCATCCAGCGGGCGTCCCGGCAGGGCACCAGGTGCACGGTGCCGCGCATCGGCCAGGTGCGCAGCGCCTCGCGCCGCTCGAGGGCGGCCCGCACGTCGGCCTCGGTGCGGCCGGGCAGCCGCAGCCCCAGCGACCACAGGCCGCTCGCCGCGTCCTGGGCCTGCATGGCCCCGAACCACTCCACCACCCCGGCGACGTCCGCCGGGCGGCCGGTCGGATGTTCCCGCAGGGCCAGCGCGGTCATCCGCAACGTCAGCGCCTCGCCACCGGTCAGCTCCACCACGCGGTCAGCATAGGAGCGTCCCCCGACACCAGCGGTCACGCCGGGCCCGAACCGGTGGTCACGGCCGTGGTGGGGCACCCCTGATCGCGCTACGCCGGTTGCCGAACCGGCGGAGCGCGATCCCCCGTGCAGGTCCCCCCGGCTACCGATGGTGGTCTCCACCCCCGGCATCCGTGCCCCCCAGGATCGCGTTCCGGCCCCGGGCGTGGGAGCGTTCCCGGGCGGAACTTGCGGAAATCTTGAGCTGCGGCCGAAACTCCCGGGACCGGCGGCCGGTCAGTCGAGCGGGCGGTGCATCACCAGCAGGTCGACCAGGCCGAGGTCGGGATGGCGGAAACCCTCCGGCACCCGGCCGACCACCGCGAATCCCAACGACTCCCACAGCGCCACCGCCCGGGTGTTGCTGGCCACCACCGCGTTGAACTGCATCGCCCGGTAGCCGTCGCCCCGGGCCAGCTCCAGCACGTACACCCCGAGGGCCCGGCCGACGCCGCGACCCGCCGCCGTCGGCGCGACCATGAAGCTGGCGTTCGCCACGTGGTCACCCGGCCCGTCCTGGTTGGCGACCAGCTTCGCCGTCCCCAGGACCGTCCCGTCGGCGTCGACCGCGACGACGGTACGACCCGGCGGGGCGACCAGCCACCGTCGGCGGGCGTCGTCCTCGCCGACGTCGCGGGGCCAGGTGTACGTCTGCCCGGTGGCGACGATCTCCCGCAGGAAGGGCCAGATGGCCGGCCAGTCCTCGGCGGTGGCGGCGCGCAACTGCATGTCCGGATCATGCCATGGCCAAACGTTTGACCCGGCGACCGGCGGGTAGTCGCCGGAGCTGACCCGAACCGAGGAGGACACAGACGATGGACGGCCAGGTCAAGGTTGCGGTCATCTACTACAGCGCGACAGGCGTCACCTACCAGATGGCGCAGGCGGCCTGCGAGGCCGCCGGTGAGGCGGGGGCCGAGGTGCACCTGCGCAAGGTGCGGGAGTTGGCGCCCGACGAGGCGATCCGCTCCAACGCGGGTTGGCAGGCGCACCGGTTGGAAACCCAGGACGTGATGGAAGCGGAGATCGACGACCTGGCCTGGGCCGACGTGGTGATCTTCGGCTCCCCCACCCGGTACGGCATGATCGCCGCCCAGCTCAAGCAGTTCATCGACACCACTGGCCCGCTCTGGGCCAACGGGGCGTTGGCTGACAAGGTCTACAGCGGCTTCACCTCCACCGCGACCTCGCACGGGGGCCAGGAGTCGACCCTGCTGTCGCTGTTCACGATCTTCTACCACTGGGGTGGTGTGGTGGTCACCCCTGGTTACACCGACCCGAGCCAGTTCGTCGCCGGCAACCCGTACGGCGCCTCGCACACCAGCAACAACGGCGAGGTCGCCCCGGATCATGTGGCGCTCGCGGCCACCGCGCTGACCGCGAAGCGGGCGGTCCGCATCGGTGGTGCCGTCAAGCGTGGCCTCGCCGGCTGAGCCCTGCCGGAGCCCCCGGCCGGGCCGCACCACCCCACCCGCCACCGGACCGGGCCGGGTCGGACGGGTGACCGGTGGACCGGGCGGGGGCTCTCGACCCGTGCGGTCCACCGGTCAGCGCTGTGCTACCCGTGTTCGGCGTCGCCGTGTGCCGTCAGGGCCGGTCGGGCCAGCAGCTGCCCCGACAACTCGGCCAGGACCGCGAGCCCGTCCCGGCTGAGCACCGACTCCGGGTGGAACTGCACCCCGGCGAAGGTCGCCCCGCGTAGCGCGTGCACCGACCCGTCCCGCGGGTCCCGGGCCAGCTCCACCGGCCCGTACGGCGAACCGGTCCGGTCGGTGGCCGACCGGGCGGTGAACGTCGAGTAGAAGCCCACCAGACGCGGCACCCCGAACATCGACACCTGCCGTTGCAGCCCCTGGTAGGGCGCTGCGCGACGGTGCAGCGTCAACCCCAACAGCCCGCTGAGCAGCTGATGCCCCAGGCACACCGCCAGGGTGGGAAGGCCCGCGTCGAGCCGCCCGGCCAGCAGCCCGCGCAGGGCGGCCATCTTCGGGTCGTCGACCGCTCCCGGGTCACCCGGCCCGGGGCCGACCACCACCAGGTCGTACCCCCCGTCGTCGCCGGGGGTGTGCCACGGCCGGACGTCCACCGTCAGGCCCAGCGCGCGCAACTGGTGGGCGAGCATCCCGGTGAAGGTGTCCTCGCCGTCGACCACCAGCGCCCGCCGGCCGACCGCCCCGGGCAGCGTCGTGGCGCCGGGGGCCCGCTGGTCGAGCCAGAACCGGGCCAGCGGGGCGTTGCGGGCGGCGAGCACCGCCCGTACCTCCGGATCGTCGGCCAACCGCACCGGCGGGTACGGGCCGACGGCCGCCGCCTGCGGCCCGAGCCCCAGCGCGGCGAGCACCCCGGCGGCCTTGGCGTGCGTCTCGGCGACCTCGCCGGCGGCGGTGGAGTGCCGGACCAGGGTCGCCCCGACCGGCACCCGCAACTGCCCGGCGGGGGAGATCTCGGCGGTCCGGATCAGGATCGGCGCGTCCAACGTCTGCCGGCCCTCGGCGTCGCGGCCCAGCAGCGCCAACACCCCGGAGTAGTAGCGCCGGCCGGTACGTTCGTGCCGGGCGATCACCCGGCAGGCGTTCTGCATCGGGCTGCCGGTCACCGTCGGGGCGAACATCGTCTCCCGCAGCACCTCCCGGACGTCCCGGGTGCCCCGGCCGGCCAGCAGGTACTCGGTGTGCGCCAGGTGCGCCATCTCCTTGAGGTACGGCCCGACCACCTGGCCGCCGTGCTCGGCGACGCCGGCCATCATCTTCAGCTCCTCGTCGAGGACCATGTACAGCTCCTCGACCTCCTTCGGATCGCGCAGGAACCGCAACAACCCGTCCCGGTCGGCGGCCGTCCCGGTGTGTCGGAAGGTGCCGCTGATCGGGTTCATCATGACCAACCCGTCGTCGACGCTGACGTGCCGTTCCGGGCTCGCGCCGACCAGGGTCCGGGTGCCGGTGTGCACCAGGAACGTCCAGTACGCGCCCCGCTCGTCGCGCAGCAGCCGGCCCAGCGCCGCCAGCGCGGCACCCAACGGGGCACCCTGCACGGTGGCGTGCAGGGTGCGGTGGATGACGAAGTTCGCCCCCTCGCCCCGGCCGATCTCCTCGGCCAGCACCCGTTCGACGATTCGGGCGTACTCGTCGTCGTCGACGTCGAAGGCCGCGCCGTCGGTGACCACCGGCCCGGCCGGCAGGGCGGCGAGCAGGTCGGCCAGCGGCAGTTCGACGTGCCCGGTGACGGTCAGGTACTCCAGCGGGACGCCGTCGTCCACGCACTCGAAACCCCGCTCGGCGATCTGCCGGTACGGCACCAGCGCCAGCGTCCGGGGGCCGGGACCACCCTCGGGCAGCGGCAGGTCGGCGAGCCGGTCGGCGACGCCCACCGGGCCGGTGAACAGGTCGACGTGGTCGACGCCCTCGCGGCGGACCAGGGCGAACGGGCCGGGGTCCACGCCGTCGGCGACGGCGGCGAGCAGGTCGTGTGGGCGGTTCATCGGGTTCTCCTCCGGGGTCGGGACGCCTCGTCGTCGGGCGGCCCCGGTGCCGGGGAGAGAACCGTCGGCCGCCTCGTCGGGCGGCCGCGTGAGATAGCTACGCGCGGGGGGTGGCCGCCGGGTCGGCGGGCCACCAGCAGGTCAGGTGCGCGGGCATACCCACACCCTAGGCGGCGCACGGGCGGCGCGGAAGGGCGTTCCCACCCGGAACGCCGGGTACCGTGACCCGCGATGAACATTCTCGCTCTCGACCTGGGCACCTCCTCGGTACGCGGACTGGTGCTCGACGCCGACGCCGATCCGCTGCCGGGAGCGCTGGCCCGCCGCAAGGTGCACCTGACCGTCGCCGAGGACGGGGCCGGCACCCTGGACGCCGCCGGTTACCTCGCCGGTCTGACCGAGTGCCTGGACGAGTTGGCCGCCGGCGGGCACCTGCGCGACGTCCGGCTGGTCGCGACCTGCGCGCAGTGGCACTCGGTGGTGCCCCTCGACCGCGCCGGCGACCCGCTCGGCCCGGTACTGACCTGGTTGGACACCCGGCCCACGCCCCCGCCCGGGGCGCGGGGCCCGGCCGACCCCGAGGACTTCCACTGTCGTACCGGGGCATGGTGGCACCGCTGCTACTGGTCGGTGCGGCTGCCCTGGCTGCGGGACCGGACGGCCGGGGCGACCCGGTTCGCCGGCCTGGTCGAGTACGTCCTCGGCCAACTGCTCGACAGCGCGCCCATGTCGGTGTCGATGGCCTCCGGCACCGGCCTGCTCGACCTGCGTCGGCTGGACTGGGACGCCGAGGCCGTCGCGTTGGCCGGGGCCCGGCCGGGCGACCTTCCCGCACTGGCCCCGATGGACTGGCACGGCCGGTTGAGGGCCGAGCACGCCCGGCGGTGGCCGCAGCTCGCCGGGGCGGACTGGGCCGCCCCGGTCGGCGACGGGGCCGCCTCCAACGTCGGCTCCGGCTGTGTCGACCCCCGCCGGGCCGCTGTCACGGTCGGCACGTCGGCCGCGGTACGGCTGGTCCAGCGGGTGCCGGCCGGAACGGCGCTACCACCCCTGCCCGACCGGTTGTGGCGCTACCGGGTGGACCACGAGTACGTGGTGACCGGCGCGGCGTACTCGTCCGGGGGGAACCTGTTCGCCTGGGCCGAACGGGAACTGCGCCTGCCCGAGGGGGCCGACCTGGAGGCGGCCCTGGCCCGGGTGGCACCGGACGGGGTGCTCGCGGCGAACCCGCGACTGGGCGGGGACCGGCCCCCCGGTCTGGCCCCGGCCGGCTCCGGTGCGGTGCGTGGGCTCAGCTTCTCCAGCACCGGGGTGGACATTCTCGCCGGTCTGATGACCGGGCTGTGCCGGATGGTCGCCGACGACCTGGCCGTGCTGGAGTCCGGTGTCGACTCTCCGGTCGAGGTGGTGCTCGGCGGGGGAGCGGTGACCGCCTCCGCGTGGTGGCGTGCCGCGTTCGCCGCCGCGCTCGCGCCGCGACCGGTCCGGCACCGGGCCGAGCGGGAGATCGGGGCCACTGGCGCCGCGCTTGTCGCCCTGGGCCGGGTGCCCGACGCGGCCCGGCTCGCCGGCACCGGCCGTACGGAGGAGGACCCGTCACCGACCTCGGCCGTGGAGCCCGGTACGTCCGCCCGATCGGATGCCCCGTCGACCCGTTGACACAGCTCCCGGGCCTGGTTGGATGGACCGGGCTCCCCGTCGTGGGGACGGGGACCGAGGAGGCGAGTCGTGGACGCAGGTCCCGATCCGACACCGAGCGCGGCGTTGACGCCGGGCCGGAACCGGTTCGACGAGCGGGTGGTGCCGCACCGACGGCGCTCGCCGTTGCGGTTGCGGGACTGGCGGATGCGGACCAAGCTCGCCACAGTCCTGGTCATCCCGTCGGTGGCCTTCCTGGTGCTGGCCGGGGTGCAGGCCGCCGGGCTGGTCGGGCGGACCAGCGCGCTCAACGACTTCGCCCGGCAGGTAGGCATCGGGCAGCAGATCACCACGGCGGTGGACCGGCTCCAACAGGAACGGGACCGGACGGCCGGTGAGCTGGCCGTACTGCGTCAGGCGGGGAACGCCGCCGACCGGGACGCGGCGCTGCTCGCCCTCCGCCCGCTGCACTCCGCGACCGACACGGCCTTCGGCGAGCTGCGTGCGGCGGCCGGGCCGCTGGCCGACTCCGACGCCGCCTGGCAGGTCGCCTACGCCGAGGCGCTGGAGGCGTACGACCAGGTGGTCTACATCCGGGCGGCGGTGCCGCCGGCGGTGTTGAGCAGCGACACCATCCTCGGCAACTACCACCGGGCGGTGGAGGCGCTGCTCGGCCTGCTCGCCGAACCCGACCCGGGACCGGACCGGCCGGAGCTGACCGACGCGGTGCTGCGGTACGTGCAGCTGGCCCGGGTCAAGGAGTTGTCGTCGCGGATCCGGAGCCAGCTGTACGCCGCCGCCCGGGCCGGCCGTTACGGCCTGGAGGACCAGGTGAACCTCACCGACCTGCGGGCCCAGCAGTTGGCCGCGTTGGGTGCGTTCCGGGTCGCCGCGACCACCGCCCAGATCCAGGCCTACGACCGGACCTCCCGCGACCGGGCGTTCGTCGACGCCACCCGGCTGGAGGAGAAGAGCATCACCACCGGCGGCACCGCCCTGCCCGCGGTGCTGCCCGCGAACCAGTGGTGGACGGCCAGCGAGCAGCGGCAGGAACTGCTGCGCCAGTTGGAGACCCGGGTGCTCGACGACGCGTTGGTCCGGGCCGACGAGGTCAGCGGCGCACAGCTGCGCACCACCCTGCTGGTGCTGGGCGGCATCGTGGTGGTGCTCGCCCTGGCGGTGCTGCTGGCCGCGCTGGTCGGCCGGTCGATCGCGAACTCCATGCAGCGGCTGCGTGACCAGGCCCTGCGGATCGCCCAGATCGAGCTTCCCAACGCCCTGGACCGGCTGCGTGCCGTCGACGGCGGGGTGCCGAAGATCGACGTGCCGCCCGCCGTGGTCCGGTCACTCGACGAGATCGGCGAGTTGGCCGAGGCGTTCGTGGCGGTGCACCGCAGCGCGGTCAGCGTGGCGGTGGAGCAGGCGGAGACCCGCCGTACCGTCAACGCGATGTTCGTCAACCTGGCCCGACGCAGTCAGGTGCTCGTGGAGCGGCAGCTGGAGCTGTTGGACGACCTGGAGCGGGAGGAGGCCGATCCGGACCAGTTGGAGAGTCTGTTCAAGCTGGACCACCTGGCCGCCCGGATGCGTCGTAACGACGAGAGCCTGCTGGTGCTGGCCGGCACCGATTCCACCCGGCGGTGGAACCGGCCGGTGCGGCTGGGTTCGGTGCTGCTCGCCGCCAGTGCGGAGATCGAGCAGTACCAGCGGGTCCGGCACGAGTCGGTGGCCGACCTGTACGTGGTCGGGCACGCCGTCGGCGAACTGGTGCACCTGCTGGCGGAGCTGCTGGAGAACGCCACCGCCTTCTCCCGGCCGGACACCCTGGTCCGGGTGACCGCGCGGGCCGAGGGCGGCGGTGCGGTGGTGGAGATCGCCGACGCCGGCCTCGGCATGAGTCCCACCGCGTTGACACAGGCCAACACCGTGCTGGCGGCCCCACCGGTGGCGGACGTGGCGGCCGTCGAACGGATGGGCCACTTCGTGGTCAGCCACCTGGCCGCCCGGCACGGCGTCGGGGTGCGGCTGGCCGCCGCCGGGCAGGGGCTGGTGGCCCGGATCGCGCTGCCGGGCACCCTGCTCGCCCCGGCGCCCGCCGTGGAGCTGGACGCGCCGGCCGGGCAGCGGGCCCTCACCACCTTCGCCCCGGTCAACGCGGCGCTGCGCCCCGTCGAGGCGTCGCGTCAGCCCGGTCCGGTCCGCCCGGCCGACCTGCCGGTGGCCGGCCGTCCCCCGCAGCAGTGGCCGGGGGTGCCGGACCAGCGGCCCGGGGCGCCGGCCGCACTGCCGGTACGCGCCGCGGACGTGCCGGCGCCGGCCGACGGGGGTGGTGGTTGGTGGTCCCGGGAGGGGCCGGCACCGTCCTCACCGGTGTCGCTGGGGGAGAGCACGCCGGCACCGCCGGTCGTCCCGGTGACCGGTGGCACCAACGAGCGGGGCCTGCCGGTACGGGTGCCGATGGCCCAGCTCAGCTCGGTGACCGAGCCGGCCCGGCCGGCGGCGGCGCGGGTCCGCGAGGACCCGGATCCGGAGGCGGTGGGCGGGATGCTGTCCCGGCTCTACAGCGGCGTCCGCCGGGCCGAGGCCGAGGAGACCACCGAGTTAATCTTGCCGCCGGGTGTGCGCAGCGAAGGAGGACGACAGTGATGACACTGAGCCAGGAGGCGCGGGACCTGAACTGGCTGGTCAACGCGTTCGCGGAGCGGGTGCCCGGGGTGGCCCACGCGGTGGTCGTCTCCTCGGACGGGTTGCTGGTGGCGATCTCGGCGCAGTTGCCCCGGGACCACGCGGACAAGCTGGCCGCGGTCACCTCGGGGCTGATGAGCATCACCGCCGGCGCGGCCCAGATGTTCGACGGGGACATCGTCAAGCAGACGGTGGTCGAGATGGGCCGGGGTTACTTCCTGGTCATGCAGATCCGGGACGGCTCGATCCTGGCCACCCTGGCCGGCGCGGACGCGGACATCGGCGTGGTGGGTTACGAGATGGCCCGGCTGGCCAAGCAGGCCGGTGAGATGCTGACCCCGGCGTTGCGGGCGGAACTCCAACAGGCCCTGCCCCGCTGACCGGCCCCGGGTCGGGACGGTTCCGGGGTGCCGGGGCGGACTCCACCCGGGCTCCCGGGCGGGGTGCCGGGCCGGACCGCTCCCACGCGGTCCGGCCGTGCCGGTGTGTCTCTCCGTCCTCCGACGGCGCCCTACAGGCCGTTGTCCCGGATGACCTGGCGGTACCAGTGGGCGCTGCGCTTCAGGACGCGCCGTTGGGTCGGGTAGTCCACGTAGATCAGTCCCCAGCGCTGGTCGTACCCCTCGGCCCATTCGAAGTTGTCAAGCAGTGACCAGACGTGGTAGCTCTCCAGCGGTACGCCGTCGGTGACGGCCCGGTGGGCGGCGGTGAGGTGGTCGCGCAGGAAGGCGATCCGGCCGGCGTCGTCGACGGTGCCGTCCGGGCCGAGGGTGTCCGGACAGGGCAGGCCGTTCTCGGTGACGGTGATCGGGATCGACCCGTAGTCGCGGGTGACCCGGGTCAGGATGTCGTACATGCCCTGGGGGTAGATCTGCTGCCAGTCCGCCTCGCTGGTGGGCCAGCGGGTGACGGTGTTGCCGTTTCCGGTCAGGTAGAGCGGGGTGTAGTACTGCACCGCGAGCAGGTCCACCGGGCTGGCGATGATCGCCAGGTCACCGTCGCGGATGCCCTTGACCATCCGGCTGTCCGGGCCGAGGTCGGCCAGCACGTCGGCCGGGTAGGCGCCGGTGAGGACGGAGTCCAGGTAGAGCCGGTTCTCGTACCCGTCGTGCAGCGTGGCGGCGGCGGCAGCGGCGGCGCTGTCGTCGGCCGGATAGCACGGGTGCAGGTTCAGCGCCGGGCCGATCCGGGCGTCGTGGCCGGTGGCGCGCAGTGCGCGGACGGCGAGGCCGTGGGCGAGCTGGAGGTGGTGGGCGACCAGGTAGGCGGCGTCGGCGTCCTGCCGGCCCGGGGCGTGGTGGCCCCAGAGGTAGCCGTTCTGCACCACGGTCTTCGGCTCGTTGACGGTCAGCCAGACCGGCACCTGGTCGCCGAGGCCCCGGTAGACGGCGTCGGCGTAGTCGGCGAACCGGTGGGCGGTGTCCCGGTTCTCCCAGCCACCCTTGTCCTGCAACGCCTGCGGCAGGTCCCAGTGGAAGAGGGTGACCATCGGGGTGATGCCGCGTTCGTGCAGCCCGTCGACCAACCGTTTGTAGAAGTCGAGCCCGCGCTGGTTGGGCTTGCCGGTGCCGTCGGCCTGGATCCGGGGCCAGGAGACGGAGAACCGGTAGCTGCCCAGTCCGAGGTCGCGCATCAGGTCCAGGTCGTCGGCCCAGCGGTGGTAGTGGTCGGCGGCCACGTCACCGGTGTCCCCGTTGCGGGTGCGTCCGGGGGTGTGGCTGAAGGTGTCCCAGACCGACTCGCCCCGGCCGTCCTCCTTGGCGGCGCCCTCGATCTGGTATGCCGAGGTGGCGGCGCCCCAGCGGAAGCCGGGCGGGAAACGCAGTGCGTCTTCGCGGGGATCGGCGGTCGGTTCGCCACCCTTCGGCGCGTCGCAGCCGGCGGCGAGGACGCCGGTGGCCGCGGTCAGGCCGACGCCCCCGGCGGCGGCGGAGAGCCCGGCGCCGGCGGTGGCGGTGGCGGAGAGCGCGGCGCGTCGCAGCAGGCGCCGTCGGGTGAGTATCGACATCGGTGTTTCTCCTCAGGGTGCGGGCCACCCCGACGGCCGGGAGCGCTCCCAGCGCGGGCGTGCGACGGCCCCGCCGCCTCGGGGGCGGACCGCCAGCCTAGAGGGCCGCGCGCGGGCGGCCGGGATGGGGAATTGGGGGTGTGCCGGCCGCCACCGAAGGACGGACGGCCCAACTGCCGAGGGGCAGATAGCGATCGAGGCCGCCCGGGTGGCGCGCACGCCTGACCCGTCGGCCTCTTTTCCCGTCGAGTACGGGGGTTTAGTGTGGGGACGGGGGAGGGCAACCCCCGTCCCCACCTGTGTTGCACACACGCACGCTCGAATTGGCGTCCGGCCGTGCGTGTCGCGCGGGAGCCGGGCCACGCGAGTGGCTCTGGTTCCACCTCCCTCCATGATGGTGGGTTTTCGGCTGGCGACGGTGTCCGGGCTGGCCCGTCGTCAGCCGTTCGGGCTGAACCCCGTGGTCGGGCGACCACGGTTCTGACCTTCTCTTGTTGCATCTCCGTCGATGGAAGCGCTCCCATCGGCGATGCTGCGACTGTAACGCCCGTCACGGCTTTGTGAAAGCCCCTAAACGAGATCGAAACATCGACCTGCGTTTCGATACTGGCAGTTGTCGTGGGAGCGCTTCCATGGCAGACTGTCGAATCAACGCAGCGGAGCCAGACACGCGCGGAAGATGGGTCGCCGAGGGCATCCGGGTCTCCCGGACGGCACCCGAAGGAACGGCACGGCCGATCGAGTGGCCGTACCCCGTCCTGCCCCGGCCCACCGGCCGGACCGACCACCATTCCGGCGCCTCCGTCCCCCCGCGCACCCCTGTTCCCGCGCGTGGAGGTGCCTCCGCCGGGGCCCGCAGCCCCGGCCCGGTCCGAGGAGACACCGCGCACATGAGACTCATGGCAAGACGTCGCCGTACGGCGATGCTCGCCGCCACCGCACTCGCCATCGGCGGGGTGGGCCTGCCGGCCAGCGCGGCCCAGGCCGCGCCGGCCTGCGACGTGGTCTACGCCACCAACGACTGGGGCAGCGGCTTCACCGCGAACGTCACCATCAAGAACATGGGTGACGCGCTCAGCAGCTGGTCGCTCAAGTGGACCTTCCCGAACAGCAGCCAGCGGGTCACCCAGGGCTGGTCGGCGAAGTGGAGCCAGAGCGGCAGCGAGGTCACCGCGACCAACGAGTCCTACAACGGCAGCCTCGCCACCGGGGCCTCCACCACCATCGGCTTCAACGGCTCCTACTCGGGCAGCAACCCGAAGCCGACCGCGTTCACCCTCAACGGCACCCCGTGCAACGGCACGCCGGCCAACCAGCCGCCGACGGTCTCCCTCGGCGTGCCGTCCGGCCCGTTCACCGCGCCGGCCGACGTGCCGCTGACCGCCACCGCGAGCGACCCGGACGGGACGATCAGCAAGGTCGAGTTCTACCGCAACGGCCTGCTGGTCAACACCGACACCTCTGCGCCGTACGCGTACACGCTGACCTCGCTGCCGGCTGGCAGCTACACGGTCCAGGCCAAGGCGTACGACAACGCCAACGGCATCGGCGTGTCGGAGAAGTCGTTCACCGTCGGTGCCGCCACCGGACCGGTGCTGGTCGCCACGCCGTCCACGGTGAGCGTCAACGAGGGTGGCAGCACCACCTTCAACCTCAAGCTGAGCGCCGCGCCCTCGGGCAACGTGCCGGTCACCCTCACCCGCGCCGGTGACACCGACATCACGGTCTCGCCGTCCACCGTCACGCTGACCCCGAGCAACTGGAACACCGGGGTCGCCGTCACGGTCTCCGCGGCGGAGGACGCCGACACCGCCGGTGGCGCCGCCACCATCACCGCGGCCGGCACCGGAGTCGCCTCGGTGGTGGTCACCGCCACCGAGATCGACAACGACACCCCCGGTGGGGACAACGCCTACGTCGCGAAGTTCCTCGACCAGTACGGCAAGATCAAGAACTCGGGCTACTTCAGCCCCGAGGGCGTGCCGTACCACTCGATCGAGACGCTGATCGTCGAGGCGCCCGACCACGGCCACGAGACCACCTCGGAGGCGTTCAGCTACTGGCTGTGGCTGGAGGCCTACTACGGCCGGGTGACCCAGAACTGGGCGCCGTTCAACAACGCCTGGACGGTGATGGAGAAGTACATCATCCCGTCGCACGCCGACCAGCCCACCGCGGGCGTCGCCGGCACCCCGCAGTACGCCGCCGAGTACAACCTGCCCAGCCAGTACCCGTCGGCGCTGAACCCGAACATCTCCGTCGGTCAGGACCCGCTGCGCTCGGAGCTGCAGTCCACCTACGGCACCGGCGACATCTACGGCATGCACTGGCTGATGGACGTCGACAACACCTACGGCTTCGGTCGCTGCGGCGACGGCACCACCAAGCCGGCCTACATCAACACCTTCCAGCGCGGCACCCAGGAGTCGGTCTGGGAGACCGTCCCGCAGCCGTCCTGCGACACCTTCAAGCACGGCGGCCAGTACGGCTACCTCGACCTGTTCGTCAAGGACTCGGGTGCCCCGGCCAAGCAGTGGAAGTACACCAACGCCCCGGACGCCGACGCCCGCGCCATCCAGGCCGCGTACTGGGCGCAGACCTGGGCCAAGGCGCAGGGCAAGCAGGCCGACGTCGCGGCCACCGTGGCCAAGGCCGCCAAGATGGGCGACTACCTGCGGTACGCGATGTACGACAAGTACTTCAAGAAGATCGGCAACTGCGTCGGGGCCAGCACCTGCCCCGCCGGCACCGGCAAGGACTCGGCACACTACCTGCTGTCCTGGTACTACGCCTGGGGCGGCGCGTACGACGCCAGCGCGGGCTGGTCCTGGCGGATCGGTTCCAGCCACAGCCACTTCGGTTACCAGAACCCGTTCGCGGCCTGGGCGATGACCAACGTGAACGAGCTGAAGCCGAAGTCCCCGACCGCGGTCGCGGACTGGCAGAAGAGCCTCGACCGGCAGCTGGAGTTCTACACCTGGCTCCAGTCCGCCGAGGGCGGCATCGCCGGTGGCGCCACCAACAGCTGGGACGGTAGCTACGCCCAGCCGCCGGCCGGCACCGCCACCTTCTACGGCATGTTCTACGACGTCGACCCGGTCTACAACGACCCGCCGTCGAACCAGTGGTTCGGCATGCAGGTCTGGTCGATGCAGCGCATCGCCGAGCTCTACCTGGAGACCGGCAACACCAAGGCCAAGGCCCTGCTCGACAAGTGGGTGCCCTGGGCGATCGCCAACACCACGCTGGGCACCAACTGGGCGGTCCCGTCCGAGCTGAAGTGGACTGGCCAGCCCGCCAACTGGAACCCGAGCAGCCCGGCGACCAACACCGGCCTGCACGTCGAGGTCAGCTCCAAGGGCCAGGACGTCGGCGTCACCGGCTCCTTCGCCCGGACCCTGATCGCGTACGCGGCGAAGTCGGGCAACACGCAGGCGAAGACCACCGCCAAGGGTCTGCTGGACGCGCTCTCGGCGGCCAGCGACAGCAAGGGTGTCTCGACGACGGAGACGCGCGGCGACTACAAGCGCTTCGACGACGTCTACAACGCCACCGACGGCCAGGGCCTCTACGTGCCGCCGGGCTGGACCGGGAAGATGCCCAACGGTGACACCATCGCCGCCGGCAAGAGCTTCCTGGACATCCGGTCGTTCTACAAGAACGACCCGGACTGGCCGAAGGTCGACGCGTACCTCAAGGGCGGCCCCGAGCCGACGTTCAACTACCACCGGTTCTGGGCCCAGTCCGACATCGCCATGGCGTACGCGGACTACGGGATGCTGTTCCCGAACGGCTGAGTTGACCCTGCCGGGTGGGTGGCGCGGCGCTGCCCACCCGGAGGCCGACCGGGCCCGGGGGAGCGGACAGCCCGGTCGGCGGGCGGCCTGATTCCCACGGTCAGGCCGGGGGTGGGTCGATCATCTGGCCGACGCAGCGGATCGGTCGGCCCACCCCACCATCCCTCTTCCCTGCCACGATGGGAAAGCCGCGAAAAAAGAGGGCGCGCGGGATAACGCGACGCCGTATGACGGAGTACCGTGTTGATCGGAGAGGCCGCTCCCCCCGTGGCGGCCTCTCCATTAACGTTCCCGCCCCCGGTCTGCCGGGGCACCGGTCGCTCACCGCGACTCCGCCGGAGCACCGGCCGGCCCCGCACCTCACCCGGTCCCACGCCGGCTCTGACGGGGCTCCACCCCGCACCTCACCCCGGCTCCACCGGGTGGCGCAGCCCCGGATGACCGGCCGGCAGCGAGCGGCGGATCACCACCCAGCTCACCGTCAGCGCCGCCGCCACCAGCGGCCAGGTCAGCGCGACCCGGGCCACGGTCAACGCGAGCACCTGCCCGCCCAGCCACAGCGGCAGGAACACCGCCACCCGCACGGCGTACGTGGCCGCCCACACCCAGCTGCCCCGCCCGTACGCCCGCAGCAGCGCCGGGTCGCGTCGCCACCGCCCCCGCTGCCGCAGGGCCGCCCCGACGACCACCCCGAGCAGCGGTCGGCGTACCACGATGCTGACCACCCAGACCAGCGCGCTGGCCAGGTTCGAGAAGACCTGCACCGCGAAGAAGTCGACCGCCCGGCCGGTGCGCAGCGCCACCACCGCGGCCAGGCAGACCGCCAGCAGCCCGATCAGCACCGCCCGGGGACGGTCCCCGCGCCGCCACCGCCACAGCGCCACCGCCGTGCCGACCAGCACGGCTGCGGCCACCCCGCCGACGACCGAGCGTCCGGTCGCCAGCCAGCCGATCGTGAACGCCACCGGCGGCAGGGTCGCGTCGACCGTGCCACCCCGCCCACCGAGCAGACCGGCCAACGACTCCACCGGCTCCGGTGCCGACGGGTCCGGCAGCTCCGGCTGCGGGGTCGACGGTTCCCGTGCGGCCCGGTCCGCTGCCTGCTGGTCCGCTACTGGTCGGTCCGGTGCCGCGCGGTCCGGTGTCGCCCGGTCCGGTGCCGCCCGGTCCGGTGCCGCCCGGTCCTGGGCCGCCCGGTCCTGGGCCGGTCTTCCGTGCTGCGGTGTGCCGGTCACCGTCACCTCCCGTGGTCCGGATGCCAAGTATCCGCACCGGATCGGTGGCCCCGCGCGCGACGGGCCGGGCTTGCCGCTACGGTGTGCGGGTGCGAGCGACGGCAAGGGGTTGGACCGCGGTCTGGTTGGTCGTACTGGCGTTGGTCCAGGCGGCCGCTCTGCTGCTGGTGTGGCGCTTCGCCGTGCACACCGGCACCGGGCAGTGGCTCGACACGGTCGCGTTGACCGGCAACCGGATCGGTCAGGACCGCATCGACGGGCTGGTCAGTCGGATCCTCAACGCCATGTCTGTGGTCTCCCTGCTGGCCGCCACCGTGGTGATCTTCTTCATCGCCCTGATCAGGGGCCGCAAGGCGCTCGCCATCTCGGCCACCCTGGTGATCGCCGGGGCGAACGTCACCACCCAGGTGCTCAAGTACGTCATCGACCGGCCGGCACTGGGCATCGACCCGCAGCGCGACGGGGTCGGCAACAGCCTGCCCAGTGGACACACCACCATCGCCGCCTCGGTGGCGCTGGCGCTGATCCTGGTGCTGCCGGCCAAGGTGCGCGTCGTCGGCGCGTTCCTCGGCGTCGCGTACGCGGCGGTCGCCGGGGTGGCCACCCTCTCCGCCGGCTGGCACCGGCCCAGCGACGCGATCGCCGCGTTCCTGGTCGTCGGGGTCTGGGCGGCGCTGGCCGGTCTGCTCCTGCTGATCTTCCAGCACGAGCAGGCGCAGGTGGCCCCGGACGACGCGCACAAGGTGGCCGCCACCGTGCTCGGCGTCGGCGGTCTGCTCGCCGTCCTCGGCTGCGGGCTGGCCCTGTCCGGCCTGCTCGACCAGCAGCAGGTGCCGGTGGACGAGCTGGGCCGCCGCACCCTGTTCATCGGGTACGCGGGCAGCGCCGCCGGCATCGCCGGCACCATGGGGGTGGTGGCGGCGCTGGTGCTGCTCTCCGTGCACCGCCTGGTGCCCCGCTGGAAGGGCTAACGCCGGTACGTCCCCACCATGGTGCCGCTGGCCAGTTGCCGGCCGGCGAGCGCCGCGTGCACGTCGGCCGCCTGCGGCTCGTCGGTCAGGTCCAGCGGACGGTCCAACGCGTACAGCCGGAAGAAGTACCGGTGCGCCTCCTCGCCCTGCGGCGGGTGCGGCCCGGCCCAGCCCGTCGTCCCGAAGCCGTTGGGCCACGCCCGAGCACCCCCGGGCAGGGTGCCCTCGGCCACCCCGTCCGAGGTGGGGGAGATGCCGGTGACCAGCCAGTGCAGGAACGGGCTGCGCCCGGCGTCCGGGTCCTCCACCAGCAGTAGCAGTTCGGTCGCCGTCGACGGCACGTCGGACCACTGCAACGGCGGTGACACGTTGCCGCCGTCCCGGGCGAACCGCCCCGGCAGCAGGTCGTGATCGGTGAACGCGGTGCTGCGCAGCATCAACCCGGCCATCTGGCGACCGCCCCCTCTCCTCGACCCGGCGCGGGTACCCGGGCGCACGTCGACGAAACCGGATGCGAGGCTACGACCATGGGCGCAGCACGGTCGGCGGGCGGCATCGAGGCGGTAAGCACGGCGTTCCGCGACGAGTGTGCCCAACTGGACACGATCCTGCGTACGCTGGCCGTCACGGACCTCGACCGGCCCACGCCCTGCCCACCCTGGGCGGTGCGGGACCTGGTCGCCCACGTCCGTACCGGTGCCGGTCGCCTGGTCGACATGCTGGCCGCGCCCGCGCCGCCCCGCGCCGAGGTCGACGCCGCCGGCTACTTCGGTGCCGCCAAGTTCACCCCGCAGGTCGACGCGGCCCGGATCGACAGCGCCCGTCGGGCGGCCCGCGACCTCCCCGAACTGGCCGGACCAGGTGAGGCCCCTCGACTGCCCGGGCCTCCCACCGGTCCGGACATGGCGGACGATGCCCGGTTGCCTGCCGACGTGGCGGTGTACAGGATGTCGTTGACAAGCGTCGACTTGCCCGAGCCGGAGACCCCGTTGACGACCGCGGCGGCCTTCACCGCTGCCTGGCGGGCCACCGACGCGGCCGTGGCGGTGCAGCCCGCCGACCGGGTCGTCCGTACCCGGCACGGTGACCCGATGAGCCTGCCCGAGTTCCTGGTGACCCGGGTGGTGGAGGTCGGTGTGCACGGGTTGGACCTGGCGGTGGCCCTGAACCGCGAGCCGTGGCTCACGCCCACCGCCGCCCAGGTGATCGCCGATCTGCTCACCGGAGGCCGGCCTGTCCCGGCCGGGCTCGGCTGGGACAGGCTCACCCTGATCCGCAAGGCCACCGGCCGTGCCCCGCTCGCCGGCCGGGAACGGGCGGTGGTGGCGGCTGCCGTCCGCTGGCTGTCCTTCGGCGGTTGAGCGAAGGGGTGGGCTTCATGATCGGGTAAGGATTCTGGAGTGATTCATCGGCGTGTCGTGTCCATAATCGCTACCCGATCATGGGCGAAGTCGGTGGCGGAGCCCAGCGGCGGTACGTGCAACAGCAGTGGAAGCAGCACCACCAGGACGCCCACGGCGATCCACCGGGACGGCGACACCCGGCCGAACACCTCGTACTCGAACCGGGCCCGGCCGAGCAGGAAGAGCCCCGGCCCACCCACCACCATCACCACCCAGGCATCCTCGGGGACGGCGAGCGGGTGCTCGATGGTCAACTCGTAGCCGATCGCCGTGCCGACCAGCCCCACCACCATCACCAGGTGGGTGTCGGCCGCCGACCGGCCGGTGTTCGACGGGTGCCTCGACCGCACCACCGCCTCGGCGAGGATCTGCCCGGCCCGCTGCACGTAGATCCGCCACAGCAGCACCGAGGTCAGCAACGCCACCGCGAACGCGCCGGTACGGGCCGGGTCGAACGGTCCCGTGCTGTACGCCAACCCGCCCACCAGGATCGTCTCGCCCAAGGCGACCAGGAAGAACTGCTGGTACCGCTCGGCCAGGTGTTCCCCGGCGACGTCCCAGCGGCTCGCCGTCGACCGGCCGAGCCCCGGCACCGGCCACCCGAACCGGGCGGCCAGGTATTCGACGCCCAGCGCCGACGCCCAGAGCACCACCCGGGCGGTGGTGGGCAGGAACGCGCCGGTCAGCCAGAGCACCCCGGTGGCACAGTAGGTGATCAGCATGCGCAGCTTGATCCGCCGGTACTCGTGCCGGCCGAGGGCCAGTAGCAGCAGCCCCGGGCGGGACACCTGCGCCGCCACGTACGCCACCGCGAAGGCGACCCCGGTGGAGGTGAACGCGCGGGGGATGGCCACCCCCCATCACCATGCTGCAGACCAGGGCGCTGATCACCACGAACTGGAGCCAGCCGTGGTGCGGGTCGTAACGGCTGGTGGTCCACGCGGTGCTCTGCCACACCGCCCAGAGCGCGAGGATCAGCAGCAGCGTCTTGCCGCCCCCGGTGATCGGTGACCAGCCGGTCGCGCCGCCCGGCTCCAGGGCCAGGTCCTCGAAGGCACGGAACGAGATGCGGGTGAGCGCGAAGACGTACACCAGGTCGAAGAAGAGCTCCAGGAAGGTCGCCCGCTGGGTCGATTCGGTACGCCGCAGCGGAGCGGCCTGGTCGCCGCTCGTCATGATCGTCGGCGTCCACCGTCGGCCCGGCCCACCAGGGGTTCGTAACACCCCGGCCGGGCCCGGCGACGGTCAACGCGACAATCCACCCTTGTTCCGTCGGGGGTGAGCGGGCACGATCGACCGGATGACGAACCGATGGGGCTTCACGGTGCCGCTGGCCGGCGTCCCGCTCGCCGCGCACGCCGCCTGCTACGCGGCCCTGGCGCGGGCCGGCTTCACCGACCTGTGGTCGTCGGAGGTCAACGGCACCGACGCGTTCACCCCGCTGGCGCTGGCCGCCGCCTGGCAGCCCGACCTGCGGCTGGGCACCGCGATCACCCCCGCCTTCACCCGGGGGCCGGGCCTGCTGGCGATGAGCGCGGCGGCGCTGGCCGAGGCCGCCCCGGGCCGGTTCGCGTTGGGCATCGGCGCGTCCTCGCCGGTGGTGGTGGGGGACTGGAACGCGGTGCCGTACACCGAGCCGTTCCGGCGTACCCGCGACCTGCTGCGGTTCCTCAGGCCGGCGCTGCGGGGCGAGACGGTCGACGGGGCGTTCGACACCTTCCAGGTCCGCCGGTTCACCCTGGAACGCCCGCCGGCCAGCCCACCGCCGGTGCTGCTCGCCGCGCTGCGCCCGGGGATGCTGCGGCTGGCCGCCGCCGAGGCCGACGGGGTGATCCTCAACTGGCTGGCCGCCGCCGACGTCCCCAGGGCGCTGGCCGAGCTGGGCGGTCGCGGCCCGGACTTCGACGTGGTCGCCCGGATCTTCGTCTGCCCCACCGAGGACGTCGACCACGCCCGCGCCCTCGGTCGCCGGTTGATCACCAGCTACCTCACCGTCCCCGCGTACGCGGAGTTCCACCGCTGGCTGGGGCGGGAGTCGGCGCTCGGCGGAGTCTGGGCGGCCTGGGCGGCCGGTGACCGGCGGGCCGCCGCCGCGGCCGTGCCGGACGACGTGGTCGACGCGCTGATCCTGCACGGCTCGCCCGAACACTGCCGCGACCAGGTCCGCCGCTACGCCGACGCCGGGGTGGACGTGCCGGTGCTCGCCCTGCTGCCCACTCCGGAACTGGCTGCCGGTGGGGCCGCCGCATTGGGCGAGCTGATCGCCCGGCTGGGTCCACCGTCGACCCCGGGAGGCCGGACCGGCCCGCTGCCGGCGCCGGAAGCGCCGCCGGCTCCGGGCAGCGGGCCGGCCGGGCAGCCGGCGGAACGGGGTTGAGATGAACCTGACCGACCGGGTGGTGGTGATCACCGGAGGAGCCGGTGGCATCGGGTCGGCGCTGGCCCGCCGCTTCGCCGCCGAGGGTGCCGCCGCCGTCGTCCTGGCCGACCTGGACGCCGCGGCGACCGCCGCGGTGGCCGAGGCCGTCGGCCCGGTCGCCCGGGGGGTCGCCGTCGACGCCGCCGACGAGGGCCAGGTCCGCGACCTGGTGGCCGACACCGAGCGACGGTACGGCCGGATCGACCTGTTCTGCGCCAACGCGGGCGTGGCCACCGGCGTCGGCATCGAGGCCCCCGACGCCGACTGGGACCGGGCCTGGCGGGTCAACGTGCTGGCCCACGTGTACGCCGCCCGCGCCGTGCTGCCCGGAATGCTGGCCCGGGGCGGCGGCTACCTGATGCACACCTGCTCGGCGGCCGGGGTGCTGACCGCGGTCGGCGACGCCCCGTACACCGCCACCAAGCACGCGGCGGTCGGGTTGGCCGAGTGGCTGGCGATCACCTACCGGGACCAGGGCATCCGGGTCAGCGCGCTCTGCCCGCAGGGGGTGGACACCCCGATGCTCGCCGACGGGCTCGCCACCGGCCACCTGGCCGCCCGGGTGATCGCCGCCTCCGGCGCGGTGCTCACCGGCGACCAGGTGGCCGACGCGGCGGTGGCCGGGCTGGCCGAGGAGCGCTTCCTCATCCTGCCCCACCCGGAGGTCGCCGGGTACGCGCTACGCCGCGCCGAGGACCCGGACGGGTGGCAGGCCGGCCTGCGCAAACTGGTCCGCCGGCTGCGCGCCGCCAGCCCGCCGTCGCCCTCCCCGTAGCCGTCGCCCACGCCCGCCGCCCGCCGGGGTCGACGCCGCTGCCCGCTGCCTGCCGCTGCCCGCTGCCTGCTGCCTGCCGCTGCCTGCTGCCTGCCGCTGCCCGCTGCCTGCCGGCCCCGCTGTCCACCCTCCGCGGGTTGCCGGATGTCGGGTGGCGATCGGCGGGTGTCGGTCGGTGGGAGCGTCAGCGGGGCCAGCGCAGCGGGCCGGGGCGTACCGACCAGAGCAGCCGCCGCCAGCGGGGCCGGGCCGCCCGCAGGGCTGCCGCATAGCCCTCGGCGATACCCCGGGCCCGATCGGCCTGGGCGTCGGTCAGCGTGCCGGGGGCGAAGGCCGCCTGGTTGAGCAGCCCGGCCAACTCCGTCAGCGGCACCTCGTCCCCGGCGCGTCCGGAGTCCCCGGCGCGTCCGGAGTCCTCGGCGAGGGCACGCCGGGCCTGTTCGGCCACCTCGGTGGCGGAGAGCTGCCCGCCGACCGGTCGCCCCGACAGTCGTAGCGCGTCCGTGACGTGCCGCCACGCGCCGAACACCCGGGTTGCCGGATCGCCCCGGGTCAACCGGGCCCGGGTCTGCGCCCGGCGCCGCCCGACCAGCGCCCCCACCGTCATCCCGGCCAGCAGCAGCACCCCCACGCCGCCGACCACCAGCGCCGGCGTCGACCCGTCCCGGCCGTCACCGTTCCGCACCGGCCCGGCCGCCGCCGGTGGGGTGGTCGGTGGGGTCAGGGTCGGCTCGGGCACCTCCGACGGTGGTGGGCTCTGCGGGGCCGGTCGGAAGTCCTCCTCCACCGGGCGGGGCGCGCTGTCCGGCCGGGGCAGCGGATCGAACGGCACCCACCCCACCCCGGCGAAGAGCACCTCCGGCCAGGCGTACGCGTCGGCGGCCCGGACCGGCCCGTCCCCCCGGGAGGTGAACCCCACCACCACCCGGGTGGGTAGGCCGACCAACCGGCCCAGCACCGCGAAGGCGGCGGCGAACTGCTCGGAGGTGCCCCGCTGACCGCCGCCGTTACGCGGCCCGAACAGGAAGAACTCCAGATTCGGGTACGCGTGCCCGCTCGGGGCGTCCGCCACCAGCCGGTAGTGCTCGGCGAGGAACTGCTCCACCGCCGCCGCCCGCGCGTACGGGGCGCCGTTCTCCTCGGCGAGTTGGGCGGCGAGCCGGCGCATCGGTTCCGGTGTCCCGTCGGCCACCCGCAACACCCGGGCCACCTCCGCGCCGGCAGGTACGTCGGCGGTGCCGAGCAGGTTCGAGTCCGGCCGTTCCCGTGCCGAGGTGACCGTGTACGCCAACCCCGGTACCAACCCCTCCGGTCGGATCAGCGTCCCGCTCTCCGGGTCGTACGCCACCCGGGCGCCGTCGACCGAACGGGGGGTGGCCACCGCCGGCAGCAGCCGACCGGTCAACCCGGCCACGGTGATCTCCTGCCGGACGGTGTCCACCGTCCCCGATCCCGGCTCCCCGACCGGCAGGACCCGTCCGGCGGTGCGGTAGGTCGCCCCCACCCGCCAGGTGACCCCGTCGTAGTCGCTGAGCACCGCCAGCCGGATGGTGGTCGGCCCGTCGGTGGAGGGCCGGGTCGACACGTCCAGCAGCTTGCGCTGCGGGTCCAGCGCCCACCCGGAGATCCGGATCAGCGGGTTCTCGTCAAGCGACTCCACCCGGGGCGGCGGCACGTAGCGACGCGGGTCCACCGGCCGCTCGTCGACCAGCCCGGCGAGCACCGGACCCAGCAGGGCCGCCGCCCCGACCACCACCGCCACCCCGGCGGCGGTGACCGCCGCCGCCCGGACCCGGACGGTGGCCCGCACCGCCGGTGCCAGCCCGGCGGTCGGGTCCGGCCCCGGGGCGCGTGCCCCGACCAGGGCCACCGCGACCAGGCCGGCGAAGGCCACCGACACCCCTGTCGCCGGTGCCGCGTTCGGGCCGACCACGTAGACGCCCCCGGCGTAGAGCGCGGAGGCCGGCAGGAAGCCGAGCAGCACCCGACCGGCCCGCAGCGCCACCTCGGCGCCGCCCAGCCCGGCCAACCAGGCCGCGACCACCGGCAGCAGCACCGTGTCCGGTGCCGGCTCGACCGGGATCATCGCGGTGAGCAGTCGGGGTACCGCGTTGCCGGCGGCGTCGGCGGCCACGTCGAGGAAGCTGCCCGGCAGTCCGGCGTGGGCGGCGGCGAGCCGCACCGACCAGGCCGTCCACCCGAGCATGGCGGCCACCGACAGCGGCGCCACCAGCCAGGACGGCAACCGGCGGGCCGCCACGCTGACCAGCACCGCGCCCAGGGCCGCACCGCACACCAGCCGGGTCAGCAGGTCGCCGGCGTACACCCGGCCGAGCACCACCCCGGTCAGACCGATGGCGGCGACAAGCGCCGTCGGCACCACGGCGGCCCGCAGCACCCGCCCGGCGATCCGGCCCGTCGCCCGGTTCCACCCCGCTTCGGCCGGACCACTACCGTCGGCCTCCGCCCGTTCCGGTCCGTCGCCGGCCGGACCACCGCTGTCGGCCTCCGGTCGGGGCCGGCGGCCGGGCCCGTCGTGCGGGTCGGTCACCGTCACCATCGGCGCACCGCGTCCCACGCGGCGGCGAACGCCGCGCCGTCGACCGCGTCGAGCACCACCGGCCCGGCCGCCGCGGACGTCGGCCCGGCCGCACCGAGCACCCCCACCACCACCGACGGGTACGCCCCGCGCAGCGCACCCACCCGGCCGAGGTCGTCGCGGCCACCGGGGCCGGTGAGGAAGACCAGCGTGTCACCGGACCGGTCCCCGCGTAGCCGGGTCAGCATCGCACCCAGCACCCCGTCGGAGCCGGAGTCGGTCAGGGCCACCGCGGCCAGCCGGTCGAGCGGCGGATCGGCGGCCCGGTCGTCCCCCGGATCCACGAGCAGCAGCACCACCGGCAGGTCCTGGCGGAACGCGGCCACCACCAGTGAGGCCGCCGCCTCGCAAGCCGACTCGAACGACCCGGCCACCCCGCCGGCCCGCTCCGGGTGGGCGGCGGCCCGGTTGTCCAACAGCACCACGATCCGGGGCAGGCTGGTGTCCACGTTCTCCCGCACCATCAGCTCACCCACCCGGGCGCTGGTCCGCCAGTGCACCCGGCGCAACTCGTCGCCGACCACGTACTCGCGTAACGAGTCGAAGGTGATCGACCCATGCGGCACCCCGTCCACCCGACCGTCCAGACTGCGCCCCGCCCCGGTCGGCACCGCCGTCAACGGGAACACCCGCGGATGCACCCGGATCACCGTCGCCGGCCCGTACGGGCGGGTCGCGGCGTACAGGCCCAGCGGGTCGCGGCGGGTCACCCGCAGCGGTCCCACCGGTAGCACCCCACGCCGACGGGTCGGTACGTCGTACCCGAGGGTGGTGTCCCGGCCGGGGCGCAGCCGCAGCAGCGGCACCGGCACCGGGCGGTCCGCGCAGCGGTCCACGGCCAGCAGGGTGGTCACCCGCAGCCGGCCGGCGTTGCGGACCGTCAGCGTCATCCGGGCGGGCTCGCCCACCGCCACCCGGTCCGGGTCGGCCGCGCGGTCCACCACCAGCCGGGGGCGGCGGGCCGCGCCCAGCACCGCCTGCCCGACCGCCACCGCGCCCGCCGCCCCCAGCACGGTCAGCTCCGGGTACGCGAACCGCAGCCCCGCGCCCAGCAACGCGGACGCGGCGACGAGCAACCCGGCACCCCGGGCGGTGAGCCCCATCGCGGCCCGGTCAGCCGTGCGTCGGGGTCGACTGGCCCGACGGCAGCGGCACCGGCACCGACGCCACCGCCTGACGCAGCACCTCGGCGGCGGTCACCCCACGCACCTGCGCGTCGGCGGTGAGCAGCAGCCGATGGGCGAAGACCGGCTCGACGAGCGCCTTCAGGTCCTCCGGCATGATCCACCCCCGGCCGTCGATAAGCGCGTACGCGCAGGCCGCCCGGGTCAGCGCGATCACCCCCCGGGGGCTGACCCCCACCCGCACCTGCGGATGGTGGCGGGTGGCCGTGGCCAGCCGGACGGCGTACCCGTAGAGGGGTTCGGCGATGTGCACCCGGCGGGCCATCCGGACCATCTCCCCGACGGTGGCCGTGTCGGTGACCGGTTGCAGCGAGTCGGGGGAGCGGACCGTCGCCCCGCGCAGCACCTCCACCTCGATCGCCTCGTCCGGGTAACCCACCGACAGCTTCACCAGGAACCGGTCCAGCTGGGCCTCGGGCAGCCGGTACGTGCCGTCCATCTCCACCGGGTTCTGGGTGGCGACCACCAGGAACGGCTGCGGCACCGGGTGCCGGACACCGTCCACCGTGACCGTCCGCTCCTCCATCACCTCCAGCAGCGCCGACTGGGTCTTCGGCGAGGCCCGGTTGATCTCGTCGGCGATGACGATGTTGGCGAACACCGGCCCCGGGTGGAACTCGAACCCCCGGGTGGCCTGGTTGAAGATCGTCACCCCGGAGACGTCCGAGGGGAGCAGGTCCGGGGTGAACTGGATGCGCCGCCACTGGCCCTGCACGGTGGCCGCCACCGCCCGCGCCAGGGTGGTCTTGCCCACCCCCGGGACGTCCTCCAGCAGCACGTGCCCCTGGGCGAACAGGGCGGTCAACGCGAACCGCACCACCTCCGGCTTGCCCAGCACTACCGCGTTGACGTTCTCCGCCAACCGGGCGGCCAGGGCGGCGAAACCCTGGACCTCCGGCTGGCTGAGCGGTTCGGGGGTGCTGTTCACGACGACGGGATGCTCCTCGGCTACGGCGGCGCTGGTCAGCAGGTGGGTAGTACGGCGATGTCGTCACCGCCGGCCAGGTTGAGCCAGGCCCAGGGGATGTAGTTGCGCCCCTGGTAGTCGACCCGTACCCACCAGGTGCTCTGCTTCTGGTCGTTGTAGATCCAGGAGTCGACGTTCTCGCCCTGCCGCCGACAGTACGTCCGCAGCCGGGTGCCCGGCTTCGCCCAGCCGACCTGCTTGTCGTCGTCCTGCCGGGGCACCGAGAAGACCTCGTTGCCGTTGCGGCCGTCCACGTCGGAGTCGCAGTAGGTGCGCTGGTCGCCGTCCGGCCCGTTGACGCAGGTCGCCACGCCGTACAACGGGTCGGTGCCCTGCGCCCGGGTGTCCGTGCCCCGGCCGGCGGCGTTGCTGGCCGTGACGGTCACCGTGTACGCCGTACCCGGGGTCAGGCCGGTCACCCGCAGGCTGGCGCAGCTGCCCGTGGCGCTCTTCCCCCCGGTGGCGGCGGTGCAGGTCGGCTCCCCGCCGCCGGCGTCCACGGTGAACGTCACAGTCACCGACGTCGCCTCCGCCGACGACCCGGTCACCGTCACCCGGGGCGCCGCCACCGTACGCGCGGTGGCGGTGGCCTCCGGCCCCGGTCCGGCCTCGTTGACCGCCTTCACCCGGACCATCAGGTTCTGCCCGTCGCCCAGCCCGGTGACAGTCGTCGCGGTGTCGGTCACCTCGCTGGTCCGCCCGCCCACGTCGACCTGGTACCGGCTCACCGGCCTGCCGTTCGCCTCCGCAGGCGACCACCGCACCGCGATCGTGCCCGGCCGGTCGGCCACGGTGGCCGCCCGCAACCCCGCCGGCTGGCCGGGAGCGGTGAACGGCACCACCGTGTCGCTGATCGGGGAGGCCGCCGAGGCGGCGCCCCGGTCGTTGACCGAGGTCACCGTGAACGCGTACTGGGAGCCGTACGTCAACTCGCCGGCCGGCACCACCAGCTCGGTGCGCCGCGACTCGCCGACCGGGGCGTTCGTGCCGGCCGAGGTCGCGGTGACCGCGTACCGGGCGATCCGGTTGCCCTGCCCGTCGGCGGCCGGCCACCGCACCAGCACGGTGCCGTCGGCGCGGGCCTGCGCGGTGACCTGCGCCGGCGGGGCGGGCACCGCCGAGGTCGGGGTCACCGGGTTGCTGCGCCGGGCCGGACCGTCGCCCTTCGTGTTCACCGCGTGCACCGAGAACGTGTACGTCGCCCCGTTTGTCAGTTCGGTGATCTCGACGGCCCGCTGGTTCGCCCCCACCTCGTGGCGTTGACCGGCGCCCTCCACCACGTACCGCAGGACGGCCGCGCCGTTCGCGGCGGCCGGCCGCCAGGCGACCCGGGCCCGCGCGTCACCCGCGGTGGCGGTGACCTGCCGGGGCGCACCGGGCTTGCCCACCCGGGGCTTCGGCGGCGGTGGCGGCGGAGGCGGATCCGGCGGCGGATCCCCGCCCAGCACGTCGTTGGCGTACTTGTCGACGGTGCGCACCCGGTGCGCGTCGTCGACCACCCGGGCGGTGGCCGACCCCGGGGCATTGACGAACAGGTGGTTCTCCCGCACCTCCAGCTCCAGCGGACCGGTCGCCCGACCGGGGCGGATGGTCTCCACCAGCTGCCCGGCAGCGTCGAACGAGTAGACCGCGCCGGTGACCCCGTCGGCACAGTAGAACCGGCCGGCCCAGGCGACGGCCGGCCCGACCCGGTCGCCGCTGCCCGGCACGACGAACCGGGTGACCACCCGGCCGTCGCCGACCGCGAGCACCCGCCGGTCGCCGCCGATCGTCACCGGCACCACCGGGCCGCTGGTCCGCGCCGGCAGCGCGCCACCGGCGGTCGCCCCGAGCACGGTACGCCGCATCTGCCCCGCCCGGACCGTCACCAACTCGCCTGTGGTCCGGTCCAGCACCGCCACCCCCTCGTCCAGGGTGGACAGGACCAGCTCATGGTTCGGCTCGGCCACCGGATGGGTCTCGACCCGCCGGGGCCCCCGACCGTCGGCCGCCCCCGACACCGGCCCGGACGGCAACGCGGCGGCGGTGACCGCCGAGACGGTGCCCTCCGCCGGCACCGCGATCCACAACCGACCCCGACCGTCGAACGCGCCGGCCGTGATGCCCGGCGGAAAGAGCACCGGGTCGCCCACCGGCACCAGCGAACGGGGGTCGAGCTGCCGCACCACCCCCCGCACCGCGTCCACCACGAACGCGGCGTCGTCGTGCAGCACCACGTTGACCCCGAGCCCCGGCGTCGTGGGGGTGGTCGCGGTGATCTGGAGCGTGGCCAGGTCGAGCGCGCTCACCTGACCGGTCTCCAGATCCCGCAGGACCAGCAGCCGGTCGGTCTGGGTGACCTGCACCGGATGCTGCCGGGCCCCGGGGACCTCCTTGCGGGTGTCCACCCGGGCGGTGATCCCGTTGACCCGGGCCAGCTCGCCCCGGGCGCTGCTCCACAGCCAACTGCTGGCGTCGAAGCTGGCCAGCGCATCCTCGGCGGCACCCCGGCCGAGCAGGGTGAGCCCCAGCGCGGCCACCAGCGCGGTCACCGTGCCGACAGTGACCAGCCCGCCCCGTAGCCGGGACCGCCGACGGGACGCTCCGGCGTCGGCGGTCGCGGCGTCGTCGATGCTGGCCACAGCGGGCTGCCCTCCGTCCGGTGGCCCGGGCGGCGTGCCGGGTGCCG
This sequence comes from Micromonospora sp. NBC_00421, assembly GCF_036017915.1. Lineage (NCBI taxonomy): Bacteria > Bacillati > Actinomycetota > Actinomycetes > Micromonosporales > Micromonosporaceae > Micromonospora > Micromonospora sp. NBC_00421. The sequence goes on from NZ_CP107929.1 coordinate 912,076, forward strand.
GCCGTCCTGCCCTGAACCGTGGGACATCATATGGGCCACTCCGGTACGACGAAACCCGCACCGTTCCGATTCGGACACCCAGCGTGCCGGGGTGGACGGGGTTGCGCGCACCGACGCTGCCCGGGTCGGTGCCCTCCGGCGCTGCCCGGTCAGCCGCTCGGCGACGGTCGTACCCGGTCGGTACAGACCTGACCGGAGGTGGCGAACGCGTTCGTCGAGTAGACCGCCAACACGGTGAAGCAGTAGTCCACCTCGGCGTTCAGGCCGTTGACGGTGAAACTGGTCTGTCCCGGGTCGACTGTGGCCATCACTCCGAGCGCCCGCCCGGTCCGTCCACCCGCGACCATGAACGGCACCGACCCGTTGCTCGGATCGGACCAGGTGACCGTGATGGTGGCGGCGTCGTCGCGCAGCTTCAGGTCGTCCGGCGGCGGCCCGGCCGTACCTTCGGGGGCGGCACCCGTCGACTGTCCCGGACCGGTCGATTCCCGGCCCAGCATGACCGCACCGATCGTGCCCCCGACAGCCAGCAGCACCACCACCCCCGCCGTCACGGCCACCAGCCGACCCCGGCCGGGCGGCCCACCCGCCCGCACCGGGTACGACGGCGCGAGCTCGGGATACCCCGTTCCCTCCATCGGCGGCAGGTGTACGTGGGCGGCCGGCCCTCCGTCCGGTGCCGGCCCCGGTGGGGCGAGCATGGCGGTCTCCGGTTCCGCCCCGCCCCGCGCCACCGGATCGTCGGCCGTAACCGGACCGTCCTCGGTGTCCCGGCGACTCCCGGCGGTCCATGCCGGCTCACCCGTGCCCCAGGAGCCGGTGTCCCACCCAGGTGACGCGCCCGCCGGCAGCCGCGGCGGCGACTGCGATCCCGGCCGGTCGAGCGGCCCCACCGGCTGACGGCCGTCGACCAGGTACGTAGGCGTCCCGGTCGGCGATGCCGGTGCCGCCGCCGGTGGCCCGCCCACCGGATGCGGGTGGGTTCCGGCGAGTGGTGCGCTCGTCGGATACGGACGTGTTTCGGTGGGTGGCCCGCCCGCCGGATGCGGGTGTTGCTCGGAGGACGGCCCGCTCACGTTGCTCGTCGACGGTCCGTCGGCCTGCTGCGGGCGTGCTCCGGCGGGAGGTGCGCTCACCGGATCGACCGCCGACGGCGGTCGATCCGGCAGCGACATCGGAGCGGGCGGTCCGCTGACCGGAGGAACCGGCGGGACGGTGTCTGTCGACCCGCCGTACGTACCGGGTGGACCCGGCGGCGACGGGCTGAGCAGCGCGCTGCTGAGCGCATCCACGGGTACCGGCGGAACGCTTGCTGGTGCTGGTGGAATCCTCGCTGCCGATGGTGGCGGTGCTGCCGGTCCGCTCGCTGCCGGTCCGCTCGCTGCCGGTCCGCTCGCTGCCGGTCCGCTCGTTGGTGGTGCAGCCCGGGCCGCTGCCGGTGGCGGGATTATGGTGGCCGGTGGTGCCGGTGGTGTCGGGAGGCTCGGCGTCGGGTGCGCGGCCGGTGCCGGCGACGGGGGATGTCCGGCAGACGGTGTGGCGGTGGGCGGCGAACCGGTCGGTGTCGGGTCGCCTGGCGGAGTCCGCTGGTCCCGAGCGGCGTCGTGGTCCCGGGCAGCGTCGTGGTCCCGGGCGGCGTCGCGCGCCCGTTCCTCCCACAACGGTCCGATCTGCTGTACCTGCACCGTCGGCCGGTCCCAGTTCTGTTCCGGCGAGGGCCCGGCGACGACTGGTGTGTCCGGTGGTGCCGTCGGGGACGGTGGTGCGACCGGGGACAGGTCGTCCGCAAGTATGTTCGGCCCACCACGCTCGCGAGCAGGTGTCGTCGGCCCGGACCTGTCAGCGGTAGGTGTGGTCGCTGATCCGGACCGGTCGGCGGCCGGGGGCGTTGCCGGTCCTGGCCGGTCGGCGGGCGGGTTGCGGTCTGGTGCCCACCGGTCGGGGGCGGGTGACGGGGTGGTTTCCGGGGAGAGCCGGGGCGCGGGAACCTGCGCCGGTTCGGCTTCCTGCTCCCGGGGGACGACAGGTGGTGTGCTGGCCGGCCCGGTGAGGCGTCCCTCCGGGGCAGACGGAGTCGCGGCGGAGACAGCCGGGCGTACCGGACCGGTGACATCGGTCCGCCCGTCGAACGGGGCGGCGGGGAGGGCGGTCGGCTGGCCGTGCCGGGTGGGCGGCCCGGACGGGAGCGCGGTCGGCTGGGCCGGACCGGTGGGGATCACGACCGGCTGTCCGTGGTGGGCCGGCGGGCCGGGTGGCGTCGCGGTCGGCTGTCCGTGGTGCGGTACGGGCAACCGTGCGACCGAGGAAGTGCCGCCATGCGCCGCTCCCGCCTCGCCGAGGTCGGGCTGCTCGGGCGGGATCGGCGACGCTCGGCGACGCGGCGGAGGGAGGTGCGGCGATGCGGAGTGCGGTGGCTGGGGGTGTGGTGGCTGGAGGTGTGGCGGTGCCCAGGGTGACGTGGCCGGTCCGCCGCCGGAGACCGGAACGGACGGGGGGACCGGTGGCGCCGAGTGCGGGCGGGACGGTGCCGAGGCTGCGGGAGCGGAGCGTGGCGGTACTTCCGGCGGCGCGGCGTGTGGCGTGACTGCTGGAGCCGCCGGGGTGGCGCCCTGCGGTGCGGGGCGAGGCGGTGGCTCGGACTGCTGGCCGGGTGATGTCGGCCAGGGCCGGGGTGCACCGGGTCGGTGAGCGGTCGGCAGACCGTACATCTGCCTGGGCAGCGGCACCCGGGGTTCGGCGTCCGGCACGGGAGCTGCCGGGGTGGTGCCGTGCCGGGGCGCTGGTGGCGTGCGCACCGGCTGACCGGGGGAGGCCGGGTGGGTAGGCGCGGCCCGTGGTTCCAGCGGGGTGCCGGGTTGGGGTGGGGTGGGGTGATCGGCGGCAGCGGTGGGCGGTGCGGGGATCGGACGGGACGTCGGTGAGACGACTTCGGGTCGGGGCGTCGACGTGGGGGCGTACCCCTGGCGAGGTCCCGTCGGCGGGGTGTGTCCGGTCGGGGCCGGCGACGGCGGTGCTGTCGGAAGCGACGTCCCGGCGGAAGCCGGCTGCGGCTGGTCCGCCGGAATGCCCAGGTACTGGCGGGCGACCCGTACGGCGGGATGCTGTTCACCGAGCACGGCGGGCCCGGCGGTGGCGACCCGGGTGTAGTTGCGGCGGGCCTCGTGCCGGTTACCCAACTCCTCGGCGACCCCGGCCAGGTCGAAGGCGAGGGCGAGCATCAGCGGGTCGGCCGGATTCCACCGCCGCTCGCCGGCGGCGTACGCCTCCTCCAGCACCCGACGGGCGGCGGCTGGTTCGTCGGCCTCCCGGTGCAACCTCGCGAGCAGGTGCGCGGTGCCCATGATCTCCGGGTGGTCCTCGCCGTACGCGGGGCGGGCCGAGTCGATCGTGTCGGTGAGCAGCCGGCGGGCCGCCGACAGGTCACCGGAGGAACGCAGGGCGAGGGCCCGGTGTTGGACTGCGGCCAGGGGTGAGGGTGCGGACACGCAAGCAATGCTGCCGCTTGACCGGGTCCGGACGCTACCCGCCCGGCGGAGCCGTCCGGAACAGGCGCCTGACCTGCGATGATCCAGTTCCCGTTCGCCTGCCCGGCGGCGATGTGCATGATCCATTCGAGCCGTGTACAGTAATGCCCCGTGCGGCCCACCAGGGTGGCTGACCGGGGTGAAAGCCGCCGGAGTCGACACGGTAGGCTGAACGAGCAGGTCCGGGTGGCGGAATGGCAGACGCGCTAGCTTGAGGTGCTAGTGCCCGTATAGGGCGTGGGGGTTCAAGTCCCCCCTCGGACACAATTTGGCAGCATCCCTGCTGTTTTTGACGTACTGGTGGTCGAGCGCGCTTGACCACACCAATCTGATCTTCGTGTCGATGTCGGCCGGTCCCGTTTCGGGCGGGGGTGGTCGGCGTGTCTGACGTTGTGGTCGCTCCCGTTGTCCCGCCGGTCGTGTTGGCGGGCCGGGGTAAGCCGGGTGGTCGTTCTGGCGGGGGTCTTCGTCGTCGGCCGTTGCCGCTTGCGGATCTTCCGACTCCTCGTGTCGGCACCCTGGTCTATGGGGTGGCGGCTCTGGATGCCAGTGGTCGGATCGCCGACAGTGGGGTCGTTCGTGCGCTCGGTTGGGTGCCGGGCACCCGGCTGCACATCCATGAGGGTGCCGGTCTGGTGGTGCTCCGCGCGGATCGGCAGGGCGTGTTCACGGTGACCGGTCAGGGTCATCTGCGGCTGCCGGCGGCGGTGCGGCAGTGGTGCGGGTTGGCGGCGGGTGACCGGCTGCTGCTGGCGGCCTGTCCTGCGGATGGGTTGTTGGTGGTGCATCCTCCGGCGGCTGTGGACGCGATGGTTGGCCCGGTGCACGCTGCTGTGCTCGGTGGTGGTCGGCCGTGACCGATGGTGCGGTGGGGCGGGCGGAGTTGGACGCGGCCCGGTTGTTGTTGGCGCGGATGGGGATCTCGCCGGCTGATCTGGTGGAGGCGGCGGCGGTGCGGCCGGTGGCGCCGACGTTCGCGGAGTACGTGCCGGTCGTGTCGGCGGCGGTGACCGCGGGTACGCGGCGGGCGTACGGGTCGTACTGGAAGCGGGTGGTGGAGCACTGGGGGCAGCGGCGGTTGGATGAGCCGAGCCCGTCGGAGATCGAGTGGTTGGCGGAGTACGTCAGGACGCATGTGGTGGCGCGTCGCAATGCGCGGGGTGGGCGGAGCGCGGCGGAGCATCTGATCGCGGCGTTGCGGTGTTTGTACAAGCGGGCGGTGGCGGACGGGTTCATCGCGGCGGCGGACAATCCGGCGGTGAAGGTGGCCAAGCCGCGGCGGTTGGCGAGTACCAGGCGGGCGGTGGCTGATGCCCGGTTGGCGGAGATCAATGCGGTCGCGGCGGGTACGGGTGATGATCCGGTGTTGGACAGTCTGTTGTTGCGGTTGCACACCGAGACGGCGTGCCGGCGGGGTGGGGCGTTGGCGTTGCGTCCGGTGGATCTGGATCCGGATCAGTGTCTGATCCTGTTGCGGGAGAAGGGTGACACGGTGCGGTGGCAGCCGGTGTCACCGACGTTGATGCGGCATCTGCAGCGGCACGCGGAGGAGCGTCATGCTTCGGCGCGGGGCCAGTTGCTGCGGTACCGCAACGGGCAGCCGATCACGTACCGGCGGTACGACCATCTGTGGGTGCGTATCGGTGAGCATCTGCCGTGGGTGTGGGTGCAGCAGATCAGCACTCACTGGTTGCGGCATACGACGTTGACGTGGGTGGAGCGGAACTTCGGTTACGCGGTGGCCCGTGCCTATGCCGGTCATGCCGACAGTGGCGGTGATGTCGGTACGACCACGACGTATGTTCGGGCGAGTCTGCAGGAGGTCGCCGCCGCATTGGCGGCCTTGACGAACGAGCCGCATCCCCTCGCATGAGTTTCAGCAGTGGGCGTGTGGGGCCTGTTCTGCGGTCCTGAACGCTGTGGTTGCGCGGCCATCGCAGGGCAGAGATGGCGGGCGGGGGTGCCGGGGGCACCGAAGGGCACGGACGGCGCGGTGATCCCGCATCCCCGCATGGGCGGGAACGAGGTGCGTCCAGGTCGTCCTGACGTCTCTGCTGAGCTCGTCCCTGGGGTGCCGGGGCGGGGGCAGGGCACCTCCCGGCGTGGGGTGTGGTCAGAAGGTGATCGTGAGGGTGGTGTCGGGTCGGTTGATGTCGCCGGGTTCGGCGGGTCGGGTTCCTGCGCGGTGACGGTGGGCTGGTTGGGGCGGCCTGCGGCGTCCCATTGGTCGAGCAGGTTGGTCAGGTCGGTGGCGAGCGCGTTGGCGTCGGGTCCGTGGGCGATCGCGCCGAGTTCGTGGTGGCCGTCGCCGGTGTCTTGGAAGGCGAGGTAGGCGATGGTGCCGCCGTGGTAGATGGCGGCACCGGCCCATCGGTAGGCGGGGGTGACCAGTCCGCTGGTGCGGGCGGTATCGCCGACGCCGAGGCGGCCGAACGGTTTGTCGGCGTGTGCGAGGAGCCACAGGTCGAGGTGGCCGATGGGGTCGGCGTCGTTGACCTGGATGCCGGTCCAGCGTTCGAGCCGGGGGTGGCTCAGAGCCTTGGCGAGGGCGGCGCGGTCGGGTTGGTCGGTGGCGTCGAGTTTGAGGACGACGTCGGTGTCGAGGCGTACGTGGTGGTCGGTGTGTTCGGTGCTGCCGCGCATGGGGACGAATCCGCAGACCAGTGGCGTCGTGGCGCTCACCAGCATCGTGGGGCTGGTGCGGTCGAAGGCGAAGCATCGGGTCAGGCCGCTCTCGTGCACGCGCAGGGGCACGACGATGCGGCCGTGGTCGGCGAGTTGGTTCCACCAGGCGGCGGAGATGTCCCAGGCTCCGGCGGTGACGATGATCCGGTCGTAGGGCGCGTGGTCGGGTGCGCCGAGGGCGCCGTCGCCGCAGATCACCTTCACGGTGTGGTAGCCGGCGCGGTCGAGGCCGGCGCGGGCGCCGTCGGCGAGGTCCTGGTCGAGTTCGATGGTGACGACCGTGCCGCCGGGGCTGGTCAGCTCGGTGAGCAGTGCGGCGTTGATGCCGGTGGCCGCGCCGATCTCCAGGACGCGGTGGCCGGGTTGGGGGGCGAGTTGTTCGAGCATGTCCGCGACGAGGCTGGGGTTCGATGCGGACGACAACGCGGCACCGCTGGGGTCTCGTTTGGTGACGATCTGGCGGCGGGTGTAGACGGTTTCCAGGTCGACGCCGGGGAGGAACTGCTCGCGGGGGACCGTACGGAATGCGTGCGCGACGGGGGCGGAGCGGATGTGGCCGCGCTGTTCGAGTGTGCTGACGAGCTGTTCGCGGAGCGTCGCGGCACTCGACGTTCCCGGTGCGGTGGGGGAAGTGTTCACTGCGTTGACCCTACTGTCGATCTTGGGGGCATTCGGCTGGTGCAGGCGGGAAGCGAGAGTTGCCAGACGTTGCGCCGTTGTCCAAGGGTTCAAGGCTCATCATCTCCACTCGTGGCGTCAGCATTGACATACTGAAGGTTGACCAGTGGCTGATCTAGGAACCCCCGGTGGACACGGAAAGGCGGGAGGTTCCGAACCTCGAAATGAGAATGATTGGGGCATACCGGTTGCGCATCGCCTGGGTGATTCGCTGGCGAGCGTCGATTTCTGCTGGTGGAGAGCTGCTGCGCCCGGTCTACGGACCGGGCGAGGATCGCAACACCGCGTCGAAGTTGCCCAGCAGAATGCCACCGTCGAGCTGCGCCCGGTCTACGGACCGGGCGAGGATCGCAACAGGTCGAGCCCGAACGCGAGGTGCAGCGCGACCAGGCTGCGCCCGGTCTACGGACCGGGCGAGGATCGCAACCACCCGGGCATCATCGCCCACCGGGAAGCCACGCCGTCGCTGCGCCCGGTCTACGGACCGGGCGAGGATCGCAACCTCGGAGCGGCCGGGGACCTGCTGGGCACGGGGCTGGCTGCGCCCGGTCTACGGACCGGGCGAGGATCGCAACTCACCGCCGCTCGCCGCTGCCCCGGCGACACCCCGCTGGCTGCGCCCGGTCTACGGACCGGGCGAGGATCGCAACCCCGGACTGCCCGGCGCGGACCAGAGCGGCCAGCTCGGCGGCTGCGCCCGGTCTACGGACCGGGCGAGGATCGCAACTCACCGCCGCTCGCCGCTGCCCCGGCGACACCCCGCTGGCTGCGCCCGGTCTACGGACCGGGCGAGGATCGCAACCCCGGACTGCCCGGCGCGGACCAGAGCGGCCAGCTCGGCGGCTGCGCCCGGTCTACGGACCGGGCGAGGATCGCAACCACTCCCCTCCCAGCCACGTCTCGATGTCGGGCGGCAGGCTGCGCCCGGTCTACGGACCGGGCGAGGATCGCAACTCGATTCCGGCCAGGGCCTCTGCCCGGGCCGCGTGGGCTGCGCCCGGTCTACGGACCGGGCGAGGATCGCAACGGGTCCGGTCTTGGTGGGTGGCTGTCCGGCCGGCGGGGGCTGCGCCCGGTCTACGGACCGGGCGAGGATCGCAACATGGTGTTCCTGTCCACGATGGTGCAGCTGCTGATGCGCTGCGCCCGGTCTACGGACCGGGCGAGGATCGCAACCAGTACTGCGTCGTCCCCATGGCCGGGGGCTGCGGGGCGCTGCGCCCGGTCTACGGACCGGGCGAGGATCGCAACCCGGCACCGGGGATGTCCACGGTTTCGGCGCTCACGCTGCGCCCGGTCTACGGACCGGGCGAGGATCGCAACAAGGTCGAAGCGGGCCGGGAGTAGATCAACGTTGGTGGCTGCGCCCGGTCTACGGACCGGGCGAGGATCGCAACGGCGGACCCGCAGGAACCGGTCCAGGGCCTGCCCGGTGCTGCGCCCGGTCTACGCACCGGGCGAGGATCGCAACCCGCATGACGGCCAGGTCCCGCTCGTCACGGCGGATCGCTGCGCCCGGTCTACGGACCGGGCGAGGATCGCAACATCCGGTGGTACAGCCCGGACTTGAGTCCCGGCACATAGCTGCGCCCGGTCTACGGACCGGGCGAGGATCGCAACCTGGTCGCCTCCGTGGTGGGTGACGCAGCGGGGCCGGGCTGCGCCCGGTCTACGGACCGGGCGAGGATCGCAACCGGCATCACCGCAGCGGTGAACATCCCGAGACCGATCGCTGCGCCCGGTCTACGGACCGGGCGAGGATCGCAACGACGAGGATCAGGGGCCACGGGACGCGGCCGGTCGGCTGCGCCCGGTCTACGGACCGGGCGAGGATCGCAACGACGTGATCGAAACGGGCATCGGCAGCGTGTCGGCGGTGGCTGCGCCCGGTCTACGGACCGGGCGAGGATCGCAACATCAGCAACACGGCCGACGCCGCCGAGATCCTGACGATGCTGCGCCCGGTCTACGGACCGGGCGAGGATCGCAACAGACAGGCGGCGGCCATCTCACGCGGCATCGCCCGCCAGCTGCGCCCGGTCTACGGACCGGGCGAGGATCGCAACCTGGACTACGCGGCGTTGGCCCTGCATCACGTGGCCCGCTGCGCCCGGTCTACGGACCGGGCGAGGATTGCAACAAGCCGGACCGGGAGGCAGTGATTGTCGAGCTGGCGCTGCGCCCGGTCTACGGACCGGGCGAGGATCGCAACTCGGCCATGGGTATCTCCTGTCGGCAGGGTGCGGGCGTGCTGCGCCCGGTCTACGGACCGGGCGAGGATCGCAACTGCGCCACGTTCGAGGTGGTGATGCTCCACCAGGGCAGCGCTGCGCCCGGTCTACGGACCGGGCGAGGGTCGCAACGCCGTGCACCCGCAGGAACAGCGGGGTCTCGACGTCCCCGCTGCGCCCGGTCTACGGACCGGGCGAGGATCGCGGCCTTCCGTACCCACCAGTGCTGCTGGGTACGCGCTGGGTGAGGTTCTCGATATCGAGGGCCAGGTCGGCACACTTTGGCTGTGGCGAGCGCCTGGGCGCGACAGGAGTCGGTGGTGGCCGCCGACAGGGTCAATGCTCTGTGGTCGGTAACCACTTGGCTCAGGAGGATCTGTAACGATGATCTTGGGAGTTGTTTATGTCTGGTGTGAGTTCTCTGCGGGCGCATAGTCCTGCTACCGGTTCTGGTCGGTGGCACTCGCTTGCGGATCATCTTCGTGGCACGGCGGTGCTGGCGCGACGGTTCGCTGCCCCGTTTGGTGGGGGTGAGGTGGCGTACTGGCTGGGTGCGCTGCATGACGTGGGAAAGGCGTCCTGTGCGTGGCAGGACAAGCTCGCTGTGGTCGGGCCCACTGGGGGAGCGGTGGGTATTGATCACAAGTCGTTGGGGACCAGGATCGCGCAGGAGCGTGGGCTTGGGCCGTTTGCTGGGGCGATTTTCGGCCATCATGGTGGGCTTGTCGATAATCCTGGGCTACGTGAGGCGTTGCGGAAGAGGCTGGCTGACTGGTCCGGGGACGTGGCGTCCGCTGAGCGCGAGTTGCCCGTGTTGCTGCCCGATCTGCCACAGGATCTGGGTTCTCTGGTGCCGGTGGATTGGCGTGGTGATCCGCTGGCGGGGGAGATGGCGCTACGCCTGTGTTACAGCGCGTTGGTGGATGCGGACAGTTTGGACACTTCCGCGCATTTCAAAGGGTTGACCGGTCCTCGGGTGTGTGCGGATGCCGACTTCAGTCATCTCTACCAGAGGTTCGAGGGTCGACGTCGGGCGGAGATCGCCGCACGTGGCGGCTCTCCGATCGCGGCCTTGCGGGAGCAGATCTACGCGGATTGTCTGGCGGCGGCTGAGTGCGAGCCGGGGGTGTTTCGCCTTGGTGCGCCGACCGGTGCCGGTAAGACGCTGGCGAGTGGGGCGTTCGCGCTGCGGCATGCGGAGAAGCACGGGTTGCGCCGGGTGATTGTGGCGGTCCCGTTCCTGACCATCACCGAGCAGAATGCCGCCGTATACCGTCGGCTGTTGGACGAGGAAGGTGAAGAGCCGGTCGTCCTCGAACATCACAGCCAGGCCGACTTCGATGATCCGGATGCCGGCCGGTGGGCACGGCTCGCGGCGGAGAACTGGGATGCGCCGTTCGTGGTCACGACCTTCGTCCGGCTCTTCGAGTCGCTGTACGCGCGTAAACCGTCGGCGATGCGTCGGGTGCATCGCCTGGCCAACTCGGTGATCGTGTTGGACGAGGTGCAGGCGCTGCCGCATGCCATGCTCGCGCCGATCCTCGATGGTCTTCGCCTGCTCGTGCGGCACTTCGGTGCGACCGTGCTGCTGTCCTCGGCGACACAGCCGAGTTTCTGGGCGTTGGATGAATTCAAGGATGTGCCGTGCATGGATCTGATCCACGACACCCCAAGGCTGGTCAGTGAGCTGCGGCGGGTGCGATACAAGTGGCAGCTCGACCCGCAGCCGACGCTGGCGGACATCGCCGACCAAGCAGCGGCAGAACGGTCGGCGTTGGTGGTGGTAAACACGACGGCGGACGCGAAGGCAGTGTTCGAGCGGTGGAACGACACGGAACAGGAAGGGGCGGCCTGGCACCTATCGACTCGCATGTGCCCAGAGCATCGGCGGCAGGTGCTGAATGAGGTACGCACTCGTCTCGACCAGGACGAGCGGGTCCTGTTGGTAGCCACGCAACTCATCGAGGCTGGTGTAGACGTCAGTTTCCCGGTGGTGTTCCGGGCGATGGCGCCGGCTGACTCACTGTTGCAAGCAGCCGGGCGAGCCAACCGTGAAGGGCGGATGGCCGACGGTGGTCTGGTGGTCGTCTTCGCGCCGAAGGACGGCGGGCAACCACCCTCGTACAAGACGTTGGTCGGCTGTGCCGGACGTCAGTTCGGACCGGACAAGGCCGACCCGGACGACGTGGCGGCGCTCGGACGCTACTACCGCAACGTGTACGACATGCTGAACCTCGCCGACAGCCAGCACGTCGGCAAACGCATCCAGTACGCCCGGCAACGCTGGGAGTTCGAGACCGTGGCGGACGGGCCGATGGATGCGAGCACCAAGCGGCGGGATCGGAAGCTGGCGTTCAGGATGATCGACGACGACGCTATCAACGTGGTGACGCCACAGGGCGCAGTAACACCTGAGCTGCGGTATGAGCTGGAGGAGCTCATCGTCGAGCTACGTCACGCACCGGTTCCGGATCTGGCGAAGCTGCGTCGTTTGCAGCCATACACGACGAACCTCCACCCCAGCGTTCTACGCCAGCCCGGAGTGACGGCGCTACTGCGACCGATTCTCGGCACCGAGGTACGGCGGGGCGCGTTGGTCGAGTGGATCGGCGAGTACGACAACTCCACGGGGATCAACCTCGACCCGAACCTGGAGCAGTTCGTCTTCTAACGTTTTCAGGTCACCAGGTGAGCGCACCGTGCGCTCACCTGGCAATCCAGTCAATCCATGATCTTGTGCAGCCCTCCGGCGGTGATCAAGCTGGCAAGCACACCGGTGGGCAGACTCTCGGCGGTGCCGACCATGATGCCAATCGCAGCGCTCAGCGCCATGATTACTACCCAGCGTAACGGGAGAGGGGAGGGGCTCCGGGGTTCTTGACTCTCGTCGGGTGGCCTGTGGGCGCGGCGTTGCCCTACTGTCATCTTGTTCCTTTCGGCCTCACGGATGGCGGGGGAGCTGGGCGGTCCGCTGTTCGCGCAGCGGACCGTCGTGTTTCTGGGGACGGTGCCCGCCCAGCCGACATCTTTATAGCCCACAGTGGAGCGTGTGTCTAACCACAGGGTGCTTGAGCCGACTCCGTCCGGCTCAAGCACCCAAGGAAGTTTGATAGCCTGTTTGGGCCGCTAGCAAGGTCGGGTGGCCTGCAGTGCCTAGGTGCTGAGGATCGCAACCTTGGGTGTTGCCCGGAGGGGGTTGGCTTCGTCCGACCAGGACTGACCCGTCCTTGTCGGACGGAGTTCCGCCCCGAAGTAGTCGAGTCGGATTCTTGTCAGTCCTTCATGGAGTGAACCGGCGTGGTGCGGCCGTTCCTGCCGCACTGGTCGTGGATCGTCGCACCTGGTGTGCGAGGAGGCCTCCGGTTTCGTGGTGGGGTCTTGCTTCGATCATGTGTGCGAGGGGCCTGTCGTGGGAGGGCTGTGTGGTGACGATGGAAGTGGTCAATGGGGTGACCTTGCGGCGGAGCCCGGAGGGTGATCTTCCGGTGGTGGTGCAGGTCAGTGGTGAGGCGGCGTTGTTCTCGCGGCCGGAGTTGAAGGTGGAGCGGGTCAGTTATCCGGTGATGACGCCGTCTGCTGCGGTGGGGGTGCTCGAATCGATCTTCTGGAAGCCGGAGATGCGGTACCGGGTGGTGGCGATCGAGGTGCTCAAGCCGGTGCGGCAGTTTTCGATTCGGCGGAACGAGACCTCGGATGTCGCACCGTTGGCGGAGGCGCTCAAGGGCTCGCGTCGGGTCGATACCGCAGCGCATCGTGATCAGCGGAATGCGGTGTGCCTGCGGGATGTGGCGTACCGGATTCATGCTCATGTCGAGGTGGCGGCGCACGCGGACAAGCCGGTCGCGGCGTATCGGGATCAGTTGCGTCGGCGGGTCCGGAAAGGGGCTTGCTTCCAGCAGCCCTACCTGGGCACGCGTGAGTTCAGCGCGGAGTTCGGCTGGCCGGATGACACGCCCCGGGCGGATGTCAACGAGGAGATCGGCATCATGCTGCACTCCATCCACCGGGACGGGCAGTCGGCTCAGCCGCGGATGGAGTGGTTCGCCGCTCGGGTGGTGGCCGGGGTGTTGTCCGTGCCGGAACGGGGGATCGAGCTGGCGCTTCCGGTGGAAGGCCAGGTGGTGTAGTGCTGCTGCAGCGGCTGGTGGAGTTCGCCGACACCAGCACAGAGATCATCCCGCCGTTCTACTCCCGCAAGGCGGTGCGTTGGAGCCTGGAGATCGACGCCAACGGTGTTCCCCAGGGTGGCCTGGTCGATACGGCGAACAAGGACGACCCGAACTCCCGGTTCGGTGCGCCCCGGCTGGTGCCGGCGGTGACCCGGACCGTCGGGATCTCGCCCGCGCTCGCGGTCGACACGGGGGAGTACGTCTTCGGTTGGCTGTCGGAGGGGGTCAAGCCGGAACGGGTCGCCAAGCAGTACACCGCGTTCCGTGCCCTGATCGCCGAGTGGGCGGCAGCCGAACCAGATAGTCATGGTCCGGCTGTCGCCGCCTTCTACCGCGACGGGCACGCCGACCGTGTTTCACCGCCGGCGGACTGGGGCAGGGGAGACCTGGTCGGCTTCTGGGTCGACGGGGTCTACGCGGCGGACGCTGTCGCGGCGCAGCGTTTCTGGGCCGGGGTGGCCGGTGACCGGAAGGGCTCCGGACGATCCGGGTTGTGTCTGGTCTGCGGGCGGGTGCAGCCGCTACTCCACACGATGCCGCAGCAGATTCCTCGACGGTGGGTGCCCGGGGCCACCCAGAGCGCGTCGCTGGTCAGCATGAACGAGGCCACCCACGGCTACGAGTTGCAGAAGTTCCTGACCCATACCCCGATCTGCGCCGACTGCGGACTGAAGTTCATGACCGCGCTGACGGCGCTGCTGTCCGATCCCCGGCACAGCACCAGCCTGTCCGGGCAGAACGCCCGGCTCGCCTGGTGGGTCCTCGGCGGGTCGACCATCGACCCGTGGGCGGCCGTCGAGCAGTTGGACCCCAGCCACATCCAGCGCCTGGTTGCTGGGCCGGCGAGCGGCGCGGAAGCCTCCCTCGACGAGGTGTCCCGGTACTGCTCGGTGACCGTGGGCGGCAACGTCGCCCGCGTCGTTGTGCGGGACTGGGTCGAGCTGCCGATCTCCCGGGTCAAGGACAACATCCGGGCCTGGTTCGACGACCACCGGATCGTTGACGCCTGGACCGGTGAGGTGGCCACCATCAGGGTCTCCCAACTGGCCCGGGTAGCGGGTCGGTTCGAGGTCGGACGTAACGGAGGTGCCGGGACGTGGACGAAGTTCGGCGCGTCCGGGGAACACCGCCCACCTGACCTGTTCCACCGGCTGCTCAGCGCCGCGCTACTCAGGCGACCGTTGCCGCCGAAGCTGCTCAACCACGTCATCAACCGCATCCGGATCGACGGCCGTCTCGACCCCGCCCGCGCGGCGTTGATCCGGCTCGCCCTGCGCCGTCACCCGACCCTGCCCGAGCATGAACGAGAGAGGCTGACGCCGACCTTGAACGTCGCCCACAAGCAGCCGGCCTACGTAGCCGGCCGCATCTTCGCCGTCATGGACGACCTGCAACGCACCGTGTTCCGGGTCGCCGACCAGAAGCTGAACACCACCTTCGCCGAACGTTACTTCGGCCGCGCCATCGACAACCCGCAGGTCGTCATCGTCTCCGGCCGCCGCAACGTACAGGCGTGGCTCAAACGCCTCCGCGGCCCGCTGCGCCGGCCCGGCTGGTCGGACGCGTACGAACGGCGGCTCGACGACCTGTTCGTCCAGCTTGACGTGATCCCCAGCGCTGCGGTGCTGACGGACAAGGCCCAGTTCATCCTCGGCTACCACCAGCAGCGGGCCGAGATGCGGACCGAACGCGTCGCCGCAGCCGCGAACAAGAAGAAGACCGACCTTCCCCCGGAGCCCGACGACGTGGCACCGACCGCCGACGACGAAGGAGACGACGCATGAGCGCCGCGCACCTCGACCCGACCCGCCGCCACGACGCCGTCCTGCTGTTCGACGTCAGCGACGGCAACCCCAACGGCGACCCGGACGCCGGCAACCAGCCCCGCACCGACGATGAGAGCGGACAGGGCCTGGTCACCGACGTGGCGATCAAACGCAAGATCCGCGACACCGTGTCGCTGCTGCGCGGCGACGACCCGCGCTACGGCATCTTCGTCGAAGCCGGCCACGCCCTGAACACCCGAATCGACGGCGCCTTCACCGCCAACCCACCCAAGATCAGCAACAAGCCCACCCCGGCAGAGAGCGCGGCAGCCCAGCAGTGGCTCTGCGCGCACTACTTCGACATCCGGATGTTCGGCGCGGTGCTCAGCACCGGCAAGAGCGGCGGCGCCGGTCAGGTCCGTGGTCCGCTCCAGCTCACCTTCGCCCGCAGCATCGATGCGATCCTGCCCACCGACCACACCATCACCCGGGTCACCCAGACCCGACAGGACGACATCGACAAGGGTGAGCGCACGGAGATCGGATCCAAGTGGACCGTCCCGTACGGCCTCTACCGCGCCCACCTGTTCTACTCCGCACCCCGCGCCGCCAAGACCGGCGTCACCAGCGACGACCTCGCCGCCTTGTGGCAGGCCCTCACCGTCATGTTCGACCACGACCGGGCCGCCAGCCGCGGCGAGATGAAGCTCTGCGGTCTCTACGTTTTCAGCCACCCCGACGCCTTCGGAGCCGCACCCTCGGCCGCCCTCACCCAGCGGATCACCGTCAAGCGCACCAACGACGACAAGGCGCCACGCGCCCACACCGACTACACCCGCAGCATCGACGAGTCCGGCTTGCCCGGCGGCATCGAGCTGACCAAGCTGGTCGATCTCTGGCCGTGACCGACGACCACCCTGAGGACAGCGGCACCGACCTGCGGGAGGTGCCGCTGTCCGCGTTGGAGCACTACGCCTACTGCCACCGGCAGACCGCCCTCATCCACGTCGAGGGCGTCTGGACGGAAAACGTCGAGACGGTACGCGGCGACCTCAGCCACACCACCGTCGACCTACCCGGCATCCAACGCCGCCGAGGCCTCACCACCATCCGGTCACTGCCGGTATGGAGTCACACCCACGGCCTACGCGGTATCTGCGACGTCGTCGAGTTCGAGAAGAACGCCGCCACACCCGTCGAGTACAAGGTCGGACGCTACAAACCCGGCGGCCCCGCCGAACTACAACTCGGCGGGCAGGCCCTCTGCCTCATCGAAGCCGGCTTCGACGTACCCACCGGATACATCTACTCCGTGGCCGAACGCCGCCGACACCCCGTACCCATCGACCATGACCTGCTCGAACGGGTCATCGCCGCCACCGCAGCCGTCCGTCGACTGCTGCACACCCCGGCGCTGCCGGCGGCACGCAACGACACCCGCTGCCGGCGATGCTCCCTGCGCGAGGACTGCCTACCCGAACTAACCGACGGCCAGCGGCAGACCCCACCCGACCTGTTGACCCCACGACCATTGGGACAGTGGCGTGACTGAACTACTCAACACCCTCTACGTCCAGACCCCCGGCACCAGCCTGCGCCTCGACGGCGACACCGTCCGGATCTACCACCCCGACCAACCCGGACGTCACCTACTACCCCTCGTCCGACTCGACCACCTGGTCCTGTTCAGCGGCGTGACCCCCACCGACGACCTGCTCCTGCGCTGCGCCGACGACGGCCGCTCCGTCAGCTGGCTCACCGGCAGCGGACGATTCCGCGCCGGACTGATCGGCCCCACCCACGGCAACCCACTGCTACGCCAAGCCCAACACCGCGCCGCCGACTCACCACAGCGCCAACTCCCCATCGCCGTCGCCATCGTCGCCGGCAAAATCCACAACGCGCGCCAAGTCCTGCTCCGCACCGCCCGCGACACCAGCGGCCCCCGACAAACCGCACTACGCGCCACCGCCGAACTCCTCGCCCAACGACTCGAACTCCTCACCACCACCGCCAGCACCAACGAAATCCTCGGCGTCGAAGGCATCGCCGCCCGCGACTACTTCGCCGCCATGCCCTACCTCCTCGGCGACAACACCGACTGGAAGGCATCCGGCCGCAATAAACGACCACCCACCGACCCCCTGAACTGCCTGCTCTCCTTCCTGTACGGCATGCTGCGCGTCGCGGTGCAGGGTGCACTCGAACAGGTCGGCCTCGACCCCTACATCGGTTTCCTCCATGCCGTCCGACCCGGTAAACCAGCCCTCGCTCTCGACCTGATGGAAGAGTTCCGACCCCTCCTGGCCGACCGCCTCGCCCTCACCATGCTCAACAGACGAGAGCTGACCCCCACCGACTTCGAAGAACTACCAAACAACGCATACCGACTCACCGACAACGGACGAAAGACCGTGCTCGCAGCCTGGCAACAGAGCCGACAACGCGAGTGGCCGCACGCGCAACTCAACCGCCAAGTGCCTGCCGCGCTGCTCCCACTCGTGCAAGCCCGACTACTCGCCCGCCACCTCCGCGGAGACACGGTCGCCTACGAGCCGTGGACGGTGAACTGAACGTGGACCTACTCGTCACCTACGACGTCGAGACAGTCACCCCACAAGGGCAACGCCGCCTCCGCAAAGTCGCCAAGATCTGCGAGGCATACGGACACCGCGTACAAAAATCGGTCTTCGAAGTAGTCTGCCGCGACACCGACAAAGTCCGCTTCGTCGCCGCCCTCCAAGACGCCATCGACCCCACCCAGGACAGCATCCGCATCTACCACCTACCAGCCCACGCCCTCGACGACGTCGAACACCTCGGCAAACCACGACCCATCGACCCACGCGGACCACTAGTGATCTAGGAACCCCTAGTGGACACGAAAACCCCGGAGGGTTCCGAGGTCAAAAACCCGGATCAGAGAGTCAAAACGGACTGCGAGCACGTCGATGAAGGATCGCCTAATCGCTATATTTGCTGCTTGTGAACCGCTGCGCCCGGCCACCGCGCCGGGCGAGGATCGCAACCGCCGGGGGCGTACTGCCGCACTGCGCCACAGTGCAGTGGCTGCGCCCGGCCACCGCGCCGGGCGAGGATCGCAACCTCCGGGCCCCCGTCCGGCATCCCCAGGTCCGATTCCGCTGCGCCCGGCCACCGCGCCGGGCGAGGATCGCAACGCCGGGAATCGCGGAAGCGCTGAACGAAACCGCGAGGGCTGCGCCCGGCCACCGCGCCGGGCGAGGATCGCAACTCCCCGGGGATGGTTCCTACCCTGACGCAGCGGCGTGGCTGCGCCCGGCCACCGCGCCGGGCGAGGATCGCAACCTCCAGGAAATCGAGCTGTACGTCAAGGCGACCACGCTGCGCCCGGCCACCGCGCCGGGCGAGGATCGCAACCCCTTGCTCGGGTCCTCTGGCACCACCAGGCCGTGAGGCAGCTGCGCCCGGCCACCGCGCCGGGCGAGGATCGCAACTGGTCGTGGTTGGAGGTGGAGGCGCAGCAGGCCGGGTGCTGCGCCCGGCCACCGCGCCGGGCGAGGATCGCAACTGGGCAACAAGGCGGCGGCCGAGCGACTGGCCGACTCCGCTGCGCCCGGCCACCGCGCCGGGCGAGGATCGCAACCGCGCGGTCACCCGGATCTCGTACTCCACGTCGGTCAAGCTGCGCCCGGCCACCGCGCCGGGCGAGGATCGCAACCGGCGATACCTGACCACCCACGACATGATGGAGGAGCTGCGCCCGGCCACCGCGCCGGGCGAGGATCGCAACCGTTCCGCCGTCCAGATCAGCCGCAGTCCGGACGCGCGGCTGCGCCCGGCCACCGCGCCGGGCGAGGATCGCAACCGGCCGTGGTGACGTCCATGTCCACGGTCCAGATCGCGCTGCGCCCGGCCACCGCGCCGGGCGAGGATCGCAACCTTGATGCGTAAGCCGCGCGTGCTGACCATGGCAAGCTGCGCCCGGCCACCGCGCCGGGCGAGGATCGCAACTGCCTGGCGGGTGGTCCGGTCGGGCCACCTCCGCGCGGGCTGCGCCCGGCCACCGCGCCGGGCGAGGATCGCAACCTTGTGCTCGACGACCTGACCAGACATGACGGTGGTGCTGCGCCCGGCCACCGCGCCGGGCGAGGATCGCAACTACGAGGCCCTGGTGCGGGTCGACGGCTGGGAGCGGAGCTGCGCCCGGCCACCGCGCCGGGCGAGGATCGCAACATGCGGGAATTGGCACCTGGGCTGCGGGACGCTGCGGAGCTGCGCCCGGCCACCGCGCCGGGCGAGGATCGCAACGGCGCGGTCGGACCGCCCCCAGGTGATCGCGACGTCCTGCTGCGCCCGGCCACCGCGCCGGGCGAGGATCGCAACATCCCCACCAAGCACGGCCTGATCTCCCCCATCTGCAGCTGCGCCCGGCCACCGCGCCGGGCGAGGATCGCAACCGGGCGATCGTGGTCACCCACGCGCCGAAGTCACCGCCGCTGCGCCCGGCCACCGCGCCGGGCGAGGATCGCAACGGGGTTGGTGAGGTGCCGGTTGGTTATCTGCGCGCCAGCTGCGCCCGGCCACCGCGCCGGGCGAGGATCGCAACAGCCGGAACGGGTTATGGCAGATGGCGCACGCGCCGCCCGCTGCGCCCGGCCACCGCGCCGGGCGAGGATCGCAACGCCGACGAGCTAGCCGGGCTCGATGACGAATTAGGCGCTGCGCCCGGCCACCGCGCCGGGCGAGGATCGCAACTCGCCGGCCTTGACCACGCCGACGGACAGGTGGGGGGCTGCGCCCGGCCACCGCGCCGGGCGAGGATCGCAACTCGATCGAGCCGGCGAGGAACACCCGCCCGTCGCGGGCTGCGCCCGGCCACCGCGCCGGGCGAGGATCGCAACGTCAAGGAGGGTGCGGAGCTGGGTCGCGCCGCCGCTGGCTGCGCCCGGCCACCGCGCCGGGCGAGGATCGCAACCACCCACCAACCATGATCGACTCCTGTCGGGTCTACCCGGCTGCGCCCGGCCACCGCGCCGGGCGAGGATCGCAACAGTCGGAACGGCTTGAGGCAGATGGCGCACGCGCCGCCCTGCGCCCGGAAGCTGCGCCCGGCCACCGCGCCGGGCGAGGATCGCAACCGACGAACGGCCAGTATCACCGGCGTCGGGATGCCGGCTGCGCCCGGCCACCGCGCCGGGCGAGGATCGCAACTGGGTCGCGGTCAAGGTGATCAACGTGGACCTGCACCGGCTGCGCCCGGCCACCGCGCCGGGCGAGGATCGCAACCTGTTCGCGGGGTGGCTGCTCGCCGCAGTCATCGCTGCGCCCGGCCACCGCGCCGGGCGAGGATCGCAACCACTGCCCCGGGTAGAGGCGTCCCTGAGTGTCCCAGCTGCGCCCGGCCACCGCGCCGGGCGAGGATCGCAACTTGCCGACCGAGTTACTCCGCAGACTGTCGGTGTGCGGGGAGCTGCGCCCGGCCACCGCGCCGGGCGAGGATCGCAACTCTCGACGTCGTCGCCCAGGCCCTGGGGATCTGGACGCTGCGCCCGGCCACCGCGCCGGGCGAGGATCGCAACATTCTGCTGTTGTACGTCGCCATGCTGTTCCTGCTGCTGCGCCCGGCCACCGCGCCGGGCGAGGATCGCAACCGGGCTGGTAGAACCGCGGCCAGACGTAGACGCCGGTCGGGCTGCGCCCGGCCACCGCGCCGGGCGAGGATCGCAACCTGCGCGGGCTCGCCAGCCCCCACACCGCCAAGAGCTGCTGCGCCCGGCCACCGCGCCGGGCGAGGATCGCAACTCGTACGAGGACTGACCGGAAGCCGCCCGGTGCCCACCGCTGCGCCCGGCCACCGCGCCGGGCGAGGATCGCAACTCGCGATGGCGCGGCGAGATGCACGCCGAGGGCTACCGGCTGCGCCCGGCCACCGCGCCGGGCGAGGATCGCAACCCGACGGCGCATAGCCGCACTAGCGTGGCGGTGGCGCTGCGCCCGGCCACCGCGCCGGGCGAGGATCGCAACATCCGGACGGACCCGGACACGGCCGAGGTCTCCGCGCTGCGCCCGGCCACCGCGCCGGGCGAGGATCGCAACTCGCAGAAGCCGGGATGGGAAAACCGGCGTAGCTACCTGCTGCGCCCGGCCACCGCGCCGGGCGAGGATCGCAACACCCGATCGGCTGGGTACACGCCGCGCACCCGCCCGGCTGCGCCCGGCCACCGCGCCGGGCGAGGATCGCAACTCAGCGCCCTTCGGCGGCGCGACGGGCGGGGCTGCCTCCGCTGCGCCCGGCCACCGCGCCGGGCGAGGATCGCAACTCTACCGGCAATGCCAGGCTGACCGATGGGATCGCGGGCTGCGCCCGGCCACCGCGCCGGGCGAGGATCGCAACCCCATGGACTCCGGCGTGAAGGTTTCGTCCTGTGCAGCGCTGCGCCCGGCCACCGTGCCGGGCGAGGATCGCAACGCTGGTGGGGGGGGCTGGTGGGGGGTTAGTACTGCAACGGCAGTTGGTCAGGGGTAGCCGCGTCGTCGGTAGTGGCATGTTCGGGCCTGGTGTTGGCGGCGTCGTCGCCATCGGGACCAGGCCCAGACATGCTCGGGTTCATGGATGTGTCGCACTACGAGTGCGGTGAGGAGTCTTCGGATCTCCGGTACCGTGTAGCCGATCATCATGCCGTCGCCGGCGCTGGTTCCCCCTTTGTCGCAAAGGATCTGGCCACGGACAGCCAGGCGTGGGCGGCCATCGCGAGGGTGATGTGGGCGTACCAGGCCCGCCAATCACGCACCTGGTACTCGTCGAGGCCAGCTTCGTTCTTGGCCTGCTGGAAGCACTCCTCGATCGCCCACCTCGCCCCAGCGACACGAGCGAGGTCGACCAGGCGGGTGCGGCGAGGCCCGTAGCAGACGTAGTAGGCGATCTCGCCGGTGGTGATGCTGCGCCGAGCCAGGAGCCAGTGTCCACGGCCCGGTTTCCAGCAGATCCGTACCGGGATCCGAGCCCACCAGTACTCGCGTGGGCCGTGCGCCCCGGCGCCGGCTGAGAGCCGGCACCACGCCCGAGCGGGCAGGGCGGCGATGAGCTCGTCGGCGCGGGCGGTCCCCATCGTCGTGGTGATCATGTCGTCGTTACGGCGGGTCGCGACCACATAAGCCACATCCCGGTGTTCCAGCCACACCCGCAGGGACTTCGACTGCCCGTAGGCCTCGTCCATGGTCACCCACCCCACCGGCACCCCCGCGTCCAGGGCGCGGGCGAGCATGGTGCGGGCCATCTGCACCTTCGTGGCGAACTCCACCTCGTCGGGGATCCCGGCGGCCCGGCACCGGTCCCGGTCATCGGTCCACGACGCCGGCAGGTACAGCTGCCGGTCGATCAACGCGTGACCCTTCGTCGAGCGGTAGGCCAGGAACACCACGACCTGGCAGTTCTCCGTCCGACCAGCCGTGCCGGAGTACTGGCGTTGCACCCCCGCCGACCGGACGCCCTTCTTCAGGAACCCGGTGTCATCGACGATCAACACCCCGGCCGGGTCACCGAGATACTCGACCACGTAGTCACGCACGTCGTCCCGGACGGCGTCGACGTCCCAGTCCGCCCACCGCAACAACCGCTGCATCCCATCCGGCGACACATCCCCGGCCTGCTCCGCAAGGGTCCAGCCGTTCTTGCGGCCCAGACCCGACACCAACCCGCACAGGTACTGCCGCGCCCGCCGACGAGGCTCAGACCGGCGAAACCGAGGCCCGATCCGGGCATGCAGCCGGTCCAGCTCCCCACGCCAACGATCAACATCAACGTCCGTCACAGGCAGACCAACGAACCCGACCCGAAGACGATTCGCCTACTGCCGTTGCAGTATTAGCCCGCGCTGGCTGCGCCCGGCCACCGCGCCGGGCGAGGATCGCAACGCCGTCACCGGGGCGACCTCGTACGTCTTGAGCAGGTGCTGCGCCCGGCCACCGCGCCGGGCGAGGATCGCAACCAGCACGGCGAGGTAGCAGTTGTTGTTGTCGGTCCAGGCTGCGCCCGGCCACCGCGCCGGGCGAGGATCGCAACGCCGTCACCGGGGCGACCTCGTACGTCTTGAGCAGGTGCTGCGCCCGGCCACCGCGCCGGGCGAGGATCGCAACTCGGCGGGGATGGGCAGCTCGGGGACCTGGCAGCAGTGCTGCGCCCGGCCACCGCGCCGGGCGAGGATCGCAACACCGGTGCGGACCCGGGCAACGTCACGTCCATCGTGATGCTGCGCCCGGCCACCGCGCCGGGCGAGGATCGCAACTCCTTCGTGTGGTTGGGGATCGCGCGGTGCTGCGCCCGGCCACCGCGCCGGGCGAGGATCGCAACGATCTCGCACAGTCGAACCTTGGGCTTCCGCTGCCCTGCTGCGCCCGGCCACCGCGCCGGGCGAGGATCGCAACACCGGCGAGACGCAGCCGGTCGACAAGCCGGCCCGAGCTGCGCCCGGCCACCGCGCCGGGCGAGGATCGCAACGGGTTGACCGTGGTCTTGCGGACCGAGGGGTCACAGCAGGCTGCGCCCGGCCACCGTGCCGGGCGAGGATCGCAACGACGCGACCGGCCGGCGGAAGTAGTCGAACCTCGACGTGCTGCGCCCGGCCACCGCGCCGGGCGAGGATCGCAACGTGACGGACGAGGTGGTTCCGGTTGGCCCGGTGCCGCGCTGCGCCCGCCCACCGTGCTGGGCGAGGATCGCAACGTCTTCCGCGACGAGTGGCACGACTTCAAGGACGAGCTGCGTCCGGCCACCGCGTCGGCGAGGATCGCAACCGTGGTCTACCAGTCGTTGGACACCAGCCTTGACGTCTGCGCCCGGCTACCGTGCCGGGCGAGGATCGCAACCATGGCACCAACTCTGCCTGTCGGTACGGCAGCCGCTGCTGCGGCCAACCACCGCGTCAGGCGAGTGCCCCGCCGAAAATGAACCCCTGCCGGCGGCGGGTGGGTTGCGATGGGGCCGGCGCTCGTCGTGCTCGTGCCGATGCTGCCCGAACCCTGAGCGGGGTCGGTGGATCCTGGGCAACGTGCCGTCGCACCCCTCGTTTACCCCCCGAAAACCCATGTCGGTGAGTGACAGTAAGTGACAAGCGGCGATCATTGCGCGGGTATGTCTGTGCAGTTCAGTGTCAATTGGCGGCAGATGGCGACAAGGTTCGGATCGTTGCTTTCGGTAACCGCGGGTTCGGGGTTCGATTCCCTGAGCGCGTACCAGCGAGAAGCCGTGACCTGTCAGTCATGTCGTGGACTGGCGCGGCGGCGAACGGGAGGCCGTGGCGGCCGTTATCAGAGCGCAGCTACAGGGCGACAGTCGACTATCGCATTATCGTCTGCGCCAAACGATGGTGGGGTTGCGGTATCGATCACCCCTCGGACACGTACAGTTACCCCACAGTAATCAGCGTCAGGCTTAGCCTCGACGCTGATTTTGTTTTCACCGGGGTCGTAGGTGAGGGCGAGTCGTAGCTCGCGGTAGACGGCGCTTTTATCCGCGCTGTCGGCGTCGCGCAGGATGTTGCGGATGTCCTCGAAGCCGCCGACGAGGCGTCGGATGTCCTCCTCGGTGAGGCGGCGGGAAGCCGACCCTTGTGCCGCTTTGTCGCGTTCGACGATGGCGACGGCGTGTTGAGCGTTGACCTCGGCCATCCAGGCGGCGACGGTGGCGGGGTCACCTCCGGCATCGGCGATGGCCCGATACTGTACGAGTTTGGCGTCACACGCGGCAATGACCTTGTTCGCAGCGGCGATCTCCGGCGCGACGCTGCTTGGTCCGGCTCCCGACTGGGCGGCGTGGAGCCGGTGGATCGTGTCGGTCAGCCGGTGCGGGGCGAACGCAAGTGGTCGCGGTGCGCTGGGGTGCCGGGTTGATACCGGCCTGTTCGAGGAGCTCCCAAACGTGGAGGCTGCGACCTCCGCACTCAGCACGAAGGGTTCGCTGGGGATGCGGCAATATTCTAGGTGCTGTTTTCGCCGCCAGGCGCAGCACCGGTCGGCGGATCGACGGACAGTGCGTGGCCGTCGGGCCTGGCGCGGTCGGGAGACTCTGGCGTGCCGCCGCTCCGCTAGGCGGATTGTCGATATGTACGTAGTGCCTGGGCGAACCGCTCCTGTATATCTCGTTCAGCCTTGCGCCCGGGAAGAACGCCGACCTCGTAAGTCCGCTTGCGTCCTTCGAGGAGGTGAATGACAGAGGGATTGGTGATTGTAGCGGCGAAGACTTTGAAGCGCGCGGAAAGATCAACCTCTAGGCCGAGGAACTCGCGGCCGGTCCCAAGGGTAAGTGGTGTGGTGTAGTACTTGCCTTCGATTACGAGAATCGCGTCGTGACTTGCGGGGTCGATTCCTAGCTGGCGGCATCGCTGGGCATCAGCGGAAGGTATGACCAGGACATCTGCCTCGTGGGCGACCTTACTCTTACCGATGACCGCGACTCCAGTATGGACTTCTAGCGGGTCTTTCGAGCTGTCTGGCAAGGCAAGTATCGCATGGGTGAAGCCAGCTCCACTGGGAAGCCTTCCCGGGCTGCGCCTGAGACGAAACTCAGCCGGTATGCCACCGACTCCATCAGCGAAGGAGATGCTATATCCTTCGTTGCTAGCCGCCCGCAGAACCAGCGCAAAGAGATACGCTTCGTAGAGGTCGTTGCCAGCAGTCGGCGACGGACCGCCGACGCTAAGGGCCGAGGGTAGCGCCGTGGGCAACTCTGCTCGCAGTTGGGCGAGCATCCGGGACGCTGCCGTGCCGTCGGGGGCCGCACCTACGTTCGTCATCCTTGCCTGCCTTAAAGGTCCCAGTCGCCTTCATTGCCGCGGCCATGTGGGGTTAGCCATGAGCCTCGGACCACCCCAGCTTCAATCCGAAGCTCATTCAGTGTGTCGAGAACTGAGCGCACCCGGAAAGCGCTGGCGCGCCGGGCTTCAGCCGAGGCCAGTTTCCAGGCCGGTAGCCGGCGACCCCGTAGTTCCGCCTCTGGTGGATCCATGAAGACGACTGTTCCATCCCACGTCTCGGCCCAGGGGTCTGAGGACCCAGCGGCAGCGAAATCCGATCCGCCGTTGTGATGCTCAAGGGCGAGCCGTCGAAGCTCTTCAAGCTGCTTCTGGACGTCCCGTTCCATGGCGAGCGTTCCTGCGGTCGCTACCTCGATAAGGTCGAGCAAAATCCCCAAGCGCGCACGTGGATTTAGTGGTGTGACCACGACGTCGCCGCGTTTGAAGCGAGGCCTGCTGCCGGATCGCTGCCCCGGCGCATGTCGCAACTGATTCAGGTATAGCGGACTGCCAGCAATCTCATCGAAGCGACCATCGTCGAACGCAGTACCGGTCGGGTCTGTCGGCGACTGCGACACACCCTCGGCGGCCAGCGCGCGCTCCTGTGTAACGATGAAGCCGAGTCCCAGCTCAGTCAGCAGCTCCTCTACCTCGGCGAGTAACTGCTGGATCTCCTCTTCGGTCACTCGGCTCCTCGTTCACTGCGAAGGGTCTGGAGCTACTGTAGCGGTGAGGGGCACTCGCGGTGGATCGCCGTAGATGCTTGCGATGGGCGGGAGGCGCTACAAGTGCCTGCGAGAGCAGTGACACACCTGGTCAGAAGGCTCGTCTCGGCTGGCGCCAGTCCCCGCTTCGGCGCCGCTGACCCACGATCTGCGCGGGCTTCCTGCTGAAGCACGTCAGCTTGATCCTTGGCAAGACATGTGCAGGCGCGCCGCAGGTAACGATCCGGCATGACCCGCTGGTCCTGAGCCGGCAAGGCACCACGTGCGATCGCGGGACCTCACGAGCAAGGAGCTCCGGTGTACGCGCACGCCACGCTGGCGCGTGGCGCGGTTGAGTCGGTCGCCTGGTTGTGGTGGCTGCTCGCCGACGGCGAGCGGTTCGAGGCACGCTTTGGCCGCGGGATCGCGTTCCTAATTGAGGATGCCGGTTGGCCACCAAAGCAGCCGACCAGGTGCCCGGTACTGCCGCCGGGCGCGCAGGAGCAGGCCCGGCAGCAGGCACTGCTTGCCCGGCTCGACGATGCCCGTATCGAGCGGGTATATGGACCGCCCTGGCACCCGCGTCAAGATGATCCGCGTCGTTCGCAGCGGTTGCCCATGCCCCCCAGTGGGGCCTAAGAGCGCGTTTGGAATGTGTGCTGGTCGGGGTTGTCGCACAGTGGGTGTGATCGATGAACCGGGCTCGGTCGGTAGATGGGTATGGATCGAGTGCGGCGGTACCCGTCTGACCTGACCGATGGCGAGTGGGCGCTCGTCGAGCCGATGCTGCCGTCGCCGCAGTGGATGGGCAGGCCGGAGAAGCACCCGCGTCGGGCGGTCGTCGACGGCATCCTGTACGTGGTGCGGACCGGGTGTGCGTGGCGGTACCTGCCGGTGGACTTTCCGCCCTGGCAGACGGTGTACTCCCATTTCCAGCGGTGGAACCGGCGGGGTGTGACCGATCGGAACCTCACCGAGCTGCGGGAGGAGGTCCGCCTGGCCCATGACCGGCAGCCCGAGCCGACAGCGGGGATCATCGACTCCCAGAGCGTCCGCTGACCCGATGTGCTCGATATCCCGCGACCCCCGCCGCTGCGAGTGCACGATCTGCACCGCCCGCGCCCCAGAAGCCGTCTTCACCGTCCGCACGTACGCCACGGCCCCGCACGATAGAACCCGACCCGTTTACAACTCCTAACTCAATGAGGTTGGGCGTAACTGGACGGACGTGAGGATGGTTCTGTCTGAACGCGGGGAGGGGTGCGCAGCCGCCGTGGATCGTCTCGGACGAGTTGTGGGCCGAGGTCGAAGCTCTGTTGCCACCGCGTCCGCCTCGCCGGTACCGCTATCCCGGGCGGAAGCCCCTGGATGACCGCAAGGTGCTCTGCGGGATCCTGTTCGTGCTCTACACCGCGATTCCGTGGGATTACCTGCCTCAGGAACTCGGCTTCGGCTCGGGGATGACGTGTTGGCGCAGGTTACGGGACTGGAACAGCGCCGGTGTCTGGCAGCGGTTGCATGAGGTTCTGCTCGGTAAGCTCCGCGCCAGCGGGCAGCTCGACCGGTCTCGGGCGGTGATCGACGGTTCCACGTCCGGGCGCTCAAGGGCGGCCAAAAACCGGTCCGAGTCCGGTCGACCGCCGCAAGCCGGGCTCGAAACACCACGTCATCACCGACACGGGCGGCATTCCCCTCGCTGCGGCGTTGACCGGCGGCAACCGCCACGACGTCACCCAGCTCATGCCTCTGGTCGACAGGGTCCCCCGCATCAGGGGCATCCGTGGACGGCCCCGGCAGCGACCACAGTGGCTGTACGCCGACCGTGGCTACGACTACGACTGCTACCGCCGCCAGCTTCGGGCGAGGGGCATCACCCCTGTCATCGCCCGACGCGGCCACGGCTCCGGCCCCGGCACCCGACGATGGGTCGTCGAGCAAACCATCGCACTGCTGCACTGGTTCCGCCGCCTACGCATCCGCTGGGAGATCCGCGACGACATCCACGAAGCCATCCTCACCCTCGCCTGCGCCATCATCTGCTGGCGCAGACTCCAACGCTCAAAGAGTTAGGAGTTGTTAGTGCGCACCTCCCGACACGACACCCCAGGTCACAGCCCTGCCGACCACGAAATCAGCCAACCGTGGCCCAAGTCGGGGCTAGTGCCTCGTCATGCAGCCTTGAACGGGTAATCCGGGTGGCGGATTTTGAAGCCGGTGGCGAATGCGGTTTTCGGTTCGGCTCGTTGGTTGCGCCAGCGGATGTAGGTGCCGATGGCGGTGTCCTGTTCGGTGTGGGTGCGGTGGTCGGTGCCGTTGAGGGCGAAGTAACGCACGCGGCGAACTCGGCCTCGATCCAGTTCAGCCAGGACGCATACGTCGGCAGGAACACCAGGACGGGGCGGTTGGCGGCGCACCAGAAGCGTGATTACGCTCGGGATGCGGATCGGCACCGCCAAGCCACCACCCGCCGTGCTACCGGTTGGCCGCACCGGCCAAAAACGAGTCGACCTCGACGCGGTTCGGTAGGCCGCCCTGAGCACCGATCGCGCGAGTCGACAGTGCGGCAGCGGCCACGGCGACATTCGCTGCATCGATCAGGTCGGCCCCCTCGATCAGCGCCGAGGTCAGCGCCGCACAGAAGCAGTCACCGGCTCCTGTCGTGTCGACAACCGGCACCACCGGAGCCGGCACCAGCTCATACCGCTGCCCGTCCCGGACCAACGCCCCGACGGCGCCGAGGGTCACCACCACCCGTGGCACCGGCAGGGCAGCCAGGGCCGCCCGTACTCCGACGAGGTCGTTCAATTCGTCGTCCCGAGCGCCGGTGAGCTGGGCCAACTCGACCCGGTTCGGCACCAGCACATCCACCAGTTCGAGCAGCCCGACGTCGACCACACCGGCGGGAGCCGGGTTGAGCACCCTCAACTGACCGGCGTCGGCGGTGGAGAGCGCCGCCCGGATCGCGTCGACCGGCACCTCGCACTGCACGAGCACCGCCGCCGTTTCCGGGTCGATCGGCCCAACATCCGCTGCCGTCAGTCGACGGTTGGCGCCCTCAATGACGACGATCGAGTTCTCGCCCTTTCGGTCCAGCAGGATCACCGCCTCGCCGGTGCCGACGCCCTCGCCGAGGCGGCGCACCCCTGACGTTTCCACCCCGAGCCGGCGCAGGTTGTCGATCAGGAAGCTGCCGGCGGCATCGGAGCCGACGGCGGCGCGCAGAGCCACCCGGCGTCCCAGCACGGCCAGTGCCACGGCCTGATTGGCGCCCTTGCCACCGGCGCCGATCCGAGGATCGGCGGCGAGCACCGTCTCCCCCGGGCGGGGCAGCCGGTCGATCCGGACCACCCGATCGACATTGGCGCTGCCGACCACCACCACCTCGGCGGGTTCGGCCTCTCCCCACCCGGTCGTCACCGAGCCGGCCGCCGCGGCGGCCACCGAGCAGGCCGCCGCCGCGACCACGGAACCGCCCAGCGCCGAGCCGGCTGTAGCCGATCGCGGAGAGGCCGAGTCAGTCACGGGCGGCCAGCCACGAGATGAGTCGGACCCACAACTGCGGGTAATCCGGCCAGGCCAGGAAGGGCGGTGGCGCCCAGTGCGGTGCCAGGTCGGAGGTGAAGACACCGGTCCGTCCCGCACCCACCTGCCGGACCGCGATCAGCGGGTCGGCGCCGACCTCGACCAGGACCTTCCCTTCCGGACGTTGCCGGGTGCGGTTGTAGCCGAGTAGACCGGGCCACTGCTGCTGCCCGTCCGGCAGCGCGGGATGAACGCCGAGGACCCGGGGCGGGATCGCCTCGGGCACCTCCACCCGGTCGTCGGTGGTCAGCAGTTCCACCGGAAGGATGTCGGCCAGCGGGCTCTGCCCGTACCGTGCCTTGCCCTCGATGCCGGCGAAGGAGAGGTATCCGCCGACCATCAGCAGGGCGCCACCCGTCTCTACGTAATCGCGGAGGGCCGTGAGGCGGTTGGGTTCACTGGCCGAGTTACTGAACACGTTCGGCGTCAGCAGGAAGGTGTTCGCCCCCACGTCGCTGATCACGATGCAGTCGTACTGCCGAAGACCGTCGGCGGTGGTCGGCATCCTCTCGGCGATACGGTGCGCCGGAACATGGTCGACCTCCCAGCCCTGAGCCAGCAGCGCCGCCTTGAACTCGTGGCCGCCCTCCTGGTACTCGCTGTTGGTGAAGCTGTCGAAACCCTTCTGGTGGATCAGGTGGATGAACCACGACTCGCCGAGTAGCAAAACCTTCACGGACCAGACTCCTATTCGATCGTCCCGCTCGGGAAATGCTCGCGGAACTGCCAGTCATGTTCGGGGATGATGAGATCAGCCTCGTGCCGGAGGCGGGCATAGCCGCGCATGAGTTCCGGTAGGTTCCAGAACGAGCCCATCGGCCAGTTCAGCTCAAGATTGCGGTAGTTGTACATGACGTCGCTGGTCAGGCAGACGGTGCCTCGGGCGGTCTCGACCATGACCACCATGCAGCCGGGGGTGTGCCCACCGATCTTGACGAGCCGGACCCCGTCGGCGATGTCGACGTCGCCGTCGATCACCTCCAGACGGTCCCGAATATCAGTGACCTTGTACGAGTAATCGGGGTAATAGAACATGCAGAACGACGGTGGCGCGACGGCCTGCGGCAGTTCGTCGCGTTGCACGATGAACTTCGCCCTCGGGAAGAGCTCGTTGTTGCCGACGTGGTCGAAGTGCAGGTGGGTCAGCACCACCACGTCCACGTCGGCCGGGCGGACTCCGTGCCGGGCAAGCCCGGCGACCAGATCCTGGTCTTCGCCACGGGAAGCAACGAAGTCCACCCCGTAGCGGCTCTGCATCGCCGACACCTCATCGATGGCGCCCAGTCCGGTGTCGATCAGGATGGTCTGGCCAGCCCCCTCGATCAGCCAGACCGGCACCGGCACCATCACCCCCTCGGTGAGCTCACCGTTGCGCCGCCGGATGTCGTTCCGGAAGCCGTACGGCAGGACCTTCGACCGGTCCAGGTCCGGATGGGCACCGCTGTTGAGCAGGCTGACCGAGAGTGAACTCTCCAGTTCACCGGTGACGATCTGGTGGATCCGCATCATCGTCGTACCCCTCTCCTCACCGCCATCGGGATTAGAAGCCGGTCTCGTCCGCGCCGTACTTCTCGACGTACTTGTTCCAGGTCTGTTCCACCAGGAAGTGCTTGCCGGCGTCGACCGGTGCCGGGATGGATTTGTTGGCGGTCAGGTAGCTGTTGTCGCCGTCCCAGGTCTTCTTCCAGTAGGAGATTCCGCTCGGGTCGAGAATCAGTTCCTTCGTTGCCTTGGCGTTGGGCGCGTACAGCTCGAACTTCTGCCAGAAGTCCTGGAATCCCTGCACGGTCAGGTTGGCGCCGGTGTCCCGGTTGAGCCGTTCGGTGATGGTCTTGCCGCAGTCGGCGGTGTTGGCGTCGCAGTACCGCACGATCCGGTGGAACACCTTGACCAGCTTGAGCAACGCCTCCTCGTTCTCTCCGGCGAACTCGGTGGTGGTGACCAGTCCGTTGATCGGCGGCGGGGCCAGGTCGGGGCCGGAGGCGAGCACCGGCATCCCCTCCGCGGTGGCCCGGACCCGCTGCGGAATGCCGCCGAGGTACGCGTCACCGGTGCCACTGAGGAAGGCGGCGAGGCCCTGGTCCGGGTCGAGGTCGACCAGCTTGACGTCGGACTGCTTCAACCCGACCGACTCCAGTGCGGCGACCACCTGCTTGCCCATGTCGGTCGACATGGTGGTGACGATGGTCCGCCCCTTGAGCTGTTTGAAGGTCTCGGCCCGGGCGGCCTCCTCGGGGAGGCCGGTGGCGACGAAGTCCTCGAGGGTCTTCAGCCCGGAGCCCTTCTTGCCCATCAGCGCGGAGCCCTCGGTGAACGGGTTCCAGGCGTACCAGTAGACGACGTTGTCGGCCTTGTTGGCGACCGAGACCACGCCGGTGGTGTTGTTGATGGCCGCGTCGATGCCGTTGGAGGCGACCGCCGGCATGATGGCGTCCCAGGCGAGCGACTTCAGCTCGACGTTGAGCCCTTCGGCCTTGAACCACCCCTTCTCCTCGGCGATGATCGGAAGCATGGTGTCCTGGAACGGCGAGATGCCGAGCCGGATGGTCGTCGTGCCGTCGGCGGCCTTACCGGATTCGGTCTCGGCGTTGCAGGCGGTCAGGGCGAGCGCGGTGACGACAAGGCCGACGGCGAGCTTTCTGGTTGACATGGTCGTGCTCCTTAGCTGCCTCAGGAAGAGCTTTCGGACCAGCGTGTGATGCGTGAGCTGACGAATTTGATGAGCCGGTCGACGGCCACCGCCTCGATGGCGATGACGATGGTGCCGATCAGCACCACGGGGGTGTTCAGCGTCCGGCTGGCCTGCATGATCAGCCGGCCGATGCCCTGTTCGGCACCGAGGAACTCGGCCGCCACCACCACCGCGAAGGCGAGCGCGCTGCCGATCCGCAACCCGGAGACGATTTCGGGAACGATGGCGGGCAGAATCACGGTCCGGTAGACCTGCCCCTCGCCGGCACCCAACGAGCGGGCCGCGCGACCGTAGACCGGGCTGACGTTGTTTGCCGACACGATCGTGTTGACCACCATGACCATGAAGCAGGCCAGGGAGCCCAGGAAGAGCTTGCCGCTGTCGCCGATGCCGAACCAGAGGATGACGAACGGGATCAGGGCCACCGGTGGAACCGGTCGCAGTGCCTCGATAACCGGGGTGAGGGTGTGAAAGAGAATCCGGGAACGGACCATCAACAGACCGATCAGAATGCCGGCAGCCGAGCCGAGTGACCAGGAGAAGAGCACCCGGAGCAGGGTGGCCCCGGCGTCCGGCAGCATGCTCCGCCAGATCTGCTGCAGGGCGCTGAGCAC
This sequence comes from Micromonospora sp. NBC_00421, assembly GCF_036017915.1. Classification (NCBI taxonomy): domain Bacteria; kingdom Bacillati; phylum Actinomycetota; class Actinomycetes; order Micromonosporales; family Micromonosporaceae; genus Micromonospora; species Micromonospora sp. NBC_00421. Next base: position 945,493 of record NZ_CP107929.1, read on the forward strand.
CTCGGTCGGGGCCGGGAAGTAGAGCGGCCTGATCGTGCCGGTCAGGTCGGTGAGCAGCCACCAGAGGGCGAGCAGCCCCACGATGACACCGCCACCGAGCCCGAGTCCGATTATCCGAGACCGGTCCCCTGCCACGCGGGGGCGGACGAGCTGTCCCTCAGGTGCGGTCACCGGACACCTCCCGAAGACTCCGCGAGATCTGGATCCGCATGTCCTGGAATTCCTTGCTGCCCCGTAGATCGAGGTCACCGCGCCGATCGAAGGGCACCGTGATGTCCTGGTGCACCCGCGCCGGACGCGGGGTCATGACGATCACCCGGTCGCCCACGAAGAGCGCCTCCTCGATGTCGTGGGTGACGAAGACGATGGTCTTCGGCTCCGCCAGGTTGACGTGGTGCAACGCGAGCCACATCGCCTCGCGGGTGAAGATGTCCAGTGCGCCGAACGGCTCGTCCAGCAGCAGCACCTCGGGGCCGGAGGTGTAGGCGCGGGCGATGTCGACCCGCTTGCGCATGCCGCCAGAGAGTTCCTTCGGGTATGCATCCGCGAAGTCGGCGAGCCCGACCAGGTCGAGATACCGGTCGACCCGCTCCTTCCGAGCGGTCCGGTCGACACCGCGCAGCCGCAGCCCGTACTCGACGTTGCGGCGCACGGTCAGCCATGGGAAGACCGCGTCTGACTGGAAGACCACCGCTCGCGAGCTGTCCGGCCCGGTGACCGGACTGCCGTCAACCAGCACTCGACCGGCACTCGGCCGCAGGAAGCCGGCGATGAGGTTGAGCAGGGTGGTCTTACCACAGCCGCTCGGCCCGACGACACAGACGACCTGGTTGCCCTCGATCCGCAGGGTGGTCCTGGACAGCGCCAGCACGTCGGCCCGCCGCGCCTGGAACTCCTTACTGACATCCTCGACGTCAATGACCGCCATCGTTGTCGCCTCCATCCACAGGTGTCGGGTGCAGCAGTGGCCCGGTGGTGCCCCGCAGAGTCAGTGACACCGGCAGGATGTGCCGGCTGGATCGGGTTTCGCCGTTCGTCGGAGCGAGCACCCCTAGCAGAGCCGAGGCAGCCAGCGCACCCATGCCGACCGCGTCCTGACGGACCGTGGTCAAGCCGGGGATAACGTGGCGTGCCGCGTAGATGTCGTCGAAGCCGACCACGGAACAGGCCGTCGGTATCTGCAGGCCCGCCTCCCGCAACGCCCGCAGCGCACCGAGGGCGACCAGGTCGTTGAGAGCGAAAACGGCGGTCACCTCACCGATCCGGATCCGGGGTACGAGGTGGCTGGCTGCCAGGTAGCCGGCCTCCTCCTCGAACGGGCCCTCAATGACCTCCGGCGTGCGACCGACCAGCTCGCCCCAGGTGTGGACGAAGCCGTCCACCCGGTGCTTGCTGCTGGCCAGGTGGGGGTTGGCGCCGACCACGACGGCCCGCTGGTGCCCCAGTCCGGCCAGGTGTCGCGCGGCGAGCGCTCCGCCGGCCCGGTTGTCGGAGACGACGGTGGTCAGGGCCAGCCCGTCCAGTTCCTCGTCGACCGCGACGACCGGTACGCCGGCAAACAGCTCGGCGAGCCGGGAGGTGGGTGCGGGCGCACCGGCGGCGTAGACCACCCCGTCGATGGCCCGCGACTTCAGCGTCTCCAGGTAGAAGATCTCCCGCTCGGAGGTCCACCCGGTGTTGCCGAGCAGGACGTTGAAGCCGCGCTCGATCGAGGCCTGCTCGACACCCTTGGCCAGGTCAGCGAAGAAGCTGTTGCCGATGTCGGGCACCAGCAGCCCGATAGTGCGGGTGGTGCCCCGCGCCAGGTTCTGGGCGGTACGACTCGGCACGTAGCCCAGATCCTGCATGGCCTCCCGGACCAGGGACTGGACGCGCTGACTGACCGGCCGGTTGCCGCTCAGAACGTGGGACACGGTCGCTCGGCTGACTCCGGCCCGAGCGGCCACGTCACTGATGGAGACAGACATTCTCACCTCCGCGCAAACCGGTTTGTCAAACCGGTTTGCGTCACGCTAATCATGAGAGACGCCCACGTCAAGGGCATGTTTTGGAAATCTTCGGCCAGTGCCGGCACCGTTCGTCGGTAGCAGTCGTAGTCGTAGCCCCCGGTCGGCGTAGATCAGTTCGGGCCACGATCGAGGCGAGGCCGCCGGGGGCGTCGGCGGGGACGAGGTGTCCACTGTCCGGGAGTGGGCACTGGTCGAGGTGATCCGCGTGTGCGGATCACCCCCGCCCGCACGGGGAGCAGCGATCGGCCTGTACCGGGCCAGCCGGACCGAAACCTGGCTGACCCCGACTGACAGGATCAGACGACGGGAGCCGAACCGATAAGCGCATCCGTATGGACTCCAGGCGAGTCATCGACCGCCGCGTTGCGTTCGACGGTGTCCGTCTTGGGTGTGCCCGGACGCGGTGCGGACTGCGATTCGGCGGCCGTGGCGTCAGCGTGCTGCTGTGCGCGCCCGTCGACGGTGTCGAGGATGAGCTGCTCGACCTCGCTGAGACCGCGGGTCCCGGACCGGACCGGTGGGTCCGGGCGGCCACCCGTCTCAGCCAACGAATGTGTAATCGGGGAAGCCGGGAACCTCGGGTCGGATCCGGAACAAGGCCCCCGCCGGGGAGCGGTCGTCCGCCGGCAGGCCGTGGCGGGAGGTGGTGATGTAAAGGTCGGCGTGGTCGGGGCCGCCGAACGCGCATGCGGTGGGGCGTCGGACCGGCAGCTCCACGACGGCGGTGAGGCGACCGTCCGACGCGTACCTGTGCACGGCCCCGCCGTCCCACAGCGCGACCCAGACACCACCCTCGACGTCGAGGCAGAGCCCGTCCGGCGTGCCCACCTGCGGTGGCACCGCCACCACCGGCCGCCGGTCGTGCAGCTCGCCGGTGGTCGGGTCGAAGGCGAAGGTGTCTATCCGGTGGGTGGCCGAGTCGACGTACCAGGCGGTGCTGCCGTCCCGGGTCCAGGCCAACCCGTTGGAGACGGTCAGCCCGGTGAGCACCGTCTCGACCGCGCCGTCGGGGCCGAGCCGGTGCAGCGCGGCCCGGCCCGGCGCGGCGTCGTACGCCATGGAGCCGCAGTAGAAGCGCCCAAGCGGGTCGCACCCGCCGTCGTTCATCCGGATCGACGGGTCCGACCAGTTCTCGGGCAGCAGCTCCACCGCGTCGTCCGTGAGCAGCGCGAAGCCCCGCTCGACGGCGGCGACGAGCCCACCACCGGACCGCGGGCGCACGGCCGCGACCACCGGGGCGACGTGCCGGCGGGTGATCACCCCGGTGACCGGGTCCAGCGTCAGGATGTCCCCGACCAGCATGTCGACCCAACGCAACCGCTTGTCGGCCGGGCACCACACCGGCCCTTCGCCGTGCTCGGCGACCGGTGAGGTGACCTGCGCAAGGGCACCCATCGCGCCTCCTCTTCCGAAACGTGCCGGTCACATTCCACACCATCCGGCCACGACCGGTGTCCGGCCCGCGCAGTGCGGTCCGGGTCCTCACAGGTAGTCGGCCGGCCAGTGGAAGGCCTCGGGCGCCTCCGTGATCGCGGCCAGATGGTCGGGCGCGGCGTGGATCGGCCGGACCATACCAGTGGCGTCGGCCTGCGTCACCGGGTCGGTCAGGAGGTGCGGCAGTGCGGCGTCGATGGCCGGATCGGCGGGCAGCCGGGCCACGCACTCCCGTACGCCGCGCTCGGCGGCGGTGCCGGCGACGGCGCCGAACAGGGCGCGCAGGGCCTCCGGCCGGTCGGGGTGCGCCGCCACCTCGACCACTCGCACGGACCCGGGCGTCCACTGCGCGGCCAGGTAGCCGGCCATCCGGCCGTGGTGCCGGGCGACCAGCAGCTGGGTGGGCGGGGCGTACCACACCGGCACCCGCAGCCGCCAGTCGTCGGCGTCCCGCACGGTGCTGAGCGGCCGGCGGGCGTTGAACGCCTCGTGCAACGGGGCGAGCTGCGCCCAGTCCACTCCGGCGTCGGCCTGGACGATCCACTCCGGCGGCAAGGGGGCCACGGCGGCCGCCGGTCGACCGCTCGGGTAGCGCAGGGCGAACGGGCGGTAGCCGCTGGACAGGTACACGCCGGGGGTGCCGGTGAACAGCAACGACCAGGCGCAGCCGTCGGCGGCCATCGCCGTGACGGCCAGGTCGAGCAGGCAGCGGATGTGACCCTGGCCGCGCGCCCGGACCCGGGTGGCCACATTGGCGACGCCGCCGACCAGGTCGACGCCGCCGGCGGCGTTGCGTAACCGCCGGGGCAGGTAGTGGACGGCGGCGACGACCGTCCCGGCCTCCACCGCGACGAAGGTGCGCGGGAGGCGGCCGGGGTCGCGGGCGTAGAGCTGGGTCACGTGCGCGCTGGTGAACGCCTCGGCCCAGGTGGCGTACAGCGACGGTACGTCCGCCGGCGTGGCCGGGCGGTAGTCGACGGGGGTGCTCACGCCGGCGCGAGCACGGTGCGCTGCCGGCCGAGCCCGTCGATCTCCATCTCCATCACGTCGCCGGCTGCCAGGTAGGGGAACCGGCCGGAGAGCGCCACGCCCTGCGGGGTGCCGGTGTTGAGGAGGTCGCCCGGTTCCAGCACGGTGTACTGGGACAGGTGCCAGATCAGGTACGCCACGTCGAAGATCATGTCGGCGGTGCGTGAGTCCTGCCGTGGATCGCCGTTGATCCAGGAGCGGAGCCGAAGCGCCTGGGGGTCGCCCACCTCGTCCGGCGTTACCAGCCACGGGCCGAGCGGGTTGAAGGTCTCGCACGACTTGCCCTTGGACCACTGGCCGCCCGGGTCGGCGAACTGGTAGTCCCGTTCGGACACGTCGTTGGTGACCGTGTAGCCGGCCACATGAGCGAGCGCCTCGGCCGGGGAGTCGAGGTAGCGGGCGGGCTTGCCGATCACCGCGGCCAGCTCGACCTCCCAGTCGGTCTTCGTCGAGCCGCGCGGGATCAGCACCTGGTCGTACGGGCCGACCACGGTGTTCGGCGACTTGTGGAACAGGATCGGCCGCTCGGGCGGGGCGACCCCGGATTCGGCGGCGTGCGCGCTGTAGTTCTGCCCGATGCAGAGCACCGCCCCGGGCCGGGCGATCGGGGCGCCGATCCGCTCCCCGGTGACGTCGAGCCGGGGCAGTGGACCCGCCGACCGTACCCGCGCCACGGGGTCCGCGGCGAGGAACGCCGCGTCGATGTCGGAGGTGACTCCGGTCAGATCGAAGTAGCTGGTGCCGTCGAACAGCACCGGCCGCTCGGCGCCGACCGGGCCGATCCGCATGAACCTCATGGTGTCCTCTCCGTGGTGGTGTGGGCCCGTCGGCGGGCCCGGGTCGATCGCGTACGGGGGCGGTGTGCGACGGCGGGTCAGCCGGTCCGGGCGAGCATCTCGGGCGTCACCGCGTGGCTGAGGGGCCGGCCGGCGGCGTACCGGACGATCTCGTCGACGACGATCTCGCCCTGCCGCCGGCGGCCCTGCACCGTGCCGGCGGCCTGGTGCGGGGTGAGCAGCACGTTGGGCAGTGCCCGCAGCGGGTGGCCGGTGGGCAGCGGCTCCTCGTCGAAGACGTCCAGCGCGGCGTCGATCCGGCCGCGGGACAGCTCCGCGACGAGCGCCGCCTCGTCCACCAGCCAGGACCGGGCGGTGTTGACCAGCCCGGCGCCGTCGGGCAGCAGCGCCAACTCGCGGGCGCCGAGCAGGTGCCGGGTCTCCGGCAGGGTCGGCGCGTGCAGCGCGACGATGCGGCTACCGGCCAACAGCTCGTCGAGGCCGACCAGCCGGGCACCGAGCGCGGCGGCGTTCGCCCTGGTCAGGGTCGGGTCGTACACGCTGGCGTCCGCGCCGAGGGCCCGGACCAGGTCCAGGTACGCACGGCCGGTGCGGGACGCCCCGACGACGCCGATCGGGCAGCCGAGGATCTCGTGCCGGGGTGGTGCCTGTTCCGCCCGGCTCCAGCCTGCACCCGCGTGCAACGCGTGGTCGAAGCGGGGCGTCTGGTGCAGCAGGGCCAGGGTGAACGCGAGGGCGACCTCGGCCACCGACCGGGCCATGCCCTGCCCGGCCTGGGTGACCGTGACGCCGCGGGCGAACAGCTCGGGGGTCACGAACGGTTTGACCGAGGCACCTGTGTGCGCGACCAGCCGCAGCGCCGGGGCCCGGTCCAGCAGGGCCGCGTCGAGCCGTGGGACGCCCCAGGAGGTCACCAGCACCTCGGCCCGGGCCAGCAGCGGCGCCAGGTCGGCCCGGGTAAGCGCCGCATGGTCGTCGATCAGCGTGGCGTCGGTGGCCGCGGTCAGTCGGTCGCCGACCCGGTCGGGGAAGAACTCGGCCCGCAGCGGGGCGGACACGGAGACCACGGTGACCGGACGGTGCCCGCCGGAGAGCGTGGTCACGGGCGGCCCGGCCGGGGGCCGGGGCACGCCGCCCGCACCGGCCCCGGGCGGCGGCTCAGCGGAGCCAGTCATCGCGGTGCTCCGCGACGAAGTCGTCGTCGGTGAGCCACGGGTAGGCCGTGATCACCCGGGTCAGCTCCTCCGCCTGGCCGGGGGACAGCCCTTCGGCCGGGTCGAGGCACCACACCCCGTCGAGCAGCCCTTGCCGGCGCAGCACCTCGTGCACCCCGGCGATGCAGCCGTGGAACCCGTTCACGGCGTCGAACACCGCCGCGTTCGCGTCGGTTACCGCCGCGGACCGGCCAGTCAACTCCGCCAGCGCCGCCCCGTCGCCGGCCCGCGCCGCCCGTGCCTGCGCGAACAGGGCGACCGCGGCGCGGGTCCACACCGCCCACTGGCCGAGCAGCCCGCCGACGAACCGGCGGCCGGCGAACTCGCCGAGCAGGTCGCCGACGATGTGGTCGTCGTTGCCGGTGTACAGCGCCACGTCCCGGCCCCGGTCGGCGGTGGCGATCCCGTGCACCGCCTCCAGGGTGCGGTACCGGTCGAACGGGGCCAGCTTCACCGCCACCACCGACGGGAGGTCGGCGAACGCCCGCCAGAACGCCGTCGACAGGCGCGGGCCGCCGATGGCCGGCTGCAGGTAGAAGCCGATGACCGGCAGCACCTCGCCGACCGTCCGTGCCCGCCGGAGCAGGTACGCCTCGTCGGCGCCCGGCACGACGGGGGAGAGTAGGACGGCGTGGTAGCCCAGCTCGGCGGCGAGTTCCGCCTCGGCGACCGCCTGGGCGGTGTCGCCGCACGCCCCGGTGACCTTCACCACCGGCCGTCCGGCCTCGGCGTCGACGGTCTCGGCGGCCAGGGTGAGCACCGGTCGCAGTAGGCCTGCCTCCCGGATCGTGAACTGGGTGGTGTGTACGCCGACGGCGAGCCCACCGGCCCCGGCGGCCAGGTAGTAGCGGGTCAGCGCCCGCTGCCGCCGTTCGTCGAGGCGGCGGTCGGCGGTCAGCGCGAGCGGGTGTGCGGGGATGACTGTCCCCTCGCGCAGCAGGTCCAGGGACACGGTCAGAACCTCCCGTCGCGGACGGAGAACTTGGTGGGCCTGCCCGAGGTGGGCAACCCGGCGGCCAGCCAGTCGGCCTGCCAGTCGATCAGGGTGCCCAGCGGGACGTCCGGGTAGCCGAACAGCGCGTGGCAGCGGGTGGCGTCGTTGAGCAGCGCGGTCGGCGCCTCCGTGCCGGCGTAGCTGACCGGCCGGCCGAGACGTTCGCCCGTGCGGGCGGCGATCCGGCGCACCGGGGCGGTCTCCGGGCCGGTCAGGTTGAGGGTGAACACGTCGGCGGAGGCGTGTCCCAGCGACCGCAGCGCCACCTCGTTGGCGTACCCCTGCCAGACCACGTTGACGTGGCCGGTAGTGACGTCGACCGGCTCGCCGGCGAGCACCGCCTGGCCGATGTCGGCGAGCACGCCGTAGCGCAGGTCGACGGCGTAGTTGAGCCGGAGCACCGCGACCGGGGTGCCCCGGCTGGCGGCGTGCGCGAACACCTGCTCGCGGCCGAGGCAGCTCATCGCGTAGTCGCCGACCGGGCCGGTCGGGTCGGTCTCCACGCAGCCTCCGGAGGCCACCGGCGCCATCGGGTAGACGTTGCCGGTGGAGAATGCGGCGATCCGGGCGGCAGGGTAGCGCCGGGCCACCGCTGCGGGCAGCACCGCGTTGACCATCCAGGCCAGGTACGGGGCGGTGGCGGTGCCGAACTTCGCGCCCACCATGAAGATCACGTCGCTGGCGTCGGGCAGTCCGGCCAGGTCGCCGTCGCCCAGCAGGTCGAACGCCACCGGCTCCACTCCGTAGGTGGCCAGCGCGTCGGCGGCCGTCCGGTCCGACCAGCGCGACACGGCGTACACCCGGTCGCCGGAGCGGCCGGCGGCGTCGAGCCCTCGGCGGGCCAGCCGGCACAGCGACGGGCCCATCTTGCCTCCGGCGCCGAGGACCACCAGGTCACCGGAGCCGCCGGCCAGGTCGGCGACGAGCGCCGCCGAGGGCCGGGCGAGCCGGTCCTCCAGTGCGGACTCACTGTTGAACACTGCACTCACCCCTTGATTCCGGACATGGTGACGCCCTCGGTGAAGTACCGCTGGCCGACGAGGTAGGCGGCGAAGATCGGCACGAACGCGACGACCGAGCCGGCGAGCATGACGTTGAGCGGCACCTGCTCCTGCTGGAGGGAGGCGATGCCGACGGTGAGGGTGCGCATGTCCCCGCTCTGCCCGATGATCAGTGGCCAGAGCAGGTCGTTCCAGTGCCACAGGAAGACGAACACGCCGAGGGTGGCCAGGATCGGCTTGCACAGCGGCAGCACGATCCGCACGAACATCCGCCACTCGGAGGCGCCGTCGATCGTCGCGGCCTCGAAGAGTTCGTCGGGCAGGCCCTGGATGAACTGTCGCATCAGGAACACCGCCTGCGCGTTGGCCAGGGTCGGCAGGATCAGCCCCCAGTACGTGTCGACCCCGCCGACTCTCGCGATCAGGATGAAAGTGGGGATGAGGGTGACGTGGTACGGCACCATCACCATCGCCAGGAACGACCAGAACATGGTCTCCCGGCCGGGGAAGCGCTTCTTCGCGAACGCGTACCCGGCCAACGCGGAGAGCAGCAGCACCGCGACGACGCTGACCACCGAGTAGATGGTGGTGTTGAGCAGCCAGCGCAGAATGTTCCGCGAGTCGAGCACCGTCGCGTACGCGTCGAACTCGATCGGCCAGGGCAGGAGGCTGCCGGGGAACTCGACGGCGGCGGCGGGCTTCAGGCTCAGCACCACCATCGCGTAGAACGGGAAGAGGGTGGCCACGCTGGCCACGGCCAGCAGCACGTACCGCAGCACGGTGCCGCCGGGCCCGGGCTGCAACGCCCGGTACGAGCGTCGCCGGCGCCGCGGCGGGGGTGCCGGGGTGGGCGCGGGGGCGGTGGTCGTGGCGGTCACTTGTCCCTCCCGAGGGCCAGCCGTTGGATCAGCGCGACGACCAGCGTCATCACGAACAGGGCCACCCCGATCGCGCTGGCGTAGCCGAGGTCGAAGTACTTGAAGCCCTGGTCGTACAGGGCCATGACGAGGGTGTAGCTGGCGCGGGCGGGGCCGCCGCCGGTCATCGCGTACACCAGGTCGAAGACCTGGAACGAGGCGGTTGTCTCGATCACCAGCAGGAAGAACAGCACCGGCTTGAGCTGGGGCAGCACGATGAAGCGGAACCGCTGCCACGCGCCCGCGCCGTCGGTGAGGGCGGCCTCCTCCTGCTCTCTGGGCAGGTCCTGGAGGCGGGCCAGGACGATCAGCATGCCGTACCCGAAGTGCGACCACACGCCGATCAGGGCGAGTGCCGGCAGGACCAGCGTGCTGGAGGCCAGCCAGGAGTCGTCGGGCAGGCCGACCCAGCCGAGGATCCGCGACCACGGGCCGCCGGAGGAGAACACCCAGGAGAAGATGGTGGCGACCAGCACCAGGCTGGTGACGACCGGGAGGAAGAACACCGACCGGAAGAAGCCGACGCCGCGGAAGCCGCGCCGGACCAGCAGTGCCAGCCCGACCGACGCGGCGACGGTCAGCGGCACGTACAGCACGGTGTAGCCGACGGTGACCCGCAGCGCCTGCCAGAAGACCGGGTCGTCGGCCAGCCGCCGGGCGTTCTCCAGCCCGGTCCACTCGGCGTCGCCGCCGATCGTGTAGTCCATGAAGCCGAGCACCAGCCCGGCGATCGCCGGGCCGAAGCGGAACGCCAGGAACAGCAGGAACGCGGGGAGGACGAAGAGCAGACCCCATCGTGCCTCGCGCCGGGCGATCACCCGCCGGGCCCGCCGGGCCGGCAGCTGAGCAGGTACGGCCATCTCGCCATCCTCTTCGCAGGTTCGACATCGGCCGCTGCGGCCGATGCGGTGGCGTCCGGCCCGCCGCCGCACCGCGGCGGCGGGCCGGCGGGGTTCAGAGCAGCGCGTCGGCGGCCTTGGCCGCGTCGGCGAGCGCCTGCTCGGGGGTCTTCTTGCCGATCAGCGCGGCCTGGATCTCGGGGGCGAGGACGCCCATCACCTCGCGGCTCTTCTCGTTGAGCGGGCCGACGGTGGTGCTGTCCAGGGTCTTCTCCATCTCGGTGTTCACCGGGTCCTGCGGGTACAGGGCCCCGGCGGACGTCTTGGCCGAGAAGTAGCCGCCGGCGACGTCGTACGCGGAGGCGACCGACGGCGCGGTGACGAAGGTGACCCACTGGCCGGCGGCCTTCTTGGCCTTGCTGCCCTTGAGGATGGACAGGCTGCCCACGGTGCCGTAGCCGACGCTCTTGGCGTCGCTCAGCGGCGGGAAGATCTTGATGTTCTCCGTGCCCCAGAGCTTCTCGACGTCGGCCGGGACGTGCTGCCAGGTGCAGGCGACCTTGTTCTTGGCCACGTTGGTCTGCTCGAAGGCCGGGATGCTGGTGATCAGGTCCTTCTCGACGTAGCCGCCGTCGACGAGCTGTTTGAGGAAGGTCAGTGCCTTGACGCCCTCGGGGCCGTTGAACGCCACGGACGTGCCGTCGGCGTTGAACACGTCGCCGCCGGCCTGCCAGAGCAGCGGGTAGAAGGACTGGTTGAGCGTGGCGTTCGGGTCGGCGTAGTAGTTGGTGGCGTCGAAGCCCTTGGCCTTCAGCTTCGGCGCGAGGGCCAGCAGGTCGGCCCAGGTCTTCGGGTACTCGGTGATCCCGGCGGCGGTGAACACCTTCGCGTTGCACATCAGCGGGTTGCTGCTGGTCAGCAGCGGTGCGCCGAGCATCTTGCCGTCGAGGGTGACGGCGGCCCGGACGTTCTCCCGGTAGTCGGCCTTCGCGTCGGCGGGCAGGTACTCGTCCACCGGCTCGATCATCTTGTGGAACTTGCCCAGCTGGTCGGGGATCAGGTAGACCACGTCCGGGCCCTTGCCGCCGGCGATCGCCGCGGTCAGCGACTCCTCGCGCTTGGCCCACGGGAAGATCTCCACCTTGACGTCGATGTCGGGGTGGTCGGCCTTGAACGCGGCGACCTGCTTGTCCCAGAAGCCGCGGTGGGTGGCCTCGTCGGGGATCACCGGGTAGATCCACATGGTGACGCTCTCCTTGTCGCCGCCGGCGTCGGAGCCGCCGCAGGCGCTGAGCAGACCGGCCACCAGCGCGGCGGCCGCGACCGGTGCGAACCTTCGAAGTCTCATCTGTGCGTTCCTCTCTCAGTGGTTCACTGCGCGGGCACGGTCACGACCGTGCCGGTGTGCCGGGCCGTCTCGGCGGCGAAGACCGCGAGGTGGCTGGCGAGGGTCTCGTCCAGCCCGGACCGGATGTGGTGGCTGTCGCCGGTGGCGACGGCGCGGACGAAGGCGTCCATCAGTCCCGTGTCGCCGCCGCCGTGGTCGTCGGCGGCGGTGGACCCGCCGACCGTGGCGGCGTCGAGGATCTCGATCCGGTCGGTGCGAAAGTCGTGCACCCGGACCCGTTCGCCGTCGCCGGAGAGGGAACCGTGGGTGCCGAACAGCTGGGTCTGCCGGTGGGTCTGCTCGGTGAAGGCGGCCATGGTGAAGCTGGCGGTGACGCCGCCGGTCAGCTCCATCGCCACGACCTGGTGGTCGACGACGTCGTTGTCGCCGGAGTACACGCACCGGCCGTACGGGCCGGTGCGCAGCGCCTCGATCAGCGCGGCCTCGTCGGTGCCGTCGGTGACCACGCTGACCGGCCAGATCGACCCGCGCTCGCGCAGCACCGGCAGGTACAACTTCGGTGCCGAGTACGGGCAGCCCGGCTCGGCCGTGCAGTCCAGGCACCGCGCGGCGGCGCCGGCCGGCGCCTGGTCGGGCCGGAAGTGGTGGAGCCCGCCGAAGCTGGCGACCCGCTCGATACGCCGGCCGGTGACGTAGCCGAGCCAATCCAGGTCGTGGCTGGACTTGGCGAGCAGCATCGGGGTGGCGAGGTCCTCTCGCCGCCAGGGGCCGCGCACGTAGGAGTGGGCGTAGTGCCACCAGCCGACCGGTTCGAGGTGCTGGGCGCTGACGATCTCGCCCAGCACCCCGCTGTCCACCACCCGCTTCACCAGGTCGGTGTAGGGGGTGTACCGCAGGACGTGGCAGACGGCGAACAGCACGCCGGTGGCGCGCACCGCGTCGACGATCTCGCGGCACTGGTCGGCCGTCGGCGCGAGCGGCTTCTCCACCAACAGGTGCTGGCCGGCGTTGGCGAACGCGACGGCCGGCTCGACGTGCATCCGGTCCTGGGTGGCGACGATGACCGCGTCGGCCGGTACGTCCGCCGCCAGCAGGTTTCGCCAGTCGCTGAACTCCGCCGCGCCGGGGTGGGCGGCGGTGACCAGGCTCCGCTGGTGCGGACGCGGGTCGGCGACCGCGACGATGCGCGCCCGCGCGGGGTTGGCGGCCACCCACCGGGCGTACGTCTGGCCCCGGTTGCCCACGCCCGCCAGCGCGACCCGCACCGGCCGGTCCTGCTGTTCCACCTGGCTCCTCGCCTTCTCTCGCTGCTGCGGTGTGGTCAGACCGTCAGGTTCCCGGCGTCGCGGATGCGCGGGCCGGCGGCGGGTAGCTCACGGGAGACGCCCTCCTCGACGCACCCGGTGTGGTGCAGGTACGAGCCGTCACCGAAGCCGGCGTCGGCCAGTCGCAGCTTCCCGCCGGTGAACTGGGTGCCGACGGCGGAGTACCGATTGGTGCCGGCGTCGACGGTGATGTGCGCGGTGCCGGCGTCGGAGGTGGTGCTGAGGTAGCCGCCCAGCTCCCACCGGACGACGCCGGTGGCCGCGGCGCGGGACAGCAGCGCCTTGGCCGTGTTGGTTCCGCTGAGCACGGCCCCGCCGCCGACGCTGATCCGCTGGTCGGCGGTGCCGGCAAGGCGGACGCCGGCGTTGGTGAAGGTGCCTCCGCAGACGCGCAGGTCGGCGGATTTGACGGTGACCGGCGCGGCGTCGGGGGCGCCGACGAGGGTCACGTCGGTCAGGTGCAGCTGCCCGCTGCCGCTGAAGGTGTGCCCGTCGACCCCGCGGACGGTGGTGCGGACCAGGTGCACCGGCGTGGTGACGTTGGCCTGCACCACGTCCGTGCCGGCGGTGGCGAGGGTGAAGGAACAGCCCTCGATGACGTTCGGCCGCTGCGACCGGGTGGACTGCTGCGAGATGATCAGCGTGTCGTCGGCGGAGCAGCCGCGCAGCTGCACGCCGTCGGCGTTGACCCACAACATCCCGGAGCCGGCCAGGCCGGCCTTGCGGATGACCTGGACGTCCTCCAGGGTCAGGTCGGTGATCTTCACGCGGGCCACGAACCAGGAACAGACGTGCTTGCGCACGGTGATCCGCTTTGCCGCCGAGCCCCAGGCCGCCCCGGAGTTGGCGAAGGTCATGAGCCCGGAGTTGCCGGTGTAGACGAGGTCGTGCTCGTACTGGCCGTGGGTGACGAAGGGGCCTTGGTCGTCGCCGTCGCCGTGGCAGTTGGTGACGTACCCGTACGCCGAGGCGGTCCAGTCGTTGAGGTGCCGGGCGTTGGAGGTGCGGCAGTCCTCGACGTGCCCGTACAGGCAGTAGATCTGCTGGGTGAGGTAGCCGGCGCCGCCCCAGGTGACCGAGGTCGGGTTCTTCAGGCTGCATCGGGCGGTGTGGAAGTGCGTGCACCAGCGCCGCATGATCACCGGCCAGAAGCTGCCGGTGGCGTCGATGTCGGCGACGTCGCAGTGCACCGCGTACTCGTAGGCCACGGGGTGGGAGCCGGTGTACTGGTCGGCGCCGTTGCCGGTGAACACGAGGTTGCGTACGTGCACCCGGCTGACCGGCTCGATGCGGGTCCAGGTGAGGGTGCGGCCGGCGGCCAGCTCCCAGCCGTTCTTGTAGTTGACCCGGATGTGGGTGCCGTCGACGATCTGGGTGACCTGGACGAGTTTCTGCAGCTCCCGCTCCCAGCTGCCGGCGAGCCGGTTGACCTCGACGGCGTACCACTGGCCGACGGTGAGCGCCGAGGAGTCGGCGACCTGGAACGTGTCCCAGCCCTCCCGGACGACCTCGGTCAGGGTGTGGGTGCGTACCTGGTCGGTGACCTTTCCGCGGAAGAACAGCACCGCGGCGAACGGGTCGTCGCGGCCGGCGTCCTCGATGCCGTCGGTGGACATGGTGTGCCCGCCGAAGTCGAGCACGAGGTCACTGCGGGTGAACCGGTGCCGCTTGACGAAGTGCAGGTCGGAGTGGGCCTCGATGCGGTGCACGGTGGGGTCGTTGACCATCGCCTCGAGGGCGGCGTCGGCGGGGGTCTTGGCGTCGAAGATGCCGAAGTGCCGGAACTCGACGGCGCCGTCGTGCAGCTGGAGCCAGCGGCCGGGCCGGTCGTTGGCGGGGGCGAGGACGGTGCCGCCGTTGCCGGCGGCGGTGCTGGCGGCGTTCCAACGGAACATGCGGGCGGCGCCGTCGCCGGCGGCGTGGTAGCCGTCGACGTGCACGACCTGCCCGGCGCGCAGGGTCTGGGGCCTGACGGCGAGCAGCGCGGCGACGGTGCCCACGTGCAGCACCCCGTTGAGGCCGGGGGCCAGTGGGGTCGGCGGGCCGTCCGGCTTGGCGGCGGCGGCGGTGGCGGTGGCGGTGGCGGGGGAGAGGGCGAGGGCGGTGCCGGCGAGGGCGAGCCCGCCGAGCCCGGAGGTGCGCAGCAGGGTGCGGCGGGAGGTCGGGTCGGAGCGGTTCATGGGTGTCTCCTCTTCCGGGGGGGCGATCAGAGGGCGAGGTTGTCGCCGGTGACGACGCGGGGGGACTCGGCGGGCAGCTCGCGGGCGACCCCCTCCTCGACGCACCCGGTGTGCAGCAGGGTGGAGGCGGCGCCGAAGGCCGCGTCGGCGAGCGTCAGCCGGCCGCCGGAGAAGCCGGCGCCGACTGCGCGGTAGCGGTTGACGCCGGCGTCGATACGCACGTGCGCGGTCTGCGGGTCGGCCGCGGTGCTGCGGTAGTCGCCCAGCTCGATCCGGACGGCCCCGGTGCCGGCGGCCCGGGTCAGCAGGGCCCGCCGTGCGTTGGTGCCGGTGACCACCGCGCCGCCGTCGACCACGAGGCGCTGGTCGCGCACGGCGGACAGCTCGATGCCGGTGTCGGTCAGCGTGCCGCCGTGTACCACCACCTCGGCCGCGCCGACCAGCAGTGGCGCCGCGCCGGGCGTCCCGGTCAGCGTGCAGTCGGTGAAATGCACCGGACCCGGGCCGCGCAGGATCGCGCCATCGAGGCCGCGGAAGGTGGTGCGGACGAAGTGCACCGGGTTGCTCACCGGGGTCTGCACGATCACCGTGCCGGCGGGCTGGTCGAAGTCGCAGTCGGCGATGATCGTGGGCCGGGCCGAGCGGGCCGAGCGCTGGGCGATGCTCAGCGTCCGCGCCGAGCAGCCGCGCAGCTGCGCGCCGTCGGCGTTGACCTGGAGTGTGCCGGCCGGATCGAAGGTCGAGCGCGGGATGACCCGCACGTCCTCCAGGGTCAGGTCGGTGATCTTGGTGCCGGCGACGAACCAGGAGCAGAGGTGCCGGCGGACGGTGATCCGCTTCGCGCTGATGCCCCACTGGCCACCGCTGTTGGCGATGTCCATCAGGCCGGAGTTGCCGGTGAAGACCAGGTCGTGCTCGTACTGTCCGTGGGTGGTGAACGGGTTGCCGCCAGCGTCGTCGCCATCGCCGTGGCAGTTCTCCACGGTGCAGTACGCCGACGCGGTGAGGTCGTTGAGGTGCCGGGCGTTGGCGCTGCGGCAGTCCACGACGTGCCCGTACAGGCAGTAGATCTGCTGGGTCAGGTAGCCGGCGCCGCCGTACATGACGGTCGGCGGGTTCTTCAGGGTGCAGTTGGCGGTGGTGAAGTGGGTGCACCAGCGGCGCATGATAACCGGCCACCAGGTGCCGATGGCGTCGATGCCGGACACGTCGCAGCGCACGGCGTACTCGTAGGCGACGGGGTGGGAGCCGCTGTACTCGCGGTCGTCGGGCCCGGATCCGGGGTACTCGCCGGTGAAGGCGACGTGGCCGAGGAAGACCATGTTGCGTACGTGCGCCTGCCGGACCGGCTCGACCCGGCGCCAGGTGATCGTGCGGCCCGGCTCCAGCGTCCAGCCGTTGAGGTAGCCCACGCGGATGTGGGTGCCGTCGACGATCTGGGTGACCTGGACCATCTTCTGTAGTTCGCGCTCGTCGGCGCCGCTGAGGGCGTTGCTGGTGGCGGTCCACCACTGGCCGACGGTGAACCGCGCCGAGTCCGGGACCTGGAACACGTCGGTCAGCTCGGGGACGGTCTCGGTGAGGGTGTGGGTGATCACCGTGTCGGTCACCGTGCCGCGGAAGTAGAGCACCGCGCCGAACGGGTTGTCGTGGGTGTTGCGCTCGATGCCGTCGGTGTGCACGGTGTGCCCGCCGAAGTCCAGCTCGATGTCGCTGCGGCCGAATGTGTGCCGCTTGACGAAGCGCAGGCCGGTGTGGGCCTCGACCCGGTGGATCGCCGGGTCCGTGACCATGGCGTCCAGCGCGGCGTCGGCGGGGGTCTCCCGGCCGAAGATGCCGAAGCGCCGGAAGTCGCCGAGCCCGTCGTGCACGGCCAGCCATCGGCCACGCCGGGCGCTGCCGTTCGGGTACGGGTCGTGCACGGTGCCGCCGTTGCCGGCGGCGGTGCTGGTGGGGTCCCAGCGCAGTATGCCGCCGCCGCCGTCGCCGGGGGTGTGGTAGCCGGCGACGCGCACCAGCGTGCGGGCGGCCAGCGTGGCGGGAGTGAGGGCGGCCAGCTCGGCGACGGTGTCGACGCGCTGAACCTGGCCGTGGGGGGTGGGTGCGGACGTGCCAAGTAGACCCATGGAGAGCCTCAACCTTCGCGGTCCGGCCGGCCGGCGGGACGCCGTACGGCGGTGCTGGGGGCCTGCGGGCACCACGGGGGAGCCGCAGGGCGGGGGAAGGTCGGGCAAACGCGCGAGGCGCGCAGGCGGCGGAGCTGCTGACCGGAACGCCCGGCGCCGGGGCTGCGGCGCGACGGGAGTCAGCTGTTCGCCCGAGACGGCCGCGACCAGGGGTCGCGACCCGTCACGGCCAGGGCCGTGACGTTGGCGGGAACGTTAAACAGCAGGTGAACCGGCTGTCAAGCGGTCTGTTCCGCCGGGACCTGGCCGAGCCGGACGGAGATGGC
This sequence comes from Micromonospora sp. NBC_00421, assembly GCF_036017915.1. Taxonomy (NCBI): domain Bacteria; kingdom Bacillati; phylum Actinomycetota; class Actinomycetes; order Micromonosporales; family Micromonosporaceae; genus Micromonospora; species Micromonospora sp. NBC_00421. The sequence goes on from NZ_CP107929.1 coordinate 963,032, forward strand.
CTCGGCGGCCTGTCGTACCTGTCGGCCCAGCTCCTGGTAGCGCCAGCTGGGTAGACCGAGCTTCAGCCCGGTCACGCTGATGGCGCCGCAACACAGGCCGGTGTGGTCGCGCAGGGCGCTGCCGATGCAGAACACCCCGTCGGCGTCCTCCTCGTCGTCGAGGGCGTACCCGTCCTTGCGGACGTCGTCGAGGTGGGCCAGGAGCGAGTCCAGGTCGGTGATGGTGTGGTCGGTGCGCCGGGGCAGGCCGATGCGGCCGATCAGCTCGGCAACCTGCGGCCGGGTCATCTCGGCCAGCAGGGCCTTGCCCAGCCCGGTGCAGTGCGGCAGTTCGCGGGTGCCCATCCGCAGCTCGATCTGGATGCGCTCGCCATTGCCGACCTGGTCGATGACGACCGCGTGGGACCCCTCGGGGACGGCCAACCGGGAGCTGAGGCCGGTGTCGCGGGTCAGCGCGGCCAGCACCGGGCGGGCGATGTCACGCAGCGACAGCTGTTCCTGGGCGCGGCCGCCGAGTCGGGCCAGGGCCATGCCGAGCCGGTAGCGACGGTTCATCCCCTCGCCGTCGTCGGCGGCCAGGCCGTGGTGGCACAGCGTGTGCAAGGTGGCGAACGCGGCGCTCTTGGACAGGCCACAGGCGCGAGCGACGTCGGTGACGCTCAGCCCTCCGCCGGGGGTGGCAGCGGACAGTACCTCCAGCACCTCGGCGGCGCGGCTGACGCTGCGCACCAGGTAGCGGGAGCTGTCCCCGTCTTCGGTGGTGGTCATGGTCCTTCTTTCGGTCAGGGAAACCAGCACTGTTCGCCAAGGCCGAACAATGTAACAAATCTGTTCGGAGAAAGGCTGCCCTGGCTGTTGACCTCCGCGATTTGGCCTGACTAATATACCGAACATCGTTTGGCAGGACCGAACAGTGTTTGGAAACTTGAGTGGTTTCCTCCCGCGGCGGACAAACCGCGGTGCCGCGACCGGGCTGGGTCGCCGCGCCGCAGCGATGAGGAGAAGGTGTGAACTCACGATCGGCCCCGTCCGGCGCCACCCTCGCCGAGCGGGCACGCCGGGTCATCCCCGGCGGCGTCAACAGCGGGCAGCGCAGCATCCCGGGCCTCACCGAGCTGGTGATCGCCAGCGCCTCCGGCGCCCACTTCTGGGACACCGACGGACGCCAGTACACCGACTACCACGCGGCCTTCGGCCCGCCCCTGCTCGGCCACAACGACCCCGACGTCAACGCCGCCGTCACCGAGGCCGGCAAGCGGCTCGACCTGTGCGGGGTGGCCGTCACCCACGGCGAGATCGAGCTCGCCGAGACCCTCGCCGAACTGATCCCGAGCATCGAGAAGGTGCTCCTGACCAGCACCGGCAGCGAGGCAACCTTCCATGCCCTGCGGGTCGCCCGCGCCGCCACCGGCCGGCGCCTGGTGGTCAAGTTCCAGGGCTGCTACCACGGCTGGCACGACTCGGTCAGCCTCAACGTCATCTCCGCCCCCGACCGGGTCGGCCAGGTCGACCCGATCTCTACCGGCATCCTGCCCGAGGTCCTCGACGCCACCCTCGTGCTGCGCTTCAACGACGTGGCCGCCGTCCGGGCCGCCTTCGCCGCCCACGGCGCCGACATCGCCGCCGTCATCGTCGAGCCGGTGCCACACAATGTCGGCTGCCTCCTGCCCGAACAGGAATTCCTCCAGGCCCTGCGCGACGAGTGCACCCGGGCCGGCAGCGTCCTCGTCTTCGACGAGGTGATCACCGGCTTCCGGCACGACCTCGGCGGCTGGCAGAAGATCAGCGGCGTCACCCCCGACCTGACCACCCTCGGCAAGGCCATCGCCAACGGCTACCCGATCGGCGCCCTGGGCGGTCGCGCCGACCTGATGGACCTGTTCAGCACCCGCCCCGGCGCACCCGCGTTCTTCGCCGGCACCTACAACGGCCATCCGGCCGTGGTCGCCGCCGCCCTCGCCACCCTCGGCAAGCTGCGCGCCGAACCCGTGCACGAGCACGTCTACCGCCTCGGCGAGCGGGCCCGCGCCGGCATCGCCGAGGTCCTCGCCGGCCTCGGCGTCCCCGCCGTGGTCACCGGCCACGGCTCGGTGTTCGTGACCTACTTCATGCCCGGCCCGGCACCGAGTAGCTACGACGACCTGCTGCGCAACGATGCCGCCATGTTCATCGGCTACCGTCGGCGGATGCCCGAGCACGGCATCTTCGAGCTGCCGCTGAACCTCAAGCGCAACCACATCTCGTACGCCCACACCGACGCCGACATCGACCACCTGGTCGAGGCCACCCGGGCGGCCGTCCGCGACACCCTCGCCTCCGGCGGGGTGACCGAGCTGGCCGGCACCGCCACCATGGGCGGCGCGGCCGCCGGAGGGGAAGGGTGCTGATGCTCACCGTCGACAAGACCCGGCCGGTCGGGCCGGCGGGGCGGATCAGCCGGGTGGAGACCCTCACCCTCGGCACCGCCTGGCGCGACTTCTCCTACGTGCGGGTGCACACCGACGCCGGGCTGACCGGCGTCGGTGAAATCACCCACCCCTACCGGACGCGGGAGACCTGCCAGCTCGCCGAGGCGATGGCCGGGCGGCACCTGATCGGCGCCGACCCGTTCGACGTCGAGGAGATCTGGCTGCGCATGTACCAGGGCGACTTCCTGCGCGGCGGCGACGTCGGCGGGATCGTCGTCTCCGGCGTCGACCAGGCCCTCTACGACATCATGGGCAAGGCCCTCGGCGTGCCCGCGTACCGGCTGACCGGCGGCGCCTGCCGTGACCGGGTACGGGTCTACGCCAACGGCTGGTACACCGGCGACCGGGAGCCGGCCGCGTTCGCCGAACGGGCGCGGGCCACCGTCGCCAAGGGGTACACCGCGCTGAAGTTCGACCCGTTCGGCGCCGGCCTCGGTGAGCTGTCCCGCGCCGAGCTGCGCCGCTCGGTCGACATCGTCGCCGCCGTCCGCGCCGCCGTCGGCCCCGAGACCGAGCTGTTCGTCGAGGGGCACGCCCGCTTCGCCATGCACACCGCCGCCCGGCTCGTGCGGGAGTTGGAGCCGTTCGACCTCGGCTGGTTCGAGGAGCCGCTGCCGTGGACCCACATCGAGCGCTACGCCGAGCTGCGCGCCCGGGCTACGATGCCGATCTCCGGCGGCGAGCACTTCCACAACCGCTACGAGTACGCCCGGCTGTTCGCCACCGACGCCGTCGACATCATCCAGCCCGACCTCTCCATGGCCGGCGGGTTCACCGAGGTACGCAAGATCGCCGCCATCGCCGACGAGCACGCCATGGTGGTCGCCCCGCACAACTCCAACTCGCCGCTGTGCACCACGGTTTCCGTGCACGCCGTCCTCGGAATGCCCAACTTCAAGATTCTTGAGACCTTCGACGGGCTGCTGGAGGACTACGTCTTCGACGCGGTGCGGGGCGCCCTGCCGGTGGTCGACGGGCACATCGACCTGCCCACCGGCCCCGGCCTCGGGGTCGAACTCGTGGACGAGGTGTTCGCCGAGCACCCGCCGAGCCACGGCTTCTGGAACATGTTCGCCGAGGGCTGGGAGAAGCGGGACCGCAGATGATCGTCGACGTGCACTCGCACCTGTTCGACTGCCCGGACCACGTCGGTGACCCGTTCGCCGCCGAGGCCTCGCGGGCGCACGGCGGTGAGGTCGACCTGACGGTGCGGTGGTCGGAGTACGCGGCCACCGCACCGGCGGACACCCGCACGATCGTCGTCGGAGGGAAGGCCCGCCGGTCCGGGCTGTGGGTGGACGACGCCGCGGTGGCCGCGTACGTGGCCGCCCGGCCGGACCGGCTCATCGGGTACCTCGCCCTGGACCCCACCCAGCCCGAGTGGCGCGACGAGCTGGAGCACGGGCACCGCGACCTCGGGCTGCGCGGCATCAAGCTGATGCCGATGTACGCCGGCTTCGACCCCGCCGACCCCGCCCACGACGACCTGTACGCCTACGCCGAGCGGCACGGCCTGCCGCTGCTGGTGCACACCGGCACCACCTTCGTCTCCGCCGCGCCGCTGCGCTATGCCCTGCCGGTGCACCTCGACGAGGTCGCCATCCGCCACCCCGAGCTGCGCATGGTGCTGGCCCATCTGGGCCACCCGTACGAGGGGGAGTGCATCGCGGTCATCCGGAAGCACCCGCACGTCTACGCCGACGTCTCCGCGCTGCACTACCGTCCCTTCCAGCTCTGGCACAGCCTGCGGCTCGTCCAGGACTACGGCGTGTGGCACAAGCTGATGTTCGGCAGCGACTACCCCTTCACCACGGTCGACGCCTCGATCGAGGGGCTGCGGGCGGTGGGCCGAGTGCCCGGCATCCCCGGCCTCGACCCGCTCGACACCGAGCAGGTCGAGCAGCTGATCCACCGCCCGTCACTCGACCTGCTGGGGTTGGCATGACCCGCGTCACGCCCTCCTTCGACCTGTCCGGCCGGCTCGCCGTGGTGACCGGCGCCGCGCGAGGGCTCGGCGCCGCGTTCGCGGTCGGCCTCGCCTCGGCCGGTGCCGAGCTCGTGGTGGTGGACCGGCCCGGTGTCGACCTCGGCCCGGTAGTGGCCGCGGTGACCGAGCACGGCCGACCCTGCCACCCGTACCCGTTCGACCTGTCCGACACCGCGGCGATCGCCGCCTGGGTCGACGGGCTACGCCGTGACCGCGGCCCGGTGCACATCCTCGTGAACAACGCCGGCGTGGCCCGGTTGGAGCACTTCAACGAGATCACCGTCGCCGCGTGGCGCGAGGTGATGCGGGTGAACGTGGATGCCGTCTTCTTCCTCGCGCAGCGCGTCGCCGAGCACATGATCGCCGACGCGGTGGCCGGCCGCATCGTCAACATCTCCTCGAAGAACGGGCTGGTGGCCGAGGCTGGGCTGGCTCACTACAACGCCTCGAAGGGCGCCGTCGAGCTGCTCACCCGATCGCTCGCCGCCGAGTTGGGCCCGCACGGCATCACCGCCAACACGATCGCTCCCGGCATGATCGCCACGCCGATCGACGGCGACTTCCCCCTGGACCGGCAGGCGTTCGAGGCCGCCTGGCAGGAGCGGATCCCGTTGCGCGGTGGCTATGGCACACCGGCCGACTGCGTGGGCGCGCTCCTGCTGCTGGCCTCCGACGCCGGCCGCTACATCACCGGCACCCATCTCGTCGTCGACGGGGGAGTGCTCGCCGACCAGATGCCCCGGCTGCGGTTCATGCCGCCGTACCGCAGCACACTCTGACCTCCCGCCACGCCGCGTCGGAGGTGCCCGCCCGTACCGCTCGGAAACCCGGTTCTGCCCTCTGGGGTGTGGTTCTGTGCGGCCCAGCCAGCCGACCGCGAGGCGTGGTGGCGGGCATGTTCCTGTCCTTCGGGTACCTGGTCTTGTGTCAGATCCTGCGGCTCGTGGGGCAAGGCCTGCGTCGCGAGCGGTCCAAGGATCTCCAGATTCTTGTGCTGTGTCATCAGGTCGCGGTGCTGCGCCGACAGGTCGCACGTCCGGACCCCGAGCCCGTCGACCGGTTGGTGCTGTCAGCCCTGTCGCGGCTGCTGCCTCGGTTCCGCTGGTCGACGTTCTTCGTTACCCCCGCCTTGCTGCGGTGGCCTCGGGCGAACGCGTACGCGGAGCGGTGGGCTCGCGGAGGGTCCACCTCTCACCGGTGCGGTGGTGGTTGCGGCCAGGGCCGACGGTGCAGGGGCAGGCGACGGCGTCGGTGAAGAGGTGGCGGAGGTGGCAGCGGTCCCTGGCCACCGCTGACAGCATGTTCGGTATTCCCTTGTCGGCCAGGTCGTCGGGCGCGTCGAGAAGGTGACATTGACGTAGGTGTCGGGTTCCCATTCCCAGCGGGCCTCGTCGTCGGTGTCGGCTTCGTAGTAGCCGTGGGTGCCGGGGCGGACGGTGACGGCGTACCCGCGTTGGTCGTACAGCCGGGCGGTGGACAGGCGCGGGTTCGACGTCGGCTGCGGGGTCGCGGCGGTGCGGGCGGCGACCTCGTCGACGGCGGGATCACCGGCCAGGACCAGCCGGAACTCGACGCCCATCGCTGCCCTCTCCTCAGTCTCGCCGGATGATCTGGTGGATCGTGCTGTCGGGTCTGACCATGACCAGTTCCTTCAGCCCGTCGATCGGTGTACGGCAAAGGACCGCGAAGAAGAAGCCGAGTTGATTGGCGAACCGCCCCTTGACCTACGGGAGGCGCTGCTCAAGCTCGGTAGGCACCCGAGCCGATCTGCACGTGCTCGATGCCGACGCGGCACCGACCGGTGCTGAGCCGTCCCACCGCTTCCTGTGCCGGGCACGCCGACCGCCGGTGCCGTCGGCCGGCGTCTGAAGCGGTCAACGGCCCGGGGCCGCGGGGAGGTGGTTACCGGCTATGCCCAACCGTAGACGGAGGTCGACGCCGGGAGCCAGCGGTGCTTCGTATGCGCCGTCCTCGGTGAAGAGGGCGGCGATCGCGTCCGGGTTCCGGGTGACCGCACCGGCGTGGACGTACCGTTCGAAGACTTGCTGGTGTATGAGTGCCACTCTCCAGTTTAGCCCGGTTACCCGTCGGACGGGGTGCAAGCGATTCTGATGATGGTTGAAAACCCGATCGATGCCGCCCCACTCGGTCGCCGCCCGGATCGCTCAGTGTCCGCCGCGGATCAGGTCGAGGGGGGCGGTGCGGATGCCGAAGTGCTGCCGCAGGGCGCGGCCGGCGGCGTGCAGCCCGGACATGCCGTGCACGGCCGGGCCGGGTGGGGTGGAGGCCGAGCAGAGGTACACGCCGGGCAGCGGGGTCCGGTACGGGTCCCAGCGGGCCGCCGGCCGCATCACCAGCTGCCACCCGGTGACCGCCCCGCCGGAGATGTCCCCGCCGACGTAGTTCGGGTTGTGTGCGCCGGCCTGTGCCGCCGGCACCACGTGGGTGGCCAGGATCAGGTCCCGGAAGCCGGGCGCGAAACGTTCCACCTGGGCGACGATCTGGTCGCTGACGTCGCGCGGGGAGCCGTTCGGCACGTGCGCGTACGTCCAGAGCACCTGCTTGCCGGCGGGTGCGCGGGTCGGATCGACCACGCCGGGCTGCACCGCGAGCACGTACGGGCGTTGCGGGTGCCGGCCGCGTACCACAGCGGTTTCGGCGATCCGGGCCTCGGTGGCCGAGCCGATCAGGTGCAGGGTGCCGGCGCGGGCGCATGCCGGCTCCGCCCACGGCACCGGCCCGGAGAGCGCGAAGTCGACCTTGCAGGCGGCCCCGCCGTACCGGAAGGAACGCAGACTGCGCACGTAGCCGGCGGGTAGCCGGTCGCCGGCGATGCGCAGCAGGCCGGCGGGGGAGACGTCGAGCAGGACCGTGCGGGCCGGCGGCAGCTGGGCCAGGTCGTCGATCCGGTCGCCAGTGACCACCCGGCCGCCGAGTTGCCGTAGTCGGTTCACCATCGCGTCGGTGATCGCCCGGCTGCCACCTGCGGGGACCGGCCAGCCGACCGCGTGTCCGAGGGTGGCCAGCAGCAGGCCGGCCCCGGCCGGGGCGAGCCGGCGCGGCGGGGCGATCGCGTGCGCCGCCACCCCGGCCAGCAGCGCGGCGGCCTCCTCGGTGCGGAACCGGGCCGCCGCGGCCGGGGTGCCCTGTTCCAGGGTGCGGATCCCGAGCAGCAGTGCGGCGAGCGGGTCGCGGGGCACCCGGCGCAGGTCGGACATGGCCGTGTCGACCACTCCCGACCAGCGTCGGACCAGCGGCCCGAGCAGGGACCGCCAGGCCGCCCCGTCGCGACCCAGCCCCTCGGCGGTGCGGTCCAGGTCCCGCCAGGCCAGCGCCGCCCGCCCCCCGTCGAGCGGATGGGCGTACGGGATCTCCGGCTGCAACAGCCGTACGCCGTGCGCGGCCAGGTCGAAGGCGCGGAAGAAGGGCGAGCCGAGGGCCATCGGGTGCACCGCCGAGCAGACGTCGTGCCGGAACCCGGGCAGGGTCAGCTCCTCGGTCCGGGTGCCGCCGCCGGTGGTGTCGGCGGCCTCGTGAACCTGGACGCTCAGCCCTGCCGAGGCGAGCACCAGTGCGGCGGCCAGCCCGTTCGGGCCGGAGCCGACCACCACCGCGTCCAACCCGCCGGCTGCGGTCTGCGCTCCCATGGTGTGCCCTCCCGCCTCAGACCAACGCCTGTTCCGCAGCCAGACTGGCGTAGAGCGCATCGGTGCGGACCAGCTCCGGATGCGAACCCACGGAACGGGCCGTGCCATTCTCCAGCACGACGATCTTGTCGGCGGCGAGGACCGTGGAGAGCCGGTGCGCGACCACGACCACTGTGGTCCGGCGGGAGACCTCCTGGATCACCTCGCGCAGGGCGGCCTCGTTGGCGGCGTCCAGTTGCGAGGTCACCTCGTCGAGCAGCAGCAGCCGGGGACGGCGCAGCAGCGCGCGGGCCACCGCGATCCGCTGCCGCTCGCCGCCGGACAGGGAGAGCCCCCGGTGCCGGATCGGGGCGTCCAGGTCACCGCCGAGCCGGTCCAGCAGGGTGCTGAGCCGGGTGGTCCGCAGCACCGCCCGGATCTCCTCGTCGGTGGCGCCGGGGGAGGCGTACGCGACGTTCTCCCGCAGCGTCCCGGCGAGCACCGCGACGTCCTGCTCGACGTACCCGATGGCGGCGCGCAGCTCGGCCAGCGGCCAGTCGGCCAGCGGCCGGCCGTCGACGAGGATCCGGCCCTGCTGCGGCTCGGTGAAGCGTTCGATCAGGGCGAGCACCGTGGTCTTGCCGGAGCCGGAGGGCCCGACCAGGGCGGTCAGCCCGCCCGCCGGCACGGTCAGGGTGAGGTCGCGCAGGGCCGGTTCGTCCCGGTCCGGGTACCGGAAGCAGACCTCTTCGAACACCACCTCCGCCGGCCCGCGGGCCGACCCCGCCCCGGTCGACGTGCTGGTCGGCCCGCCGGCTCCCGCCGGGGCACCGGTTCCGGTGGTCGCCGGGCTGGCTGCCCTGACCGGCGGCGCGGGGGGCAGGTCGATCGGTTCGGTGGGCAACGCGTCGATCTCGGCGATCCGGGTCAGCGCCGCCCGCCCGATCTGCAGGTAGGTGCCGGCCCCGACGAGCTGCATCACCGGGTGGCTCAGGTAGGCCACGTAGAGCAGGAAGGCCACCAGCGCCGAGACCGGCATCGCGCCGCTGGCCACCCGCGCGCCGCCGACCCCGAGGACCACCAGGAACGCGACCTGGATGGCCAGGCCGGCGCTGGTGCCCGCGACCGAGCCCCAGCGGGCCAGGCTCACCCCTTGCCGGTACGCGGTCAGCGCCGCCGCGTCGATCCGGGCCGCCTCGGTGGCCTCGGTGCCGGAGGCCTTCATGGTGGTGAACGCGCCCAGCGCCCGTTCCAGGGCGGCACCCATGTCGCCCACCGACTCCTGGGAGCGCAGCGCGGCGGCGCGGATCCGGGGCATCAACAACCCCATGATGACCACCAGCAGCACCACCACGACCGCGGTCACCCCGAGCAGGGCCAGATCGACCACCGCCATCAGCAGTACCGCGCCGAGCAGCATGACGCCGCCGGTGAAGATGTCGATCAGGGACTGGCTGGCGATCTGCCGCAGCAGCATGGTGTCCCCGGCGACCCGGGCCAGCAGGTCGCCGGGGGCCTGCCGCTGCAACGCCGGCACGGTGAGCCGCAGCAGGTGCCGGACCAGGCCGCGCCGCCCGTCCAGGGCGACCGCCTCGGCGGTGCGCAGGATCAGGTAGTTGCCGATCCCGAGCAGTACGGCGGCGATGATCACCAGCCCGGTCAGCACGACCAGCGCCCGACCCACCCCCTGACCGGCGGTGAGGCCGTCGATCAGCGCCTTGGCGGCCAGCGGCTGGGCCAGCCCGAGCAGGCTGGAGAGGAGCAGCAACACGGCGGCGGCCACGAACGGCCCCCGGTGTGGCCGGACGTACCCGGCGATCATGCGCAGCCAGTGCCGCTCACCGGCGGCCGGGGTGCTCACCGGTCACCCGGGGCGCGGTAGACGGTGACGTACATCGGTTCCGTGCCGGTGAACTCGTTGCCGGCCCAGTCGCTGTGCCGGGCCAGCGGGGCCAGTCCGGCCTGTTCGGCGTACCCGTCGACCTCGTCGGGGGTGGTGAGCCGGCTCAGCTCCGAGGCGATCCGGGACCGGCCCCCGGAGATCCAGATGTGCGCCAGGTGCCAGATCCCGTTCGCCACGTCGATGGTGGAGTACGACAGCAGCCCGGTGTCCTGGCCGGGGTAGGGCACGAAGAAGGAGTCCCGGGCCCGGCCCTGGTTGAGCACGGCCAGCGCGAACTGCGGGTTGTGGGTCTCCACCACGAGGATCCCGCCGGGGGCCAGCCGGGCGGCGGCGGCCTGCACGACCCGTTGCTGCTCCTGCGGGTCCAGCAGCATCGACAGGGTGCCGCAGACGCAGTAGACCAGCCCGTACCGGCGGTCGTCGGACCAGTCGCGGATGTCGCCGTGCACCGGCGTGACCGGGCGGGGCCGGTCGGCCAGGGCGGCCCGCAGCGCGTCGAGCATCTCCGGCGACGAGTCCACCCCCACGATCTCGCCTACCCGGTCGGCCAGCGGCAGGGCGATCCGGCCGGTGCCGACGCCGAGCTCCAGGGTGGGTGCTCCGCCGCCCGGGTGCAGGCCGGCGAGGTAGGCGACGGCCGGCTCCGCAGCCGTCCCGCCGGGGAAGAGTTGGTCGTAGAAGTCGACGAACTGGCGTCCGTAACCGCTGTCGGCGATCTCAGTCATCTCGGGGTGCCCTCCGGCAACGGTTCGAACGGGGAGACCAGCAGGTAGTCCGGCTGGTGGGATTCGTCGTAGCCCGCGCTGCGGGCGATCACGAACTGGAATCCCCGGGGTACGTCGGCCCCGGCGTACTGCCGGCGTACGGCGTGCGCGACGAAGTCCCGCAGCACCTCGTACGGCGCGGTGGCGGTGATCTCGACGCCGGGGGTGCCCAGGTGCACGATCAGATCGGCGCAGATGTCGAAGATCGCCTTGTCCTGCCGGCGTTCCGGGAACCAGACCACCTGCCGCCAATGCCGGCGCGGGATCTGGGTGGTCTCCACCCAGCGGGTCTGCGTGCCGTCGGCGGTGAGCACCCGGTGCAGGACGTGGAAGTCGTGCTGTGCCGGTTCGGGGGCGAAGAAGCGCCAGTTGCCGATGAGCAACCCGGGCACGTCGTAGCGGCGGAACCGGTCGAAGACCTGTTGCGGGTGCTGACTGAGCACGGTCACCCCGAACCAGCCGACCAGGCCGGCGGTGATCGCCGTGGTCAGTGGGCGCAGGTCGGAGCCGACCCGGCGGCTCATCGCCGGACCTCCGGCCCCGGCCCGGTGACGTCGTCGACGAACGCGGTGAGGATCTTGACGACCTCCGCGGACCGGTCGGCGTCGGTGAGGATCTCGTCGTGGTCGGCGTCGGCGATCAGGTGCCGCTCGGCCCGGGGTGCCGCGGCGGCGAACTCGTCGTGCAGGTCGGCCTGGACGGAGTCGGTCCGCGCGGTCCGTCCGGCCGTCACCACCACCAGTGGTACGTCGATCCGGGGCAGCCCGGTGCTCTCGTCTTCGAAGCGTTCCTGCACCACCCGCCACTCCCGCCGGGCGGCGGCCCAGAGTTCCGGGTCGCGGTACTGGGCCAGGGCGAGCGGGCGGACAGGCTCGGGCAGCCGGTCGATCCAGGGGGCCCGGGGCAGCAGCGAACCGAATCCGGCCCGCAGGGAACCGGGCATGATGGCCAGGGTGCTGGTCAGTGCCCGACCGCCCTCGGCCTGCCGCAGGGAACGGCGTAGTTCGGCGGGGTGGCTGGAGTCGACCAGGGCCACCCCGCGTACCTGTCCGCCGAGTTGTTCGGCGGCGAGCAGGGCCAGGTAGCCGCCGAGTGAGTGGCCGACCAGGACCACCGGGCGGTCGCCGGCCACGTGCCGGGTCAGCTCGACCAGGTCGTCGACCATGGTCTCGAACCGGTACTCCCCGGTGCCCCGGTAGCGGCTGGCACCGTAGCCGGCCCGCTGGTAGGTGACCGTGGTGAACCGGTCACCGAGCGGACCGGCGATCCGCTCCCAGTGCTCGGCGGTGGCGGCCATCCCGCTCTCCAGCACCACCAGCGGCCCGTCGCCGGTAGCCCCGCCGGACCGCCCCCCAGCCCCGCCGGACCGCCCCCCAGCCCCGCCGGACCGCTCCCCGGCAGGGGTGGTCCGGTCGGGTGGCGGGTTGCCGGCGTACCGGTAGGACAGGACGTTGCCGGCGGCGGTGGTGAAGGTGCGCTCGTCGCCGCGCCCCCGCTCGATCAGCCGACGCCGCCGGATTCGGGCGACCTGGCCGGCGGCGAAGAGCACCAGCCCGGCGGCCGTCGCCACGGCGGGCAGGGTGTCGTCGCGCCGGAAGCCGGCCGCGTCGCCGGTGCGTTCCCGTGGCCGGGTGGTGTAGGCGACCGCCGGATAGGTGGAGGTGAACGCCCAGAAGAACCGGCCGAGCCCCATCACCCGCGCGTTGACCAGGTGAAACGCCCCGGCGGTGGCGAGCAGGTACGGCGCGGGGCGGCCCTTCGCGGCGTAGGCCAGCGGGAAGGCGCACTCCATCGCCAGCACCCCGTGGGCGGCGAGTTTCGTCAGCCGGGGGTAGCGGCGCATCAGCTGCCAGACCTGCGGGTCGCCGTAGGTGAGGGTCCGGGTGATGCCGGGCAGGGCGCGTCCGCTGCGCCAGGTCTCGCTGGGCAGCTTGGCCCACCCGGAGACCGTGTACGACAGCACCGACTGCAGGGCGACGAACCAGAGGCAGGCGTCGACCACGGCGGGTCGGCGCTGGCCGGCGCGGGCGGCGGTGGTGAGCGCCTGGACCAGGAAGGAGACCTGGTCGGCGCCGTCACTGCCGTAGAGGTGCTGGGCGTGCAGCGCGGCCTGGCTGCCGGTGAGCATCGCGTTCGCGGCGACCCGCTGCCGGCGGTTGAGCGGCAGCCAGAGCGCGGCCGCCGCGACGGCCCGGCTGACGTGCAGCGCGGTGGCCACCCGGTCGTTGGCGGCCAGGTCCAGCGCCCGGGTCAGGCGGGGGGCGTGCTCGTGGAAGGTACGCCGGTTGACCGCCCAGTTGTTCGCCCCGCCCCGCTGCCGGTCCCGGCTGCGGGTGAGGTACTCCAGGCTGGCGAAGAGGTGGGTCACCGAACTGATCCGCTCGGTCCAGTTCAGCACGGCGGAGCGGTCGAACGTGGCGGGCGGCCGGAGCCGGCGGTGCCAGGGTGCTCTCTTCATGGGTCAGCGCTTCCTGATGGTGCGGGGAGGACCGGGGCGGGACGGGTGGGCCGGTGGACCGCCGCGGCGGTCCACCGGCCCGGGTACTGCTACCGCGATCGCGTCATCACTTCGGGACCGGCCTGGTCCCGCCGAGGTTGCGCCCGGCGACGTAGCCGGCGCCGAAGAGCGCCGCCACCGAGCCGACCAGGCCGACCCCGGCCGCCACGGTGACGATGGTGGCCGGAGTGGCCAGCACCGGCATCCCGCCGACCTGGTTGTATGCCTCGTCGCTGTGGATCGGGATCGTGGCGAGGGCGGGGTCCGCGTTCACCCTGTTGGCGAGAACGGACATGGATCACCTCCTGACTGGCGGTACGGGTTGTCGGGCGACTACTTCGGCTGGGGCCTGGTGCCCTCGGCCATGTTGCGGGCGATGCCCACCATGTAGCCGGCGTGGAACGCCACGGCGCCGACGGCGACGCCGAGCGCCACCGCCGTCGGGGTGGCGAGCACCGGGGTGAGCCCGGCCAGCCCTTGGGCGGTCCGGTCGGCCTCGGTGAGCTCACCGAACATCTCCAGGGAGATGTCGTTGGTGTGGTCGACAAGTGCGGTCATCTGGTTCACCTCCCTCGAAAGCTCTCAGCCAGTGTGAAAGGCGGCGCGCAGGCCGTTCATCTCAGCTAAATTCCTGAGTCGCTAGGATGTCCGAGGGGGTCGCCGCCGTCAACCACGGAGAACGGGGTCCACCCGATCCGGCGAGGGGAGGTCACCACATGGGCCACCCGACCACGGGCACCCTCGCCGAGAAGATCAACAGACTCTTCGCGGTGATCCGCCGACCCGACCGGGAGCAGTACCGCAACGAGGAGGTGGCCACCGCCTGCCGCGAGGCCACCGGGGAGAGCTTCTCCACCACGTACCTCTGGCAGTTGCGCAACGGCCGACGGACCAACCCCACCAAGCGGCACCTGGAGGCCCTCGCCCAGTTCTTCCAGGTGCCGGCGGCATACTTCTTCGACGACGAGCAGAGCGCGCGGATCGTCGAGGAGCTGGAGCTGCTCGGCGCGCTGCGCGACAGCGCCGTCCGGCAGATCGCGCTGCGCGCGGTCACCCTCTCCCCGGAGGGGCTGGACACCATCAGCGACATGATCGAAGCCATCGGGCGGCGGGAGGCACGCCGCGCCGGGCCGGCCGGCGTGGAGCTGCCCGGGCCCGGTACGGGCGGTCCGGTGGAGCGCGATGGCGGTTGATCGGGGCATGTGGCGCCGGTGCCAACGGATCGTCGACGCGCTGTCGATCCCGACGCCGTTCGAGCCGACCCGGTTCGTCGACGCGCTGGCCCACCAGCGGGGCCGGCCGGTCGAGCTGGTGCCGATGCCCGGTGGGGCCAGTCAGTGCGGTGCACTGGTCACCACCGACCAGGCCGACTACCTCTTCTACGCCACCAGCACCACCCGGCTGCACCAGGAGCACATCCTGTTGCACGAGGTCGGGCACCTGCTCTGCGGCCATGTCGACGACCGCTCGCTGGCCGCCCTGCCCGCCCTGTTGCTGCCGAACCTCTCCACCGACCTGGTCCGCCGGGTGCTCGGCCGTTCCGACTACTCGGCCGCCCAGGAGCAGGAGGCCGAACTGGTCGCCTCGATGATCGCCCAACGCGCCCGCCGGGGCCCGACCGGCGGCGCCGGTCCGGTCACCCCCGAGGTCGCCGACGGGCTGGCCCGACTCGGCTCGATCTTCGACACCGGCTGACCAGGGCCGGGCACCATGCTGACCTGGCTCAACTTCACCGCCCTGGCGCTCGCCATCGTGGTCGCCGCCTACAAACTCATCCCGGTACCCGGCCGTCGGCGCGCCGCCGGCACCCGGTACCTCTCCGCCTTCTTCCTCTGCATCGGCCTCGGCCTGGCGGTGATGGCCCACCCGGTCCTGATCGCGATCAGCCACGTCGAGCCGGTGCCGAACCTCAGTCGACTGCTCGGCAACGGCCTGGAGATGCTCGCCGCGTACTTCCTCGGCGCGCTCGGTCAGAGCATCGCCCGCCCGGCCGGCACCCGGCGCTGGCTGCGCCGGCACGGTGTCCTGCTGGTCGGCGCGGTCCTGGCGATGGCGGTGCTGCTGGCGAACGCCGACACCACCTTCACCTTGAACTTCGTCAACGCGTACTCGCGGGATCCGGTCGTCGTCGGCTACCTCGTGGTCTTCTTCAGCTACATCGCGGTCTGCCTGGTCACCTTCATCACCAGCGTGGGCGGCTACCTGCGCCACGTGCCGGCCGGCGTACTGCGGACCGGACTCAGCTTCGTGGTCACCGGCACCGCGCTGGGCATCGTCTGGGCGGCCTGGTCCGGGGTCCGGCCGGTGATCACCCTCCTCACCGGCCGATCCCTGGCCACCACGCTGCCGATCGGCGCCACCCTGGGCTCGGTCTGCATGCTGCTCTGGCTGATCGGGGCTACCCTGACCGCCTGGGGCGACCGGATCACCGCGCCACTGCGTTGGCTGCGTGCGCTACGCCGGCTGCGCCGGATCGACCCGCTCTGGCGGGCGCTGCGGGCCGCGCTGCCGCAGATCGACCTCAACACCAGCGGCGGCTGGCGGTTGCCCGGCGCGGAGTTTGCGCTCTACCGGCGGGTGATCGAGATCCGCGACGCGCAGTTGACGCTGCGCCCGTACGCCCATCCGGACGTGTCGCGCTGGGTCGGCCCGGCGGCGGACCCGGCCACCGTGGAGGCGGCGGTGATCGCCGCCGCCCTCGTCGGTCACGCGCACGGCCGGGACTACCGTGCCGAGCACCCGTTCCAGGACGTGGACGCCTCACTGGCCTCGGAGAGCGCCTGGCTGGCTCGGGTGGCCCGGCAGTTCGCCAGCTCGGCGGAGGTGGCCCGGGTCCGCCAACTCGCTGCCGCCGAAGCCACCAGACCCCAGAACGCCGACCAGGCGTAGCCCCCTGGCAATCGGGTTTCGGCTGGCCGGTGAAGCTGCGCTGTCCCTTCGCCCGGGTCAACCTCGGCGGTCCCCCGGGCGCACCGGGCAGAACCGACAGCCCCGGTTTGCCGTGCCGCCAGCGTGGCTGCCTGATCACAAGACGCATCGCCAACGGTGACTGCACGCATCGACCGAGCACTGTCCCGGCCTGATCGCCGCGACGGGATTCGCTGATCTGCCGCCGTGCTGCCATCGGCCGCCTCGTCGAACATGTCGCACTCGCAGAGGTGTGCGTACTGGGGCATCGGGCGAGCACCAGCGGACCTGCAACTCCTGATAGATCGATTGCAACACCAGCCCGCCGACGTCGGCGAAGGACCGTGTCGAGGACGGCAGGGCCAGGGAGTCCCGGCACACCGGTCACCCGGACGTACGGCATCGGGGTCGCACGGCCCTACGCGATGTCGAAGAGTTGCTTCAGCCGGGCCTGGATCAGCGGTTGGCCGGCGGTGGAGACGTCGTAGTGGCCGGCTCCTTCGAGTACGGCGAGGTTGACGTCGTTGTCGTTGATCAACATCGTGTTGACGGTGTGGTAGGTGACCGTGGCGGGGCTGGTGATGTCGTCGGTCCCGTACAGCCAGAGGATCGACCCCGGCAGTGTCGAGTTCTCCAGCCTGCCCTGGTTCTCCGCGTAGAACCGCCTGTTCTCCGGCAGGGAGTTCGGGGTGTCGCCACGGATGCCTGGATAGGTGGTCAGCCGGTGCGTCGGGGACGCGTTCAGGTAGTTCTGGATGTCCCGTTTGACCAGGGCGTTGAGGCCGTCCAGGCAGGTGCGCCAGTTCTCGCGGTAGAACCTCAGCATGTTGGGGCCGTAGATCGTGGCGGGGTCGATGTCGTAGCCGGCGTAGCGTGCGGTCCTGGTGAAGTAGATGGTCTCCGCGTTGGCGAAGACGAGTTGTTCGATCTGGTGCTCTGTCGGCGGGAGTCCGGATCGCGCGGCCGTCTCGATGTCGTTCCACAGGACCCCGTTCATCGCGGGCACGTCCGGTACCGGGGCGAGGGTGATGGTGCCGCGGTACTTCAGGTCGGGGTCCGCCATCGTGGCCCGGTCGGAGTAGTACGCCGCGGCCAGAGCGGCGAAGCCCCCTTCCGACCAGCCGGCCGGCACCCACTGACCCGACAGCCGGTCGCCGAGGAGCCGCTGTGCGGCCACCGCGGCGTAGACCATCGAGTTTCCCTCGCTCGACAGCTCGTAGTAGCCGTGCCCCTCCGTTACACCGTCTGCCACCGGGCCGAGTCCCTCGTAGTCCGGGGCGACCACGGCGATGTTCATGCTCAGGATGGACGCCAACAGGGCGGCGTTCGGCCCGTCGGCCCACCGGCCGTGCTCCTGGAGTTGCACGCTCGGCGCGCACTCCGGGGCCCACCCGACGGTGCCGTGCCCCCACACCACCAGTGGCCACCCGCCGGGCGGGGGCGCCTGCGTGGGCAGGAACAGCATGGCGGTGGCGTTGATCTGGCCACCCCGGATGCCGGGCATGCGGTAGACGACGAGTTGACCGTCGGCCACGTCGGCGATCACCGACGGCACGTTCCGCAGCGGCGTGGGCGTGCCGACCACGTCCCCGTCGGAGGACACCTCGACGGCGCCGGTCGGACCACCGTCGGCACCCCACGCCGGGGCGACGGGGATCAGTAACCCCACCAGCAGCGCGACGACCGGGAGTCCGCGCCGGACGCGACAGCGCCGTCCGCGTGATCCGATGGGGCAGCTGATCATCGTGCTCCCGTCGTCGTGAGTTCCCGAGACCGCTCCCGCAGGAGGTCGTGCCCCACCGCCACCGACGTGACCCGTCGCGTCGTCCGCGCACCACCGGCAGGCCCCCGGCGGTCGGGAGGACTGCCGTCACGTGTGACGGGTCCGCGGACCTGATCCCTCCGGTGCCTACGGGTCGAGAATATGCCGGTGCGGTCGGGTCAGAGGGGTTTTCCCGGGCCGGCCCGAGGCAGGCGGTGACGACCGGCCCGTCCGACTCCATGACCATCCACCGCGCAGTGGGGTACTGCCGGTAGCCGTCGGGGCTGAGCTCGTCGAGAGCCAGCGAGCCGGCCTGTAGCGCCCTGCCGATGCAGCTACTCGCCTACATGGCCGCTGTGTCGAGAGACGACGACTCCCGCCCCTGGTTCGGGCGGGGCCACCACGCCCTCGCCGAGTTCGCCCTCGGCCGCGGGAAGGTCGGACCCATCACCCGGGCCGACATCAAGGCCATCGAGCGGGCCATCGGTGCTGGTCGCCGCCGGAGCGATCAGCACCGACCGGAAGGCGTCCATCCGGCGGGACGGCACCCACACCGTCCGGTACCGGCTCCACCTCGACATCCCCCACGTCCCCCGGAAACCGGGTGACAGAGGAACCAGGAGGAACCACGAGGAGCGAGACCACCCAGGAAGAAGACATCGCCGTTCGTACGGACCTTGCTGTGGGGCGCGCACGCGACGCCGGCTGCCCGAGAATCAGCCGGCGAATGACACCGGCTTCGGCAGGGAGCGGGCCCGCGCCTACGCCCGGACGCCATCCGCCGTGCACAACCCTCCGTCCACCGCCTCAAGCAATGGCGTGGCCTGGCCATGAGCACCGGCAAACCGCCATAACCCTGATCTTTCAACCTCTTGCACGAAGTCCTACCGACCCGGGTCGCTCCGTTAACCGGCTTGGCGCTGAAGCCGATGGTCGTCGGCGGTGGTGAGCCAAGAGCCGTCGCCGAACGGTTCGTAGTCGTACTGTTCCCCAGGCAAGGGGGCCAGCTGCCCTCGGACCGCGCCGGTTCGCGGATCGACGATGTACCGCTCGAACCCCTCCTCCTCATCGTCGGCCTCGCCGACGACTGTCACAACGGCGGTGTCGTCGCCGAGGTAGCAGCCAACCCACTCGACGAACACGCCGTCGCGATCACGTCCGAGCGACTCCGCCGTTACTCGCGCGACGACTGCGCCGTCGGGATACGCATGGAAAGCGGCATCATGCTGATCGTGGTCCACAGTCATGAAATGGCGGCCGTCCGGCGCTACGGCGACAAGGACGCGATCCGGCCATGGATACTCGGTCAGCTCGATCCGACCGTTCTCGAAGCGACCCCGGTAGATCAGCGAGCCATCCTGTCCTTCCCCCACACTCAGCAGCATGTGCCTGCCGTCTGGATGGGTGAAGTGTCTGCCCCCGTGACCGGCCGAACACAAGTCCACCTGCGCCACCACCCGGCCGGTGCCCGCGTCGACGGCCAACCACTGATCGGCGCCGGTACCGCGCGCCATCGCGTCAGGTCGGAACACCCACACGATCATTCCGTCCAACGAGTAGGCGCAGCAGGTATGGGCGATGGGCCACGGTGCCGCAGCGGGGATGAAGTCGAGTTGCCACAGCCTCCGTCCGGTACGGTCGATACACGTCACGTGGTCGGGCATCGCGTACACGGCGCGGCTCAGGTCGGGTGCTATGGCATGGTCGTCCAACTCCATGTGCGCCCCAACGGGAAAGGTCGCCGCGGGCACCACGTCCGACACCGGCGCTGAGCCGACAGGAATCTCGTAGGCCAGCACAAGTCCATCCCGGTACCGGGAATGCACACGAGATCGCGTCATGGCGCAGGACGGTAGCCGACCCGAAGGCGGGACTCGTGACCGACGTACCAGCCCAACCTCGCTGGACTTCGATCGTCGAGGCGGGGGCCCTCTCAGCGGCACGACCGGCCCCTCCTCCCACGCGGCCGCAACCTGATCCAGTTCGGGATCATGGGCGGTGTAGGACGCAGATGACCTTGCCGAGGATCGTCGCGTGGCCGCCCGGTAGTGGGGGTTGCGGGGGACGAGTTCGGTGCGTCCGTTGCGGGTGCGGTACTGCTGTGATGCTGCAAACCCACGCAATGATCCCATCCATCGCTTTCTCCATCGCGTCAGATCGAGCGACCAACAGCCATACGGGTAACCACGCCTTGCCAGGGCCGAGCATCGCTAACCCGCTGCGCCCCCAGCCGCAGGATCGCCTCGTGCGGGACCACCACGCCCTTCGGCGTCCCGGTGGAGCCGGAGGTGTACATGACGTACGCGGGATGCCGGACGGTCACCGGCACCGGCGCGGCCCGGTCGGCGGCCCCGGCCAGCGCGGCGGCCAGGTCAACTGTCGGCACCCCGGCCGGCATGTCCTGCACACCCCGGCTGGCACAGGGCGGAGCCGCACGCCGCTGTCGCGCAGGATCGTCCGGCTGCGGGCGGGCGGCTGGGCCACGTCGACTGGCACGTACGCCGCCCGGCGCGCAGCACGGCCAGGAACGCGGTGACCGCGTCCGCGCCCCGCTCGGCGGTCACGGCGACCCGTCCCCGGCCGTACCCCCGCCTCGACCAGGTGCCCCGCGAGCCCGGCGGCGGCGTCCAGCTCGCCGTAGCGCAGGCTCTTCCCGCCGTGTCGGACGGCGACCGCCTCCGGGTAGGCGCGCTTGAGCGCGGCAATCGCTCGCTCACCGCGCGCGGTGCCTGCGTGTGATGCCGGCCGACGCAGGTGGGTCGAACAGGATTAGCCACCTCATGAAAGCCGTCGCTGACACTGGGGCGGGTGCCCTTAAGCACGTTGGCCCGTACCGTCCTGCCGACGGACGTGTCCTCACCTCACCCGTGAGCCTCCCCATCACCTCGTACCGGCCCAGTGCTCTGTCATCGACCGGCCAGCGCCGGGGGCAGACCGGCAGCCCCCGCCCCCGGGCTCAGGCTCCCTCGTCACCTCGTCAGGACGGCAAAGTCCTCGTGCGGGTGGTCTGGGTCGATCTCCGCGTACCACTGGGCGCCGGTCACCCGTATCCGCCTCGACTGCTTGCGGTTCCACTCCACCCGCATGCCGTGCCTGCGGAGCACCGGAAAGGCGACCTCGTCCAGGAACCGTTCCAGGTCGGCCTGGTAGCCGGCCTGCTGCTCGGCTTCGGACAGGGCGGCGTAGGCGTCCTCGTCGAAGTCCGCCGGTGGGTAGACGCCGTAGCCGAGGTAGACCTCGCCGTCCTCGCTCGCGACCAGCGACTCCGTGTCCTGCTGGTGATACCAGAGGTATCCCTGCCAGTGCCGGGAGTCGTCCCGCTCGTCGTGGATCTCCGCCGCCGCGCAGGTGCCGCAACAGCTGAAGTCCTCCCTCGCCACCACGCCGAGCGCGGTGAGCTCCGCGAAGGCGCTGGTCAGATTGCTGCGCACCTCGCCCCAGCCACGCTGCTGTTCCCGCCGAACGGCCACGGCGGTGGCGTACGCCGCGCTGAGCTCCTCGTCGGTCGCACCGTGGCGCTGCTCGTCATCGTCGAAGTAGTCCAAGAACTCGTCGGCGTCGTCCTCGCCGCGCACCACGAAAGCCCAGATCTCGTCCTCGATCTCCGCCCGGCCCGGCTCCGCGATCCGCTCGGGCAGGAACCTGACGCCCTCGGGACGATCGTTGTAGATCCACTCAGTCACAGCGACGATCTTCACACGGACCTGCGACAGTGCCGCACTGGCACCTGCGCTGTCGTGCCCTGCGGTACGAGCCCACCCACGCCTTCGACCGACGACCCACCCCAGCCGACGCCACCGCAGTCGAACCCGCCTCAGCCAGAATCAACGTGGCGCCTTCGCTGGGGGCGTTCCGAGCGGACCACCGGCTGACGAGTCAGTTGGGCGGAGGAGGACACTCCAGCACCGCGATCGAGTTTCCGGCGGACAGCCCCAGGTGCGGGTGCCCGGAGAAGATCCGGACCGCCTCGTCGTGCGAGGCCGCTCCCACGATCGTGTAGCCGGTCGTGGCGTCGACGAGGTCCTCGATCCCCTGTGCCGTGACCAGCTTCTTCGCGTTCACCGGAGCGCCAGGGTCGACGAGCGCCTTCTCGTTGGCCTGTGCCCATGACGCCCAGGCGTGGAGGAACTCAGTCTGCTGCTGCTACCCAAGTACAACCTGGCTCAGCGTGCATACACCAGTATCGAATTGTGGAGGTCTTTGTCTTCCTCGACCGGCGATCTCCTGGCGGTCGGCGAGTGTCGAGCGATGTTCTGCTGTGCATCGGGTGTCCGCCTTTGGCGGTTGTCGGCGAGGTTTCAAGTCGTGGAGTGTGCGGCGTGGCTTTCGCCGCTGTGCTGGCTGTCGGCTCTGGGTGCGGGGGCGGTGGGTGATGTTCGGCAGGGGTTCAGCCGTGGTGGGTGGCGGGTCGTCGTCGGCGTCGTGGGCCGTCGTCGGGTGTGGTGGGGATGCCGAGGCGGCGTTCGACGATGCGGCGGCGGATTGTGCCTGCCGACTGTTGTATCTCGTCGGCGAGGGTGGTGTTCCGGTAGCGGCTGTAGCGGTAGAGGACGGTCAGCAGGCTGCTGGCGAGGAGGGCGATCACCAGGGTGGCGGCGGCCATGAAGAGCCAGGCGCTCCGGCGTCGGTCCGACAGGTGGGGGGAGACGGCCACCGCTGTGGCGGTCAGGGTCGTCACCGCCCAGCCGAGTACGAGGGTGGTGGTCGTGCGGTGTTCCCGTAGCCATCGGCGGGGGTCACGGTCGCGGCGTTGGCGCAGGGCCGGTAGGACATGGTCCAGCAGGAGCGTCAGGGCCCGGTCGAGCGCGGCCGGGTCCGCCTGTTCGGCCTCGGTGTGCTGGTGGACGACCCGGCGGAGGGTGCTGCGGATCTTGACGGGGTCGTTGGCGGGGATCTCGTCCGGTGGCCACTGCTCGTCGAACCGGCGTTGCCGGACGCTGCGGATCGCGGCCCAGGTGACCATGCCGGCGGGGATCGGCATGCCGAGCAGCCAGCCCAGGTATCCGGGCCAGCCGGCCTCCTGGGTGGCGGTGTTGATGCCGTAGCCGCCCACCGCGGCGACGAGCACGGCGGCGACCGGCTGCTGGACGCTCCTGACGTATTCGTGCTCGCGCATCCCCTGGACCAGTGTGTTCACCCGTTCGAGCCGCTGCCGCAGCAGGTAGGTGACGAAGGTGCTGACGAGGACCGTGGCCATCACCGCCACCGACCACACGGCGGCGGCGAACAACACCGGCGGCTCGTCGGCGGACGGCGCGGCCGCCAGTGCAAACCAGGTCACGTACGCCGATGTTAGGCGATCGGACAAACCGGCAACGCCTGCTGCTGACGGTGATCCGCTTGTCGGTCGTGCCCTTACCGCCCGGCATCCGACAGAATCAGGCCTGCCTCCTAGGATGATCTAGGCGATGTGCGGTTCAGGTCATCCCGGGTCGGGCGGCGTCTTGGCTGTGCTGAGGGGGTGCGGTCCCCGCTGATGTCGGCGTGGCTCCCGCCGGGCCGCTCCGCCGCGCGGCCGGTGTCGCCGAAGGACGACTCCTCGGCCGCTGACCGCCGGGCGAACGCCCGCAGCAGGCCCCGCAGCTGGAACACGATGTGGCCGTCCTGCCGCTCGACGTCCAGGAGCCCGGCGTCCAGCAGTTCGGTGAGCGCGTCCTGTGCGTCCTGCTCGGCGACGCCCAGCAGGGGCGCGCACATCCAGTCCTGGAAGCGCAGGTCGTCCAGCCGGCTGACGCGCCGCAGCAGGCCCCGGGCCAGCGGGGTGAGACCCTGCCAGATCTCGTTGACCATCGCCACCAGGTCCAGACCGCCGTAGGACAGTTCGGTCAGCCGGCGGTGGTCGTCGTACAGGCGGACGATCAGGTCCCGTACCGGCCAGTGCGGTTGGCTCTTCAGCCGCCCGGCGGCCAGCCGTAGCGCCAGCGGCTCACCGGCGCACAGGTCGGCCAGCAGGGCGATGTCGGCCGCCTCGGTGTCGACCCGCTCCTGGCCGACCGCCTTGGTGAGCAGTTCGACCGACTCCCGGGCCTCCAGTGGGCCGATGGTCAGCGTGGTCGCGCCGCCGAGCGCGGCCAGCCGGGTCCGGCTGGTCACGATCACCGAGCATGTCGGGCCGCCGGGTAGCAGCGGCGCCGCCTGCTGCCCGCTGGCCGCGTCGTCGAGGACCACGAGAAGCTGGCGGTCGCTGAGCAGGTTGCGGTACATGTCCGTCCGTTCCTCCAGGGTGTCGGGTACGGCCCGGCCCGGCACGCCGAGCGCGCCGAGGAAACGGGCCAGCACCCCACCGGTGTCGGCCGGGCGGGCGGTGCCGCCGAGCCGGGCGAACAGCTGGCCGTCCGGATACTCCTTGTCGAGGGCGTGGGCGACGTGCACAGCCAGGGTGGTCTTGCCCAGCCAGGGCCGGCCGGCGAGGATCACGATGGGCACGGCACGGGACCCGGCGTCGCGCGGTCCGCGCAGCGCCGTGCGCACCCGTTCGATCAGGTCCCGCCGGCCGGTGAAGTCGCCGATGTCAGCCGGTAGCAGGCGGGGCACGGCGGCCCGCACCGGTATCGGACGGGACGCCTCCTCCGGCTCCAGCAGGTCGGCCAGTTCTCCGGCGAGAATCGCCCGCTCCAACCGGTGCAGCTCGGCCCCGGGCTCCAAGCCGAGCTGCTCCACGAACAGCTGCCGGCCGACCCGGTAGGTGTGCAGCGCCTCGGCCTGCCGTCCGCTGCGGTACAGCGCGATCATCAACCGTGCCCGCAGCCGCTCACGGAACGGGTTCGCCGCGACCAGTTCGGCCAGCCCGCTGGCCAGCTCGTGGTGCTGGCCGAGCCGCAGTCGCACGTCGACGTATTCCTCGATCACCGCCAGCCGCCGTTCGGCCAGCTGGGTGCCGATCGACTGGACGAGTTGGCTGCGTACGCCGACCAGCGGGACAGCACCCCGCCACAGCCGCAGGGCGTCACGGAGCGCGTCGACCGCGTCGTGCGGCCGGCCCTGGCCCAGTAGCCGCCGGCCGGTAGCGACCAGATCGTTGAACTCCAGCAGATCCAGTTCCCGGTCGGTGCACTGGATCGAGTAGCCCGGCGGGCGGGTCACGATAGCGTCGGGCCGGCCGCCGGCGGTCATGGCCCGCCGGATGGCCGAGACGCAGATCCGGACCTGCTCCTTCGCGGTCCGTGGTGGCGTGTTGTCCCAGACGGCGTCCACGA
Organism: Micromonospora sp. NBC_00421; assembly: GCF_036017915.1. Classification (NCBI taxonomy): domain Bacteria; kingdom Bacillati; phylum Actinomycetota; class Actinomycetes; order Micromonosporales; family Micromonosporaceae; genus Micromonospora; species Micromonospora sp. NBC_00421. The sequence goes on from NZ_CP107929.1 coordinate 988,142, forward strand.
GGCGCTCGACGGTCACCACCCGGTTGGGTTCGAGTAACAGCATGGAGAGAACGGTCCGCTGCCGAGGCGGGAACGACAGGTGGCCGGTCGTGCCGACGACCTCCAGTGGACCGAGAACGCGGAACCGCACGAATATGCTCCCTCTTTGAGATGAGGTGGCTTCGGCGCGTCCATCGCAAAATTGGCGATACTGCGCTGAAGGATCCCCCGTGCCGGCGGCATCTCGGGCTTGAGCCGTCTCTGGGAATGGTCGCTCGCCGATAGGCTCATCCCATTCATTCCGGACAAGCAGCGGACGCCTGGACCGTACCCGCAGGTCGTACCTGCGTGTCCAGCAAATCTTGCGGACAGCAATGGACGCGGTGGGAATCCCGCGCGGCAGTCGCCACGCTGTTTGCGCAAATATTCGATGAACCACGGATGCGGTGACGCCGGTACTCCAGCCGCACTTTGCCCGCATTGAGGTTTCGGCAGCTCATCGGCGTGATCGACGCCGGGACGGCGTCAGCCCGGTAACTGTTGGCGCGATTCGCGCACCGGTCCGGGCGGGCAGAGCCGCGCCGGCGGGTGCTGACCTACCTGGTCGGGTTGTTGTCGCCCCTGGCGACACGGGACGGCTGGACCTTGGCCGAGGCCGCCGGCGATGCGGCGCCGGACCGGATGCAGTGGCTGCTCGACCGGTCAGGGCGCGGTCGCCGACCGTCAGATTGGTGACTTGCGGCGCGGCGCGGTCCGGATCACGACCGCTGTTCGCCCAGCACGCTGGCGACGACCTTCCACACGTCGGCGTCGCCCAACAGCCGCTCGCGGTCGACCCCGAACGACGTGCCGCGCACCGGATCCACCGGCAGCGTGTGATCCCGCGAGGACAGGAACATCGGAGTTCCGACCCGCAGATCCAGTCCGCCCTGGGCGGCCAGGAGCAGGTAGGCCATGTACGCGGCGAATCCGTCGGTGAGCTCCCGGCGGATGACCTCGCCCAGGGACAGTCGGTCGGCGATCCCTGACATGAGTTGGTCGTACCGGTCGATCAACGCCGTGGCGACCCGCGGCAGGTCGTCCCGGCCGGTGGCGAGCAACTCCTGCGACCACCGCCGGGCATCGTCCAGCTCGCCTTCGGCCAGGTAGGCCGCGGAGGCCTGGACCGACGACACGAACTGGTCGCGGAGCGCGTCGTCCTGGACGGCGGCCGCGTCGAACAGCAGGACCGTGGGCGGTGTCGCGCCGGCCGTCGCGCTGACCGCGTCCGCGACACGTGTCGCCAGGGCGGTTCCGGCGCAGAAGCCCAGCACGGCCCGCACCGGGCGACGGGTCCCGAGCGCCTCGCCCACCCACTGTGCGATGTGCGCGTCCAGTCGCGAATCCGTGTGGAGGCCCGACCAGGCGAGATGGAGGAAGCACAACTCGACGGGTGCCCCGGCGGCCAGGTCGGAGAAGCCGGCTGCTGCCCGCCCGCCCGGGAAGTCCAGGCACAGGACCAGGTCACGCCCACGATCGCACAGTTCCCGCCACGTCGTCAGCTCCACCGTCCACCCTTTCACTCGATCGCCAGCGCCCAGGCAACCCAGGGACGATATCGATCGTGTATCGCCTGGCGATCGCCTGCGCCCGTTCCGGGAGTGCCAGGGCGTGCCACCGGAGGACGGCGGGACTCCCGTCGACCGGGAAACCGGGCGAAAGACCCGAGATCGGCAATCCGGGAGGGCGGGAAGGCGACGCATTCTCCGGTGCCGATATCTATCGGATAGCCCACCAATACCGGTGCGCAGAACAACAGACAGATGGCTGATGTGTCGCACAGAACGAACACGGCGGATCTCCCGCCTCACGAGGGCGTCGATGACCCGACCACACCCTGCAGGACGACCAAGGAGGGGGTGACCGCGCTGTTCACCGCGTTGCTCGGCCGCGAGCGGGTCGGTGTCGACGACAACTTCTTCGCCCTCGGCGGCCATTCGCTGCTCGCCGCGCGACTGGTAGCGTTGGTGCGCTCGGACTTCCAGGTGGAGATGACGCTCCTCGATCTGTTCGACGACCCGACCGTGGCCGGTGTCGCGGCCTTCGTCGACCGGGTCTCCGGTGATCCGTGCGAAGGCGAGACGCGATGACCATCCGCGCACTCATCTGCGACGAACTGCCGGTCGTCCGGGACGGCATGCGGACGCTACTGGACGCGGTGCCGGACATCGACGTGATCGGGACGACCGACAACGGCATGGAAGCGATCATGCTGGCGCGCACCGCACGGCCCGACGTCGTGGTCACCGACCTGAACCTGCGGATCATCTCCGGCCTCGAGATGATCCGCCGGCTCGGCAAGGAGGACCCGCCGCCCAACATCGTCGTGTTCACCGCGTCCGACGCCGACAAGACCGTCAGCGACGTCCTGCACGCGGGCACGAGCTGCCTGCTCGGCAAGGACGCGAGCCCGCAGGAACTGGTCGCCGCGATCCGGGCGGCGGCCGCGGGTCGGGCCATGCTCGCCCCGAACGTCGCGCAGCGCCTGGTCACGTGGTTCCGCGAGCAACCGGACACCACGGCCCCGCCGCAGTATCCGGAGGTGACCGACCTGACCCCGCGTGAGCGGGAGGTGACACAGATGGTGGCTCGGGGTATGTCGACCGAGGACGTGGCCCGTGAGCTGATCATCGGCGTGGCCACCGTGCGCACACATCTCTACCGGGTGCGCACCAAGCTCGGCGTCCGCGACCGCGCGCAGCTCGTGTCACTGGCCTACCGGTCCGGTCTCATTCAGTCGGATGGGCGAGGTACTGACCTGGAGAAGCGGGCGAGCTGACCTCGCTGTCGAGGGCGGTCAACCGCGACGCCGGTGGGACACCATCGCGCGCTCGTTGTGGGCGAGGAGCTCGACCGTCCGGTCCAGCCGGACGGAGGCGCCGGCCAGGCGCCGGCAGGCCAACGTCCGGGCGTCCGGATGGCCGAGTCGCTCCGCGGCGCGCAACGCGACCTGCCAGATGTCCACCCGGTCGCCCCGGTGGCCGCCGTGGGTCAGGTACGCGTCCAGGCTCCAGGCCAGGTGCCAGGCGTGGGCGGCGAACCCGGCGCCGATCGCGTGGTGCAGCACGGTCTGGAGCACGGGGCGTCGCTCGTCGAACCAGGCCGTCGCCGGCGACCGGTCGGTGTACCGCAGCTCGGGGGTGACGCCGGCGGCCGGCGGGGCGAGCGGCACCGGGTCCGGGTCGTCGCCGGTATCCAGCAGGGTCGCGGCGGCCCGCGCGCTGTGCACGTAATGGTCGAGCAGCCGGACCGTCGCGGCGCGCCGGGCGTTCTCGAGATCGGTGTGCGTGGCGAGGTCGCCGGCGTAGGCGCCGACCAGGCCGTGCAGCGCGTACCAGCCCGGCCCCCGCTCGGTGACCAGGGCCGCCTCGCTGAGTTCGGACAGTCGCAGGGTCGTCTCGGCCAGCGGGAGGGCGGCCAGACTGGCGGCCGCGGCCGTGCTGACGTTCCGTCCCGGGTGCAGGCTCAGCAGCCGGAACAGCCGGGCGGACGGCGGGCTGAGCGTCCGGTACGACCAGGAGAACGCCGCCTCGAGATCGGTGGCCGGATCGCCGGCGGGCGCGTTCGGTTCGCGGCCGCCATTGAACAGGCGGACAGCCAGCGTGTCCAGGGCCACGCCGGGGTGGTTCAGCGCCCGGGCGGCGACGAGGACCAGCGCCAGCGGCAGCCCTCCACACCGCTCGACGACGTCGCGGACCGCGCGCGGCTCGGCGGCAACCCGGTGCGGCCCCAGGCGGCGCGCCAGCAGCTCGCCGGCCGCCTCGCCGGCCAGGACGTCGAGCCGCACCGACCGGGCGCCGTCGGCGGCGATCAGGCCGGCCATCCGACTCCGACTGGTCACCAGGACCAGGCAGCCCGAACTCGCCGGCAGGAGGGGCCGCACCTGCTCGACCGCGTGGGCGTTGTCCAGCACCACCAGCATCCGGCGGTCGTAGAGCAGGGAACGGTAGAGTGCGATGCGCGCCGCGGCGGTCGCGGGAAGCTGTCCGGCCGACACGCCGAGGGCGGTCAGGAAGTCCCGCACGACCGCGTCGGGGGACATCGGCGGCCCGTCCGGATCACACCCGCGGAGGTTGACGTACAGCTGCCCGTCGGGGAAGCGACCGGCGACCTGGTGGGCCCAGTGCACGGCCAGTGCGGTCTTCCCCACCCCGGCCATGCCGCCGACGACCGCGACCACCGCGCAGCCGGCCGGTACGTCCTGCGCGATCACCGCGTCCAACGCGGCCAGCTCGGACGTTCGGCCGCTGAGGTGGGACACGGCGGGCGGCAGCTGGTGCGGTACGACCGGCGGGCACGGCTCGGGCGGAGCCGGTTGGTAGATCCGCAGTGTCTCGGAGGGCTGGATCTTCCGGCAGCTGAACGCGTGTTCGACAGCGCTGTAACGGGGCCGCCAGAACTCCTCCACGCCGGTGGTCAACGACAGCTGGGCCAACTGCCCGCGATCGGCGCTGTATTTTCGGACGGCTTCCACGAGCCCCTTGACCACGTCCCAGTCGGGCAGCCGGCGAACCTGTCCGGACAGGATCGCTCCCAGCTGACTCTTGCTGATGCCCACCCGGGCGGCCAGGTCACGCAGGCTGGGGCCGCCCGCTTGGAGTCGGAGTTGCCGTAGGTCCAGGCACAGGTGCTCTAGCGACTGAAGCGACAGGTCCATGGCATCGCGGCCTCCTATGTCCGATGCTGTAGAACGCTCGGAGCGACTGACCCACGCGATCGCCTGCGTGTGCAAACGTCGATGTCCGGCGCCTGTCCGGACATCGAATCACACGTGCGTGCCCAACGTGAATGCTTGTCCGGCTGAAGTGTTCCCACACACGGCGGACGGTTTCGACCTACGGGCGAGGACCCGACCCGCACCGGCGATTGTGCGGGCGCCGGCCGGAGGACGTTCCGCAGGCGGCCGCCGTCCGGGCCGGTTCTCCCACCAGCGAAGGGGCCGCGTGCCCCGCCTACGCGGAAGCTGACCCCGAGGACGTTTCGGGGTCAGCTCCGTACGCCGTCGTCAGGTCTGCCGGGTGGCGGCCTCGGCGTCGGCGAGCTCGCCCGGGCCGGATCCGTTCTGGTCGGGCTCGGGCGACGACCCGGTCGCCGAGTGGCCGGCCTGCTCGGCCTCGCGGAGTCCTCGCGTCGTCACCCGCGAGGCGAACACGAGCGCGGCGAGCGTCAACCCGATGCTGGCGCCGATGAACGTGGCCGACGTTCCCCGCCAGTGGGCCAGCGCCCCGCCCAGCAACGCACCCAGCGGTACGACGCCGAGCACGATCAGGCGGTAGGCGGCGGTGACCCGGCCCAGCAGCTCGTCGGGTACCGAGGCCTGCCGCAACGTACTGACCACGATCTGGTTCATCGCGGTCGCCACCGAGCTGCAGAACAGGAAGATTTCGACGAGGACGACACTGCTGCTGAGGCCGAACGCGGCGTAGGTGGCTGCGGGCACCAGGGCCGCCAGCCAGGTCACCGGTCCACCGCCGATCGTCCGGACCAGCTTCGGCGCGATCAGTGAGCCGGCGATGGAGCCCACCGCCGGTACCGCGATGAAGACGCCCCACCAGGCCGGTGTGACGCCGAGCGGCCCGGTCGCCACGAGCACGATCAGACTGCCGGTGGCCGCTCCGAAACCGTTGATCGAGGCGGAGATGAATGCCACCCGACGCAGCAGCTTGTGGTTCCAGAAGTAGGACCAGCCGGCCCGGATGCTGCGCACGATGGAGCCGGGGGTGGGCCGGGAGCTGCTGACGTTGCTCGCCGTCGGCAGCAGCCGGGGCAGCGTGATCAGGGCCAGCGCGGCGATCGCGAACAGCCCGGCGCCGGTGGTGAACACCAACCATGCCGACACCGCGAACAGCAGGGCGCCCACCGGCGGACCGACGAACGTGTTGATGGCCGACTGGACGGCGAACAGGCGCCCGTTCGCCCGCTCGAGGTCCTTGCGTTCGACCAGGCGCGGCGGAACCGTCAACGCCGCGTTGTCGACCATCGTCTCGGCCGCGCCGGAGAGGAACACCGCCAGGTAGAGGATGACGATGCTGTGCAGGTGGGCGAGCAGCGCCAGGACGAGCAGACCGAACGCGACCGCCCGGAACACGTTGCCGACGACCATGATGAGGCGTCGATCGATGCGGTCGGCGAGCTCACCGGACGGCAGGGTGAACAGCAGCCACGGCAGGAAGTTCGCCACGGTCATCCCGCTGATCAGCAGCGGGTCCCGGGTGATCGCCACCGCGAGCAGCGGCATGGCCGCCGACACCAGGCCGTCAGCCGTGTTCGACAAGCCTTGCGACAACCACAGGCGGTTGAAATTACGCCCCAGGCCCATGTGCACTCCTCAACAGGTTATCGAAGGTCTTTACGAATCAGCGCCCGGTGTTTCAGCCTGGGCTCGACGACGGTGAATCCGCAGGCCTCGAACGTGGTGACCCGGCCACGGAAGCTGCGCGGGTCGATCCGGGTCGCCGGGTCCCGGTCATCCTCGGGATAGGCCTCGATCAGGTCGGCCTTCTCGTCCCGGGCCCACTCCACGGCCCGGTTGATCAGTATCTGGAGCAGTCCCCGGTGCCGCTGCTCACGCGCCAGGTAGACGCAGACGATGGACCAGATGCGCTCCGGGTCGTCCCCCGGGAGCAGCTTGGCCGCGCGGGAGGTGCGCAGTCGCGCGAAGCCCAGCCGGGGACCGACCCCGATCCAGCCCACCGGTACCTCGTCGATCGAACCGAGGACTCCGACCCGCTCGCCGGCGGTGATCAGCTCGGCGAGGCGGTCCCGCCGCGCCGCGGAACGGCATGCGGAGTAGTCCTTGCGCTCCAGTCGGAAGTACTGGCAGAAGCAGTGTTCGACGAGCCCCTTCGGGCCGAAGAACCGGTCCACCCTGGACCGGTCGCCCGGGCCGACCACGGTTGCCACGAGGTCACTCACGCGTCCTTCTCTCCGCGGCGTTGGTGCCGCCTATCTCCAGCTGACCGAGAGCGGCAGGCTCACGACGCCGTTCAGGAAGTTCGACACGAGATGCCTGGGCTCACCAGCAAGGGAAACGGATCGCACGCTCTCGCGCCAGAGATCGAAGAATGTTTTCATGCCGGCGATGGCCACATGCTGGCCGATGCACCGGTGAACACCGAAGCCGAACGCGGTGTGCTGGTTCGGGGACCGGTCGGGGACGAACCGGAACGGCTCCGGGAACACCTCTTCGTCGCGGTTCGCCGAGCCGAGCCACGCGGTGACCAACGACTCCGCCGGGACCTCGGTTCCGGCGAGCGTCACGTCGCCGGTGGTACGCCGCAGCACGTGGTTGATCGGGCTGGCCCACCGCAGTGCCTCGTCGACGAACTTCTGTTCCGTGCGTTCCTGGCAGGTGAACCAGGACCACAGGTCGTCGTCGCCGGCCAGCAGGATCAGCATCTGATTGATCGTCTGGGGTATGGTCGGGTTCGCCCCCATCAGGAACGCGTAAGCGTTGAGCAGGGCGACGTCCCGGCCCGGGTCCTCCACCACGCCGGCGGTCCGCGGACACCGGCCGATCACCGAGTCACCCGCCGGAGCGTCTTCCAGGACGTCCCCGAGCACGGTCATGATCGTCGTGTGGGCCTCGAAGAGGTTGAGACGACGTTGGTACGCCGATTCGCCGGCGTCCGTTCCGCCCATCGCGCGTACGGTCGCCCGGCCGGTGACCGGCCACTCACTCGTGGGAATGCCCATCAGCGCGCCGGTGACCGTCATCGGCAGGGTGACCATGTCCGCACAGAAGTCGAACGATTCACGGCCCCGGATGGTGTCGAACAACTCTCGCATGCGCTCGTCGATCCCCTGCGCGAGCCGCTGCGTCGCCGGCACCGTCATCAGCGGGGTGAAGATGCGCTTGAGTTCGGAGTGGACCGGGGGGTCGGTGAGGTGGATCGCCGCCCCGGCCGCGACGTCCCCGTCGCCGCGCACGCTGAGCATCGTGCTGTACGCCGAGGAGAACGCCGTGTGGTTGCTCAGCACCTCCCGGACGTCGGCGTGCCGCACAGCCGCGAAGAACTCCTGCCCGTCGGGGGTGACCTGGCGGTGGAGTCCGCCGCGCGCGCGCATCTCCCGCCACGCCGCGTGCATGCCCTGGTCCGAATACCGCGACTCGTCGTAGAGTTCCGCCGCTCCGGGAGTGTCGAGATCGACTCGCATCAGCACCTCTCCTTGCCTGACAGGGGGTCGAGCAGCCCGATGTTCTCCGCGCAGCGCATGTAGAAGCACGACGCGACCGACCACTCCGTGATGCCTCGGGCGCCCATGACCTGCATCGCGGCGCGTAGGAGGCGGACCATCGCGTCCTGCTGGACCAGCTCGAACCGCCGGAGCGCGCTCTCGTCCAGTTGCGCCGCCGTGTTCGCGATCTCGTACAGGCGCGTGCCCACCGCGTGCATCTCGGCGTACGACCGCACGAGCGGGAACATCAACGCGTCGAGGTCGACGAGGCGCCGGCCGAACTGCTCGCGGCCGGACGCGTGCTCCCAGGCCGTGCGGAACAGCCCGACGCCGAGGCCCAGCACGTACGCCGCGTGGCGTACCCGGTCCTGGCGGGAACCGGTCGGACCGGGCCGGTAGGCGTTCTCGTAACCGAGGTACCCGAGGCTCAGGCTGATCGCGCACCCGGCGGTGAGGCCGAGCCCGAGACCGCCCTCGTCCTCGGGGCGTTCCATCCGGTCGAATCCCAGCTCGGCCAGGGTGTCCGCCAGCGCCGTGCGGCGGGTCGGCGAGTAGGCGAACAAGGGCTGCGCCCGGATGCCGGCGCCGACCGGTTCGAGGACCTCCACCAGGGTGTCGACCAACTCCGGCCCGAAGCGTCGGGGGATCTCGCGACAGCGGCGGGAGTACTCCTCGCCGAGGTCCACCTTGATGGTGGACAGCATGATCTCCGACGAGCCGGCCGAGAGGGTGAGCCCGGGCGACTCGGTGAGTCCGGAGTACAGCTCCTCGCGGACGAGGTCGTCTAGGTCGGTCCGGTCTGCGAGCGTCCGCCAACGACGGAGTACCTCGTGCCCGACCTGCTGGCAGGTCTCGCTCGTGTACAGCTTGGCCACGGCGGTGTCGGTCGCCGCGACATCGGGGCGCAGGAACACCTCGGTCGCCGCGCGCGCCACCGTGGTGGCGCACTCGACCTGTCCCTCGAGCAGTTGGAGGTCGTCGGGTCGGCCGGTCGCCGCACGGAGCGCGGTCAGCCACCGGGCCGCCCGGACGACGTGGTCGATGCCGGTGCGTTCGATGGCCAGGGCACCGTCGAGCAGCCCCCACCCGCGGCCGTCCGCACCGATCCGCCGCCAGCTGTCGACCTCGACGTCGCGGAACGTCACCCGGCACATGCGCTCGGGCTGGATCGTGTCGACGAGCTCGACGGTCACGCCGGGTGCGGCCAGGTCGACGACGAAGAGGGTGATGCCGTCGTACTTGTTGCCGTCCGCCCCGGTGCGCGCGGCCACCAACGCGGAACCCGAGATGTCGCTGTAGATGCTGTACACCTTGACGCCGTTGATGACGTACCGGTCGCCGCGGCGCTCGGCCCGCGTCCGGAGCGCGGCGAGGTCGCTGCCCGCGCCCGGCTCGCTGTAGAGCACGGTGGCGAACTCCTCGCCCCGGCTGATCCGCGGGAGCAGCTCGCGTTTCAGCCGGTCGGAGCCGGATTTCAGCACGAAGTAGCCGACGATCTGCACGGTGAGCGCGTACACGAGGTCGGGCAGACCGGTCGCGATGAACCGCTCGAACAGCTCGACGGCCACCCGCGTCGACGTGCCCGAGCCGCCCAGCTCGCGCGGCCAGTCCGGGGTGAGCAGACCACGCCGGCCGAGTTCCCGGTACGCCTCGGCGATGGCTCGCCCGTCCATCCGCCGGGACCGGATCACGAGGTCGCGCCACCGGGGCGTGTCGATCAGCTCGGTCAGCGACGCGAACAGATCGGGCGCGACGTTCCCGTGGTCCGTGCCCGTGTCCGCGACGGTGCCCGTAGTCGCAAGACCGTATCGGATGGTCTTTTCGATGGCGGCCAGGTTCTCGGGATCGTTGAGCAGGTCGTAGTGTCCACCGGCCAGGTCCTGGAAGTCGACGTCGCCCGAGGTCGTCTCCCGCCAGTCCGACTTGGAGGACTCCGTGGCGCGGATCGAGACGATGTCGAGATCGCCGGGTGTGGGCCACCAGGTGCCGATGAGACGGGAGTTGTGCGCGAAGATCTCGAAGCGCTCCGAGAACGTCTCCATGTCCATGCCCAGGGCCTCGGCGGCCGCCGTCGGCGAGTCGGACCGCCACTCGCCGGCCTGACCGCCCGACCTCAGCGCGTCGCCGACGAACTCCCGCAGCCGCCTGCTCGGCGTGGGCTCCTCGTATTCTCTGAACCGCCACGTCGAGTCGAGCAGGACCACCTTCGGGCGGATGCCCTGTCGTGCCAGCAGGCAGGCGATCTCCCAGGCGAGAGCGCCGCCGAAGGACCAGCCGCACACCACGTCGACGTCGGGACACCGGTCGCCGAAGCCCGCGACGTACCGCCGCGCGAGTTCCTGTATCGACGGGGCCGGCTCCCCGTCGACGAGGACCTCCAGCGACGCCTCCAGTCCGACGCACCGGTAGTCGCGCAGTCTCCGCACCAGCGGCTGGAGCGCGAGGAGGCTGCCGCCGACCGGATGTGCGAACAGGAGGACCCGCTCGGCGTGTTCGAGTTGACTCATCTCGACGAGGCCGGGTACGCCGGTCGCCGTCGACCTCGTACCGAGGTAGGTGCTGAGGCGCTTGCTGTGATTCATGCCGGCCTACTCGCTTGCCAGGAGTCGGGCCACGTCTTCTTCGCTCATCTGCTCGATGGCCTGCTCGAGCTCCGCGGGCGACAGGCTGGCCAGCCGGGCCCGCTCGACCTCCAGAGCCATGCTCTGCACGCTCGAGTCGTTGAAGAACACGACCAGGGAGATCGTCGTGGAGAACAGTTTCTTGATCTTCGACATCAGCTGGACGGCCTGGAGGCTCGTCCCGCCCAGGTCGAAGAAGCTGGCCGTCTTGGAGAAGTCGACGCGGCCCAGGATCGGCCCGAACGCCTCGGTGAGCATCGTGCGTTCGATGTCGTTGAGCTGCTCCACGGGCGTGGACTCGGCGGCGGCGTCGACGCTGACGGCGGGCAGCGCCCGCTCGTCGATCTTCCCGCTCGCGTTGATCGGCAGCTCGTCCATGATCACGAAGCTGCTGGGCCGCATCGTGGACACGAGGCGCTTGCGGCAGTGTTCCCGCAGCACCGCCTCGGAGACGGTGCCGCCCGCCCCGGTCGCGCAGTACGCCACGACCCGCTTCTGATCCCCGTCCGGCCGGACCTGTACGTACACGTTCTTGATCCCGTCGGCGGCGCGGAGCACGCTCTCGATCTCGCCGATCTCGATCCGTACACCATTGATCTTGACCTGTCGGTCGAGCCGCCCGACGTACACGAGTTCGCCGCTGCCGTTGAGCCGAGCCAGATCGCCGGACAGGTAGACCCGGGCCGTCGGATCGGGACCGATCGGGTCCGGGATGAACTTCTTCCGGTTGTCCTCGTCCCGGCGCCAGTAGCCCGACGTCAGTCCGACTCCGCCGAGCGCAAGCTGTCCGATGACCCCCTGGGGCACCGGCCGGTGGTGGTCGTCCAGCACGTACGCCGTGTGGTTGTCCATCGGCCCGCCCATGGGCAGGGCACCCGGCGACAGCGGCTCCCGCAACTCCTTGACGATGCTGGTGACGGTGCACTCGGTCACGCCGTATCCGTTGAAGATCCGGCGGCCCTTGCCCCACGCCCGGACGAGCTCGTGGGAGAACGCCTCGCCGCCGACGAACACGATGCGCAGGTCCTGCAGCGGTGCCGGATCGAGCAGCTTCATCACCGACGGGGGCAGGTCGGTCACGGTGATCCGGCGCTCCTGCAGGAACTGCTGGACATCCGGCATGCTCAGCCGCTGACCGGACGGTACGAGGTGGAGCGACGCGCCGCTGAGCAACGCACCGAACATCTCGAAGATCGAGACGTCGAACCCGCAGGACGCGTAACCGAGGACCCGGTCGTCGGGGGAGAGCTCGAACAGCGTCCGCACGTTGCGGATGAAGCCGAGGATGTTGTCGTGGCTGATGAGCACGCCCTTGGGCGTTCCCGTGCTGCCCGAGGTGTACATCAGGTAGGCGGTCGCGTCCTCGCCGCGGGCCACCTCCGGTCGCCCGGCGGGGGGCTCGGCGTCGGCCGGCAACCGCCGTTCCAGTGCCGGTGAGATCCCGGCCGTGGTCGCGTCGCAGATCACCTGCAACAGGTCGGCGTCGTTGATGATCGCCTCGATCCGGCCGCGTGGGTTCATCGCGTCGATCGGGACGTAGACCGCGCCCAGTGACATGAGGGCCAGCACGGCCGCCGGGAAGTCGGGCGACGGTTCGAGCGCGACGCCCACCCGGCTGCCGGCGCCGACCCCGGCCGCGCTCAGGTGGGCGCGCAGTTGGTCGACCCGGCGCAGCAGCTGTCCGTAGGTCAGCTGCGCGGTGGGGGTGCTGACCGCCACGCGGTGCTCGTGCTCGTCGACGACGTCGCGGAAGTGCGCGAACACGCTGCCGGTGGGCGCCGGCGTCCGGGTGCCGACGCCGAGGTGGCCCTGTAGCGCCCGGGCCTCCTCGTCGGAGTCCCAGAGCCGCTGCATGCTGACGTCCGGCGCGGCCAGCGCCCGGCGGAGGAACCCGACGAACGCCCGCTGCATGGCCTGGATCGTCGCCAGGTCGAAGATGTCGGTGTTGTAGACGGTGTTGACGTCCAGGTCCTCGTCGGCCTGGTTGAGCGTCCACTGCTGGAAGAACTTCGCGCGCGTCGTCTCGGGCAGGATGCCGGTCAGCGAGACGCCGTCGAGGAGCTGGAGCTGGTCGGTCCACTCGTTGATCGTCAGCGTGTACTGCAGCAGCGTCGACCGGGAGGAGTCCCGCTGGACGTTCGTGTGCGCGACGATCTCCTCGAGCGGAAGGTAGCCGTGCGCCTGGGCGCCGCGCAACCGCTGCTGGACCCGCGCCAGGCACTCCTGGAACGTCTCGTCCGGTGCGACCGGGCAACGCAGCGGCATCATGTTGATGAAGAAGCCGATGGTCCGTTCGGTCTCGATCTCGCCGCGGTTCGCGTTGGGCATCCCGAAGATGACGTCCTCGGATCCTGAGTACCGGTGGTACACGCAGGCCATCGCCGTCGCGTACACCGTCGCCGGCGTGGTGGACAGGGCCAGGGCGAGGCGCTTGACGTCGGCCGCGACCCCCTTCCAGCTGCTCGTCTCCGAGCTGCCGGCGTAGGTCGCGTCGGGTGGCAGCGGACGGTCGCCGGGAATGTCCATGACCTCGACGTCGCGCAGGGTCTCCGTCCAGTAGTCGACGCTGGCCTGCCAGGCCCCGGCCTGCAGGCGCTTGCGCTGCCACGCGCTGAAGTCGGCGAACTGGACGGCCGGTGGTTCGATCTCCGGCGCGACACCGACCCGACGGGCGTTGTACTCCCGCACGAGTTCGTCGAAGAAGACCGCCGACGACACACCGTCGAAGATGATGTGGTGGAAGACCACGCTGAGGAAGTGAAGGTCATCACGCACGGTGATCAGATCGAACTTCCACAGTGGAAACGTCGTCAACGTGAAGCGGGTCTCGGCGCGTTCGACGAGGATCCGGTTCGCTTCGGTCTCGGAGTCCGCGTACGACCGCTCGACGGCGACCTCGGGATTCTCGACGATTCCCTGGAAGTACTGGTCGTTCTCGACGAGGACGTACGTCCGCAGCGCCTCGTGGCGCACGACGATGCCGGCGAGCGCCGCGGAGAGGGCGTCGGCGTTCAGTTCGCCGTCGAGCCGGAACGCGAACGCGACGTTGTAGGTCGTTTCGCCGGGTTGCAGCTGGTCGACGAACCACAACGTGTTCTGCGAGTAGGACAGCGGCACGTTGTCGCGATCCTGTCGGGGCTGCGGCCCGCCGGTGACCCTCGCCCGCGCGTTGGCCAACATCGTGGCGAGCGACTGCTTCTTGTCGCCGGCGACACTGTCCGGCGCTGATCTCACGTCTGAAGTCACGCGAAGCTCCCGTTCAAGTTGGTCGCATCGATCGTCGGAGAGTCTTCTCGGGAACCGGTGTGCTGATCGCCGTCCGACCGGACGGGCAGGTGCGCCAGTTCCGAGATGGCAATGGACAGCACGTCGATGCCACGCAGGTAGTCCGACAACACGATGTGCTCGGTGTCGGCGTGGTCGAGCCGGCTGTCGCCGGGGCCGTAGGTGGCCATCGGGACGTCCCAGACCTCGGCGAGGGTGTTCATGTCCGAGGTGGCGGTCTTCACCAGGAACCGCGGCTGGCCGTGCAGCCGCCGGATACTGGACACCAGCGCGCGCGCCACCGGCGTGGACCGGCTCGCACGGCAGGCCGCGACCGAGTTCAGCACCTCGATGTCACCGGCCGGCAGGCGGTCACGCAGGTCGCGGACCAACGCTTCGGCGTCGTGGCCCGGTGGGGTGCGGATGCTGACGTCGACGGTCGCCGTGGTCAGGTCCGCGTTGAGCTGGCAGAGCGTCGCGCCCGGCCGATCGAACACGCCGAGGCTGGCGTCCGGCCCGAGCAGGTCGACCAGCGCGGTCCAGCAGGCGACAGCCAGGTCGGAGGCCTTCGGTGCCGGGTTGCTCGGGTGTGTGGACGGAAGCCTGACCGTGTAGCGCAGGTCGAGTTTGCCCTTGTATCCGAGCACCACGCTCGACCAGCCGCTCGGTTCGCCGACGATCAGTGCGTCCGGCTGTTCGTGGGTGACCCGGATCGCCATCGCCCCGCGTGAGCACGGGGTCTCCTCCTCCACGGCGCCGACCACGACGAGCCGGCCGGGGAAGTCGACCGCGCTGGCCGCGGCGCAGATCATCGCCGCGAGGGGCCCCTTCGCGTCGACCGCGCCCCGGCCGTAGAGCTTGCCGCCCTCGGAGTGGACCGGGATCTCGCCGGGGATGGTGTCGAGGTGTCCCAGCAGCATCAGTGTCGGTCCCTCGCCGCGTTCGATCACGCCGATGACGTTGCCGACCGCGTCGATGTGGGACCGGAAGCCCAGGACCGCCATGGCGTCGGCCAGGAAGTCGGCAAGCGCGCGTTCCTGGTAGGAGGGGGAGGGGACCTCCAGCATCCCGCGCAGCAGGCCCACGGCGTACGTCTCGGTGACCGCGCCGGACGAGGTGAATGCGAAGTTCATCGAGATCCTCGCTCCAGTAGATGTTCCACGATGCGGTCCGCGACGTCGACGCGGTCGCCGAGTGCGGACTGGAAGCCGGAGAACTCGACCCGGTGGTTGACCTCCAAGACCAGCAGCCGGCCGTCGCTGTCCTCGATCAGGTCGACGCCGGCGATGTCGGCGCCGACCGCGGCGGCGGCGTCGGTCGACAGCTTGGTGATCTCGGGTGTGGGTTCGCACGGCCGGGTCCGTCCGCCGAGCGCAACATTGGTCCGCCACATCTCGCCGACCCGGTAGACGGCGCCCAGCAGTTCACCGCCGACCATGATCGCCCGGATGTCCCGGCCGGGTTTGTCGACCAGTTCCTGTACGTACCCGAGGTGCGACTGGGGGCCGGGCAGCGCGGCGACGTACTCCAGTACGCCTTCGGCGGCGGCGCGGTCGGGTAGCCGGACCACGAGCCGGCCCCACGACCCGACCAGCGGTTTGATCAGCGCTGGATAGCCGATGGCGTCCAGCGCGTCGAGTGCGGCCTCGGGGGTGAGGCCGAGCGCGGTGCGGGGCACCGGCAGCCCGGCCGCCTGCAACGCCATGGTGGTACGCCACTTGTCCCCGCAGAGCGCGGTCGCGTCGGCGCTGTTGACCACGTCGATGTCGGCCGAGGTGAGGCAGCGGGCCGCGTACTCGGCCCGAACCTGGCCGATCTCCCGGTTCAGCACGAGTTGCCAGGGCAGGTCGCGCTGCCCGGCCGCGAACCAACGCCGCCGTGTGTCGACCTGGTCGAAGGCGACACCACGCCGATCGAGCGCCTCGAACAGTCGCTTCTCGTCCGCGCCGACCCGGCTGGCCAACACGGCGATCCGGCCGTCGTCGGGATGCTCTGGTATCGATGGCACCATGACCTCCGTAATGGGACGGCACAATTCGGCTGCTCCGTGACGCTACGGGCGACTCGATCTCGAACGCGTCCGCGCGAGGTTCATCCGGGACGACGCGTTACATTGACATTCGTGCCCGCGGGGTGCGGGTTTCGCTTACCTGATCCGCGCCCGGCCTGTACGACAATGGACCACGTTCAATGCGTCATAACGGAAGGAATCACATGGAAAGCACCCCGGAACGGATGTCGGTGCTCGCGCTGTGGAGCGCCCCGCGCAGTCGCTCCACCGCCTTCGCCCGGATGATGGCGGAGCGGAACGACCATCTCGTGGTGCACGAACCGTTCTCCCAGGTGGTCGACTTCGGTGAGGCGAAGGTGGGTGACCGGGTCGCGCGCACCGAACAGGAGGTGCTCGACGCCCTGCGCGCGGTCGCCGCCGAGCGGCCGGTGTTCTTCAAGGACACCATGGACTTTCGCTACCCGGCGCTGCTCGCCGATGTGGCCTTCCTGAAGGCCGCCACCCACACGTTCATCATTCGCCACCCGACCGAGGCCATCGCCTCGCACTTCGCCCTGAACCCGAAGCTCGGGCGCGACGAGATCGGCTTCGCCTGGCTGTGTGAGGTCTTCGAGGCGGTGCGGTCGGCCACCGGTACGACGCCGACCGTGATCGACTCGGACGACCTGCTGGACCGGCCGGAGGACACCGTGCGGGCGTACTGCGCGGCGGTCGGCATCCCGTTCGTGCCGGAGGCGTTGAGCTGGCGGCCGGGCATGCGGCCGGAGTGGCAGGCGACCGGCCGGTGGCACCAGTCGACCAGTCGGACCACGGGTTTCGGGCGGAAGGGCGGCGCCGGTGCCGGGGTGGTCGACGGGAATCCGGTGCTGCGGGACTACCGCGATTACCACCTGCCGTACTACGAGCGGTTGCGCGTGGCGGCGCTCCGGCCCTGACCGCCGGCGGTGCGGCCGGTGACGTGGTCGCGGGTGTGAGGGTCGTGCCCCACGCGGCCCGGCGCGACGGTGTGGAGTGCTCGGTGGAGGCGTCGGTCGCCACCGCGGTGGAGCCGGTAGCGGGTGGTGTCGCCTGACGAGGCCGGCAACGGTGACGCGCCGCCCGGGGCGGCGCACGCGGCATCGGAGCGGACGCGGCCGGGGCGGGGCCAGGCCAGCAGAACCGCGAGGAGGTCCACAGCCTCGCGTCGGTACCGCGACGCAGTGGCCACCGACACCTCGCCACCCCCGAGGTGGGGGAGGCTGCCGCCGTTGCGCAGGCGGGTCAGGGGCCATGCGCCTGTTGCTGCGGGTGCGGCCCGCGCGCCGGCGCCACCGGTCGCGGATCAGCTCGGTCAGGCGGGTCCGGTTACGCGTGGACAGCGGGAGGATCGACACGCGACCCCCTACCTGCCCGATCGGCCGCCCTTGACCACGACGAAAAGGGTCCGATAGTCAGCTTGATTACCCGGAGAGTGCATCGAAAGGTCAATCGGGACATTCGCGGTAATCATTATGGAGACGAAATGAGGGATTCGGCCGCCTAGATTGGTGTCACCGAAGGGTGTTCCAGTGAGGGAGAGACATGCTCGTCTCCAGTGCCGTTTCCCGCCGGTGCGATCCGGTCGACATATCCGAGCACCGCAACAACGTCGCCATCTCGTCGGCGACGGCGACCAAGGCCGGCCACTTCAACGTGTGGGGCAACTCGTTCGCCGCCGAGCACCTGCCGGCCGGCGAAAGCCTCGTCCACGTGGCGGGCGTGCCCTTCCACTTCCCGCCGGTGTGTGCCGGCCCTGACAACGTCCGCTGCGAAGGACAGTTCATCGCCGTGGCGCAGGGCCGTTACGACTGGGTGCACGTTCTGGCGGCGGCCGAGCGGCGCTGCGAGGACACCGTGGAGCTGAACTTCACTGCCGGCCCGGTCGACGCCGAGTGGCTGCGGGTCTCCGACTTCTGGGCGGCACCGGCCTGGTTCGGCGAGCTCCTGGCGTTCCAGAGCCCGGTCATGCACTACCCGCACCACGTGCAGCAGGGCGTGCCGGCCGTCATGTGGGCCCAACGGGTGCCGGTCACCCGGCGTGCCGACCTCGTCGGCATCCGCCTGCCGCGTAACGCCGCGATGCACCTCTTCGCGGTCACCGTCCAACACGCGGAGGGCGATCATGACCAGTGACGTGACGGCCCGGACCTACCTGATCGCCGAGCCTGAGCTGTGGTGCCGCGACCTGATCAGCTGCCTGCAGGCCACGTTCGGCACGCTGGTGGCCCGGTGGGGTGCCGACCCGTTGGCCGTGCTCGGGGCGGGTTGGCGGTTCCTGCACCTGCCGGGCGACGTCCGGTTCGACGAGTTCTACTACCCCTGCCCGGACGGCGACCTGGGCGCGGCCCTGGCCCCGCACCACGAGCTGCGGGCCCGCTGGTGGCAGCCGGCCGACGAGGACGACGTCTGGCGGGAGGTGCGCGAGTCGCTGGCCCGCGACCAGCCGGTCATCGCCGCGGTGGACAACTTCTACCTGCCGTTCCGGCCCGCCTACGGCGACGTGCACGCCGCTCACCTCGTGGTGATCTATGGCTTGGACGAGGACCGCGGGCTCGTGTACGTCTCGGACGCGATGCCGCCGGCCTACCGCGGGCCGGTCCCGCTCGGGGAGTTCCTGAACAGCTGGGGTTCGGCCAACCCGGCCGACGTGCAGGACGCGTTCTTCAGCGACTCGCGGATCGGCAGGCGCTGTCTCGACGTCCGGCTCGACGCCCCACCCGCGCCGCTGACCCCCGAGCTGCTCCACGGGTACCTGCGCGTCGACGTCGACGACTTCACCACCGCCACCGCGGCCCGTAACGGTCTCGCCGGGTTCGACGCGTTCGCCGGAGAACTCGTCGACCGGTGCCGGGCGGGGGACGCCGCCGCGCTGCGCGAGCTGTACCCGTTCGGTTGGGGCATGCAGGCGCAGGCGTCGCTGCACGGGGAACTGCTGCGCCGCTGCGGCCGGGAGTGGGGCGACCCGGCCCTCGCCGGGGCCGGACGGGCCGTCGAGGCGGTCGCCCACGCCTGGACCGGGCTGCGCATCACCGGCGCGCACGGGATCGCCGATGCCCGGGCGGTCTCCGCCGACATCGCTCACCACGCCACCGTCCTGCGTGGCAAGTACGCGTACGCCGTCGACGCCGTCACCGCGGCGATCTGACCACCCGGAGAGGCAGCGATGAGCAAGCTGGCAGCGTTCGGCGGCACGGCCGCCGTACCGAAGGACCGGCGCGGCGTGGACTGGCCGCTGATCGAGGACGAGGACCGCAAGGCCGTCCTCGACGCGCTCGACGGCGGCCGGCTGGTGTCCAACACCGAAGGCGTCAACCCGGTCGCCACCCTCGAGGCGAACTGGGCGCAGCGGTTCGGCTTCGACCACTGCGTCGCGGTGTCCACCGGTACGGCGGCGCTGTCCCTGGCGCTGGCCGCGCTGGGGATCGGACCGGGCGACGAGGTGATCGTGCCCGCGCTCAGCTTCATCGCCACCGGGCTCGCCCCGGTACACCAGATGGCCGTTCCCGTGTTCGCCGACGTCGACCCGGTCACGTTCAACCTCGACCCGGACGATGTCGAGCGTCGGATCACGCCGAGGACCGCGGCGATCATCCCGGTGCACCTGCACGGCGCGCCGGCCGACATGGACCGGCTCCTCGACATCGCACGCCGGCACGGCCTCGCGGTGATCGAGGACGCGGCCCAGGCCCCCGGTGCGACCTACCGGGGTCGGCCGGTCGGCGGGATCGGTGACGCGGGAGCGTTCAGCCTGCAGGTCACGAAGAACATCCCGACCTGCGGCGAGGGCGGCCTGCTGGTGACCGGCCGTGCCGAGCTGGCCGAGGCGGTCCGCCGGGCCCGGCAGTTCGGCGAGGTGATCGAGAGTGGCCGCGACCGCGACTACGTGTCCCACGGCCTGGGCTGGAACCACAAGATGAACGCGATCCAGGCCGCGTTCACCACCGCGCAGCTCGCCCGGTTCGACGGGTACGAACGCCAGCGGCAACGCAACGTCGCCGAATTCCTCGCGCGGCTCACGGCGCTGCCCGGCCTGCGCGTACCGACCGCGCTCCCGGACACCACACATGTCTGGCACATCCTGCGGTTCCGGTTCGAGCGGGCCGGGTTCGGTCTCTCCGACGACGTACGGCCGGTGGCGCTGCGCTCGGCGCTGCGGCGGCTGCTGCGCGCCGAAGGTGTGCCGATGTCGCAGTACCAGCTGATGCCGCTGCCCGACCAGAAGGTGTTCGTCGACCGCGTCGGGTTCGGCGCCGGCTATCCGTGGACCGTGACCGGCGGATCGGCCCCGGGCGCGGACTACCCGGTGGCCCGGGCCATCATCGCCGACTCCCTCGCCCTGCAGAAGCGTCACCTCAATCCGGGATCGGGCGAGCTGCTCGGCCACTACGCGGACGCGTTCGAGAAGGTCTGGGCGAACCGGGACGCGGTGGCGACGCTCGCGGCGGCGGCGTCATGACCACGGCCCAGGACACGCTGGAGGCGGTCGCCGCCCGCATCCGCACCCACGTCGTCGACATGTGCGCGGGGCCGGAAGGCGGCCACCTCGGCGGCGCCTTCTCCTGCGTCGAGGTGCTCAGCGCGCTGTACTTCTCGGTGCTCAACGTGGACCCGCGGCGGCCGAACCACCCGGACCGCGACCGCTTCCTGCTCAGCAAGGGCCACGCCGCGCTGGCCCTCTACGCGACGCTCGCCGAACGGGGTTACTTTCCGGTCGGGGAGCTCGCCGGATACGGACGGCCAGGTAGCCGGTTGATGGGTCATCCGGTGCGGGCGGTGCCCGGGGTCGAGCTGCCGACCGGGTCGCTCGGCCACGGTCTCGCGCTGGCCTGCGGGTTCGCGCTGGCCAACCGGTACGCCGGCCGTGACTCACGCAGCTTCGTGCTGCTCGGCGACGGCGAACTCCAGGAGGGTTCGGTGTGGGAGGCGGCCATCGCGGCCGCGTCGCTGCGGCTGGACCGGCTGGTCGCCGTCGTGGACCGCAACGGGCTGCAGCTGACCGGCCCGGCCGAGCGGATCGCGCCGATGGAACCGCTGGCCGAACGCTGGCGCAGCTTCGGCTGGGCGGTCCGCGACGTGGACGGCCACGACGCGAACGCGCTGGCCGACCACCTCGCCACCGCACCGTGGGAGCCGGGCCGGCCGAGTGTGCTGATCGCCCGCACGGTCAAGGGGCACGGGCTCTCGTTCCTCGCCGGGCGGCCCGACAGCCACTACGTGACGCTGTCGCCGCGCAACCACGCCCGGGCGCTCGCCGCGCTGGCCGTCCCGGACGCCGCCCGATGAGCCGCGCGGTCCGGGAGGCGTACCGGGACTGCCTGCTCTCCCTGCTGGAGCGGCATCCGGAGGCGATCTGCCTGGACACCGACACCGGTCTGTTCCGCCCGGAGCACGTCTCGGCGGCCGGGGACCAGTACCTCAACCTCGGCATCGCCGAGCACAACCTGATGGGGATCGCCGCCGGAATGGCCGCGTGCGGGCGCATGCCGTTCGTGAACACGATGGCCGCGTTCGCCGCCTCGCGCGCCCTGGAGGCCATCAAGATCGACATCGCGTACAACCGGCTGCCGGTCCGCATCATGGCCACCCACGGCGGTCTCGCCGCCGGCCACCTCGGCCCGACCCACCAGGCCCTGGAGGACCTCGCCGTGCTGCGGGTGCTACCCGGGATGACCGTGGTGGTGCCGGCCGACGCGGCGGCCGTGGAGGCGTTCGTCGCGCAGAGCCTGAGCCTGCCGGGACCGCTCTATGTCCGGCTCGACCGTAAACCGTCGCCGCCGCTGCCGCCGGCCCCTGCGCCGGTCATCGGTCGCGCGCAGACGCTGCGAACGGGCGGGGACGCCGTCCTCGCGTGCTGCGGCCCCTACCCGACGCTCGCCTGCCTCGCTGCGGCGGACATCCTCGCCGGGCACGGCATCGAGACCACCGTGCTGAACCTGCACACGGTGCGGCCCCTCGACACCGGGACGCTGATCGAGGCGGCGCGACCGGCCGCGCTCGTGGTCACGGTCGAGGAGCACTGGCGCAGCGGCGGCCTCGGCGGCGCGGTGACCGAAGCCCTGGCCGAGGCCGCGCCGACGAAGGTCCTGCGGCTGGGGATGCCGGACCAGTTCGTCGACACGGTCGGCAACCAGGAACACCTCCTCACGCACTACGACATCACCGCGGAACGGATCGTGACCATGGTCCGCACCGCACTCGACGCGACGGCTCGCCTCGGGACCCACCAGTGAAAGGACGTCACCCATGACCACCATGTCGGCCTGCCCAGAATGCGCGGACGAGGTGCCGATCAGCGATGCGGTACGGCTCAACGAGATCGTCGAGTGTGCCGGCTGCCGCAACGAACTGGAGATCGTCGCCCTGACTCCGGCGGTGCTCGCGCTGGCCCCCGAGATCGAAGAGGACTGGGGCGAGTGATCCGCGTCGCTGTCGTCGGCGCGGCCGGATTCATCGGCGGGGAGTTGCTGCGACTGCTCGTCGGGCACCCCGAGGTCGAGGTGACGGCTGCGGTCTCCTCCCGGTTCGCCGGAAAACGGGTCGACGGGGTCCACCCGAACCTGCGATCCGCCACAGAACTGCTGTTCTGCTCGGCGGACGACGTGGACGAGTACGAGACCGTCTTCCTGGCCACGCCGCACGGCGCCGCGATGACCCAGATCGACCGCTGGATAAGACACACCAAACAGGTCATCGACCTCACCGGCGACTTCCGGCTGGACGACACCGAGGTCTTCCAGCGCTACTACGGGACTCCGCACGCCGCGCCACACCTGCTCGGCGAGTTCGTGCCGGGAATTCCGGAGCTGCACCGGGAGCGCCTACGCGGCGCCGACCTGGTCAGCGTGCCCGGATGCATGGCGGTGGCCGGCGTGCTCTCGCTGTACCCGATCCGGGACATGATCGGACCGGACGCCCGGCTGGACGCGCGTACCGGGTCCAGCGGATCCGGGGCCACTGCCGGCGACGGCAACCTCCACGCGTTCCGCAGCGGGGCGATGCGGGTGTTCGCGCCGACCGGACACCGGCACGAGGCGGAGATCGCCCGGCACGTCGGCGTGCGGGTCACCATGACCGCGACCGGGGTGGAGGCGGTGCGGGGCGTGCAGACGATCTGTCACGTCACCCCGAAACCCGGCGTCGACGCGAAGGCGATACGCCGGGCGTTCCGGGAGCGGTACCGCGACGAGCCGTTCGTCCGGCTGGTCGCGCAGCAACGCGGCCTGTACCGGTACCCGGAACCGAAGATCCTGTCGGGTTCGAACTTCTGCGACGTCGGGTTCGCCTTCGACGAGGACACCGGCCGGCTGACCACCATCGCGGCGCTGGACAACCTCATGAAGGGCGGCGCCGGCAACGCGGTCCAGTGCCTGAACATCCGCATGGGCTGGCCGGAGACCCTCGGCCTGTCCTTCCCCGGCCTGCACCCCGCCTAGGAGAGCCGTGACCAGACTGCTGACGGTCGTCAAGTGCGGCGGGAATCCGGCCGTGGACTCGACGAGCATCTGTGCCGACGTCGCCCGGCTCGTCCACCGGGGCGAGGCTGTCGTCCTGGTGCACGGCGGCTCCGGCGAGATCGCCCGGCTGGCCGGGAAGCTGGGCGTGCCGCAGCGCACCCTGGTCGCCCCGGACGGGGTGTCGGCCCGGTACACCGATCCGGCGATGCTGGAGGTCGTCGTGCTCGCGCTGGCCGGGGCGGTCAAGCCGGCGATCGTCGCCGCGCTGTCCGGCCTCGGGGTGCCCGCCGTCGGCCTCACCGGCCTCGACGGCGGCATGCTGCGGGCCCGCCGCAAACCGGCGGTCCGGGCGGTGGTGGACGGCCGGACCGTGCTGGTGCGGGACAACCACAGCGGCCAGATCGGCACCGTCCGCACCGAGCTGCTGGAAGGCCTGCTGCGGTCCGGTCTGGTGCCCGTGGTGTCGCCGCCCGCCATCGACGAGCACGACCACCCGGTGAACGTCAACGCCGACCGCGTGGCGGCGGCGCTCACGGTGGCGCTCGGCGCCGACCGGCTGGTGCTGCTGACCGGCGCACCGGGCGTACTCGCCGACCCCGGGGACGACACCAGCGTGCAGAGCACCTACGAGGTGCCCCCGACGGGCGCTCCCGGACCCGTCGCCGGCGGCGGCATGGCGCTCAAACTCGTCGCCGCCCGGGAGGCGCTGGCGGGCGGGGTGGCCTCGGTGCGGATCGCCGACGGACGGGTGCCCGATCCCATCAGCCGGGCCCTGGCCGGGTCCGGAACAACGGTGACCATGGCCGGTGCCTTGTCGGTGGCCGGCCGGTCCGCGCGAAAGGGGAACTGACGATGGACCGCACCTACCTCGTGGTCGTCAACGACGAGGAGCAGTACTCGATCTGGGACGCCGACCGTGAGCTGCCGGCCGGGTGGCGCGGCGAGGGCTTCCGCGGCCCCGAGGCCGACTGCCTGGCCCACATCGAGGAGATCTGGACCGACATGCGTCCGCTGAGTCTGCGCCGTGCCATGGAGTCGGGCGCCTGAACCGCGACGCCACGAATCAAGCCGCCACCACCAGAGGAAGCGTGCGTGATGATCCTCGATCAGTTCCATTCCCGCGTCACCCAGGCGCCGGATGCGATCGCCGTGCAGGACGGCGACCGGCGGCTCACCTACCGGGAGTTGGCCGGACACGCCTGCGGGCTGGCGGTCCGGCTCACCCGGCGTGGAGTGCGACCGGGTGACGTGGTCGCCGTCTACGTCGACCGGTCCGCCGAGATCGTCGTCGCCGAGCTGGCCGTGCTGCTGGCCGGCGCGGCCTACGTACCGCTCGATCCGGCCCATCCGACCACGCGGACCACAGAGCTGCTGGGCCTGGCCCGGGCCGCCGCCGTGATCACCACCCGGCCGTTGCTGTCGGCCGGCGTGGAGCTCGACGATCCCGAGGTCGTCGACCTGGCGCAGGCGCCCACCGAACGCTACGAGCCGGTCCCGCGACCGGACGACGACGCGCTGGCCTATGTCATCTTCACGTCCGGCTCGACGGGCCGGCCCAAGGCGGCCGCGGTTCGCCACGGCGGCCTCGCGAACCTCATGCGCTGGCACGAGGATGCCTTCGGCCTGGGCCCGCAGGACCGCACGACGCTGCTGTGCGCCCCCGGATTCGACGTCTCGGTGTGGGACACCTGGCCCACGCTGGCGGCCGGCGGCACGCTGGTGGTGCCGCCCGCGGCCGTGCGCGCCTCGCCGCCGGACCTGGCCGCCTGGCTGGCCGACGAGCGGATCACCGCGACCTTCCTGCCCACGCCGCTGGCCGAGGCGGTACTCGACGTGCCGTGGCCGGCGCACAGCGCGCTGCGGTGGATGCACACCGGCGGGTCCGCGCTGCAGCGCGGCGCGTCGCCCGGCCTGCCGTTCACCCTGGTCAACGTGTACGGCCCCGCCGAGTGCACGGTGGCCGCGACGACCGCCGTGGTGTCGTCGGACGGGCCGGTGCCGCCACCGATCGGCGTGCCCGTCGACGGCGTGCGCTGTCACGTGCTCGACGGCTTCGACGTGGTGCCCGACGGCGAGCCCGGCGAGATGTGCCTGGCCGGCGCGTGCGTGGCCCGCGGCTACCTGAACGCTCCGGCCTTCACCGCGCGGTCGTTCGTGCCCGACGTCACAGTGCCGGGCCAGCGGATGTACCGCACCGGCGATCTGGTCCGCCGCCGGCCCGACGGGACCTTCGAGTACCTCGGCCGGCTCGACGACCAGGTCAAGATCCGTGGATTCCGGATCGAGCCCGGCGAGATCGCGGCCGTCCTGCGGCAGCACCCGGCCGTCCGGGAGTCCTACGTGGCCGCCCAGCGCACCGGCTCCGCCGACCCGGTGCTGCACGCCTACGTCGCCGCGGACGCCACACCGGCCGAGCTGATCGCGTTCGTGGCGGCCCGGCTGCCCGACTACATGGTGCCCGCCGCCGTCGTCGTGCTGCCCGCGCTGCCGATGACGGCCAACGACAAGGTGGATCGGGCCGCGCTGCCCGCGCCCGACCGGGTGGCCGCCGGCCTGGCCGGGATGACCGCGCCGCATCGCACGCCGACCCAGGGCGCGGTGGCCAGGATCGTGTCCGACCTGCTCGGTGGCGTGGCGGTCGGCGCCGACGACGACTTCTTCGCCCTCGGCGGCACCTCGCTGCTGGTCGGCCGGCTGGCGACCCGGATCGCCGTCGAGCTCGACGCGAAGCTCAGCCTGGCCGAGCTGGCCTGCGCCCGCACGATCGCCGCGTTCGCCGACCTGGTCGACGAGCGGACCGGCCGACCAGAGGTGGACACCGGCCTGGACCTGAACTCCCCGGTCCCACCGACCCCGCCGCCGATCGCCCCGGCCGGCCGCGGTCGGCTCATCCCCCTGTCGTTCCAGCAGGAACGGGTGTGGTTCTTCGCGCAGCTGGCCCCGGACAACATCGCCTACAACTTCCAGGCCACGGTGTCGCTGCACGGCGACGTGGACACCGGTGCCCTGCGCGCCGCGCTCGACGAGATCGTGCGCCGGCACGAGATGCTGCGGACCGCCTTCGTCAGCGTAGACGGCGTCGCGGTGCAGCAGCCGGTCGCACGCGTGGGCACGCCGCTGCGCGTGTTGGACGTGCCGCGCGAGCAGGCCGACGACGTGGTCGCCGCCGAGCTGGCCCAGCCGTTCGACCTGGCGAGCGCGCCGCTGGCCCGCTGGCTGCTGCTGCGCCACGGGGACGGCGAGAACACGTTCGTCCACGTCGAACACCACTTCATCCACGACGGCTGGTCGCTCGCGGTGTTCCTGTCCGAACTGTCGGCGCTCTATCCGGCGTTCGCCGCCGGTCAGCCGTCGCCCTTGCCGGAACTGGCCGTCCAGTACGCGGACTACGCGATCTGGCAGCGGGAGTGGATGAGCGGTGACGTGCTGAAGGCCCACGTCAACCACTGGACCACCCGGCTCGCCGGCGCGTCCGCCCTGTTGGAGCTGCCGACCGACCACCCGCGGCCGCCGGTCATGAGCCTGCGTGGCGCGGCGCCGCGGATCAGGGTCCCGGCCGAGCTGGCCCGCGCGCTGCGCGCGTTCAGCCGGCAGCACCGGGTGTCGCTCTTCTCGACCATGTACACCGCCTTCGCCGCCCTGCTGCACCGGTACACCGGGCAGCAGGACCTGCTGGTCGGCACCGGCATGGCCAACCGGAGCCTGCCCGAGATCCAGCCGCTGCTCGGCATGATCGTCAACACGGTGGTGCTGCGGACCCGGCCGCACGGCCGGATGTCGTTCACCGACCTGCTCGACCAGGTCCAGGAGACCGTGCTCGACGCGCTGGCCTGGTCCGACACCCCGCTGGACACGGTGATCAACGCGATCGGGCCGGAACGCGACTCCTCGCGGCTCCCGCTGTTCCAGGTCATGTTCAGCTTCCACGACTCGGCCGTGCCCGACCTCGACTTCGGCGGGCTCACCGGTGCGGTCACCGAGCGGGCGAACGGCTCGGCCAAGGCCGACCTCAACATCATCGTCGTGCCGCGCGGGGCGCAGCGGGTGGGCCGGGAGTCCCGGCCCGAGGACGACGACCTGAACCTGATCTGGGAGTACTCGACCGACCTGTTCGACGCGTCGACCATGTCCCGGATGGCCGAGCACTACCTGAACCTGCTCGCCGGTGCCCTGGCCCGACCGGACTCCGCGATCGACGGGCTGCGGCTCATGCCGGACGACGAGTCGCGGCGGCTCGAGCAGTGGAGCCGCGGGCCCGCGGTGGCCGACACCGAGCCGGGTCGGACGATCCCCGCCCTGTTCGCGGCCCAGGTCGCGATCCGGCCGGACGCGACGGCGCTGGTCTGCGGCACCGGATCCATGACCTACGCGGAGCTGGACCGGCGCAGCAACGCCCTGGCCTGGCGGCTGCGCCGCCGCGGAGTGGTCACCGACGTGCCGGTCGCGGTGGCGATGGAGCGCGGCCCCGACCTCGGGGTGGCCCTGCTGGCCGTGTCGAAGGCCGGCGGCGCGTACCTGCCGATCGACGCGGGCAGCCCGGCGCCCAGGGTGGCGGCCATGATCGCCGCCGCGGGCGCCCGGCTCCTGCTGGCGAAGCGGGCCACCGACCGGGTCGAGATGCCCGGGGTGGACACGGTGTACGTCGACGCCGAGCCCACCGACGCCGCCGACGAGTGGACGGCACCACCGGACCTGTCCCACCCGGACAGCCTGGCCTACCTCAGCTTCACCTCGGGCTCGACCGGCGTGCCGAAGGGTGTCGCCGTGCCGCACCGCGGCGTGGCACGGCTCGTCCACGACCCGTCGTTCGCCCCGCTCGGCCCGGGCCAGCGGCTCCTGCACCTCGCCCCGGTCGCGTTCGACGCGTCCACGTGGGAACTGTGGGGCGCGCTGCTGACCGGCGCGACGACGGTGATCGCGCCGCCCGGCCCGCTCGGGCTGCCGGAGATCGCCGCCCTGCTGCGCACCGCCGACGTGACGGTCGCGTGGCTCACCGCCGGCCTGTTCCACCAGCTGGCCGAGGCGGATGTCGAGGCCGTCGCCGGGGTACCCGTCGTCCTGGCCGGCGGCGACGCGCTCAGCCCCGCCACGGTGCGCGCCGTGCTGTCGGCCCGCGGCGGCCGACCGCTGGTCAACGGGTACGGCCCGACCGAGAACACCACGTTCACCACCTGCCACGTGCTGACCGACCCGGACCAGGTGGCGTCGACGGTGCCCATCGGCCGTCCGATCCAGGGCACCTCCGTGCACCTGTTCGACGAGAGCGGTCAGCCGGTGCCGATCGGTGTGACCGGCGAGCTGTTCACCGGTGGGGACGGTCTCGCCCGCGGCTACGTCGGCAACGCCTCGGCCACCGCGCGGGCCTTCGTGCCCGATCCCCACGGGTGCGGCACGCGCCTGTACCGGACCGGGGACCTGGCCCGTTGGCGCACCGACGGGACGCTCGAGTTCGTCGGCCGCGCCGACGACCAGATCAAGATCCGTGGTTTCCGGGTCGAGCCCGGCGAGGTCGCGTCGGTCCTGCGCACGCATCCGGACGTGGGCGACGCGGTCGTCCTGGTGGCCGGTCAGGGCGCGCAGCGGCACCTGATCGCGTACGTGACACCGGCCGACGGTGTCGACCCGGGCCTCCTACGGCCGCCGTCGCTGCGCGACTTCCTGGTCGGTCGCCTGCCGGAATACCTGGTACCCACCGGGTTCAGGGCCCTCGACCGGTTCCCGCTCAACGCCAACGGCAAGATCGACCGGGGCGCGCTGCCCGCGCCGGAGGTCCAGACCCGCGGGCAGGTCACCCCGCCACTGGGTGACACCGAGGAGCGGTTGGCCGACACCTGGCGGCGGCTGCTGCCCGCCCACGGCCCGTACGGCGGCGCCATCGGCCGCGACGACAGCTTCTTCGCCCTCGGCGGCAACTCGCTCCTGGCGTCCCGCCTGATGTTCCGGATCCGCGAGGTGTTCGACGTCGAGCTGCGCATGGCCACCTTCTACGAGAAGCCCACGCTCGTCGACTGTGCCGCCGCGATCGACGCCGCCCGTGACCGGACCGCGACCGTCGCGGCGCGACCGGCCACCATCGGCCGCCAGGACCGCCGTGCCTACCGCGCCCGCGCCCCGAAGCCGCCGCCGGGCCGGAAACTCGCGCCGCACCTGGTCCACCTGGGTGGCGACTGGGCGCTGTGGCGGACGGTCTGCCTGCGGGCGGCCGGTTTCCCGGCCCACCTGCTGGCCGGCCTCGGCGCCGCGGATCTGGCCGAGGCGGCGGACGCCGTCGTCGCCGTGGGCGAGCCGGCCAGGGCCACCTACTCCGCCGAGTTCACCGCGGCGGTGCGACGCCAGTCCGCGGTCCTGCACGAGGCGGCCAGCCGGCCGGCGCTGCGGGAAGCGGTCGCCTGGCAGAACCGGCACGCGCTGACGACCGGCCTCGATCCGGTCGTCCGGCGTGGGCCGGAGCCGGCCAAGCGGGACACCAAGGCCCGGCAGCACGAGGCGCTCATCGCGAGTTACCTGCAGCGGTACTGCGCGAAGAACGACACCATCGGCTTCTTCGGCCCGGTGGATTGGTCGCGGATCGACGACGGCGCCGGCATCCGGATCACGCACGATCCGGCGGGGCGGTTCCTGGCCGAGCGCATCACCTACCTGGAGGGCTGGGCGGTGGCCGCGGTCCTGGCCGGCCACACCACGGCCCTCCGGCCCTGGCTCGTACCGCGGTGGATGCCGTTCGTCGGCCTCGACGGCAGCCAGCTGCGGGTGCCGCTGGCACCGCCGGTGCCGCTGACCCCGGCCGAGGCGGCGGTCCTGCGGGCCGTCGACGGCGCGCGTGACGCCCGCGCGGTCGCCGCCCTGGCGCTCGCTGACGAGTCCGCCGGGCTGCGTGACGTCGAGGAGGTCTTCGCCGTGCTGGCCCGGCTGGCCGACCAGCGCCGGCTGGCCTGGCAGGTCGAGATCTCCCCGCCCGACATCCATCCGGAGCGGACCATGCGGACGCTGCTGGCCCGGGTCACCGACGGCGACGTCCGGGCGGCGGCCACCCGGGCGCTCGACGAGCTGACCGCCGCCCGGGACGAGCTGGCCGGGGCGGCCGGCGACCCGGAGGGGGTGGTCGCGGCCATGGCCGGCCTGGAGGCGACGTTCACCCGCCTGGCCGGCGTCCCGCCCACCCGACGGGCCGGCGAGCTGTACGCCGGTCGCACGGTCGCCTACGAGGAGTGCCGGCGCGCCGACACCGTACGGCTCGGCGCCGACACGCTGGACGGTCTCCGGGAGGCGTTGGCGCTGGTGCTCGACAGCGCCCGGTGGTTCCTCGGCGACTGCGCCGAGGCGTACACCGCCCATTTCGAGGCGGCCTACCGGAAGCGGGCCGCCGCGCTCGGCACCGACGTCGTGCCGTTCGCCGACTTCTGGCTGCTCGTCAACGACGCCCTGTTCCACGGGGCGTCGACCCTCATCCAGCCCGCGGTGACGGCGCTGCAGGAACGCTGGTCGGCGATCCTCGATCTGCCCGAAGGCTCCCGGCGGGTGCAGCTGCGCTCGGCCGACCTGCGGCGTCGGGCGGCCGACCGGTTC
This sequence comes from Micromonospora sp. NBC_00421, assembly GCF_036017915.1. NCBI lineage: Bacteria > Bacillati > Actinomycetota > Actinomycetes > Micromonosporales > Micromonosporaceae > Micromonospora > Micromonospora sp. NBC_00421. Next base: position 1,019,272 of record NZ_CP107929.1, read on the forward strand.
CCGGCCCCGCCGCGGCCGTGGCCGACGGCTGTGTTCCACAGCCCGGACCTGATGATCGCCGGAGCGGACGCCGCCGCCGGCGGCCGGCTCACCTGGGTGCTCGGCGAGGTCCACCCCAGCAAGGTCACCGCCCGCTACGGCACGTGGCTGGAGCTGCACGACGACCCGGACGGCTACCACGCGGCCATGCGGCACGACCTCGCCGGACCGGTCGTCTGGCAGGCCGAGACGGCCGAGGTCGGCGGCAGCGCCACCCGCCAGGCCGGTGCGTTGGTGTCCCCGGGCGACCGGTGGCTCGTCTGGTCGCACGACGCCAACGGCTACGACCCGGCCACGACCCTGGTCGTGGGGGACTGCGACGTGATCGACTCGGCCACCGGGCTGCGGGTCCGGCACCGCGACGGCACATTCGAGCGCGACCTGCTCCCGGTCCTCGGCGACCTGATCATCGCCGTGATCATCAACAGCTTCGACCCGGTGCCGCCCGCCGCCCACACGCCCCGCGTCACCGTCGACGATCTCGTGATCGGTCGGGAACGGTGGACGTTCGCCGCCGCCGACCTCCCGTTCGCCGGTACGGCCGACGAGAGCGCCCGGTACCTGCAGGCCCGGGCGTGGGCGACCGGCCACGGACTGCCCCGGCACGTGTTCCTCCGGTTCACCGGCGAGCGCAAGCCGATCTACGCGGACCTGACCAGCCTCGCGTCGATCGACCTGATCTCCCGGTCGGTGCGACGCTGTCGCCGCCACGGCCGGGCCGAGGCGACGGTGACCGTCGTGGAGATGCTGCCGGAACCGGATCAGGCCTGGCTCGTCGACGCCGACGGCCAGCGCTACACCAGCGAACTGCGCCTGGTCGCAGTCGATCAGAAGACCGCTGAGCAGAGTCAGGAAGGCTGAGGCGTGGCTATCTACGAGCTCCCGACGTCGTTCGCCCAGCGGCGGATGTGGCTGCTGGTCGAGATGGACCCCGACCTGCCCACGTACAACATCTCCTGGGCGGTGTGGCTGGACGGTCCGCTCGACGTCGACGCGCTGCAGGGAGCGTGGGACGCGGCCCTGGCCCGGCACGAGTCCCTGCGCACCACGTTCCGCCACGAGGCCGGCGTGCCGGTGCAGATCGTCGACGACGAGCCCGAGCCGCGGCCGCTGCTGATCACCTCGGTCGAGGATCGGCCCGACGGCGAGCGGGTACCGGCCGCCCAGGCGCTGATCCGCGACATGGCCGGCATCACCTTCGACGTGGCCACCGGGCCGCTCGCCGTGGCCACCCTGGTCCGGATATCGCCGCAGGCCCATGTTCTCGCGGTCGTGGCCCACCACATCGTGGCCGACGGCTGGTCGTTCCGGGTCCTGTTCGACGAGCTGTCCACCGACTACGACGCGCTCGTCGGCGACGGTGCCCCGATCGTCGCGGAGCCGGCGATCCAGTACGCCGACTACGCCGTCTGGCAGCTCGGGCACGCCGAGGACGGCGGGTACGCGTCGGCCGGCCGGTTCTGGCAGGACGAGCTGGCCGACGCGCCGTCGGCGCTGTCACTGCCGACCGACGAGCCGTATCCGGACCGCCAGACCTTCGCCGGCCGGTCCATCCACACCACACTGGACACCGGCCTGGCCGATGCGCTCCGGCAGCTCGCGGCCCGGCAGGGCACCACGGTGTTCGCCGTCCTGCTGGCCGCCTACGCGGTCGTGTTGTCCCGGCTGACCGACAGCGACGACCTGGTGATCGCCGTACCGATGGCCGCCCGGACCCGGCCGGAGACGGAGACGATGGTCGGCCTGCTGATGAACACCGTGCCGATCCGGGTCCGGATCGACCGGGACGCCACGCTCGGCGACCTGGTGCGATCCGTCCACCTCGCGACCGCGCGGGCGCTGGCCCACCAGGAGCTGCCGTTCGAGCGGATGGTGGAACTGCTGCGCCCCGACCGCGACCCGGCCCGGTTCACGCTGACCCAGGTGATGTTCGCGATGGAGGAGTCCTGGGCCGTCCCGGACCGCGGCGGGCTTCACTGGCGGCCCGAGCTGGTGGAGAACGGCACCGCGAAGTTCGAGATCGAGCTGACCGTCACCGAGGCGGCGGACGCACCCCAGCTGCGGGTCAACTACAACAGCGACCTCTTCCACGACGCGACCGGCCAACTGGTGACCGACGGCTTCCAGGCGGTCCTGCGCTGCCTCGCCGACGACCCGGACGGCGTCGTCGCCGACGCGGAGATCATGTCCCCCGATCTGTCGGCCCTGGTCACCGACCGCTGGCCGGACGGCGGCCCGCACCTCGACCCGGAGGCCACCGCCGTGGCCCGGTTGTCCGCGGCGTGTGCCGGCGACTCGGTCGTCGTCACCGGCAGCGACGACGAGCTGACCGGCGCGCAGGTGCGCGACCGGGCCGGGCGGATCGCCGCCGCGCTCGCCGACCGGGGTGTCGGCCCGGCCGACCGGGTGGCGATCCTGCTGCCCCGCGGCGCCCGACTCCTGCCCACGGTCCTCGGCGTCTGGTCGACCGGCGCGGCCTACATACCGCTGGACCCGATCTATCCGCAACAGCGCATCGCCATGATGCTGGCCGATGCCGGGGCGGCCGCGATCGTGGTCGACAGCGGCGTCGCGGGCGCGCCGGCCCTCCCACCGACGGCGGCGCCGATACCGGTCGTGGACCTGGCCGCGCTCCCGGCGGACCTCGAGCGGCCCGAGCCGGTACCCGACCGGCCGCCGTCGGCCCCGGCCGTGACCATCTTCACCTCGGGGTCGACCGGCCGGCCCAAGGCGGTCACCGTGACCCAGGGCGGCATCGCGGCGCTGCTCGACGCGGTCGTGCCGATGCTGGCCCTCGGCCCGCAGGACCGGTTCGTCGCCGTGTCGACGTTCGCGTTCGACATCGCCCTGGTCGAGCTGCTCGCGCCGGTACTGGCCGGCGGACGCGTCGCGGTCGCCGATACCGACCAGGTCAAGGACCCGACCCGGCTGCGCGAACTGCTGATCGACAGCGGCGCGACTGCCATGCAGGCCACGCCGGCCGGTTGGCGGATGCTCGTCGACGCCGGCGGCATCCCGGACGCCGTGACGCTGCGGATGACCGCCGGGGAGCCGCTGCCCAGGGACCTGGCCGACGTGATGGGCGCCGGCCCGGGAGCGCGCGTGTGGAACCTGTACGGCCCGACCGAGACGACGATCTACTCCGGCGGTGACGTCGTCGCCGGATCGCCGGCCCCGATCGAGATCGGGTCGATCATCGCCGGCACCCGGCTGTACGTGCTCGACGCCCGGCAGCGGCCGGTCCCGCCCGGCGTCTTCGGGGAGGTCTACATCGGGGGAGCCGGGGTGGCCCACGGCTACCACGGTGCACCCGGGATGACCGCGGCCCGTTTCCGGCCCGACCCGTTCGCCCCGCGGCCGGGTGCCCGCCTGTACCGGACCGGTGACGTCGGCCGGTGGCGCCGGACCGGCCGGATCGAGCTGGCCGGCCGGGCCGACCGGCAGATCAAGATCCGTGGGTACCGGATCGAGAGCGGCGAGGTGGAGGTGGCCCTACGAAGCCATCCCGACGTTGCCGAGGCCGTGGTGTCGGTGCGGGGTGGCGGTGACGACGTGCGCCTCATCGGCTACGTCGTCACCGGGAACGGCGCCGACCGGCCGCCCGCCGGGCTGAGCGAACACCTGCGGCAAACGCTTCCCGACTACATGGTCCCGGCCGCGTACGTGGTGCTGCCCGAGCTGCCGCTCACCCGCAGCGGCAAGGTCGACTACCGCAACCTGCCCGAGCCCGACTGGAGCGCGTCGTCGAGTCAGGAGTCGGTCGCGGCGCGCACCCCGGTCGAGGCCCGCCTGGCCGCAATCGTGGCCGAGCTGTTGCTGCTGCCGGCGCCGGTGGGCGTACGGGACAACTTCTTCGCCCTCGGCGGGCACTCGCTGACGGCGGCCCGGTTGATGGCCCGGATCCGCGCCGACTACGGCATCGACCTACCGATCCGGACGCTGTTCTCCGATCCCACGGTCGCCGGTCTGGCCGCCACGATGGCTGCCGGCCGGCCCGGCTGACCCGATCGATCGGTCGCTGATCTTCAACTTGGCGGCAACAGGTGGCTCGACGACGACTCAGCCTGCTGACAGGGTCACCGCAGGCATGCGGCCGGCGGCGGCCCTGCGCGCGCTGTCTCGACGAGGTCATGGACGCGCGATCACTCTGTCGGCACGCGCAGTCACCGCCACGCGTACTCGACGAGCGCGAGCTGAGCCGTGGTGCCGATGAGCGCGTACTGCGGTCCGAACAGCTTGTCGTTCTGCACCAGCAGGTGCCACTGGGCTCGCAGTCTGGTCTCTCAGAAGAGAGTTCCTCTGCCGTGTCCTCCTTTATGTCCAGGCGCACGTGGGCGGTTCTCGCCGTCATCGTCGCGGCCGACGTTCTGGATCTCCTCAGCACCACCGTCACCAATGTCGCGGCACCGGCGATCTTGCGGGACCTCGGTGCCACCGACTCGCTGGCGCCATGGCTGGGTGCCAGTCACACGCTCACGATGGGGTCGCTGCTGATCGTCGGTGGTCGGTTCGGCTACCGCCCGGGCTCCTTCTCAAGCAACGCCCGGCAATGGATGCACGGCATCCGCGCTAAACGGGCCGTGGACCTGCCCTACCCAGCCGCCCGCGTCGACGCCGTCGACGAGGGCGACGTCGCCGAGGTGGCGTACCACACCCTCACCGATTCCGGGCTACGCGGCGCCACACTCAACCTCACCGGACCGGACGCGATCAGCCTCGCCGAACAGGCACACGCCCTGTCGGCCGCCCTCGGCGAGACGATCACCGTCAACCGGATCACCCGCGAGCAGTGGAAACAGCCTGCCAACCAGTACGTGACCGGCGACTACGCGGAAGCGCTGCTGAACTACTGGCAGGCCCTCGAACTGCACCCGGCATCGATCAGCACCGCCGTTTCGGATATCGCGGGCCGACCCGCGACCAGCTTCCACACCTGGGTTCACCGCAACATCGACATGTTCCGCTAACGACCGCGCGTCCGGCTCCGCCGCCGACGGGAGGCGGAGCTGGTCCGCTTCGGTACCGCTGGACCGACCCGGGTCAGCGCCCCTGATCTGCCCACTTTTGCCCGTGATCGGACTACACAATCAACTGTCCTGTAGCTGATACCCTCCGTGGGGCAGCCCACCGTTCCTGCCGGTAAGTGACCCGCCTACTGTGGGTAATCTATGCGGGGAATCCGCTGTTCATCCGGCCATCTATTTCGGTTGATGGATCTCGCCTATCTTGCCACCAGAAGTTGCGTCTGAGGAGGCAGCATGTCGGGACCGCTCGGCCGCCGCACCATCCAGGCACGCCCGAGGGCGACGACGGTGCGACCGGCCAGCCCGGGACGCCGGTGGCCGGTACAGCGTCGCCGCCCCGGGTGGGCCGCGATGGTCGGATCGCCGGTCGGTCACCGGCGTCCCCGTCCTATCTCAGGTAGGTGGCCAGGGGGATCTGCTGGTCACGGAGTGCTCGGGTGACGACGCCGGCGATCTGCCTGGCGCCGGACGGCTCGAAGTGGGTGTGGTCGTCGCAGAAGAAGGCACCCACCGGGCCCGAGCCGTAGTCGCCGTTGAAGGGACAGAAACGCAGGCTGTTGTAGAGCGTGTAGCTGAGCCGGTGCAGGTCGATGACGGGGACGGCGTTCGCGCTGCCGGCCGAGTTCGTCTCGGTGACGAAGCCGCGGTTGCCGACCGCCGTGCTCCCGGAGCAGGTGAGCGCGGCCGGCGGGGTCAGGAAGACGGGGTGGGCGCCGCGCGCCTTGGCCGCGGTTGCCATCATCCCGAGCAACTGCTGGTACCGCGCCGAACCGACGTGGCGGGGGCAGGCACTGGTCCCGTCGTTGATCCCGAACTGGATGAGCAGGTAGTCGCCGCGCTTCATGCCGGTCGTCGGGTCGAGCATGGCCTGCCAGCGCGAGGAGTACGTCTCCGGGCTGACGACGCACTCCCCGGCCGGGTTCTTCGTGCTCGTCACGTTGGGGTCGTAGAGCCACGTCTGGATGCTCCGCCCGCCCACGGCACTGTTGCGTACGGTGACGTCGCTGGTGAAGTACTGGGCGAACTGGTTGCCCCAGCCGGCCGGGCACACGGTGCCGCCGGAGGGGTCGGCCACCGTGGAGTCGCCGGCCAACCAGACGGTGACCTGCCCCTGCGGGGGAGGAGAGCTGGACGACGGCGGCGCGCACGGCGACGGGCTCGGCGACGGGCCGCTGCCCGTCAGGTCGAAGTAGTCGAGGTTGGGCAGCCCGCCGGCCGTGGTCGGGCTGAACCCGATGGTGGTGGTGCCCGGGTTCACCGGCACGGTCACCGTCGTGGTGACCCACGTCGTCCACGCCCCGGTGGGCGCGAAGGGCACCGTCTGCGTCGATGTGCCGTTCACCAGGACGGCGGCGGGTCGCGCGGTGGTGGAGCCGTTGGCGAACCGTACGTCCAGCGTCGCCGTCCCGGCCGCCGAGGTGGTCACGGTGAGCCGGACCGCCGCGCCGACGGCGTTGTCGCCGTTGCAGAACCCGGTCCCGGAGTACCCGGCGTGGTTCGCGTCGATCGTGCCGGTGCACACCACCGGCGCCGTCTCGGCCTCGTACCGACTGGGCGCTGCCGTGGCGATGGTGGCGCCCAGCCCGATGAGGACTGTCGTCATCGTCACGACGCCGATGACCGCTCGTCGATTCATGTCGCTCCTCGGGTCGCTCAGATGTACTGGTCGAGAATCGGCCGGAGCCGTTGCGTGATCTTGACGTGGCCGGCGTCCGTCGGGTGGACGTTGTCCGTGGTGTCGGTGGCCGGGTCGATCCAGCCCGTGGTGTCGACGAAGTGGACCTTCGCGTCGCCGGCCGCGGTGCGGGTGGCGACGGCGCTGCGGGTCTCGGGCACGTACCGGTTGCGGAAGACGCCCATCGCGAAGATCTCCGCGTTGGGGTACGCCACGCGCACGCGTTCGAGCATGACGACGTAGTTCTGCTGGAACTGCGCGGTGCTGACGCCGTGGCCGACGTCGTTGGTGCCGAGGTTGATGACCACGGCGGTCGCCTGGTACGTCCCGAAGTTCCAGTCGTCGGTGCTCACCCACGCCGAGGAGCGGCGGAACCAGTCGACCATGCCGTAACAGTCCTGGTTGACCAGGCAGGCGCCGCCCTGGGCGACCTGGGTGTGACCGGCCCCGAGGGCCTCGGCCGTGAGCCACGGGTAGGCGGTGAAGGGGCGGTTGGCGTTGGGCTGGCCCACCGTGATGGAGTCACCGATGAACTCCACGAGGTTCGCCGGCCTGGCCAGCGGCGCGGTCTGCGCCCCGCTGGCCAGGATGAGCCCACCGAACACCGGGTCGCCGGTGTACGAGCCGGCCCGCTCGCGGTAGCCGATCCGGATGCTGTGCGAGCCGCCGGTCAGCCCGGAGGCGAGGGTGACGTTGCCGGACACGTTGCGCCGCCACTGCGGTGCGGCCTGGTCGACGGAGTAGTACAGGTCGATGGCGTTGCGCTGGCGCACCCCGATGACGCTGCCGGTGAAGCGGGTCTCGAGGTAGCCGCCGGCCCAGCCCATCGCGGGGAACGCCGGGTCGGACCTGTTCCACCGGCCGTAGTACTGGATGTTCGAGTCGTCCGGCCGACCCGTGCCGGCCGAGGAGCTGCCGGAGGTGTCGACATCGAGATTGTCGACGTTGGGCAGGCCGGCCGCCGTGGTCGGGCTGAGCCGGATGGTGTTGCTTCCGGCACCCAGCGACACGGTGAGCGTGCTGGCCGACCAGGTGGTCCAGGCACCGGTGCCGCCGAAGGCGGCGGTCGAGACCCGGGTGCCGTTGACGAGGACGTCCGCCGGGCGGCCGGTGGTGGTGCCGTTTGCGAAGCGTACGCCCAGGGTCGCCCGTCCCGCCGCCGGCATGGTCACGGTGAACTGGACCGAGGCGCCGACGACGTTGTCGCCGTTGCAGAACCCGGTCCCGGAGAAGCCGGCGTGGTTCGCGTCGATCGTGCCGGTGCACACCGCCGGCGCTGTCTCGGCTTCGTACCGGTTCACGGCCGCCGTCGCGGGACTGCCGCTCAGCGCCGCGACCGTGCCGGCGACGAGCGTGCCGATGACGAGGAAGGGCAGGGGTCTCATGACTGAGCTCCTTGGCTGATCGAAGGTCGGTGGTGTTCCCGCAGGCCCGGCACGACGAGGTCGGACGCCGTACTCCGGAAGTGGCAGCTACCGGAGGTAGATGTCGGGGCGGGGCGGGGTGGTCATGCCGTCGCCCAGGAAGAAGCTCGGGTGTGGCGGCTGGTTGTAGGCGGTGTTCTGCCAGGCGATCGCCACCCGGTACTGCGGGTCGTGCAGGAGGGTGTAGAGCCGCCGGTCGGTCTGCGTCGGGCTGGCGTAGATACTCAGCGCGGCGTTGTCGTCCCGGGGCAGGATGACCTCTTCCCGCCAGTCGCCGAACAGGTCACCGGAGAGCGAGGGCGTCGCCTTGGTGCCGTTGATCGAGTGCGCGCCGGTGGCGGTGAGCAGGCGCGTGTCGCCGCCCGTGCCGTACTTGTCGACGTGGTTGCCGTCGAGCAGTTCCCGCACCGGGTCGCCGTCCCACCAGGCGAGGAAGTTGGAGCTGCCCGGGGTACGCCCGACGCTGCCGCCAGCGGAGTTGAACAGGCTGGTCAGGCCGGTGCCGCTCCCCCAGAACTCGGCGCCGGGGTTGCCGGCGAAGACGTCACCGGCCACACCACGCCCCGGCCCCTCGCAACCGCAGCTGTTGTTCTTCTGCATGATTATCGCGCCGGTGTTGGCGTCGCGCAGCGTCGCCGCCGCGCCGGAGTTCTGCTCGTGGATCTGCCAGATCTCCTTGCCGGGGCGGCTGGGCACGAAGTCGCTGACGTGCAGCGCGTCGCCGTGGGCGTAGAAGTTGGTGGTGTAGCGGCCGGTCCCGTTGGCGTTGATCGTCATGCCGCCGTAGATGATCTCGTCGGTGCCGTTGCCGTCGACGTCGGCGATGGACAGCGAGTGGGTGCCCTTGCCGGTCCACTGGCTGCCCGCGCTGCTCGAATCGAACTTCCACCGCAGGGTGAGCTGTCCGTTGCGGAAGTCGTACGCGGCGATCGCGGTCTTGGCGTAGTAGCCACGGCCCACGATCAGGCTGGGTCGGCGCCCGTCGAGGTACGCGGTGCCGGCCAGGAACCGGTCGACGCGGTTGCCGTAGTCGTCGCCCCAGTCACTGACGTTGCCGCGGGCCGGCTGGAACGGCACCGTGGCCAGCACCGCGCCGCTCAGCCCGCTGAACATGGTCAGGTACTCGGGCCCGGTGAGGATGTACCCGCCGGCGTTACGGTGCAGGGCATTCGCGTCACCGATGACCTGCCCGGTGCCGGAGCGGCTGCCGTCGCCGGTTTTGACCGCGACTTCCGCCCGGCCGTCACCGTCGTAGTCGTACACCTGGAACTGCGTGTAGTGGGCTCCGGCACGGATGTTGCGCCCCAGGTCGACGCGCCACAACCGGGTGCCGTCGAGCCGGTAGGCGTCGAGGTAGACGTTGCTGGTCACGCCCGACTGGGAGTTGTCCTTCTGGTCGCTGGGGTCCCACTTGAGGAAGATCTCGTACTGCCCGTCGCCGTCGGCATCGCCGACGCTGGCGTCACCGGCGGTGTAGTTGCTGCCCGGCCGGGAGATCGGCACGTCCAGGTGGTCGCCACCGGCGAAGCGCAGCGACGCCTCCGAGGCCGCCTGCTCCGCCCCGTCGACCACCGCACGGATCGTGTACGAGGCGTCGGCGGGCGCCCCGGAGTCGAGGTAGTTGGTGGAGGTGGTGATCGGCGACGCGGTCAGCTTCGTGGCGCCGCGGTAGACGTTGAAGCCCGTGTTGGCCGCCTCGGTGCCGAGCAACCGCCAGGACACCAGGTTGCCCGACCCGGAGCGGACGCTGACCACGCCCCGGTTCAGGTCCTCCAGCTGTCGGCCCGTCTCGGACGGCGGCGGGGTGCCGGTCGTCTCGACCTCGACGTAGTCGATGTTGGCGAGTCCCGCGGCGGTGGTGGGGCTCAACCGGATCGTGTTGCTGCCGGCGGTGAGCGAGGCGGTGAGGGTCTTCGTGGCCCAGGTCGTCCACGCCCCGGCGGGGTCGAACGTGCTAGCGGCCTGCGCCACCGAGCCGTTGACGAGCACGTCGGCCGGGCGGTTGTCGGTCGTACCGTTGGCATACCGGACGGCGATGGTCGCCGTGCCGGCGGCCGACACGTTCACGGTGAACTGCGCCGCCGCACCGACGGCGTTCCTGCCGTTGCAGAACCCGCTGCCCGAGTAGCCGGTGTGGTTGGACTCGATCGCGCCGTCGCAGGTGGCAGGCGCGGTCTCGACCTCCTGACGGATCGCGGCGGCGGACGCCACCGTGACGACGGCGACGCCGGCGCTGACGGTGACCGCCGTGCAGGCGGAGAGCAGCGCGACGCGCTGTCTGCGTGACAACATGACGATCTCCAGGGCTTGAGGACGACCGGTTGAGGGCTCGTGCGGGTCAGTGTCGGGAGGCGCGACGTGCCGCCGGTGCCGCCGAAGGTGTCGACACAGTTCAGGTACCTCCTGTGGGCTGGCACGGTGGCGACCCTCGGACCGCGCCGAGGCACGGCCGTGGCAGCGACACGGCCGTGAGGATGCCGATCACCGTCGGGATGTCCCGGTCTGGTCGGAGCAGTAGCAGCGGACGTCGGACGGGGAGCGTTCACGCAATGCGCCTTCGACCGGCCTTCCGGCCCGGAGTCTCAGCCCGCCAACCTGCGGTCTTGGATTTGTAACACCCTGTGAACACTCCCATGACATTTACCTGCGTCAGTCAGTCTCCCGACCGGGCGGCCATCCGTCAATCGACGCCGCTCATTTCCTTGCCTCCGGTGCCGCGCTGGTCGATATCCGCACAGACCGTGCCCACCCCCTCCCTCTCCGTCAGATTGAGGTCAGACGCCACCCGAGGTCGCGGCGGCTGCTCCCGGCCAGATCCGGATGGCCGCGGGAGCAACAGCAGTCCCGCATAATCCGTTCATGACCTCCACCCGCTCGTCACGGCTGTCGTTGTGGTCCACCGACTCGTTGCTGTCCATCGGATCGCGCGGCTCGGTGCTGTCCATCGGCAGCGTCGGCTCGATCGCCTCCGTCGGCAGCGTCGGCTCCGCCGGATCGGTCCTGTCCATCGGGTCCGCGCTCTCGATCGGGTCGGCCCTGTCGTGGCGGTCTCGCTGGTCGTTGATGGCTGACCGCTCCTTCGGAGCCGCGCTGGGCTCCCGCGAGGGTGGCCGCGCACTCATCGGTCCGTCCGCGGCGTTGGCAACCATGGCGCTGACCGCCTGTGCCGGCTACCTCCTGACGCGCAGCGGCGCGAGGCCAGCGCGGCCAGCCCGGCGCCAGCGGCGTTGAGCAGCACGTCGTCCACGGACGACACCCGATCCAGCCGCAGGACGTACTGCCCGGCCTCCACCAGGACCGAGCAGCCCGCCGCGAGCGCCAGGATCCGCGGCACCGACGCCAGCGCCGCGAACCGCAGCGGGGCGAAGAACCCCAGCGCCGCGAACACCAGCAGGTTGCCGGCGACCTGCCCCGTCAGCGTCACCGACCCGCGGTCGGCGAGGATCGTGAGCAGATCCCGCAGCGGTACCAGGCTCACCCCGGCCCGGGAGCCCGGCAGCAGGGTCATCCACACCCACGGCACCGTCCCGTACCCGATGCCGACCTCGGCCAGCGACATCCGCTACGCCCACGCCGGCGTGGCACCGGTGGCCCTGCGCCGGCGGGCCAGGGCCAACACCGCCAGTGCGGCCAGGGGCAGTGCGGCCCCGCGCGGCATCCGGGTCAACGCCGGCACCAGCAGTTCGGGGCCCGTCTGTTGAAGTGGCCGCTCATCACACAGATCGGCGGAACCGCGCGTAGACCTTTGGTCCAACATCGCAGCCGACGTCTACGTAGAGTGACGTGCTGATCCTCTGTCGACCTTCGCGCCGACTTGTAACTGTCAACAAGCGGCGCTCGTTCTGACGAACATCCGCGGAGAACGGGGCGGCGAGTTGGCGCTGAAAGTGGCGAACATCTGGCGCCCGTTCTCACGGAGAGAAATCAGACGGGCAGCGTGAAACGCTCGGTCTTTGGCCTTCCGGTTCCACGGCCCCGGATGTGGACCTTCCGCCGGAATCCTGGCGGCAGCGGCCTCTGGATCGAGTGTATCCCGTGGTGTTCATCGACGCGCTGGTGATGAAGATCCGGCAGGGGCAGGTCACGAACCGGCCCTTCTACGTGGTGGTCGGGATCAGCCTGGACGGGGGAACATCGCATTAGGCGGCAGTCCCTGCTGATGTGTTCAGTCGTGATCCTCGCAGGATGTAGTGGGCTGCGCCGAGGACGAGCAGTCCGGCTGCGGTAGTGCCGGCTGTTGTGGATTCGGCTGGCTGCAGGGGCCAGCTGAGAATTTGGCCGAGGACGCTGTCGCCGGTGGTGCGGCTGATCGGCAGGAACGGCGGAATGGTGATGAAGGGGACCAGATAGAACCATGAGCGTGCGCTACCAAGGGTGGCAGCGCCGAGACTGATCAGACCGAGCGCGCCGGCGCAGTTGCGCGCGAGGGCGGCCGGCTCGCCGTATCCGTGCATCGTGCCGGCTACCGACAGCAGCAGACCGAGGACGACCAGAGCGGCGAGGGTCAGGTGCAGTGCCCGCCGAGTCGGCCAGGGCAGTGCGGCGGTGCGGTCCAGGTCGGGGTCGGGACCGGTGAGAGTGATGCCGGCGGCGACGGCGGCGAAGCCGGTGGCGGCCATGGACAGGGGAGCCGACAGGATGTCGGGTGGCGAGATTGCGGTCCAGATCGCCCAGAGGCCCCAGACCACCGCCGCGGCGCCGATCATGGCGGCGGGTATCCGGCGCGCTCGGAAGTGGTGAGCAAGCCCTTTCATCGAGGGCTACCCATCAGGATGTCCCACTGGGTGTCGGCGTTGCAGGCAAGGCCAGCGTCGCGGAGCGCGGCGATGCGTGCCAGTTGTTCGGCTGCGGGCAGTGAGGCCAGCCGTTGCCATACCTCGACTGCTTTCTGTTCAGTGTCCGGTGGCGGGGTTTCGAGCAGCCAGTACGCGGCGGCGAGCCGGGCGGCGCCGTACGTCTCCCAGTTGCTGGTGTCTCCGCAGCTGATGACCCCCGCACCGGTCAGTAGTTGCAGCGTGACCTGTTCGGCGTCGATGTCCGCGGCCCGTCCGCTGTCGATGTAGAAGGTGATGGTCTGCCCTGACGGGGTGTCCTGTTCGGCGGGGTTACCGCTGATGTCTCGGATCCCTTCGTCGACGGCGGTCGGGGGATTCGGTAGGCGGCTGAGGCGGTGCAGGGCGTCGCGGGCGGGTGCGACGGTGTCGGGGAGGATGGCGGCGTGTACCCGGCGGACGCAGACGCGGGGTGTTCCGTCGGCGCAGACCAGCTCGCGGGCACCGGCGTCGACGGCGTCCATGCTGTTGGCCGGGCCGGCCGACGCCAGCAGAAGCAGCGCGGTCACGGCACCGAAGACGGCTGGTAGGGCGGCAGCCGTGCGGGCGCGGACGTTGGTGGCCGACAGCAGCAGGAATCCGGTGGTGGCCAGGGCGAGCGCCCAGATGGACTGGGCCAGACTCAGCCGGGCCGGCACGATGAGGAAGTCGCCGCTCTGGCCGAGCACCGGCGACAGCAGAGCAACGCTCTGCTGGACACGGCCAGCGACGTAGTAGGCGGACAGCAGGCCGGGGGCGCTGGACAGGATCAGTCCGGCCATGGCCAGAGTTGGCGCGGTGAACCGCGACGGTACGACGGTGCCCAGGCCCATGCCGAGCAGCCCGGCGGCGAGTAGCAGCGGCAGCCCGGTGGTGATGACGGCGATCGCGGCGGGGTTGAAGTAGGTCGCCGAGCCGGCTACCAGCGGCAGGCATGCGGCCACGGTCAGCAGGTAGGCGACGGTGACGGTCAGACTCAGCGCGAGGGCCGGTGACGCGGCGCGTTGCCAGGCGGGCCGGGCAGTGCTGGTGAACAACTCGCCGACGCGTCCGCGGCGGTCGCGGTCGGTCAGCCACGCCCCGGCGGCCAGGGTGAGCGGCCAGGTGAAGGCAAGCGCTGTGCGTAGCGTAGTTGCCAGCGGGGACCATCGGCTGCTCCACGCATCGGGCCCGAAGAGGAGATACATCGCGGCGAGGCCGAGTAGGAGCACGATCAGGCCGGCGCCGACCGCAGCGCTACGGCGCAGGTCGATGGCAAGCGCTTATCATGCGCCGGCCTCCCGCCGGGCCTGGCGGATCACCGCGGCGTAGCCGCGTTCAGCGGCACTGTCACCGGGGTCACCGGTGCCGCCGCGTTCGGCCAGTTCCGCGGGCGTGCCCTGCCACACCACCCGGCCGGCATGCATGATGACCACATCGGTGCACGAGGCCACCACGTCCTCTACCAGGTGGGTAGAGACCAGCACGCAGGTGTCGGCGCCGAGGTCACGGAGCAGCTCGCGGAAGGTCAACCGCTGCTCCGGGTCGAGACCCACGGTGGGCTCGTCAAGCAGTAGCAACGCCGGGTCGTTGACGATGGCCTGGGCCACACCGGCACGACGCAGCATCCCACCGGACAGCTGTTTCAACTTGCTGCCGGCCCGCTCGGTGAGCCCGACCCGGGTGATCGCCCGTTCGGCGGCCACGGTGATGCCGGCCGTGGGCACTTCTTTGAGCCAGGCCGTGTACTCGACGAACTCGTAGACGGTGAACTTCGGGTAGTAGCCGAACTCCTGCGGCAGGTAGCCCATCATGCGCCGGATCGGCCGCAGATCGGCTCGACGCTCGTGCACCGGCCGACTAAGAAGGTTCAGGCTGCCGGCGGCTGGCCTGAGCACGGTCGCCAGCGCGCGCATCAGCGTGGTCTTCCCGGCGCCGTTGGGACCCAGCAGGCCGTGGACGCCTACACCGATGCGCAGGTCGAGGCCGGTCACCGCCAGATGCCGGCCCGCCCGGACCTGCAAGCCGTGCGCCTGCACCGCGTGTTCCCACGTGGTCGGCCTCAACTCGGCCTCGGACAGACTCCGTACCATCATCGCTCCTTGGACAGGAATCACCAGCCGCTGGCAGGCAGCGGGAAACAGTGGGCGGGCCGTTGATCAGTTACGAGTGGCGAGCCGTTGGAAGGCGTCAGCGCGGGTCCAGGCCAGGGCGGCCAGTACCAGCCCGGTCATTGCCCAGACCGGGGCCTTGTCGGCGTCCAGCACGCCGGGCAGCTGATGGGTCAGCATCGCCGGTGCCGTCACCACGGCGACCCAGGCAGCGGCGACGACACCGGCAGCCCTTCGTACGCCGAGCAGACTGCCCAGCGCGATCGTGGCCGAGGTAACGGTCAGGCAGGGCAGCAGCCACAACGCCACCGACGTCCCGACGGCCCAGCCGACCGCCGCGAGAACCGGCAGAAGCGCCGTAAGCACCGTGACGGTGCGGCGCAGCACCATCAGAGCACCTCGTCCTCGGCGGCGGGCGCCGGCGCTGCGGCTATCGCAAGCGGAAGTTCCGCCGCGCGGGCACGGTGCCGGAAGGCGTCCACCAGCCGGCGTGCCGCAATCGTCCAGATCCAGCCCGTCGCACCACTCTGCGCCGAGCCGGTGAACGACCCCGCCGACCGCCACACCGCCATGAAGGTCTCCTGCAGAACCTCGGCCACGATCTCGTCGTCGGAACACCGGCGCCGTAACCGGGTCGCCAGCCACGGCGCCGTACGCCGGTACAACTCGTCGAAAGCGGCATGCTCACCGCGTGCGCAGCGGCGAACCAGCTGCACCTCGGTCACCGCTTCCTGATCACCCACGCTCAGTAGGACGGCGCCGACCGCCCGGCGGATAGCCAAAGCAGTGTGACTCGAGACACATGCGCAAGCCATGAATGCCCGTGCATCGGCTGTCCAACGGATCACGAGGCGCCGAGCGGTCTACGAGAACCCTAGAACCACAACACACGGGATCGAGGTCCTGCCCCACGGAGCACCCCCGGCTGAACACGGATATCTACGCGGCCCCGAGCCCGGTTGATCTCCTTCTGCGAATCCGGTTTGTTCTTGCCGTTGTGGGGCGTGATCTATCGTTCCGGTCACGCCGAATTCGACGTCGTCTTCCGGGCGGCAAGGCGTGATCGGGCCGTCATTGGCCTCTCGCCGGAACGGGAGTAGACCCGTTAGTTCCACGGTCATCGCCTGCCTGCGGAGGAGATGACGCGGGGATGGCGTTTGTCGATGAGGACGGCGGCGGTGGGGAAGGCGTCGGCGTTGAGAACCCGGGTCCGGGTCGCGGCACCGTCGATGAGTAGCGCGAGTTGCTCGCCGAGTTGTTCGGGTTCGGCGGCACCGGCTTCCCGGGCGGTGTCGGCGAGCCGCGCGGCGACGGCTTCCTTGTAGTCGCGCGCGTACTGGGATGCCGGGTGCTGGGGGTCGTGAAGTTCGACGGCGGCGCCGATGTAGGGGCACAGGGGGGTGGCGTGAGGGACGTCGAACGCGGCGAGGAGCCGTTCGCGGGGCGTGAGGTCGGTGCGGTCGAACACGCCAGACAGAACGGAGGGGTCGAACCGGCGCAGGTACTCGGCGACGAGTTCGTCCTTGCCGGTAACGAATTCCCGGACCTCGACCGGGGCTGACCGCCAGCACGATCGCCTCGGGCGGGAACCGGAACCCGGCCCGCAGAGGCCGGGCCGTCCGACCGGTTCCTGGATACCGGAGCCCGCAGGTCGGCCACCGACCGGCCGGCGGGCAACTATCGGACGCTGCGAACTTTCGCCGCAGCGAGATCACGGGCGCGCTGGGTCACCCAGGCGTCGTCAGAAGGTCGAGAAGAGGTAGGGAGAGGCGCGCGGGAAGAGTCGCCGTAGCGGCTGCAGGGATTCCGGATCCACCGTTCCCAGTTGGCGGGCGTTGATGTCCACCGGGTCGAGCACACCGTAGGCCAGACCGCTGAGGCCGGCGACGGTCAGGACCGCGGTGGGTCGCCGCGTCGTCTGCTCCACGAGCATCGTGCCACGTTCGCCGACCAGCCGATGGGTTCCGCCGATCAGCTCGTCGTCGACGATCTGCACGGTGACGTCGCCCGTCCCGCAGGGCATACCGTCGAGGGCGTCCATGCGTAGCAGCCTGCCCATCGGGGCGGGCTCCCCGGGCAGGGCGACGCGACCCGTCTCGGTCACCTCCAGGTCGGTGTCCCACAGTTCGGCCAGCTCACCTGCCGCCACCGTCACGCTGACCGTCTTCACCTGGTCGACATGCCGTGCCAGGAACTGCAACAGCAGCGCCCGCCCCAGGGGTCCGGTGGTGAGCAGGTCGTCGCCGACGAGGTCTCCGCCGAAGCCCGTGATCCGATATGTCAGGGCTCCCACAACTGCACCGTCGACGCAGGCGAGCGCGAGCCACTGTGGGGGATTCTCCCGGCGTGCGGCCCACTGCACTTCGTCGAACACCGCGAAACCGTGCCAGTGTCTCAGCAGTTCGTGGGTGAGGGCCGTGTATTCGGGGAAGCCGTCACGTAGGTCGAGTTGGCTGACCGTCCCGGGCACCTCGCCGGCCAGGCGCAACCCCGGTGTCTGGAGGCAGGCGGTGCGCTTGCGGGGCAGGCCCACATAGCCGAATCGCTGGTAGAAGCTCGGCCGGAATGGATACAGCGTGCTCAGCAGGCATCCTTGGTCGCGCATCTGTCGCAGCAGCCGATTGAGCAGCGCCCGGACGTGGCCCTTGCGCCGTGACCCCGGATGGGAGGCGACGGAGGCGACACCGGCCATGGGGTGCACGGTGCCGCGCAGGTTCTGCCGCATGGGCAGCGCCTCGGCGCAGGCGACGATCCTGCCCGCCTCTTCGACGACCAGGCAGGTGGCCGTCCGCCGGTAGATGCTGCTCTTGTGAAACGCCTCCCGCTGCGCTTCTTCCCATGGCGATGACATGAAGGCGTACGCCTGTAAGGCAAAAGTTGTGTCGGTGAGTTCTTCCGCGGCCACCGATCGTATTTTCATGTCGCCCCTCACGTTTTAAGATCTACGGGCGGTGCCGGCCCGCCGCCCTTGCAGGCGGGGGCCGGCACCGGTTCCGCTAGCCGAGCACGCCGTCCATCGTCGCGTTGATCTGCTGGGCGACGTGGGCCACCTCAGCCTCGGTCGAACGGACGGTGATACCGAATCCGGCACCCAGGTACTGGTCCGACACACCGATGGAGAAGGCGACCGACCGGGCCAGAACCTCGTCGGTGCGCGGCAGGCTGCCACGCCGGTAGTCGTGCTTGGTCTCCGTACCCGGCGCGCGGAACGGGGCGACGTTGGGACCGTCACCGGTCAACGCACCCAGTTGTGGCATGTTGCCGTAGTAGTGCCGACCCGAGTCGACAAGGGTCTTGGTGCCCAACGCGGCGGCCACTGCAGCGGCGTCCTCGACACGGTCGAACACGTAGACCAGTAGCGTTCCGCACTCACCGTGCGGATCGTGCAGGACACGACGGCGGACCCCGTCGCGCTGGGTGATCAGTGAGGCCAGTTGCGCCTTGTGCTCGCGTACCGAGGTGATGACCGCGTCGAGTTTTCCCAGTTGGGCGCACGCGATCGCCCCGGCGAGCTCGGACATTCGAAGGTTGAGTCCGAACAGGACGTCGCCCTGCCCGGTGTCCGTGCGCAGCGGGAACCAGCCCTGGTCCTGGAAGGAATAGGCCCGCTGGTAGAGCCGCTCGTTCGAGGCGAGCAGGAAACCGCCCTCCCCACAGCAGATGACCTTGAAGGGGTTGAGTGAGAAGGCGCCGACGTCGCCCCAGGTGCCCAGCCTCTGGCCCTGGTAGGAGGCGCCGCATGCCTGCGCGACGTCCTCGATGATGGCGAGGTCGTGCCGTCGGGCGATGTCGCGCAGCGGGGCCAGATCACAGGGCGCACCGAGCATGTGGACCGGCATGATGGCGCGGGTCTGTGCGGTGATCCGGGACTCGACGTCGGCCGGATCCAACGTCAGGGACTCGTCGATCTCGGCCAGCACCGGCGTGGCACCGCTGTAGATGATGCTGCCGATGGAGGCGACGAAGGTGTAGCCGGGAACGATCACCTCGTCGCCGGGACCGATGCCCAGGGCGGCGAGGCCGGTCAGGAGGGCCGAGGTGCCGCTGTTCACCGCGACGGAGTACGGCGAGTGGAACAGTTGCTGGCTGCTCAGTTCGAACTCCCGGACGAACGAGGTGAAATCCGGCTTGTCGTAGGCATAGCGATTGAGGTCCCAGTTGTCCAGCACCTGAGCGATGTTGTGCTTCTCCTCGGCACCGAGGAATGCGTATCCGGGTCCAGGCATGGCTTCCTTCTCTCAGATTTGACGGATGTCCACTACCGTGGCGCCCGCGGCACGGGCGGCGGCGATGCCGGCGTCGCTGTCCTCGTACACCAGACACCTGCTGGCGCGGACTCCGAGCCGCTCCGCCGCCACCAGGAAGATGTCCGGCGCTGGCTTGCCGGCCGTGACGTCCTCCCGAGTCACCACGACGTCGAAGAGTTCGTCGAGGTCCAGCGCCGTCATGGTCGCGGTGATGCTGGCTCGTAGCCCACCGGACGCAACGGCCATCGGGAGCACGCCGTGGTTGCTCCGCGCGATGTCGACTATCGCGGTGATCTCCCTGACGCGATCCACGCTGTCGAGGTAGACCGACTCACACCGCCGGACGAGTTCGGCGAGCGGCAGGGTCAGCGTGACCTGCTGCTGGCGGGCCAGCAGCGTGATCGATTCTGCTGTCGACATCCCCGTCTCCGACATGAACCAGTTCCGGTCGACGACGATGCCCTGTTCGTCCATCACCTCCTTCAGTGACTGGTAGTGGGCGGCGTGGCTGTCGACCAGCGTCCCGTCCCAGTCGAACAGGATCGCGTCGTGGTCGTTCACCGTCGGGCTCCACTCGCCGCCGGGACAGGTTCGATGATCAGGTGTGCGGCCTTCTCCGCGACGGCGAACACCGGCGCCGAGATGTTGCCGGTGGTCACCGTAGGTATCACCGACGCGTCCACGACCCGCAGCGCTCCGATGCCGTGTACGCGGAGGTCCGGGTCGACGACCGCGTGGTCGTCGGTGCCGAATCTGCAGGTGCCGACCGGATGGAACTGCGTCTGGGCGTTGCGCCGGCAGAAGTCGAGGACGTCATCGACCACCGACGTGCGCTGTCCGTACCGGCGAAGAGCCGCGGTCTTTCCCAGCTCGACCGCCAGTGCGACGCCGGCAGCCAGCGTCCGGCTGTCGTGGTCGGTCGCCAGGTAGTCGGGGTCGATGACGGGTGGCTGCCACGGGTCGGCCGAGGCGAGCGAAACCCGTCCTCTGCTGGTGGGACGGGTTACCGCAGCGCCGATGGTGAAGCCGCCACCGAACTCCGAAGCGGCGTTGAGGTCGACCATCGGTGCGAAGGAGAGCTGCACGTCCGGTGCGTCGGATGTGCCGAGCAGATTGACGAATCCGCCGGCTTCACCGAGATTCGACGTCGGCGCCACCGGGTGCCGCGTCGGGCACCGGTGGCAGACCGAGACCTGGACGTGGTCGTGGAGGTTGCTGCCGACTCCGGGCAGGTCGGCGTGCACCGGGATGCCGTGCTCACGTAGCTGTGAGGCGGCTCCGATGCCGGACAGCATCAGTAGCTGCGGTGACGCGACGGCCCCTGCCGATAGGATCACCTCACGGTCGGCGTGAACGGTGATCGGTTCGCCGGCGAGGTGTAGCCGTACGCCGGTGGCGACCCCGTTGCGGACGACGATCTTCAGTACCCGACTGCCGCTGTGAATGGTCAGATTCGGTCGCGTCGCCACTGGCCGCAGGTAGGCGTCGGCCGCACTGCACCGTCGCCCGGCACGCTGCATGACGTGGTAGAAGCCGATCCCCTGCTGGCGCGAGCCGTTGAAGTCGGCGTTGGCCTCGATCCCGTGCTCCTGCCCGGCGTCGACGAACGCCTGCGCCAACAGGTGCGGCTGCTGCAGCGAGCTGACGGTGAGGGCGTCGTTCTCCAGGCGCTCGAACCAGGGCAGGACGCCCTCGCGGCCCCAGTCCGGGCCGCCGAACAGCGCCCACCTGTCGAAGTCGCTGGCGTGGCCGCGGATATAGACCATGGCGTGCAGCGAGCTGGACCCACCGACGACCCGCCCTCGCGGCCACGCCAGCTCGCGCCTGTGCAGGTGTCGTTGGGGCGCCGTCCGGTAGCACCAGTCGTACTCGCTGTCGAGCAACTGCGGCCAGGACGACGGCGAGGTGATCCTGGGATCCGAGGCAGCATCGGGTCCGGCCTCCAGCAGCAGCACGGAGACCGACGGGTCGGCCGAGAGCCGGTTGGCCAGGACACTGCCCGCAATGCCCGCGCCGATGACGACGAAGTCGTAACGCCTATCTCGCATCGTTTCTCTCCTCACAGCGCAAGGAATCCGCCGTCCACGCCGATGATCTGGCCGTTGACATAGCTCGACAGATCGGACAACAGATACATGACCGTCACGGTGACCTCGTCGGGTGTGCCGACCCGGCCTGCCGGGATCAGTCGGGGCCACCTCGCCGCGACGGGGTTGGTCGCCGTCGACGACCGAAACATCTCGGTGTCGATCGGGCCGGGCGCCACCGCGTTGACGCGCAGCCCGATCTCCGCGTTCTCGATCGCCGCGGCGCGGGTGAGCGCGACCGCCGCATGCTTGGAGGCGGCATACGCTCCGACCCCCGGGAAGGCGTTGCGGAAGCCATGAACGGAGATGTTGTTGACGATCGTCCCCGTGCCCTGCGCGCGCATCTGCCGGAGCTCGTGCTGCATGCACAGCAATAGTCCACGGGCATTGACGTTCATCACCCGGTCGAACATGCTCGCGTCGAGATCGACGATCCGGCCGTCGCCCGAGACGCCGGCATTGTTGAACGCGCAGTCGAGTCTGCCGTAGGTCGAGACCGCCAACCTGATCGCTGCCGCGACCTGCTCCTCGTCGGTGACATCGACGACGGCGTGGACGGCGTCGCCACCCGTCGAGACGATCTCCTTGACCAACCGTTGGCATTCGTCCGCCCGCCGCGCCGCGACCACGACTTTCATGCCGCTACGGGCGGCCACCGTCGCCGTGGTCCGGCCGATGCCGGCGCTGGCACCGGTGACGAACAGCACCCGACCGCGCAGCCACTGGCCGAGGTCCACCGCCCCCGTCACGGAGCGACCACCGCATCGAGCCGAAGGCTCTCGGTCGCCAGGTGGCGCATGTGCTCCACGGTGGTCGCCACCTCGTCGAACGTGAGGTCGTTGATGAAGAGCGACCTGCCGATTCCGGCCATGAGCGGCAGGTTCTGGCTACCGTTGCGATGCCGCACGGTGTCCGACAGTGCCTGCCACAGCAGTGCGGCATCGCCGAAGGCGGAATGCCACACGGGCAGGCGCAGACCGCGGGCGGTGTCGAGAATCCGTTGCAGGTCAGCGTGCCCTAGGTGGCCGCGACGCAGGGCTATGACCGCCGAGAAGATGCAGTCGAGTGTCACGGCCTCGCCGTGCAGCAGGTCGTGGACGTGTCGCATCTCGACCAGCGGGCTGAAAGAGTGACCGTAGTCGACGACTCGCCGCAGGTCTTTCTCCCAGAGATTGTCACGCAACTCTTCGATCATGTCGGCGATGGCGAGGCCGATGGCGTGCCGAGCCGTTTGCGAGTGTTGGAACCGGCTGTTGACCAGGTCTGGGCCGCCGGCCTCCAACAACTCGAAGAGGGTCGCGTCCTTGATGAGGCCCAGCTTGAGCATTTCCCCCGCGCCGTTGGAGATCTGGCGTTGCGGCACGGTACCCAGGAAGGACAGGTCCACGAGCGTCAACGGGGGAGGGCTGTAGGAGCCGATCCGGTTCCGATAGCCCTGGAAGTTCACCCCCGTCTTCGCGGCGACGCTCACGTCGACCAGCGACAGCAGAGTGGTAGGAACCCTGGTGTGTGGGATCCCCCGGCGGTAGAGACTGGCCGCGAGGCCGACGATGTCGAGAGCCACACCGCCACCGATCGCTATCGGCGGATTGCCCACCCGCAGCGTTCCGGCGTTATTGAGCGCGCTGACGATCTGGAACACCTGGCCCATGGTCTTGTTCTGTTCGCCACCCGACACCACGACGGTACGGTGGGGAACTGCGCGGGCCCGGAAGTAGGCATCGATCCGGGAACCGTAGGAGCCCACCAGGTTGTGGTCCAGCACCACGACACGTTCGCCCGAGCCGATTCCTCCGTCAGGAAGCTCAAGCAGTGTCGGGTTCTCCGGGTTCAGCAGGTCGGCGGCGATCCGAATCTCGTAGCTGACGTCAAGGGTTGATCTTACTTCCCATTTCTCGTCGAGCGCCTTCGACATGAGTATCCAATCCTTGAGGGAAGCGGCTAGTTTCCTGCCAGTGCGCCTAGGTTCGATTCGCTCCTTCGGGTAGCGGTCAAAAAGATTGCCCAGACCAACAGAATCGGCACCAGAAGGAAGGCCAGGTGGATTCCCACGACGTCGCCCAGAACACTCAGCACAAATGGGCCGACAGCAGTGGCGACGCCGGTGCCGACGCCCAGTCTCGCCATGGCGACGTCAGATCTTCCTCCGGAGAGATTCATGGCCCTGGTCATGGCCAGTGGAATTTGCAGCGCCATTCCGAGGCCGCAGACGACGAGGCCGGAAGCGGAGACGACCGGCGTGGTGGACAGCCAGAACAGTGCAAAGCCTGCAAGATGCACTCCGATCGAGGCCATGAGGACGTCCTCCAGCTTCCGGTCACGCACGAGCGTGGCCCCGAAGATTCGTCCGACGACGATTCCCCCCAACATCAGCGAGATGGCCATGGTGGCGATACTCTGCTCCATTCCGGCGTGCCGGCGTAGCTGCTCCGAAGCCCAGAAGACCATGCACATCTCGACCAGGGCGCAGGCGAGGAAGATCAGCCACGCGATCCAGAACGGCCCGCTCAGCCGCTGTGGTCCGGACGTGGTCAAGGCACTCGGCGCGGCGGGAAGCCGCAGCCGCCGCGAGACCACGATCGCCGCGATCAGCATCGGCATGACGAGCAGCAGACCGGCTCGCCACCCCCACCCCAAACTCGCCGCCGAGCCCAGGGCGACCGGCGCCAGCATTCCTACTCCGGCGCTGACCCCGTTGGCCTCACTGATCCTTGCCGCCGCCGCCCGACCATGGTGTACCGACAGGCCAGCCGAGGTGGTGTTGACGATGAGATTCCCGGTGTATCCGATGAGCACCGCAGATGCCAGGGTCACCGGGAAAGTGCCACCTGCGCAGTAACCGACGACGCCGAAACCCAACCCGACCAGCGACGACGTCTGAACGATGGAGCGCCCCAGGCGGCCGACGAGCGTTGCCGCCGTCAGACCGGCGACCACGGCGCCGGCAGCCAACGCCACCGCATGCAGGGATACTGCGGTGTCGCTGAGCGACAGGTCGCGTGCCAACAGGGATATCGACGGACCGAAGCCGTAGAGGACATAACCGAAGATCGATAGATTGAGGTACAGGCACCACGTTGTCCTGTCGCGGGAACGATGGTCGAGTTGGCTCGTCGTCGTGGCAGCAAACTGGTCGCGCCCGTCCATTCACCCCTCCACTCAGGCGATCCCACGGACAATCTCCTGTGGCATCACCGATTCATCCGAGAGCTCCGCCCGACCCTGCAGTCCTACCGAGCTGAATAGAGCAACGCTACTGTCGTGTCGGTCGCAGAAAAGATCACAAAAACACTCGACTCATGTGGTTTCTGCGAAAGCCCTTGCCGGACGCACTTCTCCTCCGGCAGCCTTTTGGCTGGTTGTCCGATACCACTCACACTGCTCTCGCGTAGCGTTATTCCTGTCGACGCTGAGCACATGGCTGGCACTGGTCCCCTGACGTGACCCTGCTGCCATCGGATCATCCGATAGCGGGTTCGTCGAGAGCGACTCCGTAGCCGTTGTGCGGTTGCCGTATCTCGATACTTCAAGATGCGCGCCGCTATGTCAACCCTGCGTGATTACGCGACTACGGACCCGTCTTTGGCGTGCCCGAAGCGCCGTCTAGCTGCCGATAGGGGACGGCCCGCCGATCGATGGCTGCCCGTAGTAACGCGGAGGTCGGCGTGAACTGTGTTTGGCGTCACACGACGCGGAGAGAGTGGATGGCGCGAGCTCGAGCGCCCTTACCACTGCCTTTCGAGAATATGTCGATTGTTTCGACAATGCATCGGATGCATTTGCCCAGGTGGTTCCGCCCGTCGGCTGGCCCCTACCGGAACGGGGCCGCGTCCCTCATTCGAGATTCGCGTCTTTAGTTGACTCCCGTCAGGAAGCCGGCGCCATGGTACGACCCGGCGACGCAGTGTGGAGTGCGCGGGATTCGCCGCACTGGAATTCCATGCCATGTCCGTGCGGGCCACGGATGCCAGGTGGGATTCGCATCCACTGCGCCAGCCCGCTACGGCGAACGCCACAACGGCATTGCCATCCTCTCCGTTTCGGTAGTGGTGCGCCGTCGCCGCGATCGTCGAGCCGCGACGACACAGCGACGCGCGTCCTGAGGCGACCGCGGATCGACCGCGCTAAAGAATGTCGACCACCCACCTTCCTGGAACTTCCGCCCACTGCGACCGACCAACACGTCAGCGGACCCCGACGGCGCGGTTCTTGTCGTCGCGGAGGAGGCCCGGCTGGTCGCCTGGGTACGAGCGGCGCGGCTGGGTCCGCCGGGCGAGCTGACCCCGTTCCCCTACGGCGACGAGCGGTTCGGCCGGTCCCGCCGCACCGATCTGGCGCTCGAGACGTTGGTGAGGAAGCTCGGCTGCCGGGCGGCCCCGGCGTCTGCCGCGGGTTCTTTCCGATCATCGCCCGGTCGGCGGAAGCGCCCTGTCGGCGGAAGCGCCCGGTCGGCCTCGCCGCGCCCGGCCGAGGCCACCGCCGCAGGCCTCGGCCGGGCGCCCATCGCGCTGACCAGGGCTCTTGTTGTCGGCAGGTTGAGCCGGGGCGAACGGATAACGGTCGGGTAACGAGCCCTTCCCAAGGAGTTCGTCGCTCACATAGCGTGCCGGAAGGCAGGAGGTCAGACCTCCATCCTCATGCCTCTAGCCTCGGCGAGGTGAGTACGCAGGTGCAGGAAATTGCCCCCCGCTACGACGGGTACCGGTCTTTCGACTATCTGGAGCCAGTGGTCGACTACAAGGTGTTCGACCTGGCGCCCCAGCTCGGTCGGGTGCCCGCCCACGATCTCGGCCTGACCGACGACCAGCACGACCGTGTCGCCCGGCTGCTGCGTGAGCAGATAGCCATCTCGTTGCACGAACACCCGAAGATCCTGCCGGCGGACGTCACTCAGCTGCGCGACTACAACCGCACCGGCCGCAACGCCTTCGGCTTCGAGGGCCTGGCCCGCTCCGGCATGACCGCGGTCTTCGACAACTTCATGAACGGCACCGGCTGCGTGACCAGCGAGCACGCCTGGAAGTGGGACGACGTCATCTACGACATCGGGCTGCGCTTCGCTGACGTCGCCAAGCAGGACCACGTGGTGCTGGCGACCACGCTGGAACAGATCCTCGCCGCCAAGCGCAACGGCAAGCTCGCCCTGGTGGCCGGCCTGGAGGCGGCCACCATGATCGAGAACGAGCTGGACCGCATCGACATCCTCTACGGCTTCGGCGTCCGGCAGATGGGCATCGCCTACAGCCAGGCGAACATGCTCGGTTCCGGTCTCTCCGAGCGCACCGACGGGGGGCTGACCCACTTCGGGCGGCGGGCGGTGACCCGGATGAACAAGCTGGGCATCGCCATCGACGTGTCGCACTCCGGCGACCGGACCTCGCTGGAGGTCATCGAGGGCAGCATGGTGCCGGTCTTCATCACCCACGCCGGCGCCCGCACCGTCTGGGACACCCCGCGGATGAAGCCGGACGAGGTGATCCGGGCCTGTGCCGAGCGGGGTGGGGTGATCGGCATCGAGGCCGCGCCGCACACCACCCTGTCGGCGGCGCATCCGCACCATTCGATCGAGTCGGTGATGGACCACTTCACCTACTGCGTCGACCTGGTGGGCATCGACCACGTCGCGTTCGGCCCGGACACCAACTTCGGTGACCACGTCGGGCTGCACGACAGCTTCACCCAGCACCTGGCGATCGGACAGGCCCACGGCGCGGTGGACCACCCCCGGGTGCCGTACGTCTCCGGCATGGAGAACCCGGCCGAGTGTTTCAGCAACATCGTCGGCTGGCTGGTCTCGCACGACTACTCCGATGACGAGATTTCCAAGGTCATCGGCGGCAACATCATCCGCGTTCTTCGGGAGGTCTGGTGACCACGTCCAACAACCGCCGTCCCGGTCGGTGGCGGTTCGCCGCCGCGATCGGCACGGCCGCCGCGCTGGTGCTCTCCGGCTGTGGCCTCAACGAGTCCGACGACTCCTCCGGTGACAAGGCCGGCGGCGGCACGGTGCTGCGGATCGGCACCACCACCGACGTCTCCAACTTCAACCCGCTCCAGTCGTTGAGCAAGACCGACTCCTGGATCCTCAACGCGATGTACCCGCACCTGCTGCGGATCGACGAGAACGCCAAGAAGGCGCCGGAGTTGGCGAAGGACTACAGCTACGAGGACGGCGGCAAGACCGCCGTGTTCCACCTGCGCGACGACTTCACCTGGAGCGACGGCAAGCCGGTCGTGGCCGAGGACGTCAAGTTCAGCGCCGAGCAGATCATGAAGTACAAGCTGGGCAACGTCGCCGCCAAGCTGACCTGGGTCACCTCCGTCGAGGCGCCGGACGCCACGACGGTGAAGTTCAAGCTCTCCCAGCCGTACGCGCCGTTCGCCGAGGGCGTCGGCTTCTGGATGTCGATCGTGCCCAAGCACGTCTTCGAGTCCGCCGGCGACCTGTCGAAGTTCGCCAACGACGCCGACTGGGTCGGTGCCGGACCGTTCGTGCTCGACAGCGCCACCAAGGGCCAGCGCTACGTGATGAAGCGCAACGAGAAGTACCCGTTGGCACCGGGGGGCAAGGCCGCCCTGAGCCAGGTCGAGTACCGGATCTACCCGGACGTCAACACGATGATGCTGGCGCTGCGCAACGGCGACATCGACCTGATGGGTACCCCCGTGCCGGCCTCGGCGGCGAAGACCTTCGAGAACGACGACAAGATCAAGTTGCAGAAGGTCGGCGCGCTCGGCTTCGCCCACCTGACGTACAACATGAACAACAAGGACCTGGCGAAGCAGGAGGTCCGGCAGGCGCTGTCGATGGCGGTCGACACCAAGGCGATCATCGCCTCGGTGCTGCAGGGCGACGCCCAGCAGATGGCCGGCCCGATCTCGCCGATCTTCGCCGACTACGACAACCCCGAGGTCCAGCCGTACCCGTTCGATCCGGCCGGAGCGAAGGCGAAGCTGTCCTCGGCCGGCTACCGCGACGGTGACGGTGACGGTCTCTTCGACAACCTCACCCTCGGCGTGGCCTGCGACCAGTCCAACGCCAACCTGACCCGGGTGGTGCAGCTGTTCCGGGAGAGCGCGGCCAAGGCCGGGATCAAGCTGGAGAACCAGTGCGTGGAGCGGAACACGTTCCTGTCCCGCACGAAGAACGGCGAGTACGACATCGACGCCTCGCAGTGGGGTGTCTTCGACAACCCGATGGACCAGCTGCGCAGCACCTACCTCTCCAGCAACCCGGGCGGGATCAACTACAACCTGCTCAAGTCCCCGGAGATGGACGGGCTGATCAACGACGCGGCGGCCACCACCGACAAGGACGCCTTCGCCGAGAAGATCAAGAACATCGACAAGGTGGTGCACGAGCAGGCGTACCTGACTCCGCTCTACGTGGAGAACTTCCAGTTCGCCTACAACGCCAGCAAGTTCACCGGTTTCGTCGCCTCGCCGTCGGACCTGCTCGGCATGGTCACCGCCTACTCGCTGGCCCAGGTCAAGCCGGCCAGCTGACCGGCTGACGACGCAGAAGGGAGGGGTCCCCCGTGGCACGCTTCGTGCTCAGCCGGGCGGTGAAGGCCGTCCTGACCATCTGGATCGCGATCACCGCGACGTTCTTCCTGCTCCGGCTGCTGCCGGGGGACCCCACGACCCTCATGGTCGAGGGGGACATGACCCCGGAGATGCAGGCCGCCCTGCTCAAGACGTATGGCCTGGACCGGCCACTCTGGGAGCAGTACGTGTCGTACCTGCGCGAACTGACGCAGGGCAACTTCGGCATCTCGTTCCGGCAGATCCAGCCGGTCACCGACATCCTGGTCGAGCGACTGCCCTGGACGCTGCTGCTGGCCGGTACGGCGTTCGTGGTCACCATCGCCGTCGGCATCCCGATCGGGGTCTACGCGGCGGTGCACCGGGGCCGCTGGCCGGACAAGGTGCTCCAGGTGCTCGGCATCGGCGGGCACGCGCTCTTCGTGCCCAGCGTGGCGATGCTGCTGCTGGTCTACCTGGGTGCCCGGCTCGGCTGGTTCCCGATCGGCGGGGCGATCGACCCGGACACCAGGGGCGCGGCGGCCTACGCCAGCCTCGCCCACCATCTGGTGCTCCCGGTGCTCTCGCTGGTGCTGGTGCAGCTCGGTCCGTACGCGTTGACCCTGCGTACCAACATGATCGAGGTGCTCGGTGAGGACTACATCCGGGCCGCCCGGGCCCGGGGCCTCGCCACCCGTCGCCGCGTGTGGAAGCACGGTCTGCGCAATGCGATCCTGCCGGCGCTGACCCTGATGGGGCTGCAACTCGGCACCCTGGTCGGCGGCGCCGTGCTCACCGAGACCGTCTTCGCCTACCCCGGCGTCGGCCGCCTGATCTTCGAGGCGGTCGGGCAACGCGACTATCCCGTGCTGCAAGGAGCGTTCATCATGCTCGCCGTCACCGTCGTGATCGCCAACTCGCTGACCGACCTGCTCTACGCCGTCCTCAACCCCAGGATCCGGCTGTGAGCGCGAGGAGTGCAGCGCAGCGGAGCCCCGCAGTCGCGAGGCGAAAGGGAAGCCCTGTGAGCGCGAGGAGTGCAGCGCAGCGGAGCCCCGCAGTCGCGAGGCGAAAGGGAAGCCCTGTGAGCGCGAGGAGTGCAGCGCAGCGGAGCCCCGCAGTCGCGAGCGAAAGGGAAGCCCCGTGAGCGCGCCGGTGTTGACCGAGCAGACCGTGGCGGTCCAGGAGGTCGGCGTCCGGCCGGCCTGGCGCAGCTACCTGCGCCAACCCTCCGCCCTGGTCGCGGTAGCCGTCCTGGTGGTGATGGTGGTGCTCGCGGTCGCCGCGCCGCTGATCGCCGACGAGCCCGGCGGCACCAGCGCCGACGTGCTCCAGTCCCCGTCGGGACGGCACTGGTTCGGCACCGACGACCTGGGGCAGGACATCTTCGCCCAGGTGGTCTGGGGCACCCGGACCAGCCTGATGATCGGGGTGGCGGCCTCGTTGATCGCGCTGGTGCTCGGCACCGCGATCGGACTGGTCTCGGCGTACTTCCGGCCGGTCGACGCGGTCGGCACGGTGATCACCGACGTGATGTTGGCGCTGCCCACCCTGCCGCTGATGATCATGCTGGCGGCGGTGGTCAGCCCGAGTGTCTGGACGCTGACCGTCATCATCGGCGTCTTCGCCTGGCCCGAGGTTGCCCGCCTGATCCGCTCGCAGGGGCTGGTGGTGACGGCGATGCCCTACATCGACGGCGCCCGGGTGCTCGGCGCCACCGGTTGGCGGATCGTCACCCGGGAGATCATGCCGGCGGTCGTCCCGCTGATGGTGGTCAGCGTGCTGCTCACCGCCTCCCGGGCGGTCATCTCCGAGGCCGGGCTGAGCTTCCTCGGCCTCGGCGACCCGGACGCCTGGTCGTGGGGGCGGATCCTGCTCAACGCCCAGCGCAGCGGGGTGGTGGCGATCGCCTGGTGGCAGACGCTCTTCCCGTCGCTGGCGATCCTCGCCCTCGTCCTCGCCGCCACGGTCGCCGGCATGCGCTTCAACGACAACCGTGATCCCCGCCGGAACGGAGGCTGACCGCGATGCGGCTGCCCGACAGTTTCTACGCCACGGTCCGGACCCGGCTCAGCGCCGCGCTCGCCGAGCGCGACCTGGACGGCTTCCTGGCCACTGCACCCGCCGACGTCGCCTTCCTGGTCGGTTTCTTCTACATCGCCACCGAACGGCCGGTCTACCTCTGGATGCCACGCGAGGGCGATCCGCTGCTGGTCATCCCGCGCCTCGACGAGGAGTACGCGGCCCAGCAGGAGGTGGCCGTCGCCACCGTCAGCTACGCCGAGTATCCGGGGGTGGTCAGCGCCGAGGAGACCCTCGCCACCGCCCTGTCCGGCCGGCGGGCCCGGCGGATCGGGATCAGCTCCGGCCTCTCCGTCGGCGCGGTGGAGAAGCTGGGCCGGGCCATCGGCGGGGCCAGCCTGGTGCCCACCGACGCGGTGGCGAGCCTGCGGCTGACCAAGTTCGCCGAGGAGATCCCGCTGCACGAGGCGGCGGCCCGGATCTGCGACGACATGCTCGCCGCCGGTCGGGAGCTGATCGCCGACGCGCTGGCGCGGGGCACGGAGTTGCCCCGCGAGGACGAGTTGGCCAGGCATGTGATCGGGTACGGCACCGACCGGATGTACGCCGACTACGAGCGGGTCGTCTACACCACCAAGGTGGCCGGCGGGCTGGTCTACGCCGGCCCCAACTCGGCGCTGCCGCACGGGTTGCCGACCCGGCGGCGGATCCAGCCCGGGGACACCTTGATCCTGTCGCTGGGCGCGGCGGTGGCGAGCCGGTTCGTGGAGAGCGAGCGGACCTTCGTCGTCGGCGAGCCCACCGCCGCGCAGCGCCGCTACTACGAGGCCGACCGGGAAGCCCAGCAGGTGGGCACCGAGGCGATGCTCGCCGGCCGGACCTGCGCCGAGGTCAACCGGACCTGCCTGGACGTGCTGCGCGGGCACGGGCTCGGCGAGTTCATCAGGCACCGGCAGGGGCACGGCATCGGCCTACAGAACCACGAGCCGCCCTGGGTGGCCGACGGCGACCACACCGTGCTCGCCCCCGGGATGCTGCTGTCCAGCGAGCCGGGCGTCTACGTGCCCGGCCACGCCGGCTACCGGATCTCCGACACCGTCCTGGTCACCGAGACCGGCCCGCGCCGGCTGACCAGCTATCCGCGCGACCTGGAAGCCAACGTCATCGAGGGGGTCCGATGAAGATCAATGGTGCGGAGCTGGTGGTCGAGGCGTTCGGCCCGACGGACGCTCCGGCGATGATCGTGCACCACGGCGCACCCGGGCTCGGCTCGCGGTCGGAGCCGAAGCGCTCCTTCGGGCCGTTCGCCGACCGGTTCCGGGTGATCGTCTTCGACGCGCGTGGCTCGGGGGAGTCCAGCGACGACGAGCCGTTCACCCACGAGCAGTGGGTGGCCGACGTCGACGCCATCCGGGAGCACTTCGGCTACGAGAAGATCGTGATGGCCGGTGGCTCGTACGGCGGTTTCATCGCGCTGGAGTACGCGGTCGCCCACCCCGACCGGGTCTCCGCGCTGGTCCTGCGGGACACCGCCGCCGATACGGCGCACGACCACCTGGCCGTGGAGCGGGCCCGCAGCACCGACCGGACGGTGATCCCGCAGTGGGCGATCGACCGGATCGGCACCGGCCGTTTCGAGAGCAACGAGCAGCTCCGCGACTACTGGCAGGCGATCCTGCCGCTCTACGACCACCAGCACGACCCGGCGAAGGACGCCGCCCGGCTGGCCGCCACCCGGTTCCACTACCGCACCCACAACGCGGCCTTCGGGCAGAACATGCCGCGCTACGACCTGAAGCCGAAGCTGCCGCAGATCACCTGTCCCACCCTGGTAACCGTCGGCCGGCACGACTGGCGTACGCCGGTGGCGGCCTCGCAGGTGATCGCCGACCTGATCCCGGACGCCCGGCTGGTGGTCTTCGAGCACTCCGGGCACTCGCCGCAGTTGGAGGAGGCGGAGCTGTTCCAGCGGGTGGTCCGCGACTTCCTCCACGAGGCGGGGGTCGGCTGATGGACCCGCTGCTACAGGTCACCGATCTGTGGGTCTCGTTTCCCGGGGCGAGCGGACCGGTGCGCGCCGTCAACGGGGTGTCGCTGACCCTCCAGGCCGGCCGGACGCTGGCCATCCTCGGCGAGTCCGGCTCGGGCAAGAGCGTCACCGCCCAGGCGGTGATGGGCATCCTGGACTCGCCGCCGGCCCGGATCACCGGCTCGGTCACCCTGCGCGGACGGGAACTGCTCACCCTGACGCCGAAGCAACGCGACCGGGTCAGCGGCGAGGAGATCGGCATGGTCTTCCAGGACTCGATGGCCGCGCTCAACCCGGTCTTCACCGTCGGCGACCAGCTCACCGAGCTGCTCCGGGTCCGCCGCGGGATGTCCCGCGCAGACGCCCGCCGCCGCGCGGTCGAACTGGTCGACCGGGTCCGCATCCCGGCGGCGAAGGACCGGCTGCGCGACTATCCGCACCAGTTCTCCGGCGGGATGCGGCAGCGCATCATGATCGCCCTGGCGATCGCGCTGGAGCCGGCGGCGCTGATCGCCGACGAGCCCACCACCGCCCTCGACGTCACCGTGCAGGCCCAGGTGATGGAGCTGATCGCGGAGATCCAGCGGGACAGCGGAATGGCCCTGCTGCTGATCACCCACGACCTGGGGGTGGTCGCCGAGGTCGCCGACGACGTGGCGGTCATGTACGCCGGGCGGATCGTCGAGCGGGGCACCGTCGAGCAGATCTTCGACGGACCGGCCCACCCGTACACCGAGGGGCTGCTCGCCTCGATGCCCCGGATCGACCGCCGTGACGAACAGTTGTACGCCATCCCGGGAGCCCCGCCCAACCCGGCCCGGCTGCCCGGCGGCTGCCCGTTCCACCTGCGCTGCCTCCGGCTGACCGAGGAGTGCCGCATCGTGCTGCCCCCGCTGGAGCCGCTGCCCCTGGGCCGGGCCAGTGCCTGTCACCACCGTACGGAGGTGCTGCATGCCACCCGGCGATGACGTCGTGCTGCGGGTCGACGGCCTGGTCAAGCACTTCCCGCTCAAGGGGCGGGTGCCACTGCGCCCCGGCGGGGTGGTGAAGGCCGTCGACGGAGTCTCGTTCGACCTGCGTAGGGGGGAGACCCTGGGGGTGGTCGGCGAGTCCGGCTGCGGCAAGAGCACGCTGGCCCGGATGCTGGTCGGGCTGGAGCGCCCCACCGCCGGTGAGGTGCGCTTCGGCGACGCGGTGGTGCACCGGGCCCGGGGCCGGGAGCTGCGGGCGCTGCGCCGGCGGATCCAGATCGTGCTCCAGGACCCGTACACCTCACTGAACCCGCGCCGCACCGTGCGCGACATCCTGTTGCAGCCCTTCGAGATCCACCCCGACGTGCTGCCGAAGGCCCGCCGGCTGGACCGCATCCGTGACCTGCTCGACCTGGTCGGGCTGGACGCGAGCCTGCACCTGGACCGCTACCCGCACCAGTTCTCCGGCGGCCAGCGGCAACGGATCGGCATCGCCCGCGCGCTCGCCCTGCAACCCGACGTGATCGTCTGCGACGAGCCGGTCTCCGCGCTCGACGTGTCGGTCCAGGCCCAGGTGGTCAACCTGCTGGAGCGGCTCCAGGAGGAGCTGGGCGTGGCGTACGTCTTCATTGCCCACGATCTGTCGGTGGTGCGGCACATCTCCGACCGGGTGGCGGTGATGTACCTCGGCAAGCTGGTCGAGACCGGCCCCGGCACGCCCCTCTACGAGCAGCCCCGCCACCCCTACACCAAGGCGTTGCTGTCGGCGGTGCCGGTGCCGGAGCCGGCCCGCCGGGTCGCCCGGCAGCGGATCCTGCTCGCCGGTGACCCGCCCAGCCCGGTGAACCCGCCGTCGGGCTGCCGGTTCCGCACCCGTTGCTGGCAGGCGACCGAGACCTGCGCGACCACCGAGCCGCCCCTGCTGGCGATCGGCTCCCGCCCGGCCGACGCCGACCCGCACACCCCGTCGACGTCGGCCGCCGGGCATCCGGTCGCCTGCCACTACCCGCTGGCCGCCTAGTGCGCCGGTGGCGTCGTACCCGTCCCTGAAGGAGAGAGCCGTGCTGCAAGAATCCGCGCCGAGGTACCGGGGCCACAAGTCCTACGGGTACCTGGAGCCGCACTCGGACTACCGGGTGTTCGACCTGGCGGCTGAGGTCGGCCGAGTGCCCGAGCACGACCTGGGCCTCACCGAAGCGCAGCGGCAGCGGGTCACCCGGCTGCTGACCGAGCAGATCGCCATCTCGCTGCACGAGCATCCGGTGGTCCTGCCCGAGGACGTCCGGGAGCTGCGCGCCTACAACCGGACCGCGCGGCAGCGCACCGGCTACGAGGGGCTGTCCCGTTCCGGGCTGACCGCCGTCTTCGACAACTTCATGGCCGGCGCGTCCTGCGTCACCAGCGAGAACGGCTGGAAGTGGAACGACCTGGTCTACGCGGTCGGGATGCGCCTGAGCGACCTCTACAAGCAGGACTTCGTGGTGCTGGCGACGTCGCTGGCCGACATCCACGCGGCCAAGCGGGACGGCCGGCTCGCCCTGGTCGCCGGCCTGGAGTGCAGCAGCCCGATCGAGAACGAGCTGGACCGCATCGACATCCTCTACGGCTTCGGCGTCCGGCAGCTCGGCATCGCCTACAGCCAGGCGAACATGCTCGGCGGCGGGCTCTCCGAGCGGGTCGACGGCGGGTTGACCCACTTCGGGCGGCGGGCGGTGGACCGGATGAACAAGTTGGGCATCGCCATCGACGTGTCGCACTCCGGTGACCGGACGTCGTTGGAGGTGGTCGAGGCGAGTCGGGTGCCGGTCTTCATCACCCACGCGGGGGCCCGTGCGGTGTGGGACACCCCGCGGATGAAGCCGGACGAGGTGATCCGGGCCTGTGCCGAGCGGGGTGGGGTGATCGGCATCGAGGCCGCGCCGCACACCACCCTGTCGGCGGCGCATCCGCACCATTCGATCGAGTCGGTGATGGACCACTTCACCTACTGCGTCGACCTGGTCGGCATCGACCACGTCACCTTCGGCCCGGACACCATGTTCGGTGACCACGTGGGCGTGCACAACACCTATGCCGCGAACTACGCCCACGACGCCGGCAACCGCCCCGAACACCCCCGGGTGGAGTACGTGTCCGGGGTGGAGAACCCGGGCGAGGCGTTCGGCACCATCGTCGGCTGGCTGGTCTCGCACGACTACTCCGATGACGAGATCGCCAAGGTGATCGGCGGCAACACGATGCGGGTGCTCGAACAGGTCTGGTGAGCCGTCGTCGGCCCTGGGCTGAATGCGCGACAACAACTACTACACTCCGCGTACGCCGCGGCCGGCGGCGCGGAGCGAAGAGGTGATGGTGGATGGCGCGGCGCGAGACCGCACTCCAGGCCGCGCAGGGCCGGTTGATGGAGCTGATCGGCAGCGAGTTCGGCCCCGGCGACAAGCTGCCCAACGAGCGGGAACTGGCCGATCTGCTGGAGGTCAGCCGCGCCACCGTCCGTGAGGTGCTCGGTCAGCTTGCCGCCGAGGGAGTGGTCAAGCGGACCTGGGGCATCGGCACCTTCGTACACGAGCCGGCTGGCC
This sequence comes from Micromonospora sp. NBC_00421, assembly GCF_036017915.1. NCBI lineage: Bacteria > Bacillati > Actinomycetota > Actinomycetes > Micromonosporales > Micromonosporaceae > Micromonospora > Micromonospora sp. NBC_00421. Next base: position 1,055,794 of record NZ_CP107929.1, read on the forward strand.
GGGTGCCGGTCTCGCTCGGTGACGTCACCGCCCTGCGTGACCGGATCACCGCCTCCGGTCACCGGCCCGCCCTGACCGACGCCGGGGTCAGCCGGTCGACCTGCCCGGTCGACTGCGCCGAGGTGCTCGGGCTGACCCCGGGCGATCCGGTGTGGCGGGTCGAGCGGCTCTTCACCGTCGACGGAGTGCCGGCGGTCTGGATCCGCGATCACCTGCCGCTCCAGGTCGCCGGCCAGAACCTGGACCCGTCCGGCCTGGTGAGCATCGACCTGGATATGTTCGAGTTCCTGGCCAACGCGACCGGGATGCCGGTGCGCCGGGCCGAGATCGAGTTCGCGGCGGTGCTCGCCGACGAGGTCGCCACGGGTCGACTCGGCGTGCCCGCCGGGCATCCGCTGATCAGCGCGACCCAGATCGGCTACAACGCCCAGGGGGTGGCCCTCTTCCATGGCCACATCACCGTCCGTACCGACGTGTTGACCCTGCGGATCAGTCGGGTCGGCTGACCGGCCGCGCGGATCCGGCACGGCGGGCGCGCCCGGCTCGCCGGTCCCGTTGCCTGAGTGTCCCTGTTCAATCGGCAGAGCGCTGACCTGCCCACTTTTGCCCGTGATCGGACTACACAATCAACTGTCCCATAGCTGACACCACTGTCGTGGCCGGCTGCCGTTTCGGCCGGTAGACGACCAGGTCACCGTGGGTGATCGGGTCGGGGAACCCGCTGTTCACCCGGCCATCTATTCCGCTTGATGGATCTCGCCTATCTTGCCACCCAGAAGTGCGTCTGAGGAGGCAGCATGTCGGGACCGCTCGACCGCCGCACCATCCGATCGAGGGTCTGGGCAGGTGCTCGGCTGCGATCCACCGCGATGCTCGCCACCCTCGTCCTGCTGCTGGCCTTCGCCGTCCGGGCAGACCTGCCGGACATGGTCCCGGCCTCCGTCTCCTGCGACTCCGTCGGCTACGCCTACGACGCCGCCGGTCAGCTGGCCGGGGTACAGGACCAGGCCGGTCGGACCGCCCGCTACCGGTACGACCCCACCGGCAACACCACCTCGGTCGCCAACGACGGCACCCCCGCCCCCGCCCTGGCCCTGCTGTCGGTGGTGCCGGCCCGCGCCGCCGTCGGTGCCGAGGTGACCCTGGAGGGCGGCTGCTTCTCCACCGTGGCGGCCGAGAACACCGTCGCGTTCAACGGCGTCCCCGCCACCGTCACCACAGCCACCGGCCGGCGTCTGGTCGCGCGGGTCCCCGCCACAGCGACCACCGGCCTGGTCACCGTCACCGTCGGCGGGGCCACCGCGACCAGCCCGCAGTCCTTCGTGGTCACCGGGCCGGACGAGTCCGCGCCCACAGTCACCGCCGTGTCCCCCTCCGTCGTGGCGCCCGGCGGCACGGTCACCGTCACCGGCACCGGCTTCGCCACCCAGGCAGCCGAGAACGCCGTCACCCTCAACCGCACCCGGGCCTTCCCCTCGACGGTCGCCGCCGGCAGTCTGACCGTCGAGGTGCCCGCCGGAGTCGCCTCCGGCCGGATCGGCGTGCGCACCGTCCACGGCAGCGGCGACGGCGCGGCCGACGTGTTCGTCGCGCCTGCCCCGTACACCGTCGCGGACGTGACGCACACCTCCCGGACCACGCTCGGCACCACCACGGCGGTGTCGATCCCGAGCGCCGGCGACATCGCGCTTGTCGTGTTCGACCTGGCGGAGGGGCAGCGGGCGAGCGTGCAGCTCGCCGACGGCACCTTCGGCTCCTGCGGCATCTCCACCGCCAAGCTCCTCGACCCGTTCGGGCGTACCGCGGCGTCGGCCGGGTGCGTGGGGGCCACCGGCTTCATCGACACGGTGACGGCCCGCACGGCGGGCACGTACACACTGCTGTTGGCGGCGGCGAGCACGGCCACCGGCTCGGTCTCCGCGACCGTGCGGGGTGTGCCGGCCGATGCCACGGCGGGCACCACGGCGGGCGGGGAGGCGGTCACCGTCACCACCACCGTGCCGGGGCAGAACGGCGCGGTCACCTTCGCCGGCAGCACCGGCCAGCGGGTCTCGGTCAAACTCAGCGGCGGCACCTACGGCACCTACAACGCCGCGGTGACGCTGCGCAGGCCGGGCGGCGGCACTGTCGTCTCCAACGGCTCCTGCGGCACCGCCTGTTTCCTCGACACCACAGTCCTGCCGACCGAGGGCACGTACACCCTCGTCGTCGACCCGCAGTCCACCGTCACCGGGACGATCACCGTCCAGGTGTACGACGTGCCGGCCGACGCCGTGGTGGCGGCGACGCCCGGCGGCCCGCAGGTGACGGCGACCACGACGGTGCCCGGCCAGAACAGCGTCATCTCGTTCCCCGGTACGGCCGGACAGCGGATCCTCGTCCAGTTCACCGGCGGCACGTACGGCACCTACAACGCGTCGGCGGTGGTGCGGAAGCCGGACGGGTCGAATCTGACCGGCAGCGGTTACTGCGGCGGCTCGTGCATCTTCGACACCACGGTGCTGCCGGTCGACGGCACGTACACCATCCTGGTCAACCCCGACACCAGCTACGTCGGCGCGGTCACCGTGCAGGTCCACGACGTCCCGGCGGACGCGACGGCGACCGCCACCCCTGGGGCCGGCGCGGTCACGGTGACCACCGCCGTCGGGCAGAACGCCGTGGTCTCGTTCGCGGGCACGGCGGGGCAGCGGGTGTCGGTGCAGTTCAGCGGTGGGACGTACGGGACGTACAACGCGTCGGCGGTGGTGCGGAAGCCGGACGGGTCGAATCTGACCGGCAGCGCGTACTGCGGGGGGTCGTGCTTCTTCGACACGGTGACGCTGCCGGTCGACGGCACCTACACCATCCTGCTCAACCCCGACGGGGTCACCGTCGGCCAGGTCGCGGTGCAGGTCCACCCGGTGCCGGCGGACGCCACGGCAAGCACCAGCGCGGGCGGTGCCCCGGTCACCGTCACCACCACCGTCCCGGGGCAGAACGCCGTGGTCTCGTTCGCGGGTACGGCGGGGCAGCGGGTGTCGGTGCAGTTCAGCGGTGGGACGTACGGGACGTACAACGCGTCGGCGGTGGTGCGGAAGCCGGACGGGTCGAATCTGACCGGCAGCGCGTACTGCGGGGGGTCGTGCTTCTTCGACACGGTGGTCCTGCCGGTCGACGGCACATACACCGTCCTGCTCAACCCGGACACCACCTACCTCGGCCAGGCCACCGTCAAGGTCCACGAGGTGCCGGCCGACGCCTCGGCCACCACCAGCCCCGGCGGCGCGGCGGTGTCGGTGACCACCACCGTGCCGGGGCAGAACGCGGTCGTCTCCTTCCCCGGCGCCGCCGGGCAGGTCGTCTCGGTCACCCTGAGCGGCGGCACCTTCGGCACCTACGACGCCGGCGTGACGCTGCGCGCCCCGGACGGCACCACAGTGGTCAGCGAGAGCTACTGCGGCACCAGCTGCGCGTTCAACGCGGTCACCCTCCCGACCAGCGGCACGTACACGGTGCTGGTCAACCCGACCGGCACCACCCTCGGCGCGATCACCGCCCGGGTCTACGACCTGCCCAACGACGCGGTCGCCAACACCACCCCGGGTGGGGCGGCGGTGTCGGTGACGACGACGGTGCCGGGGCAGAACGCGGTGGTGTCGTTCCCGGTGGCGGCGGGGCAGCGGGTGGCGGTGCAGCTCTCGGGTGGGACGTTCGGTTCGTCCGAGGCGGCGGTGACGTTGCGTCGTCCGGACGGGAGCACTGTCGTGTCGAACACGTCCTGTGGGACGTCGTGCTTCCTGGACACCACCACCCTGTCGGCCGCCGGCACGTACACCGTGCTGGTCGACCCGAAAGGCACTGTCGTCGGCGGCATCACGGTCAAGGTGCACGCCGTGCCCGCCGACACCACCGCGACCACCACTGCGGGTGGGGCGGCGGTGTCGGTGACGACGACGGTGCCGGGGCAGAACGCGGTGGTGTCGTTCCCGGTGGCGGCGGGGCAGCGGGTGGCGGTGCAGCTCTCGGGTGGGACGTTCGGTTCGTCCGAGGCGGCGGTGACGTTGCGTCGTCCGGACGGCAGCACTGTCGCGTCGAACACGTCCTGCGGCACCTCGTGCTTCCTGGACACCACCACCCTGTCGGCCGCCGGCACCTACACCCTGCTGGTCGACCCGAGGACGACCGCCGTCGGGGCGCTCACCGCCCGGGTGTACGCCGTGCCCGCCGACGCCTCGGCGACCACCACCCCGGGCGGCGCGGCGGTGTCGGTGACCACCACCGTGCCGGGGCAGAACGCCGTGGTGTCGTTCCCCGGCACGGCCGGGCAGGTCGTCACCGTCAGCCTCACCGCCGGCGCGTTCGGCGGCGGCAGCGTGACCGCGACGCTGCGGGCGCCGAACGGCAGCTCGGTCAGCTCCTCGTCCTGCGCGACGAGCTGCGCGTTCAGCTCGGTGCCGCTGCCCACGGCCGGCACCTGGACGGTGCTGGTCGACCCGGCTGCGGCGGCTGTCGGCAGCCTCACCGTGCAGGTGTTCGACGTGCCGGTCGACGCTACCGTCAGCACCACCCCCGGCGGCGCCCCGGTCACCGTCACCACCGTCAGCCCCGGGCAGAACGGGGTGGTGACGTTCCCCGGCACGGCCGGGCAGCGGATCCTGGTGCAGGGCACTGGTGGCACGTACGGGACGTACAACGCGACGGCGATCGTGCGTAAGCCGGACGGGTCGAACCTGACCAGCAGCGCGTACTGCGGGACGTCGTGCCTGTTCGACACGACGGTGCTGCCGGTCGCCGGCACGTACAGCATCCTTGTCGACCCGGCGTCCACCTACACCGGCGCGCTCACCCTCCAGGTGTCCGACGTGCCGGCCGACGTCACTGCCGGCACCGCCCCGGGCGGCGCAGGCGTCACCCTCACCACCACCGCCCCGGGGCAGAACGCGGTGTTGTCGTTCACGGGTGCGGCGGGTCAGCGGATCGTGGTGCAGGGCACCGGTGGCACGTACGGGACGTACAACGCGACGGCGATCGTGCGTAAGCCGGACGGGTCGAACCTGACCAGCAGCGGGTACTGCGGGGCGAGCTGTTTCTTCGACGTGACCACGTTGCCGGTGGCCGGCACGTACAGCATCCTGCTCAACCCCGACGCGGCCTACACCGGCGCGGTGACCCTGCGGGTCTACGACGTGCCGGCGGACGCGGCGGTCGGTGCCACCGTCGGCGGCCCGGCCGTGCCGGTGACCACCACCGCCCCGGGGCAGAACGCGGTGTTGTCGTTCACGGGTGCGGCGGGTCAGCGGATCGTGGTGCAGGGCACCGGTGGCACGTACGGGACGTACAACGCGACGGCGATCGTGCGTAAGCCGGACGGGTCGAACCTGACCAGCAGCGGGTACTGCGGGGCGACGTGTTTCTTCGACGTGACCACCCTGCCGGCGGCCGGCACGTACAGCATCCTGCTGAACCCCGACGGCATGTACACCGGCACGGTCTCGCTGCGGATCTACGACGTCCCGGCCGACGTGGCCGCCGGCACGACGCCGGGCGGCAGCGCGGTCACCCTGACCACCGCAGCCCCCGGCCAGAACGCGGTCCTGTCGTTCCCCGGCACCGCCGGGCAACGCATCTCGGTGCAGGGCAGCGCCGGCAGCTACGGCACCTACAACGCCACGGCGATCATCCGCAAGCCGGACGGGTCGAACCTGACCAGCAGCGCGTACTGCGGGGCGACGTGTTTCTTCGACGTCACCACCCTGCCGGTGGCCGGCACGTACAGCATCCTGCTGAACCCGGACGGCATGTACACCGGCACGGTCTCGTTGCAGGTGTACGACGTGCCGGCCGACGCCACCGCGGCCGTCACCCCGGGCGGTGCGGCAGCCACCCTGACCACCACCGTGCCCGGCCAGAACGCCACCCTCACCTTCCCCGGCAGCGCCGGCCAGGTGGTCACCGTGGCGATGACCGCCGGCACCTACACCCGCTACAACGCCACAGCGGTCATCCGCAAGCCGGACGGGACGAACCTCGGCAGCAGCGTGTACTGCGGCGACACCTGCACCCTCAGCGCGGTCACCCTGCCGGTCGCCGGCACGTACACCGTCCTGGTCGACCCGTCGGTGGGCACCGTCGGCGCCATCACCGGCGAGGTACGGCTGCCGGCCGCAGTCGCCGCCGCCGCGAAGAAGACGCCAGCGAAGAACACGCCGGTCCGGCCGGTCGGCGACGTCACCGAAACCTGGACCCCGGACCGGTTCAACCTCGCCGGTGAGGACTGGGCGAGCCACCGCACCGGCGCGTACGGCCAACTCCAGCCGGCACTGCGGGCCGACCGTGGCGTCACCGCCCTCGCCGGGCAGGCCCTGCTGCTCGACGGCAAGCCGCTCGCCGACGTCACCCTCGCGGTGGGCCGGCGCAGCACCCGCACCGACGCCACCGGCCGGTTCCTGCTCACCGGGCTCACCGCCGGCCACCACGTCCTGGTCATCGACGGGGCGACGGCGAGCCGTCCCGGCCGGGCGTTCGGCCGCTTCGAGACCGGGGTGGACCTGCGGGCGGGGGAGACCGTCGAGCTGTCGTACCCGATCTGGATGACCCGGCTCGACACCGCGAACAGCGTCCGCTTCCCCTCACCCACCCGCAGGCAGACAGTCATCACCACCCCGGCCATCCCCGGTTTCGAGGTGCGGCTGCCCCAGGGCTCGGTGATCCGCGACCGGGCCGGCAAGCGGGTCACCGAACTGTCCATCACCGCGCTGCCGGTGGACCAGCCGCCGTTCCCGCTCCCGGCCGGGGTGCGCACCCCCGTCTACTTCACCGTGCAGCCCGGCGGGTCGGTGATCCTGCCGAAGGGCGCGCAGATCATCTACCCGAACACCCAGGGCCTCGCCCCGGGCAGCCGGCTGGACTTCTGGGACTACGACCCGGGGCGCAGGCCGTGCGTCAAGACGCCGGTGAAGTCGTACCCGAAGAAGCCCGCCACGGTGGCGAAGGCCCCCGCCGTCTGCGCGGTGACCGGCGCGCAGGCCGGCTGGTACATCTACGGCCACGGCACCGTCACCCCGGACGGCCGGCAGATCGTGCCCGACCCGGACGTGCGGGTCTGGGAGTTCACCGGGGCGATGTTCAACGGCAGCGGCAAGCGTCCCGCCGGCACCGGCCCGGGTGAGGACGGCGACGCCGGCGGCGACCCGGTCGACCTGGCGAGCGGTCTCTTCGTCGACGAGCACACCGACCTGACCGTCAACGACGTGCTGCCGATCTCGATCACCCGCACCTACCGGCAGAACGACACCCAGAACCGCGAGTTCGGCATCGGGGCGAACTTCACCTACGGCATCTTCATCAACTCCAAGCAGGAGTACGTCGAGGCCGACCTGATCTTCCCGGACAGCGGCAAGGTCCACCTCGTGCGGACCAGCCCCGGCACCGGCTGGACCGACGCGGTGTTCAAGGCCGTCGACACCACCGGTCCGTTCCGGGACGCGGTGATGAGCTGGAACGGCGACGGCTGGGACCTGGTCCGCACCGACGGCATGGTCTACGTCTTCGGGGAGAACACCCCGTTGCAGTCCATCCGCGACCGGCACGGCAACCAGATCACCCTCACCCGCGCAAGCGGCGGACAGTCCGGCGACATCACCCAGATCACCTCGCCGAACGGACGTTGGATCAAGCTCAGCTACACCGGCGGCCGGGTCACCCGGGCGCAGGACAACGCGGGCCGGGCCGTGCAGTACGGCTACGACTCCGCCGGCCGGCTGACCACTGTCACCTCGCCGGGCGGCCGGACCACCACATACACCTACGACACCGCGCACCGGATGACCACCGTCACCGACGCCCGGGGCGTCACCTACCTCACCAACAGCTACGACGCCGCTGGTCGGGTGTCCGCCCAGACCATGCCCGGCGGCGTCAGCTACGGGTTCGCCTACACCACGGACGCCAACGGCCAGGTGGTGAAGACGGCGGTCACCGAACCCGACGGCAGCATCCGGGAGACCCACTTCGACGGCGACCACCGGGTGACCGCCGAGACCACCGCCGCCGGCACCGCCCACGCGCGCACCTCGACCACCACCCGGGACCCGGCCACCCACCTGCCGACCGCGCTGGTCGACCCCTACGGCCGGCGGACCACCCTCGGGTACGGCCCCAACGGGCAGCTCACCGGCCTCACCGCGCTCGCCGGCACCGCCGCCGCGCAGTCTGCCACGGTCACCTCCGGCGGGCCGTACCGGCAGCTCACCTCGGTCACCGACGACCAGGGCCGGACCACCCGGATGGAGTACGACGACGGGGGCAACCTGACCGCCGCGACCGACGCCGCCGGCCGGACCCGACGCTACGCCTACAACGCCGCCGGACAGGTCACCTCGTTCACCGACCCGCTCGGCAACGTCACCCGCTACACCTACGACCAGGGCGACCTGGTCGCGGTGACCGACCCGCTGGGCCGGACCACCCGCAGCTTCGTCGACGCCGTCGGCCGCCCGGTGGCGGTCACCGATGCCAACGGGGTGCTGGAACGGGTCCGCTACGACCCGGACAACCAGGTCGTCACCAGCACCGACGGCCTCGGCCGGGCCACCACCTTCGGCTATGACGGCAACGGCAACCTGACCACTGTCACCGACGCCCGGGGCAACAGCACAAGCGTCGTCTACGACAGCTCCGACCGCCCCGTCACCGTCACCGACCCGCGCGGAAAGCAGGCCCACCAGACCTACGACGTGCTCGGCCGGGTGGTCTCGGCCACCGACCGGCGCGGCAAGACCACCGTCACCGAGTACGACGTCCTCGGCCGCACCACCTTCATCGGGTACGGTGCCACCGCCGGCCCGACCTACGAGAGCACCAAACGGTTCGGCTACGACACCCTGGACCGGCTCACCACCGTCAACGACTCCGCCGGTGGCCTGCTCACCCTCGGCTGGAACGACCTCGACCAGGTGGTCAGCGTCGCCGGCCCGACCGGCACCGTCGGCTACAGCTACGACGCGGCCGGCCGACGCTCCGGGATGACCGTGCCCGGTCAGCCGGCGATCTCCTACGGCTACGACCAGACCGGGCTGATCGCGCGGATCACCCAGGGCGGCACCACAGCCACCTGGCAGCGGGACGCCGCCGGCCGCACCACCCGGGTCGAGCAGGCCGGCGTCACCACCCGGTACGCCTACGACGCCGCTTCCCAGCTCACCCGGCTGTCCTACGAGACCACCGGCGGGGTGCCCATCGGCGATCTCCGTTACGGCTACGACGGCACGGGTCGGGTGGCGGACCTGACCGGCAGCCTCGCCCAGGTCACCGTCCCCGCCACCGGGCCGACGGCCAGCTACGACGCGGCGAACCGGCTGACCAGCCGGGGTGCGCAGACGTTCGGCTACGACGACGAGGGCAACCTCACCGGCGACGGCGTGCGCGGCTACACCTGGAACGCCCGGGGTGAACTGACCGGGGTGACCGGGCCGGGCCTGGCCACCTCGTACGGCTACGACGCCGCCGGGCGGCTGGCCAGCCGGACCTCCGGTGCGGCCACCACCACCTTCGGCTACGACGGCCCGAACCTGGTCCGGGAGCAGACCGGCGCGGCGGTGGCCGACCGGCTCACCGCCGGGCTGGACCAGACGCTGGTCCGCGCCGACGCCGCCGGTGCCCGGGTGCCGGTCACCGACGCGCTCGGCAGCGTGCTCGGCCTGGCCGACTCCGCCGGCACGCTGACCACCCGGTACACCTACGACCCGTTCGGTGCGGTCACCGCCAGCGGCGCGACCAGCGGTAACACCCAGGGGTTCACCGGCCGGGAACGCGACGCCGACACCGGGCTGACCTACCACCGGGCCCGCTGGTACAGCCCGGAGACGGGCCGGTTCCTCAGCCAGGACCCGGCCGGGTTCGGCGGCGGCAGCACCAACCTCTACACGTACGCCCTCAACGACCCGGTCAACCTCTCCGATCCCAACGGCGACTGCCCGATCTGCGTGCCGATCCTGATCGGGGCGCTGATCGGCGGCGCCTCCTCGGTCGGGATCGGCGCGGGCCTGGCCGCGCTGACCGGGCGCAAGTACAGCGCGGGCGACGCGCTGAAGGACTTCGCCATCGGCGGTGCGCTGGGGGCGCTCACCGGCGGCCTCGGGGCGTACCTCAAGGCCGGCAGTTCGGTCTGGAAGCTCAACCAGTTCGAACGCGGCCTCGCCATCGAGGCCAAGCTCGGCGGCAACCTGCCGCGCAGCTTCCCGACCATCGACCGGTTCGCCAACGGCACCGCCACCAGCATCAAGAGCGTCGACCTGACCGCGAAGAGTTACCAGAGCGCCGGCCAGCTCACCAGCCGGTTGCAGGGCTACGTCGACAAGGCGGCCGGCTTCGCCAAGAGCAACCCGGTCAAGTGGGACGGCGTCACCATCAGACCGGGCCAGGTCGCCGCCCGGGAGCTGGAGATCGCCGTCCAACGCGGCGCGGCCACCAGCGCCCAGCAGAACGCGCTCAACCAGATCGTCCAGTACGGTGCCCAGAAGGGGGTGACCGTGCGGATCATCCCGATCAGATAGACCACCGGGGGCGTCCCACGGCAGCCTGGGGCGCCCCCCTCTCCACCGAGGACACCGATGACCAGACTCGCCGCTCTCGACCTGCGCAGAGGTCGGTACGTCGCGCACTCCTCCTCGCTGACCGGCGACGGCATGTGGATCGCCAACGGCGCATTCACGCTCCTCGACGAGCCGGTCGACGACCGGGAACTGGGCGCGGCGGTGCGCCGCATGCTCGACGCCTCGCGCACCGGGGTGCCCACCCCCGACCTGCGGGGCGGGCCGTCGGCGTTCGCGCCGGTCCTCGACGCTCTCGGCCTACGCACCTACGCCAGCTACGCCAGGGGCACCCGGCAAGTCGACGTCGAGCAGGACGCCGACGTGGTGCTGGTGAGCCCCACCCGCAACGGCGGGGCCCGGGAGGGTTTCGTCGGGCTCACCGAACACACGGTGCGGCTGACCGCCCCCGGCGACGGGGAGTTGGGCGCGGCGTTGCGCGCCGCGCTCGACCGGTCGAGCTGAGGCATGGGCGACGAGTCCCGGCTCAGCCGCCGGACCATGCTGGCCGGCGGCGCGCTGGCGATGGCCGCGTCGGCCCTCGCCGGCTGTTCGGCCGGCGGGCGTGTCCCGGCCCGCCCGGCCGCCCCCGACCCGGCGGCAGGGCTGCCCGACATCCAGTTCGACGTGGCGCGGTTCAGCGCCCCCGAGCAGTCCTCGCCCACCGGCGGCCCGTTCGTCATGCCGCCGGTGCACACCGTCTACCTGACCGCCGCGCTGTCGCGCACCCCCGGCGGCGACGACCAGCGGGAGCTGACCCGGGTGCTCGCCGCCCTGGAGTCGCGCTACCCGTTCGGCGCGGCGGACCTGATGACCTTCGTCTCCTACGGCCTGCCCTACTTTCGCCGACTACCCGGTGGTCTCACCGGTGATCTGGTCGGCGCGCACCTGCCCCGGCTGCTCGCCGACCCGACCCGGTCGGTGCTGGAGGAGGCGGTGCCCGCGCCGACCGACGTCCACCCGGACAACCCGGGGGTGACCAAGAGACGGTTCACCGTGCCGGTCCGGATCGAGGACAACGACCTGCTGTTCACCTTCCGCAGCGACCGGGCGGCGGTCATCCAGGACGTGCTGGCCTGGTTCGACGGCAACGGCACGCTCGCCGGCCGGCCGACAGCCCCGCCCGCCTTCGCCGGGCTGCTCACGGTCACCTCCAGCCGGCACATGTTCACCCAGGTCGGCCTGCCCCGCTCGGTGGCCGAGCAGAACCAGCTGCCGTACGCCAGGTTCATCCAGCCCGACTCGCCGATGTGGATGGGCTTCTCCGACCAGCAGGTCAATGCCTCCGGGCCGCCGGAGATCTGCACCTTCGCCGGCCACCCCTCGGCCCGGCTGAGCACCGCCCGCCCCGGCGACTACCTGGACAACGGCGGCATCCAGCACCTGTCGCACGTCATCCTCGACATGCTCCAGTTCTACGACATGGCCGCGCCGGGCACCCCGCCCAGCGAGAACGGCAACTTCACCAAGCGGGTGCAGTACATGTTCCACGCCCCGCCGGTGCATCCCGGCAACCCCGACCAGCTCACCGACGGCGGCGGCCCGTCCTTCCTCGCCGCCGAGAACCGTGGGCCGGACTACGCCGAGCGCACCGCCCGGGGGATCGGCCTGCCCCGGGGCGAGCGGCGGATGGGTCACCTGTCCACCCTCCAGCGCAGCTCCCGGGCGTCGGACGGCACCCCCATGCACCTGCGGGTGGACGGGCCGGGCTTCGACCCGATGGACGTGCCCGACGGCAGCAGCCAGCCGAAGCTGCACTTCAGCGTCTTCGTGCCGACCGCGGACTTCTTCACCCGGATGCGGCGCAGCCAGGCATCGGTGGACCTGGTGCGCAAGCATCGCGTGGCCGAGCAGGACAACGGCCTGGAACGCTTCCTGACCTGCACCCGTCGACAGAACTTCCTGGTTCCGCCCCGGCGCCACCGGGCCTTCCCGCTCGTGGAGCTGGCCGGGTAGGCCATGTCCCGCGTGATGAAAGCTGCACACGCGTACGAGGTGAAGGCCGAGCGCGATGACTCGATGCCGCTGCCACGCGCAACAGGGATGATCGACATCGGGACCTCCCGTGCAAGCGGAGGATCTGGTATTCAGCCCCCGCGTTCTCCTCGACGTCCGGTCACTCTCCTCCCAGCCGCCGACCACGAGCAGGAAACCCTGTTCGCACTGTTACAGGGCCGCACGGGGAATCGCTGTACACGCAGCGGGTACCAACCCCCTCAACGTGACGACGATGGTGCGAGGAGTTGCTGGTGACCACCTACACCCTGCCGACATGCCGTACGACTATGTGCGCTGGAATGGAGGTGTGAGTTCATCGCAGCCCCTCGACGACCCTGGGTCCGAGTCGGAGCCGACCGAAGGTGTACGGGCGAACACGGCAGGCGCGGAGTCCGGGCCCCCAGTGCCGCGTACCCCCGGGTCTGCCCCGGACCGCCGCTATCTGCTCGACAACGCCCGGGTGGAGGCGGGCGAGCGGTTCACCTGGCTGGCTGAGCTGTTCGACGGTGTCACCCGGGGGCACTTCGACCGGCTCGGAGTGCAGGCGGGCTGGCGCTGCTGGGAGGTCGGTGCCGGAGGCCCCAGCATTCCGGAGGCGCTGGCCGCCGCCGTCGGACCCTCCGGTCACGTACTGGCCACGGACATCGATCCCGCCTGGTTGGACCCGTACGGCGGGTACGAGGTTGTCCGGCACGACATCGTCGGGGATCCGCCGCCGCAGCCAGGAGCGTTCGACCTGGTGCACGCCCGGCTCGTGCTCGTCCACGTGCCCGACCGGGCCCGGGCGTTGGCGACGATGGTGGCGGCGTTGCGGCCCGGCGGCTGGCTGGTGGTCGAGGACGCGGACACCGAGCTACAGCCGCTGGCCTGCCTCGACGAGGTCGGCCCGGCGCAGCAGCGCGCCAACCGGCTACGGCGAGCCGTCCGGGAGTTGATGACCCGTCGGGGCGCGGACCTGCGCTATGGCCGTACCCTGCCGAGGACGTTGCGTGCGGCCGGCCTGGTCGAGGTCAGCGCGACCGGCTGCTTCCCGGTCGGCGGGGTGGCCTGCGACCGGCTGGAGACCGCGACGGTGCGCATGGTCCGCGCCGACTTGCTCGCCGCCGGGCTGGCCACTGACGCCGAGATCGACGCGCACCTGGCCGCTGTCGACGCCGGCGAGCTCGATCTCACCCTCGCGCCGCTGGTTTCGGCATGGGGACGTCGACCGGGGTAGTCCCTGCACGTCGGTGCGGCACGACCGGATCAGCCCCCGGTAGGGCTCCGGCCCGGTCGACCGTCGGGCCGCTCTCGCGCGGGCCCGGCGCCACCCGGGGAGCCCGGGCGGGTGTCCATCCGCCAGGGTGTGCGGCCGGGTGCTCGGATAAGTGGTTGTCGCCGCCCGTTCAATATCTTGACCCCCGTATGCCTAATTTGGTAAGGCCGACACATTCCGTCCGTGCGGTATCGGGCGAGCAGGCGGGCCTGGGACGCCTTGCGAATCTCGGATGATCGGTGAAGCGAAGCGGTGATCGATACCTCTTTCATGTACGATCGTCTATCGTTGCCGTACGAGGACGGGGGTCGCCTGTGCTGCTTCGTTCGTCATCGAGTGCGCCACATCCGGCGCACATCCGTCGGTACGGGTTTGCCGCCGGGGCGGACGGCCTGCGCCTGCGTCCTCGCCGTCATCTGCGCCAGCGGCAGCTCCGGGCTGGTACGGCTGGTCGAGCCACGGCTCGACTCCAGGAAAGTCGTCGTCACATCGTCGGCGAACCCATCCCCTTGGCTACGGCCGGAACGGCAAGGTGGCAACGACATGAAGGTTCTCGTCATCGGCGGTGGTCCGGCCGGGAGCACTGCGGCAACGGCGATGGCCCAGGCCGGGCTCGACGTGCAGCTCATCGAGAGCGCCCATTTTCCGCGATACCACGTGGGTGAGTCGCTCACGCCGTCGTGCCGGGTGGTGCTGGACGTGATCGGTGTGTCGAAAATCCTCGATGACTATGGTTTCGTGAAAAAGAACGGAGGTGTCATCCACTGGGATGACGACCAGTGGACGTTTGATTGGCACATGCAGTCCGGCGTGCAGTCATGGCAGGTGGATCGGAGCGAGTTCGACACGCTGCTGCTGGAGCACGCCCGCCAGAACGGCGTCAGCGTCACCACCGGCGTCACCGGTCGGTCGGTTCGGTTCGCCGACGGCAGGCCGGTGGCCGTGGAGTGCTTCCGGGACGACGGTGAGTCGTTCACTGTCGGTGATTTCGACTTTCTGATCGATGCCACCGGGCGTAACGGGCTGCTCAGCGCCCGGCACTTCGGCAACCGTGAACCCCTGAGTAACCTACGGAATGTCGGCGTCTGGGGTTACTGGACCGGTGCCAGGCTACTGCCCGAAACGCCGACCGGAGGTATTAATATCATCTCTTCGCCGGAGGGTTGGTACTGGGTTATCCCGATGGCCGGTGGGCGAATGAGTATCGGTTACGTCACCACCAAGGACGCCTTCGCGCGTGACCGTCGCGAGCACCCGTCGTCGGATGAACTGTACCGGCACCTTGTCGCAGTCTCGCCGACCGTGGCGGGCCTGACCGCGGGGGCGGAGTTTCTTGGTGGTACGAGGGTCGAGACCGACTACTCGTACATCGCAGACCAGTTCTGCGGCCCAGGTTACGCGATCGTGGGCGACGCGGCGTGTTTTCTGGATCCGCTCCTGTCCACCGGCGTGCACCTCGCGCTCTACAGCGCGTTGACCGCAGCCGCATGTGTTGCTTCGATGGACCGTGGCGAGGTCAGCGAAACGGAGGCCCTGAGGTTCTTCGAATTCGCCTACCGTCGCGCGTACATGCGCCTCTTCGCGTTGGTGAGCATCATGTACGAGCGCTATCTCGGGAAGGACGGCTTCTTTCTCACGTCCGATCGGTTGATCGGAGACGAGCAATCGGGGAAGGCGGAGGATGGCGTTTCCTCCCGTTCCTTCGCCGAGATCATCGGTGGTCTGTCCGACCTGCGTGAGGCGGCCCACTCGTCCACCCGTGTCATCACGGACCAACTGCGGGTGGAGGCGGTGAGAGCGCAGATGCGGTCAGTGCGTGCACCGGACTCCGTCGGGCCCGACTTCACCCCGGTGCGGGGCAACCCCCTCTCCGATGCGGAGTCGGCTGACTACCGCCTCGTCACCAGCCCGCAACTCGGCCTCGAGCGGGTGCGTGAAGCGCGCCCCTGACCGAGTTGGGCTGCCTGGCCAAGAGCCGCTGGCGCGTCGAGCACGACCACGGCGAACCCGAGACCGCCCTCGGGCTCGACGACCGCGCGACGCTCCTGGACCGGCTGGCACCGCCACCTCACCCCCGCCGACGGGTAGTCGGCCATCGTGGCACCTGCTCGGGCGTGGGGTTTGAGCGTCCGAGCAGGCCGCGCCCCTGGTCCAGGTCGACCGGGGAGGCTCGCTCTCCGCGCTGGGCACGGGCTGTTGAGGTCGCCCCGCGAGGGCATTTCCCTGTCCGTGGCGGTGGGGTTCCCTGGTCAGGTGAGGGGTGGCGGCGAACCCGACGAGGTCGGGACGGCCCCGGGTACGGGTGCAGCGGGTAAGGGAGGTGTTGGTGACGGGGGTGGCGGCGAGGATCGCGTCGAGGTCGGCGAACGACAGCCCTTCGAGGACGCGACGGACGGCGACGAGCACGGCATCATGGGCCACCACCCACACCGGCGGCCGGCGTGGTGGCTGTCCAGGTCGGCCAGGACCGCGCGGACCCGGCAGGCGACGTCGTCGTACGCCTCGCCGCCCGGCGGCCGGTAGGCGTAGAGGCCGTCGGCGGTGAGCCGGGCCGCCTCGGCGGGAAGCCGATCGGCGATCATCAGCGGGGTTCAACAGCTCCAGATCGCCCATGTGCCGGTCACCCACCCGGACGTCGACCTCGGCCGGCGGGCAGGGGACGCCGAGCGAACCGGCGGTCTCGACCACCTGTGCCCAGGTCTGCCGGGCCCGTCGGCACGGGGAGCAGAGGACACGGTCGGGACGCTCGTCGGCGGACTGGGCCGCGAGCCAGTGGCCGAGCCGGGCGGCCTGCTGCCAGCCCAGCGGCGACAGCTCGACATCGACGTCACGGCCGGTGAGCCCGTGTGCGGCGACACCACGGGCATGGGCGTCGGCGAAGGCGACGTTCTGCCCGTGGCGGACGGTGGTCCACCTCGCGACGGCGTCCATGGACCCACTTTGCACCACACAACACCACGACCCGCTGCGCGCCGCCGCCCCGGAACCGAAAGGGTCGGCCCCCGGCCGGCCACCTCGCGTGCGGCTGGCCGGCCGGGAGAGCCTCAGAGGTACGGGTTCTGGGTCAGTAGGTGGGCTTTGAAGCCCTCGCCGATGCCGGGTTCCGGGGTGCCGGCCCAGTCCTTGATGAGCACGGCGCCGCTGGTGCAGCCCCAGGGGTTCCAGGTCCAGGCGAGGTAGCTCAGGTCGTGCTCGTCGGCCCAGTTCACCAGTTGCCGCATGTAGTCGAAGGCGCAGTTGTCCTGGCCGAACTCGCCGATCACGATCGGGACGTGCTGGGTGAGCGGGGCGATCTGGCTGTCCCAGCAGGATTCGGTGGCGCAGGCGTTGAAGCTGTAGGCGTGCCACGACGCGGCGATGTTGTGCAGCGGGTCGTTCGGCCTGTAGGTCAGCCACTCCCGCATGTCGTTGGCCCATTCCAGGCCGCCGATCATGAGTAGGTTGGTGGCGCCGGTGGCGCGGACCGCGTCGACGAGGTCCTGCATGCCGGCCACCTCGTAGGGCAGGCCGGTGCAGGTGCCGCCGTCACGTAGGCACTGCCAGCCCAGGGTCTTGTCCCAGTCGGCGGGCATGTCCGGGTAGGGCTCGTTGAACAGGTCGAACACGACCGCGTCGTTGCCCTTGAACGCGTTGGCGACGCCGGTCCAGAACTGGGGGGCGTACCGCGCGTCCGGCATCGGCTTCTGGCAGGTGGCGTGTTCGTCCTTGCAGTGCCAGTCTGGGCTGTTGGGGTAGGCGCCCCAGGTCCAGTGCAGGTCGAGGATGACGTTGATGCCGTTGGCGACGAGCAGGTTCACGTAGTCCTTGACGCCCTGTTGGTAGGTGACGCCGCTGGGCGAGCCGTTGAGGCCGAGCCAGCATTCTTCGTTCAGCGGAACCCGCACGGCGTGGATGTTCCAGGTCTTCATCGCATCGATCGAGGCCTGGTCGACCGGTCCGGAGTCCCACAGGCCCTTGCCCTGCACGCAGGCGAACTCTCCGCTGGACCGGCTGACCCCCAGCAGCCGGTACGGCTTGCCGGCCGCGGTGACGATCTGGTTCCCGGACACCCGCAGCGCCGGTGCCGATCCGGTGGTCGGCGGCGGGGTGGTCGGCGGCGGAGTCGTCGGCGGCGGAGTGGTCGGCGGCGGAGTCGTGGGCGGCGGAGTGGTCGGGTCTGTGGTGGGGGTGGGCACCGGCCCGGTGCACGTGGTGCCGTTGAGGGCGAACGACGTGGGCACCGGGTTCGCGCCGCTCCACGAGCCGCCGAACCCGATCGACGTCGAGACGCCGGTGCCCAGCGCTCCGTTCCAACTCATGCTGGCGGCCGACACCTGGGTGCCGGCCTGGGCCCAGGTCGCACTCCAGCCCTGGGTGACGTGCTGGCCAGCGCTGGGGAAGTCGAAGGTCAACGTCCAGCCGGAGACCGCGTCGCCCAGGTTGGTGACGGCGACGTCGGCGGTGAACCCGCCCGGCCACTGGCTCTGCACCGTGTAGGTGACCGAGCAGCCTTTGGCGGCCGCCGCAGCGGGGAGGGTGGCTGTTGCGGTGCCACCCAACATCAGCACGCTGGCACCGGCGGCCAGCAGCGCATGACGGTGTTTCATCTGATCTCCAAGAGTCTGGTGAGAGATCGATGGGAGCGCTTCCATGCATCCTTTATTGCCTTGTTTACGAAAGTCAATACACCGCAGGTTCGTGTTCGGACCGTGGACGGCCGCAGCGCGGCAGGACCGGCCAGGTGGTGAGTGCAGTAGCCTGGCGAGGCGGCGAGATGGGGACGTGGCGGTGGCGAGCAGCCCGATCTGGGCCGGCCGGCCGAAGACACGTGGCCTGGTGCTGCACGTGATCAGGTCGGCGCGCAGCATCAGCCGGGTGGAACTCGCGGCGGCGACGGGGTTCAACTCGGACGCAACACCTGCGTGATCGTGGTCGTCGACCTGGCGGGCCGGCAGGTGGCCCGCGCATCGTTCCAGGGGGCGTCGATGCGCCGCAGCGGGCGTTGCCGCTGGTGGGCTCACAGGTGGGCGCGCTGCTGGCCTCGGCGGCAGTCGACCGTCACCGGGTGCTGGGAGTCGGCCTGGTCAGTTACGGGCCACAGGATCGGCGCGCGGGTGTGCTTCTTCCTCGGGTGGCTCACCCTCGCGACCGCGTACCGCGGAGAGTAGTTCGGCCAGTGGCACGCCACTGGAAGCGGGCGGCGTCGAGCTTGGCCAGGAACGTCGGCCGGCGGCGGTGTTCTGCGCGCAACGTCTCCAGGTACGCGTCGAATCGGGTGCTCTCGCCGGGGGCCGCGTACGCTTCGCGCAGGCGGGACAGCAGCGTGATCGTCTTGTCGTGGCGGCCTGTGGTTCCGGTCCGGGCTTGTTGATCACGCCTGGTGACCGAGGTGGGATCGGCAGATATCAAGGCCAGCCGCCGGACCAGACGGGTGACCTGCCCACCCGGTGGCTTTGTCGCCGGCTACGTGCCGTTTGCCTTAGTCACGAGGCCGGCGATCTCCCGGCTCGATGGGCTGACCACACCCGGTCAGGCCTTCGACCGAAACGGTGCCAGCGTGGCGCGGATCGTCTCGGCGGCACCCCAGTCGTCGTCGAACTGGGCCAGGACGGCCAAGTGTTGCCGCAACTGGATGATCGGCATGCGGGCAGGCCAGTCGGCGTCGAGACCGGTCAGCTCGGCATAGACGTCGAAGAACCGACGCGACTCCGGCGGAGGTGACGTGATCCAGAGGTGGGCCAGGTCCACCTCGGCCCACATGTATGACACTGCCGGATCGATGACCGTCGCTCGCCCGTCCGCAGTCGCCAGCACGTTCTGGGCCCACAGGTCCCCGTGCGTCAGGCAGGCCGGCCGGACCGGCAGCAGCTCGGGGAGGCGAGCACACAACCGCTCCAGCGCGGCCCGGTCGGCGGGTTCGAGCGCCGCCTCGACGCGCGGCTCGGAGAGCCAGCGGAGCAACCGGCGCTCGGCGAAGAATGCGAAGCCGTCGTCGGCCCACGCATTCATCTGCCGACGGCGACCCAACCAGTTGTCGCGGTGCCATCCGAAGCGGGGATGGATGGTGCTCGTGTGCGCCTGGGCGAGCGCGTGGGCGAACTGCTCCCAGAAAGCTACCTCGCTTGGTCTCGGCTGTAGCAGCGACAGCACGAGCAACTCGTGGTTCGCCACGATCACCTCGGGTGTCGCCAGTCCTCCGCGCTCCCGCAGGGCCGCCAGCCCTTCGGCCTCCGCGACAAAGGCGTCACCGTCGCCGTCGGGCGCTTCGGCGAAGGCTTTGACGAAGACCGACGGCGCGTCCCTGCGGTGGGCTATTCCGGCGAGCGCGGCAAGTCCACCGCTGACCGGCGTGATGGTGACGATGTCGCGGATCCCCGTCCGCGACAACCGCTCCGCCAGCGGATCTGTCAGGAACATCGGCAGTGGTCTCCTCCGGTCGGGGGCGTGCCGGGATCTTCCGGAGTCACGGTGACCATCCCAGCACATCCGCGTTAGGACAGGCCCTTCCGGAACCTTCCGACGCACCGCAGTAGGCGGCGATGACGCCCGCCCGGGTGAGCCGTTGGTGTCGGTCGGCGTTGGGGCGGCGGTGGCCAAGGCCGTCGGCTCGGGTTGGCGGGTCGACCCGGACGGCCGTCCGTTGTGTGCACCCGCGCGGGCGGAACGGCAGGCCGGTGAACGGTTCGCGCCCGGCGTGGTCGTGCAGACCCTACGCCGGGGGTGCTCTCCATCGAACTCGTCAACTGGTAGTCCGGGGGTCAGACCGCCGCGGAGGTGGGCTGGTGCCACTCGGGCTGGCGCACGCCAACGTCGACGAGCGGTTCATCGCGGAGTCCGTCCGCTTCGATGTCGGCCGCGTCCCGAACCGGCATCTGGCCTTCGGCCACGGGCGGCACTTCTGCGCGGGCGCGCCGCTGGCCCGGCTGGAACTCCAGCACTCTTCGTGTGTGCCGGTGACCTGGCAGCTCAGGGTGGCGGGATGTTGACCAGGCGGCGCAGCAGGTCGATGAACTGGGCGCGTTCGGCCACCGTGAACCGGTCGAGCAGGTCGTTCTGAGCGCCGTCGACAAGCGTGTCCATCTCCCGCATCCGGGCGGTTCCGGCGTCGGTGATGTGAACGACGTTGCGGCGCCGGTCCACCGGGTCGGGTTCCCGGCGGAGCAGGCCGTCGGCCTCCATCCCGTTCAGGGTGGTGACAGCGTCGCCCCGGTCGATGCCCAGCCGGCGGCACAGCTCTGCCTGGCTGATCCCGCCGAACTCGTCGAGCGCGGCGGGGATGCCGTACCGCATCCGGTCGCCGGGGCGATCCAGGTGCGTCCCGACGACCCGGTTCGCGCGGGCTGCCCCGTGGTGGAGCAGCCAGGAGGTCAGCCGCTGGAGCCGAGCCGGTGGTGCCCCCGGCTGCAGGGCCGGTTCGTGAGCGAGCGGATGGGTCGGGTGATCGCCGTGTCCAGTGTGCCGTCCATCCTGGCCCCGGCCTTCGGCCGGCGGGATCCGGGCCGTCGAGCACCTGCGGCTGGTGATGGCGGAGTTGCACGTCGCCGGCCTGGGTCAGCGGCACGCTGACCACGGTGGACCGGCCGGGCGACAGCGGCAACAGTGGACCTGCAAGATCATCGCGGGCTGCGGCCGCCGCGTGCGGGGGGCGTCGCCGACCTGTGCCGCTGACGCGAGTTGGCATCCTCGACGGCATGATCGTGCGAGGTGCCCCGCGTGCGCGGGGAGAATCGGGAAGCCGGTGTGAATCCGACACGGGCCCGCTGCGGTGACCGGGGAGCGACCGTCCATGCGCGAGGAGCGCAGCCACTGGCCATAAGGCCGGGAAGGCGGACGGGCTGGCGTTGATCCGGGAGTCCGAAGACCGGCCTCGCGTCGACCGCCCACCCCTCCGGGCTGGGCCGAGCGCAGCGGGAGCCTGCCTGTGGCACTCTACGACGCCATCCACCGCCGCCGGGACGTCCGGGCCCAGTTCACCGGGGCGCCGGTGCCGGCCGACACCCTGCACCGGATTCTCGACGCCGCGCATGCCGCGCCCGGCGTCGGCTACTCGCAGCCGTGGGACTCCGTCCTGGTCCGGGACCCCGACCTCCGCCGCCGGTGCCACCGGCACGTACAGGCCGGGCGGGCCACGTTCGCCGCCACCCTGGACGGTCCGCGCCGGCACGTTCGATCACCGGCAGCTCCCAACCCGCCCGCGGCGGAGGGGACCGCGACGCCGGCCAGACGCAGCATCCGGTCGGCGATCGGGCGCAGCACCTCCAACTCGTGCCGGGTCAGTCCCACCTGGTCCGGCGTGCCCTCGGCGGGGCGGATGCACGCCGCGTGCCTGCCGACGAGCTGCCGGGTCACCTCGGGCGACGCCCAGAACCTCGATGGTCATCGGCCGTCCGGTGTCACGTCAGCAGTGGTAGCGCCTGTTGGCGGACATCGACGTAGCGCGCGTACACCTCGGGGGTGCCGGCGGCGGTGACCTCCTCGGCCGCGACCGGCCACGGCGGCGGCTCGGCGTCGCCGGACAGCGCCCAGGCCGCCTGCCGCGCCGAGCCGAGCGCCACGTACTCGGCAGCGCGCGGCACGGCCACCGGTACGCCGAACAACGCCGGCGCGACCGCCCGCACCGCGCGGGACCGGGCCGCGCCGCCGATCAGCAACACCCGGTCGACCGGGACGTCCTGGGCACGGAGCGCGTGGAGGGCGTCGGCGATACCGCCGAGCATGCCCTCCACGGCGGCCCGCGCCAGGTTCGCCGCCGACGCGTTCGCCCGGGTCAGGCCGGCGAGCAGACCGCGCGCGTCGGGCAGATTGGGGGTGCGTTCCCCATCCAGGTACGGCAGCAGGGTCAGCCCGCCCGCGCCAGGTTGCGCCGAGAGCGCCAGCTCGTCCAACTCGGCCAGTGACCGGCCCAGCAGGTCGGCGACCGTGACCAGCACCCGGGCCGCGTTGAGCGTGCACACCAGTGGCAGGAACCGGCCGGTCGCGTCGGCGTACCCGGCCACCAGCCCGCTCGCGTCGGCGGTCGGCACGTCACTGAGCCCGTACACGCATCCCGAGGTGCCCAGCGAGACCACCACGTCACCCGGCCGCAGGCCGACGCCGAGCGCCCCGCCCATCGTGTCACCGGTGCCGGCCGAGAGCAGCGCGCCCGAGGTGGTCTCCCCGACCACCTCGGCCGGTCCGGCGATCCGGGGGAGTGCCACGTCCCGACCGAAGGCGAGCCGCACCAGGTCCTGCCGGTACGCGCCGGCGGCCGGTGACCAGTAGCCGGTGCCGGACGCCTCACCCCGGTCGGTCGTCGGTTCTCCGCGGTCCGCGCGCAGCCGGTGGGTGAGCCAGTCGTGGGGTAGCAGCACCATGCTGGTGCGGGCCGCGAGCTCGGGCTCGGCACGGGAGAACCAGCGCAGCTTGGTGACCGTGAAGCTGGCCACCGGCACCAGCCCGACCGCGTCGGCCCACGCCTTCGGGCCGCCGAACTCGTCGGTCAGGTCGACGGCGGCGCGTGCCGAGCGGGTGTCGTTCCAGAGAATGGCGGGACGCAGCACCTCGCCGGCATCGTCGAGGCAGACCATGCCCTGCTGCTGTCCGCCGACGCCGATCGCGGCCACACCGTCCAGAAGACCGGCGCTGGCCTGCTCGTACGCGGCCCACCACAACCGTGGCTCGATCTCGGTGCCATCGGGGTGCGGGGCGCGGCCCGCGCGGAGCACCTCGCCGGTCTCCGCGTCGCAGACCACGACCTTGGTCGACTGGGTCGACGAATCGACCCCGGCAACGAGGGTCCTCGCGCCACCCATGGCGATGCCTCCGTAGCTCGGTGGGACCCGAGCCTACGTCCAGCGACCGGATTTGTTCAATGGACTTACAAAATTCGACGTCGTGGCAGCGGTGCCGTGGCCTCACCCGGCCCCACGGGTTACGGGTGCGAGCGCGCCTCGTCGCGCCGACGACCCCGCGCTCCACCCCCTGACTCGCCCGACGAGCGGTCAGCTCACTCAGCGCCCATGGTGATGCGCAGGAACTCCTCTGCGACGGCCATCGGCGTCTGGGTAGCCACCTGCCGGGGTGCCTGCTGCGACGCCTGATGGTATGCATCCCGGTCCGCCAGCAGATCCGCCGTCGCACGCCAGAGCCGGGCGGGCCCGCTGTCCAAGTCGATCATCTCAAGAGCCGTGCCGGTAAGCGCGGGAAGATGTCCGAAGCCGCCGACCACATTCAAACTCACGATCCGTCCGGCCTCGCCGACCAGCACAGGAAGATGCCCGAAGCCGTAACCGACGACCGGCGTACCCATCGACAGCGCCTCGGCCGCAACGTTGCAGAACGTCTCGGGACTAGTAGACGGCACGAGCACTACCGATGCGCCCCCGAGAAACGGCTGCGCGTCGGTCCAGGAAATGGCAGGCAGGATCTCGACGCCCGGCAGCTTCGCGGCCAGCTGCCGGCACTCCGCAATCATGTCGCGCTGCATGCCGGGCCACAACTCGAAAGCCGCCTCGCCGAGCACGATCTCCACCTGCCGGCCGAAACCCTCCGGATATGCCTTCAACAGGTCCGCCACTCCCTTGGACGGGTCGGCTCGAGCGAGGATCCGAACCGGCCCAGTCTGTCGCAGCTGCTCACGCACGGCATGGTCGGGAGGGTCGCCCGGGCACAACAGCGCGTTGGGCAGGGAGTGCCAGCCGGCGGAGTCGAGACCGGCCCGCGCGGCCTCGTCGATCAGAAAATCGCTGATGGAGATCACGGCGTCGGGCTTGAGCGCCAGACTCTTCGCCATCGGTTCGTCGACGCGTAGGAAGTAGACCATCAGCGCCGTACGGACTCCGGTCGGCGCCGCACCGAGATATCCGAGGCCCACACCAGCATCGGTCCAGCAGGCGACATCGATCTCGTGTTCGGCCATTAGGCTCAGGACCTCCTGCCGGAGCGGATCCGGGTCGTCCGGCATGACGTTCACGTCGTCGAACACGACCGGGCGCGACAGGGTCAAAGTCTCCAGGCGCACTGTGTCCGGCCCGTCCGCGGCGGTCGGCGGACCGGCGGCGATGATGATCGCGCGGTGGCCGAGTTCGCGCAGACCGTCGGCGAGTGACGCAATCCCGCGCTCCACGCCAGCGGGCTCGTCCGGATTGTGCGTCAACAGGACCAAGGCTACATTCATGGGTTCTCCTCGTAGCAGGAACTAAGGGTCCGGCCTCGTGACGTCATCGTCGCCGCCGGTCGCTGGGCGGCGCATCACGGGCTCTGACCGAGAGATCAGCGACGCACCTCCGATAGGACGGCGCTGATAGCGGCACGGAAGTCGCGCCATACCGGCGGGCCGAGTCTCGGTCGGAGTTGGGGCAACACTTCGGGGGCGGCCGAGATGTGGGTGGCTACGGCCGACGGCCATGATGGTCGGGACCTGACGGAAAACATCGCTGTTTCGAGGATGGTGTGCGGCTGTGGACAGAGTTCTGGTCACCGGTGGCGCGGGGTTCATCGGTTCGCATTTCGTTCGGCGCCTACTACGCGACGAGAACATCTCCCGCGTGACCGTGCTGGATGCGCTGACCTACGCCGGCACCGTCTACAACCTGGACGGTGTTCTGAACCATCCGCGGCTATCGTTCATCGAGGGGGACATCCTGGACGGCACCGTGGTCGCTGACCTGGTCGCAACCCACGACGCTGTCGTCCACCTCGCCGCCGAGTCACATGTCGACCGGTCATTCGAGACAACGGAGAAGTTCGTCGCAACCAACGTGCAGGGCACCCGTATGCTGCTCGATGCCGCAGCGCAACTGGGCGTACGGAAGTTCGTGCACGTGTCGACCGACGAGGTGTACGGACCCTTGCCGACCGGGACCGCCTGCGAGAACGACCCGCTTCGGCCGACGAATCCATACGCCGCATCCAAGGCGGCCAGTGACATGGTCGCAAACTCGTACTTCCACACCTACGGCGTACCGGTTTGCATCACCCGGTCCACGAACAACTACGGCCCGGGTCAGCACCATGAAAAGATCGTTCCTGCCTTCGTGACGAGCCTGCTCGCCGGAGGCCGCGTCAGCATCCACGGCCATGGTGAGCACATCCGGAACTGGCTACACGTCGAGGACAACTGCCGTGGCATAGAACTGGTGCTCCACAAGGGGATCCCGGGCGAGATCTACAACATCGGCGGCGGCACGGGGCTCACCAACAACGAGTTGGCCCGGACCGTCCTGCGCGCCTGTGGCGCAGACTGGAGTTCGGTCGACTACGTTTCCGACCGCAGGTCCAACGACATCCGATACTCGATGGACTGGACCAAGGCCGCCCGAGACCTCGGTTACCGGCCGATCCGGTCGCTCATCGAGGGCCTGGCCGAGACCGTGCAGTGGTACCGCAGGCACCCCGATCGCTGGGTGACTTCACCGACAGGCTCCGCCCAGGCGGCACAGGACGCCGCCCCCGACGTGGTGTCACCGGTCCCGTGAACGGCCGTCTGCTGATCACCGGCGGCAGCGGAACGCTCGGCCGACAGCTGTTTCGCCGAGCCGTCGCGGCGGGCTGGGACGTGGTGGGCACCTACTTCGCGACACCGACTGAGACCGCCGACCAGCAGCTGGACATCTGCGATCCGGCAGCCGTACGAGAGCTGCTGCGCCGGATCCGGCCGGACGTGGTCATCCACGCCGCGGCTGCCCGCGACCGAAACGACTGGGAAGCCACCGCCGACGGAGCAGCCAACGTAGCCGTCGCAACCGCTGGTGTTCGACTCGTGCACGTGTCCAGCGATTCGATATTCTCCGGGCGGGCGATGCACTACACCGAGGATGCCACACCCGATCCGATATACCGGTACGGTGCTGCGAAAGCAGCCGCCGAGACCGCCGTCCGAGCGGTGCACCGCAACGCCGTCGTCGTCAGGACCTCGCTCATTCTGGGCGACGGACGTGGCGACCACGAGCGGTTGACTCACGACCTGGCGGCTGGTCGTATCCATGGCGGACTGTTCACCGACGAAGTCCGCAGCGCGGTGCACGTCATCGACCTTGCCGAAGCACTGGTCGAACTAGCCGCCAGCAGCTACCGCGGAATTCTGAACGTAGCGGGCGCAGATGCCGTGAGCCGGTATGAGCTCGGCCTGCTGGTGGCGGCGCGGGACGGCCTCGACCCGGCGACAATCCGGCCGATTCGCAGCGCGAATCCCCATCGACCGGCCGAGATTCGATTGACCATCCAACGGGCACAGACGCTACTCGGTACCCGGCTGCGAGGCGCCCATGAGTTCCTCGCCGAACCCCTCGACACACGGCCTGCGGTACTCAGAGCACGCCATACATGATCGCACGAAACCCCAGGCCGGGCTCGCGTCGCCGGTGCGCCCGGCACCACCGTGGTCACCGCGTTTGTTTGCGGTACCGGGCCCGGACCGCCTCGGTGTCGGCGACCGTCATCGTGGTCCCGTCGATCGCGGTCATCAGCATGCCCGCCAGCGCTCGGCGTGCTGCGCTGTGGTGACCGCCGGGCCGCGTAGCAGCTCGAACAACGCCCGCAACAGCGCCGGCCCGAGCCGCTACCGGCACCGGTTCCCCGTACTAACCTCGGTCTTTCGTCCGGGTGGTCTTTCATAGCTGTTGGCGGATGGCTTTGGTTCGGGGGTTGGTCGGTCGGTTCGCTGGCATGCTGATGGTCACCCTGCGGCCAACAGCGTCGCGGTGAGGCGATCGCGACCGCTCAGGGAGCATGGCGTACCGCAGTGACCAGGAATGTGCGGATCTCGGGTGGGATCAGCGGTGACGGTTCGACGGCCACGGTGAAGTCGTACGCCTCGAGCAGGGCGGTGACGGCGGCCAGTCGGCCATCGAGGTCCTGGACCTCCAGGAGGAACTGGTCGATGAGTTTCCAATGATGCTGATCGATGCCACGGAGGACGTCGAGTTCGGCACCTTCGACGTCGATCTTCACCAGTCCGACGTGTTCGTCGGGGGCGAGGTAGTCGGAGAGGCGGTCGACTTGCACGGACACCGGTTCAGCGCGGTAGTGGCTCCGAATGAACGCCTCGGGCGCTTCGTGGGAGAGGACTGCGATCTGCAGTTCCTTGTCAGCCGGATAGCGGGTGGAATTGCCCGGTGCCAGCGGGTAGTACTCGAACAAGGCTCGTTCCTGTTGGGTGCCGAGTGCCCTCTGGTGTACTGACACTGCGCCGAGCTGCTGTTCCTCGATGTTTCGGCGCAACGCCTGCACCAGTTGCGGCATCGGCTCGAATGCGCGTACTCGCGCGTCAGGGAACTTGCGCTTCAGGAAGAGGGTGAAGAGCCCGATGTTGGCGCCGACGTCGATGACGATTCCGTCGGGCTCGATCTGGACGCCGTCGTAGCATCGATGGGAGAAGATCTCGTCGTACTGCCAGCGGGCTTCGGCTTCGTATGGCGCCCATACGGTCAGGCGGTCATCGAGAGTGAATGGGCGAAGCTCGGTCACCGTACCTCCAGGTCACACGTCCGGCCCGACGATAGGGGGACGCTTCGATGAACAGGTGCAGCACCGGCGTAACTTGGGTGGTCACCGTGCCGGGTGGGCGAACTGCGTGACATCGTCGAGATAGTGGGTCGGATCCGGCACACCGGCCTCACGGAACGCTTCCCGTCGCTCGTAGCACGTTCCGCACGTTCCGCAGTGCTGGTCGCCGCCCTTGTAACAGGACCAGCTCAATGACAGTGGGGCACCCAGCCGGACGCCGTGTGCCGCGACCTCCGCCTTGGTCCAGGTCATGAACGGCACCTCTACCCGGGGAGTATGGAATCCCTCGTTGGCGACGGTCACCAGCTCGCAAAGGGCCGTGACGAAGGCAGGACGGCAGTCCGGATACACGAAGTGGTCGCCGGAGTGCATGCCGAGCGCCACCACGCCGGCGCGGTGGGCGACGCCGACGGCGACCGCGACGTTGGCCAGGATCGCGTTGCGGTTCGGGACGACCGTGGCGCGCATGGACGCCTCCGCGTAATGACCGTCCGGGACGGTCATGGTGTCGTCGGTCAGTGCCGATCCAGGGAGCAGCCCGCCCAGACCACTGAGGTCGACCACTTGATGCACGGCGCCGTAGTGATCGGCGACGGCCCGAGCTGAGTCGATCTCGCGGCGATGCCGCTGACCATAGTCCACGGTGACAGCGATCAGGCTGAATCGCAATGCTGAGTAGTACGCCATGAGAGTAGTGGAGTCCATTCCACCGGAAAGGACTATGAGGGCGGAGGAAGAGCCTGATCGATTCTCGTCGTGGGTCATCGGATACCTCCAGGTGCGTCGGCACGAACAGGTGCAGTCGGCCCGAAGGGGCGGGGGCCAGAAAGGTGCTGTCCTGGATCACTGTCGTCCGGGTCGGGTCGGCATGCATCACGGCGGACGACCGAAGTTTTCGAGCCGAGCCACCGAAGCGGCCGAGCCGTCAGCGCCCCGTCGCGTTCTACGGTCGGCCGACCCTCAACCTCTCGGTCAACGCCGTGATGTAACGGGGCGCCCGGGTCGGCCATTGTTGGCGTAGGAGGTTCGACATGACATTCCGCATCAGCAAAGAGTTTCATTTCTCGGCCAGTCACTCGCTCGCCGGCCTGGCGGCAGAGCACCCGTGCGCTCGCATGCATGGACACAATTACGTCGTGGCATTGGAGCTGACCGTTGGCCGGGACGCCTTGAGCGACGTGGGCTTCGTCCGTGACTACGGCGACCTGGCCGACTTCTCCCGATGGCTGGATCAGAAGGTCGACCACCGTCACCTGAACGACGTGGTGGACCGGAACCCGTCGGCCGAGAATCTGTCGCGCTGGATTTACGACCAGTGGCACGAACGCTATCCGGAGTTGTCCGGGGTCCGGGTGTCCGAGACGCCTAAAACCTGGGCGGAGTACCGCCCGTGAACGCCGGTGTAGACGAGAACCGGGAGGCAGGTGATGCCGTGATGGAGCCGATACTCGTTGTGAACGAGATTTTCGGCCCCACCTGAGCACCGTTCAAGGCGAGGGCCCGTCATCAGGTCAGCGGTGCGCCTTCCTCCGATTGGGTGGCTGCAACCTGTCGTGTCACTGGTGCGACACGCCGTACACCTGGGACTGGACCGGTGCCGCCGACTCGGGAACGGCCTACGATCCGCGGGTCGAACTGCACCGGATGCCATGGCGCACGGTGCACGACCGGTTGGCGGCGATGGATGTGCCGCTGGTGGTCATCTCGGGCGGCGAACCGCTCAATCAACAGGCCCGGTTGCGACCGTTGATCGCGGCGTTGACGGCGGACGGCCACCGCCTGGAGATCGAGACGAACGGCACCGTGACCCCGGCCGCCGCGCTGGTCGACCTTGGTGTCCGGTTCAACGTCTCCCCCAAGCTGGCCCATGCAGGCGACCGGGAATCTCGCCGGCTGCGGCCGGAGGCGCTGGCCGCGCTGGCCGCCGTTCCCGGAACCGCCTTCAAGTTTGTTTGCCGCTCGGTGAGTGACCTGGACGAGGTGGCGACCGTGGTGGCAGCCTACGGAACCCGTCCTGTGTGGATCATGCCGGAGGGACGGACGGCGGACGGCGTTGCGCAGGGGCTGCGAGAACTCGGCGACGAAGTGGTCGCCCGAGGCTGGAATCTGACAACTCGGCTGCATATCGCCGTATGGGGCGAACGGAGAGGGAAATGACAACGACGGAAAGTGCATCCGGCGCACAGGATCCGCTGGAGCACATTGCGCGGCAGTTGCTGATCGAGATCGGAGAGGATCCGGACCGCGATGGCCTGAAGGAGACACCGGCACGCTTCGCTCGCTGGTGGCGGGAGTTCAGTAGCTTTCAGGCCGGCGACGTGGGTACGCGCTTCCCGTTGCGGACCGACGGGCAAATCGTCATGGTTTCGGATATCAAGGTGTGGTCGCTGTGTGAGCACCACCTGCTGCCGTTCTCGTGTTCGCTGACCATTGCGTACCGGCCGGACGGCGACGTGTTGGGCTTGTCGAAGTTCGCGCGCATCGCGCACCGCCACGCCCACCGACTACAGGTGCAGGAACGCCTCGTGCAGGACATCGCCACCGAAATCACCGCGATCACGGGTTCCGTCGACATCGCCGTGATCGGTCATGGCGAGCACCTGTGCATGAGCATGCGGGGGGTGCGCACTACCGCCCAGATGACGTCTTCGGTCTTCCGAGGCGTCTTCCAGGAACACGGCCCGGCCCGGCAGGAACTGGTGGCCACGGTCTTTTCGCGGCGCTGAACCCCGCCTGGAACGGAGCGCAGGTGAACATCGCCGGACCACAAATCTCGGTCGTCATCCCTACGTATAACCGGGCGGACCTGTTACGGGGAACCTTGGAGGCGTTGACCGCCCAACGGATGCCGGCGGGCACTGTTGAGGTCATTGTCGCTGATGACGGTTCCTCCGACGGCACTCGCGACGTTGTACAGGACTTCACCCGTAGGCTTCGCCTGCGGTATCACTTCCAGCCGGACCGGGGATTCCGGGCGGCGGCGGCGCGCAACGCGGGCGCCCGGCTGGCGTCGGCACCGGTGCTCGTGTTCGTGGACAGCGGCATTCTGCCCGGCCCGGATTTCCTGTCCTCCCACCTTGAGGCCCACGCCGCGGGGTCCGCCGCAGTTATCGGATACACCTTCGGCTACCGGCCGGGCGATCCGACGCCCGGCCTCGCCGCCGCCCTGCGGACCACACCGGTGGCGGAGGTGGTCCGGCGCTACGGCGACGCGGCGACGTTTCTCGACATCCGGCATCGAGCGTTCGAACGCTTCGCGTTCGATCTGGACCGCACCATCGTGCCGTGGCAGTGGTTCTGGTCGCTGAACTGTTCGGTGCCGGCTGACGCGTTCCGGGCCGTCGGCGGATTCGACGAGAGTTTCCGCAGCTGGGGTGGCGAGGACCTGGAACTAGGTTTCCGGCTCTTCCGGCACGGCCTGCGGTTCCAGGTCAACCGGGACGCGTGGGCGGTCGACGTGCCACACCCGAGGTCCGCCGACGTCGATCAGGCCAGCAACCTGATGAACCTGCTGACGTTCCTGCGGCGTCATCCGGAACCGGTGGTTGAACTTCTGTTCAGCTGGTTCGCCCGGGAACAGCATGGCTTCCAGATCAACCACCAATGGAACGTAGAGGACGAGTACCGGGCCCTGAACGCGGCGACCGTCGAAGCCCGGAGGCGGTCGGTCGTCGATGAACTCGACCAGGAGGTCGCCATGCTGGGGGACGCCACGCGCATCGCGGTATTGGGTTGCGGCCCGGAGATACCGGATCGGCTGGCCGGCGCCGTCCTTTTCGATTTCGATCCGCAGGTGGTCAATGGCATAGCCGGCCGGGGTCGCCGCGTCGGCCATGCTGTCGGACTACACACACTGTTGCCGGACAAGGCCGTGGATCTGGTGATCGTCACGTCGCGGTTGAGTGGTCTGTGGGAACGCTGGCAGCGCGAGATCCGCGCCGAGGCGCACCGCATCGGCCACACGGTCCGGACCCACCTGCCCGGTTGATGCTGTGGCGAGGGCCGCCGGGCCACAACGGCACGGCGGCCGGCTCGTCAGTTCGTCGGGCGCCCGCGCGCCGGCAGGCCATCGGCCAGCAGCGGCCAGAACGCCGGGTCGCGAAACAGTTGCGGCAGGTCGATACGCCCGGTGATACCGAGCTTGCGGTATGCGCTCGACAGGTGCAGTTCGACCGTCCGCCGAGTGATGTGCCGCGTCTGAGCGATTCCGTTGTTGGTGGCGCCCCGGATCGCGTCGATGAGAATTTGCCGCTCCCGGCGGGTCAGTGTGAGCACGCCTCGCAGGGACATCTGCCGTGGCGCTCGCTCGTGCGCGACGAGCAGTTGTTGGCGGGAGCGCAGCGCCAAGGCGCCGGCGGCGCACCGGTCGGCGATATGCACCGCCTGCGTAAGAGCTGTGATCGCTTCCTGGCGGGTCAGCGATCCGCTCAGCGCCGAACCCAGATCGGCGAGCGCATGCGCCGCGTCCAGGCTTTCGGCGGGACTCAGCAGAGCCACTGCCTCGCGTAGCAGACGGTGTTTCTCTGCCGTCCCGCTGGCACATGCCTGGGCCCGCAGTGCCCGGCCGCGCTCCAGGGGCGACCCGACCGCGTCGGCGAACTTGAGCTGGGCACAGGCTACCCGTACGGCCTGCCGTCGACGCCCCACCGCCACCAGCAGGTCGGCGCCGTACCGGCGCCACATGAGACTCCCCGGCAGCCGAATGCCTGCCTGGTACGCGCGGGCTCGCAGGTCGGCGAGGTCTCGGCGGGCTCCGGTGAGGTCACCGTCACCGGCCCGCATCCGGGCCCGGGCCAGCAGTAACTCGCTGTAGTGCCAACCGGGCGGCAGCTCGTCGATCAGCCGGTAGCGACGCAGCAGAGTACGTGCGTCGTCCGGCTCGCCGCGGCTGACGTGTACGTCGGCGAGCAGTCCCACCAGGATCACGGTGATCGGATCGTGCGGTGCTTCCGGCCGCTCTCCCGGCTCCCACAGTGCGTCGTTGAGACATCTGCCGGCCTCTTCCAAGTCTCCGACGGCCAGCGCGATCCGGCCCCGGACCGAGGCCAGCCACCCCTTCGGTGACGACCGGCCCTCGGACTCCGACCGCTCGAACCGGTTCAGCCAGGAGGTTGCCTCGTGATGATCGCCGGCGTCCGCAAGCACCGCCAACGCCGCGGTCCGTGCCAGCGGGTGAAGTTGCAGCCCCGTTCCGTCCTGACCCAATGCCTGCCGGGCTTCCCGCACCGCCTCCCGCGGGTCCGAATCGACGAGATAGCGGAGGAACGCATCCAGAGCAGACCACGCGGTCTGCACGGGTCGCCGGTCGGTGTCGTCGCCCTCGAGCACCGCCATCGCGTCCGGTGGGCTCAGCAGGCCCTGAATCCGCCGGCGCACCTGCGCTGGGCGGCCAAGGAAGGGCCGGTGCAACTTCTGGTACCCCTCGGCCCAGCCCTCGAACACCGTCCCGCGGACGCTCGTATCGATGCGGTCGAGCAGGTCGTGGTGGTGTGCGCCCAGCTCCGTTTCGTACAGGACACGGCCGATCTGCCCGAGCATCCCCGCCACCACGGCGCGGTCGTTGTCCTCCGACAGCACCGCGACGGCCGCGAGCAGCCCGTTTTCCGGATCCCGCCGGATTTCGAGATGAGCGAGCCGCAGCATGGCCTCCCGGTGCTGCGTACCGGTGGCGACGCGGGCCGCCAATTCCAGACAGCGTCCTTCGACGCCGTCCGCGCCGGTCTCCCGGGCGTGATCGGCGGCCTGCAGGAGGACCTGAACCGGCCATGACCCGCTCGGTGCGACCGTCGAGGCGGTCAGGTGTGACGCGATGCGATCCGCCGGAGCGTTCAGGACGAACAGGTACTCGGCGATGCTGAGGTGCGTCGCACTGCGGGCCATCGCCGTCATCGACGCCGCGATCGCGGTGCCCAGGGCCGGGTGCCGCAGGGGAAGACTCTCGGCGTCCCCGATCAACCTCATGCGGATCAGCAGGTCCAGAGCGGTCAGCACCTCGTGGACGTCGAGGCCGGTGAGGTGGGCGACAAGCGCCGCGTCGACACCGCCGTGGCTCTGGGCCACCGCGATGGTCTCCACGATTCGCATCAGCGCGGTCCCCAGCCGGTTCAACCGCCCGCGCACCAGTCGCAAGGCGTCGTGCAGTACGACCTCGTCGACACTATGAGGCAAACCGGAGCCGGCGGAGCGGCTGCGTAGGACCTGGGCGAGTTCCCCGATCATGTACGGGCTGCCGCCGCACCACCTGTGGACCTCGGCGACGAAGCGTCCGGCCGGCCGGGACGGCAACAGGGTGCACAACAGGTCGCCGGTCTCCGCCTCGGTCAGCCCGTCGAGTTCCATCCAGGTCGCGTCGGTCAACATCTCCGCCAAGTGCTCCGGCGCGGTGGGCGGTTCGCCGGCGCGGATCGACACCAGCAGAAGGATCGGTAGTCGCGCGCACGCCTCCAACACCTGCCGCAGCCACTGGAGTGCCGGGCGGCCGGCATACGTGATGTCGTCCACCGCGACGACCAGCGGCCCCCGCTCAGTCAGCGCGGCGACAGCCGCCCGTGCCGCGGACACCTGCCGGTCGCGGTCTGCCCAGTCGTCTGTTCCGGTGGGTTGCCAACCCAGCAGGGGTGGCCGCGTCTGGCAGGTCGACTGCCGCGCATCGGATATCGGTGAGACCTCTTCGGCGAGGCATCGAAGAAGGTCGGTGACCAGCGCGGTCGGCACCTGACGATCCGCCAGCCGGCAGCGGACGCGTACAGCGAACCCGCCTTCCTGGCGGCAGGCTCCCACGAACTCGTCGAGCAGCGCGCTGCGGCCCACTCCGGGTCCGCCGGTGACCGCGACGCGGACGAGCCCCGCATCCGCACTCACTGCCCTTGCCTGCCTCAGCGCCCGCAAGTGGGCCAGTCGTCCCACCAACCGGGGTGGATTGTCCCCGGGCCACAAGCCGCTTCCTCCAGTCTCTGGATCGGCGGTCAAGCGGACTCCCCAGGCCGGGCGACGAGGACCAGCCCTTGATCCCCGATGGCATGCGGTCGTCGGGCGAAATGGCGGTTGAGGGCCGGCACGAGAGCCTCCCGCATGTCGGCGGCACGCGGATGTCCGTCGTACCAGAAATTCACCAGCAGGTCCGCGGCTGCGCGGATCCGCTCAGCCAGACTCGGTTCCGTGAAATGCAGGGCGGCTTCGGTGCGGCTCAGAGAGAGCCGGCCGAAACCATGTTCGGACAGCGTCTGGGCCGCGGTCGCGAGCAGATAGCCCTGGTGATCGTGGGATTCCCCGGCGATCGGCACGCAGACCTCGTTGAGTAGGGCTACCACCTCGTTGTCCGGCGATCCCCCGATGAGCACCACTTTGGCCTCGCCATGCGTGGGGTCGCACACCCGGGCGATCTCCCGCACGGCCTTGACCGGATTGTCGACGTAGGGCAATACCCAGGCGGAGAACACCGCGTCGAAGGTGCCGTCCGAGAAGGGCAGAGCCTCCGCCCGTCCGGGATGGACCTCCAGTTCACCCACGTCGGTGCTGCCCAGGCCCAGTCGCAGCCGCTCGACACGGTTGACGTGCGGCTCGACGGTGACGCATCGACCGAGGTCGCCTGCGACGGCACGGGTGATCTCCCCAGTTCCACCGCCCACGTCGAGGACCTGATGGTTACCCGTCAGGGCCGCTCGGACGACGGCCATCTCCTCCCGGCGCTCCAGCCGATCGACAAAGTTCTGCCAGCCTCCGGCGCTCAACCGATGCGGTCCCCGATAACGCTGTGGTACCCGGTCCAGGGGCCCACACCAGGGGTGTGTCCGAACCTCGGCCGCGCTGAGGGTGTTCGCTGCCGCACGTGCCCCCTGCTGAACATGCATGATCTTCTCCTCACGCGATCCGGAACCTCCGGCTTCGGCCGCGCACCCACTGACCGCCGAGTTCGGTACCTTCACGGAGCCTCCTCAGTTGGCGGTGTTGAGTCTTTCAATCCAGCAGGCGAGAGACATCTGTCAACTGACGCATCCTCCGGTGGCTCGGCGGGCTCACGCCGCCTGCTTTCCCCCGCGATCTCCGCGCGGCTTCGCAGCTCCAGCTTGGTGAGGATGTGCGATACGTGGGTCTGTACCGTGCGGGGGGAGAGAAACATGGCCCGTGCGATGTCGGCTGTCGAATGGGCCTCCGTAACCAGGTGGGCGATCTCGATCTCGGTCGGGGTCAGCGCCCCCCACCCCCGCTGCGGGCGAACAGGTCTGCGGCCACGGACACCACGGCGAATGCCGGCACCACGCAGACGCGACTCTGCCCGGCGGATGTCCCAATGGGCACCGAAACTCGCGAAAAGATCGATCGCCTCACTGGCCGCGCGCCGGGCGCCGGTAGTGTCCCCGCACCTGGCGAGGACCACGGCGAGGTCTTCCAGAGTGCCGGCGAGCTCGATCAATGCGCCCGACGTCCGATAGTGCGACTCCGCTTCGCGCAGCGGAACGGGGTCGACCTCGGCCAGACCGCGACATCGGTCGTAGGCAGCGCCAGCCCGTGCCCTCGGCGCCTCTGCCTCCGCCTCCGATCGGCAGGCGGTGAGGGCTGCGGCGAGCGCCGCGTGGTCGTCGACGGCCAGCGAGAGCCGGACCAGATCGGGTAGCCACTGGTGGCTCAGCGTCATCTCGCCAGGCCGCCGGTCCAGCAACGCGGTGAGAAGTGACGTCGCTCGCTCCAGGTCGCCATCCTGCTCCGCCCGCAACGACTGCGCGGCGACCAGGAAATCCCTGTTCTCCCGGTCGGCAATGGTAGAGACCGGATACTTCAGCCCGGCCTGGATATGCGTCGCCGTGTCCCGCGCGTTGTGCTGGTGGGCGGCGATAAGCGCGGCGACCCCGTGGAGCAACAGGGCGGGGCCGCGCTCTCGCAGACCGTGGTAGGTGGCCGCGGCCAAGCTCCGGTCGCCCTCGCCGAGCTCAGCGAGGGCGTCGTCCCACCGACCGGTCCAGTACATCAGGACCGCTGCGGTGACGCCGGGCGCGACGTGGCCGGCTCTCTCGCCGCCCAGTTCCCGGAGGGTGGTCTCGGCCGCTGACCACCGGCTCAGGCTCTGCAGCGAGAAGATCCGTCCGTGCATCAGCAAGGCGCGCAAGTCGGCGTGTTCGTCGGAAAGCCCGAGAACCTCGATCGCTCGGTCGGCGCACGCGAGGGCGTCCGCATGCTTCCGGCGCACCGAATGGATGATCGACAAACTCGTCAGGGCGTAGGCGATCGTGAAGGCGTCGGCGGCGGCCTCGCCGACGGCCAGAGCCTCGCGGGCGGTGGCCTCAGCCAGTCCGATCGCGCCTACCCCGGCGCGCTGGAACATCGCCAGGGACGCCAGCAGCCGCCCACGCCAGACCGGTGGCAGATCGTGGCCCAGCAGTGCCTGGCTGAGGGCCGCCGCCGCGGCGTCGTTCTGCCCGCCGCTGAACCGGGAGCGGGCGAGGACCCAGAACATGCGACCCTGATCTTCGGGGTCGGGGGCGATGGCCAGTGCCTGACGTGCACATTCCTCCGCCTCCTCATGCTCGCCGAGTCTCATCAGGACCCATGCCAGGGCGACCAGCAGGGCCGGCCGCGCGCCGTCGGCGTCGACGCCGTGGCGCAGCTGTTTACGGAGAAGCTCGGCGGCGAGGCCCGGTGCCTCCACCGTCAGCGCGTTCGCCTCCCGGAACAGCCAGTTCCGAGACCACGGATCATTGGGCAGATCCGCCGTCAGCAGCTGTTGCGCCACCTGTACGGACGTGGCACCGTTCGCCGCCAGTGCCCGTGCCGCGTCGCGATGTAACGCCGTCCGTATCGCCAACGGCAGCCCATGGTAGATCGCCTGGTGAATCAGCGGATGCCGAAACGCCATCCGACGGTCCGCCGGCACAAGGATCCCGGCGTCCATGGCCCGCTCGACGTCCGCGGTCAAATCGATGGCCGGCAGGCCGACGAGCACTGCCAGATCTGTCACCGTGAACTCCGTGCCCAGCAACGCCGCCAGACGCACCAGGTCGGCCGTACCCGCAGGAACGTCAGTCAACCGGCTGCTCAGCGCATTGCCGAGGGTGATTCCCACTGCCGCGTCCGGCACGTCGGCCGTACCGGCCGCCACCCGTATGAGCCCCTCTCGCCGTAACGCGTCGACCAGCTCACAGAGAAACAGAGGGTTACCCAGCGCCTGCGCCGTGACCTTGGTGAGGCCGCGGCCCGGTGGCGCGCCGACCATGCCTGCGACGAGGTCGGCGACCTCTGGCGCCTGCAGCGGGCCAAGCCTCAGCTCGGCCCCACGGTTGTCCCGCATCGCCGTCCGCAACTGTCGCAGCAGCGGCCGGCGGGGATCCGGCCGACTTGCGAAGACAAGCGACAAGGGAAGTTCAGCCGCGATCGACATGAGGCGATGCATCAACATCAACGAGACGTCGTCAGCCCAGTGCAGATCGTCCAGCACCAGAACTGTGTTCTTCGCGGCGCAAGACTCCTCGACCAACTCCATGAGCAACTCGGCGGCGGCCGCTTGGGCAGTGTCCACACCGGCCATCAGGCCCGGACGGCGCAGGAGCACGAGGTCGGCGATCCGCGCCCGGCGTGGGTCTGGCGAGTTGGACCGCACCTGCAAGCAGTCCATCATCAGACGCAGCGGGAGCGACCGTCCGAGAAGATCGGCTGTAGCCCACAGGACCTCGCAACCCCGCTCTCGAGCGATATCCAGCCCCACGGCGAGCAGGGACGACTTGCCGATCCCCGGGTCACCTTCCACCCACAGCATGCCTCCGACGCCGCCGCGCACCTGGTCGATCACGTGGTGCAGCGCCGACAACTCGGCTTTACGCCCCACCCACACATTCGGAGATCGAACCCGCATCGCGATTTCTCCCAAAGATAAGTTCGGTCACGGACAGCCCGGCGGAACGGCCGGTGCATTAGTCGGGCAGCCGGATCGGCGTACGCCACGGAGCAGGGAAAGGGGCGGCCCGGTTGCCGGTGATGAGCAGACAGCGGCGAGTAGCGCGCTGCGGTCCCCCGAAATCAGCCGGTGATCCGCGACAGTGGCACCTCCTTCGATTCAGGACTGTTTCAACCGTGGTTCGCCACATCACCCATTCATGTTGGTGATTTCTGCTGCAGCGTATGGGTGTCGCTGTCCCGTCCGACAAGGTGAGGGTTTCAAGATTGTGGTGTGATCCGAGGATGATGAAGGACCTGATCATGCTCCGGCTGGTCCCTCGGGTGGCTTCGGTGGTGTGACAGTGTCTGGCCAGGCGAAACGCGTAGATTGAGGTTCCCCCTCTGGGTCGGGCACCCTGAGCCCAGACAATGCTCTGGGGGAAGGACGTCCTGGTGCCCCGTCTGTCGAAGTGCCCCGAGCAATTCTGCCGGGACGCGGTCGAGTTGGTCCGCTTGTCACCGGAACGATGGGTGAGATCGACCGAGAGCTAGGCGTGAACCATGAGGCCGTGTGTGGTTGAGTCAACGCTGCCAAGCGTGCCGAGCAGAGCAGCGCGGGCCGCCGTGACAGCAAGGAGGAGGTCGGCGCCAGCGAGCGCGAGGAGCTACGCCGGCTGCGTACGAGGGTGGCCGAACTGGAGATGGAGAAGGACATTCTCCGCAAGGCAGCCGCCTATTGTGCAAAGAGATGGGTCGCTGATCCACCGCCTACCGGTTCAGCTCTGGACGCGGCGTCGCGCGGCTGTGCCGCGTCCTGGCGGTGAAGCGTCGGCAGGGCTACTACGAGTGGCTGGCCGCCCAGCCAGCCCGAGCGCGGCGTGCCGAGGTCGACGACGAGTTGGCCGGCGAAGATCCGCGCCATCCACGCCGAGCGCCGCGGCTCGCACGGCTCACCACTGGTGGCCGACGAGTTGCGTCGCCGTGGCCGGCGCATCAACCGCAGGCGCATCGGGCACCCGAGCGAGGAGATCCCCACCGGCAGCCTCGGCGCTGACCGCATCAGCCATCGCTTCGCCGTGAGCGTTCGTCACGATTGTCATCAGAGAAACCTCCTGTCTGATTTGCGCCGCTAATGTTATAGTCCACGATCCGCGGAGTGAGGTCTACTTCGATGTCGTGCCCGGCGATGGTGGCGACGACGCGTGGCCGATCGCCTGCGGCGGCGAGATCGCTGGCAAGCGTTGAGAGCAGCATGTCAGGCGACTCTCGACGCGGCTGATCTCCGACTGCGCCACCCCCATGGCCTTGGCCGGCTCGACCTGAGCAAGGTCCGCTGCCTTGCGTATGGCCGCCAGGTTTTCGGCGTAAAGCCGGTCGGCTTCGGCCATCTCGGCGCGGATAGCGTCGGCCCGCTGGGCGGCGCGGCGTCGCAATCGTGGGCGTGCGATGCGCGCTCGCGCGGCGTCGGCGCCGACGAATGTGGTGGGTTCGGGCCGGGTGGACTGGCTAGTCAACGTCGCCTCCGTCGGTTCGCCTGAGGTAGGCCGCGATTACCTGGTCGGCGCGGCTGCCGACGCTGTTGTAGAACACATCACCCATCTGGGCCTTGTCGTTGCCGAACAAGACGATCACCGGCGGGGCGTCGGGCGGGAACCACACGATTCAGGCGGTCGGTCGTACCTTTCGGAACGGGTGCGAGACCTGCCAGACCAGGTACATGCGGGACTGCCGCCCACTATTGAGGGTCTGTGTCGTCCGTCGGCGACTCCTTGAGGTCTTGCAGGTAGTCCAACATCGCACTGACAGGGTCGAACTGCCCGTCTGCCCGACCATGCCCGTCGGCTGCTCGGCGTTCGAGTTCAGTCAGCTTCAGCCAGCCAACCGTCGAACTCGCTCGACCAGTCGATCAACACACGCAAATATATCATCAAAGCATGCTCTGTCACCCTCGAGCGACTGTGGTCCCTACGAGCCACCGAACCGGTTGGCGAGGCGATTCAAGCCGTTCGGGAAGCCGGTGGGTGCTCCTCGCGGACGCCGAAGGGCTGCTCGCGCCGGTTGCCGGATTGACTGAGTTCACGGACCGCTGCGTAACCCAAGCATCATGCGGTCTTTGAGGACATACAGATCCTGAAGTCGGCAGCGAGTTTCATCGCGGCGGAGTTGGACCGTCCGTCGCGATGAGGGTCGACTTCGTCGACTCCCGGAAGGCCGAACACGGTGTCCAGCCGGTCCTGCGGGCGCTGCACGACACGCCGGCGCAGATCGCACCGTCGACCTACTACGCCGCCGAGACCCGCCCCGCCAGCACCCGATCGATCCGCGACGAGGAGCTGACCGCGATGACCGTTGACCACCTTGACCTTGACGGCCGGGTACTTCTGCTCGAACAGCGCCACCTCTTGCGCGATGTCCGGAACCCGGGCCCAGAACGTCAGCCCGGTCGCGGCCGACATCGCCTTGTCGATGTCGGTCTGGCTCACCGCCGCGACGGCTGAGGTGCCGCGCCGCCCTTCCCGTCGCCGCCGCACGCGGCCAGCGCGGCACTCAACGACACCGCTCCGGCCGCGGCGAGCAAGGTTCGGTGGCTTACCGGGAACTGTGGGGACGATGTGGCCATGCTGAACTGCCACCCAAAGGGCAGGGGGACCGGCGCGCCGGGGACAGGGGGTATCGAGAGAGGTGCGCGTCCGCGCGGGTGCCACCGCCGCTCGTCAGCGGCGGGCGGTGCGGGCCTCGGCTGACGTGCCGCCTTAGGGGGACAGATCGACCCTGATCAGGGCTGGGTGGAGGGGACTTCGCCCCCGGCGGGCTGACCGTGCGGGCCACCGTGGGCATGGGGGATCGCTCGGCGGCCACGTCCCGGGATCGGCCGGGGCGGTGGTGGCGCCGTCGAGGCGCGGACGACGAGCTCGACCGGTTGGTCGGCCGCCGGTGGAAGCTCGACGTCCGGCTTCTCGATGACCTGTACCAGCAGCGCGAGGCCCTGCCGCGCGACCTGGTCGAACGGCTGCCGCAGGGTGGTGAGCGGGGGAGTGACGTAGGCGGCGACCGGGATGTCGTCGAACCCGACGACGCTGACGTCCTCGGGCACCCGGCGCCCGGCCTCGAGCTGCGCGCGGATGAGACCGATCGCCATGTCGTCGTTCGCGGCGAACACCGCGGTCACGGTGCCGTCGCCGGCCAGTTCCCGGCCCGCCGCGTAGCCGGACGCGGCCGACCAGTCGCCCTCGACGACCGGCGGCTCGTCCGCGCCGTGGGCTCGCAGCGCCTCG
Source organism: Micromonospora sp. NBC_00421 (assembly GCF_036017915.1). Classification (NCBI taxonomy): domain Bacteria; kingdom Bacillati; phylum Actinomycetota; class Actinomycetes; order Micromonosporales; family Micromonosporaceae; genus Micromonospora; species Micromonospora sp. NBC_00421. Next base: position 1,098,222 of record NZ_CP107929.1, read on the forward strand.
CGCCAGCCGGCGAGACGGTCCTGTGCCGAATACCACCGCTGCGGACCGGCCAGGTGATGGACGGTCGCGTGCCCCAACTCCAGCAGGTGCTCGGTCGCGGCCCGCGCGAGCCGGCCCGCGCCGACCCTGGCGGTCACCACCTGCGGCGCGGTGAAGGTGGGCGGCGCGCCGAGGACCAGGACCGGCACGTCCACGCTGATGACGCCGACGCCCTCGTCGATCGGCTCGGAGATGACGACGCCGTCCACGCCCTGGTCCAGCAGCGACGCCAGGGCGCTTGCGATGCCGCCCGGGTCGCCCTCGATCGTGGTGGCCACCCGCAGCGTGTAGCCCACCTTCCGGACCGCGCGCTCGATGCCGATGAGCCACGACGCCGGCCCGTACAAGGCGCTGCCGAGCGTCACCACGCCGATCGACCGGGTCCGCCCGGAGGCCAGCGCCCGGGCCGCCTGGTTGCGCCGGTAGCCGAGCTCCTCGGCGGCGTCCAGGACCCGCCGGCGTACGTCGGCCGAGACATACGGCTCGTCGTTGAGGACCCTGGACACCGTCTTCTGGGAGACGCCGGCCAGCCGCGCGACGTCCACGCTGCGCGGCGTCGGGGGGCTTCCACCCGGCCTCGCCAGTCGCGTCACGGCACCTCCCGTCGCCGGCCATAGTCCTGTATGATTGCGCTGTCATGTCTACGCAATCAGACAATCGCCACCAAGGTCTCGCAACCCGCCCCTGAGGCTGGCGAAGCGCGTTCCTCGCCACACCCTAACCCCACTTTCGAACCGAACAAGTCAGGCCGGGCCGCCCGCCGACTTCGCCGAGGACCGCAGCGCTGTCCATGCCTACGACGTGCCCACGAGGTCGGGCGCCGTAGCGGCGAATCGGTTCGCTGCCCGACCGGTGCAGCGTCGGTGGGCCGGCGACACGGAATGCCCTGAGCGCGATGCCCTGGCACTCCGGAAGGGTCGCACTCACCGGCGGCCGGTCGACACCTGCATGGCGTCAGGAGCAGGAAGTAACCGTCTTGAAACCTTGACTTCACGCCCGCTACACGCATTAATACATATCTATGTATCCGGGCTGCAGCCATCCCTCCCGGGTGGTCGGCGACGCCGGCAGATTTGTCGAATCGGTTCGAGTATCGGCCTTGAAGGCTGCGCCCTGAACCGGTGTTGCGTAGCGGGCGGATGAGTCACAGGAGGTTACCGTGCATCGTAAGAACGTCCACTGGGGTGGCCGGTTGTCGGCGTCGGCCAGGGGGCTTGCCGCGACCGTGGCGCTCGGCCTGACCCTGACGCTGGGCGGCCTGCCCCTGGCGAACCCCCGGCCTGCCCTGGCCGCGCCGGGCGCGCCGGGGGCCGTGGCGGCCGCCGGTGCTGACGGTGTGGCGGCCGGGAACGCCGCGATCGCCTCGGTCGACCTGAGCGGGACCTGGGGCTTCACGCCCGCGGGTCGGGCGGCGACCACGATCGCGGTGCCCGGTGGCGGCTGGTACAAACAGGGCTTCACCACCGTGAACGAGGCGGTGTACTCGCGCAGCATCACCGTGCCGGACTCGGGGCAGCCGCAGTCGGCCTGGATCGAGTTCGGCGCCGTCAACCACCAGGCGACCTTGTCGGTCGACGGCCGGGTGGTCGCCACCCAGACGACGGCGTTCACCCCGTCGAACTTCGACATCAGCGCCTACGCGGCGCCCGGCACCACCCACACGATCACGGTGAACGTGAAGGGCCGCGGCGCGTTGAAGGCATCCAACGGCCGGTACCTGGTGCCCGACGCCGCCACGTGGTCCGAGGCGGTCCCCCAGGGGATCTTCGGGTCCGCGTTCCTTCGGGTGTACCCGGCCGTGTACGTCAGCGACACGTTCGTGCGTACGTCGGTGGCGAACAAGACGCTGACCTACGACGTGACGGTGCGGAACACGTCGGGCAGTTCCCGGTCGGTGACGCTGACCGGGTCGCTGGCGTCCAAGAACGGAACGGCTTTCAGCTACCCGGAACTGCCCAGCCGTACGGTCACCGTGGCGGCCCGCTCGACCGCGACCGTGACCGTCGGGCCGGTCGCGTGGAACCTCGACAGCACCTCGTACTGGTGGCCCAACGTGCCGTACCGGTCGGGGTACCGGGCGCAGCTGCACGGGCTGACGGTGCATGCCGTCACCGACGACGGCCGGACGAGCGACGCCGAGTACCGGTTCGGGTTCCGGGAGGCCACCCAGAACGGTGACTACTACTACCTCAACGGCGTGCGCGTGAACTTCCGCGGCGACAACCTCCAGGGTGCCGACTATGACCGGATCAACAACGGCGGCAAGGGCGACGCGTACCACACCCTGCCCGGCTTCCTGCCCCCGTCGTCCGGCAACGGCGGCTGGCCGCAGGCGGTGGACAACTACCAGCGGCTGAACTACAACGTGGTGCGCATCCACCAGGAGCCCGGAAGCCCGTACATGTTGGATGTCGCCGACGAGATGGGCCTGATGATCATCGACGAGGTCGCGATTCGCGGCTCCCAATCCTCGCAGGAGTGGAAGGAGCCCGTCGGGCACGACAACATGGTCAACCACGCCCGTGCGCTGGTCCTGCGCGACCGCAACCACCCCGCGATCATCCGCTGGAGTCAGAACAACGAGCCGAACCAGAGCGGCCAGGATTCCGAACAGTTCGAGAAGGAGCTGTACGCGGCAATGAACGGCGCCGACGGAACCCGGCCGATCATCGCCGAGGTGGGTGTCGGCGGGAATGTCAGCCTGTATCCCGGGATGACGTACGCCAACTTCGCGGTGATCCCGCACTACGTCGACGGCTTCGGCAGGTACGGGGAGGGCCTGATCACCGTGAACGGGCGGCCCGACGGCGAGGGCGAGTACATCTGGCCGGCATGCAACAACAAGCAGGGCTTCGAGTGGTTCGCCACGGCAACCCTGGCCAAGCGCGGCAAGGGCGCCACCGACCTGCGTCCGTACACGCTGCTGTCCGCCTGGGCCAGCGTCGTGCCCGGCGTGCGGAGCACCGACTTCACCCCGGAGGAGGGCGGTCACCCCATCTACGGCGCGGACAACCTGCCCGACCCCTGGAGCAACCCGCAGATCCAGCGCGTGCAGGCGGCGTTCAACCCGGTGGCCGCGGTCGACCTCCCCTTCTGGTCGGCCTCCGGCAATTCGGACTCGAACGGCACCTTCCCGCTGCCGCAGGCGGTGCCCAGCTATGCCCGCAACGCCACGGTGACCCGCAACATCACCGTGTTCAACGACGACTTCGTCGACACGTCGGTGGGCTTCACCTGGACCGCCCGGCTCGACAGCCCGACCGGCGCGGTCGTCGCGTCCGGCAGCACGACCCTGACCGTCCCGCTCGGCTCACGGGTCACCCAGCCGGTGTCCTTCACCACCCCCGCCACCGGCAGCCGCGTGTACCTGCAGCTGTCGACCACGAAGTCCGGTAGCCCCGTCTTCACCGACGCGGTGGAGTACTTCAACCTCGCCGGAGGCAGCGGGACCGGGCCCGCACCGGGCACCTACCGCATCGTCAACCGCAACAGCGGCAAACCCCTGGCCATCGTCGGTAACTCCACCGCCGACGGCGCCAAGACCGTCCAGCAGAGCGGCACCCCCACCTGGACGATCAGCACCACACAGGACGCCTACACGCTGCGCTACACCACCTCCGGAAAGATGCTCGACGTCAACGGTGGCAGCAGCACGCAGGGCCTGCAACTGCAGCAGTGGTCGGCGAACGGCGGCACCAACCAGATGTGGTACCTGCGGCCCACCGGTGACGGCTACTACACCATCGTCAGCCGCAGCAGCGGACTGGCAGCCGACGTCTCCGGCGCCTCGACCAGTGACGGAGCGCAGGTCGTGCAGTGGACCGCCAACGGCGGCACCAACCAGCAGTGGCAGTTCGTGCCCGCCTGACAGAGAACAGAGGTGGATGTCAAGCCCGACCGGCGGTAACGGGCTGCCGATCGTTGCGCCGACTCGGGGGTGCGGTTCGTACGCCCGAGTCGGCCACGATCCGATCGCGGTGGGACACGAGCCACCGATCCGGACAGACGCCAGCCTGGTCCGCTCGCTACCCGTACGTGAGCCAGGCCCAGGGCGTCGCGGCTGAGCCTCGCCGCCGCTGCTACCCCGGCCCTCGCCGCCGCCCCGGCACCCTCCTGCGAGTCCGGTGCCTCGCAGTTCTACTGCGAGGGCAGCACCGGCACGACGACCTGGGGCATCACCTGGTACTCCGGCAGCGTCGGCACCTTCACGACCGCCGGGTCGACCCTCTTCGCCCCCTGCCCGGCCAGTAACTCAGGACCGCGATCGTGACCTGGATCGAACGGGCCTACCACCACCGCCGACGACGCCGACGACGCCGACGATCCCTGTCCCGGTTGACCCCTATCGAGTACGAGATCATCATGACCCCACCGGCCAGTCAGGCCGCGTGACTGCAACTGTCACCTACCGGTGCAGCAGACCCCGACGACCGGAAGGGCTTGTCGTTCACTGTCCGAGGGGGCGGTAGCGGAGGTGTACGACGCCGTTTCGGAACCGGCGCTCCTCGATGAGCTCAAGCTCGGCGCGCATGCCGGTCGGCAGCCCTGGTCTACCCCCACCGACGACGATGGGCAGGATGAACAGTTCGCACTCGTCGATCAGCCCGGCATCGAAGGCCTGTGCCGCGAGGTTGGCGCCTCCGACCATCAGGTCGCTGCTGGCTGCGGCCTTCAGTCCGCGGACGGCGGACGGGTCGAAACGGCGTTCGATTCGGGTGTCGGCAGTCGACACCGCGGTGAGGGTGGTGGAGTAGACGATTTTGCTCGCCGCCTGCCAGGCGCTGGCGAAGCCGGCCATGAGGTCCGACTTCGCCGCCAGAGCGGGGTCGGTCTCCCAGACAGCCATCGCCTCGTACAGGCGCCGCCCGTAGAGAAACGTGCCTACAGGCCGTACGAGTTCGGTTTGGAACGCGAACACTTCGTCGTCGATGGGGAACCAGGCGAAGGCGCCACGTTCGTCCTCCATGTAGCCATCGAGCGACATGTTGTTCATGTAGATCAGCTTTGCCATACCTCTACCTCTCAGGGATCAGCTGCACATTCAGCAGGTCGGCGTCCAGCTTGGTGAACGCTTGACGCCAGCCCTCCTCGCTCGGCCGCGCCAGATGTTCGGGGAGCCACTGGCGGATCGCGAGTCGCGTCCGACCGTCCGCCTCGTCGTGGAACTCGATCCGCAGTCTCGTCTCGAACGGCTCGACGCCCTCCTGCAGCCGCCCGCTGACGCGCATGATCCCGTCGATCAACTCGCCGTCGACGACGTCGGTGAGGTCGACGTGGACGTGGACGCGAAGGCCGGGGTCGGAGGCGTTGACCTCGGTCCACCGTTGAAAGCCGCCGGGGCGCACGTCGAACTCGATCTCGTCGCGCGGCAGTGAGTTCCCGATCGGGCCCCACCACGCCGCCAGGTGCTCGGGATCGGTGAAGGCGCGGTAGACGAGCTTCCGCGGCGCGTCGAACACACGCGAGATCGCCAGCTGCGGTGTCGTCGTTCTCATTCCATCTCCTTATGGTCGTCGGCCGTCCGGTCCGTCGCCCGCTCAGCGGCCTGCACAGCAGCGAGGTGGGCGTCGAGGCGGGTGAGGGACGAGTCCCACAAACGCCGGTAGCGCTCGATCCAGTCGGCCGCCTCGCGCAGCGGGGCAGCCTCGAGGTGGCTCGCGCGCCACTTACCCGACCGCGACCGCGAGATGAGCGCGGCGCGCTCAAGGACCTTCAGGTGCCGGGACACCGCCGGCATCGAGATCGACAGAGGAGCGGTGAGCTCGGTGACCGTGGCGTCGCGTGCGGCCAACTCGGCGATGATCGCCCGTCGGGTGGGATCGGCGAGCGCCGAGAACACCGCGCTGAGTTGATCGGTGGCTACCATCGAAAGCCCTCTCACTTAACCAACATGTTAAACGTATGGCGTCGCGAACGATACTGTCAACGGAGGAGTCGACCGCCATGCGCGCTCGCCTGTCCGACATCGCCCTGCAGGTCGAAGTCGGCGAGGCCACGGTGTCGCGGGTGCTCAACGACCGCCCCGGCGTGGCCACGGAGACCCGAGGGGCCGTCCTGACCGCCCTCGACGTACTCGGCTACGAGCGCCCCGCCCGGCTACGCAAGCGCAGCGCCGGCCCTGTCGGCCTGGTGGTGCCGGAGCCCAAGAACCCGATCTTCCCCGCCTTCACGCAGGTCATCGAGTCGAACCTGGCGCAGAGCGGGTTCACCCCAGTGCCCTGCACCCAGACCGCAGGCGAAATCACCCAGGACGAGTACGTCGAGATGCTGGCCGTGGCGCACCTGGTGGCGCTCGGCCACCGGCGGATCGGGCTGATCACCGGTCCGGTCCCGCAGGACGGCGAGATAGCCTGCCGGGCGGGTGTGCGTCGTCCCTGGGCGTGGCCCGGCGACGACCCGGCGTCCCACCGCCGGTGACTGATCAGGATCAACATCGGAGCCGTTTACGTCAACGTGGCCAGGAGATAGACGGCCTGAAAGGTGACAAGCCGGGAAGTGTCGACGATCATCCCGGCGATGAGCCCGCCCAGACCGAGACCGAGATTGAGCAACGCGAATTCCAGGCCGAAGACGCGCTGCCTTTGCCCGCCGTCCGTGACTGAGGTGAGGAGGGTGGCCTGCCCCGCCCGGATCGCCGAACTGCCCAGCGCGATCCCCGAGACGGCCAGCAGTGTGGAAACAAACGAGTCGACGAATGCCAGCGAGCCGACGACGGTGGCTTCCACCAGGTAGAAGACAATCAGGGACCGGCGGGAGCCGAGGCGGTCGATCAGGATTCCGCCGACTGGCGCGAGGCAGAGAACGATTGCGCCGTACCAGCCCACCACCAGACCGACGTGGGTGGCCGAGAGACGTGCTTACCCGCCTGCGCTTGGCGTTTACCACTCCTGACTCATGCGCCGACAGCCGAGGACGGAGTTTTCCCCGACCGGGGACATCGTGGATGCGGGCCTGTGCACGGGAGTGTTCGACGCCCAGGGCGTGTCTGACAGAGGTTCAGTGTTCTGGCTTGAACTCTGGCCCCGTCGTTTTTCAGTTGCTCTCGGATGCCCAGTGGGCGTCGTTCGAGGGGATGCTCCTGAAACCGGCGGGACGCTCGGGCCGGAAGGGATTGGTCGGCGACGTATGATCGCGGTGGTGGCGAAGCGTCAGGCTGAGATTCCGGCACCGGTGTGGGGGAGTGGGTCAGGGTGTTCGGTTGGAAGAAGAAGCTCGACGATATGATGGGGCAGCTCAGGCCCGACCTGAGTCGGGAGTCGCTCGGCGTCGGGCCCGACTTCCCCGGCGTCGCCCCGAACCCGCTCCTGAGCGGCGATGCACGGAAGCGCAATGCGGAACTGCGTACGGGGGCGCTTGCGCTCGGTGTTCTCGTCGACTGGCGGGAGGTGAACAGCAACCCTCGCGTGGTCCTGATGTTCGACGTGGAGACCGCCGACGGCATCTCGTTCCGCGGTATCGCCGACGAAGACCTCACGATCACCGAGCTCACCCGACTCGCCCCGGGACAGACGTTGCCCGTGCGCTACCGGCCGGCCGTCATGGACCACTACGTCGCCCTTGCCCGGGACGCGGACCCGGCCCGTGTACAGCAACTCGCTGACGAGATCGCGAGCCGCAAGCGGACCTGACCCGAAGCCCCTGGCCGGGTGCGGCTGTGCCGTGACCAGAAACGTTCACGGTGGTGGTTGACCCGCCGTCCGGCGTGTCGGTCGGGCGGCGTCGTGTCGGTCAGGCTGTGACGGTGGCGGATCTTGTACGCGTGCGGCGGCTTGGTGATCAAGAAGGTCAGCAGCTGCTCAGAGTCACCCGCCGGGGAACCGGCTCACCGATCCGACCGAGGCGGGCGATGGTCGTGCTCGCCTCGGCCGGCGGGAACACTGTGCCGTCCATCGCCCGTCTCGTGCAGGCCGACGAGGACACGGTCCGGCAGGTCGTCCACCGGTTCAACGAGATGGGGATGGCCAGCCTTGGCCGGCCGAACGCGTCCACCCTCGACCCGGCTCGGGTGAAGTGTCTGCCCCAGAGCCGGGTCGTTCAGGTGGGCGATGTCGGGGAGGGCGACAGGTGGGCGCGTTCGCCCTGGGCGCCGAAGAGCGTGAGCAGCTCCGCGGCCTGAGCGCCGGCGCTGCCGATCTGGTGCGGGATACGGGTGTCGAACTCTGCGGCTTCGCCGGGGCCCAGCTGGTATTCCTGGTCACCGAGGACGAGCCTGACGTATCCGTTGAGTACGTAGAACCATTCGTACCCCTCGTGGGTCTGCAAAGTCGTCGTAGCCGACTTCCCGGCCGGCGGATAGATCACTTTGTAGGCCTGGATGCCTCCGGGACGTCTGGTCAGCGGCACGACGGTGAAGCCGGATCGCCGTACCGGCCGTAGGTGGATACGTGGATCGCCGGTGGGCGGGGCCGCGACCAGTTCGTCGAGCGGGACGTCGTGCGCCCACGCCAGCGGCAGCAGTTGCTCCAGTGTCGGGCGCAGTTTCCCGTTCTCTAGACGCGACAGCGTGCTTGCGGTCAGGCCGGTCTCTGCCGCCAGGGCGGCCAGTGAGATGTTCCGGGCCTGGCGTAGTGCGCGCAGGCGCAGTACCTGCACACCCCCTTCGCGCTGGATCGCGCGCGAGCACTGCGTACCGCGGCGCACGCACTGCGCCCCGGCGGTCATCTCCTGATCGTCGACCACGGCTCGACCGCACCCTGGTCGTGGGACAAAGATCCCGACACCCGTTACCCCTCACCCGGCGAGACCGCAGCCGAGCTCGCCCTCGACCCGGCCCGGTGGTCCGTCGTACGCGCCGCGATGGCGGCAGCCGGACCGCTATCCGGGCAAGGACTCCGACGCGAGAAGGGCGAGTAGCTTTTCGATTCGCTCCGTGCCCGGCTGGTGGCCGGTCAGGGCGTGCGACTGTGCCGCCAGCCGCGCGCTGCGCCAGGCGGCGGTCACGTCACCAGCCGAGTACTCGGCTGCGGCGCGGGCGGCGAGCGTCCGGCCTTCGAGCAGCAGATAGCCGCACTGCCGCGTGATGGACAGCGCCGCATGGCACCAGGAAGGTGCCGCAGGCTCGTCGATTTCGGCGAGGCTGACGGTGATATCGGCCTCGATATAACGATCCGCAGTGGTGCGCGCAGTTCTCAAGGCATCCAACAGGATTCCGGTTCTCCCCTCGACGATGCCCAGGACGTGGAGAGCGAGCGCTTCGACCCGGGGCTCGCCCGGGGTACGCGCCATGTCGAGCGCCTGCCGGGCGAGGCTGGCCGCGTGCGGACCGTCGCCACGATCGCAGTGGACCCGAGCCAGCGCACACAGGGTTGTGGCACGGCCCCGGCTGCCCATCTGCTCATGTAGTTCCAGTGCCTCGGTCAGCGTCCGTAGTGCATCGTCGGACCGGCCGAGTAGGTGGTGGACGACGCCCAGGTTACTCAGGATGAGTGCCCGACTGGAGGCTGCCCCGCCCTGGTGTGCCAGGGTGAGCGCCGCGTGATGATGGTCCGCGGCTTCGCGGAGCCGTCCGAGGTCGGCGCAGACCAAACCGAGATTGTTGTGGTTGACGGCGACGCCCGCGGTCCGGCCGTTGCGCCTGTTGAACTCCAACGCCTGCTCCATGACCCGCAGGGCTTCACCCGGCTGGCCGGTCATGCGAAAGACCGGGCCCAGGTTGCCCAGCGCGGCTGCTTCGCCATCGCGCCATCCTGAACGGTTCGCGGAGACCAGCGCCAGCTGATAGTCGTCGATCGCCTCGGGGAACCGTTCCAGCCGCCAGTGCAGGGCGGCGAGACTCAGCCGGGCCGCCGCCTCGGCCTGCTCGTGTCGGTCGGCCCGGGCCGCGGAAAGACCGATCCTCGCGACCTCGGACCATTCCGTGGTGTGCATTCCCAGCCACAGGTATCCGCGCAGCGCGTCCGCCAGCGACCAGGCGACGGTGTGCAGTTCCTGGTGCGCCGCATGGCGTGTAACGGCGACGAGGTTGTGCCGGTGCGCGTCGAGCCAGGCGAGAGCGTCGACATGGGTGGCGAATCGCATCGGTGGCCCAGCGGGCGCGGGTAGCTGCGTGGGCACGCGTAACACTTGTGGATACAGTCGGTCGGCTGCGGCGTACACGCTGAAGAGGTACCAGGACAGCAGGTCACCCAGGCTTTCCCGATTGTCCTCGATCTTCGCCAGCTCGGTCACGTACCGGCCGAGCAGGTCGTGTGTGCCGTAATGACCCGGCGTCCGCTCCTGCGCCAGGTGCGCATCGGCGATACGAGAGAGCATGTCCGCCGCCTCGCCGGCTCCGCATCGCAGCATCGCGGCGGCCGACTCCGCTGTCACGTCGCAGCCGGGCACCAGGCCGAACAGCCGGAAAAGCCGCTGGAGTCGCGGTGGCAGAGTCTGGTACGAAGCGGCGAACGCCGAACGCACCGCAATCTGTTCGTCGTCACGGACGGTCAGCACGGTCAGCGGGTCGCCCGCGCGAAGCCGCGCCAGGTACCCACTGACCATCTCGTGTGGGCGGCCGTGCAGGTCCGCTGCGGCGATACGCAGGGCCAGCGGCAGATGTGCGCAGTCATGGGCCAGTTCCGCGAGAGCGTCCCGCTGCTCGGCGACCCGTTCCGCGCCGATGACGCGGGTCAACAACTCGGTGGCCTCCTGCGGCGCGAGCACGTCCAACGACAGCCGTTGCGCGTCGTGCCGAGCGGCCAGCCCACCGAGGCGGTCACGGCTGGTCACGATCACCAGGCAGCCGGCGCCGCCGGGCAACAGCGGCCGGACGTGCGCGGTGTCGCGGGCGTTGTCGAGCAGGATCAGCACCCGCCGGTCGGCGAGCACGCTGCGGTAGAGATCCGTTGCCTCGTCGACGTCGTCTGGCACCCGTGCGGGCGGCACACCGAGCGCGCGAAGGCAGCGCGACAACGCGTCCAGCGGGGCTATCGCCGCTCCGGGCGAGTAACCGCGCAGGTCCAGGAAGAGCTGACCATCGTCGAAGAGCGGCCGTACCCGGTGCGCCCACCGGATCGCCAGCGCCGTCTTGCCCACCCCGGCCGTCCCGATGATCGCGACGACCGCCAGGGCGCCGCTTTCCCGAGCCTGGCTCAGCATCGTGTCCATCGCGGCGAGTGCGTTGCCACGGCCGGTGAAGGTGGACAGGCCGGCGGGCAGTTGGGCGGGACGCAGAGCAGATCCGGGTTCCCGGACCGGTGGCGCGGGCCTGTTCGGCGGAAACTGTTGCCGCAGCACCCGGACGTGGGCCTCCGCGAGCCGCGCTCCCGGCCCGATGCCCAGCTCGTCGGCGAGTAGGCGGCGGATCCGCTCGAACACCCGCAGCGCCTCGGCCTGGTGCCCCGATCCGGCCAGCGCCGTCATCAGCCGCACGGCGAGACCCTCGTGCCACGGGTTCCCGGTGACCAACTCGCGCAACGGCGCCACCACGGCGGCGTGCCGACCGAGCGCGAACTCGGCGTCGAACAGGTCCTCGGACGCGGCAAGCCGCTTGTCGTGCAGGCTAGCGGCGGCCGCCGGTACGAACGCGGCGGACGCGCCCGCGAGTGCCGGGCCACGCCACAACGCCAACGCCTGCCGCAACAGGGTGGTGGCCCGCTCGTGCTCGCCGGAGTCGGCGTACCGACGCGCAGCTTCGGTCAGTCCGGAGAAGACCACCACATCCAGGTCGTCGCCGGTCAACTCAAGGCGATATCCCCCAGAATCCGAGTAGATTGTTTCGGGCATACCGGCCGCACGGGTCAGTTGTCGCAACCGGGAGACGCAGACCTGGACCTGTGCTCGTGCGCGGGTGGGGAGAGCTCCGCCCCACAGCGCCTCGGTCAACTGCTCCGCCGACACCACCACGTTGGCATTGAGCAACAGATACGCCAGCACAGCGCGTTGTTGGGGTCGCCCCAGCGGCACTCGCTCGCCCCGCACCACGGCCTCAACCGGGCCGAGTAAGCGCCATGTCATCCGGCCCCCACATCGATGTATCGAACTTTATTCTATGTGTCGCCGCCAGGGCGGCTATCGGATGGCTAGCCGATGGCAAGCCGGGCAACGCAGCCTGATGGAGCCGGGCGGATGGCCCGGGAACATGGGTAAAGGAGCTTCAATGAGACGAAGAATCCGCGCGGCTCTCCTCGCGGTGACGACGCTCAGCATGGTCGTCGCGTCGGTCGGGGTCGCGCAGGCCGACGAGTCGTCGCAGCCATCGCAGTCGTCACTGCGCGACGCACGGGCCGCCGCAGCGGCGTCGGGCGGACTGAGCCATGCCGCGAAGGGCGGGATCGGCATCGCCGCGACGTGGTTCACCGGCACCCTCTCGGCCGGCGGCACACAGGGCTGGACCTGGACCAACGCCCCAGCCGACGCCGCCTATGTGGTCGGCTACAACCCGGCCGGCGCCACCACCTCGGCCACGTGCCAGTTCGAGACGATCAACAGCCGGTATGTTCAACTGCCCAGTGGGGAGCGGCAGTACCAGTTCACCCTCAAGAATGTCGGTTCGATCGCCTGTGGTGCGACGGTGCAACTCACGGCGGTGACCAGTTCGGTCCTTGCCTCGACCGGCGGCGTCAGCCCGGGTGGCACCCAGACAAGCCTCTGGAACGTCCCCTGGAACACCATCTGGGTGGCCGCTCTCAATCCGAGCGGCGCCACGAGTTCGGCAGCCTGCCAGTTCCAGGTGACACGCGTCTGGACCGTGCAGCCGGGCAGTTCGCTCCGGCAGATCTGGGTGGAGGTGAAGAACGTGGGGACAATCACCTGCCAGGCCGACATCCGGCTCGGCTCCACCACCATCGGTTCGCAGTTCTCCATGGCAACAGTGGGCCCCGGTGGCACCTGGTCCACGACCTGGAACAACGCGAATCCCGTCACCTCGGCCTACGTGATCGGCCCGTCACCCCAGGGCAGCTTCCCCACCTACTGCCAGTTCGAGGTCACCCGCGTGGTCTACATCCAGCGCATCAACAGTGACGGATCATCTCAGCGCCAGCTCGCGATGTGGTTCAAGAACCTCAGCACGCTGTCCTGTGGAGGGACCGCCTACCTGCAAACCATCGCGGCCTGATCCGCACCCGTCCCCGCGGTCATCGCGCGACAACCATCGTTGTCGCGCGGTGGCCGCGCCCTTTTCGCCGCCACTCTTCCCCGGGACCGCATAGAGATTTCGACACCCTCCCGTGCGAGTGCAATGCGGCGACCGCGCCCGATCGGCCGAGAACCAGGAATTCGCGATATTACGAAATCGCTCCGGATCTCGAATGGCCAGGTTCGTTCGATGTGGTGGGGCGCTGGCCGGCGGCGACGTATTCACGGACCGCGGTCCGGGCTTGGGCTGGGGTCACTCGTGCAATGTCGGCGGCGATGTCCACCAAGCCTGCGCCGGGTGACCCGTACACGGTGATGGGTGTGTCTGCTTCCCTTTCGGCGGCGTTAATCCGCCTGCCCAAACCACGCATCGTGGACAGCGCGCAAGCCGTCGTCCGAGGAGTCGGTCAACCGGAAGAACTTCCACGCATACCCGTACGGGTCCTCAAACTCGACGTACCTTTCCCCCCACGGTGCGTCCATCGGACCGGCACTGATGACGCAGCCAGCAGCCCGGCACCGTAGGGCCGCCTCGTCGATGTCTTCAACTTCGAGCCCGATGACAACGCCAAGCCCACGCGGACCGGCCTTCGTCCGACGTTCCCGCACGCTGTCCGGGAACGGGATGCCTACCAACGCGTCGACCAGCAACTGCACCGGACCCCTGCGGAGGATTGCCATCACGACACCACCATCCGCGCCAGGCACCGTGCCCACCGGGACAAAACCGAAGCTCCGATACAACGTCGTCGCCGCAGTCACGTCACCGACCCGCAACCCCACCCGAACCGACGGCTCACCGCTCATACAGCGACGGTAGCTAATCACCACACCGCATGAGCGCCTCACTCAACCCGTCCCTTCAACCTCTGTATGAAGTGCGCCTCACCCACCTCGCCGGTCGCTCCCGGGGGCGGGCGGCACTCGCGCCTGGAACCGTTCGTACTCCTCGCTGCGGGGTGGCCCGCCGCAGCCGCTCTCGAATCGCGCGGTGCGGTCGGGGGATACCTACCACGCGACTCTCTGATCAGGGAGTTGGCCACAGGCTGCCGCGCTTTCCACGGGCCGGACGCAGACGCGCGCTGGCGGAGGATTCGGCAGACGGATCGAACACCTCGGCGAGGTCGCCGTCCGGCTCTCCGGGATGGCGACGGTCCAGCAGTCACTCCAGGACACACCGGACGAGGTCCCGGAACAGTGGGCGGCCTGCCTGTCGAAGCGGGTGGCCCGGGCCCCGCCCCCACCGGCGACCCCGGGGTGTCCGGCAGGTCCACCGCACTCAGCCGGGCGGCCTGACCGGTGCGGTGCCTGCGGGCGGGGCTCGGTGTGCCCACCGCTCCGCCGTGCAGCAGCACCGACACGCCCTACCAGTTCTTAAAGGACAAAATAGACGAAGATGGTGTGACCCTTGCCTCATCATCGACCAGCCTCTATGGTCGATGGAAAGCGCTTTCCCGTACAAGGTGCTTATGCTCGAAAGGGTGAAATCAGATGAGACGCAAAGTCGCCTCGCGGTGGCTGGCCGGCGGTGCCACCGTGGTCGCCGGTGCCGTCATCGCGCTCGCGCTGCAGATGCCCAGCGCCTCCGCCGCCACGAACCTGAGCCTCGGCGCCGGCGCCGACGGCTCCAGCAAGGCCAGCGGTACCAGCTACGGCAACGTCATCGACGGCAACGCCAGCACCTACTGGTCGCCGAGCGGCTCGACCGGCACGGTCTCGGTCAAGTGGGGCAGCGCCACCACGGTGTCCTCGGCCGTCATCGTGCAGGCCTCGGGCGGCGGCTCGATCAGCGGCTGGCAGCTCAAGAACAACGACACGGGCTCCGTCCTGGCCAGCGGCAGCAGCGCGCCGAGCACCGTCAACTTCTCCTCCACGTCGCTGAAGAAGGTCTCCTTCGTCATCACCAGCGCGTCCGGCACTCCGCGGATCGCCGAGTTCGAGACGTACTCCAGCGGCGGTCCGACCCCGACCACCGGTCCGACCACCGGTCCCACCAGCGGCCCCACGTCCAGCCCGACCAGCAACCCGGGCACGCCGACCGGCGCGTGGCCGTCGTCGGCCGGCTCGGTCAGCATCTCCGGCACGGTCAACGTCTCCGGCACCTTCGACGGCGGGATGAAGACCTACTGCTGCATCGGTGACGGTGGGCAGAGCGAGTCGCAGGACCCGATGTTCAAGATCGCCAACGGTGGCACGCTGCAGAACGTCATCCTCGGCTCGCCCGCCGGCGACGGCGTGCACTGCGAAGGCACCTGCACCCTGCGCAACGTGTGGTGGAACGACATCGGTGAGGACGCCGCCACCTTCAAGCAGACCAACGGCGGTACCTCGTACGTCATCGGTGGTGGCGCGCGTAGCGGCAGCGACAAGACCTTCCAGCACAACGGCAACGGCACGGTCAACATCTCCGGCTTCTACCTGAAGGGGTCCGGCAAGCTGTACCGCGGCTGCGGCAACTGCACCACCTCGTACACCCGCCATGTGCGTATCGACAACGTCCTGGTCGACGACATCGACATGCTCGCCGGCATCAACAGCAACTGGAACGACACCGCGACGATCACCCGCGTGGTCGTGATCGGCTCGGCCACCATCTGCGGCAAGTACAAGGGTGTGCCCAAGGGCAGCGAACCCAGCTACCTCGGTGAGGGCTGGAACGACGCCAACTGCAAGGTCAACAGGAGCGACGTCACCTTCCGGTAGTCACCCCGGACGGGTTCCTTCCCGGAGGGGCACCCGCCGCCGGGCGGGTGCCCCTCCGGGCTGCAGCCGCCCGACGGCTGTCACACCCGGGGCGACAAACCCGAGCGCCGGTGAGAGGCGTCGCGCCGACGTTTCGATGTGGAACGGCCAGCTCAACGAGTGGAAATCGGCGGCACGTGGTCCCCGACCCGGGTCTGCGTAAACTCCACGGGCGGTTCGGCACCGCGGCGCGGTGCCAGTGAATGGCGCTCACCACGGCGACGCCCTTGCATTCCTGAGCGTTGACGAGTTGACTCGACATTGACGGTGAATAATATGTGGGCGGGTTCGGTCCGTCCTGGGCCGATCGACGGCGGGAGTCTTCTGATGGTGCAACGACGGCGCGAGCCACGTTCGGCCACGGTGATCGGGGTGGCCGGATCTCTCGTGGTGGGGCTGTTGACCACCCAGGCGGGCGTCGGTCCGGCGGCAGCCGCCGCCGACGGGCTCACCCTGGCTGTGGACGTGTCCGCCGCCCGGCACCGGATCAGTCCCGACATCTACGGCATGAACGGCGGCGACCCCGCGCTCGTCGCCGAACTCGGCACACCGGTGGCCCGGTGGGGCGGTAACGCGAGCAGTCGCTACAACTTCAAGAACCACACCTACAACACGGGCAGCGACTGGTACTTCGAGAACATCGTGGCCGGCCCCGACAACACGGTCGAGGCGTTCGTCCAGCGCAACCGGGACCAGGGGACCAAACAGGTGGTCGCCGTGCCCTTGATCGGCTGGGTGGCGAAGGACTCGCCCTCGTCGCACCCGTTCGCCTGCGGCTTCCCGGCCACCCGCTTCCCGGAGCAGGACTCGTTCGACCAGTGGGACCCCAACTGCGGCAACGGCCGGCACGCCGACACGAACCTGACCGGGGCGGTCCCCACGGACACCTCGATCCCGGCCGGCGCGTCGTTCGCGGGCGAGATGGTGTCCCATCTCGTGGACCAGTTCGGCCCGGCGGCACGCGGCGGCGTGTCGATCTACGAACTCGACAACGAGCCGGTGCTGTGGAGCTCCACCCACCGCGACGTGCATCCCGACCCGGTGGGCTACGACGAACTGGGCGGCAAGGGCACGGCGACCGCTGCGGCCATCAAGGCCGCCGACCCGCGTGCGGCGGTGCTCGGCCCGTCCGGCTGGGGTTACTGCGAATGGGTGGCGTCGGGTGTGGACGGATGCGCGCCGGGCGCGGACGCGGCGGCGCACGGCGGGCTCAACCTGTCCCAGTGGTACCTGAAGAACATGAAGGACTTCAGTGACGCCCACCGTGGGAAGCGCTTCCTCGACTACTTCGACCAGCACTACTACCCGCAGATCAGCGGGGGTAAGGACCCGGACGCCAACGCGCTGCGGCTGCGGTCCACCCGGTCGTTGTGGGATCCGACGTACGTGGACGAGTCGTGGATCGGTCCCGGTGGGGTGAACGCGCCGCCATTGCAGTTCATCCGCCAGATGAAGGCGTGGGTCGCGCAGTACTACCCTGGCACGAAGATCGCCATCACCGAATACAACTGGGGTGCGCTGGACGACATCAACGGCGCACTCGCGCAGGCCGACGTGCTCGGCATCTTCGGGCGTGAGGGTCTGGACCTGGCCACCATCTGGGGCGAACCGAAACCGACCGACCCCGGCGCGTACGCGTTCCGGATGTACCGGAACTACGACGGAGCCGGGAGCAGGTTCGGGGACGTGAGCGTGTCGGCGGCCAGCAGCGACCAGGGACAGCTCGCGGTCTACGCCGCACAACGCTCGTCCGACAAGGCACTCACCGTCATGGTGGTCAACAAGACGGGCCAGGATCTGACGTCACGGATGGCACTCGCCGGATTCCACGGCAGGGACAAGGCGCAGCGGTTCACCTACGGACCGGCCGACCTCACCTCGATCGTCCGGGGTGAGGATCTCCCGGTGACCCGGGGCGGCGTCAGCGCGACGTACCCGGCGAACTCCGTGACGCTGCTCGTCCTGCCGCAACGCCGGCACTGAGCGGTCGGCGGGGGCGGCCGGGGACGGAGGCGTGGCGGGCTGCCGTGCTGCCGTCCCGGGCCGGACTGCTGCGGTCCGCCGGGCCGGAGGTGGACGACCTCGTGGTCACGCTGCACGACAAGGGCACCGGACCGGACGACAGTTGCGACCTGGGTCGGACGTGCCCCCGCTGCCGGTCCGACAGCGGGGGCACTGCCTGCCTACCGGGTTACGGCAGGGTCCATTTCTGGTTGGCGGCGGCCAGGCAGGTCCACAGGTGGACGGCTTGGCCGTCGGTGGCGCTGTTGTTCGACACGTCCAGGCATTTGTTCGACTGTGGGTTGCGGAGGGTGCCGTCGGCCTGGGCGGACCAGTTCTGTGCGCCGCTGCCGTTGCAGGTCCAGAGTTGGATCTTCGTGCCGTCGGTGGAGCCTCCGCCGGAGATGTCCAGGCATTTGCCCAGTGCCTTCACAGTGCTGTTCGGGGTGACCGACCAGGTCTGGGCGGCGGTGCCGTTGCAGGTGTAGATCTGGATCTGGGTGCCGTCGTCGGTCGCCGCGTTGCGCACGTCCAGGCACTTGCCGCCGAGCCCGACGACCGGCCCGGTGCCCGGGGTACCGGGGATGCCGCCGCCCCGCACCAGGGTGAAGTCGTCCAGGTCGAACAGGCCGGTCCCGGAGCCGGTGAAGGTCAGGTACACGGTCTGCGTACCGGTGGGCACCCCGGCCAGGGCGGCGCTGACGTCGGCGTACGTGGTCCAGCTTCCGGTGTTGGGCACCGCCACCTGGCCGAGCAGCGGGCCGGTGGCCGAGCCGGTCCGGATGCCGATGGTGCCGCCCGATCCACCGGACACCACCCGGGCCCGCAACGAGGTGACCCCGGTCAGGTCGAGACCCGGGTACGCGGCCCAGTCGCCCGGGTCGACGTAGCCGAGGGTCTGCCCGCCGTTGGCCCCGGCCTTGGTGAACGCGCTGACCCCGTTGGCCGAGCTGAACGCCTCGGCCTGCACGGTGGTGGTGCCGCCCGGTGGCGGGGTACCGCCCAACTCCTTGATCCGGACGTTGCGGAACGACACGTCGTCGCCCGTGCCGTGGTTCTGGAGCCCGACGTGGCCGGCGAGCGAGCGGGCCGGGTCGGTGTTGGTGAAGTCGTTGATCTTCCGCCCGTTGAGGAAGACCTGGAGACGTTCCCCCTCGACCAGCAACTCGTAGCTGTTCCACTCTCCTGGCGGGTTCAGGGCGGCGTCCCGGGCGGCCAGGTCGGCTGACTGGAAGGTGTAGACCGCACCGGTGGTGCGGTCGGCCGCGTCGGTGGCGTCGATCTGGATCTCGTACCCGTTGTCCACCGCCGACCAGGGGTCGGTCGACGGTGGGAAGCCGATGAAGACGCCCGAGTTGTCGTCGCCGGGCATCCGCCAGTCCAGTTTGAGGGAGTAGTTGGTGAACTGCTTGGCGCTGTACCAGTACAGGCCCATGCCACCGGCGGAGGTGAGGGTGGCGTCGGAGTTGCTGAAGCTGCCCGGACCGGCCTGCGACCAGCCGGTGGTGGACCCGTTGTAGAGGTTGCTGTAGCCGGTCTCCGGACGGCAGTCGGCCTTCGCCCGACCGGCCGCGTAGCGGATGCCGCCGAGCAGGTGGCTGCGGAACGCTGCCTCCGCGTACGACCCCTGGGTGTGCCCCAGGCCGGTGTAGAACGACCGACCGGAGCTGACCGTCTTGCACCAGGAGATCGGATGGTCACCGCCCATCGAGCCGCCCGAGTACGACGACTCGTCCAGGGTGGCGAGGACCCGGGTGCCCGCGCGCGGGTTGGTCTGGTAGTTGTACCACTCGTCGGTGCGGGTCCAGGTCTGCGGCAGCTGCCCGGTGGCCGGGTGCGCCCGGTTCTCGATGCGGATGTTCGCCTGCTGGATGGCCGGGTGCGAGGCGAAGTAGCCACCCACCAGGCTGCCGTAGTACGACCAGCCGTACTCGGTGTCGGCGGCGGAGTGGACGCCGACGTACCCGCCGCCGCCGTTGACGTACGACTCGAAGGCGGACTGCTGTGCGGCGTCCAGGACGTCCCCGGTGGTGTTGAGGAAGATCACCGCCTCGTACTGGGCCAGATTCGCGGTGGTGAACCGGGACGCGTCCTCGGTCGCGGTCACGGAGAAGCCGTTCGCCGCACCGAGCTCCCGGATCGCCTGGGTGCCGACGGCGATCGAATCGTGCCGGAACCCGGCGGTCTTGGAGAAGACCAGCACGTCGTACGGAGCATCGGCCGCACTGGCCGGAGTCGCCGACGTCGTGCCGGCAAGAACTGCGGCAGCGGCGGTCACCGCGCCGAGGACGGGTCGAAGGAGTCTGCGCATGTCACTCTCCCGAACGGGGTGGAGGGTGGTGCCGGGGCACCCCGTGGGTGCCCCGGCAGGCGGGTTACGGCAGGGTCCACTTCTGGTTGGCGGCGGCCAGGCAGGTCCACAGGTGGACGGCTTGGCCGTCGGTGGCGCTGTTGTTCGACACGTCCAGGCATTTGTTCGACTGTGGGTTGCGGAGGGTGCCGTCGGCCTGGGCGGACCAGTTCTGTGCGCCGCTGCCGTTGCAGGTCCAGAGTTGGATCTTCGTGCCGTCGGTGGAGCCTCCGCCGGAGATGTCCAGGCATTTGCCCAGTGCCTTCACAGTGCTGTTCGGGGTGACCGACCAGGTCTGGGCGGCGGTGCCGTTGCAGGTGTAGATCTGGATCTGGGTGCCGTCGTCGGTCGCCGCGTTGCGCACGTCCAGGCACTTGCCGCCGAGCCCGACGACCGGCCCGGTGCCGGGAGTGGTGCCGCCGGTGACGAACGTGAACGTGTCGAGGTCGAACAGTGCCCCGGTGCCCCCGGCGAAGGTGAGGTAGAGCGTGCCGGTGCTGGCCGGCGCGCCGGAGATGGTGCCGGTGACGGTGGTGAAGGTCTCCCAGCCACCGGTGACCGGGACCGTCGCCTGGCCCAGCACGGTGCCGGTGGGCGAACCCATCCGCACCTGGAGGGTGCCGCCGACGCCGTTGGAGGAGACCCGGGCGCTGAACGAGGTGGCCTTGTCGAGCCGGTACGGCTCGAACGCGATCCAGTCGCCGTTGTCGATGCTGCCGACGGTCCGGCCGCCCTCGGCCGGGGCCTTGTCGTAGAGGGTCACCCCCGAGGACGTCTTGAGGTGTTCGGCCTGGCGCTTGCGCGGCTGGAGGGTGTGCTGCTTGTGGGTGGTCAGCCCACCGGCGTCGGTGTACTCGGCGTCGAAGATCGCGAAGATGTTCGCCGCGTCGTCGTGCTCGCCGTCGACCGGGATGGTGATCGAGCCGGAGCAGCCGTTGACCGAGGTGATCTGGTGACCGTGCTGGTCGTGGCCGAGCACGTAGGTCATTCTGACCTTGGTGCAGTCGATGGTGCCGTCCTCGGGGTCGGTGACGGTGATGCTGAACGGCACCGTGTCGCCGTAGGAGAAGAGCGAGCCGTTCGCCGGGCCGGTGATGGTGACGGTCGGGGCGGTGTTGCCGACGCCGATCTGCACGCCGGCGGTACCGGTCGCGCCCTGCGGGTCCCTGACGGTCAGGGTGACGTTGTAGGTGCCGTTGGCGGTGAACGTCTTGCTGGGGTTGGCCGCCGTGGAGGTGGTGCCGTCGCCGAACGCCCAGGAGTACGTCAACGCTCCGCCCTCCGGGTCCGACGACCCGGCCGACGAGAAGTTCACCGTCAGCGGAGCCGCCCCGGAGGTCCTGTCGGCGGCAGCGGCGGCGGTCGGCGCGCGGTTGCCACCGGCGACGTAGTCGTACCGGTACAGCGCCGAGTTGGCGTCACCGTTGAAGTAGCCGGTGCCGTAGTCGAGGACGTACAGCGCGCCGTCCGGGCCGAACGCCGAGTCCATGACCTGCTTGCCGGTCCAGGGGAACGACGCGTCGATGGCGCCCCGGGAGCCGTCGGCGTTGACGTGGATGGGCTTGATCCAGCCCCGGCCCAGCTCGGTGGCGAAGAACTGGCCGTCGAAGGACTGCGGGAACTTCGTGGTGGACGGGTTCGACGCGCTGTAGCGGTAGACCGGACCGGCCATCGGCGACTCGGAGCCGCCACCGAACTCCGGCGGGCTGCCGGCGTCACCGGCGTACCGGATCCAGGCCGGTTGCGCCCCGGGCAGGGTGGGCAGGCCGGTGTTGCGGAACGAGTTGTTGGTCGGCCCACCGGTGCAGTTGTACTTGGCGCCTGCGGTGCCGGCGGCGAAGTCCCACTCCGCGTACGTCTCGGTGGCGGTGTTGGTGCCGGTGCAGTACGGCCAGCCGTAGTTGCCCGGCCCGGTCACCCGGTTGAACTCGACCTGCCCACTGGGGCCGCGCGTGCTGGTGGTACCGGCGTCCGGGCCGTAGTCGCCGACGTAGACGACCCCGGTGGCCTTGTCCACGCTCATCCGGAACGGGTTACGGAACCCCATCGCGTAGATCTCCGGACGGGTCCGCGCGGTGCCCGGGGCGAACATGTTCCCGGCCGGGACGGAGTAACTTCCGTCCGCGTTCACCTTGATCCGCAGGATCTTGCCGCGCAGGTCGTTGCTGTTGGCCGCGCTGCGCTGCGCGTCGTACGCGGGGTTACGGTTGGTCCGCTCGTCGATCGGCGCATACCCGGCGGAGTCGAACGGGTTGCTGTCGTCGCCGGTCGACAGGTACAGGTTCCCGGCCGCGTCGAAGTCGATGTCCCCGCCGACGTGGCAGCAGATGCCCCGGTCGGCCGGCACGTCCAGGACGTTGACCTGGCTGGACGTGTTCAGCGTCCAGTTGGCGTTGAGGGTGAACCGGGACAGCCGGTTCACGCCCTGCCAGGCGGAGAAGTCCGTGCCGGTGGCCGGAGCGTCCCCGGCGGGGGTGGACAGCGGCGGGGCGTAGTACAGGTAGACGTGCCGGTTGGTGGTGAAGTTCGGGTCCACCCCGACGCCCTGGAGGCCCTCCTCGTCGTGGGTGTAGACGGGGATCGTGCCCACCACGGTGGTGGTGCCGGCCGCGTCGGTGCGACGCAGTGTGCCGTTACGGGCGGTGTGCAACACCGACCGGTCGGGCAGCACCGCGATGGTCATGGGCTCGCCGACCTCGGCTACCCCCTTGGCCAGGGTGACCTGCTGGAAGTCGGTGGGGGTGATGGTGTGGGCCTGGGCGGGTGCCGGGCTGCCGAGGGCGACCAGCCCGGCGGCGGCCACCAGTAGTAGTGCGGAGCTGACCGACGCCATTCGTCGGCCGGTTGCGCCATCGTGTGTGGACACTGGCTGTCCGTCCCTTCCTGACGTGCGAATGCCAGGGCGGGGCGCGTGTCGTCGCGCCGGATGCCGTAGCGGGGGAGGGGTCGATGGATCACCGCGCCGCCGGTTCACCTCGCCGAAACACTTTCGTGATGGCGAAGACATTAAGCCGTTTCGATCCTGCTGTCCATGCCTTCTGTCGAACCACGGCGGACTTTCGCTTGAACCTTGAAAAGTCCCCACCGTTGCAGCACGGGGCCGAGACGACGGCGACGACTGTGGAGCGCAGTAGGACCGGCACCCGTGCCTGCGCAGGGCCGCCGCGTACGCCTGTTCCAGGGCGTGCCGCGCACCTGCCGGGTCACCCCAGCTCCAGGCGCAGCGCGGCCCGGGTCGCGCCGGCCACCGCCCGTACGTGGTGGTGGGGGAACGCGATGTCGCCGGGTGGGCCACGCCCGGCGGCGTCGAGGAGCTCGCTGGCCCGGCTCAGCTGAGGCCGGCCTCCCGAACGGCGACCAGGCCGACGGCCACCCCGTTGTTCCTCGACGGGAAGGACCAGCAGACGATCGACCACCTCGCCTCGCTGTCGCCGCTGCAACGGCTGGGCCGGCCTGACGACGTCGCCTTCGTTGCCGGGCCGGCGCGCTGGATCAACGGTCAGGTCATCTACACCAACGGCGGAATCGTCTGACCGTCGAGACTCAAGTGGAGGTATGCCATGCCCGCCGGAAGGGTGACACATACGCGAGTGTCAACATCACTGTCGAATGTCGATGTCGACCCATCTCTAGGTGAGCAATGAGATGCCATCGGCATTCTCTGAATCGCTCGAGTTCGGGGTCACGGAGTGCCCGGCCGGCGGCGGGTGCGTTTCCGGCCGCAGGTCGCGGCACCCATCCCGGTACGCCGCAGTGGGCACGTCCTCACGGCGTCGGTACGCGCACCGCGTCGTCCTCGGTGCCGCCCTGCCGCGTCACCACAGGGTCTGCGCTGTCGGCCGATCCCGCCCGGGGCCGGACAGGCTCACCAAGGCCCTGGCCGACCGCTTCGACCGCCCTGCGCTGGGCGGCCGATCGCGGATCTCCGATCCGGTCCTGGCCGCCGAGCAGTTCCTCGCGCTGATCACCGGGCCGTTGGAGAGCCGGTCGTGCTACGGCAACCGCAGCGTCTCCGCGCAGAAACAGCGGGTCGTCACACCGTGGCCGCCGTGGATACGTTCCTGCTGGCCTTCGGGTTGGCCAGACGCATCGACAACACCACCGTCAGGGGTGGCCGGGCACTCCTGGCGGAGGCGCTCTGTCGATCAGCGCCGCCAGGTCCGAGCGCGTCAGGCTTGAACCTCCGCCCGGTCACCGCACCCGTGGAAACCAGCTAACCCACTCTCCAAAAAATCGGCGCTTGACGTACGGCCAGGTCGGACGCACCTCAATCGACTACGCAAAGAGCCTGCCGCGATGGACGGCGTTCCAGGCACCCCACCACGAGCTACTCCATACGGCGGTCAAAGCCAACCCGCCGATTGGCCACCTGATCAGTCGGGACACCCAAGGTGAATTCCACATCGTGGGAAGCTGGTTCCGCTGCTGGCAGTAGATCGACAGACTTGATCGCGGAACAGTGCTGTAGAGAATGTACTACTGTGTCTCGGGGGCTCAGGTGGGGTATTCGAACTCCCTCCAGGAAATGGCGGGGGATGCGTCCGATCAGACGGAAGAATCACGTCTCTGACCGTTCTATTCGCCGGACGCGGTGGCACGCGCGCGTCGGCCCGGATCGCAGCCGGAGACCTGTCGGGCACGTACGAGTGAGCCGTCTGGACGTTACCAGCGTCAACCTCGCCTTCGAGGCGCCGATCGCCCGTCTGGTGGAGCGCCTCGGCACCGCGCGACTGCCGGTGGCTGCGACAACCTTCGGCGCACGTGCCGCGCTGCTGATACCGGCCGGCGGCGGGCGGCGCTCCGGTGATCTTCTGTGCCGGCACCACCGGTCTCGCGGCCGGCGTGACGACGCTGAGCGTGCTGTTGCGTCCCCACCGGCAGCAGGAGCCGCCACCGGAGCTGCCGACCCAGGTCAGGGCTTCAGTCCGGTCCATCTCCTGGGGCACCATTCCGCTCGGCTCATTGCTGGCGGGCCTGTTCGCCCAGCTCCGGGAGCCCCGCGCCGGCCTTGTGCTGGGCGCCGGCAGTGCTCTCCCCGCACCGTGGTGCAGCCAGGTGCGGCACTGCGCAACCTCGACGAAGTAAGGATGGCAGCCCATGCCTGAGCCCGGCGGCAACCGCACGATCGTCCTACGCATCGTTTCCGATGTGCTCGAGGTGCCGGGCGTCACGGCGGCCGACAGCTTCTACGACTTCGGTGGGTCCTCCCTGCAGGCCATGCGGATCTGCGCCCGGATCGGCAGAGAACTGGGGATCGAGATCCCGGCGCAGGTTCTCTTCGACAGCGACACGCTCGCCGACGTCATCTCGATGACCGAAGCCTGATCCGTTCCCACCGGCCGAGGGAGCAGTCTCCGTGCCCTGGACCACTCGCCCGCCGTCCCCGCCGATCCACGAAGCGGTCGCGGCCCAGGCCCGATCGCGGCCGAACGCGGTTGCCCTGATCCACCGGGATGAACACGTCAGCTATGCGGCGCTGGACGCCGCCGCGGACAGTTACGCCACCGACCTCTGGTCGAACGGGGTACGGCCGGGGCACAGGGTCCCCGTGCTCCTCCCGCGGACGCCGCGGTTGATCATGGTTCTTCTCGGCATCCTCAAATGCGGCGCGGCCTACGCCGCCATGGACCGTCGCTGGCCGCCGGCCCGCGTCGCCTACCTCGCCACCACCCTGCGGGCCCCGCTGATGGTGTCCGATGTTGACGTGACCGGCAGCCCGGCGAGCTGGACCCCCGCGGACCCGATGCCCGGCCGTGTCGGCGCACGGCACGGCCGGCCACCGAGCGTCCCGGTCAGTGGCACGGACCCCGCCGCGATCTTCTTCACGTCGGGGAGCACCGGCGTCCCCAAGGGCGTGCTGTCACCACATCGCGCGACCACCCGGCTGTTCGGTGGCGGTGGGTTCGCCGACCTCGGCCCGGGCAGGGTCGTCCTGCAGGCCGCACCTCCGTCCTGGGATGCCTTCAGCCTCGAAGTGTGGGGTCCGCTGACGAGCGGCGGGTCGTGCGTCCTCGCCGAGACCGACCACCTGTTGCCCGCGGAGCTCGTCCGCCTGACCAGCCGGGCCGGGTTGGACACGGTCTGGCTCACCTCGTCGCTGCTCAACTTCCTCATCGACGAGGACGATCCCGGCCGGTCCTGCCTGACCGGACTGCGGCACGTCATCACCGGCGGCGAGCGGCTCTCACCGACGCACGTGGCCCGGTTCCTGCTGCGCCACCCCGGCTGCCGGCTGACCAACGGGTACGGCCCGGTGGAGTCCTGTGTCTTCGCCACCACCCACCGCATCACGGCAGCCGACTGCGACCGCCCGGACGGCATTCCGCTCGGCCGGCCGGTGCCCGGGACGACAGTGCACATCCTCGACGGCGACGAGAGCGTCGGCGCCGGAGGAGTCGGCGAGATCTGCCTGGCGGGAGACGGACTCGCCCTCGGCTACCTCGACGACGACCACGCCACCTCGGCCGCGTTCCCGTACCTCACCATCGACGGCGTGCCGCAGCGCGTATACCGCACCGGTGACCTCGGATGCCTGGACTCCGATGGGCTTCTGCACTTCCGCGGCCGGGCGGACCTGCAGATCAAGATATCCGGGCATCGGATCGAGCCGGCGGAGGTCGAGAATGCCGCACGACGGCTGCCCGGAGTCCGGGACGCCGCCGTGCTCCCCGTCCCGGCCGAGGTCACCGGCTATGACCGGCTGGCGCTGTTCTACGTCACCGACGGGGCCGTCGCGACCTCGCCGGCGGTGATCCGGCAAGCGCTGGCCGACGCGCTCCCACCGCATCTCGTACCGCACGTCCTGCGGGCCCGCGACGAACTGCCCACCACGATGACCGGCAAGATCGACCGTGCGGTCCTGCTCCGATCACTCTGAGATCCTCGCGTCCGCACATCGGAAGGGTTCAGTCGTGACTCACCCGGGGGCTACCTACCCGATGTCGTTCGAGCAGGAGTCGATCTGGCTCAACGACCAGATGCAGGAGGACGGCTCCCGGTATGTCGAGTCGTGGTCCTATCGGCTGCGTGGCGTCCGCGTCGACACCGGCGCCGTGAGCCGGGCGCTGAACGGCATCGTTGCGCGCCACGAGGTGCTGCGCAGCCGGTTGTCGTTCACGGGCGGCGAGGCGTCACAGACCGTGATGCCGCCGGACGCGGTGGAGGTGGAGGTGCAGGTGCAGGAGGTGACCCGGCGGGGACTGGCCGAGGCGCTGGCCGCGGCGGCGAGCCGCCGGATAGACCTCGACCGGCCACCGCTGCTGCGCGCCACCCTGCTGCGGCTCTCCGACGACGACGCGATCCTGGTGGTGGCGATCCATCACGCGGTGGTCGACGACTGGAGTTTCCGCGTGCTCAGCACCGAATTCAGCGCGCTCTACCGGGCCGCACCCACCGGCGGGGAGGTCGCGCTGCCGGCCATTCCGCTCCAGCACGGGCCCTATGCACGGGAGCGCCGTCGCGCCTCTCGAAGCACCCTCGACGAGTCCACCGAGCACCTGCGGCGGGCACTGCGCGCCGCGCCGGAGGAGTCCACCTTCCCGGCCGATCGGCCCCGGCCGGAGCGGCTCAGCTGCCGGGGGGATCGCGTCGAGTTCCGGGTGGCCCCGGAGGTCGGTGCTGGTCTGCGTCGTCTTGCCCGGCGGGGCCGGTGCACGCCGTTCACCGTTCTGGCGGCCGCGTTGGTCGTGCTGATCTCGCGACACACCGGAGCCGGTGACGTGGTGATCGGCATCCCCGTGTCGCGCCGCGGCGATGACATCCTCGATCCGATGATCGGCTGCCTCTCAGACGTCATGCCGCTACGTCAGGAGGTGCCGTCCGACATCGCGTTCGCCGATCTGGTCCTCCGGGTCAAGGAACAACTGTGGACGACCATCGCACACCGTGCCGTGCCCTTCGCCCATCTGATCCGCGACCTGAAGCTCTCCCGTACACCGAACCGTTTTCCCCTGTTCCAGGTGGTCCTTGGCTACGAGGACACTCCGGCACCGGACCTCGACCTGCCGGGTCTGACCGCGGAGCGGCTCTACCTGCCCTCCGGTACGGCGAAGTACGACATCTTCCTGCACGTGGCGCCCAGGGACGGCGGTTTCCAGTGCTATCTCGAGTACGCCGTGGATCTCTACGACCGCCGTACCGCCGAGCTCCTGACGGCACGCCTCGGGACGCTGCTCCGGCACGTGGCAGGCGCCCCGGAGACACAGATCGGGCAGCTGGACGTGATCCCGCCGGCCGAGCGGCGGATCATCGACACCTGGTCGCGGGAGGCAGCCGCTCCGGGCGGGCGACCCGTGCCGCGCTCCGCGACCGACGCTTTCGCGGTCCAGGCCCGCAGGACACCTGACGCTCCGGCGATCGTGGACGCGGCCACCAGGTTGACGTACGCCCAGGTCGACGTGGCCGCCACGACGATCGCAGCGCATCTGGCCGCTCGTGGTTTCGCCGGCGAGCCGATCGGCGTGAGCCTGCCCCGCTCGGCGGCGATGGCCGTGGTGGTGCTGGGTGTGCTCCGCGCGGGCAGCGCCTGCCTGCCTCTCGACCCGGCCTACCCGGCCGACCGGATCGCGTACCTGGTGGCCGACAGCGGCATCCGGGTCGCCATCGTCCAGGGCGATCAGACCCGTGCCGCCCTTCCGGCGGAGACGATCACCGTCGAGGAGTTCGGCGATCCACCGGCCATGCCCGGCTCGGCCCGCCCGCCGGTCGGGCCGGACGACATCGCCTATCTCATCTACACATCGGGCTCCACCGGCCGTCCCAAAGGGGTGGCCGTTCCGCATCGGTCTCTGACCAATCTGCTGTCCTGGCAGTCGGCCCGGTCGTCCGCCGGGCCGGGTACCCGGACGCTGCAGTTCGCAGCCCTCAGCTTCGACGTGGCGTTCCAGGAGCTCTTCGGTACGTGGGCCACGGCCGGCACCCTGGTCGTGGCGGACGACGAGGCGAGGCGTAACCCCGCCCGTCTTCTCGACCTGCTTGACCGGGAGCGGATCGACCGGGTGTTCCTGCCCTTCGTGGCGTTGCAGCAGTTGGCCGAGTACGCCTGTGCCACCGGCCGGTCGGTACCCCGGCTGACCGAGGTGATCACCGCCGGCGAGCAGTTGCATGCGACACCGGCGGTGCGTGAGTTCTTCCGCAAGCACGCTCAGAGCGCGTACCTGGAAAACCAGTACGGCCCGTCGGAGACCCACGTGGTCACCGCCGAACGTCTCGGCGCGGACCCGGACCGCTGGCCGAGCCTCCCGCCGATCGGCCGTCCCGTCGGGGGTGCCCGGGTGACCCTGCGCGACGGGCGGCTGCGACTGTGCCCGGTCGGGACGGTCGGGGAGATCTGTGTCGGCGGCTCCCCGGTGGCGCTGGGCTATCTCAGCCGACCTCAGCTGACCGGCGAGAAGTTCGTCCGCGATCCTCTCGACCCCTCCGACGTGATCTACCGGACCGGCGATCTCGCCCGCTACCTCCCGGACGGGAGCATCCAGTGGGTCGGTCGCGGAGACGACCAGATCAAGGTACGCGGCTACCGGGTCGAGCTCGGCGAGGTCACCTCGGCCGTTCAGGGCGTCCCCGGCGTCGCCCATGCCGCGGTCCTGCCCGAGGACCGCGGCCCGGACGGCAAACGCCTGATCGCGTACTACGTCCCGGCCACGGGCCAGGTGCCGACGCCGGAGACACTCCGCACGGCACTGGCCGGCCGGCTGCCGGAGTACCTCGTCCCCTCGGCCTTCGTCCGGTTGACGACCTTCCCGCGGAGGCCGAGCGGCAAGGTGGACCTGGCGGCGCTGCCGCGGATCGTGCCGATCGACCGCGACGCCACGGCATCGGCCGCGACCCCGACCCCGACCGAAGCGAGGATCGCCGACATCTGGCGCGACATGCTCGCCGTGTCCTCGGTGGATCCGGACGACGACTTCTTCGCACTGGGCGGGCATTCGCTGCTGGCGACGCGCCTGCTGCTGCGGGTTCGTGCGGAACTCGGCGTGGAGATCCCGCTGAGCGCGATCCTGACGGCGCCGACCGTCAGCGGCCTTGCGGCGATCGTCGACCGGGTCGAACCGCCCGCCGCAGGTCCGGACGGCGCCCGGCCGGACCTGGCGTCCGAGGCTACGCTGCCGGCCGACATCGTGGCCGCGCCGGAGGTGGTCCGGCACGTGGCTGATGCCGGCCGGGTGCTGCTGACCGGGGCGACCGGATTTCTCGGAGCGTTCACCCTCCACGCCCTTCTCCGGCGTACCCGTGCCACGGTGTGCTGCCTGGTGCGCGGCACCGACCGCGACCAAGCCGCGGCACGTCTGCACAACGCTCTCGAGGGGTACGGCATCCGGCCGGACGACCAGGAACACCGGATCGAGGTCCTTCCCGGCGACCTTGCGCAGCCACGCCTGGGACTGTCCGAGAGTGGTTTCGACGAGCTCGCCCGCCAGGTCGACGCGGTCTACCACGTCGGCGCCGCGGTGCATCTCACCGCGCCCTACCCGCTGCTCAGACCGGCTACGGTCGGCGGAACGACCGAGATTCTCCGGCTTGCCGCCCGGCATCGCAGCGTCCCGGTGCACTACGTCTCCACGGTCGGCGTGTACGCCCCGTCGGCGGGCGGGACGCTCCGACCGGACGACCGGACCGGTCCGCCCGACGCCCTCGTACATGGTTACACCCAGAGCAAATGGGTGGCCGAGCAGCTCGTGGAGGAGGCGCGCCGGCGCGGTCTGCCGGCCACGGTCTACCGGCCGAGTCGGATCACCGGACATAGCCGTACGGGGGCCTGCCAAAGCGGTGATTACCTGTGGCTCATCCTCAAGGGTTGCATTCAGGCGGGGGCCGCGCCGACCGGCGTGGACACTGCTTTCGACCTGGTCCCGGTGAACTACGTCAGCAACGCCATGGTCGCGTTGTCCCTCCGGGAGGACTCGACCGGCCGCAACTTCAACCTGGTTGCGGGCATGCCGGTGCGACTGGGGAAGATGGTCGGCTGGCTCCGCTCGCGGGGCTACGCCCTGCGGCCGGTGCAGCCCGACGAGTGGCTGCGACGCGTCGAGGCCGATACCGGCAATGCCGCTTTCCCGCTGCTCGGGACCCTCGGCATGGAATTCGGGGGAGCCGGTTCGGAAGGCGGGCTGAGCTTCGACACCGCCGCCACCGACAGCGCGTTGTCAGGTTCGGGTGTTCTTCGCATAGAGTACGGAAGGGAATTGTTCGACGCTGTGCTCGACCATTTCCTCCGCCTCCGCTGGCTTCTCGAGCCGACCCTGACAAGCAGCGCGAACGTGCGGGAAGAGCGTTGACGCGGTCGACGCGTTCCCGCCGGTGCGGTTGACGGTCGGTAGGAGCGACGATACGATCAGTTTCATGATCTACTGACACCGCGCCCGCTCGTGCCTGTGGCGACCCTGCCTGATCAGGAGACGCCCGCACGGGAATCCGGATACGAATCGCCTTTCAGGTTCGATCTCTTCTGGTGGCAGGTGTCCAAGTGTCAAAGAGGGTCTTTCTGTATGCCCGTGATGTGGCGAAATCATATGGTGACCGGCAGGTCTTCGATGGGATGTCGTTGTCCGCGTCCCCGGGACAGCGCATCGGTCTGGTGGGGGAGAACGGCGTCGGCAAGTCGACGTTGCTGCGACTGCTGGCCGGGATGGAGGAACCCGACGCCGGTGAGGTGCAGCGCCCCGCCGACAGCGGTTTCCTGCGGCGGGAGTTGCCGTTCGCGCCGGATGCGACGGTGCAGGATGTCGTCGACGACTCGCTCGCCGAGCTGCGGGCCGCCCGGGCCGGGTTTGAGCAGCTCACCGGGGAGCTGGAACGGCGGCCGGACGACGCCGACGTGCTCGCCGCCTACGGCGACCTGCTGGAGTGGGCGCAGGACCACGACCTCTGGGACGCCGACCGCCGAGCCGAACTCGTGCTGGCCGGGCTCGGGCTGGCCGACACGGAGCGGTCGCGACCGCTCGCCACGCTCTCCGGCGGCCAGTGCTCCCGACTGGGTCTCGCCGCCCTGCTGATCCGGCAGCCGCAGGCGATGCTGCTCGACGAACCGACGAACCACCTCGACGACGAGGCGGTCGGTTTCCTGGAGCAGCGGTTACGCGGACTGCCCGGGGTGGTCGTCGTCGCCTCGCACGACCGGATGTTCCTGGACGAGGTCTGCACCGACATCGTCGACCTGGACCCGACCCGCGGCACGGTGACCCGCTCCGGCGGCGCGTACACCGAATACCTGGCGGCCAAGCGTCGGGAGCGGATCCGCTGGGAGGAGCAGTACGCGGCCGAGCAGGAGGAGCTCGAAGAACTCCGCGAGGCCGTGCGGACCACCGCGCGGGCCGTCAACCACGCGCGGACCATCAAGGACAACAACAGGATCGGGTACGACCGGCACGGCGGCCGGGTGCAGCGGCAGATCTCCCGGCGGGTGCGCAACGCCCAGCAACGCCTGGACTTCCCCGATGACGAACAGACCGCGCGGCAGGTGTACGACGCTGCGGCCGGCGCCGACGCGGTGTCGCTGGCGCAGCTCGGTCTGCTGGCTCCGTGTGACGTCGACCGCCCGCTCGGTCACCTCTCCGTCGGGCAGCGGCGGCGGTTGGCGCTCGCGCTGCTGGTGGCCACACCACCGGACGTGCTGTTGCTGGACGAACCGACCAACCATCTCTCCCTGAGCCTGGTCGAGGAGCTGGAGGACGCGCTCCGGACGGCACCCGGCGCGGTGGTCGTGGCCTCGCACGACCGCTGGCTGCGGCGCGGCTGGGGAGGCTCCGAGCTCTCCCTGGTCAGCGGCAAGATCGTCTGAATCGACAACCCTCGCGCGCGGATCACACCCCGGTTCGATCGCTGAACACGGGATGTTCGGTCCTCCGCGCCCGGCGATCGGAGGTTTCCATGTCAGCTCAGCTCACACTCCGGGACGTCAGCAAGTCGTTCGCCCACCGCCGCGTGTTCGACGCCGTCTCGCTCACCATCGCGCCCGGCGAACGGGTCGGCGTCGTGGGGGAGAACGGCTCCGGCAAGTCCACGCTCCTGCGGTTGATCGCGGGCCGGGACCATCCGGACGACGGCGAGGTCATCGTGCTGGCGGACGGCGGGGTGGGGCACCTGGGACAGGTGCTCGACCTGCCGGACGACTCGACCGTCGGCGACGCGATCGATGCCGCGCTCGGCGAGATCCGCGATCTGGAACGGCGGATCGCCGTCGCCGAGCGGGAACTCGGGTCCTCGGCCGAGCGGATGGCCGACTACAGCACACTGCGCACGGCCTTCGAACTGCGTGACGGATATCGTGCCGACGCCAGGGTCGAGGCGGCCATGTCCAAACTCGACATCGGCGACCTCGACCGGGACCGTCGGCTCGGCACGCTCTCCGGCGGTCAGCTCGCCCGGCTCGGCCTGGCCGGAGTGCTCTCCGCCGAGCCGGAACTGCTGCTGCTCGACGAGCCGACGAACGACCTCGACCAGCAGGCGGTGTCCTGGTTGGAGAACCGGTTGCGGCGTCACCACGGTACGGTCGTGGTCGTCACCCACGACCGGTTGCTGCTGGAACGGGTCGCTACCGCGATCGTCGAGGTCGACGGCGACCGGCGGACGGTGCACCGGTACGGCAACGGCTACACCAGCTATCTCGCCGAGAGGCGTGCCGCCCGGCAGCGCTGGGAGCAGGCGTACGCGCAGTGGGTGGGCGAGAGCGCGCACTGGTCGGAGTGGGGTGCGACCACCGCCTACCGGGTGGCGCCCGGCCGGGCGATCAAGGACCACAACAAGTGCAAGTACAACGGCGACGGCAGGCGGGTGCAGGAGTCCATCTCCACCCGGGTCCGGAGCGCAGCCGAGCGGCTCGAACGGCTGCGGGCCGAGCCGGTGCCCGAGCCGCCCGAGCCGTTGCACCTGCACGCTCCGCTGGACGCCGACGACTGCGAGGGGCCGGTGCTGGAACTGCGCGACGTACGGGTCGACGGACGGCTCGACCTGGACGAACTGGTGCTGTACGCCGGCCAGCGACTGCTGGTGTCGGGCCCCAACGGGGCGGGGAAGTCGACAGTGCTCCAGGTGGCGTCGGATCGGCTGCGCCCTGACCGGGGCACGATCGACCGCCACGGTCGGATCGGATACCTGCCCCAGGACGTGCCTTCGCCCCGTGCGGACGTCAGTCTCCTGACCGCTTTCGGCCAGGGACGGGTGGGCACCATGGAGGAGCACGGGGACCGCCTACGGTCACTCGGGCTGTTCCGGCCGGCCGACTTCCGTACCCCGGTCGGCGCGTTGTCGGTGGGGCAACGGCGTCGGCTCGCGCTGGCCCGCCTGCTGGACCACGACGTCGACCTTCTGCTGCTCGACGAGCCGACGAACCATCTGTCCCTGGCGTTGGTCGAGGAGTTCGAGGCCGCCCTCGCGGTCTACACCGGAGCGGCTGTCGTGGTCTCGCACGACCGGATGCTGCGCGAGCGGTGGCGGGGCGGCGAACTCGTCCTGGGGGCCGGGCGGGTCGTGCGGTGGGACGCCGACGATCGGGTCCGCGTCGACGCAGGGAGCGGTCCGGCATGAGCGGTCCGGCATGAGCGGTCCGGCAATGAGCGGTCCGGCATGAGCACGCTGACCACACCGTCGGCCGAGGTGGACTTCGTCGTGTCGGGACCAGGTGCCCTCATACGACGTGCGACGGGCTCGGATATGAGATCAAGACCGTACCTTCCGGATTCTCACCATCCGTCGCGACGGTGCCGAATGCACCTTCTCTCCCGAACTGGCCTCCACACCGAGTCGGGAGGACAGGGGGTCGTGCCGGGCAACGTCATGACCGACACGCCCGCCCGGATCGCGTAGGGCGTCGCGTTCCAGCGGCTGTCTCGGGACATCGCGTCAGGTCGGAACCGGGATGAGCTGTACAGCGAAGCTGTCCATGATGGACGGAATGGGTGTGGTGGTGCGGCCGTGGTGGTCGCGGACCCCCCGACCCGCTGCCTGACCCCCACTCCTACCGCACGGGCGACGGCACGGAACCCCACCGGCATCGCCAACTGCTTGCTGGTGCGGTGTCCGTGGGCGTCCACCGGGCCGCGACACCGCCGACATCGCCGGACGTCGCCCCAGCGGCGGTGGGGCGGTGGGGTTGGTGCCATGCCATCCGGACACCCGGCTTCGAACCCGGGCCGGGACGCGGCGTGACTACCTGCCCGGTCATCGTCACTGGGCTTCCGCGTAGGCGGCGAACTGGTCGAGCAGGCTGTGCGGGGCCCGGTCGTCGAAGCAGAGTTCCAGGTTGCGGGCGGCTTCTTCGGCGGCTTCGGCACTGCGCGGGAACAGGTCTTGTTCGTACGCGGCGAGCGCGACCTCGATGTCGCCGGGATGGGCGGCGATGGCCTTGCCGAGCTCGGCGCCGTCGAGCATCGCGAGGTTGGCACCCTCGCCGGCGAACGGAGACATAACGTGGGCCGCGTCGCCGAGCAGGGTGACGCCGGGGACCCGGTTCCAGCGGTGGTCGACGGGCAGGGCGTTGATGGTCCGCGGGACCAGGGCGCTGTCGGCCTCGCTGATCAGGGCGTGGAACTCCGGCGCCCAGTCGTGAAACTCCTCCCGCAGGACGGCCTTGCCCTTGTCGGTGTCGGTCCAGTCGACGCTGTCGACCCAGTCCGCCGGTTTGGTCAGCGCGGTGTAGATGTGCAGGCTCCCGTCGGTCTCGCTGTGAGCGAGGAAGCCCTGCCCGGCATCGAGCGCGAACAACATGCCCGCGCCGACCGTCTTCGCCGGCCCGGGATGCCGCTCAGCCGCGTCGTGGTGGGCGACCTCGATGAACGACATCCCGGTGTACGCGGGCCTGGCGTCCGACAGCAGCGGCCGGATTCGCGACCAGGCGCCGTCCGCGCCGATGAGCAGGCCGGTGATGACGGTCGAGCCGTCGGCGAAGGTCAGCTCGTGCTTGCCGTCATCCAGGCTCTTCACTGCGGTGACCTTGCTGCCCCAGCGAATCGTGCCCTCGGGCAGCGAGTCGAGCAGCATCTTCCGTAGATCGCCGCGGTCGACCTCCGGCCGGCCGCCGACACCGTCGCCGTCGTCGCCGGGCTCGTCGGTGTACACGGTGCCGTGCTTGTCGAGAATCCGGGTCGCCTGACCGCCCGGGTGGATGATCTTCTGGAACTCGTCGAACAGTCCGGCGGCCTTGACCGCGACCTGGCCGTTGTAGTCGTGGATGTCGAGCATCCCGCCCTGCGTACGCGCTTGCGGTGAAGCGTCAAGCTCGTAGATGGTCGACGGGATACCGTGAACGTGCAGCACACGGGCGAGCGTCAGGCCGCCCAGGCCGGCTCCCACGATCGTGATGGGTGTGGTGGTCATGGCTTCCTCCAAGATCTCTTGCGTGCCGGTTCGTCGGTAGGGCCGAGATGAACGCTGAAGAACTTGTTCCTGACGAACATGTTCTTCGCGGGTGTCGCAATCCTCCCGCCGGTCACGGCAGGAGAGGTTCCCGGGTCAGCTCGCCGCAGGCTCCTGTGCGGGCACCGCGACGGTGGTGATACCGGTGATCAGGGCGTCGAACATCCAAGTCAGGCGTTGCCCTCCAGTGCCGGAGAACAGGTCGTGGCGGGCCCGGGCGATGTTCGGGCAGTCGGCGTCGGCGGCATCGTTCAACGCCTCGACGAACGCGTCCTGCTCGTCCTGCGCCTCAACGGCCTCGTCGCGCACACCCTGCTCGGCGGCCGTGGCCGTGCCGTGCTGGAGGAGCAGGTCCACGCCCCACGCCGCCTGCGCCACCGGCACGCCGCCCTCGTGGAGCAGCCCGAGCAGCGTGTCTATCAGACGCACGTAGTGCGGGCCCGACGGCCGCAGGGCAAGCACCGACCGTGCCAGGCTCGGATAACCGAGCAGCAGTTGCGTGTAGCCGGTAAGCAGCCGGATCAGCTCACCACGCCAGGTCTCGCCCGCGCCGGCCGGGTCGGGCAGGCGAAGGTCGGCGAGCAGTTCATCGAGGATCGCGCCGTGCAACTCGGCCATGTTCTGCACGTAGACGTAGAGCGAGGCCGGGCCGGTGTCGAGTTCGGCGGCCAACCGGCGCATCGTCACCCGCTCCAGGCCCTCCTCCCGCATGATCTGCAACGCCACGGCGACGGCGCCCGCGCGGCTGAGTGGCGGCTTGGCGGGACGGTCGCGGCGGCTGACGGGGGCTCGGCGGGGACTCATAACGTGATCGTAGCGAACGTGTTCGTGATTGCCAAGGGATGGTTGCTGCCGGGTCGCCATCGTGTCGACCGGGAGGGCGACGTGCTTGCCGGGTCGCCGGCCGCCGAGTGGGTCAATCGGTTACGCATCCGCCACGCGGGGTCGCTGCCGAGGAGGACCCCGCCCGGGGTCGTGTCCTTGAGCTTCTGTACGCCCTCGCGCAGATCGCCGGCGATGTGGTGGCTGTTGGCCCACGGGAAGTCCTGACGCGTGGACGACACCACGTAACTGGGTTGGCCTCCAGCTCGACCGCCCACTCGCGCATGGCCGCCGTCGCCGCAGGCGACGGCGGGCCAGTAGCTCTCCCGTCATCTCGTGGGTGACGCGCCCCCACAGCATCGCCCCGCCCTCGTCCATGAGACGGGTATAGAAGGCGCGCGTCTCGTCGTCGGCGATCCCCTCCTGGTGGTCGACACAACCGCCCGGCCACGACGCCGACCTTCTCTCCGTCACGCCCTGATCCTGCGACGGGATCACGCACCCGAGGCACGGGTGCATGCAGACGATGGTTCGACCGCCCTAGGCTGGGATGGTGCGGGAGGACGAGCTGCGGGCCCTGGTCCGGTCCAGCCCGTGGTGGAACCGGGCGCTGGACGTCGTCCGGGGCTGCGGCCTGCCGGCTGCGTGGATCGGCGCGGGTGCCGTGCGGGACCTCGTCTGGGGCGAGCGGTACGGCGACGGCTTCGACCCCTCGTCGGTACGGGACGTCGATGTCGTCTTCTTCGACCCGACGGACCTGACCCGCGCCAACGACGACCGGGCCACCGCCCGGCTGGTGGCGGCCTGGCCGCAGCTGCCGTGGGAGGCGAAGAACCAGGCCGCCGTGCACACCTGGTATCCGGCGAAGTACGGCGGCGACCCGGTGGCCCCGTTCCACACGGTCGCCGACGCGGTCGCGACCTGGCCCGAGTACGCCACCGCCGTAGCGGTACGCCTCGACGCGGACGACCAGCTCGCGGTGTGTGCGCCGTACGGCCTCGACGACCTGCTCGACGGGGTGTGGCGGCGCAACCCGGCCAGGGTCGACCCGGAGATCTCGCGGCAACGACTCGCCCGCCACCGCCCGGTCGAACGCTGGCCCGGCGTCCGCGTCGTGACCCCCGCCGCCGACCGCACCTCCGCGACACCGCCGTGACCAGCGACCGGTGCCTGGAAGCACGTGACACTCGATTGCCCGGCGGCTCGGCACGCACCTCGGGCGTCGGTGTATCTGCCGACCGGCGCAAGCCGCGACGCCCGCCGGTAAAGCACGAATGAGCTTGGTGTCGGCGTTCGTGCCGATCTGGATCCTCACCGGGGTCGGCTACGCGGCCTGTCGTCGGGGCCTGCTGGGCGAGGCGGTGGCGTCGGTGCTCGGCCGGTTCGTGTTTCATCTGGCGATGCCGGCCGCCCTGTTCCTGGCCCTGTCCCGGATGCCGCTGTCCGGGTTCGCCGGCCGTCCGCTGCTCGCCTTCGGGGTGAGCACGGCCGTGGTCGTCGGGTTCGGGTGGGTCGGCGCGGGCAGGCTGTTCGGACGCCAGCCCGGCGAGTGGCCGATCTGGGGCATGGCCGCCGGGTATGTGAACTCGGCGAACCTCGGCATCCCGATCGCCACCCAGGTCCTCGGCGACGTGTCGTTCCTGGCGCAGGTGGTGCTGCTACAGGTGCTCGTGGTGACGCCCGTGATCCTGACCGCCCTGGACCGGCACAGTGACCCGGCCGGGCGCGTCCGGGTCCGCCGTATCGCCTCCCTGCCGGTCCGTAACCCGGTGATCCTGGCGTCGCTGCTCGGCGTCGGCTGCTCGGCTGCCGACCTGCGCCTGCCGTCGGCGGCCGACGCGTCGCTCACCCTGCTGGCAGGCGCCGCGGTTCCCGCCGCCCTGATCGCCCTCGGCGCGTCGCTGCACCGCACCGCGCCGACCCGGGCAGAGCCGGCCGAGTTCGCCGCCCTGGCCGTGATCACCGCGCTGAAGCTCGTCGCACAACCGGTCATCGCGTACGCGACCGGACTCGCCCTGCACCTGTCCGCGCCGCAGTTGCTGACCGTGGTGGTGTGCGCGGGCCTACCGACAGCGCAGAACACGTTCATCTTCGCCCAGGAGTACGGCGTCGGCGAGACGGTGGCCAACCGGGCGGTGGTGGCCACCACGACGCTGTCCCTGGCCACCCTGTACACGGCGGCGACGCTGCTCGGATAGATCCGCCAGCCAACTCACCCCACGACCTCGGCGAATAGCCGACCATCGTGCTGGCGGCCAGATCTGCCGCCAGCATCGTCGCCCGGAGGCTGTGACGTGCGGAGGTGTCTCATCCGGACCAAGACCCCCTGCTCACCCGCATGTACGCCGCCAGCGCGATCGAGAGGTTGCGTCCGTAGATCGCCGGATTCGTGTGCGCCACCTGCCGGTAGATGGTGACCGACTCCTCGGCCGGGGCCAGGGCCTCGTTCCGCCGTCCCAGCTCCGCCAGCCGGAGACCGAGGTTGTACAGCGACTGCGCGAGGTGTGGCAGGTAAGCGTCCGGATCGGTCTCGGCCAACTGCCGGTGCAGGTCCGCGGCTTCTCGGCAGGCGGCGAGAGCGCCTTCGCGCTGGTGCGCCAGTGACAGGAACACACCGAGGTTGTTCAAGGACTGTGCCAGGTCGGGTAGGTGGGCGGTGGGATTGCTCTCCGCCAGCTGTCGGGTGACGGCGACGGCTTCCTCGGCGAACCCCGGGGCCTCCTCGTTGCGCCCCAGGATGGCCAGGAATCCAGCAATGTTGTTCAGCGACTGTGCCAGGTCGGGTAGGTGGGCGGTGGGATTGCTCCGGGCCAGTTTCCGGGCGATGGTCACCTCTTCCTCGGCGCAGGCCAGGGCCTGGTCCGACTGACCCTGCCTGTCGAGGACCACGCCGAGGTTGTGCAGCGCTGTGCAGAGGTTTCCCAGATGGGCGGCGGGGCTGGCCGCAGCGAGCCGTCGATGGGCGTCCACGGCTTCCCGAAGGTGGACGAGGGCCTGTTCCTGACGACCCAGCTCCGCCTCCGCTGAACCGAGGTTGCCCAGCTGCCTCGCGAGGTGCGGCAGGTAGGCGTCGTCGTCGGCCTCGGTCAACCGCCGGCCGATGGTCACGGCTTCCCTGAAGAGGGTGACGGCCTCCTGTCGCCGGCCCAGCTCGGACTGCACCTCACCGAGGGCGTTCAGGGACCTTGCCAGGTCGGGCAGGTTCGTGACGGGGTTGGTCTCGGCCAGTCGTCGGAACGTGTCCGCCGCTTCCTGGGTGTAGGCGAGGGCCTCCTTCCGCCGCCTGAGTTTGACCAGGGTGTTGCCGAGGGCGACCAGGGACCTTGCCAGCTCGGGCAGGTAGGCGACGGGGTTGGTCTCGGCCAGTCGTCGGAACGTGTCCGCGGCTTCCTGGCTGTGGACCAGGGCCTCCTCGGGCCGACCCAGTTCGACCAGGGCATTACCGAGGTTCTGCAACGATCTCGCCAGCTCGGGCCCGCGGGCGGTGCGGTCGGCGTCGGTCAGCCGGCGGCTGATGGTCACGGCCTCCTCGGCGAGCCCCAGGGCTTCCTCGTGGCGCCGCAACTCCACCAGGACCTTGATGGCGCTGTTCAACAGCCCGGGGAGGTCGGGCAGGTAGGCGGTCGGGTCGATGTCGGACAACAGGCGGCCGATGGTCACGGCCTCCTCGGCGAGCCCCAGGGCCTCCTCCTGCCGGCCCAGGCCGCCCTGCGCCATGCCGAGGTTGTGCAAGGTTCTCGCCAGGTGCGACAGGTGGGTGGCGGGATCGGTCCGGGCCAACTGCCGGTACGTGTCCGCGGCTTCCTGGCTGTGGACGAGGGACTCTTCCCGCCGGCCCAGTTCCGACAGCACCTGCCCCAGGTTGTGCAACGATCTGGCCAGGGCGGGCAGATGGGTGGTGCGGTCGGCGTCGGCCAGCCGGCGGCGGATCGCCACGGCTTCCTCGATGGGCGCCAGGGCCTCCGCGTAGCGGCCGGCGTTGGCCAGGCGCCAGGAGCGGGTGGCGTGCAGGCGGGCCTCTTCCGCCGGATCGTCGGTCATGGTGAGCCGATGCGTGGTGAGGACGTCTACGATCGCGGCGGCACCGACATCGAGGTCGACGTGTCGGTCGGCGGGCAGCAGCGCCTCGACCGCTTCCAGCGCCGTGAGGTCGACACCGGGTATGCCGGCCAGGGTGCTGAGGGTGGCACTGCCGGCGATGATCGCGAGTTGTGGCCGGTCGCACAGGAGTGGGTACAGGTGTGCGGGCCCGAGGTGGGGCCAGCGGGCCGCGGCGGCGGTGAGGAAGGTGACCGCCCGCGAAGCGTACGTCGCGGATGTCGTACGCGGCGGGGAGTGATCCGACGCCGGCGATGGTGGGTCGTGCAGCAGCTCGCCCAGTCGGGTGGGCGCCCACGGTTCGGCCGGGTGGTCGGGACCGGGCAGGGTATGAGCGATGAAGTCCTCGGCCAGTCGGTCCGGGTACAGCGGTTCGAGCGCGGTGACCCGATGGGGATCGGCGGCCGGGTAGCAGCGGCTGTGGTCGCTGATGATCCGTTCGGCGGGCAGTTCCCGCTCGATCCGACGAAGCAGCCCGGTGGCCTCGGGGTGGGGGAGCGGGCCGGTGAAGGCGGCGGTGAAGACGGTACGGGCCATGACATCGTCGGGCGTGTGGTGGTTGAGCCCGTGGACGTGGCCCTCGTACAGACGGACCCAGTGTTGACGTTCGCGGTCGAGCAGGTAGCGGGTCAGCATCTTGATCCGCGTGGGTGGCTGGTCCCCGGTCGCGCGGGTGTCGACGGCGACGAGCGCGGCGACGTGCACGGTGAGGGTGAGCCCGAACTCCGGATGACCCAGGTCGAGGAGCGGGGGGAAGGCGGCCGGGCCGGGGATCTCGTAGACGGCGGCGAAGCTGTCATGGGCGGCGGTGAACATGGCCCACCGGTCGTCCTCGTCGTCAGGCAGCGGGTCCAGGTAGTGCTCGGAGGTGCCGGCCTGAACCCGGGGATCGTCCAGGTTGGCACGCAGTGCCGGCCAGAAGGACGCGCTGCGTGCCACCATCAACACCCGTGCCGGCTTGCCGGCCTGATGGAGCAGCGAGTTGCGCAGCAACCAGAGCAGGGTGGACAGCGGGTAACGGTCGGCGTAGTCGACGATCAGCAGCACTCCCCGGTGGCGGTCCAGTCGCAGGTCCTGGCTGCTCAGCAGGGCGCTGGGCATCCCCACGTGGGGCACCGCGGTGACGGCCTTCCAGCCCTCGGCGGCGACCTGGGCGGCGAGATGGTCGGCCAGCCGCGTCTTACCCCGGCCCCCCGGTGCGTGCAGCCAGCGCACCGCCAGTCGCGGCCCGGTCTCCGACCAGGTACGCAGCTCGTCGAGATCAGATTCGCGACCGGTGAACGGGACCACGCAGGCGTGGGCGTTGAGCATCCGGGAGGGCATCTTACGCAGCCAGCTCCGGTCCGGCAGGTCGGGCCGGCGGTGTTCCTCCAATAGATAGAGCGGTGTGCCGTCCCCGAAGACATGCAGGTCGGCACCGATCACCCCGTAGGCGGTGCCGGCGACAGCGGAGACGTTCTGGTGAACGGGGGAGGGCTCGATATTCACCGGGAAGGTCCCGGGTCGGGCACCGGGCCGATCGGGTCAGTTCCCGGCGGGGCGGGGTGGTTGATGATGCTGCCGAACATCACTCCCTGCGCGGTGGCGCCGGAGGCGGTCGCGGTGATGTTCTGTATCCACTGCTGCTGGGGAGTGGGCAGCCGGGTCAACAACTCGTCACGCAGATCACGCAGGGCGTCGGTCCTGGCCGGATCTTCCTCGATCAGGTCTGACA
Source organism: Micromonospora sp. NBC_00421 (assembly GCF_036017915.1). NCBI lineage: Bacteria > Bacillati > Actinomycetota > Actinomycetes > Micromonosporales > Micromonosporaceae > Micromonospora > Micromonospora sp. NBC_00421. The sequence continues at coordinate 1,141,394 of NZ_CP107929.1, forward strand.
GGCGCATCTGCCAGGCCGGCAGTAGCCGTTGACGTACCTGATCGCGCTGGGCTGGCGGGGCCTGCTCCACCTCCGCGGCCAGGGCGTCCAGCCGCCGAACCGTGGCGGTTTCCCGGTGCGGGTCACCACGACCGAGTAGCCGGGTGAACCCGGAGCGTGCCACCTGCCACATGTCCGTCGCGGCCGCCTGTACCAGTACCGCCGCTCCGGTCATACCCAGATCTGTCAGCGTGCTCATATCCACGTGGCGCTCCTCCTCATCCGAAGGAATCGATATGTCTCGACGCTATCAAGCCGGTGCGACGGGCCGGAAAAGCACCTGTTCCGGCTCGGGCGGCGGTCGCGGTAGCCGCACATCGGGTGGCAGATTGGTATCAGGGGCGGCACGGGCTGCCAGGTGAACGTAGTCGACAAAGACGTCGATGTGGTGTCGGAAATGCGACCTCCGGTAAGGTGCCCGGCGCGCACAATGTGGGCGCCGCATATCCCGCAGCGAGGCGGCGAGCGATTGTCGATATCTGTGGACCGGCGGAATTCAGGGGATCTGTGGGGTGGTGGTGACCGGCTTGATGCCGTAGTCGACGAGCCGGGTGAGCAGGTCGCCGGGGTGAGCTGAGTGGCGGTGCTCAGATGGCACTGCCGATTGCCGGGCCGCGCGGTATCGGGGACGCTCCAGGTGCTGACGGGGCCGGATGGTGTGCTGCCGTGCTGACCCTCTCTTGCGGACATCCGGCGGATGCGGCCGTCAGCCAGGCCTGCTCCCACCTGGTCGTCGTACCGGAGGGCGGGGAGGTGGCGTGCTTCCGGTTGCCGAGCGGGCGTGGGGTGGCTCGACCTGATCTGCCGGGAGTGCGACGAGGCTGGTCGGCCGGCCGGGTTGGTCGCTACCGGTGTCGTGGGGGCAGGTGATCGACCTTGCTCCGATCGACGACACCGACGGTTCCCGGTGGCTGGCGCTCACCGCCGACGGCACGATCGTCGAGCTTGATCCGGGACGACGACCGGTTCACGGTGTTGGCGACCGTCGAGCTGGTCGACGAGCCGGAGCACGCGCCGTGGATGGACCGCCGGCTGAGGTACCGGCTGCATGCCTCCGCCTGCGGTCGCTTTGCGGCAGTGGTCAACGGCCACGGTCGGTACGGGCGGGTGGTGGATCTGGGTCGGGGCGCTGTCGTGACGCTCGCGCTCGACGGCGGGGAGCTCACCATGAGATGCACCTGAATGCCCGCAAGCACCCCGAGATGACGAGAGTGGCACGCCGGGTGGTGGCCTCACGTCCGGTGGCTGCGCATTTCCGGCGTCGCGGCCAGAGCGTCGCGCCACGTCTGGCACCACGCCGCGTAGTCGGTGAACACCTCCGCCGGCTGCTGACGGCTCTGCACGACGAAGCTCGGGTGAAAAGGCCGTCCGGTGGGAGTGCCGGTCGGCTGGTATCTCAAGTCGATGCTCCAGCGAGTGTGGTCGCTGAGGTTCGGGGTGGAACGGTGTGGTGTGTACCGGTGCATGAACACGACGCCGCCCCGTCTCACCGGGGCTGGTCGTGGTGCCTCGGCGGGTAGGTGGCCCGATGCGATCCGGGGACCGGGGCCGTGCGCGATGTACCCACCCCGCCACGCGTGGGGGATCACCTCGAGGCACCCGTTGTGTCGCGTGGTGTCCACCAACGGAATCCAGCAGGTGACAATATCTGAATTGTCGGCCTCATTCGACATCGTCGCCGCGTCCTGGTGCCACGGCACGTCATGGAATCCATCTCTCGCGCCTGTGGAATCTGCCGGTGGCTTTGCGCGGACGTGTTGAATGGGATTGCAGGTGATCTCTGCCCCGATGAGGAGTTCCAGTGCGGCCAGTAGGCGCGGGTGCCGCAGGAACGCAAACGTAGCCGGACCGAGCACCGTGGCGATGTCCATATGCTCGGTGATTTCAGGGGCTTGAGCGTGGAGCAACGCGGTCCGCCGTGCGAACGGCATGTCCGGGTAAAGATCGGCGAGGCGACCTTCGGCGCGGAGAGTGTTCGCGCGCTCCGTCAACCAGGCCGCGTACTCGTCGATTATCGGAGCGAGGTCGGCGTCGTCGAAAATGCTCTCCGCGACCAGTACACCTTCCTTGTGGAAAATGCGTACCTGTGCATCGCTGAGTGGCAAAGTTCCCCCTGCTGACTCTGTCAGTTCCAGGACTGATCCTAGCGCATGGTATGTTGCTTATCAAGCCACGATAATCAATGTGTCGGGGTTGACTGGCTTTGATCGTACGCCTAGCATTGCCATGCTGGCCGCCGGTGACCTGGGTCGCGGGGTGAGGCCTGTGGAGCCAAGCCGGGTCTTTTGGCTGGGGGCGATCCGTTGCTACCGACCATCTGGAGTGCTCAACGATGACACCGCACGTCGTCACGCTCGCACCGCAGATGATGCACTACATGGAAAACTTCTATGCGGACGGCAAGTTGAGCTGGCTGCCGTACGTGATGTTTTTTCATCCGGCGAGCCATCGCTCTGCTTTTGTCAACACCGACCGGCTGGGCTTCCGCATTTCCCGCCGAGGAGCCGAGGAAGTGTCGGTGGCAGGCCCGCAGCCGGACGGTGGGGTGAACATCCTGGTCGGTGGCTCCACCGCGTTCGGTGTCGGTGCCACCGCCGACGCCGCGACAGTGTCGTCGAGGCTGTGGTCCGCGTACGCGCCCGAGCATGCCTGGGTGAACCTCGGCGGTCGCGCTCACAACTCGGCTCAGGAACTGGTCAATTTCACGCTGCACCGGCACCTGCTGTCCGGTATTCGGAACATCGTGCTCTTCTCCGGGCTCAACAACCTCGGACTGGCGCGGCTGCCAGGGCGTATTCGCGGCGAGCACGGCGCGTTCTATCACTGTGACGAGTTCAACGAGATCATGCACGAACGGCAGCGGCCACCTCGACTAATTGGTTTGTCACAACGACTGCGACGGGATGCCGGAAAGGCCGGAGCGAAGCGCGATACGCACGCCAGACCCCCGGCCGAGCAGCAGATCGAGATCGCTGCCGACCTGACCCTGCGGCACCTCGGCACGTGGCGCCTGCTCGCGGACGCGTTGGGGGCGACACTGTCGTTCGTCCTCCAGCCACTTGCCACCTGGGTTCGGGAACGTCCGTCACCGCCGGAGCAACTGCTCTTCGACGAGCTGGATGCGGTCTTCAACTTCCGGGAAACCTATGGCGACATCATCCCGCCGCAGGTGGGCCAGGATTATGCGGCGGTGTTACGGGTCGGTTGCGAGAAGCTGGGGGTCCGCTTCGTCGATCTCGCCCCGCTGCTCGCGGATGCCGTCCGACCCGACGACTGGATTTTCGTCGACCGCGCGCATATGACCGACAGGGGTTGCGACGTCGTCGCCGCCCTGCTTGCCAGCCACTGCGACTTGCGATAGCCGGCGCCGGAAGCGCTGGCTCAACAGGAAGGACGGTCGATGCCTTGGCCCTGCTGCGAAGTTTCCTGCTCCGCCTGTTTCGACGCCCACGCAGGCGCGAAAAGCGTCGCCACGACGGTGACGGCTCCACGTACCCCATGTTCTGATCCGGTCGTCCGGCGGAGCCGCGATGCCTGACCTGGTCCTGGGGGTGTCCGCCCACTACCACGACAGCGCCGCGGCGCTGCTTGCCGACGGGGTCCCGATCGCCGCCGCGCACGAGGAACGCTTCAGCCGGCGCCGGCACGACCCGGCGTTCCCGGCCGCTGCCGTCCGGTACTGCCTGGACTCAGCCGGGGTGGCGTTACCGGACGTGTCCACCGTGGCCTACTACGAGGACCCCGTGCTGAAGTTTCGGCGGGTGCTGGCCAGCTACGCGGGTGCGGCTCCCCGGGCCTTCCGGACGTTCCGCGACACGCTGCCGTCCTGGTTGTCCTGGAAGCTCGCCATACGCCGCGACATTCGCCGCCACCTGACCGACCTCGACATGGGCGAACCGCCGCGGATCGTCACCGGTCGGCATCACCTGTCGCATGCGGCCTCGGCGTTCTTTCCGAGCCCGTACGAGTCCGCCGCCGTGCTGGCGGTCGACGGCGTCGGCGAGTGGGCCACCACGACGCTGTGGCACGGCACCGGCACCCAGCTGCGCCAGCTCGCGGAACTGCGTTTCCCGCACTCGCTGGGCCTGCTGTACTCCGCGTTCACCTACTTCTGCGGGTTCAAGGTGGACTCGGGTGAGTACAAGCTCATGGGGCTGGCCCCCTATGGCACGCCACGCCACACGGACCTCATCCGGGAGCACCTGATCGACATCAAGCCAGACGGGTCGTTCCGGCTCGACCTGCGCTGGTTCGAGTTTCTGCGTGGCCGGGCGATGACCGGTCATGGCTTCGAACGGCTCTTCGGCGGGCCGCGCCGCGATCCCGAATCTCCGCTCACCGAGCGCGAGTTCGACCTGGCCGCGTCGGTGCAGCAGGTGACCGAAGACGTGGTCCTCCGGCTGGCGCGCACCGCACGCCAGCTGACAGGCGAGCGCAGGCTGTGCCTGGCCGGGGGAGTGGCGCTCAACTGTGTGGCGAACGGCAGGTTGGCCAGCGAGGGGGTCTTCGACGAGGTCTGGATTCAGCCCGCCGCCGGTGATGCCGGCGGAGCGCTGGGCGCGGCTCTGTCCGTGGCGATGGCTCGCGGCGCATCCCGTGTGCACGTGGGCACCGGCCGCGACGCGATGTCCGGGGCGCTGCTCGGACCGGACTTCGACGGTGCCGAGATCCGGGCCAGCCTGGAGCGCCGGGGGGCGGTCTACCGGACGCTGGGTCAGGCCGCCCTGATCGACCAGGTCGTCGCCGCGCTTGCTGCCGGCAAGGTGGTCGGCTGGTTTCAGGGCCGGATGGAGTTCGGGCCACGCGCTCTCGGGGCACGCTCGATCCTGGGTGACCCGAGGGACCCCGACATGCAGTCCAGGATGAACCTCAAGATCAAATTCCGGGAGTCCTTCCGGCCGTTCGCACCGGCGGTGCTGGCGGAGGACGCCAAGGACTACTTCGACCTGAGCCAGGACAGTCCATACATGCTCCTGGTGGCGAACGTATCCGCTGCGCGACGGTTGGACGTCGAGCCCACGAGCCGGTCCACGGGGCTGGATCTGCTGAGGATCCCGCGTTCATCGATCCCCGCGGTCACCCACGTGGACTTCTCCGCCCGGGTGCAGCACGTCCGAGCAGACGACAATCCGCACTTTCATCGGTTGCTGACCGCGTTCAATCATGCGACCGGATGCCCGGTCCTGGTGAACACGTCGTTCAACGTCCGGGGCGAACCGATCGTGTGTACGCCGGACGACGCCTACACATGCTTCATGCGTACCGACATCGATCTGCTCGCGATCGGCGACCACCTGCTGGAGAAGGCGACGCAGCCTCCGTTGCAGGACGACGAATGGCGCTCGCGGATTCCGATGGACTAGCGCCGTTCGCCTGCCTGCCAATCGTCGGAAGGAGCCTGATGGGGACCGCTCTACTTGCCCTGGTGTATTACCTGTTGGTCACCCCGGTCGGTCTCGTGAGCCGGGTCGTCCACGACCCGTTGCGACGTCGTTGGAACCCGCACGCGTCGACCTACATGACCTATTTCACCGACCCTTCGGGAAGCCGCGACCGGGCTTGAAGTGGTGCCGTGGTTCGGTGACGCCCCGGCTCGGTGACGCCGGCTGGCACCGCATCACCGGCACGACCGACATCGCCCGCGCCACCCGCCAGGCCCCCCGTCGCTGACCCGGCCTGATCACCGCCGTGACCCGCAGCTACCTGACGACGCCATGCCCATGGCCCGCTACCGGACGACCGCCATGGTCCTCGAATCCTCGCTCGCCCTCACCAGACAGCCCTCGAAGTCCGCGAGGAACTGTTCGATCCGCGCCGCCGGTAGGTATCTGGTGTCGGCGCTGAGGGAAACGCGAGGAACAGCCGGCGGACCGAAAATCTTGAGAGAGAACCTGCACTGCAGCCACCCTGGATCGGCCTGCCATCTGAAGGACGTCTCCGCCGCCAGGCGACGGACGTCGGTGCTGTCTGCGGGCACCGCGACGGCGCTGTCTGCTGACGTCGACACGACAAGTTCGTCTTCCTGGGGCTGACTCGCCGCGGTCCAGACCGGCGGGCCGTCAGAGCGGGTGTCGTTGAAGTAACAGTCGCGTTGGACCACGCCGTCCTCCGCTTGCAGCCTTTCCACCGCCGCGTCCAAGTCCCGCTGGCGGTAGTACGCGTGCCAGTGTGCCTCGGCTGCGGCGCGGTCGGTCGCGGAGAGCAGGTCGTCGAACGTCCACGCCGCAGAGACGTCGAGCACGAAGAGGCCCTGCTGGCACATGTGCGTCACCATGCCCTGGTGGCCGGGCCAGAACCGGTTGCTGGTCAACGACTGCAGGTGGCACCGGTGCTGACCGGTCCAGCTGGTGAGCACGCACACGCAGGCCGCCTGTAGCACCGTGGATTCGCCGACGCCGTGCCGCGCGGCGAGGAGCCGGGCGGCCGCCCCGACCGCCGGCGACGTCAGCAGCGCGCTCCGGAACGCAGGGGTCTGAGGCGGTTCGGCCTCGGTGAACATCGACGATCGGACCCGCCCGATCTGCCTCGTCCAGTACTCCACGGACCTGGCCGAACGCCGTCGCGCGGCGGGAAGCAGCTGATTCCGGGCCAGATCCACAGGCTGCGGGACCTGGCCGGGGAGTTCCGCACCTTCCAACAGTTTGGCGAGATCCTCCCGGACGACGCTCAGCCCCTGCAGGTCGGCGGCGGAATGGCACAACGTCAGGAGGACGTGCTCTATGGCGCCGCCCCTCGTGACCAGGGCAACGCGCAGCGGGAGGTCACCCCGCGCGTAGTCGTACGCCATGGATCGCAGCCGGTGGGCAACCGCGTGGATCCCCGAACCTCCGGCCTCCACGACCTCGACGCGCAGGGCGCCGGAGCGCTCCACCGCCTGCCGATACTCGCCGTCGACAGCGAGGATCCTGGTCCGCAGTGATTCGTGCCGGTCGAGCAGGCGTCCGATCGCCGCCGCGATCGTGCGGGCATCCTGCTTCAGCCCCGGCGGTACCGCGACAACCGTTCCGACGTTGAAGTGGCCCGGCGCGTTGCGTTGGATCGCGTCCCAGATGCCCTGTTGACCCCAGGTCAGCGGCGCCGTTTCGCCGCGTGCGCCGGAGAAGGATGCGGCGACTGCATACCCGGCGCCGGTCTGCTGATCTGTCGCGCCCTCACGAATAGGTGCGGCGTCGTGGTCTGGTGTCGAGTCCAGCACCGCTACGACGCTACATCCTCACACTTCGATGGGGCAAGTGTGCTGCGGCGTGTGTGGCAGTCGCTCGTCGAGTGCGAAGAAAGTCGGTAAATCAATCGATGAACTTCGCTCGTGCTGCTAGGGTGATCGCAGAGATGCATCTACGGGGAAACGCGCGGGTTCGTGACTCGCGTGAGGGAGGTGCGTGACGCGCATCACTTCGGACAGTCTGGCTGTTCGGCAGCCACATCCAATCGACACCCATCCAGTGCCATCGCGCTGCGGCGCGACGACTTCCTGAATGGCTGTGAGCATGCTTTCTACCTCGGAAATCCGTGCTGCACTCGATGCTCGCGGATCGCGTCAGCAGGAACTATTCGCTGAGGCACGCCGCCTACGTGACAAGCACTTCGCGCGAAGCATCGTCCTCCGTGGGGTAATAGAAGTCACCAATGTCTGCCGCGTCAATTGCGACTACTGCCCCATGCGCCGCGACAACACCCGGTACAACGACCGCTACTTCATGAGCAGCGACGAGATCGTCCAACGAGCTCGCGAGATTCACGAAGCCGGTATCGACGTCATCCTGCTGCAGGGCGGCGAGGCGCCGCGGGTGCTGGCTGCGGTCAAGGAGGCGATCGCGGCCATCAAAGAACTCTACGGAGGCCGCGTCGAGGTGCTGCTCAATCTCGGCAGCCTCACCAGGGATCAGTACTCCGAACTGCGACAGGCCGGAGCCACGAGCTACATCCTCAAGCACGAGACAAGCGACGCCGCCCTTCATGAGCAGGTTCGCGGGGAGACCCTGGAGTCCCGACTGGAGAGCCTGCGGGACCTGCTCGATCTGGGCTACAAGGTGGGCACCGGATTCATCTCCGACCTGCCTGGCCAGCGGATCGAGAGCATCGTCGACGACATCGAGCTCGCCGGGCGACTCGGCGTCCACATGTGTAGCGTGAGTCCCTTCGCCCCGGCACCGGACACGCCCCTCGCGGACCAGCCCAGCGGCTCCCTCGACCTCGCGCTCAACTCCATCGCATGCCTTCGCATCTGCTATCCACACCTGCTCATTCCGTCGGTGAGCGCGCTGGAGAAGGCGGACAGCGGAGGGCAGGCAAGGGGTCTGGAGGCGGGCGCCAACGTCCTGACGATCAACTTCACGGCGGAGAGCGATCGCCAGCGGTACCTCATCTACGGAAAGAATCGGTTCGTCGTGCGGATGCAGCACGTGCAGGAGATCGTCCGCAACGCCGGCCTCGGCATCCGGGGTTCGATCTTTCTGCCCGACGGCGCGGGTCGTCCGGCATGACCGGCAAGGAAGCGGCGGCTGCGGAGAGATGACCTTTACTCGTCCAGCGCTGACCGCTCGCATCCTGGGTCGGGCGCCACAGCCCATCGGGCTTCAGGAGCGGTGCGGAGCGCTCGGCCAGCGACTGACCGAAGCGGGTGTGCGAGCGGGCGACGTCGTGATGCTCGACGATCTGCGGGGGGAGGGCGTCGCTGTCGCGGCGATGGCACTGTGGAGCCGCGACGCGATTCCCCTGCCGTGCCTGCGCAGTTCCGACGCGCCGAGCGGCCTCGCCTCGTTTCGGATCGAGGCGGACCTCACAGTGCACGCCGCGCGGTCGGGGCAACCCGTGCCGGAGGGACTCGGGACGACTGCCGTTCTTCACGTCAGCTCGGGCAGCACCGGCCGACCCAAAGTGGTGCGACGTGGCATCGCGAGCGTACTCATGGAGGCTGACGGCTACCAGGATGGTCTGTCGCTGAGTCAAGAGGACCGGTTGCTCGTCCCGATACCGCTGGCCCACTCGCTCGGCTGGGGTACGGCGATGAGCGGATTGCTGAGCGGCTGCGCTGTTGACGCACAACCCATGGTCCGGCCGTCCGCGGTGGCACGGAAGATAGACAGCGGCGCGGCGACGGTGGTGGCGCTGACTCCACTGGCCGCGCGACTTCTCGCCGGGACCACGCGCCATCCCGGTGGGCGTGTCCTGCGTTGCGCCTTCGTCGGTGCCGGTGCCGTCTCCGACCAACTGGACGAGGAATTCGGCGCGCGGTTCGGAGTCCAGTTGACGCGGGGATACGGGGCATCGGAGACAGGTGGGACGTTCATCGGGAACCGGGGGATCGGCCGACCTGTTTCGGGCGTCAAGGTCGTCCATCCGCTACCCGGCCACTCTGGTGAGCTGCAGCTGCAGCTGGATGCTCCCGTCGAGGGCTACCTGGACTCCACCGAACCGCCCAGCTGTACCTGGCACACCGGTGATCTGGTGCACCACGACGCCGACGGTGTCGTGCGTTTCCTGGAGCGGCTCCGGCCCGCCATTCGCCTCAACGACCGGTTCATCGACGCCTACCACCTGGAGCGTGTGCTGCGGGGCGTCAACGGCGTCGAAGCCGTGCACCTTCTGACGACGGCCAGCCCGGACAGACCCGAGGTAGAGCGGCTCTACGCCGTGGTGGCAGGGGTCGACCCGAACGCGGCAGAGCTCGAAGCATGCCTGGCATCCCTGCCGGACGACGTTCCGATCCCACGGATCATCCGATGCGACAGCCTGCCGTCGGACGCGGTCGGCAAACCGGATCGGCAGAAGATCATCGCACTTGTCCGGGCGGGGGACGCATGAGCCGGGAGGACCGGCGCCGTCGTGCATGCGGACACCTGGTCGCCGCGGCGGTCATCGACGCCTTGGCCGCGAGCGGCCCGCCGAGCTTCACCGAAGATGAGCTCATCCAGCACGAGGCGTTGCGGTTCCGGGACCTCGCGATGCTGGGCCTGAGTTCATTCGACAGGATGGCGCTGGCCTCGCGGCTCGAGGATGAGACAGGTGTGGAACTGGACGACGAGGTGCTGACCGATCCGCGGCGTCGATCCGTCGCGAGCTGGTCGGAGTGCCTGTTTCTGGCTGGTGCCCTCCGGAAGGGGCACGCGGACCTGGGACATGACGACGAAGGTCGAGCGGCAGGTACTCGACGGGCCGACGAGCGAGGGCATCTGCCTGGCATGCACCCCTGAATCGAGCGACCCCTCGCCCGCCGCCCGACCTACCCGCCACCGCACCCCGCCCCCGACGCCGAGCACGCGCCGTAAGGACCGTCACGGCGGTCCGCAGACCGAACAGGGGCGAGGGGATCCCCTTCGTCGGCTCCACCGCCGGCTTGACAATCGAAACATACCGATTAATGCTGGTGCTCGCGAGGCGAACCGAACGATCACCGGCGTCCGGCGTCCGGCGTCCCTCGTTCCGTCGCGCTGCCGTGCGCCGACCCCCGGAGGAATCGCAGCCACCATGGGACTGAAGAGCAGCCTTCTCGGTGTCACTGCGGCGGCCGTGACGTTTGCCGCAGCCCTGGACGGCACCGGCCTGCCGGCCACCGTGCCGACCAGCACGACTCCGCCGCCCGGCAGCGCTCCGCCGCCCAGCATGACTCCGCCGGCGAGCACCGCGGTGCCGACCAACCCCCCGCCGAGCGGGGCCGCGTGCAACGTCCGCTATTCGGTCTACACCTGGGACACCGGCCTGACCAGCAGCATCACCATCACCAACACCGGCCTGACCACTGTCACCTCCTGGCGGCTGACGTTCCCGCTGCCCGCCGGGCAACGCATCACCAGCGACTGGAACGCGGTGTACTCGCCGTCCAGCGGCAATGTCACCGCCCGTGGCCTCGACGACCACGTCGTCATCGGGCCGGGTGCCGCGATCGCCATCGGGTTCGTGGCCACCCACACCGGTGGCACCGGCAGCCCGTCCTCGTTCGCCCTCAACGGGACGCCCTGCTCGCTCGGCTGAGCTGCGGGCGGCCGGTCAGGGCGGCCGGGCCGGATCACCGTTGCCGACGTCACGGACGGCTCGGATCAACGCGCTGCGCGCCTGGCGACGAGTGGTCGCCCAACCAGCAGGGGGTGCGACGGGCCGCCCGGCGAGGGGTGCGCCGGGCGGCCCGCCACGTGGGGAAGGCTCAGATGAACAGGGTGTTCGGACCCATGCCGCAGACGATCCGGCCGTACAACTCGGTGTTGGTGTCGGGGTTGATCAGCCCGTGCAGGCTCATCGCGTTGACGTCCCGCACGATCCGCTGGATCGGCACGTCGCGGTAGATGGACGTGCCCCCACCGGCGGAGGCGAAGATGTCGACCGCCTCCTTGGCCAGCCGGGTCGCCCAGCCCTGGTCGGCGCGGACCCGGGCCCGCTGCTCGAGGGTCCACTCCGCGCCGGTGGCCGCGAAGCTGTCGACCAGGTCGGCGGCGTGGTACGCGTGGAACTCGGCCTGCTCGATCTTCATCAGCGCGGTGCCGACCTTCAGGTGGGTGATCGGGGCCTCGCTCTGGTTCTCGTACTCGGTGTAGGTGATCTTCCGGCCGGGCAGCCGGTCGAAGAACTCGTCGCGGGCGGACTTCGCCACGCCGACGACCGCCCCCACGCCGGAGGCCGCCGCGTTGAGCGCCGCCGGGGTACGCCAGACGGGCGAGTCGGCGTTGCCCTGCGACAGGCCCTGCGGGATCATCGCCGCGCTCATCGGGATGATGTGGCTGCTCGGGACGAACACGTCCCGGGCCACGGTGGTGACGCTGCCGGTGGCGGTCAGGCCGGTGGTGTACCAGTCGTCGACGATCTCCAGGCTGCCGATCGGCACCAGCGCCATGATCGGCTCCGGCTCGGCGTCCGGGCGCAACACGACCACCGCGATCTCCTGCCACTGCGCGTGGTGGGCCCCGCTGATGAAGTGCCAGCTGCCGTTGACGACGACGCCCCCGTCGGTGGGCACGGCCGTGCCGCCGACGCTGTTGGTGCCGCACACCCGGGTGTCGGGTACGGCGAACACCTCGTCCTGGGCCTCGTCGGGGAACAGGCCGGCGAGCCAGGTGGGAATCCACAGCACCGAGGTGACCCAGGCGGTGCTGGCGTCGCCCCGGCCCAACTCGGTGGCGACGGCCACGAGCGTGCGGGTGTCCGCCTCGTAGCCGCCGTAGCGTCGGGGCGTGCGGAGCCTGAACAGCCCCGCCTCCTCGATCGCGGCGACCGTCTCGTCGTGGAGCCGACGATTCTCCTCCTGCCACGCCGCGTGCTTGCGGATCAGCGGGACTAGACCCGCCGCACGCTGGACCAGTTCCTCGCGGGTGGGTGCTTCGGTGGTCGTGGGCACGTGTCCTCCTCAACGGGTGACCGGATCGACCGGGGTCGTGTCGGCCAGGCACCATCGACGCTGTCACACCCCGTGGGCCGTCACCTCTTCCGGATTGCTCGGTGTCGACTCATGACCAGTGGCGGAAGGGCACGAGCGGAGAAGTCGGCCGTTCGGGCCCGTGTCACGCTCGCAGGTGTCGCCCGGCCTGACCCCGGCCCGGCGGCGACCGTCTAGGGAGGAACGATGAGTTTTCCGCAGATCGTCTCGCGTGATGAGTGGATCGTGGCGCGGGAGAAGCTCCTGGAGGAGGAGAAGGCGCTGACGCGCGCCCGCGACCAGCTCAGCGCCGCCCGCCGGGCCATGCCCGTCGTGCCGGTGGAGAAGGAGTACGTCTTCGACTCGCCCGCAGGCCGGGTGACACTGCTCGACCTGTTCCAGGGCCGCCGTCAGCTCATCGTGCGGCACTTCATGTTCGCCCCGGAGGCGGAAGAGGGCTGTGTCGGCTGCTCGATGCAGGCCGACAACGTCGGGGACCTGTCGCACATGCACGCCCGGGACTCCTCGTTCGTGATGATCGCCCGTGCCCCGCTGGAGAAGATCGAGCAGTTCAAGGCCCGGATGGGCTGGAGCCACATCCCGTGGGTCTCGTCGTACGGCAGCGACTTCAACTACGACTTCAACGTCTCGATGGACAAGGGCGAGCTGCCGGCGGTCAGCTCGTTCATCCGCGAGGGCGAGAAGATCTTCCACGCCAGCTCGGTGTTCGACCGGGGCGGCGAGGTGTTCATCAACACCTACAACTACCTCGACGTCACCCCGCTCGGCCGGCAGGAGGAGGAGCTGGCGCACCCGTGGGACTGGTGGCGGCACCACGACCGCTACGGCTCCGACGAGGCCGCCAACCCCGGTGAGAACTGGTGGACCGGGGTGAACAAGTTCCGGGTGCAGCACGAGGGCGCGGCCGTGCAGGCGGCGGAGGCCGGGACGCAGTGACGCCGGCGCGGTGGGGCGCGGCGGCGCTCCACCCGCTGGGGCGGCCGGTTCCCGGCCGGGCGGCTCATCCCGCCCCCGGGAGCCGGCCGCCGCCGTGCGCGTGCACTGTCCGGGGTGCGTGGGCGGGCCTGTGTGCGACGGCCCGCCGGGCGCGTCGTGGGGATGACCTGCTGTGTCGCGGGTGCGGGCGGCTCAGGGGACGGTGACGCTGTGCCGAGGCGCCGGCACCGGGGCCGGTGCGCGTCGGGGGATGCCGCCGAGCATCCGCAACGCCGCCGCCGACGGCGACCCCGCCTCGACGGTGAACGTCACCAGCATCAGGTCGGACATCTCTTCCAGCCGCAGCGTGTGCTGGTTGACCGTCAGCGCCCCGACCACCGGGTGGGCCATGTCGTAGGTCATCGTCTCGCAGGTGCTCACCGGGTGCTCGGCCCACATCCCGGCGAACTCCGGGCTGCGCGACAGCAGCTCCTCGACCAGCCCGACGATCCGCTGGTCGCCCCGGTAGCGGCCCACTGCCATCCGCAGGTAGGCCACCACCGAGCGGGCCTTGCCCGGCCAGTCGGCGTACAGCTCGCGCATGCGGGGGTCGAGGAAGACCGAGCGGCTCATGTTGGGTGCCTCGTCGAGGTGCCAGGCGAGCAGCGCGTGGCCCAGCGGGTTCCAGGCGTGCACGTCGGTCGCGGCGCCGAGCACCATCGCCGGCACGTCGGGCATCATCGCGAGCATCTGGCGCAGGGCCGGTGGCGCGGCGTGGGCCAGGGCGGTCCGCTCGGGCGCCGCCCGGCCTGGGCGGGCGAGCACGAACAGGTGGGACCGCTCGTCGTCGTCGAGCCGCAGGGCCCGGGCGACGGCGTCGAGCACCTCGTCGGAGACGTTGTGTGCCTGGCCCTGCTCCAGCCTGGTGTAGTAGGAGACGCTCACGCCGGCGAGCTGGGCCAGCTCCTCGCGGCGTAGCCCGGAGACCCGCCGCCGCTCGCCGTAGCGGGTCAGGCCGGCGTCCTGCGGGCTGATGACGCCGCGTCGCGATCGGAGGAACTCGCCCAGCGAATTCATGCGAACCAGTATGACCGACGAGCATGACACTGTCAGTGGTACCCACGGTGGAAGTACCAACGGTTTCCGGCCGGGCGGAGCGGGGTGCCGTGCCCGGCCGGACCCGATCAGTGTCCTGAACGGACGTTCAGGCCGTCTCGGCCAGGAAACGCAGGATGTGGGCGTTGGTGATCTCCGGCTGCTCGGTGAGCGGAACGTGTCGCGAGTCGGGGACCAGCGCGCCGGCCGAACCCTTCGGCAGGGCCTCGACGATCCGGGCGAGCCTCTCCTCGTCCATCGCGAACGAGACGTCCTGCGCACCGAAGATGTTCAGCGTCGGCTGGGTCGGCAGGGCACCCCACAGCGCGCCCTGCTCGGCCGCCCACTCCGGGCTGCCGAAGGTCGCCGCCGGGAAGTTGGTCCGGTACATGCCCAGGGCGGCGCGCAGGTTCTCCGGGTTGCCGAGGGCGGCCCGGATGTCGGCCAGGTCCTGCGTGACGTCGTAGCCGTCGCGCGAGTACTTGTGCAGCATGAATTCGAGGAAGGCCAGGTCGTTGGCGGCGACCAGTTCGTCGGCGGCAGCCATCTGGAAGAACCAGAAGTGGACCTGGACGTCGATGCCCCTGGGGTCGAGCACGAACTCGCCGAAGAACTGGAACGGTGGCACGTCGCAGGCGACCAGCCGCGACCAGCGTTGCGGCGCCTGCACGGCCGCACACCACGAGACGGCGGCGCCGAAGTCGTGGCCGATCAGCACCGCCCGCTCGTCGCCGCCGAGGACCTCGTGCAGGGCGTTGACGTCGGCCATCAGGTCGCGGATGTGCTCGCGGCCCGGCGGCGGGACCGAGCTGGGGGCGAAGCCCCGGGTGAACGGCGCCACGACCCGGTAGCCGGCGTCGGCCAGCGCCGGCATCAGGTGCCGGTACGTGTTGGGGGTGAACGGGAAGCCGTGCACGAGCAGGGCCAGGGGGCCCTCGCCCAGCTCACGGTATGCGATGTCGATGCCGTTGACGGTGACCTGTGACTGACGCATGGGATGCCTCCTCGGCGGGCACGGATTGCCCCAAGACTGGCCGAGCCGAGCACCGCCCGCTTCTTCCTGCGTGCTGCCTCGTTGTAATGCGCGGACCTGGGAGGGGCCGTGGAGTACGCACTGGTGATCTTTCACGACGAGGCCGGCGAGCTGAGCCCGGCGGAGCTCGACGAACACCCCCGGCACCGCGCCTGGCTCGACGAGGTGCAGCGACGGGGGGCGTTCGCCGGCGGGCAGCGCCTGCGCCCCGGCCGGGTCGGCCGCACGGTGCGGGCCCGGTCCGGAGCCGTGCTGGTCTCCGACGGCCCGTTCATCGAGGCCCGGGAGCAGGTGGGTGGGTTCGTCCTGCTGCGCTGCGCCGACCTCGACGAGGCGACGGAGCTGGCCGCCCTGCACCCGTTCGCCGAGCTGGGCACCATCGAGGTGAGGCCGGTCTGGACCCGCTGACGTTCGCGGTCGACGCCGCCGTTGCCGGGGCGTTCCGCCGGGAATACGGCCAGCTCGTCGGCGGGTTGGTCGGCCTCACCGGCGACCGGGGCCTGGCCGAGGACTGCGTGCAGGACGCCTTCGCCATCGCGCTGCGACGCTGGCGCGACGAGGGTGTGCCGCGCCGGCCCGGGGCCTGGCTGACCACCGTGGCGCGCAACCGGGCCGTCGACCGGTTGCGCCACGAGAACATGGCCGCCGCCCGGCTGCGCGAGGCCGCGGCCACCCTCCCGGCGTACGACGAGACCCCGCCGGTGCCGCCGGTGATCCGGGACGTCCAGTTGCGGCTGATCTTCACCTGCTGCCATCCCACGTTGTCGCTGCCGTCGCAGGTCGCGCTGACCCTGCGTACCGTCCTGGGGCTCGGCCCGGCGGAGATCGCCCGCGTCCTGCTGGTCGCGCCGGGAACCCTCGCCCAGCGCCTGGTGCGGGCCCGGCGCGGCGTCCGCGACGCGGGCCTGTGCGGTGAACTGCCGCCGGCCGGCGAGCTGCCCCGCCGGGCCACGGCCGTACGGGCGGTGCTGTACCTGCTGTTCACCGAGGGGTACGCCGCCACGGCCGGCGGGGACCTGCTGCGGTGCGGGCTGTGCGCGGAGGCCGTGCGGCTGGGCCGCCTGCTGGCCCGGCTGCTGCCCGACGACCCGGAGACCCTCGGGTTGCTCGCGCTGATGCTGCTGCACGACGCCCGGCGCGACGCGCGCACCGACGCCCGCGGCGGCCTGGTGCCGCTGGAGCGGCAGGACCGCCGGCGGTGGGATCAGGGTCGGATCGCCGAGGGGGTGGGCCTGCTGGACCGGGCGCTGCGTCAGGGGCGACCGGGCCCCTACCAGGTGCAGGCGGCGATCGCCGCCTGTCATGCCACCGCCCCCGACGCGGCCCGTACCGACTGGCCCCAGATCGCCGGGCTCTACGCCGAGCTGGCCCAACTGACGCCGTCTCCCGTGGTGCGGCTCAACCGGGCGGTGGCGGTGGGGATGGCGGATGGCCCGCAGCGGGGCCTGGCGCTGCTGGAGCAGGTGGAACGCTCCGGCGAGCTGGCCGGCCACCACCTCGTCCCGGCCGTCCGCGGCGATCTGCTGCGCCGGCTGGACCGTCCTGCCGACGCGGCCGGGGCGTACCGGCGGGCGGTGGAGCTCGCCGGCAACGACGTCGAGCGTCGGTACCTGCGGGACCGGTTGGCGGAGGTCACCGGCGGTCTTCCGGATCAAGAAGGATAAATCAGCAGGGAAATGTATATTTCCCCGAGGTTCACCCGTCGGTCTGACGAACCCGGTCCGGCATCGCCGGGCCATGACGAGGGGATCAGACATGCTGCTGGAGAAGAGGACCGCGATCGTCTACGGCGCCGCGGGCGCGCTGGGCAGCGCGGTGTCGCGCGCCTACGCCCGGGAGGGCGCGACCGTGTACCTGGCCGGTCACCACCTCGACCGGGTGGAGACGCTCGCCAAGGAGATCACCGCCGAGGGCGGCCGGGCGTACGCCCACCAGGTCGACGCGCTCGACCAGGCGGCGGTCGAGGCCCACGCGGCGCTGGTCGCCGAACGGGCCGGGCGTATCGACGTGTCGTTCAACGCCGTCGGCCTGGACCACGTGCAGGGCGTCCCGCTGCGCGAGCTGGGCCTCGACGACTTCCTGATGCCGATGAACACCTTCGTGCGCACCCAGTTCCTCACCGCGTCGGCGGCGGCGCGGCGGATGGTGGAGCAACACAGCGGGGTCATCGTCATCCTGTCGACGTCCGCCGCGCGGGCACCCATGCCCTCGGGCGGCTTCGGGGTGGCCTGCGCCGGCATCGAGTCGCTCTCCCGGGAGCTGGCCGGCGAGGTGGGCCCGTTCGGGGTGCGCGTGGTCTGCCTGCGTCCCGACGCGATCCCGGAGAGCGTGCGGCACGGCTCCTACGTCCGCGAGACGTGGCGACGCGCGGCCGAGGCGAACGGGGCGACGCTGGACGACATGCTGGCGGCCAAGCCGGGCATGCCGAACCCGCTGCTGGGTCGGGCGGTGACCCTGGCCGACGTGGCCGGCACGGCCGTCTACCTCGCCTCCGACCTGTCCAGCGGCCTCACCGGCTCGATCACCACGGTCGGTTGTGGAGTGCTCGTCGACTGATCGTGCGCCGGCCGCCCGACGGATTTCTCTCCCGGGCGGCCGGTGTCCCTCTCGACGCCGGGTGCGAAATTGAGCAAGCTCGAAGAGTGCCTCGACCGGGTAGCGTTGGTCGGGACCGGCAGCGGATGCCGAAGATGCCCTCAGCAAGGGTGCCACTGTCAGTGGTACGCATGGCAGGGGGATAGGTAGCGAGGTCGCGGCTACCTAGTGTTCGTGGTCATGGCGGAGAACCAGAGCACGTCGGAGCAGCTCAGCTCCGCGCAGAAACTTGCCCTATTCGTCCTGCTCGGCGCGCAGTTCATGCTGTCTGTCGACTTCTCCATCCTCAACGTGGCGCTGCCCCGGATGGGCGAGGGCGTCGGCCTGTCGCTGGCGGACCTGCCGTGGGTGGCAAGCGCGTACGCGCTGCCCGCCGCGGGCTTCACGCTCCTGTTCGGGCGGGTCGCCGACCTGTTCGGCCGGCGGCGGCTGTTCCTGACCGGCATCGCGCTGCTCACTGTTGCCTCGCTGCTCGGCGGCTTCGCGACCAACCCGGAGATGCTGTTCAGCGCCCGCGTGCTGCAGGGCTTCGCCAACGCGATCGCCATCCCGGCCGCGATGGCGCTGCTGATCACGACCGTCTCCGACGAGCGGGCCCGCGCCCGGGTGCTCGGCCTCAACGGTGCGCTGCTCTCCGGCGGCTTCACCGTCGGCGCCCTGGTCGGCGGCAGCCTGGTCAGCGCCCTGGACTGGCGCTGGGCGTTCTGGATCAACGTGCCGGTGGCGGTCGCCATCCTGGTGCTGACCCCGCTGGTGATCAAGGAGAGCGTCCGGCCCGCCGGCGTCAAGCTCGACGTGCCCGGCGCCGTGACGGTCACCGCCGGCCTGCTCGCCCTGGTCTACGGCGTGAGCATGCAGAGTTGGATCGCCCTCGTCGTCGGCGCGGTGCTCATCGCGGCCTTCTGGTTCGTCGAGCTGAAGGCCAAGGCGCCCCTGGTGTCGCTGACCCTGCTCAACCGACCCAACATCAAGTGGGGCAACTACGGCGGCATCGTCGCCTTCGTGATGGCCAGCGGCGTCAACTTCGGCCTCACCCTCTACATGCAGGACGTGCTCAAGATGGCGCCGTTCACCACCGGTCTGGTGTTCGGCGGCCCGGGTCTGGTGGCCGTCGTCGCCGGCGTCATCGCCGGCCGCATGATCGGCAGGTACGGCTACCGCAACGTGCTCGCCATCGGCCTGCTGGCGCAGGGCCTGACCACCGTCCCGCTGCTGTTGACCGGCACGTCGACGACGCCGAGCCTGGCGCTGATCGTGCCGTCGCTGTTCCTGATGTACTTCGGGCACGTCACGGCAGTCGTCGCCTACACGGTCACCGCCACCTCCGGCCTGGACGACTCGCAGCAGGGCCTGGCCACCGGCCTGGCCACCCTGGCCCAGCAGATCGCGGTCACCATCGGTATCCCGATCTTCGGGGCGCTCGTGGCCGCCCGCACGGACGTGCTGGACGGCGTCCACTTCGCCATGCAGGTGCAGATCGTCGTGATCCTGGTTTCCGTGGCACTGATCTGGATCGGCCTGCGGGACCGGGGCGTTCCGACCGGGCCAGCCGCCGCCGAGCGGCAGGAGCCGGTGCCGACCGCCGAGGCGCAGCAGCCCGCCCCGGTGCCGGTGCCGCGCACGGTCAGCGAGAACACCGTCTAGACGCTGCCGCGTCCTGCCTGACCGTGGTGTACGGAGCGCTGGGCGCTCCGTACACCACATGCTCGCGCCCACCGGGCGTCCGCCACCCGGCGGCGGCCCGTGGGCCTGAGGTGGAGCGCGCGGACCTGTCGGCGTCGGCGGCGGTGACTCGCCGGCACCGACAGCGCTGAGTCGAATGCGACATCACGCGCCCCGACGCGCCCCGGCAGGCTCTCCCTCCGGCCACCCGGAGGACCAGGACCCGTCAGTCACGGGCGATGACGCGCCCCGACCACGGACCACACGGGGCCCGGACCACACGGGACCCGGACCACATGCGGACCTGGAACGCAGGGAGGCCCGGACGACCATGAGCGGCTACGCGGCCGGTGACGGTGCGGCCGGCGCGACGACGTCGGCGACTCGACTCACTGTGGGCCGGCCGGCAACGCCGACCGCTGCGCCCCCGGAGGTGGACAGCAGGACGGGCGCCCTGCGGGACTTCGCACCGCGGGACGCCCGTGCCGGGGACCGGTCAGGACTGCCTGAGCCAGTCGGCGAGCCGCTCGCCGATCATGATGGAGGTGAGGTTGGTGTTGCAGTTGACGATCGACGGCATGACGGAGGCGTCGCAGACGTACAGGCCCTCGATGCCGTGCACCCGCAGCCGCTCGTCGACCACCGCCCCCTCGTCGCCGGCCACGCCCATCCGGGCCGTGCCGACGGGGTGGTAGCCGCTGTCCAGGCTGAGCCGGACGTAGTGGCGCATCAGTTCGTCGTCGGCGACCATGTCCTCGCCGAGCACCACGAACCGCTGGCCCTGGTCGTTGATGCCCGCCGTCTGCATGAACTGCCAGCACTGGCGCACGGCGTCGACGAGGATCTGGATGTCGCGCTCGGAGTCGAGGAAGTTGAGCGCGACGTCCGGCGGCGCGGTGGGGTCGGCGGAGGTGAGGGTGAGCCGTCCCCGCGACTCGGGCCGCTGGTGCACGACCATCACCCCGAAGATCGTCTTTGCGGCGGCCAGCATCTGCAGCTCCGGGAAGAGCGTCAGGTCGAAATGGTTGATCATGTAGTACTGGAGGTCGTTGAACTCCGCCGAACCCGGCGCGGTGGTCCGCAGGATCGTCTGGAGGAACGCGTCCTGCGGGTCGAAACTGCCCTCCTGCGGCACCATGAAGGCGCCGGTGCGCGGGTGGTCGATCAGGTCGGCGCCGACCCCGGGCCGGTCCAGCAGCACGTCGATGCCGAGCCGCCGCAGGTCGCCGGCGGGCCCGATGCCCGAGCGCATGAGGATGGCGGGCGAGTTGACCGCCCCGGCGGCCAGCACCACGGTGCCGGCCTCGATCACCTCGGTGCCGCCGCCGGGCTTGGCGATCTCGACGCCGCGCGCCCGGGTGCCGGCGAACACCACCCGGTTGACGTGGACCCCGGAGCGGATCTCCAGGTTCTCCCGGCCCCGGGCCTCGCTGAGGTAACCCATCGCTGTGGAGAACCGGTTGTTGCCCTGGCGGTTGGACGGGATCGGGCCGACGCCGGTGGCCTCCGGGTGGTTGTGGTCCTCGACGTCGGGAAAACCGGCCTTGAGGCAGGCGTCGTGGAACACCTGCTGCACCGGGGCCATCTCGTCCTGGGTGAACCGGCGGATCGGGATCGGGCCGCCCTTGCCGTGGTACTGGTCGTCGAAGTCCTGGTCGTCCTCGAGCCGCTTGTAGAACGGCAGCACCTCGTCCCAGGCCCAGGCCGGGTTGCCCAGCTCGGCCCATTCGTCGAAGTTGTCCGGGGTGCCGCGCAGTGCGATGGTGGCGCCGACGGCGGACGATCCGCCGGTGACCTTCCCCCGCGGGAAGATGATCCGCCGGCGGTCGGTGATCTCGGCCTTGAAGTGCCAGTCGTGGCGGTCCATCGACATGGCGCTGCCGTCGAGCAGATCGGACGGGGTCTCGGCCACCGTCGCGAAGTCGGGGCCCGCCTCCAGCAGCAGCACCCGGCGGGCGGGATCCTCACTGAGCCGGGCGGCCAGCGCGGCTCCGGCGGAGCCGGATCCGACCACCAGATAATCGATTCCGTGCATCATCGGCGTCCTTCGGTGCGTGGGGGATGGGCGATCCTGTCGGCGTGCCGGACAGGGGTGGATGCGCTTCCATTGCGGACGTGCTCGGGACCCGTCCTGAGCATCACACCGAGCGCTGGCCGCCGCTTCTCCGCCGTTGCCGTGCCGCCCGCTGCGCCGCTGTCGCCGTACCGCCGCTGTCGCGCCGCGGCTGTCGCGTCAGGCGCGGGGCGAGCGCCGGCGCCGGGCGCGGGCAAGCGAGGCGGCTGTCGCCTCGTACCCGTCGCCCGCGCCGACCATCAGCGAGCGCAGCTGTGCCTCGAAGCAGACGTCGGCGTCGTACGGGTCGATCAGGTAGCCGCCGAGTTCGAGGCTCACCAGCCCGTGCAGGGCGATCCACATGTTCTGCGCGGCCAGCAGCGGATCTCCGGCGCGGAACCGGCCCTGTTCGGTGGCGCGGGCCACCGCGTCGACAAGCGGCTGGAGCGTGTACTTGCCGTGTTGCCGGTCGCCGTCGGCCAGGACGAATCCGCCGAGCGCCCCGCTGCCGAACATGACCTGGTAGAGCTGCGGGTGGTCGAGGGAGTTGGCCCGGTACGCGTGCCCGAGGGCCATCACGTCGGCGACGGCGTCGGAGGTGGCCCGCACGGTCGCCATGCGCCGGTGCAGGCGGGCGAAGCCTTCGTGCACCATCGCCCGGACCAGGTTGTCCATGCCGCCGAAGTGCGTGTAGACGGCCGTGGTCGAGGTGCCCACGGCGGCGGCGAGTCGGCGGGTGGTGAGGCCGGCGGTGCCCTCCTCGGCAAGCAGCCGGGCCGCGGCCTCGAGCAGGGCCGTCGCCAGGTTGGGGTCGATTCGGCGGGGACTCACGTTGACATGGTCTCACGCCCGGCGTACCTTCGATGGAGTAACGCTGTTACGTAACCGCGATACGCAAAAAGGTCGCCCAGCTCGTGGAGGTCCCAGTGAGCGTCGTCGCCCTCGCCCCCAAGACCCTCTCTCGCAACGACAACCGGCGCCCCGTCGCCACCGAGGCGACGGAGTTCGACCTGACCGTCACCGGGCGGCTGCCCGCCGAGCTGGACGGCTGCCTCGTCCGCATCGGGCCGAATCCGATGGGTGGCGACCTGCCCGGCCACGCCCTCGTCGGCGACGGCATGGTGCACGGGGTGCGCCTGCGCGCCGGCCGTGCGCTGTGGTACCGCAACCGGTGGATCCGCACCGACCGCACCACCCGCGCCCTTGGTGAGCTCGCCCTGCCCGGCCCCCGGCACGGGCTGTCCGACAATGCCAACGCCAACGTCATCCGGCACGGCGGGCGCACCCTCGCCCTCGGCGAGGCGGGCGTGCTGCCGGTCGAGCTGGACGACGAACTGGGCTCCGTGGCCCGGATCGACTTCGACGCCACCCTGCCGCACGGTTTCGCCGCGCACGCCGAGTGCGACCCGGTCACCGGGGAGCTGTTCGCCGTGGCCTACCACCACGAGCTGCCGTACGTCGAACACCTCGTGCTGAGCCCGCAGGGGCGGGTGCGCCGCAGCGAGCGCATCGAGGTCAGCGGCCCGCCGCTGATGCACTCGCTGGCGCTGACCGACAGGCACTCGGTGCTGTTCGACCTGCCGGTCACCTTCCAGCCGGCGCTGGCCCGCTCGGGCTCCCGCTTCCCGTACGCGTGGTCGCCCGGTCGACCGGCACGGCTCGGGCTGCTGCCCCGCGAAGGGCGGGGGGCCGACGTGCGCTGGTTCGACGTCGACCCCTGCTACGTCTTCCACCCCGTCAACGCCTACGAGGTCGACGACACCTGCGTGGTGGACGTGGTGCGCCACGCCCGGGTCTTCGACCGCGATCTGCACGCCCCGGGGGAGACCGCGCCGACCCTGTGGCGCTGGACGCTGGACCTGACCCGGGGCACCGTCGCCGCCGAGCAGCTCGACGACATCCCGCAGGAGTTCCCCCGCATCGACGAGCGCCGCAAGACGATGCCGCACCGGTACGCCTACACCGTGGCCATGCAGTCCGGAGCGGGGGTGCTGGGCGGCTCGGCGCTGCTGCGTCACGACCTGCTGCGCCGGGAGGTGGCGGTGCACGACTTCGGGCCGTACCGGGAGGCGGGGGAGGCGGTGTTCGTCCCGCGCGACGCACGCTCGGCCGAGGACGACGGGTGGCTGCTGACCTACGTCCACGACGGACGTACCGACCGCAGCGATCTGGTCGTGCTCGACGCCGGCGACTTCGCCGGGCCACCGGTGGCAGTCGTGCACCTGCCCGGCCGGGTGCCCAGCGGATTCCACGCCAACTGGATCGGATCCTGACCCGGCACTCCGGGAACGGACAGATCTCCGACAGCACCTGGGCAATCTGAAGGAACCGTGGCGCGGGCCGGCCGGTTAGCTTCGCGGCAACCGCTGTCTCGTTTTCCACGGGCCGTACGGCGGACTCTCCCGCGTTTCCATGGAAGGTGCCAAAGATGACCCAATCCCTCGCCGTCGCACCGTCTTCCGGGCTGCTCGCGCGGCTCAACGGGGCCTACCACCGGGCCGCTCTCAACGGCTTCCTCATCGTCGTGTTGGCGCACTGGGCCGAGCACCTGGTTCAGGCGTACCAGATCTGGGTCCTCGGCATGCCCCGGCCGAAGGCGCGGGGCGTGCTGGGCCAGTTCTACCCGTGGCTGGTCTCCTCCGAGTGGTTGCACTACGGCTACGCCATCGTGATGTTGGTCTTTCTCTTCGCACTGCGCCGGGGCTTCGTCGGGCGTGCCCGCACCTGGTGGACCGTGGCGTTGGCCATCCAGTTCTGGCACCACATCGAGCACTTCCTGCTGCTGTGGCAGGTGCAGTCCGGCACCATGTTCTTCGGCCAGAAGGTGCCGACCAGCATCCTGCAGCTCGTGCTGCCGCGGGTGGAACTGCACCTGTTCTACAACTCGGTGGTGTTCGTTCCCATGGTGATCGCGATGTACCTGCACCTGCGGCCGAACCGGCGCGAACAGGAGCTGATGACGTGCAGCTGCGTCGGACACCGCATCGCCGGCCGGTCCCTCGCCCCTCATGCCGCGTGAGCTGAGCCGCCCGCCCGGCGGCCGTCGCCGGGCGGCGGCCGTCGCCGTGGCGGTGGCGGTCGCCGGGCTGCTCGCGTTCCCCTCCGGCGCGGCCCGGGCCGACGGTGGCCCGGTCTCCACCGACCCGCCGGCCGGCGCGGCGCTCACCGCCGCGCCCGCCGAGGTGACCCTGGGCTTCGGCGCCGGTGTCGACGAGGGACAGTCGCACGTCGCGGTGCTCGATGCCGGTGGCGGGCGGCTCACCGACGCCGAGCCGGTCCGGGTCGGCTCCACCCGCCTGCGGCTGCCGATGCACGTCGACGCGGCCGGCGACTACACGGTCGCCTACCACGTCACCTTCGTCGACGGCACGACCAGCACCGGGGCGTACCGGTTCAGTGTGGGCACGGGCGTCGCTCCGGCCCCGCTGGACGACGCCGCGCGCCGGGTCAGCACCGAGGTGGTGGCCGACGCGCACGGGCACGGCGTCGACGGCTTCAGCGCCTTCCTGCTGTTCGTCGACGGCGTCGTCCTGGTCGTGGTCCTCGCCCTGTTGTGGCTACGTCCTCGGGGCGGGCGGGCGCTGGCCCTGCGCATCGACGAGTCCCGGACCTGACGGCGGCACGACGTGACGGCACTCCGGACAACGCGCAGCGGCGCCGACGAGATCCGTCGGCGCCGCTCGTGCGGGTGGTCAGGGGGTGGGGAAGAACGCACGGACGAACTTCTCCCACCCGCGCTCACCGATGAGCGCCCGCATCTTCGGCAGCAGGCGCGGCGGCATGCCGAGCCGGTAGCGGATGCGCGGGTTCGGGGTGGAGACCGCTGTCTCGAGGACCTTCGCGACGTTCTCGGCGCGGACGGCGATCTTGCCGCGCAGCGGCGGGTCGTCGCTGAGCCGGTACGCCTGGTGCCAGTCGACGAAGTGCTCCCAGAAGTCCCGGTACAGGGCGGGGTTCTCGTGCGAGTCCATGCCCAGGTCGGCGACGCTGTCGGGGACGAAGCCGCCGAGGATGGGCGCCGGCTGGAGCACCACCACCTTGATGCCGAAGGGAGCGACCTCCAGGCGCAGGGAGTCGCTGATGGCCTCCAGCGCGTGCTTGGTGGCCTGGTAGTAGCCCCGGCCCGGGGTGGCGAACATGCCGAAGATCGACGACATCATGATCACCCGGCCGCCGCCCTGCTCCCGCATGCCCGGCAGGACCAGTTGGGTGAGCCGGCACAGCCCGAAGACGTTCGTCTCGAACTGGGCGCGGACCTCGTCCATCGGGGTCTCCCCGATGGTGCCGTTGAGGCTGTACGCGGCGTTGTTGATCAGCGTGCCGACCGCCCCGTGCTCGTCGGTGATCCGCTTGACCGCCGCGGTCATCGACTCCTCGTCGTTGACGTCGAGGTGGAGCACCGTGATGCCCTCGTCGGCCAGGTCGGCCAGGGCGTCCACGTTACGTCCGGTGGCGTAGACCGGCCAGCCGGCCCGGTGCAGCCGCAGCGCGGTGGCCTTGCCGCTGCCCGAGGACATACCGGTGCCCGACGAGGCGCCCGTCAGCAGGATGGCGCGTGACTGGGTCATGATGGCGTCCCTTCCCGGCCGGAGATCACTCGTCGCCCAGCCGCGCGATGCGGCTGCGATCGACCGACGAGCCCAGCCCGGTGGCGTCGACCAGGCGGTTGATGAACGCGAACAGGCAGGCGCAGAAGACCGCCTCCAGCATCTCGGCGTCGCTCCAACCAGCTGCCGCGGCCTTCTCCCAGTCCGCGTCGGTGATCTTGTACGCGCCGGTGCTCACCTTCGTCACCAGCCGCATGAGCGGCATGGTGCGCTCGTCGACAGGCAGCTCCTCGACGCTGTCGGCGTCCGACACCGCCTCCAGCAGCTCGTCGCTGCCGCCGAACTGGCTCAGGAACCAGCTGTGCGTTCCGACGCAGTACGGGCAGCCGTTCAGCTTGGACGTCCAGGCCGAGATCAGCTCCTTGAGGTGCCGGGGCAGGGTTTCCCCGCCGAAGATGCCGCCGTAGCCGGCGATCACCACCGCGAGCAGCCGCGGATTGGTGGAGGTGAGCCGGAACATGTCGGGCACGAATGGCAACCCGGTGACCGCCTTGATTTCCTCGTAGAGTTCGGCGGTGCGACCCTGAGCCTGATCCTCGTCAATCATCGGGACTCTGATTCCCGGCTGTCTCGTCGTCGTTTCCATGGGCCATCTCCTCGTTGCTCGGGCGATCCCGGGCCAGGTGGGCGACGTTGCGTTCCACGACGAAGCAGGGCCGCTGTCGGCGCTGGCCGCAGCAATCTCCGACGGGGCTGCGGGGCAACACGGAAACGCTGGCGACGGCGGTCGGGCAGCGATTCCGCTGGCCCATGATGGCACGTCGTCGCAGCTCCGGTGCTCTCCCAGATTGCCTAGTGCGGGAACTCCCACGGTTGAACCGTCGGCGCGGTCGGACCGTACAGCCCACTGGCTGAAGGCACTTTTCGCCGATAATCTGTTCAATTCACAGAGATGGATGAGGTACGTGATGCCGGCAAGTGTTCTGCGACCGGTGCTGGGCGCGCTCGGGTTGACGCAGATTCGATACGTCGACCCGGTGCGTCGCGGGCGGGCCAGCGGCCTGGTGGCCGAGGTGTACAGGCAGGTGGAAAGGGACTTCGGTGTGCTGGCCCCACCGGTGGCCCTGCACGCCCCGGCTCCCGAGGTGCTGGCCGCCGCCTGGATGCTGCTGCGGGAGACGCTTGTCGTCCCCGGTGCCGCCCCCCGCGCGGCCAAGGAGGCGGTGGCCACCGCGGTCTCGCTGGGCAACGCCTGCCCGTACTGCGCGACCATCCACAACAACGCGCTCGGCCTGCTCGCCGGCGGCGGCTCCGCCCGGCCCGACGCCGGCGCGGCAGCGTTGGAGGAGGTCGTCAACTGGGCGATGCTGACCGACGGGGGCCCGCCGCAGCCGCCGCCGTTCCCCGCCGTCCAGACCCCGGAACTGGCCGGGGTGGCGGTGCTGCTGCACTACCTCAACCGGATGGTCAACGTGTTCCTGCGTGACATGCCGCTGCCGCCGGGTGTGCCGGAGGTGGCGTTGCCCGTCGTGCTGAGGGTGCTCGGCTGGGCCATGATGAGCGCCGCGCGACGTCCGCACGGGCCCGGTCTCTCGCTGGACCTGCTGCCGGCCGCGCCGCTGCCGGCGGACCTGTCCTGGGCGGCCGGCAACCCGACTGTCGCCCAGGCCTTCGGCCGGGCCTGTGCCGCGATCGACGAGGCTGGCCGCCGCTCGGTCCCCGAGGCTGTCCGGGACCTGGTGCAGGTCAACCTGGTCGGTTGGCGCGGCGGTCCGCGGGGGATCAGCCGGGCCTGGGTGGAGGGGTTGGTCGAGGGAATGCCCGAACGGCAGCGGCCGGTCGCCCGGTTCGCCCTGCTGGTCGCCTTCGCCTCCTATCAGGTGGACTCGGCGGTCGTGCGCGACTGTCGGGCCGCCGGGGCGGACGCCCCGACGTTGGTCGAGGTCTCCGCCTGGTCGGCGATGACCGCGGCCCGGTGGCTGGGCGTCCAGCTCCCGACCCCGGGGTGATCACTCCCGGACAGGAGTGGCATCGCCGAACAATTCGGATAATCGCTGCGACTGTCGGAATAAGTCACCTTGCCGCAGTGGGACCAGAGAAGTCTTCGTATTGATTTAACTCCATGCGTGGTATCGTCCTACTTCATCCGGACCACATTGGAACACTCACAGTAAGCGCGGTCCGATATCTTCCGGGTCCGCACTTACGCCACCCGGCGTGCGGTGCTTAGCGACATTTCAGGCCGGGTAGTCGAACACCTGTTCCGCTGCATGCGACGACGCCGTCGTGGCCGCTCCGAGCAGGGTCAGATCGCCGGTCGTCGGGATGTCCCGACGACCGGCGACCCCAGTGCACGGGCATGCCGTGCCTGGTGCGGTCGGAGTGTCCCCCACGTGTTAACCGAATGGAGTGATGGGCTGTGCACAATGCTGTCGAAAGAGCCATCTCGATCATGTGGGATCGCTACCACGAACCCCTGTCACTTGATGCGATGGCCGATTCTGCCTTTCTCAGTCGCTTTTACTTCTCTCGGCTGTTCCGGTCGAAGACGGGCACTTCGCCGGGGCGCTTCCTGACCGCGATCCGGCTTTACAAGGCCAAGAACCTGCTGCTCGAGACCGACATGAGCGTCACCGACATCGCCTACGCCGTCGGCTACAACAGCCTGGGCACCTTCATCAGCCGGTTCACCCGCAGCGTGGGTATCTCGCCGGCCCGCTACCGATGGCTCGCCGAGAACGGCATCCCGCAGCTGTCCCGCACCCGCACGGCCGGCCCGCGCCGCCGGGCCACCATCACCGGCCGACTCGTCCTGCCCCCGGTCGACGTGCCGGTCAAGGTGTACGTGGGCATCTTCGACAGCCCCATCGTGCAGGGGTTGCCGGCCTCCTGCGACATCCTGGAGGCCTCGGGCGAGTACGTGCTGCGCGACGTGCCGGAGGGGCAGTGGTACCTGCGGGCCGCGGCGATCGCGCTCGGTGACATCGCGGCCCGCCCGTCCATGCGTCGCCCCCTGGCGGTCGGCTCCCACGACGCGCTGACCGTGGCCACCAGCGACAACCTCACCGTCGACCTGGAACTGCACCACACCGGGGTGTTCGACCTGCCCATCCTGATCGCGCTGCCCGAGCTGGACAGCAACGACCCCGCCAGCCGCACCAGGCGCGGGTTCACCCGCACCGACCGGCGTACCGCCAGGCCGTCCCGGTTGCTGCACCGGGCCAAGTCGTGACCGCCGCCTCCGGGTGGTGGCGACCCCGGAGGCCGGATGGCGGCACCGTAACCGGGGAATGAGGGCGCGGGCCGAACGGGACCCGGCCACGCGCCCAGGAACACCCCGCGCAGAAGGCGGTCGGCCGGTGGCGCCCGGGCCACCGGCCGACCGCCGACAGCGGCTCAGCACAGCGGTGCGGCTCAGCGTACGGAGGCGGCGATCGGTGACTCCGGCACCCGGAACGGCCCCCAGGTGAACGCCGGCAGCCAGCGCCCCGGGTCGGCGCTCCACCGCAGCGACCGGATCTGCGACGCACTGCGGCGACCGGCCAGCGACAGGTACACCTCGTGCCACGGGCCGACCACGGTCACCGCCGGCTCGCCCGTACCCGCCACGGCCCGCCCGTGCTCGGTCTGCACCGCCAGCGGCGGCAGGCCACGGCCGTCGAGCGCGGCGGACAGTCCCCTCAACAGCACGTCGAAGGACGCCGGTAGCGCCGGATGGTCGACCGGCGGCGCGACGCCCAATGCCTGACGCAGGTCCAGCTCGTGGGTGAACGCGTCCATCACCAGGATGTGCCCGTCCATCGAGTCCGGGCCGGCGAGGAACTCCTCCACCGGCCCGCTCAGCCGCTCCCACTCGACGAGCAGCTCCGGCAGCCCGGCGTCGGGCGTCGCGCCGGGGACGGCACCGGTGACCCGACCGTGCACCCGCGCGCAGACCTCCACCAGGTGCGCGACGAGCCTGTCGACGGTCCAGTCCGGGCAGTGCGCCACCGGCAGCGTGCCCGCGCCGGGCGGCCCCTCGGCAAGCAGGTCCGCCGTGGCCCGCCGGACCTGGCGGTAGGCCGCGTCGGCGGGAACCCGGGACGGGCGGGACGGCTGCGGTTCGACGATGGTCACGGTCGTGCCTCCTCGCGTGGCGACGCCACGGCTTCGACGGAACCCGACGCGGGCGCGGCGGGAACGACAGGTGCGCCGGCCTGGCCGGCGGTGAGCCGTCCCGTACGGTGCAGCCAGCCCACGGTGTCGACGAGCGTCTCACCGATCGGCCGGGGCGCCGGCCCCGCCGACCGGGCCACGTCCTGCGGGCGGGCGTCGACGGCGCAGACGTAGCAGGCCCCGTACTCGGCCGGGATGTGCCACGGCCACACCCGCTGCGCCAGGTCGGTGGCGTAGGCGAAGGGCAGCATCGCCCGGGCCGGCAGGAACAGCGTGGGCAGCCGGCGGCCGGTCGCCTCGCGAACGGCCCGCAGGTAGCCGCGGGTACTCAGGTAGCGGCCCGGACCGAGGTGCCGCCCACCGTCCCCGGCCGGCGTAGTGGCCAGCTCCGCGAGCAGCGCGGCCGTGTCCCGGACGTCGCCGACCGGGAAGCCGCCGGTGGGCCACATCGGCATCAGGCCGCGCAGCACGTTGCGCAGCCGGGCGTTCTGGTCGCCGAGCCTCGGGTCGTCCGGGCCCAGCAGGGCGGGCGGATAGGCGATCACCACCGGGTCGCCCTGCGCCTGGTGCCTCCTGGCGACCCGCTCCGCGGCGGCCTTGCTCGCCAGGTACGTCTCCCGGGCCGTGGTCGGTGGCGACTGCGGGCCCACCGTCCCGGCCGCCGACGGCGCCAGCGCGCCGAACGTCGACACGTGCACCGAGCGCCCCACCCCGGCCCGGCGGGCCGCCGCGAGCACCACCTCGGTGCCGCGCGCGTTGGTCCGTCGGGTCGCCCCGTGCCACCGGCTGTCGAACGAGTAGACCGAGGCGGCGTGCACCAGCGCGTCGACACCACCGACGGCCCGGGCCACCGCCGTCTCGTCCAGCACGTCGCCGACGCAGACCTGCACCGCGTCGCCGGGCACCGACAGCGGGGACAGGGCCGGGACGACCCGGTCCGGATCCCGGGCCAGCACCCGCACCCGGTGCCCGGCTGCGGCGAGCGCCGCCACCGTGTGCGCGCCGACGAAGCCCGTACCACCCGTCACGAGCACCAACATCGCGAGCTCCTCTCCGCCCGCGACCGGCGCGCAGACGCGCGGCGCGACGCTGCTGCCGGGCCTGGCGGGCGGCTCGATCGTGTCCCGCCCGCCAGCGGCGGGCTACTCCCAACGTGCCGTTGTCCGGCACTGCGTCGCAGGTCAGAGGGCAATCGGGAAGTGGCTGCGGGCGTCGCGCGGTCGGGAAGATTGACCAGTTGGATCGTCGAATCTGGATGAATGGGAGCTACAGGTGGCCGGCACCATCAGGGCGCTCAGGCGCCGTGTCCTCACCCCAGACGTCAAGGAGACCCTCGTCTCCACCCGGGGCTTCCACGACAAGAATCCGGAGGCCCGCACCATCCTGGAGACGGTCGGTTCGTCATTTCTGACCGGGCTCTCCTCGGCCGCCGGCGCCCGCCGGGTGACCGACGTCGACACCGAGCTCGCCGAGCTGCCGACCCGCTTCCAGGGGTTCGCCTACGAGGGCGCGGCCATGGGCTTCGCGCTGGTCGACGCGCTCACCCCGGGAACACCCCGGCGCAGCGCCGAGTTCCTCGCCGGCACCGGCGACCGCCACGTCTACATGGCGTACGTCGGGATCGGCTGGGCGCTGGCGCGGCTGCCGAAGTTCCTGTGGCGGCGGGCCCTGGCCGCCGCCACCGACCCGCTGCTGCGCTGGCTCGTGCACGACGGCTACGGCTTCCACCAGGCGTACTTCCACACCGCGGAGTACGTGCACGGCCGGCGGGCGGTGACCGACTTCCCGTGGCCGCCCGAAGGCCCCACCGCGTACGCGGCCCGCGCCATCGACCAGGGCATCGGCCGGGCCACCTGGTTCGTCGCCGGCTGTGACCCGACGGTCGCCGCCGACCTGATCGACCGGTTCCCGGCGACGCGGCACGAGGACCTCTACAGCGGGGCGGGGCTCGCGGCGACGTACGCGGGCGGGTGCACCGCCGACGAGCTGCGGCTGTTCCTGGCCCGCTCGGGTGAGCACGCCCCGTTCGTCGCCCAGGCCAGCGCGTTCGCCGCGCAGGCCCGGATCCGGGCGGGGCTGCCGGTGCCGCACACGGAGCTGGCCACCCAGGTCTTCTGCCAGGCGTCGGCCGTCGACGCGGCTCGGGTCACCGACGAGCTGATCCCCGCGGGCCCGGACGCCTCCGGTCGGCCGGCGTACGAGGTGTGGCGGCGAGCCGTGGCCGCGCGGTTCCGGGCCGACGCCCCGGTACAGCCGTGACCGCGATCGCCGACCCGAACCGGCTGCGCCCGCCGGGCCCGTCGCCCTGGACCGCCCCGGCCCTGCTCGGGCGGATGGCCCGCAACCGGCTCGACGTCATGCGGGCGGTGTCCGCCCGGTACGGCGACGCGGTCCGGCTGCCGCTGGGGCCGAAGACGCTCTGGTTCTTCAACCATCCCGACCACGCCAAGCACGTGCTCGCCGAGAACCCGGGCAACTACCACAAGGGCATCGGGCTGGTGCACGCCCGCCGTACCCTCGGCGACGGCCTGCTCACCAGCGAGGGCGCGCTGTGGACCAAACAGCGCAAGGTGATCCAGCCGGTGTTCCAGGCCCGTCGGATCGCCCGCCAGGCCGACGCGGTCGCCGAGGAGGCGGTGCGGATGGCCGCCCGGCTGCAGCGCATGGTCGGTGCCGGCCCCGTCGACATCGGACACGAGATGACCGAGCTGACCCTCGGCGTGCTGGGCCGCACGTTGCTCGACGCGGACCTCGGCGAGTTCGGGGGGATCGGCGCGGCGTTCGAGGCGGTGCAGGACCAGGCGATCTTCGAGATGATGTCGCTGGGCGCCGTGCCGACCTGGGTGCCGCTGCCCCGGCAACGGCGCTTCCGTCGGGCCCGTGCCGAGCTGCAGGAGATCGTCGACCGGCTGGTGGCACACCGGCGGGCGGAGCCCGGCGGCATCGCCGACCGCGACGACGTGGTGTCCCGCCTGATCGGGTCGACCAGCCGGGAGGCCGACCCCCGGGTGGCCCGACAGCGGATGCGCGACGAGCTGGTCACCCTGCTGCTGGCCGGGCACGAGACCACCGCCAGCACCCTGACCTGGGCCTTCTATCTCCTCGACCGGCACCACGAGGTGTGGGAGCGGATGCACGCCGAGGCCGTCGAGGTGCTCGGTGACCGCAACCCGGTGTACGAGGACCTGCACCGGCTGCGGTACACCGCGATGGTGGTCGACGAGGTGATGCGGCTGTACCCGCCGGTGTGGCTGCTGCCCCGCATCGCCCAGGGCGACGACGTGGTGGGCGGCTGGCACGTGCCCGCCGGCGCGGACGTCGTGCTGTGCCCGTACACCCTGCACCGGCACCCGGAGTTCTGGCCCGACCCGGACCGCTTCGACCCGGAGCGCTTCGACCCGGACCGGCGCACCGACCGGCCGCGGTACGCCTACCTCCCGTTCGGCGCCGGCCCCCGCTTCTGCGTCGGCAACAACCTCGGCCTGCTGGAGGCGGTGTTCGTCCTGGCCTGCGTGACCCGGCAGCTGCGCCTGTCGCTGCGACCCGGGCACCCGGTGGTGCCGGAGCCGATGTTGACCCTGCGGGTGCGCGGCGCCCTGCCGATGCACGTCTACGAGGCCTGACCCCGCCCCCGCCCCGACCTGGCGCAATCGGTGCTTCCCGGCCGGTTGCGCCTCGTCGTGTCCGCCGGACGGCGGCGTCGCGGGTGGTGCCCCGTCGTGGTCCGAGCTCCCAGCGCCCTTCGGTGCGGCCGGATCCACAGGCGGGCACGGTGACGGCCGGGCGACCACGCGGGGTGCGTGGCCGCCCGGCCGTCGGCGGGTGGGCCCGGTGGGCACCGGGCCGACCCGGTCAGTCCTTGCCGACCTCGCAGAACCGGCCGCCGTGGAACAGCAGCGCGTCGCTGCTGCCGCCCCGGCCGGTGCCGAGCACGGAGCCGAGGAAGATGGAGTGGTCGCCGCCGTCGTACACGGCCGCCAGCTTGCACTCCACCCAGGCCACGTTCCCGGACACGATCGGCGCCCCGGTGTGCGGGCCCGTCTCGCACCGCACCGTGGCGAACTCCCGCTCGTCGCGGGGCCGGCTGGAGCTGGCGAAGTAGCGCGCCAGCCCCTCCTGGCCGGCGGCCAGGATGGACACCGCGAAGGTGCCCTGCGCCAGGACGGTGTCGTGCATGACGGAGCTGCGCTTCACGCACACCAGCACCATCGCCGGGTCCAGCGACACCGAGGTGAACGCGTTCGCGGTCATCCCGTGCGGCAGGTCCCGGCCGGACGTCACCACCGTCACGCCGGTGGCGAACATCCCCATCACCGCCCGCAGTTCGGCGTGGTCGGCCGTGGAGGTCTGTTGCTGGTCCGCTCTGGTCACGGCTCAGCCCTCCCCGACGCCTTCGAGGACCTTGCGCTGGCCGCCCGCGGCGGGGGCCACCGCGTACCGCGACAACGCCGTCCGCAGGGTGTCCGGTACCCGCGTCGGGCGGGTGTCGGTGTTCGGGCCGCGCATGCACGCGATCCGCTGCCGTCCCCGGGCCACCAGCTCCTCGAAGCCGTCGCGTAGCCGCACGTAGTCGAAGGCGAAGCCGATCTGGGTCTGGGTGAGGTCCTCCAGCCGCATCCGGATCGACAACTCGTCGAACGCGGTGATCTCGGTGAAGAACTCGCACTCGCACTTGAGGGTGAACAGCTTCAGGTCGTCGCGGATGTCCGCCAGGACCTCCGGTGCCTGCTCGCGCAGGAACATCTCCCGGCACCGGCCCTGCCAGCGCAGGTAGTTGACGTAGTAGACGTTTCCGACGAGGTTGGTCTCCTCGAAACCGACCAGGTGCCGGTACTCGTAGTAGGACTCCACGACTTCACCTGCTTCCTTGCGCCATCATCGTGAACACCACCGGCTCCTCGACGTCGTCGAGCGCGGTCACGAAGGTGGCGATCCGCGCCGCCCCCGACCGCAGGGCCACCCAGCCGGCCGGGCCGTTCGGCTCGGCCACCAGGTCGACCCGGGCATGGCCGTTCTTGCGTAGGCACTCGACCGCGCCCCAGACCCGGGTGGCCGCGACGGACAGGTCCTCGCCCTGCTCCCGGGCCAGCAGCGTGGCCAGGGCGAGCCCGTCGGGGCCGATCAGGCCGGCCCACTCGTCACCGGAGCGGGCCGAGGCCAGCTCCACGTCGCACCCCACCGCCGCCGAGGCGCCGGCGACGGCGACGGTGACCCCGCCCCCGTGCGAGGCGGAGATCCGCACGTCGGCGTCGACCTCCGGCTTGCCGTCCGGCCGGTAGCGCACCGTCGTCTCCGTGCCCAGCGCCCAGCTCACCGCGCGGGCGGTCTGCCGGCGGCGGGCAGCCGTACCGGTGGCGTCCGCGTCGTCGGGTCGCACCACGACGCGCAGCTCGTCGGGGAGGAACGCGCCGACCCGCCGCTCCAGGTACGGGCCGACCAGCGCCGGCAGCCACGGCCCCGTGCCGTCCTGCTTGCGTACGGCGTGCAGGCGTAGCCCTTCCCACCGCTCGACGACGTTGCCGTCGGCGTCGCAGACGTCCACGTCGTAGTGGTACGTGTCGCCCTGGCGCAGCCGTTCCACCGCGTGGATGGTGACGGTGTCCAGGGTGGCGGCGACCTTCGGATCGGCCAGGTGCAGCCGCTCGACGGCGCCCGGCAGCAGGGTCGCGTCCGGCACGCAGCACTGCAACGCGTGCATCACCGTGTCCCGGGTGCCCGGGTCGGCCAGGACCAGGTCACCGGGGCGGTACCGGGCGAACCACCCGTCGACCGGCCGGTTGGACACCCGCGCCGTGCAGCTCGTCGCCGCCAGGTCCGTATAGCCCAGCAGGCGCTGGAACCGCCGTCCCTGGAACAGCACCGGTCCGTACAGGTCGCGGGCCGGGTCGATCGGCAGCAACTCCGCCGCGGCGGAGCCCGGCCGGGGCTCGACCCGCAGCGTCCGGTCCCACCGCAGCCGGGCCCGGAAGTGGTCGGCGGCGAAGTTGGTGTCGCTGCTGCGTACCACCGCCTGGACCGTACCGTCGGCGGCGGCGAGCACCGCGATCCGGATCGTGGTGCCGCCCGCGGGTGGCACCACGATCGGCCGCAGCAGCTCGACGTCCTCCAGCACCGGGGCCGTCGTGCGCCCGGTGAGCGCCGAGGCCGCCTGCGCCATCGCCTCCATGCCCAGCACGGCGGGGAAGAGCAGGTCCCCGTCGAGCAGGTGGTCGGGCAGGTAGAGGTCGTCCTCGGCGGTCAGGTCGGCGTCCACGACCAGCTCCACGCCCGGGTAGTGCACCTGCAGCCGGTCGACGAAGCGCAGCAGCGGCACGTCGCACCGCTCCAGCGTGACCGTCGGCAGGCCGTCGGCGCGACCCATCACCACAAGCGTCTGCGGTGCGGCCGGGCTGGCCAGCACCTCCTTCAGCGTCGCGATGCCGGCCTCCACCGGGATCGGCGCGATGCCGTCGCGGGTGAGGGCCTCCAGCACCCCGAGCCGCTCGCCCATGCCGGCGCCGGACCACACCGACCACTCCAGCGCCAGGCACCGGATGTGCGGGTAGTCCTCGCCGACCTTGCGGGTCAGGTCGGTCATCCAGTCGTTGGCCGTGGCGTAGTGCCCCTCGCCGCGCAGCCCGGCCCGGCCGATGATGCTGCCGAAGGTGACAAGCAGCCGCAACGTGTGCGGGTCGGTCGCGGCGAGCACGGCCTCCAGCCCGTCGATCTTCGGGGCGAGGGTCCGCCGGAACGTGGCCTCGTCGAGGTTGGCCACCGCCGTCGGCTCGTTGCGGCCGGCGCCGTGCAGCACGCCGGTGACCGGGCCGAGGACCCGCTCGATGTCGTTGACGGCCGCCTTCACCTCGTCCAGCGCGGTGATGTCCGCGCGGGCGTAGTGGAAGCGCACCCCGGCGGCGGTGAGCCGGTCGAGGTTGGCCGCCAGCTCCGCGTCGGTCGCCGGATCGGAGCGGCCGATCAGGCCCACCGCCGCGAGGGTGTCCCGGCCCAGGGCCAGGGCGCACTCCGCGGTGATGCCCTTGCCGCCGCCGGTGACCAGCAGCACGTCCTCCACGCCGAGCCCCGGCCCGCCGTTGGGCGCCAGGGTCGCCGGCCGCAGCACCGGCACGTACCGGTTGCCGTCGGCGTCGTAGTGCACCTCGCTGAACCCGGCGGTGGCCGCCACGTCGGCGACCACCCGGGTCACCGTGGCCGTCACCGCCTCCTCGGACGGTGCGTCGGCGAGCGGCAGGGTGACCACAGTGGTGGCGATCTCCGGGTGTTCCTGGTGCAGCGTCTTGGCCAGGCCGGCGGCGTTGCGCCGGTCGCCGACCGTCACGAACCGGACGGCGGTGCCCTGTGCCAGCGCGGCCCGCGCCGCCCGCAGCATCACCGGGATGTGCTCGGGCTGGCAGTCGCGGGGCAGGCACAGCAGCACCCCGCCGCCGACCCGGGCCTGTTGCAGCGCCGTGCGCAGTGGCTCGGCGAGTGCGCTGTGCCCGGCGGTGAACGCCTGCCATCCGCCGTCGACCGGGGCGTCGACCCGGGGCCCGACCTCGGTGGGCACCAGGTCGACGGCGAACGCCCGCACCCACGGCGCCACCCCGGCGATCGACGTGTCCGACTCGTCGGTGTCGGCCGTGGCGCCGGCGTCGTCGAGGATCTGCGCGATCTCCGCCACAGTGGCGGTGGCGTAGCTGGAGGTCAGCGTCGGCGCCGCCACGTTGAGCTCCCGGGCGGCCTGGTTGACGATCTGGCCGACGGTGATCGAGCTGAGGTGCAGCTCGTCGAGCGGCCGGCTGTCCGGCCGCACCGCCTCCAGGGGAAGCTCCGCCCGCTCGGCGGCGAGCCGGCGCAGCAACCCCAGGCTGTCGACCGTGGCGCCGGGCCCGGAGACCGCCACCGACGCGCCGCCCGGCGCCACCGCGACGGCGGCCGGCTCCTCGGCGGTACGGGCCACCGCGAAGTCCCCGGCCGGCGCCGACTCGGCGGGGCTGGCGAAGAAGCGCAGCGGCCGGCCCGGCTCCAGTGGCCGGGTGAACCGGTCCTGGAACAACGCCCCGTGGTTGACCGGCGCCCCCGCCGCGTACGCCGCGCCGACCGCGTTGAGCAGGCCCGCGAGGGAGAGGCTGTCGGTCTCCAGCGAGATCGTCGGCACCTGCGGGGCGATGTCGGCGGCCAGCCCGCGCAGCACCCGGCCGGGGCCGACCTCCAGCAGCAGGTCGGCGTCGTCGGCCAGGCGGCGTACCGCCTGGGTGAACCGCACCGGGTCCAGTACCTGCCGGCGCAGCAGGTCCGGCACGTCGGTGTCGGCCGGCAGCACGGTGCCGGTGACCGTGGAGACCATGGTCTGCGACAGCGGCGCGAAGGTCTCGCCGCGCAGGTGCTCGGCGAACGCGACGGCCGCCGGGGCGACGGCCTCGGAGTGGAAGGCGTGCGACACCGCGATACGGGTCCAGAACAACCCGGCCCGCTCGGCGCGCGCACCGACCTGCTGCACGTCCTCGACCAGGCCGGAGACCACGGTCTGCTGCGGGCTGTTGTAGCCGGCGATGACCACAGGCGTGCCGGCCAGCAGCGGCTCCACCACCTCGGGGGCGGCGGAGATGCTGGCCATCGTGCCGTCCCCGGCGCTGGCGTCGGCCATGATCCGCCCACGTGCGCCGGCGGTCGCGATGAGCGTCTGCTCGTCCATGGCGCCGGCCCAGTGCAGGGCGGTCAGCTCGCCGAGGCTGTGTCCGGCCGCGCCGGTGGCCCGGATACCGAGCATCGACAGCGCCCGCAGGCCGGCGACCGACGCCGTCACGATCCGCGGCTGGGCCACCGCCGTGGCCACCAGGTCCGCACCGGGCGGCGGCTGGTGGGCCCGGTACAGGGCGTCGATCTCCTCGAACCGTCGGCGCAGCGCGCCGCCGTCGGCCCGTCGGCCCGCACCCTGGCCGGGGAAGAGGAACCCGATCCTCGGAGCGGGCCCCGCCGTGCCGAGGAAGACGCCGCCGGCCGCGTCGATCACCCGCTGCTCGCCCGCGTCGAGCAGCTCGACCAACCGCTCCAGCCGCTGCCGCGCCTGTTCGGGCGAGGCGACGACCACCGCCGCCCGCACCGGTCGGCCGGTGAGCTTTCCCGCCAGGGCCGCGGCCAGGTCGCCCAGTTCGGCGTACGAGAGCCGGCCCACCCACGGCGCCAGGTCCGACAGCCGCGAGCCCAGCTCCTGCGGGGTACGCGCGTCGAACATCAGCAGCTCGGCGTCCTGCCGGGAGCGCACCAGCGCGGTCGTCGACGCCCCGATGCGGGTCCGTCGGCCGCTCTCCGCGCTCTCGACCACCAGGTGGGCGTTGATGCCGCCGAAGCCCATCGACGACACGGCCGCCCGGACCGGCTTGTCGGCCGGCCACAGCTCCGCCGTGGCGGGCACCCGCAGGGCGGGCTGCTCCACGTCGAGCACCGGGTGCGGATCCACGTGCCCGGTGGCCGGGGGGATGACCTGCTGGCGTACCGCGAGGATCGCCTTGAGCAGTCCGGCGACCCCGGCGGCGGCCTTGGTGTGCCCGAAGTTGCCCTTCACGGTGCTGATCGCGGCGGGTGCGCCCACCGGGTCGGCCTCCTGCCGGGCCTCGGTGAACGCGCGCAGCTCCGTGGCGTCACCGACGGCGGTGCCGGTGCCGTGGCCCTCCAGGTAGGACACCGAGTCGATGCCGAAGCCGGCCCGCTCGTACGCCCGCCGGATGGCCAGCCGGTGGCCGCTGGCCTCCGGCCGGGTGATGCCGCCCTTGCCGTCGGAGGAGTAACCCCAGCCGGCGATGACGGCGTGCCGGCGCAGGCCTCGCGCCACCGCGTCGGAGTCGCGCATCAGCACCAGCATCCCGCAGCCCTCGCCGGGCCAGAACCCGTTGGAGTTGCGGTCGTAGACCCGCATCTCGCCGGTGGCCAACGCGCCGGTCTTGGCGAAGCCGATCACCTCGAACGGGTCGATGCTCAGGTCCACCCCGCCGGCCACGGCCGCGTCGAGGTCGCCCCGGGCCAGGGCGTTGCAGGCGGTGGCGACCGACAGCAGCGACGACGAGCAGGCACCGTCGACGGTGAAGCCGCCACCCTTGAAGTCGAAGTGGTTGCAGACCCGGCCGGCGATGGTGTTGGCCAGGCCGCCGGCCAGGGTGTCCTCGTCGATCGGCGGGAACGGTGCCTTGTAGCGCGGCTCCAGCCCGTCGAGGAACGCGCCGACGGCGGCGTCGTCCCAGCCCTGCTCGCGCAGCGCCGCCCCGACCGTGCGCCGCACGTACGGCCAGCGCAGCCGCAGCAGGTTGGCCCGGCTGAACTCGCCGGTGAGGGTGTTGCCGATGATCACGCCGGTGGTGGTCAGCGGCAGCCCCTCGCCGTCGGCGAAGCCGGCGTCGGCCAGGGCCCGGGAGACGGTGTCCAGGGCCAGCCAGTGCGTCATGTCGGTGGACCGGAAGGTGCTTCCGGCGATCTTGTACTTGACCCGGTCGAACTCGAAGCCCTCGATCACGGCGGCCTTGGCCGAGTAGAACCGGTCGGGCGCGGCGGGGTCGGGGGAGTAGTAGTCCTCGGAGTTCATCCGCTCGTCGGGCAACCGGCGGA
The DNA here is from genome assembly GCF_036017915.1 of Micromonospora sp. NBC_00421. Lineage (NCBI taxonomy): Bacteria > Bacillati > Actinomycetota > Actinomycetes > Micromonosporales > Micromonosporaceae > Micromonospora > Micromonospora sp. NBC_00421. The sequence goes on from NZ_CP107929.1 coordinate 1,182,427, forward strand.
AGGCCCGACGGCCGGTGAGGACGTTCTCCCACAGCTGGTTGGGGTCCTCCGCGTCGGGATACCGGCAGGCGATCCCGACGACGGCTATGCGTTCGCTCACGCGATGCTCCTGGGGGTGTCGAGGGTCAGCGCGGTGGCGGTGCGGGACTTCTTGCGGAGGTCGGCGATCCACCAGCCCACGCCGCGGATGGCGCAGACGACGACCACCGCGAAGAAGAGCGTGTAGACGACGTTGAACAGCATCAGCACGCCGTAGGTCATGGCCACGCCGGAGCCGAACATGAACTGGTTCATCGGCTTGACCGGGGTGGTGCCCGGGTCGGTGATCATGTAGTTGGTGAACAGCACGAACGCCACCCCGGTCATCACGCCCAGCGCGGAGAACAGCGCCACGTCCCAGATCCAGTGCCGGATGAACGCCTGGATGGCGAAGCCGCCGAGCCAGCCGACGATCAGCGGGACCTTGCGGGTCAGCAGCGCGTTGATCACGGTGCCGGCGGTCACGATGATGATCGGGATCATGATCCGGAAGTACGTGTTGGCGTTCTCCGTGAACTGGTACGGCGGGGCGATGGAGATCCAGGAGCCGAAGCAGACCAGCGCCATCGTGATGCCGAAGTTCGACGGGTTCATGTAGTGCCGCATCCGGCCGTAGACCGGCGCCTGGAAGACGTACTTGCCGGTCACGCCGACGATCACGGCGAACGCGATCGGCAGGAACATGTCGTTGGCGTACAGGAGCATGTTGCAGGCCAGCGCGGTGATGTGCGAAGGCAGCAGGAACTCGTACACCCGGCGGGCGCCGCCGCCGAGGAACCGGGGGGTGTCCTTCTTCGCCCAGGCCCGGACCAGCTCGAAGCTGATCTCGGCGGCGTAGCCGGTGAGCACGGCGAAGATGGGCCACAGCCACGGCTGCTCGAAGCCGAGCAGCGTGTAGCCGAAGATGTTGAACACGCTGATGGACAGGGCGAAGTTGCGCAGGGCCAGGTAGCGGCGGTCGGGCGCGGGTTTGGCCGGGACGACGGGAGCCGCGGGCGCGGTGTCGATGCTGGGGGGAGAGGCGATCGTGGTCATCGGTTCGGAACCTCCTCGACGCGGTCGGTCAGCACGAGGGTGTGCGTGCCGGCGGTGAGCTGCTCGCTGACGCTGTGCTGCTGGCCGCTCAGGTCACGCCAACGCATGTCGACGGTGACCGGGCCACTGGTGGCTCCCAGTCCGAAGTGGACCTCGAAGCTGCGCTTGCCGCCGTGGCCGCTGCCGCCGTCGAGCTGGGAGATCTGCTTGCGTCCGTCGGGCGTGGTGACGGTGACGGTGGCGCCGTAAGCCGGGGTGCAGAGCATCTTGCCCGCCGGGGCGTCGACCGCCGGCCGGTACAGCCGCAGGTTCAGGTAGTTGCCCTTGCCCGGCGCCTCGTTGACGTAGAACGCCGGCGGGCCCCACTGGCGGGCCACCGCGAGGTCCAACGCGCCGATACCCCGGGTGTCGGCCGTGGCGATGCCCCGGGTGGGGATCGGCACGTCCAGGCCGACCTGCCCGGTGATGTTGGCGAACTCGCCGCTTGCCGTGCGGGCGAAGAACGCCAGCGGCTGGCTGCCGGCGATGTCGTCGCCGGGCTGCATGTTCGGCCACATCGCCGGGTTGGACATCAGGTCGTCGTTCATCATGGCCATCTCCTGCAGCCACGGCCAGCGGTCGATCTTGCCCTTGACGAAGCCGAGGGTCTGCACGACGTCCAGGTCGCCGCTGTTGAGGAAGTCGCCGAACTTCACGTCCCAGCCCCAGCCGCTCCAGGCCAGGCCGAGCGGGCGGGCCTCCTGGGTGAACGGGGCGACGCCCTTGTCCAGCTTGGCGAGCATGTCACCCTCGTCGCGGGCCCGGTTGATCCAGACGAAGTTGCTCTCCTCCAGGCCCCAGGCCGTGGTGATGTTGGAGACCATCATGTCGAAGGTGCCGTTGCGGTCCAGGTCACCGAAGTCGATGCCCATGCCCTTGAACGAGCCGTTGCCGAGCACGAACGACTTGGGCGTGGTGGGGGTGCGCTCGCCGACGGCGACCGTGAATTCGATGCGGCCGGGCTTGGAGACGTTGTGCAGCAGGTGGTCGTGGCCGAAGTCGTTGGCGACGTAGACGTCGGGCAGGCCCCGGCCGGTGAGGTCGGCGGCGTTGAGGCCCAGCGTCCAGCCGGTCGACGCGACGAACGGGATCGCTGCGCGCTCCGGCACGAAGGTCACCGAGGGGGCGTCGCCCGAGGTCGCCGACAGCCAGCGCAGGACGTGGCTGCCACCACCGTTTGTGGCGCTGGACAGCGTCTCGTTCATCTCGACGTTGTCCTGGCCCCTGGTGTTGAGCACGTCGGACTCGGGGAAGTAGTTGCCGATCACCACGTCCGGCCGGCCGTCGCCGTCGAGGTCGCTGACCAGCGTGGCGTTGGTGTGCCACTTGGGCCCGTGGTAGAGGCCGTCGGGCGAGCTCTGCGGCAGCAGCTCCTGGCGCTGGTACGTCGCGTTGGACACCGTGGTGGCGCTGGCCTTGTGCAGGAACAGGATCGGCACCCGGCCCCAGAAGGTGACCATGAGGTCCATCCGGCCGTCGAGGTTGTAGTCACCCGGCACGCAGCCCATCGGCGCCATCGTGTCGTCGATCGGCAGCGGCGCCGGATCGAGGATGAACGGCGCGAACTGGTCCTCCTTCGGCGCGGTGGGCGCGTAGGTCACGACCACCTTGTCGGTGCGCACGTCCACGAAGCACAGGCTGTTGGCGCGGCCGTGACCGGTGAGGTCGTTGACGGCGATGCTCGCGCCGACCGACGAGACCCAGGCGCGGATCTTGTGGTAAGACCGGTTGACGTCGCGACTTGTCTTCTTGGGTAGCTGGTCGTAGCCGTCCGGGTAGGCGATCGGCTGCTCGGTGAAGCGGTATCGTGTGGCGGTCTCATCGGCACCGGCGACGGACACGCGGCTGTCGATGATGAAAAAGAGCGAGGCCACGAGTAGAATCGCGACTATTCCGGGACTGAGCGAGCGTGCGCGTTGACCCAGCACGGTACGGTCTCCTTACAACAGAGCCATCGGCTTCTGCCAAAGCCGATGGCGTGAACAGGACAGACGGCATCACCGCGGCGGTGTTCCACGGGCGGCCCCGGGGTGCTGCGCGGTAAGGGATGGGAAGTGGCACCTGACGTCGTGGGCCTCGCGGCCGACGGTGCGGCCGGAGGAGGGCGTTCTCCAGCCACTTCGGTCCGTGCGGCGAAGCTGCTTTCTGGCGTGCCTGGTTTCCTCCTGTAGCGGCGGGAAGGGTGGATGTTCGGCGACCGGATCGGGCCAGGTTCATCGTGCGACGGTGGCGCCGGGGCGCGCTTCTTTCACATTGCTCCCGACGTTTTCGCAGCATGAAAGCGGTTTAGTTCGCGTATAGCGGACGATTTGCCGCGCCGGATCCCTATTGGTCGATCTCGTTCGCGTTGATCCGCTGTGTCCACCCGTCCGGTGCAAGACGGCAATATGGCGACTAACTGTCGTGGCCGCGATGGCTAGCGTGGGTGGCGGCGCTGCCCGAGGCGCCGCCCGGGCGTCGTCCGCAGGGACCGCCCCCGCCCGGGTTCCGGGAAGAGAGGAAGCCGCCGTGTCTGTCGAGGGTTTCTGGAAGGTGGCCGTCGCCACCCCGTTCGGCGTCCGCCGCACCGAGTTGGAGCTGTTCAGCAAGGACGGTGTCCTGCAGGGCATCTCCCGTGGTGAGAAGGAGACGCTCACCCTGAACGACCTCCGGCTGGAGGGTAACCAGCTGTCCTGGTACCAGTCGATCAAGAAGCCGATGCGGATGGACCTGGCCTTCGACGTGACGATCGACGGCGACGAGATGACCGGCACCGCCAAGGGCGGCCCGATGCCGGCGGCGAAGGTCAGCGGTCACCGCGAGCCGGCGACCCAGCCCGCCTGAACCGTCGCCGTGTGTCGGCCCGTCCCCGCCCGCCCGGCGGGGGCGGGACCGCCGGCCCAGTTCGGCTCTTCGGCTGCACCATCCAACCCGGATATGTATTGACTTAAGTGCATTTATCTACAATGGTCATGGGTACTCGACGCGGGAGCATCCATGACCGACTTGCCAGCGGGCACCGAGCACCATCGTTATCTGATCATCGGCGGTGGTCCGGCCGGCCTCCAGCTGAGCTACTACCTCCAGCAGGCCGGCAGCGACTACCTGACGCTGGAGCGCGCGGCCGAGCCCGGCGAGTTCTTCCGCCGGTTCCCCCGCCACCGCAAGCTGATCTCCCTGAACAAGGTGCACACCACGAGCACCGATCCGGAGATCCGGCTGCGCTGGGACTGGAACTCGCTGCTGCACACCCCGGCCGACCTGCCGTTCGCCGACTACAGCCGGGAATACTTCCCCTCCGCCGACGACATGGTCCGCTACCTCGGCGACTTCGCCCGCCACCACGGGCTCGCCGTCCGCTACGACACGACGGTCGAGCGGGTGTCCAGGACCGAGGACGGCTTCCTCGTCCGCGCCGGCGGGCGGCTGCTGCACGCCGACTGCGTGGTGGTGGCGGCCGGCTGGGGCAGGCCCCACATCCCCGACGTACGCGGCATCGAGCACGCGATCGGCTACGAGGACATGAGCACCGACCCGGCCGACTACGCCGACCAGCGGGTCCTCATCCTCGGTAAGGGCAACTCCGCGTTCGAGACCGCCTCGGCGATCCTCGGGCACGCCGCCATGATCCACCTGGCCAGCCCGCGCCCCCTGCGGCTGGCCTGGAACACCAAGCACCCCGGCGACGTACGCGGCCACCACGGCGCGGTCCTGGACAGCTACCAGTTCAAGACCCTGCACTCCGTGCTCGACTGCGTCGTCGACGAGATCCGCCCGGTGGGGGACAGGTACGAGGTGCGCCTGACCTACACCCACGCCGACGGCGAGACGGCCGTGATGGAGTACGAGTCGGTGCTGCGCTGCACCGGCTTCGCCATGGACACCTCGATCTTCGCCGACGACTGCCGCCCCGGCATGGTGCCCAGCGGGCGGCTGCCCGCCACCCGCCCCGACTGGCAGTCGGTCGACGTCGACGGGCTCTACTTCGCCGGCACGCTGGCCCAGGACCGGGACTTCAAGAAGGCCTCGTCGGCCTTCATCGACGGGTTTCGCTACAACCTGCGTACCCTCGCCGCCCTGCTGCGCGAGCGGTACGACGGCGCGCCGCTGGCGTACGAGAAGGTCGCGGCGGACGCCGAGGCGCTCACCGAGGTGGTGCTGGACCGGGTCAACTGGAGCTCGGCGCTGTGGACCCAGTTCGAGTTCCTCTGCGACGCCCTCGTCGTCGACGCCGGCGCCGGGGTGGTGCGCCACTACCACGACCTGCCCGAGGACCACGCGGTCGCCCGGTTCGGCGGCGAGAGCCACTACTACACGTTCTCGCTGCGCTGGGGCCGTGACAGCTACTCCGACGTGTTCGCCATCGAGCGGCATCCGCAGCCCGACCGGGCTGCCGAGAGCGCCTTCATCCACCCCGTGGTGCGCCGCTACCGGGGCGGGGAACTGGTCGAGGAGCTGCACCTGCTGGAGGACCTGCTGGCCGAGTGGCGTCGGCAGGACCGGCACGTGCAGCCCCTGCGTGACTTCTTCACCGCGGACCTGGGGCGGTGAGGTCCTACCGGAGGACCATGACCTCCGACAACTTCTTGCGGGTCAGCTGCGGGACGGTGACCCCCTCGGCCGGGTAGCCGACCGGTATCACCAGGCAGGCGCGCTCCTCGCCCGGACGCTCGCAGATGTCGTTGAGGAACCGCATCGGGCTGGGCGTGTGGGTGAGGGTGGCGAGCCCGGACAGGTGCAGGGCGGTTATCAGCACCCCGACGGCGATACCCACCGACTCCTTGACGTAGTAGGGCTTCGGGGTGTGCGGCCCCTGGTGCACCTCGAACACCACGATGACCACGGGGGCGGTCTCCAGGAACGGCTTCTGCCAGTCGGTGCCCATCGGGGCCACCGCCTCCAGCCACTCCTGCGAGGCACGGCGCGTGTAGAACTCGACCTCCTCGGCCTCGGCGGCCTCGCGCAGCCGCCGCTTGCGGTCGGCGTCGGTCACCACCACGAAGCGCCAGGGTTGCAGGTTGGCGCCGCTGGGGGCCGTCGCGGCGGCCCGGACGGCCTCCTCGACGACCTCCAGCGGCACCGGCTCGGCCGAGAAGTGCCGCACCGACCGGCGGGCCGCCATCCGGTCGGCGAAGTCCCGGGCGGTGCGGCTCATCGACGTGGGATCCAGCCGTTGCAGCTGGAACGGGGTGGTCGCGATCTGGTTCACGGGGGGCCTCCATCGGCAGGTCGGGGCCCCTCCAGCATCACCCACGCCACCCGCCGCCGGTTGTGCGTGATTGCCCAGATCGCCGCCCGCGAACAGTCAGCCCGCCGTCCGCTCCGCGAGGTCGTCGACGACGTCGGCGAGCGTGCCGCCGTCGCGGACGACGGCCCGCTGGCGGCGCGCCCCGGTGCCGTCGACGCCGAGCCGCTCCAGCCACTGTCCGACGGGGTCGTGGTCGCTGTGGGCGCGTAGCGCCGGCTCGACCGTGGCCAGCAGGTCGCGGACCAGTTCGGTCGTCGGCCGCAGCCTGCCCGTGCGCGGGTCCAGGCCCTCGCCGTCCAGGCCGTCGCGGGCTGCCCGCCAGTAGGCCGCCCGCAGCAGCTCACCGGTGACGTGCGGGGTGGGTTCGCCGGCGGCCACCGCGGCCGACAGGTGCACCACCAGCGCCCGCACCAGTGCCGCGTACCGCGCCGCGTCCTCGGCGGTGGTGGCGGAGTCGGCGACCCGGACCTCCAGGGTCGGGTACCGCTCCGAGGGGCGTACGTCCCAGAAGATGGTGGCCCGGTCGACGAGCGCGCCGACGTCGAGCAGTTGCCGTACCACCTGGTCGTAGTGCTCCGCCGAGTCGAACACCGGCGGCGGCCCGGCCACCGGCCACCGGCCCCAGACCGTGGTGCGCCAGCTCGCGTACCCGGAGTCGCGGCCGTCCCAGTAAGGCGAGTTCGCGGTCAGGGTCAGCAGCAGTGGGAGGTACGGCCGCAGGTGGTTGCCGACCAGCACCGCACGCTGCCGGTCGGGCATTTCCACGTGCACGTGCAGCGCGCACAACGCCAGCTCGTCGTGCAGGCCCCGGTACATCTCGTTGCCGAGGGTCTGCCGCGGGCCGACGGTCATCGGCGGCGGCACCGCCCCCGCGACGGGGGCCGTGCCGGTGGCGACCACCCGCAGCCCGGCCGCCCGCGCGCAGTCCGCGACGACCTTGCGGGCCTCGCCGAGCTGGTCGGTCAGCTCGCCGAGGGTGCCGCAGGCGTGGGTCCGGGTCTCCAGTTGCAGTTCGGTGATCTCGCCCGACACCCGCTCCCCGAGCGACGCGGACGCCGCCGCCACGACCTCGGCGGCCCGGGGCACCGGGGCCCGGGTGACGGCGTCGACGACGAGGAACTCCTCCTCCACCCCGAAACGGGGCGGTGGGGCGGCCGGGGGCGTGGTGAGGGTCATGACACACCATTATGGACGGCTGATCGGCCCGTGGCCAGCAACGACGCGCCTCATAGGCGCGCGGGAACGCCTCGGGCCGCGCCGACCGGACCCCGCCGCTGCCGGGCGAGGACGCCGACGATCGTCGCGGCGAGCAGGGCGGCGCGGTCGGGCAACTGGCTCACGTCCACCCACTCGCTGCGGGCGTGCGACCCGCCGCCCACCCCGCCCAGGCCGTCCAGCGTGGCCACGCCCAGTGACCCGGTGAAGTTCGCGTCGGACGCGCCGGCGGCGTGCGCGGCCTCCAGCGGCGGCAGGCCCAGCTCGTGGCCGGCCCGCCGGGCGATCTCCAGCAGCGGCATGGCCACCGCCTCCTGCAACGGGTAGCGGTTGATCCCGCCGCCCACCACGAGAGCGGCCTCGGCCAGGTGGGGGGTCAGCGCGTGGATCAGCCGGTCCACCCGGTCGAGCTCCTCCCTCGTCCAGGCGCGCACGTCGACGCAGAACGTCGCCGACTCGGGCACCTGGTTGCTGATGCTGCCGGCGCTGAGCACCGTCGGCGTGACGCTGGTGCCCTCGGCGGCGAACGCCCGTACGGCCAGGACCTGGTGGGCCAGCTCGACGGCAGCGTTCACCCCCCGGTGCGGCTCCACGCCCGCGTGCGCTGCCCGGCCGCGGACGGTGATGTCGTACCTCGAACCGCCCTTGCGGGCGACCTTGAGCGCGCCGGTCTCCGTGGCCGGCTCGCCCACCAGCACCGCCCGCGACCGCCGGGCCTGCTGCTCGATCAGCGGCCGGGACGTCGGAGACCCGCTCTCCTCGTCGCAGGTCAGCAGCACCCCCACCCGGGAGGTGTCGGGTAGCAGCGACAGCGCGGTGACCAGCTGCACGATGCCCGACTTCATGTCGCACACCCCGGGCCCGGTGGCGATGTGGTCGGCGAGCGCGAAGGGCCAGTCCCGCGTGGTGCCCTCCGGCCACACCGTGTCGTAGTGCCCCAGCAGCAGCACCCGCTGGTCCTCGGCCTGCCAGAGCAGGTGCGGCAGCCCGTCGCGCACGACCCGCACGGCGGGCCGGCCCAGCAGCGGGCTGATCCAGCTCTCCAACAGGTCGGCGCAGGCGTGCAGGTGCCGCACCGCCCCGGGCGGGGATTCGGCGTGCACGAGTTGACGGAGTCGGTCCACCATGGGCCCGGCCTGCGTCCGGGCCTCCTGCCGTATGTGCGTCGTGTCGACCATGGTGCCGATCGTGGCAGCGGCCCTTACGCAGCGGCAATACGCATCCGTGCCCTGCTCGTCACCGTAGGTGTCGGCCCAGGTGCCGGCCTCGCGGACGGCATTCTCGAAGAGCCCGCGACCCGAAGCGTCGGGCCGCGATGGGCACTGTCGAAGAAGCGGACGGGCCGCCGGGCCGGCAGCATGCGCAGCAGGACCGCGTCGCCGCCGGCCGCGGCCTGTCACGCCGAGGAGAGACACGTGGCACACATCGATCTGGGTCTGGACGAGACGCAGTACCCGGGGATCAGCGGGCTCATGCACTACCGACCGGAGACCGCCAAGGCGCTCAACGCCCTGGCCGAGGCGCTGCTGCACGCCCCGCACCCCACTCTCGGCGCCGGCGAGCGGGAGCTGATCGCGGCGTACGTCTCCGGGCTGAACGACTGCACGTTCTGCTGCTCGTCGCACTCGGCATTCGCCGCCGCCCAGCTCGACGGCGGCATGCCGTTGGTGGTCCAGGTCCGGACGGACCCGGACACGGCCGAGGTCTCCGCGAAGCTGCGCGGCCTGCTGCGGATCGCCGCCGCGGTCCAGTCCGGCGGGCGCCAGGTGAGCACCGCGCTTGTCGACGCGGCACGCGCCGAGGGCGCGACCGACCTGGAGATCCACGACACGGTGCTGATCGCCGCCGCGTTCTGCATGTTCAACCGCTACGTCGACGGGCTCGGCACCCGACTGCCGGAGGACCCGGTGGCCTACACCGAGACCGCGCAGCGAATCAAGGTCGGCGGATACGTGGGCTCGGCCTGACCCGCCCCGGTCCGGCGGGCGCGGGGCCGCGCCCGCCGGCACGACCACCGTCCTATCCGTTGTACGGCATGGTGGGGAACCAGCCGTAGCCGAACATCGCGGGCAGCCGCACGTCCCAGTACACGACCATGAAGACACCCAACGCGATCAGCAGTGCCCCGGTCACCGCGGCGGTACGGGTCGGGCTGGCCGCGAGCCATCGCACGAACCGGCCCCGGGTGGCCACGATGACCAGGGCGAACAACGCGGTGACGATGGCGATGTTGCCGAGCGACTGGAGCACGAACGCGCCCGCCCCGTACAGCGGGTTGCCGGTCTCCACCGCCCAGTGGAAGAGCTTGTTGAACAGCGGGTACGGCCGGCCGATGAGGAACCCGCCGACCAGCGCGCCGAGCACCACCACCCGGGCGACCGGGCGACGCGCGAACGAGTCGGGCAGCGTGCCGAGCGCGGCCAGACCGAGGTAGACGAAGGCGAGCCCGATCACGCCGAAGACGACCATCGACTGGACCAGGCGCACCGGCAGCCCGCCGACGGTGTCGGTGGACAACTGTGGCAGCCGGTCGCCGAGCAGCACGCCCACGAAGCCGTACGTCGCGGCGACCGCCACCATCCCGACGGTGAGCCAGCCGACCGGCCGCAGCAGCACACGCAGCCCGGCCCGGGTCGCATCGGCGTCGCTGGCCTGGCTCATCGGGCCGACCGCGGCGGCCATCGCGATGTTGCACGCCGTGAACGTGCCGGCCAGGCCCGAGACGAACGCGAAGACCAGACCCGCGACGGTGCCACCGATGGCGGTGGCCTTCGCATCGTGGCCCAGCAGGGTGTTGGCGACGTTGTCGCCGATCACGTGGTCGACGAACTCGTACGACCACAGCACCGCCAGCAGGATTCCCGCCGCGACGCCGCCCAGGACGATCCGCCCGCGCGAGCGCGGATAGGCGTGCGCGGTGAGCTGGACCGCGCGCACTGTTTCGGTGTCAGTCATGGATGGATTGTGGAGACGGAACCCCCCGTTGCCTTCTTCCGGATTGCCCTGTGCGTCGGGCAGGACGGCAACCTCGAACAAGTGCCCGCGTGCCCGTCTCCTCCATGGTGGACTCATGTCGGTCACTCCGTACCAGTGGCGTCGCGTCCGTACCTCCGTGCCCGTCGTCCTCGGGCGGCTGCTCGACCTCGTCGGCGAGGCCCCGCCGGATCGGCCCGCCACCGCGCACTGGACGGTGGCGGACACCATGGCCCACCTGTGCAGTGTCGCCGCGATGGGGCTGGCCCTGGTCCGGAGCGCCCCACCCGACCTGCCGGTGCCCGATCTGCTCGAGCTGCGCCGGCGCACCACCGTCGACACGATCTCGGTGATGAACGCCGAGGTGCTGCGGCACTTCACCGAGCGGCGGCTGCCGGTGCTGGCCGAAAGGTTGCGCGCCGACGTCGAGGAGGTGCTGCGGGCGGCCGACGACGCCGGACCGGAGCACGAGGTGTCCTGGCTGGGCGGGGCCCGGCTGCCGGTCGCCGGGCTGCTGGCCCACCTGCTCAACGAGCTGAACCTGCACGCCTGGGACATCGCCCGGGCACTCGGCCGACGTTGGGCCGTCGACCCCGCCGACGCCGCGCTCTTCGTCGACCTGTTCATGATCGGCATGACCCGCCGTGGCTACGGCCGGCTGCTGGACCGGGACGGCCCGGCGCATCCCGGACCGATCTCGGTGAACTTCCGGCACCGCTTCGGTCCCGAGGTGACCATGGCGCTGATCGACGGCCGGGTGACGGTGGCACCGACGAAGCGCCGTCCCGACGTCCGGCTCTCCTTCGATCCGGCCACCTTCACGCTGATGCTGTTCGGTCGGGTGCCCCGGGTACGCGCGGTCCTCGGTGGCGCGGTGCGGGTGGGCGGCCGGCGGCCCTGGCTGCTGCCGATCTTCCTGCGCACCATGCGCCTGCCGTCCTGACCCGGGTCGCCGACCTCGCCTGCCGTGCGGCGGCGACCGCGCCGGCGGGGCGAAGGGCACGGGCGCAACACGGAAGAAGTGCCCGCGCGCTGACGGGTGCGACCGTGGGATGGACAAGGTCCACGAGGCGGAGAGCCTGCCCAAGGAGGAACTGGTGACGATTACCGAAACCCCCACGCGCGAGGAGATCCTCAGCCGCGTCGCCAAGGCCGAGCCGGTGCTGCGGGAGCACGTGGCCTGGTCGGAGGAGAACCGCCGCCTGCACGAGGCGACGGTCGAGGCGATGGCCGAGGCCGGCATCTTCCGGATGCGGGTGCCCAAGCGCTACGGCGGCTACGAGTGCGACGGCGCGACGCTTGTCGAGGTCGGCACGGCGCTGGGCCGCATCGACGGCTCCGTGGGCTGGGTCGCGATGGTGAACTGGATTCCCACGTACCTGGTCTGCATGTTTCCCGACGAGGTGCAGGACGAGGTGTTCTCGATTCCGGACGTGCGGGTCTGTGGCACCAACGCCCCCAAGGGCACGATGGTCCCGGTCGAGGGCGGCTACATCCTCAACGGCCGGTGGCCCTTCGTCAGTGGCGCGCACCACGCGCACTGGATGGAGGCGGCGGCGGTCATTCTGCGCGACGGCGCCGAGCCGGAGCCGGTCATGACCATGGTGCCGATGTCCGACATGGAGCTCGTCGACGACTGGCACACCACCGGGCTGCGCGGCTCGGGCAGCATCACGACGGTGGCCACGAACGTCTTCCTCCCCGCCGAGCGGGTCATCCCGCTGGGTGCCGCGCTGGGCCCGGACACGCTGTCGGCGACCAACCGGAACATCCCGATCTACTCCACTCCGGCCACGCTGGTCGCCGCGGTCTCCGGGGTCGGCATGCTGGCCGGGCTGGCGAAGGCGGCCCGGGACACCTTCTTCGACCGGTTGCCCGACCGGAAGATCATCTACACCGACTACCCGAGCCAGGCCGAGGCCCCGCTGACCCACCTACGGGTCGGCTCCGCCACCCACAAGATCGACCAGGCGGTGTTCCACGCCCGGCGGATCGCCGAGGTCGTCGACCACAAGGCGTTCAGCGGCGAGGCGTGGACGGTCGAGGAGCGGGTCCGGGTACGCGCCGACCAGGGCGAAGCGGCGCGACTGGCCAAGGAGGTCGCCGACATCTTCCAGATGGCCAGCGGCGGCACCTCCATCTACACCGACGTCCCGATCCAGCGCATCGTGCGGGACATCACCTCCGCCGCGCTGCACGGCCTCGTCGTCCCCGACGTCAACACCGAGCTGTACGGCAGGGTGCTGTGCGGACTGGAGCCCAACACCCTCTACATGTGACGCCTGTGCGCCGCGCCGGGCCCTTCCCACCACCGCCGTGGGGAGAGCCGGCGCGGCGTCGGTCGTCTGGTGCGGTCGGCCCGCCGTGACCGCGCGGGCCGGGCGTCCGTGACACCCGGCCCGCGCGGTCACGGCCGGCTCAGCTCGCCGCGCAGGACAACGACGGTACGCCGTTGGTGCCGCTCGCCGATCCCAGGAAGCCGAAGGTCGTGCTCCCGCCGGCACTGATCGCACCGTTGTAACCGACGTTTCGGGCGGTGACCGTCGCGCCGCTGGCGGTGACCGTCGCGCCCCACGCCTGCGTCACCTGTTGTCCGTTCGCGAAGGTCCAGGTCGCCGTCCAACCGCTGATCGCCGAGCTGCCGGCGGTCACCCGTACCTCGGCCTGGAAGCCGCCCTGCCACTGGCCGGTCACCGTGTACGACGCCGAACAGGACCGCCCGCCCGACGGCGGCGTGGTCGTCGGCGCGGCGGTGGTCGGTGCCGGGGTGGTCGTCGGTGGGGTGCTGGTCGGTGGGGTGGTGGTCGGCGGCGTCGTCGGGGTGGTGCTGCCGACGCCGCTCATGATGGCGTCGATGATGCCCTGCTGGGTGACCGTGGCGTTGCTGCGGTTGAACAGCCCGAACCCGTACGCCCCGTTGTAGCCGTTGTCCCAGTAGGCGGTGGCCGCCCCGTACTTCTTGGCGGTGGACACCAGGGTGCGCGCGTAGTCCGCGCGGTAACGGTTGTTCGTCGAGTCGGCGGCCGTCTTGTCGACCGAACCGTATTCACCGACGAAGACCGGGTAGCCACGCGAGACGAAGGTGTCGCGTACCTTCTTCAGCTGCGCGTCCATGAAGTCCTGCTGGCCCCAGGTCGACTTCCGTGCCGGATTGGTGGCGGCCGGCCCCCACTGCGTGATGGTGCCGTTCTCCTCGCCGGCGAAGTCCCAGGGGTCGTAGTAGTGCACGGAGATCATGAGCCGCTGCTCGTTGGCGGGAACGGACGTCGACCGGTACTGGTCCGTCGGCAGCACGAAGCCGTAGTTGCCCACGGTGTAGTCGATGTTGGTGTTCCAGCCGGGGACGAGCAGCCAGCGGGAGGTGTTGTTCCCGCCGGTCCGGCGGACCGTGTCCACGAAGATCTGGTTGTAGGCGTTGATGTTCGAGTAGCACGGTTGGGTGGGATTGCCGTACTGTCCGTCGAACTCCTCGTTCATGGACTCGAGGATGAGGTGCTCGCCGTAGCTCTGGAACCTGGTCGCGATCTGCTGCCAGACCTTCTGGTACTTGTCCCTGATCGTCGTCTGGTTGGACGAGTCGCAGATCAACCACGAGCCGGTGATGGTCTTGTAGCCGTCGCCATGCATGTTGATCAGCACATACAGACCGCGACCGTAGGCGTAGTCGACGATTTCCTTGATCCGGTTCAGCCAGGCGGAGCTGATCGTGTAGTTGGGGGCGGACCCGATGTTTCCCAGGTAGGAGACCGGGATGCGGATCGTCTTGAATCCCGCCGCCTTCACCCGGTCGATGAAGGCCTGCGTCACGACCGGGTTGCCCCAGGCCGTCTCGCTGGGGATCCCGTTGGCGTTGGCCTCCAGGGCGTTCCCCAGATTCCAGCCCGCCCCCATGTCGGCGACGAGTTGGGTGGCGTTCAGTGGGGCCATGCTGTCAGCCGATGCGGAACTCGCCAGCACGGCTGTGGATCCGGCCAGCGCCAGTACGCCGGAGAGCAAGGCGAACTGGACCTTTCTCAGTGTGGACTTCACGAGCATCTCCTGTCTTCGAACCAACCGTCACGCTGGGTTGTCGAAGCGATTCGACGATACTCGACTGCCTGGATGGGGCGGTCGATGGGCGGTCAAAGAATAGATGCCTGTATATAAATGAAGCAAGATTGCCGGCAGCACGTCTCCGTCGAGGGTTGATCACCGTGCGGGGGGCGGCACCCCCGTGCACCTGCGGGTGGACGGCCCGGCTTCGACCCGATGGGCGTGCCGGACGGCAGCAGCCGGCCGGCATGCGCGGAGGCGGCGGATCACCGGTGGCGGCGGGCCATCCACTGCCAGATGCGGGTGCCGTCGAGGCTCGGGTCGTTGCGGGCCACGTAGATCCAGGACCAGTGACCGGGGAACCGGTAGCCGTCCCAGACGACGTGGTCGTACAGGGTTATCAGTGATCCCGGGATGAGGTGGTGGGCGTGGACCGTGTTGGTCTCGGGCGGCACGGTGTCGTCGTCGCGTGAGGTGACCAGCCAGGTCGGGGTGTGGATCTTCGCCAGCTCCGCGTCGGTGATCAGCGGCGGGCCCTCTCCGCCGAGTGGCTCGACGACGCCGCAGACCGGCACCGACGCGGCGAACAGGTCGGGGCAGGCGACGGTCATCTCCAGGGACATGTAGCCGCCGTTGCTGCACCCGGCCACGTAGATCCGGTCGGGGTCGACGCGCTCGCGGTGGACGAGGTCCTCGACGATCTCGCGGATCAGCGGGGCGAACCGGGGACCGTCCTCCATCCAGTAGGAGGTGCTCTGGGGAGCGACGACGTACGCGTCGGAGAAGATCCGTTGCGCCTCCGGGGTGGCGAAGCCCAACGCGCCGCGGTTGGCGCGCAGCGTGGTCTCGTTGTCGTAGTAGTCGTCGGGCAGTGAGGCGCCCTCGCCGGCACCGTGCAGCCAGAGGATCAGCGGCAGCCGACCGCGGCGGGGGGACCGCTTCGGGGAGTACAACCGGTACTTCAGGCCCGAGCCCGAGACGTGGTGGCTGAAGGCGTCCACCTCGGGGTTCGACAGCCGCCCCTGCGCGAAGCCGGTGATGGTGACCGGTGGGCCGTGACGCCGGACGAGCGGGATGTTCTGCCTGATGGTGTAGACGAGGTCCAGCCGGACGTTGCGGCCCCTGCTCACGATGTAGCCGAGGGTGCCACCGCCGAGTTGACCTTCGGCATGGCTCAGGTCGAGCACGATGTTTCCGTGCCGGTCGAGCCGGGCTGCGGTCACCGTGCGGTCCAGGTCGTACTCGCTGAAGATCAGATCGCCGGGAGCGATCGGGATCGGGCTGGTGGCCTTGGCGTGCACGGTGAACGTGCCGGGGTGGAGCCCGGCGGGGTCGATCGGCCCGAGCCGGCCGGTGTCGAGGGTGACCGAGGTGACCTGTTCGCCGCCGTCGAGCGTCCGCGCGTCGAGGGTGAAGCTCACACCGGTGGGACGGTGGCCGTCGGCGTGGGCGGCAGGGCCGGGCAGTGCCAGGCCGACAGCGGCGCCGGCGCCGCCGGCCAGGACGGTGCGGCGAGTGACAGACGTGGACATGCGGCTCCCGGCACCTATGTAGACGTTCGTCGATAGAGGATCAACCTAGCGCCGCAGGGATCCGCTGGCAACCGGTGCCGTCTCGGGTGAGGCTCGGCGTGCCCACCGACCCGCCGACGCAACAGCCCCTTACCGCGCGGTCGGCTGACTGCCGGTGCTCGCGGCCTCCGGGTCGGCCGGCCCGACATTGGTCGGAGCGTCGGGGCTCGCGGCGGTCTGCAACTGGTACGACCGGTAGGTCAGCCAGAGTGCGACCAGCCCGGCGACTGCCGCTGCCACGCTGGCGAGCTGGTCGGCCAGGTCCGGGCCGAGCGCCAACACCCCGACGACGATGATCAGGACCGCCAGCCCGCCGAGCGCCACGGTGCGGACCTGCTGCTTGGCCAGGTGCGCCGTCCAACGGCGCGGGATCACCCTGATCACCAACTCCGCCAGGATGATGCCGGCCATCACCAGGATCGGCACCTGCCACGGCTCGACCTTCATGGATCCTCCTTCACCCCGTCTCCGGTTATTCGAGTGCCGCCTTCATGGCGGCGATGAACTCCGAGGTCAGGTCGGACTCACCGGTCAGCATCTGGTTGGTGTGGTCGACGAAGACCTCGGCGAACGCGCGGTATTCGGGGTGCATCGGCCGGGGCCGGGCATTCTCCACCGCACCCCGTAGTGCTTCCAGGTGTGGGATGACCGCCTGGAGGTTCCTGTCGTTGTACGCGTCGGCCAAGGTCGGGGCGAAGCCGTGCCCGGCGAGGATCTTCTGGGCTGCTGCGCCGGTCATGAAGTTGATGAACCGGAGGGCGTGGTCGGGGTGGGGGCAGGTGCGCACGAGTGCGAGGCTCTGGCCGCCGAGCACCCCGGGCCTCAGCGGGTCCACCTGGATCTTTCCGGCCAACAGGTCGGGGTCCTTACGCTGCTGGAGTTCGCGGTACTTCACCGGCCAGTTACGCATGAACGTCGGTCTGGCCTGCACGAACGTGTTCAGGCTCGCGTTCTCGTCGCTGGAGAGCGTGACCTTCTTGGCCTCGATGGCCGCCCGCAACGGTTGCAGCGCCTTCTGCCAGGGCTTCAGCTCGAACAGGATCTCGCCGTTCGCGCTCAGCAGTTCAGGGTCCACGGACATGGCGTGCTCCAGGACGTTGACCAGGAAACCCTCGTTGTAGTTCGACGAGTTGGGACTTAGCTGGCCGACGAACGAGCGCTTACCGGCGGTGGCGAAGGTGTCGAGCACGAGCGACAACGTCACCTTGTCGGGCTGCTCGGCCGCGGGATTGCGCCAGAACAACATGCCGACATCGGTGTTCAGCGGCGCGGCCCAGTAGCTGTTCGGGGCGTCGGCGACCTGGTGGAGATCCTTCACCGACGTCAGGAAGTTCGGGTCGGTCAGCCGGATCGGGGTGATCAGCTTCTGCGCGGCGAACTCGGGGATGTCGACGATGTCCAGGTTGAGGATGTCGGCACTGCCGTTCTGGGCTGCCGTCAACA